>MFPR01000030.1 GCA_001784175.1 Candidatus Lindowbacteria bacterium RIFCSPLOWO2_12_FULL_62_27
CGGCAAGGTCGAGGTCGCCGTCGTTGTCGTAATCGCCCCACTGGATGGAACTGTAAATCACCCCCGCGTTGGCGCCCATCGGCTCGGCCACGTTCGTGAAACTTCCGCCGCCGTTGTTCCGATAGATGATCAATCGTCTGTTTGAGCTCCAATCAACTCCCGACACGGCAAGGTCGAGGTCGCCGTCGTTGTCGTAATCGCCCCACTGGATGGAACTGTAAATCACCCCAGCGTTGGCACCCATCGGCTCGGCCACGTTCGTAAAACTTCCGCCGCCATCGTTCCGATAGATGATCAATCGGTTGTTTGCGACGTCAGATCCCGACACGGCAAGGTCGAGGTCGCCGTCGTTGTCGTAATCGCCCCACTGGATGGAACTCTGAAACACCCCCACGCTGGCGCCCATCGGCTCGGCAGCGTTGGTCCACGCGGACGGCTTGGCGCCGGCGATGGAGTCGGAGTAGAAACTTTCATTCGGAAACGCCGCGCCGTCCCGGGCGGTCACGCGGTAGTAGTATGTCGGCCCAAACGTCATTCCCGAATCCGTCAGCGCCGCGCCCGTGGGCGTGCCGACCAGCGTCCAGCTTGACGTGTCGGCCGTCGTCGCGCGATACACGCGATACTGCGCCACCGCCGGCGACCCCGCGACGCCTTCCTCGTTCGCCGTCACCGCCGCCCACGTCAATAGCACCGTCCCCGCCCCAGCGGTCGCGCTCGCCGACACCGTGTCAGGCGCCTTCGGGGCGGTCGTGTCGGCGCCGGGTCCGGTATCGACAGCACCCAGGCGATAGGGCTGGAACTTGACGAGCTTGCCTGTTGCCGTGTCAAAAATCATTTTGTTGATGGCCAAAGAGTCGGTCGTGTTCCAGTAGTTGCGGGTGAAATCGAATGCGTTGTTTGTGCCGTTGTATACTCCGCTATCGGGATTGGTTGTCGATGGTTTGATGTTGTTCTTCTGTACCGTGTCTGAGGAGGACAAGCCGATGATGTAAATCTGATACTGGACGTTGGAGTCCAGGGTGTTTTGGACTACCGCATTGTTCGAACTCCATGACAGACCTATCCCGTGGGACGAATTCGATTTAACGGTGTTATTGCTCATCACGTTGCTCGAACTCGAATTAAGATAAATGCCGTATGTCAAATTCAAATTTGTGGTGTTATTACCCACCACGTTAGTCGTACTCGCATCCAGATAGATGCCGTTGGACGTATTCAAATTGGCCGTGTTGTTGCTTACCGTATTGCTGTTTGAACCCGAAGTTAGACGGATACCATCCCCATTCGAATTGATCGTGTTGTTGGTCACTGTGTTGTTTGAACACGAAATAGTCAGATATATACCGATCGCATTTGAATTGGCCGTGTTACTGCCTACTGTGTTGTTTGAACTCGAAGTCAGATAGATGCCGCTGTACGAATTCAAATTGGCGGTGTTGTCACTTATGGTATTAGTGTCGGAATTAGCTCGGAGATAAATCCCAATATCTCCGCAGCCCCCGGTGCTGTCCTGCGTGATCGTAGAAAGATCGACATTGTAGAGATGTATGCCATCGTACGCTCCAGTCAGCCCGATATTTTTGATCACAATCCCCTTCTGTGTATCGGCGTAGATGCCGTACAGCCCGCTCGTCGAATTCGCCCCCGGCGGGTCGATTACGGTTGCGTTCGAGTCCTTGCCAATCAAGCTGATGTAGTCTGTGTCGATGACGACTGTCTCGGAATAGAGGCCCGCATCGATGTAGATGGTGTCGCCGGATTTGGCCGTGCTCAAAGCTTTTGTGATCGTAAAGAAGGGTCTCGATTTGGACCCATCGCCATACCATGTGTCTGTTCCACCCGTGTAAGTGAAGGAATCCGATGAAGTCCGCGTGTCGTTGACGTACCAGACAGGGCCAGCATAGGCAGGGCTGACAAAGCCGAATTTCGTATCTGTAAAAAATGACTCATTAACAAACGTCGCACCATCGATAGAGGTCAGCCGGTAATAGTAAGTATCACCGCCTGAAGCACCCGTGTCCGACCAAGATGTGTCAGTAGTACTACTAATTCTTACCAGATTATTACTGTTCGCCCAATGTGTTGTATCTGGCGTATTCTTTATTCGATAGATCTTCGTACCCACATATCCCACTGACCCGCCGTTTGTCTCCTCATTGATCACAGGGATTACCCAAGAGAGTTTGATCTGCTCGGAAGCGCTCGCCTCTAGAAATACGTTAATAGGAGGCAAAGGTGCGGTCGTGTCTGCTCCAACGGCCGTATCAACTATTGCTAATCGGTAAGGTCTGAAATTAATCTTCTTCGGCACGGCACTGTCATAAATCATCCTATTTATAGCTAATTCGTCCGTCGTGCCCCACCAGTTTGTTGGGAAATTATGCGAGTTATTCGTATTATTGAGAACACCGCTGTCGGGATATGTGGACGACGATTTAATATTATTCTTAGTGAATGTATCCGAGAAAGAGCCACCGGAGATAAAGACTTGGTATTTGAAATTGGATAGAATGTCATTCTGAATGAATTGATTGCTATTAGAGCTAGTTTGTAATGCGACACCATGAATTGAATTCAAAGCCAGGATGTTGTTAGAGAAACGATTATAGTTACAATAGGAGGTGAGATATATTCCATATGCATTCGAATTAGACACGTTATTAATAACGACGTTTCCCGTGCAATTAGTCGTAAGTTGGAGGCCGGCCGAAGCATTAGAATTACAGATATTGTTGGCTATTGTATTGTTCTGGCTAGTAACAATAGTAATTCCGGCGGAATTATTTGAGGATATCGTATTATTTCTAACTGTATTGTTATTGGAGTTTGATTGGATTTCTATACCGTCTTGAGTGTTAAACGAGATAATGCTCGAACTGATTTCATTCGTATCACATCCATTGTAAAGCCAAATGCCGTAGAAACTATTTGAGCATATGCTGTCGCCCGTAATCGTAGAAAGATCAACGCTATCAAACTGTATCCCGTGATATGCGCCCGTGATACCAAGATTTTTAATAAGCAATCCTTTACGACCGATGGAATATATACCGATTGAGAATGACCCTGGCGGGTTAATGACAGTCGATAATGAATCCTTTCCTATGAGACTAATGTAATCCGTATCGATCGTAACTGTCTCGCCGTATAGTCCAACATCAACAATAATAGTGTCGCCAGATTTGGCCGCGCTCAACGCTTTTGTAATTGTCAAATAAGGCGTGCCCCTGCTTCCATTTCCAGTGGCATCAGAGCCTGTTGAAGTCGTAAAACTATCTGTCGATGATGAATACGTATCATTTACAAACCACACGGTTCTTGTAGCTAATATAGAAGCAGTGTCTGTATTGAAGAATGATTGATTGACTCTCGTCGCGGCATCGAACGATGTGATGCGGTAATAATATGCATTACCCAGCGTAACCGTTGTGTCAGTCCATGTCGTCTCTGTTGAATTTGTCGTCCGGACCAAATTGACACTATTTGCCCAGTTGGACGTGTCAGTCTGATTTTTTATGCGATAGATTTTTGTACCAGTATACCCTATTGAGCCGCCATTTGTTTCCTCTGTTGCGGTCGGTAGAATCCACGTCAAAATTGGATACCCGTCCTGCAATTTTGTAATTGTCAAATTAGTAGGTGTTGCGGGGGCTGTTGTATCCGAACCGGAAGACGTATCTATTAGACCCAGTCGATACGGTGAAAATGTACCTGCCGTATCGCTAAATTTTGATTTGATCGCAACTTCATCTGTCGTTCCCCACCAATTTCTGTAAACTGGTTGTCCCATTCCGGCCTGATTATAGAAATTGCTAACATTATTGCTGTATATGTTATTTTTGGAAATAGTATTATTCGATGACGATATGCGAAGCCAGATTCCGGTATCATTATTTGATATTTCGTTTTCGGATATAAAATTCGTATCACAAAACTGATACAGTGCTATGCCAGCCCGTCTGTTAGACAGAATCTTATTGCGCAATAAAAGATGGTTAAAGCATGAAGAAAAATAGATTCCGAATAGGGAATTGGAATCTACTATGTTATCACTTATGACATTGTCCGATGATGAACTAATCAAAATGCCCGTATTGTTATTTGAATAACAGCGATTGCGGCTAATTTTGCTCCCATTCGATGAAATTACATAAACGCCATAGTTCGAATTTAGATTGGCGGTGTTATCGATTATCGTTGTATTTGTACAAGAATTAAGGAATATGCCTTCAAGATTTGAATTGGCAGTTACATTATTGATTGTATTATTCGAGCTGTAGAACATCTCGATCCCGCGATAATTTGATAATGTATTTAGACGGCTTAGTGTATTTGAATCACTCCGGCCAAAATGAATTGCCGCGCCGTTGCCGTTGAATAAATCAATACTGTCATTAGTAATTGTTGAATAAGAGACATTATCAAAGTATATGCCGTGGTTCGCTCCTATAATACCCAAGTTTTTTATTAAAAGACCTATTTGAGTATCGGCATATACGCCATAGTAACCTGTAACAGTATTCGGACCGGGCGGATCAATTATTGTCGATGAGGAATCTTTTCCTATAATACTCAGATAGTCGGTGTCAATTCGCAACGCTGACGTCTCCAACCCCGGGCTTATTTCAACATAGGTATCATTAAACAATCCAGCATCGACATAGATTGTATCTCCGGATTTGGCTTTTTGGAGGGCCTTGGCTGGTGAACGGAATGGTTTCGAGACCGAACCGTCGCCCGCTGTGTCAGAGCCGGCCGAGTAAGTGTAGGAATCTGACGCTGTGTACATGTCATTGACAAACCATCCGGGGCCTGAATAGGGAGCGGTAATAGTGAACGTTTCCTCCGGCGCCCACGCCGACCGCATCATGCCACCGTCGACGGCCTGGATGGACCAGTAGTATGTTCCACCGCCAAGGTTGCGAATCAGATACGCCGACGTGTCGTTCTGGGCGTTGCCAAGGATGGTATGGCCAACCGAGTCGGCACTGTTGGTATCAGCGGCGATAATGTCGGACTTGCCCGGCGCGGAGCCGACGCGCAGGTTGTACGTCATGCCGGTGTCGGGCGTCGTGTCGGTTGAGACTTTCGTCCAGCGAAACGTCACGGTGTCGCCCTGGGCGAACGCCGCGCCTTTGGGCGTGTCAGTCACCGGCGCGGCCGGCCGGACATTGGCCGAGGCAATGGTGTCGCTCCGGTAGAGGATCAATCGGTAGAGTGAGCCAGTATATCCCGACACGGCAAGGTCGAGGTCGCCGTCGTTGTCATAATCGCCCCACTGGATGGAACTCTGATACACCCCCGCGTTGGTGCCCATCGGCTCGGCCACGCTGGTGAAACTTCCGCCGCCATCGTTCCGATAGATGATCAATCGGTAGTTCAGACTGCCATCTCGTCCCGACACGGCAAGGTCGAGGTCGCCGTCGTTGTCGTAATCGCCCCACTGGATGGAGCTGAACCAGACCCCCGCGTTGGCACCCATCGGCTCGGCCACGTTCGTGAAACTTCCGCCGCCGTCGTTCCGATAGATGATCAATCGCCTGCTTCCGTCATATCCCGACACGGCAAGGTCGAGGTCGCCGTCGTTGTCGTAATCGCCCCACTGGATGGAACCTTCCCGCACCCCCGCGTTGGCGCCCATCGGCTCGGCCACGTTCGTGAAACTTCCGCCGCCGTTGTTCCGATAGATGATCAATCGTTTGGCCGCGCTGTTATCAAGTCCCGACACGGCAAGGTCGAGGTCGCCGTCGTTGTCATAATCGCCCCACTGGATGGAACTCTGATACACCCCCGCGTTGGTGCCCATCGGCTCGGCCACGCTGGTGAAACTTCCGCCGCCATCGTTCCGATAGATGATCAATCGGTTGTTTGCGCCGTTATCAATTGTTCCCGACACGGCAAGGTCGAGGTCGCCGTCGTTGTCGTAATCGCCCCACTGGATGGAACTCCAATCCACCCCCGCGTTGGCGCCCATCGGCTCGGCCACGTTCGTGAAACTTCCGCCGCCGTTGTTCCGATAAATGATCAATCGTTTGTTCCCGCTGCCATCCTGTCCCGACACGGCAAGGTCGAGGTCGCCGTCGTTGTCGTAATCGCCCCACTGGATGGAACTCAAATACACACCCGCGTTCGCGCCCATCGGCTCCGCCACGTTCGTGAAACTTCCGCCGCCGTTGTTCCGATAGATGATCAATCGGTTGGTTGTGCCGTCAAATCCCGACACGGCAAGGTCGAGGTCGCCGTCGTTGTCGTAATCGCCCCACTGGATGGAACTGTAATGCACCCCCGCGTTGGCGCCCATGGGTTCTGTGTCTTTGGTGAACCCCGACGGCTTGGCGTTGACGACGGAGTCGGAGTAGAAACTTTCGTTCGGAAACGCCGCCCCGTCCCGCGCGGTCACGCGGTAGTAGTACGTCACGCCGAGCGTGCCGGTGTTGTCTGTGTAGGACGTGCTCGCGCTGTTACCGAGATACGTCCAACTCGACGTCTCGGAAACCGTCGCGCGATACACGCGATACTGCGCCACCGCCGGCGACCCTGCCACGCCCTCCTCATTCGCCGTCACCGCCGACCATGTCACAAGCACCGTCCCCGCGCCCGCCGCCGCGCTCGCCGCCACCGTGTCCGGCGCTTTGGGCGCGGTCGTGTCGGCGCCGGCGGCGGTGTCGACATGGCCGAGACGGAACGGTTGCCAGATCACGGAATCACCGTTCGATTCCTGGAAGATCATCTTCTTGATTCGCCCCGTGTCGGTCGAGTTCCAATAGTTGCGGGTGAAGGTGAATTTGTTGGTAGTAACTGTCGACGCATTGTACACCCCGCTGTCGGGATTGGTCGTTGAGGTCTTGATGTTGTTCTTCTGCACCGTGTCAGAGGAGGACGTGCCGTAGATATAAATCTGGTACTTGACGTTGGAGTCCATGGTGTTTTGAACCATCGTGTTGCTCGAACTCGAATATAGAGAGATGCCGTAGATCAAATTCGAACTGGCCATGTTGTTGCTCACCGTGTTGCTCGAACTCGCATCCAGATAGATACCGTAGAACGAATTCGAACTGACAGTGTTATTGCCCACCGTGTTGCTCGAACTCGACTGCAGTAGAATGCCGTGGGCTGAATTCGAACTGGCCGTGTTGTTGCTCACCGTGTTGCTCGAACTCCCATTCAGATAGATGCCCTCGCCCGAATTCGAACTGGCTGTATTGTTGCTCACCGTGTTACTCGAGCTCGAATTCAGAGAAATGCCGTCGTCCAAATTCGAACTGGCCGTGTTGTTGCTCACCGTGTTGCTCGAACTCGAAGTTAGATGGATGCCGCGGTTCGAATTCAAACTGGCCGTGTTGTTGCTCACCGTGTTGCTTGAACTCGCATCCAGAAAGATGCCGTACGAATTCGAACTGGCCGTGTTGTTGATGATCGTGTTGGTGTCCGAATTGACACGAAGATATATACCGACGTTGCCGCAGGAGCTTACGCTGTCGCCTTCGATTCTGGAGTTGTCCACGTTGTGGAAATGTATCCCGTCGTAGGCGCCGGTCACGACGAGGGTTTTGATCGTGATGCCTGTTTGCGTATCGGCATAAATGCCGTATAGTCCGCTCGTCGAATTCGCCCCTGGCGGGTCGATCACCGTCGCGTTTGAGTCCTTACCGATCAGAGCGATATAATCCGTGTCGATCACGACGGTCTCGGAGTAGACGCCGGCGTCGATGAAGATGGTGTCACCGGCCTTGGCTTTTTTCAGGGCCCTCGTGATGGTCAGAAACGGCCGGGATTTTGAGCCGTCGCCGTACCAAGTGTCGTGGCCGCCGGCGTGGGTGAAGGAGTCCGAGGCGGTGCGCGCATCGTTCACAAACCAGACGGGTCCAGCGTAATCATCGTACAGGAGAGTATGGATATAGCCGCCCTTCATGATATTTGAATCGCCGGACATGGTGTCCGACGCGGCCTGGCCGACGCTGGCGAACATGACGAAATCGGTAGAAACGCCCGAGTCGATGCCGGCGTCGATGTTGGAGGTGCGGATGACGAAGTCAGATGAGGACATTGACAGGGCCATGCCAGCCGAGCATGTGACGCTGAAGATGAAAATGCTGACGACAAGGATTCTGAGCGGTGTTCCTGTCCTCATGAACGCCAACTCTTTTGTGGATGCAGGCGAGCGTACACGTGCGCGTTCCACCGGTCGTCGATCACTATTTCAGGTATCCATTAATGGTAATACCACTTGCGGTACTTGATTTGACGACTCCTCCGGCAGGGACAAATATTGGTAACGCCAATGTCAGAGTGGACGCCTCCCTGTCTTCGGCTGTTCCAACACTCGAATAAGCTGTGTTCCAGATTCCCTCCGCAAGTGTGTAGATCGACCCGCCGACCGTGAATTGCAAACTCGACCCGCTCGGACAATAAGCTTGCGATACAATCAGGAGTTTTCCTGTGGGAACCGTATAATTCACAGAGGACGTCACAGATTCTAAAATGACACTGACACCAGATGAAACCAAAAAGCCATTTATCGTGAAGGTATCAGTCGTACTTGTTTTAACTACGGCGGCTGCCGGTAGGATTATTGGTTGCGAGAGCGTAAGATTATTCAATCCAATGGCGTTTGAAGAGTTGCTTAAAAAATCCCCTTTATTCCAGCCAGCCGAGCCATAAATGTCTAAAATCGTGTAGGTACTTGCACCGATGGTTACTTGCAATGTTGCAGCCGCCACATTGGAGTAGACCTGCGTGACATAAAGCGTTTTACCGGTGGGGACTGTGTAATTGACCAGCGAGGAAACCTGGGAAAAAACGGGTGTCATGCCAATTGTTCCGTCCGGGAAGCGCAGGTCACCGCCCCCTCCGATAATCGTCCCATCAGATTTTTCGAACGTGTCGGCTTTGACCGTGCCCGATACGTGCAAAGTGGCCGTAGGTGTATCTGTCCCAACGCCCACGTAACCAGATGTGTCGATCAACATCCGCGTCACGCCTGCGTCTTCATCTTCAACTGAAAACGATCCGGGTTTCTTGGACGAACCCGTCCCCGCCGACCGCATATTCCATTTCCGGCCACCGGCAGATGAGTTGCTAACCTGCACGTACACGTCCGCCCCGTTGTTTGCGACGGTCAAATTTCTACCGGGACTGGATGTGCCGATGCCGACATACCCGTTGTCCTTGACGACCAGCGCAGTGTCCTTCACTGTTAACGTGTCTTTGACCGTAAACGATCCCGATGCCTGTGCCGAGCCGGCCAAAAACGCCGCCGTATCCGCATAGAGGGCATAGGGGGACGCCAACAGTTTTCGCCGCGGCGTCATCTCCGCGTTGCCGGCGATGGAAACGCCCAACCAATACTGCGTGTCAAACGCCAATGTCAATGGCGTGACACTGCCCAGTTCGACATCAAACACGCCGCTTGTGATAGATACCGAAGACTGGGCTTCCGTCCACAGTGAAGACCCGCCTGAGGGAACATTATACATTCTAAATGTCATGGAGTAGTTGCCCTGCAGGCGGACTCCGTTGGTATCTGTCAGTTGACCTTGAAAAGAAATTAGACGCGGCGCGTTGGCGTAGGCCGGAATTGCAATAAAAAAAAGGACCAGAATGCAACAAACCACGTTTCTCAATATCATCTACAACCTCCTCCTCGGGATGCCGGATTCATCAAAAATCCTTGTAACAAGAGTTCCACGTTTTATTAGATGAAGATCCGCAATCGTTGGCGGCCACGATGGTTGCTGTGTAGGTGTAATAAGACGTCCACCCCGAAGGGCAAGATGGAGCGGTCCCACCGCATTTCGAAATTGTGATCCACGCCTTCTGTCCCGTGAGATTAGCACCACTTCCGACGAACGCCGTCGCCGTGACCGTGCCGCTGACGTCGAGTTTTGTGGCCGGATTCAGCGTGCCGATTCCGATGTTACCCATTTTGCTGACAAGAAAATTCGAGCCGCTGACCGTGAAGGTGTCCAGAACATAGAAGGAACCCGAAGCGGAGGCGCCCGGGGCGAGATAGAAAGCGGTGTCGGACCAAAATGAGTAGGGAGCAGACAGCAGTTTCCGGCGCGGGGTCATTTCCGGATTTGAGCCAACCGTCACGCCGATCCAATATTGGGTATCGAAGGGAAGCGTCAGGGGAGTGACATTGCCGAGTTCGACATCAAAAACGCCGTTGGAAACCGAAACAGAAGACTGAGCTTCCGTCCAAAGCGGTGATCCGCCGGATGAGATGGTGTACATTTTGAATGTCATCGAATAAGTCCCCGTCAATCGGACGCCGACCGAGTCGGTTAATTGACCTTGGAAGGAGACCAATCTGGGGGCGCCGGCGAACGCGGATGGCATCGAAATCGAAAACAACAGGCCACAAATCGCCAATCTGGAACAAAGGGTCATTGAATGGGTTACCTCCCAACTTTCATTTGATTTTAATGTTCAGACCAATCCTGTGCGTCTGCCCCAAATCATCGTGTGTGCTGTACGCGTAATCGAGCGCAAGGAACTTGATGTTGAACCCGATGCCGGCAAGGAATTCCCGGGAGTCGGTGGTGTAGCCGCCGCGCAGAGCGAGGACGCGGGAGAACAGGCGGATTTCGCCGCCGAACCGGTACGAGAGGTCGCCTTCCTCGTTTTCAACATCGGCGGCCAGCGTCATCCATGTGAACGGATCAAGACTCGCGCCACCGCGGATCCGCAGTGGGAACTTTTCGTCGACGGATTTGAAATGAAATGTCGGGGCGATGAGATTTTCGACCGGGACAATCTGGTTCAGTTGTATCTGATGGTTCATTTTCGTTTGATGCTCTCCATATCGCCCTTGGTCAAAAGTAGACGTTCGTCTACAGCATCGAGAAGATCGCCGGCCGGCATGGCATCCGCGAAATAGGCGAGTTTGACGACAACACCATCCTCTTTGGCGAAATTTACTGCCGGGATAAAATCGGAGTCGGCGGTCAGGAGAGTGGCGTGGGTGATCAGATGTTTTGAGGCCAGACGCACAAGATCGACGCCGAATAGCATGTCGACCTGTTTTTGAACGGGGCCGCCCGGCCGCATTTTCAATTTGCCTTCACGGACTTCAAAGCGTTCCAGCCTTGTCAGGACCCCGAAAAATTTTCGGGCGTGCTCCAATCGGGCCATATCCGCCGGAGCGGGATTGGATCCCACAAAGGGAAGGCAGTTGTAATAATACGTTCGAAGATGTTCGTGCGGCACGGCCAGACGGACGGATAGTTTTGCGAAGTCGATTTTCAAGCCGCCGTATTGATAGAGGAGGAGATTGTCGAGATATCCGCCGTCGATGAGCACAACCACTCTGCTCACTTGGAGGGGCCCATAAAAAAACTGCCCGTCATCCGTATCTCGGCTGTCCTTACGGACCCGAGAGGACGACGGGAAGGATATCTACATCTGAAACTACTATACCCATCGGAACGGAAGTTTGTCAACTTGAAGGAGGCGGCGGTCGCAACCGGCCGACACTCCCGGTATAGGCGCAGTACTACACCATCCCCTGAAAGATTCGGGGTGGATGATACACCTGAGATGACATTCCGTCCGTGGTTGTCAGCCCTTGCCGTTTCCCCTCCGCGCCCAGAGTCGTCAACAGGCATCCTTCGGGCTACCCCCTTTGCAGAATCAAGCGAATAAATGAATCAGGTTTATAAGGTGCCGGATGCCAACTGTATATATATACAAAGTATAGGTGATTCCAAGCCATAATCAAGCCGTCTTTCCCGAATACCAACACAGTCTACCATGCTCGCCTTTTGCGAGCAAGGCATGCGTGGGCGCATAATGCCCCGGATGAAAAAATCGACGTTCACACCGCTTTACGCTGTGTTTCGAAAAAAGCTGGTGTCCATGCGGAAGGCCGCCGGCCTGACCCAGCGCGATCTGGCCAAGAGGCTCAAGCGGGAGCATTCTTTTGTCGCCCGAATTGAACAGGGCGAACGGCGGCTGGACGTGGTTGAGTTCTACTGGGTCTGCCGCGCCTGCGGCGTCCCGCCGGACAAGACGGCAAGCGAAATAATGAGGGGGATCATGTCACAGGATACTTCGAAACGAGGATCCTAATTCCAACCTCCAATTTCATGCGATTTCCCTTGACAGACAACGGAATCTGAATGACTATTCGGCCATACCACCCCAGTTGCTTCGGCGCTGGGCGCGAAGCCGCCTTCGGGCGGCTTCTGCATTATAAGGGGTCCACATGATTACGGTCGTCTATATTGATGCGTTCAATCTGTATTTCGGTGCGCTCAGAGGCACTCCGTACAAATGGCTGGACCTCTCCCAACTCTGCCGCCACATGCTCCCGAAAAATGAGATCAAGGCCATCAAATACTACACTGCGCTTGTGACCCCGCGAGCCAAAGATCCGGAGCAACCGATCCGTCAGCAGACCTATCTCCGGGCGCTCAAGACCCTGCCGAACCTTTCCATTCATCACGGCCATTTCCTGACACATATCGTCAAAATGCCGCTGGCCTCATCCATTGCCGGGGAAATGAAGTATGCGGAAGTCGTGAAGACGGAGGAGAAGGGTTCTGACGTGAATCTGGCGACGCATCTTCTGTACGATGCCTTTCGGGGGGAATTTGAAGTCGCCGTGGTGATCTCGAACGATTCCGACCTGGTGGAGCCCATTCGGATCGTTACAAAGGAACTGAAAAAAACTGTGGGTGTCTTGAATCCACATGAACACCCAAGCCGGGTTCTGCACGCGCAGGCGACCTTTTTCAAAAAAATCCGGCGAGGCGTCTTGAAGGCAAGCCAGTTTCCGGAGATCCTGACGGACGTTCACGGCGAGTTTCATAAACCAGATGGGTGGTGATCGATATCTTCTTCGGCAGAGGCAAGCTGATCAGTTCCATTTCCGGCGCCGGCGGCGGCCCTTCCCTTTTCCTTTCAGGTGCTTCCTATACCATCTCCGGTACTCGACCCTCTCTCGCTTGTACGATGCCACCTGATGCCAGCTACAACCTGCGGTTCCGGCGCGTTTGGCCGCCCGGTCGAGCATGGACAGATCCAAGATCCAGTTGCCCTCGACGCGCCGGAGCACCCTGTACTTCGCCATGAGGTTTAGTCGCCTGCGCACGACGGTCACGTCCAAATGCGTATCCTTTGCCAGCTCGGTGGGATTGATGCGCACACCAGCCCGAATGGCTATGATGATTCTCATACCAGATGCGCCGAGACACCGGTCTCGGAAGGCGGCGTGCCCCAAATTGAAATCAGGAATGTTAGAAAATTGCAAATTTGCAGGGTTTACATTGGACTGCTTACGCATTTCCGGCATTGGACTGTTTTGACTCGTCCGGCCAATGAACTGTTCGAGCATTCTTTTATTGAGAAACCACAGACTCCCTTCTTTGTAACTACCTGGTTTAACGCACCGAATCCACCCGTTTTTTATTGCTCGCCGGACAGACGGATCACAACCGCTTCGGCTCAATCCACACTCTTTGGCCAACTGACGGCGTGAGAACAAAAAATGGGCCGCGCGCGCCAGTTTAACTCGTCTCAGGATTCCGAGGGTCACCTTGCAATCTGTATTTCCCTGCCGACCTGTCCACGGATACCGGGCGACCATAAACGCAAGACGATCGATATCGTCGGAGCTGAAGTCGATATCATTCTCATCCATCGCAAATCCTCCCTACGCCGGAACCGGTTCTGCCAGCGAGGCAGGTCTGAACGGTTGCCGGCATTGATTCACTTCATGGTCGTACGTGATACATGATTATTTGAAGGGAGACGATATAGTGACGTATTAATAATGTCTCATCGGCTAACACAACAAAATAGCCGGGTGTGAAATGGCTCCTAAGGACCACTGCTTTGGGTGATTTTTTGCCCGGATGTCTCCATAATTTTCCCGTTTGGTTCAGTATCTTACCCATGGATGTTCTGGATTTTATATCGTCTTGAGGAGTAATATGGGCAAAATCTTAGCCCGTAACAGAGGCGTGTCAGATTGTTTGTCAGCACACCACTCGTCCCGGTCGGCGGTCTTGTTTGTAGCTTCTTAGCCATTCCATTTTTGGCGGGTAGACGACATTTACGCCGTCCGACTCTTTGAAGATACCGCTGTGTTGGAAAGAACCCTCACGAATTGATAATATTGCTTCTAGCGGGATGGTGGAATAGGGGGCACTGGAATTAAGGGGGGAATGATTTTGCGATCGAAGGAAGACCGTGCATTTTTGGAGAAAAGGAGAAAAACCGCTGTTGACTTACATCAGCAGGGGGAAAAAATATCACGGATTGCCAAGAGATCCCGTGTTACTGTGCGCAGTGTTTCGAGGTGGTTATCGGCATATAGGGCTGGTGGATTATCGGCCTTAAATTCCAGGATTTCTCCCGGCCGCCCAAAAAAATTGACGAAGGACCAAGAAATGGTGCTTGTAAAGAAACTCTCGAATTTTAGGAAAACTTGGACGTACGAAGAGGCTAAACAGTTCATAAAACGGCAAATTGGGATTGATTACCGTCCACATTCTTTTACAAGATTGTTCACAAGGCTTGGCCTTCACATCGACTACGATGCTGTCGAGCATAGACTCAGATTTTATTCAGACTTGGATGAAGCCGCCGCCGATTTTCTCATCGATCGAATTATTGGGACTATTTCTGCCGATGAGAAACTTCCGACAGCAAGAAAGGCCCGCATCCGTAAAGTTCTCGAACAGTTGGATCCGGATCTCGCCGATAGATTTATGAATAAAAATTATGGTGCTCGAAAATTCGGCAGATATTTTTCTTAACTGTATTCGTTAAGATTTGATTTTTTCATCGGATTATTAACTGTAAACGCTAATATTCGGCAGGTGCCATTTACCTGCGCCCCTTATGTCCGCAGTCAGCAACCCTCATTACCCCCTTCCGCCGTCGATAGGACATTATTAATACGACAGCCTATGGGCTTCCCGAAATATTCAAATATAAAATCGGCACTATGAAAATTAGTGTGGCACTCGACATTTTCACAATTGCGCCGGCGCTGGCGTTATGGCTCCTCCGGATTGACAATGCGTGGATATACCGCCAGATGGCAGAACGACTGGGTCTCAAGGGAGAGGGGAGTGTCAGCGGTGCGGTCATGGTATGCCGCTGGGAGAGCGGCAAAGTGGAGATATCCCGACGTTATCGGGAGAAGATTGCAGCAGTCGCCCGCGAAGTCAATTGGCCTCTGAATCAATATACAGGACTATTTCTACAGTTTAACCAGATCGCGGACAAAATAGACGACAGAGAGGTCACCTATACACACTCGCTGAAGGTTGCACAATATGCTGAAGCAATCGGGCGACGGATGATACGGCATCTGGTCCGCGAAACACTCAAACAGTTTCCTCTCGATTTTGGCGGGATGGAGCCGAAAGTTCTAAGGAAAAAAATACTCGCGATGCTCGTTAAATCCGCCATGTTTCACGACATCGGAAAAGTTTGGATTTCAAATAGAATCATCCGCAAGGCCGGGCCTCTGACTGAATCTCAGAAACAGAAGATGCGAAGCCACGCGATATTGACCGATTTCATCATCTCGTCGTTACTGCCCATGGAAACAGGAATCGCAAAGGTTGCATCAATGCACCATGAGCTTCTGAATGGCATGGGCTATCCAAAAGGATTAACAGCGGGACAGATTCCTCGAGTCAATCCCTTTTTTAGTTGAAAATGCTGCATGACTCACGCCGCTTTAGCCTCGCAGACAACATGTTGTTTCATGGCCAGCCGAAGTTTCTTGAGTAAGCGGTGGCCTTTTACTCTTCGGAGCCAGGGCTCGACTTCCAGCAGCGCGGAGGCTACCCAGCGTTGCCGCTGATCGCTGTTCTTCCAGCTCGTGACGCGCCCGGTATATTGTCCGACCATGCTGTTGAGCGACTCGATGCAATTCGTCGTTTTGAAACTCGTACCCAACTCGGAAAACACCCCCAGCCGATGAAGCGTCAGCGTTTCCTCCAAGCCTTCATCCAAACTGGCAACCGCCGACACATTCAGCCGTTTGAGTTCCTGCCGAACGTTCATCAGCTTCTGCCTGGCCACGTCGTATGTCAGTTCGTCGTAGGCGTCCTGAAGTTTTCCGCGAAACTCGCCCTGATGCTTTTTGTCCAGATAGCTCACCACATTCTCGCGCTTATGCCACTGACAGCGCTGCACACACGCGCCTGCGCCGATCACATCCGTGATCGCCTTCCGAATACCTTTTGCTCCGTCGATGATGAACAGAATTTCTTCCTCCATCTTCAAGCCTCGCTGCACCAAGCCGCTGAGAAACTCCTTGCACACCCGCGCGTTCTCCGTGCTCGTCTCGATGAACCCCAAAACCAGCTTTTTTCCCTCGATGGTGATCCCGAGGGCGATCACCACCTCCAACTCGCCAAGACTTTTGCCGTCAATAAAAATCGCCACGATGTCCTCCTGGCTGAGGTCGCGCTCCATCAATTTCTTCAGTTGCCGGGCCGTCGCGCGGATAAATCGCCTCGACACGCTGTTGCGCCGGATCCCAAACGTCTCCGGGACCGTCAGCGCCGCCCGTTCGTACTTGCGGCTGCTGAGACCGTTGATCATTCGAGCCAATACCGCATGGTCAATCACTCGTGGATTCTGCAGCGCCTGATAACTCTGCAATGGAACTTCGCATCCATCATTCGTATTTCGAACGCGAGGCACTTCGATCAGAATTTTCTGGTCGCCCAAATACACGGACCCCGGATTCTTTCCCCAACGCCCGATGCCGGGGCTTTGCCGGCTGTGCCTCTCTCCAACCAGCCGCCGAACCTCATCCTGCAATTCGTCGTGGACATCTTTCAGCCCCAGCGGAATCAACATCTGGATCAACTCCACCCTCCCGTTCAAATCGTTACTCGCAGCTTCCATCGCCCGGATCGTCTCCGTTCGATTTTTTGATTTGCTTCCCGTTCCAAAACGTATTACCTTTTTCATCAGCATGACCTCCTGTTTTTTGGTGTTGTCCTTCGTCAGTCAACACCTTAGCGAGGTCATGCATCATTTTTCAACTAATTTTAGGACATTCTCGATTCCTCTGCTCTCACAGATCATTACGGTCTGTGACATATTTGACGCGCTGATTTCTGTAAGATCCTATAAGCCCGGACTACCGACTGACCGGGCTTTTGAAATATTGTACCAGGGAGCTGAAAAAGGCGAAGTAAACATCCAGGTCGTCAATGTTCTCAAAAGCATCCATGAGCAAGTCGACAGGCGGAATGTCATTCCCCCATCCACCGAAAAACCCCAACCCAGGACGCGGCCGGTGTCCTTTCGATTGGCTACCGACGTTTATGAAAAAATGGCCAAACTGGCCGAGGCGAGCAATCTTTCGCCGGGTTCTATGGCCCGGCAGATCGTTGTGAACCACGTAATTGGGGACTCGGCCCATGCGTAACGTTGTCACAAATACGTGGCGGGGCCCGTATTATTTTACAGGGACCAGTATCTCCCGGATGTCGGCCTGAAGCGGATGGCACAAATGCGCGAGTTGGCCGATTTGATAGAGCATCCGGAGGAGGTAAGCGCAATATCTCAGCGGGAGGCGCAAGAGATGTTGATTAAGATCAGCCGGCTGCAGACAGCCCTTCTCATTCGCGCAGTGGTGCCGGCGGTTGAAAATTGCAGCGATGAGAAACTGCCGGATCGGGACAGGCTTCTCACCCCGGAGGAGACGGGGAAGCGGCTGGGCAGGAGCGTCCGCTGGATATATCGGAATGCAAAAAATCTGCCGTTCGCCGTCAAGCTTTCCCGAAAATGCCTCCGATTTAGTGAGGCAAGACTGACGAAGTGGATCGACCAGAAATTGGCCATGAACAGATGTTCTCCATCGGATAAAGACAGGAGGCGGACTCCGTGAAAGAACGCGGATTGGGGAGTATATACAGACCAAAATACAAAAACCCGGGCGGGGCATTGATCGAATCCGGCGTCTGGTGGATCAGGTACTCCTACAGGGGGACTGTGCACAGAGAATCGTCAAAGTCCCGCAGCAAGGCTGACGCAGTCCGGCTGTTGAAGAAACGGCAGGGGGATATGGCAGCGGGCCGAGCGGGTGGCCCAGACATAGAAAAGACAACCTTTGATGATCTGGCCAAATTGATCCTGACGGATTACGAGGTGAATGGCCGCCCGTCGATCAAACGACTTAGCTTCTCCATCAGCCAACTGCGGAATATTTTTGGCGATTATAACGCGATGGATATAACGCATGACAGGATTCTTTCCTATATTAAATTGCGGAAAGATGCAGGGGCGGAAAACGCCACCATCAATCGGGAATTGGCCGCGCTCAAGCGAATGTTCAATCTGGGCAAACGCGCGCTCAAAGTTGGGCAACCTCCGTACATCCCGATGCTTAAAGAGGACAATGTCCGGAAAGGATTCTTTGAGTATCCTGAATATCAGGCTTTTCTCGATCATCTGCCAACATATCTTCAGCCCGTCATGGAGACGGCATACATCACGGGTTGGAGGATAAAATCAGAAATTTTGACGCGTCTGAAAATACACCTTGATATGTCGGAGGGCTGGCTCAGACTAGACACGGGTGAAACCAAGAACGGCGAGGGCCGTCAGTTTCCTCTTATTCCCGAGTTGAGGAGGGTCATGGAGGACCAGTTGGCACGGACAAGGGAATTGGAAAGAAATACCGGGCGCATCATACCGTGGTTATTTCATCGTGATGGGCAGCCCATCAAGGATTTTCGATATGTCTGGGACAAGGCCAAGGAACTGGCCGCCGTTCCGGATCGGATTCCCCATGACTTCCGCAGAACGGCCGTCAGGAACCTCGAGCGCGCTGGAGTCCCAAGATCCGTTGCCATGAAACTTGTCGGACACAAAACAGAGTCCATGTACCGAAGATACGCCATCGTCGAAGAAAGCGACATGAAAGAGGCGGCGGAGAAACTTGCCGCATTGCAGAAGGCCCGTCGATTCATGACCATGAAAGTAGTTCCTCTCCGCCCCGCAGCCAACGAATAAAGATGAACTGGCAAAGTTTTGGCAAAGTCAGGGGTATCTCGTGTGTGCAACTCGTTGAATATCAAATGAAGGGTTGTCAATCCGCCGAGGATTTTGAGTCCCGCGCGTCTGCCGTTCCGCCACTCCGGCCTGAATCTGATAGACAGGATACGCATGTCGGCCAGACATGTCAATCAAACCCAATTCCGGGCCGGCGGCAAGTGCATTTGATTAAGTTAAAATACTCTAACTTGATTTACAGGCAAGAACTGAGTTAGGATACGGGCATGATCGCACGATTTGAGCTTGTCCTCTGTCTTTGCCTGATGGGGACCATCGCCGGTGTATCCCATCCGGAGGCGTCGCAGGCGCAACCGCCGGGGCCACTTCTTGCGCGGATATATCCGGAAGCGTCCGCCATGCGGGAGAAGATCCTCTGGCTGGATGAGGGCGCTCAGGCGCAGGTCCGAGCGAAGGCGCGGGCGCCGTTTGACGAGCCTCACGTGTCCTACACCGAAATCGCCGGCGCGGGTGGCGTGGCCGGGTACGCCTTTGTCGACGACGTCAAGGGACTGCACGAGATGATCACGTATCTGGCGGCTCTGAACTCCGACGGGACCGTACGGGCGGTTGAGATTCTGGCGTACCGGGAGGCCTATGGGTTCGAAATCAAGCACGAGCGGTTCCGGCGTCAGTTTGTGGGCAAGCGGCTCGAGGATCCGATCCGTGTCGGAGCCGACATCCGCAACATTGCCGGCGCGACGATTTCGACGAACGCGATTTCCACGGGTGTGCGGAAGATTCTTGCGTTGTATGAGGTGGGGATCAAAGGGATGGTGACGCAGGGCGACAACCGAAATCTGCCACCCTCACCCCGACCCTCTCCCGCCAGAGGCGGGAGAGGGGGGTTACAGGACGGATATCTTGAACACGATTCCGGCGCGTCCATCCGTCGATCGAGACCCGTGTGGGGGACGACCCTGACGGTCGAAGCAGCCGACACCGACAGGGGTCGGGACGTTCTCGAAGCGGCCTTCCGGGATGTCGAATCGCTGACGCCCGTCTTCAGCCGGTATGACACCGCGAGCGAAATTACCCGGCTGAACGCCCGGCCGGGCGAATGGCACGATCCCTCTGTGGATTTTGCTGCGCTGTTCGATCTGTCTATGAGCGCGGCGCGCGAAACGAAAGGCTGGTTCGATCCGACCAAGCGCCGGGAGGGCCTGTCGCATGTGCATTTGGACGGAGGCGCGTCCGGGCGGCCCGCGCGAATGAGACTCGATACAGGAACCGCGCTTGATTTCGACGGCATAGCCAAGGGATACGCGGTGGACCGAGTCATCCGGATTCTTCGATCGGCGGGGATTTCAAGCGGTCTCGTGAATTTCGGCGAGAGCAGCATCGCGGCGATCGGGTCGCCCGCGGGCGCCGGGCGCTGGCAGATTTCCGTGCGCGATCCGCGCCGCCCGAAGTCCGTGGCGACGCAGCCGCTCCTGCGGCTCGCGATCCGCGACGCGGTCGTGTCCGTGTCGGGCGCTTACGAACGCGGACCTCACATCATCGATCCCTTTACAGGAAAACCGCCTCCGGACAGCCTGCTGGCCGTCGTCGTGGGGCCGTTGGCGGCGTGGGATGGCGCCCGATCGGACGCGTGGTCGACGGCGCTTTTTGCCTGCGGCCCAAAACTTCTCGCCGACGCCGGCGCGGCCGGGTTTGAGGCCCTGTGGCTGGGTCCGGCCGGGCCGGTCCGAACGAAGGGATTTTCGGCGTACGAGGAAGGGCCATGATTTCCGAAATTTGCTTTTGTGGCTATAGGTGCGATAAAATATACATGGAAAAGCCCTCTTTGCCGGTAAGGTCGAAAGCCTTACCAACGGCTCCGGTCCTGCTTCAGACCGGAGCCGTCTTTGTCTACGGCTCATGACCCAGTATTACGCGCTTCCGAAGTTTTCTCTGAACCGCTCGCGTCCGTCGATCAAGGTTCTCATCACGCTGTTTTTGATCGGGACGCTTCTGGCGACGTGGCTATCGGTGTACACGCTGCACCACCGGACGGGCCTGACTGTGCGAGGCGTGGTGCAGTATTATCTCGGAAACGAAGGCGTGGTCGGCGCAGCGGAGATTTTATTTCCAAAATCAAGCGGCGAGATGCTCGAATTTTTTCACATCCATGCCTTCACGCTGCTTCTTCTCATGTTCATCCTCTGCCATTTCGTCGCGCTGACGACGGTGAGCGAGGCGCGCAAGATCATGAATTTCACGCTGACGTTTCTGTCGTGGCTCGGCATGATGGTCTTCCCCTGGGGCGTGCGGTTCGGCGCGTCGCCGTCGCGGTGGGCGGGCGCCGCTCTCTGCAGCGGATTTGTGTTTCTGGCGGTCACCGCCGTCGGGTCCGCGGCCGTTCTTTGGGAAGTATGGATATCGCCGCTTGGGGACGCGAAGGCGCTCGGCGATCCGGAAGACGGCCCGGACCTGTGAAACAACCGGGCGACTTTACTTTGGACACCCAAACTTAGTAAACTATGTCTAACATGAGGAACACAGGCCCGAGGAGCAAGTTAACCGAGAGCATGGAGATGTATCTGAAGACAATCCTGCAGATTCAGCGGCACCGGCAGGTGGCGCGGGTGCGGGACATTGCCGAGGCGCTGGACGTTTCGATGTCGAGCGTCACGGCCGGCCTGAAGGGGTTGGCCTCCAAGTCGCTCATTCATCATGACCGATACGAATATGTGCAGTTGACGGAGGAAGGGAAGAAGCGAGCGGAGGATTTGCTGTACAAGTGCGAAGTGATGGGCAAGTTTTTCTCCCAGTGTCTGGGCGTGGAGGAGGGGATTGCCAAGTCCGACGCGTGTTTGATGGAGCATGTGGTGAGTGGCGAGACCATCGACCGGATGATCCGATTTATGGAGTACGTCGAATCGGACGCGCAAAAGGGCAAGAGGCTGATCGACGGATTCCAGACGTTCGCACGCCGGAACCGCCGTAGCCGGTAGCGGGCGAAGGACGGGGATATGACCGTGTTGGATCTGCCCAGGAACCGCTGGGCCCGGGTCGAGGCAGTGGAGGGTGACGACGCGATCCGGACGCGGCTTTTGGAGATGGGCTTCACGCCCGGCGAATGCATCCGGCTGGTCGCCGCGTCGCCCTTTCACAATCCCATCGCCGTCAACCTCCGCGGCACCGTGTTCGCGCTGCGGGACTACGAAGCTTCCTGTCTAAAAGTATGTCTGATGGATTGAGTCTCCCGACGGAGAGCCCCGCCACCGCATCCGCCGCCCCGCTCGTGGCGCTCGCCGGGCTGCCGAACTCCGGCAAGACCACCCTGTACAATGCGCTGACCGGATCCCACTACCGGACGGTCAACTATCCGGGGTCGACGGTCGAGTACGCGATCGGCCGCGGCCGGATCGGAAGCCGGCCGGCGCGGGTGATGGACTCGCCGGGCATCACGAGCCTGACGAGCCAGTCTCTGGACGAAGTCACGACGGTCCGTGCGCTTTTCGGGCACTCCCGGCACGGGATGCCGGACGTGGTCGTGGTGGTGGCGGACGCGACGCAGTTGCCGAGGCATCTCTATCCGGCGATGCAGCTCATCGGGGCCGGCCACCGCGTCGTGATCGCGCTGACGATGGTGGACATCCTCGAACAGCGGAAACACATGCGGATCGATACGGCGGCGGTCGAGGCCGACCTCAAGTGTCCGGTGGTCCGGGTGGACGGACGAACGGACGCGGGGGTGGAGGACCTGCGGCGGAAGATCAGCGAGAGCCTGCAGACGCCGCGTGCAGTCCAGCCGGCGCGGCCGGAGGCGCCGACCGATACCGAGATTTCATCGATTTACCGGGCGCTGGAGCGGACTCAATCAAAGGCATTGCAGGCCGATGAGGCGAGGACTGATCTGGCCAAGCGCCTGTCGATCTGCATGTCGGACCCGCTGACGGAGCGTCTGGACCGGATTTTCCTTCATCCGGTGTTCGGCGTGGTCGTTTTCAGCACGATCATGACGGCGATTTTCACATCGATTTTCTGGGTCGCGCGGCCGATGATGGATTCGGTCGACAGCGCCATCACGCTTCTGGCCGGCGCCGTCGGCGCCGTTCTGCCGGACGCCTGGCTTGCGCATCTGGTGACGGACGGCATGATCATGGGGGCCGGGGCGGTGGCGGTGTTCATTCCGCAGATTGTCATTTTGTTTCTGGCGCTCGGGTTTCTGGAGGATTCCGGGTATCTGTCGCGCGGCGCAATGATCGTCGACCGGCCGCTGGCGGCGGTCGGGCTGTCGGGCCGAGGATTTGTGCCGATCCTGTCGGGGTTCGCGTGCGCGATCCCGGCGATGCTGTCGACGCGGACGATCCCGAGCGCGCGGGAGCGGATGCTGACGATTTTCATTCTGCCGCTCATGGTCTGCAGCGCGCGCCTGCCGGTGTATGGACTGCTTCTGTCGTTCCTCACGCCGGCGGACCGGCCGTGGATCGGCGGATTGGGACTGACGGCGCTGTATCTGTTCAGCGTGGTGTCGGGCCTCGTGGGCGCGGCGATTCTGGGCCGGTTTTTAAAACTGGACAAGAGCAAGAAGCCCACGCTGCTTTTGGAGCTTCCGGCGATCCGGCGGCCCAAGTTCCGCGTGGTCCTGACGTCGACCTATCACCGGACGAAGTCCTACATCCAGCGGGCCGGAGGGACGATCCTGGCGATTGCGATCGCGCTCTGGATTCTCACTCACTTTCCCCCGAGGCCCGGGCTGACCGAATCGGAGCAGCTCTCGCAGTCGATCGCGGCCACGATGGGCCGGTGGATCGAGCCGGTGATGGCGCCGATGGGATTGGACTGGCGCGTGGGCGTGGCGCTCATCTGCGCGTTCGCCGCGCGCGAAGTTTTCGTCGGCGCGCTGGCGCTGGTGCTGCTCGTGTCGAGCGGGGGGGACGCGGTGGAAGCGCCGCTGTTTTTGGCGATGCGCCAGGCGACGCTTCCGGACGGAACGCCGCTTTTCACGTTTGCGTCCTGCCTCGGCCTCATCGTCTTTTTTGTGTTCGCGCTCCAGTGCATGTCGACGGTCGCAGTCAGCCGCAAGGAAACCGCGGGCTGGCGGATCCCCGCGCTGCAGCTCGTGGCCTTCACGGGCGTCGCCTACGTTTCAGCGGTCGCCGTGGTCCAAGTCCTGAGGTGGCTCGGAATTTCCTAGATCAGTTTCTGCCGGACGATATTGTAAAAGGACGGAGCGTGACGGCGCTCCGGACGGACGAAGTTTGCGGTATAGGCCGAGGGCAGGACCCGGATGCGGGTGGGGCCGGGCTTGAGCCGGTGGACGCGCTGGCCGTCGAGGCTGACGCGCAGATCCGTGAACCGGTCGGTCCACTCGATCTTGATTTCCTCCTCGTCCACCACCATTGGCCGCACCCTCGGCGGATGGGGGCAGATGGGGACGATGAGGAAGGCGCGCAGCTTTGGTGAAAGGACGGGCCCGCCGGCCGCGAGGGCGTGCCCGGTCGAGCCGGTCGGTGTGGCGACGATGACGCCGTCGAGGCTGAAGATGCCAGCGGACTCGCCGCCGATGGTGATGGAAAGCTCCGGGATTCGCGCGAGACCCTCGCGGACGAGGAGCATTTCGTTGAGCGCGACGCCGAGCTTTTTGTCGCGGCCGGCCTTGCGGGTTTGCCACACGTCCAGCATGCGGCGCTCTTCCACCGAGAATTTTCCGTGCAGAATCCCGTTCAGTCCCGAAAAAACATTCTTCTCGTCGAATTCGGCCAGAAACCCCAGCCGGCCGACGTTGATCCCCACGATCGGCACGCCCCGCCGGGCCGCCTCCGGAGCGATGGACAGGATCGTCCCGTCGCCTCCGATGACCAACAGGACTTGGGCGCGGTCGAGCGGCACAATCGAAACGCGCCGCCCCAGATGCCGCCGTAGCTTGTCCGCGAGCTGCACGGCCCGCGGCTTGCCGTCATGCCGCCAGATGGCGATTCGGGTGATCATGGGATTAAAATAACATTGAATCGGGCAAAAACAATCAAAAAGCTTCGGCCACGACACAAGCCACGGACTCCGGTGGGACGGGCGCGGGGTTTGCGCGTGACACTTTCAACAGATACTCGATGTTTCCATCGCCGCCGCGGAGTGGGCTGGGGATGAGATCGGCGAGGAAGAGATGGAGGTCGGCGAGTTTGTGGGCGGCGGCGGTCAGGAGTCTTGTGTGAATTGCAGGGTCGAGGAGGAGGCCGCCTTTGCGGACCTCGCCACGGGCGGCTTCGAAGTTGGGTTTGAACAGAATCACGCCTTCCGCGGCCGGAGAAAGGAGCGGAATGATCGCCGGGAGGATTTTGAACACCGAAATGAACGACACGTCCATCGCGAGGAAATCGACAGGCGGCGGGACATCGGCCGTCGTGAGGGTCCGGGCGTTTTTTCGTTCGAGCAGAACGAGTCGCGGGTCCGGGCGGAGTCGGGCGTCGAACTGGCCGTAGCCGACATCAACCGCGTAGACCCGGGCGGCGCCGCGGTCGAGGAGGACCTGCGTAAAGCCGCCGCTTCCGGCGCCGATGTCCAGACAGATGCGGCCGCGGCATGAGAGGCCAAACCGGTCCAGCGCGGCCGAAAGTTTTTCGGCGCCCCGGCCGACCCAGCGAGATTTCGACCGGACCTCGATCCCCGCGTCCGGCGGGACCGGCCGGCCGGCCTTGTCGGATTTTTCGCCGGCGACAAAAACGGTCCCGGCCAAAATGGCCGCCTGGGCCTTGGCGCGGCTTTCAAAAAGTCCGCGGTCCACCAAAAGGAGGTCCAATCGGATTTTTTTCGGCGCCGTCAATTTAGACGTTTGTCTACTTGACGCGTTCGACGACGAACTCCGCGAGGAGTTCGAGCGGGCGGCGGCGGTCGGGCGGGAAGGATCCCAGGGCCGCCCTGGCCTTTGCGGACAGCTCCCGCGCTTTGGCAGCGGCGCCGTCGAGTCCGAGAACTTTCGGATACGTCCACTTGCCCATTTTTTCGTCGGTGCCGACGGCCTTGCCCATGTATTCCTGATTGCCGACGACGTTGAGGATATCGTCGCAGACCTGGAAGGCGAGGCCGATCGCATCGCCGTATTCGGCGAGTTTCTGCAGGATGGCCTCATGGACGCCCGCGAGGACGGCGGGGGCCGTGACGGAGACGGAGAGGAGCCGGGCCGTTTTCAGGTCATGCATGTTCTGCAGGCGGTCCTCCGTGGAGGGCGCGACAACGCCGCAGGTGTCGATGAACTGCCCGCCGACCATGCCGCCCGGCCCGGCCGCCGAGGCGACCTGATGGACGCACCTCGTCACATTTTCCGGCTGGAAATTCCGCGCGAAGGATTCCTCGGACAGAAGCTCAAACGCG
This sequence comes from Candidatus Lindowbacteria bacterium RIFCSPLOWO2_12_FULL_62_27, assembly GCA_001784175.1. Classification (GTDB taxonomy): domain Bacteria; phylum Lindowbacteria; class 2-12-FULL-62-27; order 2-12-FULL-62-27; family 2-12-FULL-62-27; genus 2-12-FULL-62-27. The sequence continues at coordinate 26,335 of MFPR01000030.1, forward strand.
AACGTCAGGAGGCCGTCTCCCGCCAGGATGGCGGCCGCCTCTCCGAATTTTTTGTGGCTGGTGGGCAGTCCCCGCCGAAGGTCGTCGTTGTCCATCGCCGGCAGGTCGTCGTGAATGAGGGAATAGGTGTGAATGCACTCAAGGGCGACGAAGAGGTTGTCGAACCGCGTGAAGTCTCGACCCAGAAGTTCGACGACAGTCAGCGCGAGGACCGGCCGGAGTCGTTTGCCGCCGGCGAAGAGGGAATACCGGATGGCCTCGGCGAGCGGCGGGGGCCAGGCATTTCGTTTTTCGAATTTTTTGGCGAGGATCGAATCGATCCTGGCCTTCTGGGCCTCGATTAACTCTGCGGCGATCATGGCGAAGGTTCCGCCCGGTTTAAGACTCGTTCACTTTGAGCGGCCCGACGGCGGGGCGGTCCTCGGCGCTCTGGGGGAGGACCTTTTCGAGTTTGGCTTCGGCCGCCGCGAGTTTTTTTTCGCAGACTTTGACGAGTTTCATTCCCTCTTCGTAGAGTTCGATCGATTTTTCGAGGCTCGTGCTTTCGGATTCGAGACCCTCGACGATCTCGTCCAGCCGTTCGACCGCTTCCTCAAATTTCAGTTCACGTTCGGACATGTCGTTCCCTCCGCACCGGGCGATCCGGCCCCGCCAGGGGGCCGGCCGAGTCGACAAGCACTTTGAGCGTCCCGTCCGATACCCGGACCGAGAGCCGGTCGCCGGCGGAAACCTGGGACACCCTGCGGACCACCGATCCCGACGCGTCGGTCAGCAGGGCGTATCCCCGCTCAAGGACCGCCGTGGGCGACAGGGCCGCGACGCGGACGCGGACGGTTTCGAGCGCCTGCCGCGCCTGAATCACGCGGCGTTCGAAATTTCGCGCGAGGTCCACTTTCAGATCATCAAGCCTCTGCCAGCGGGTCTCGAGGAGGCTTTTGGGTTCCTTCCACCAGCGGGATTTTCTTATCAAATCGAGGCGCCCGGCGGCAAGCGCGAATTTTTGTTTGAGTTCGCGCGCGAGGCTGCGCCGCCGTGAGGCGAGATCCGCCGCGACCGTGTCGATTTCCGGGAACACGATCTCGGCCGCGTTGGAGGGCGTCGCGGCGCGGACATCGGCGACGAGATCGAGCAGGGTCACATCCTTTTCGTGGCCGACGGCCGACACGACCGGGACCGGGCAGGCCGCGGCGGCTTTGCAGACCACCTCCTCGTTGAAGGCCCACAAATCCTCGATCGATCCGCCGCCCCGGCCGACGATCAGGACATCGCACAGTCCCCAGCGGCCCATGCGTCGAATGGCCTCGGCGATTTCGGGCGCAGCCTTCGCGCCCTCGACCGGGACCGGATGGACTAAGACACACGCGCCGGGCCAGCGGCGGAGACCCACTTTGAATATGTCGCGGATGGCCGCGCCTTCCGTGGAGGTGATGACGCCGATGCGCCGGGGAAAAAACGGGAGCGGGCGTTTTCTCGCGGGGTCGAACAATCCGAGGGCCGCGAGCTTCTTCTTGAGCTGTTCGAGCGCCACCGCAAGCGCGCCGGCGCCCTGGGGCAGGAGCCGGGAGACCTTGAGCTGATACTCGCCCTTGGCCTGATAGACATCCAATTTGCCGACCGACACCACCTGCATGCCGTTTTCGGGCACAAAGGTGAGCGATTCATTGTCGCTGCGGAAAAAGACGCACCGGATCGCGGCGCCGGCGTCCTTGAGGGAAAAATACATGTGTCCGGAGGCCGGATAGTGGGAAAAATTCGAGATTTCGCCCGACACCGCGACTTCGTCGAATCCGCCGAGGATCAGCCGCCGGATCTCGACGGTCAGCTCAGAGACGGTGTAGATGCGCGAGCCGGAAGGATCGGGCATGGCGAGGTGTGAGATGAATTGACGCCGACACAACCGTGTTGGCGAGAAGCTGTGCGACCGTTTCGGGGCCGACGCCGCCGGGCACCGGCGACAGGGCCGACGCGACCTTGCGGACGGACGGCGCGACGTCACCGGAAAAAACTTTCCGGCCGTCCTTTGACTGATCCACATGGATGCCGACGTCGACCACGACGGCGCCCGGGCGGACGTACCGGGCCGAAAGGAGGTGTTTGCGGCCCGCGGCGGCGACGAGGATGTCCGCGCGCCGGGTGACTTCGGCCAAGCGACGCGTCCGGGAATGGCACACGGTCACCGTCGCGTGGCGGTTGATCAGAAGGAACGCGAGGGGCCGGCCGACGAGCCGGCTGCGGCCGACCACGACCACTTCGCGGCCCTCGATCGGAACCTTGTAGAAGTCCAAAAGGTGGATGACGCCTTTCGGCGTGCATGGCACGAATCGGGGCCGGCTGGCGGCAAGCCGCCCGAGATTTTCGGGATGGAGGCCATCGACGTCCTTGAGCGGCGATATCCGCTCCAGCGCTTTTTCCTCGTCGAGATGGTCCGGAAGCGGAAGCTGGAGGAGGATGCCGTGGACGCTGCGCTGCCGGTTCAGTTTATCAATGAGCGTTTCCAGCGCGCCCTGCGTGGTCCGGCCGGGCAGTCGATACATCTTGGAGACAATGCCGCAGGCTTCGGCGGACCGGCGCTTGTTGGCGACATAGGATTCGGACGCCGGGTTGTGCCCGACGAGAATGGCCGCAAGGCAAGGCCGCACGCCGCGGCGCCGGAGGGCGCGCGCGGCCTCAGCCGTGTTTTTACGCATGTCGTCCGACGACCGGCGGCCGTCGAGAATTTTCAAGTTACTTCTCCGCGCGGACGATCAGCTTGATCGCCGTTTTTTCTTTTCCGTCAATGTTCAGGTCCACAAAGGCCGGGATGGTCACCAGATCAATTCCGTTGGCCGCGACGTATCCGCGGGCGATCGCGATGGCCTTGACCGCCTGGTTGACCGCGGCGGCGCCGATCGCCTGGAGTTCCACGCGGCCGTCCTCCTTCAAAAATCCCGCAATCGCTCCGGCCACACTGGGTGCGTTCGATTTCGAGGATACTTTCAACAGAGACATGCGACTTCACCTCCCGGAACGGCCGCGCTCACCCGCGACCGCTCGTTCTTCTGTTACCGCATCTAAGACCGTACGTCGCCGCCGTACGGGTGGCGTTCCTGTATTCTCCGTATGCTTGTCGCGCGGCCGGCCGGATCGACTTCGATCACGGCGCCGCACAGGATCACTTCGCCGGATTTCGGTACTTCAAATTTGACCGGGACCTGCGTCAGAAACCTTTCCAAGATCGGCGCGATCTCGACGCCGATCACTGACTGCGCCACGCCCACCATGCCCGCGTCGGTCAGGTAGGCGGTTCCGCCCGGCAAAATCTCCTCGTCGGCCGTCTGAATATGCGTGTGCGTGCCGACCACGACGGAGACATGCCCGTCGAGGAAATGTCCCATGGCCCGTTTTTCGCTCGTGGCCTCCGCGTGCATGTCGACGAAAATGACGGTGGCGCCCTTCGATTTCAGCTCATGCACGGCCCGCCGGCCAGCCTGGAACGGGCAATCAATCGGGTCCATGAAAATCCGGCCCTGCAGATTCACCACGCCGAGTTTGACGGCGCCGACCTGATAGACCCTGTATCCGCATCCCGGCGCGGCGTCCGGATAATTGGCCGGCCGAAGAATCCTCGGCTCGTCGGTCCGCGCCAGGTAGTCGACGAATTCCTTTTTCTTCCAGACGTGGTTCCCGCTCGTCAATGCGTCCACGCCGGCCCGGAACATCTCTTCGGCCTTTTCCATCGTGATGCCAACGCCCGAGGCGAGGTTTTCGCCGTTGGCGATGACGAAATCGAGTTTCAATTCCTGCCGGAGCATCGGCACCCGGCGGGCCACGACGGCGCGGCCGGGCCGGCCAACGACATCGCCCAAGAATAATATTTTCACCGTTCGTCCCTCAGCGCGCGTACTCGATGATCCGGGACTCCCGGATGCAGATGACCTTGATCTGGCCCGGGTAATCGATCGTTTTCTCGATCCGCTGCGCCATGCTGCGCGCGATTTCCTCCATTTGCGCGTCCGTCACGTGCTCGCTGCGGAGAATGGCGCGGATTTCGCGGCCGGCCTGGATCGCATAGGCTTTTTCGACGCTGGGAAACTCCCGCGCGATTTGTTCCAGGGATTCCAAACGCTTGATGTAGGACTCGACATTTTCCTGCCGGGCGCCGGGCCGGGCGGCGCTGATGGCGTCGGCGGCGGCGATGAGGACGCTTTCGATGGTGGTGGCGTCGCATTCCCCGTGGTGGGCCGCGATGCCGTTGGTGACGGGGCCGGTTTCTCCGTGCTTGGCCGCGAATTCCGCTCCGACGACGGCGTGCGGCCCCTCGGCTTCCTGGGTGAGGACCTTGCCGAGATCGTGCAAGAGGCCGATGCGCCGGACCATCTTGACGTTGGCGCCGACCTCGGCGGCCATGACCGACGCGAGATACGCGACCTCCTTGGAGTGCTCGAGGACGTTCTGGCCGTAACTGGTCCTGAAATGGAGCCGGCCGATCATGCGGACTTCCTCCTCGGGAACGTCGGTGACGCCGAGTTCATAGAGGGCGCGCTCGCCGATTTCAAGCAACCGGGCATGCATCTCCTCCTCGACCTTTTTGAGAATCTCCTCGATCCGCGCCGGATGGATCCGGCCGTCGGCGATCAGCCGCTCCAGCGCCAGCTTGGCGACCTCGCGGCGGTAGGGATCGAAGGACGAGAGGACGACGGTTTCGGGCGTGTCGTCGATGATGATGTCGACGCCGGTCAGCTTCTCGAACTCCCGGATGTTCCGCCCCTCCCGGCCGATGATCCGGCCTTTCATTTCGTCGCTGGGCAGCGTGACCACCGAGATGGTGTATTCCTGCGTGACATTGGACGCGAGCCGCTGGATCGCGGTGGTCACCACGGTCTGGGCCTTGCGCTCCGCCAGCCGCTTGGCCTCGGATTCGATCTTCTTCACGTACCGGGCGGCGTCGAGCCTGGCCTCGGCCGTCATTCTTTCAACCAGCAGGTCCCGCGCTTCCTGCGCGGTGATGTGAGAAATGCGCTCAAGCTCGCGGACGGCGCGGTCGTGGTCGTCCTTCAGTTTCTGCTCGTCCGACCGCTGGCGTTCGACGCGGCGGGCAAAGTCCTCGTCCCTGGCGCGAAGCTCCGCCTCGCGCTTGTCGAGAAACTCCTCCCGGCGAAGGACCTGGTGTTCGATTTCCTGAATCCGCATCCGCTCGCCCGCGCCGGCCTGTTCCAGTTCCTCGCGTTCGGACTGGAGAACCTCGCGCCCTTCGAGCAGCTTTTCCTTTTTCAATTCCTCGGCCTGCGCGCCGGCTTTGATCAGAATCTGTTGCGCGCGGTCTTCCGCGGATTTTAAATGCTTGTTTTCAATCCATCGCCGGACAAAATAACCAAACCAGATTCCCAATCCCCATCCCACCAACAAAATGAGAAGGGGGGGAAGATTGAATGCGTTTGTCACCATACCACCCAAGGGCCTGTCTACATGAGAAGGGAGGGAGTGTCAACGAAAAAGGTCAGGCTTTGCCCTTTGAGGCGAGGACGCCGAGGTAGAAGAGCGCGGCGCCGGCGGCGAGCATGGCGAGTTCTGTTTTGGCGGTGATTTTGCCCATGAGGGCCCAGAGGAGGACGGAGGGGAGGAGGATGAGGCCGGTGATTTGAAGGAAAAGGCCGAGCGCGCGCCTCACGAAAGACGCGTGAGTTTGGCGTGGGCCAGTTTGAGGCGTTTTCGGCCGGCGCGGTCGAACTTGACGGTGGCCGTGGCGTCCTCCGCATGGCCCGAGATCCGCAGGAGCATGCCCTCGCCGAAATGCGGATGGGCGATGCGGTCGCCCGGGGCGACGCCGAACGCCGCCTGGTCGTCGTCCAAGGGGACGCGAACGATGGTGTCGTCGTTCAGGCTCACGCGCTCCGGCGCCTCCCGGCGGCGGAAGCTGCGGTATGCGGCGGTATCGACCACCTGAAACCGGGCCTCCTCGAGGACGCCGGCCTCTTCGAGGAACCGGGACGGCCGGATGTCGTCCCGGGTTTCGCCGTAGATGCGGCGGCTGTAGGCGTGGGACAGGAACAGTTTTCGTTTTGCGCGTGTGATGCCGACGTAGCAGAGCCGCCGCTCCTCCTCCAGCTCGGCGTCCGACTCGAAGGCCGACGCGTGCGGGAGACTGCCCTCCTCGAGACCGATCAGAAACACGGCGGAGAACTCCTGGCCCTTCGCCGCGTGCAGCGTCATGAGCGAGACGCGGTCCGCCGAAGAATCGGCACGGTCCGCGTCCGTCAGGAGAGACAGCTCCTCGATGAAGGCAACGAGCGGCGGCTGACCCTCCGCCATTCCGACGCGGTTTGCGAACTCCTGGGCAACGGTGTAGAGTTCCTGGACGTTGGCGGCGCGCTCCTCGAATCCGGGCGGGTCGGTTTTTTCCAAGTAATCGAAATAATTTGTCACCGCAACGGTCCGCCGGAGCGTCTCCTCGATCGTTCGGTCGGCGGCGTCCCGGCGAAGCTCCTGCAGGAGATGGGCCAGATCGGCCAGACGCTTTTTGACCATGGCCGACGCCCCCACCTGATCGAGACGGTTCAGCATGTCGGCCTGCGAAACGCCCGCGGCCCGCGCGCATTCGGCGAGCGCCGCCGCCGAGGTGTCTCCAATGCCGCGTTTGGGAACGTTCAGGATGCGCTCAAGGGCAGCGTCGTCCGCGGGGTTGGCGATCACGCGGAGGTACGCGAGAAGGTCCTTGACCTCGCGACGCTCATAGAACCCGACGCCGCTCACTACCACATATGGAATGCCGCGCGCCAGGAATTCCTCCTCGATGAGCCGCGACTGCGCCGACATGCGGAAAAAGACGGCCATCTGGTTGTACGGGAGATCAGATTCCAAGTCGCGGACCCGGCCTGACACGAAGGAGGCCTCGTCGTATCCGTCCGCGGCCGCATAGACGGTGGGGGCATCGCCCGGCCCGAGGTGGGTGACGAGGCGCTTGTCGGCGCGGTCCCGGTTGTTGCGGATGACGCGGTAGGCGAGGTCGAGAATGCCCTGGGTGGACCGGTAATTCTGTTCCAGTTTCACGACGCGCGCGGCGGGGAAATCCTTTTCGAACGACAGGATGTTTCGGACGTCTGCGCCCCGCCATGAATAGATGGCCTGGTCGTCGTCGCCGACGACGCAGAGGTTGCCGTGGGCCGCGAGGCTCCGGAGGAGCCTGTACTGCGCGAGGTTCGTGTCCTGATACTCGTCGACGAGGACGTAGGAGAATTTTTCCTGCAAGTGCTTGCGAACCGGTTCGGCCGATTCGAGGAGCCGTACCGCGAAGACGAGGAGGTCGGTAAAATCAAGCGCGCCGGCCGCGCGGAGGCGGCGTTCGTACTCGACAAAAATCCCCGCTGTTTTTTCCTCGACCGGCCCCTCGGCGGCGGCCTCGATGTCCTGCGGCCCGCGCAGATCATTCTTGGCGCGGTCGATGATCGCGGCAATGGCGGCGGGGCGGTAGATGGACGACTCAAGGTTCATCGATTTCAGGATCTGTCGGATCACGTGCAGCGAGTCGGCGTCGTCGTAAATGGTGAACCGCTTCGGGATGCCGACCGCCTCGCCATGCCGGCGCAAGAGCCAGGCGCAGAACCGGTGAAAGGTCGCGAAGAAAACCCGCCCGGCCGCCGCCGCGTGGCTGGACCCTTCGGCGAGGCCAACCAATCGCTCCCGCATCACGCCGGCGGCCTTGTTGGTGAATGTGACGGCCAGGATATTCTCCGGCGGGATGCCGATGTCGTAGATGAGGTGCGCGATCCGGTGGGTGATGACGCGGGTCTTGCCGGTGCCGGCGCCGGCGAAAATGAGGAGCGGCCCGTCGATGCAGGCCGCCGCCTCGCGCTGGGCCGGGTTGAGATCGTCGAGGATGCGGGATTCCATCAGGATTCCGTCACAAAAGCTGCGCCGCGAGTTCCGCAAGTTCCGACCGCTCGCCCTTGGTGAAGAGGACGTGGCCGTAGACGCCCTGGCCCTTCATGCGCTCCACCATGAGCGCGAGGCCGTTGGAGGTCGCGTCGAGATAGGGGTTGTCGATCTGGGCGAGGTCTCCCGTAAATATGATTTTGGTGCCCTGGCCGGCACGCGTGATGATGGTCTTGACCTCGTGCATCGTGAGGTTCTGCGCCTCGTCGACGATGATGAAGACGTTGGGGATGCTGCGGCCGCGGATGTAGGTGAGGGCCTGGATGTCGACGATGCCGCTGTCCATGAGTTCCTCGAGGTCCGACGCGCCGATGTCGTTGTGGGCGACGTTCGAAAAGAGAAAATCGAGGTTGTCCTGGATCGACTGCATCCTCGGCAGGAGCTTCTCCTCCAACTCGCCCGGCAGATACCCGATGTCGCGGCCGAGCGGGACCAGCGGTTTCATGACAAACAATTTCTGATATTTTTCCTCGCGAACGACCTTTTCCAGCCCGGCCGCCAGCGCGAGAAGCGTCTTGCCGGTGCCGGCCATGCCGACGAGACTGATCAGCGGAACGTCGTCGTCGAGGAGAACGTCGAGCCCGAATCGCTGCTCCCGGTTTTTCGGTTTGATGCCCCACAGCGAGGGGTTGTCAAGCCGGAGTTTCTGAACGCAGTTCTTCCGTGCGTTCACCCGGCCGAGGGCCGTGTGCGATGGGTTCGTGGCGTCGATCAACATGACGCACTCGTTGGCGCAAAGCGCCGGATCGACCGGAAATTCGGCCAGGGGCAGCGACTGCTCCTTGTAGAAGCGGTCGACGTACCCGAACTTGACCGTCAGTTCCCTGTGTCCGCGGTAGAGGGCGTTGGGGTCGACCTTGTTTTTTTCGTAATCCTCCGCCGGTATCCCGAGGGCGTCGGCCTTCACGCGGAGATTCAAATCCTTGGACACGAGGACCACCGGCTCCGAGTATTTTTGCTTGTAATGGAGCGTCAGCGCGAGGATCCGGTTGTCGGCCTTGTCGTGCGCGAATCCTTCCGGCAGGGGCGCGAGGTCCATGTGATGAAGCTCGATGAGGATTTTTCCGCCGCCCGGGAGGGGCACGCCCTCGGCGAGGCTGCCCTGCAGGCGGAGTTCGTCGAGGTAATTGGAGACGAGTCTGGAATTCCGGCCGACCTGGTCCTCTCGTTTTTTGAACGTGTCCAGCTCCTCGATCACAACAATCGGGAGGACCACGGTGTTGTCTTCGAAATCGAAGAGGGAGGTAGGCTCGTGGAGGAGAACGTTGGTGTCGAAGATAAAAAATTTTTTCACGCGAGGATTACGGGGGAGGGATCAGTGCCGGAAATGGCGGCGGCCGGAGAAGAAAAGGGTGACGTTCCGTTTCCGCGCGGCCGCGATCACGTCCGGGTCCCGCACCGACCCGCCAGGCTCGATGACGGCGGAGACGCCGGTTTTCGACAGAAGCTCGATCGAATCGGAAAACGGGAAAAATCCGTCCGAGGCGCAGGCGGCGCCCTGGATCGAATGGCCGTACCGCCGGGCCTTGTCGACCGCGATGCGCACCGAGTCGACGCGGCTCTGCTGGCCGGCGCCGATGCCGACGGCCTGGCCGCGCCGCACGAGGACGATGGCGTTCGATTTGGTGTGCTTGGCCAGCCGCTGCGCGAGATCGAGGTCGAGGAGCGTCGCGCGCGCGGGTTTGCCGCCCGCCATGCGTTTCCACGCCGAAGGCCGCTTGAGGACCCGATCGATGTCCTGGACCAGAATGCCGCCCAGCGCGGACCGGATGTCGGCCACGCGGTCGCGCGAAAGGCCCGCGAGCCGCGTGGGCGTGAACCGGATCAGGCGGAGGCTCTTCTTGCACTCGAGGATTTTCCGCGCATGGGCGTCGTACCCGGGCGCCACGATGACTTCGAGGAACCGTTCCGCCAGTTCCCGCGCGGCCGCGCCGTTGACGCGGCGGTTGAAGAGGACCACGCCGCCAAAGGCGCTCTGCGGGTCGCTGTTGAACGCGCGTCGAAACGCATCGGCGCTGTCCCGGCCGACGGCGGCGCCGCAGGGGTTGGTGTGCTTGAGGATCGCGCAGAACGTGCGGCGGGGCGCGTCGAGCCACAGCATGGCGGCGGCGTGAACATCGAGGAGGTTGCAATACGAGAGGGCCTTGCCCTGCAGGACTTCGAAAGGAAGCTCTTCGGGAATCTGCAGGAAGAAGGAAGCCGACTGGTGCGGGTTTTCCCCGTATCGAAGCGGGAGGGCCTCCTCGGTGACCTGGAAATTCCATTTCGGCATCCCGCCGTTGCCGAGCCGGCGGAGGCTGGCGTTCAGGATTCTGAGATCATACTGCGCGACGACGCCCCAGGCGTTGGCCGCGAGCCGGCGGCGGTATTCCGGCTCGTCCAGCTTGCCCGACAGGAGCCGCTGGACGAACTCGCCGTATTGGGCCGGGGCAACAATCGGGAGGACCGAGCCGTAGTTTTTCGCCGCCGCGCGGACCAGCGCGACGCCGCCGATGTCGATGCGCTCGGCCATTTCGGAATCCTGCATCGATTTCCTGTCGGGAAACTCGTAAAAGTTGGTGACGAGAATGTCCATCCGGGGGAATTTCAATTTTTCAAGCGCGCGATCGTCCTCCGGTCGCGCGAGGAGCCCGGCGAAGACCGCAGGGTGAAGCGTCTTGACGCGCCCGCCGAGGATTTCCGGGAACTTCGTCAGCGCGCTGATTTCACGCGCGCGGATGCCGCGCCCCCGCAGGAACCGGGAGGTTCCGCCCGTGGCGTAAATGGTCACGCCGTGTTGGGCCAAGATTTTGGCCAGCGGCACAAGTCCTTCCCGGTCGGTTACGGAAATGAGAGCGTTGCGAATGGCCATACCGGATTTTTTTACCTGAAAAAAATCGTGGACTCAAGCCGCCAGCGATCGTTTTCTTCGTACGTCGCCTGTACCCCGCGCGAGCCTTTGCCGGACAGCGCATCGAATCCGGCGCGAAGCTCGAGGAGGTCCGTGACGCGCCATGCGTACTCGGCCGTCGCCACCCAGGCGTCGGCGCCCCGGAACGTGTAGGCGCCGCGGACAGTCCATGATGAGAACTCGGTCAGGTCCCACCGCGACTCGACGAGGACCGACCCCGGGAAGGGTCGCTGGGTCAGATTCTGAATGAGCGGGCCGGGGTCCCTTCGATACGAGTAGACATGCTCGCCCGCCCATTCGATCGTCAGGTCGAGATCCACGCCGCGATAAATGTCCGTCACCGCGCGCCGGCCGCCCGCGACCACCTGAAGCACATCGTCATCCGTTCCCGCCGGCGTCGACGTGTACGCCGCTTCCACGTGCGCCTCCCAGCGGCCTTCACCGAGGGTGCGGACAGCGTCGAGTCCTGCCATGCGTTTTTTCAGAAACAGGGGCCGCACCCACAGCCCGCCCAGCCGTTCGCCGCCCGCAAGATCATCCGTGACGCGCGCGTAGCTGACGGAGACGTCCCACTCGCTCCATGGCCGCGAAAGTTTTGCGCCGTAATCGGCGTTCGAGAACGCCGTCGCCGGATACACCACGTCGACGCCCACCGCCGGCAGGCCGGCGTCGGAGACGCCGGCACTTGGAGCGCCAGAGGCGCCGATCCGGCCGCCGTCCAGGAGCGGCCGCCAGCGCGTGTTGGACCGGCCCGCGCGGCTCGGAGAATAGAGCGGGCGAAAGATGAGTTCCAAACAGTGATCGGGCTGAGCACGATCGGGATAGACGAACGCCCGCAGCGCAACGATGCCGAGGCGGGCGGGGTCGAGAAGGTCCGCGTAGTCGAACGCGCCGAACACGTCCGTCGGGTTCATTCCCTCGGCCCTGCCCCATGAGATTTTTTGTTTTCCGATCCGAAGGTCCCATCGGTCGGCGCGGAAATCCAGATATGCCTCCACCGCGTTCACCGCGGGCCGCCGGACGGCGCGGTCGTGGACCTGGTTGAGATGCGCCGCCGACAGGCTGCGGTTGTCTCCCCAAATTTCCGCGGACACGAACGCCTCCAAGCCGGGCGAGAGCGGTTTTCGGCCCTCCATATTTAGATGGCCCTCCGCAAGGCCCGATCCATCCGACAGAGGGTCGCTGTGAACGTAGGACACAAACCGCCCGACGAGCGAGGTGGGCCGGATCCAGCCCGTGTCGGCGCGCGCCACTGAAAGCCAGCCTGAGAAGAGGCACAGAGACACAAGGATTCGAACGGTCATCCCGCGATTTTATGCTACGATCGGCGGCATGGGCAAGGTGAGGACGGGCCTCGACCGGGTCGCAGCCAAAGAGACCGCGGCGGTCCGCGCGATGCGGGGGTTGAAGATCGGGCTTCTTGCGCATCCGGCGTCGGTGGACCGGCGGCTCGCGCATGCGGCGGAGATTTTTTCGTCGAGCCGGGCATGGAAGCTGGCCGCGTTGTTTTCGCCCCAGCACGGCTGGCAGGGCGAAGCCCAGGACAACATGATCGTGGCGAAGGACCCGCCGCGCGTCCACAGCCTGTACGGCGCCGTGCGGGAACCGACGGCGAAGATGCTGGCGGGGATCGACGCGGTGGTGGTGGACCTCCAGGACGTGGGGACGCGGGTCTACACGTTTGTGCAGACGCTGTATCTGGTGATGCGCGCGTGCGCGCGGCGCGGAAAAAAAGTGATCGTGCTGGACCGGCCCAATCCCATCGGCGGCGCGGTGGAGGGCCCGACGCTGGATCCGGCGTACGCGTCGTTTGTCGGGCTGACGCCGCTGCCGCTCCGGCACGGGATGACGATCGGCGAGGTGGCGAGGTGGTATCGGACCATCGACCCCGGGATCATGGAACCGACGGTGATCGGCATGAGGGGCGGGCGACGGGCGATATATTTTGATGACACAGGTCTGCCCTGGGTCATGCCGTCACCCAACATGCCTGCCGTCGATACCGCCGTTGTCTATCCGGGGACCGTGCTGTTCGAAGGCACCAGCCTCTCGGAGGGTCGCGGGACGACGCGGCCGTTTGAAATCATCGGCGCGCCGGGCGTGCCGCCGGACCGGCTGGCTCGGGAACTTGAAAGTTACAGACTTCCGGGCGCGAGATTTCGCGCGCTGAGGTTTCAGCCCACCTTCAACAAACACGCCGGCAGGATCTGCGGCGGGGTCCAGATTCACGTCACGGACAGGCGCGCGTTCCGGGCCACGCTGACCGGCGCGGCCATCCTCAAGGCGTTTCGCCGGCTGGACCGGGGATTCCGATGGAAAAAACCGCCGTACGAATACGAGTACCGAAACTATCCGATCGACATTCTGGCCGGGACCGACCGGCTGCGCCGGATGATCGACGGGGACGCGCCGGTCAGCGCGTTTCGGGAGTGGTTCGAGTCGGACGCGAGAGCATTTCAGGCACGGAGGCGCGCTGAAGGCTTCGCGGGGTGAAGAGGTCCGGCGGGAAGGAGACGTCGAGGCGGCGCGCACGGACCAAGAGGCGGGTCTTGTGGTTGCGCGCGTAATTGTCCACGGAAACCTCGTCAGCACGCCAGAGGCTGCCATACCCTTTGACCTGCGAGGCTGACAGGACTTTGATCAGCTTCCCGCCGCCATCGAAATATTCGGTCTTGAGGATGACGGATCGGTCTGAGTCGACATAGACACGCCGCAGGCCGTATCCGGACCGCCGCCCGGCGGCGGTGTCGGCCGGGACGGCGTCGATGACATGCGCCGGGCGGCCGGCGTCGGAGACGCCGGCACTTGAGGCGCCGGAGGCGCTGACCCGGCCGTCTACCACCGTATCGGGCGCCGCGAACCGGTACGAGAAATGGTCGATGTCCTCCACGGACAAGTCTTCAAAGGTGAGATCGGCGCCGAGGAAGTAGTCCGTCCGGCCGGAGTCGGCGATTCGGCGGATTTTGCCCACCGCCGGGAGGAACATCCACTGGTCGTCCCAGCCGTCAGCGCGTTCCCTTGAGAGGAGGGCCGACCCGCGGATGTCGGGCGGGTCGTCGAAGAAGATCAGTGAATCGTCCAGTCCGCCCGCGTTTCGCAGGCGAAATTCCCGCACGAGCCGGCGGCGCTGGAATCCCGATTTGTCGGTCAATACCATCTCGAACGCGAGCGCCTCGGACGACGCATTCTGATTCGCCTCCAGACGTTCCATCACCTCGCGCGCGGTCAGGGCGTGCGACAGGCCGGGCGGCAGTGCAGAAAAAATCAGGAGGCATGCGAACCACTTGCTCATCCAACAACCAACCGATGCAACTCTTCAATCTCGAGGAGATGGTCTCCACGAAACACACGGATGTTGTCGTAGCCGAGGTCGTCGATGACGATGAGATCGGGACGATGTCCCACTTCGAGTTTGAAATCGGCCAGCCTCAGGTTTATTGATTGGAAAAAGTCCGTGAGCGCCTGCGTCACGCGGTCCAGGATGGCGCGGACCGCCGCCAGCTCGCAGGCCGAGATGAGGCCGCGGCCGACCGCATCCGCCTCGGAAATCAGCGGATCGTCCCGCGCGTCGTCCTTCAACGTCAGTTCCCGTGTGCCGGGGATGGGCGAAAGCCGCGGGACCTCCGGATGGCGGCGGAGATACGATCCGCACGCGAGTTCCCGGGAGATGAACTCGATCCGGATGGGTTCGGCCTTGAGCACCATGATGGAATCGTCGGAGAGACGATCCACAAAGTGCGTGTCGATTCGGGCCGCCCGCAGGCGCTCGAACACGCGGCACGCGATGGCGCAGGCCATCCGGCCCTTGCCCGCCTTCCGGCCGACAATCTCGTTGCCGCCGCTGTCCGGCACGCCGGCGCGGCCGAGAATGTTGTCCTTGAATCGAAACCCGAGATGGCCCGAATGGGGCAGACTCAGAACGTCCTTTGTTTTCCCCACATAGAGAACCGGCGGCGACACGGACGTCAGCCGTCCCCGCTCACCGTCCGACAGGGATGTCGGACGCTCAGGCGGGGGCGCCGTCAGGGCGTCCGGGGTTTCTTGTTTTCGAGTTTCTTTAGTAATCGTTCCGTCTCTGCCCGGTAACGTCCGTTGGGATATCGGATCGAGTATTGTCCGATGGCCGCGAGGACCTCGCTGTCGCCGTTTCCGGCCGCCATGGCCACGAGGCGGTCGAAGTAGGCGAGTTCCGCGACGGCGGCATTCGGATAGTCCTGATACACTTTTTCATATTCCCGGAGCGCGGTCGGGGTGTCGGAGAGGGCGAGGGCGGATTTGGCGAGGCTGTAGTGCGCGGCCGGCCGGAGCGTCCCGGCCGGGAAGAGGTCGATCAATTTTTCGTAGGCGGCTCGGGCCTCCTTGTGATTCTTTCCCTCCTGATGCAGGGCGCCAAGATCGTACCATGCCTTTTCGACGACGGGATCGCGTCCGAAGGAGGAAACGATTTTTTGATATTGCGCCAGGGCCTCCGTCTTCTTCCCGAGTTCGGCAAGGCTGGCGGCGATTTCGTAGGCGGCGGTCCGGTGGAATTCGCTGCGCGGGTAGCGCTTGATCAGCTCCTCGTATACCTCAACGGCCTTGGATGGATTTTTCAGATGGTACCGGTAAATCTTGGCAATCTCGTAGAGGCTGTCGGCCGCATAGACGGAGTTGGGACTGAGATTGACGACCTCCCGGAATCCCTTGATGGCCTCCTGATACTTGCCGAGGGAGACCTGGTTGGCCGCGACGTTGAACCGCATCTCGTATTCAATATTTTCCAGCCGCGCGGTCAGGACCTCCACCTGTTTTTCCAGTTGCTTCATCCGCTCGGCGCTGCTCGCGTCCGCGGGGGCGCGCCAGCGGCGCATGGTTTGACAGCCGGACAACACCAGGCCACAGGCGGCCAAGAGCGCGATTTTGCCGGGACGGTTCACGGCGCAGGCTCCGAGCCGACCGAGACGTGATCGACCATCATCGTGTAGTGCGCCTCGTCCATCCCGGGAACTTTTTTGAGGTCCGCCACCGATTTGAATGGGCCGATGTTCTGCCGGTACCACAGGACGTTCTGCGCCAGACGCTCGTCCATGCCCGGCACGAGGATCAGCACGCCGAGGTCCGCGAGGTTGATGTTCGTGCGGCCGTCCGCGACGCCCGGCAGGGCGGCCTGGGGACGCAGCGAGCTGATTTCGGCCCGGAGCAGGTCCCGCTCGATCATGAGCTGGCGGATCTGCCGCTGAAGCTGCTGGACGGCGCGGTCCGCCGCGTCGAGCCGGTCCTCCGCGGGACCGGCCTCCGCCGGCATACCCCGACCCTCCTGCCGCCGAACGTCCTCCAGCTCCGACCGCGCCATGGCCAGCGTGCGCTGGAGCTCATTGAGCCGGTCATCGATCGCGAGTCTGGCGGAGCCGGACGGCTGGATCGCGTCCAGCCGGAGTTCATCCGTGGGTGCAGGCGGCGCGCTCGCAGGCTCTTTGCCCTTTTTCTCCAATTTGTCCTGCGCCTTTTTCAGTGCCGCGTCGACGCGGGGCGTCTCGCGTTTCGCCATCTCATCCATTTTCGCTTCAAGCCCGGCCAGCCGGTCCTTGAGTTCCTTGTTTTCTTTCCGGAGACGATCCATGTCCGGGGACGGCGCCTCTTCGGGCTTGGCGGCCGGCCGATCGGGCTTTTTCTCAGGCTCGGCCGGAACGGCCGCAGGTTTCCTGGGCGGCTCAGCCGGCGCCGGAGGCTGCGCGGACATTTTTGCGATGTAAGACCGCGCGGTCGCGTCGTCGGGGGACAGGGCGAGGACGCGGTCGAACGTTTTCCGCGCCTCGGCGGTGTTTCCGCCGAGGAAAAAGGTGATCCCCAGATTGTTCATCGCCAGCGTGTTGTTCCGGTCGATCGCCAGCGCGCGCTCGAACGCCGACTGCGCGCTCGGAAACCGGTTCAGCTCGCGCAGGACCACGCCGTAATTCACCAGGTAGTCCGGGTCCTCGCGGAGCCTCACCGCTTCCTCGAGCTGCGGGAGGGCCTTCACGAAGTCGCGCGTGCGGATGTAAAGGAGGGCCAGATTGTAGCGTGCGTCGGTGAATTTGGGGTCGAGTTCGACGGCGCGGAGATACGCGTTTTCGGCCATTTCATATTTGCCCATCCGGTATTCGACCAGCCCGAGGTTGTACCGATGGAACGATTCCGCCGGCTGGCGGAGCGACAGGTCCATGAACACCTGCTCGGCTTCCTTGAGCTGGCTCGTCGCCACGTACAGCTCTCCGAGCGCGTGGGTCACGCGAAGGTCCGTGCCGGTGTAGCCGAGCAGGACCGCCATCGCGCCCTCCTCTTTGCCCTGCTCCATCAGCGCGCGAGCGAGCGCCACGACCACGTCCGCGTTCTGCGGGTCCAGCCGGACGGCCGTTCGGAGCTGCTCCTCGGCCTTGGACCAGTCGCCCTTCGACATGAACTCTTCCGCGCGGGAAAGGTACGATCGAACCGGCGACGGAGCCTCGGATGATTTGTCTGAAACCACCGGCAACTCCGCCTGCGGTTTTTTCGCGCCGGTCGACGACTTCAGGCCGGGATGCGCCGGCGGGGAGACGGCGGAGGCCGGAAGGGACAGGACAAACATAAGAAGGCAAGCCGCCCATCGGATCATCTCAGCCGGCCCGCCAGTTCCCCGGTGACGTCGAGGGCGCCGGCCCGCTCGCGGAATTGTACCGCGGCGTCCGGCTGGCCGATTCTATCGAGCGCCATGGCCATGTGGAGGTTTCGCTCGGCGGTTTCGCGCATCGCGAGAGCGCGCCGGAAATGTTCGATCGATTCGGCCGGCTGGTCCCGGCGAAGAAGGACATATCCGAGGGTGTCGTAAAGATATTCCACGTAATTTTCAGCGCCGGCGACGCCAAAGGCCCGACGCACCAGTTGCTCGGCTTCGCGGGGATCGACGCCGTCCGCAAGGAGCAAGGCCATGTTGTTCAGGATGACGGGATGGTCCGGATATTTGGCGGCGAGGCCGCGATACTCCCGAATCGCCGAGGTCAGCCGGCCTTTGCGCCGCAGCACTTCGATCTCGTTGATTTCGTCCCACAACCCGCGCGCCGCAGGTCGGACAACGCCGGCGGAAAAAAACCTCGAGGCGCCTTTGAGCGGCGCCGTCAAAAGCTGCGGCTTTTCGTAATTTTGCAGGACCCGCTGCGCAAACGCCCGGATCTCGCCGCCTTCCGGGTCGGGCACCGGCGTCTGCGCGGCGTGGGTCAGCGCGCCCTGGGCGGCAGGCCGGTCCAGCATGGAGGCGGCGAACCCGAATTTGAGCATGGCCCGGCTCCGCAGCGGCTCCTCCGCGAGCTTCGCCACGACCCCGAACTGCTCCAGCGCCTCAACGACCCGGCCGGCCGAGAGCCATTCGTCCGCGCGGTTGAATGTTTCGACAAGCTGCCGGTCAGGCCCGCCGGACAGACGCATCGGCTTTTCCGGCGCCAAGGCCGGCATCTCCGGCAGACCCGCGACAGAGACGGTGTCGGACGGAAACGCGTTGGTGATGAATAAAAGTAACCCGAAGACGGACGCAGCTCCCACTATATAAATATATCGAATAGTATCGCGCATACTTTAAACGATAATTACCGCTCAAGGGAATGTCAACGCGCCAGAAGGCGCCGGTAGCGGCCTTCCGCGACCATGAGGTCGAGGATCTGGACGGCCGATTGGATTCGCGCGAGGCGCAAAGCCAGGTCCGCGCTCACGCCTTTGGACCGGACCGATTCGGCCGCGTCGAAGAAACGCTTCTTGTCGGCTTCCGAAAGAATCCGGTCGAGGACCGGCAGGGTATCCGGAAGGGACCGAAAGCGTTTCAGTGCTTCGGAAACGTCCGACGTGCCGTACTCCCGGAGGAGCCAGCGTGTGAGATCCGCGAGTCCCAGCTCGAGAGAATGCCACGCCTGGACGGCGGCCGCGTCGCGGTTGACGCGGGCTCGCACATCGGCGGCCCGAACCAGGGATTCGGCGGCCAGGTATGCGCGGACCACTTCCACCGGCGGTTTTCCGGTTTCGTCCGAGAGGCGGAATGCGAAGGTGAGGCCGGCGCGGTTGACGAAGGCGTTGGCGGCGGTCGTGGCCGTGATGTGGTTCGCGAGGCGCATCCGCTGAAGGCCGACGATCAGGCCGGGGAAATACGCATGGAAGAACGGGCCGAACACCGGATCGGCCGACAGCGCCTGCTTCCCCGTCCCGGCCTGCTCGAGAATCGCGCGATTGATTGTGATCTTGACGTAGGCCAGAAGGACCGCAAGTTCCGGCCGAACCAGCCCCAGGGACTGCCGGGCGCGTTCCGCGAGTTCCTTGTCGGAGGGGATCCATTCGAGGTCGCGGGACAAACCGTCCGCGGAGAGGAGTTCGATTAGGCGCGGATAATATTGAATTTCCTGCCGGCTGCGCCATTCCTCCAGCGTCAGAATCCGGCTTTGCAGCGCGTTGTCCTCCAAGACCGCCCGGCTGACCGGGCCGGAGAGCCGGCGCAGGAGGCGGTCGCGCCGCGCGCCGGACACGCCAAGCGTCCGCAATCCGATTTTGAGATTCACCTCGTGATCGGAGAGATCCACGCCGGCGGAATTGTCGACCGCATCGGTATTGAGCCGGCGCCCGGTCCGCGCGAACTCGATCCGCGCGGCCTGCGTCAGGCCCCCGTTGCCGCCCTCCCCGATGATCCGGCACCGCAGGTCCGCGGCGTCGATCCGCACGCGGTCGTTGGCTGGATCGCCGACATCGGCATGTCGTTCGGCCGAGGATTTGACGTAGGCGCCGATGCCGCCATTGTAGAGAAGATCGACCTTCATTTTGAGAATCGCCCGGATCACCTCTTCTCCGCTCGCCCCACGCGACGGCAACTCCAGCATGCGGGCGGCCTCCGCCGAAAGCGATATTTTTTTCGCCGACCTCAAATACACGCCGCCGCCCCGGGAAATCGCGGCCGGATCATAATCGGCCCACGTCGATCGCGGCAGGCGAAAGAGCCGCTCGCGTTCGGCGGCGGCCCGGCGCGCATCGGGCGCGGGATCGAGAAAGATGTACTGGTGATTGAACGCCGCAAGGAGCATGATTTCAATTCCATATCCCCAGTCCCGCATGCCGTTGCCGAACACGTCGCCGGACATGTCGCCGATGCCCGCGCAGGTGACGCGCGACGGAGCGCCGATCGTTCCCAGGTGGTGCCGAATGCACTCCCAGACACCGCGCGCGGTGATTCCGAGTTTTTTGTGGTCGTACCCGGATTTTCCGCCGGAGGCGAACGCGTCGCCCAGCCAGTATCCCCGGTCGATCGCAATGGCATTTGCGATGTCCGAAAAATCCGCGGTGCCTTTGTCCGCGGCCACCACGAGATAGGGGTCCGGCTCGTCGTAGATGACGCAGCCGGCCGGAGGCGCCAGCCTGCCGATTTCGTTGTCCGTCAGGTCCAGGAGCGTCTGAATGAAGGACCGGTAGCACCGGACGTGGGTCTCGCGCGCCCGGTCTTTCGGGACCGGCGATTTGACCACGAATCCGCCCTTGGCGCCGACCGGCACGATGATGGCGTTTTTGACCATCTGCGTTTTCATGAGGCCAAGGATCTCCGTCCGGAAATCGTCCCGGCGGTCGGAATGCCGGATTCCGCCGCGCGCGATTCGCCCGCCCCTGAGATGTACGCCTTCAAAGTCGGGATCGCTCACGAAAATCTCGAAGAGCGGCACCGGCTTGGGCGCCGACAGAAGGCTGCTGCTCCGGATCTTGACGCCCAACGCGCGCCGGGCGGGCGTTTGATAATAATTGGTCCGCACCGTCGAATGGATGGCGTTGGCCATCAGCCGCAGAATGCGGTCTTCCAGGAGGTCCTCGACGCCTTCCAGGAATTCTTCCATCTGTTTTTCCGCGTCCGACACCCGCCGGCGCCGTGCTGCGGCGCCGGCCGCTCCGAGCGACGGATCAAACCGCGCTCGAAAGAAGTCCAGCAGGCCGCCGGCCGTTTCCGGATGGCGGACCAGCGCGCTTTCGATGGAACGCAGGGTGTGTACGGGCACGATCTGGTGGAGGAAATTCCGATAAAGCCTGAGCAGCGCCACGTCTCGTGGACGGAGGCCGGCCAGGAGAATCAGGGAACACATCGGGTCGCACTCCGCGTCCCGGCGGATCGCGCCGAGGACGCTTTCGCACAGCGGCGCGCCCAGCGTCTGGACCTCCACCGGCTTGTCGTCTCTCTGCACCCGGAACGTGTGGATGAATGCGAGCGGGCGACCCGCGACGCGGACGGAATTGGAAACCTCGTCGACCACGCGGAATCCGTGGTCGGTCAAAACCGGCATGATGTCGGACAGCGGGAGTTTCTCGCGAAGATGATAGAGCTTGATCCGCGAGCAGCCCGGGTCGGCCCGGGTGTTGAAGAGATCGATCTGCACCGGGTCCTGCGACTCGGTCCGGCCGTGCAACGCCTCGAGCTTCTCGACGTCGTGGACGGCGCCTGCGGGCGTTGTGTGGGAGTGGAACTCGACGCTGAAGGCGCCGGCATACAGTTGCGCGAGCCGCGTGCCCTCCCTCGATCCCTTGCGCGCCGCCAGCTCCTCCTGCAGCCGGTCGGGCCAGGTCTTGGCCAGATCCGCCATCTCCCGCTCGAGATCCGCGAACGTGCCTCTCACAGGCGTCTTGCGCGGCGTGACGCAGGAAAAATAAAGCCGGGCGAATTCCCCGCCTTCCACGCCCATCGACAGCGACGTCTCGATCTCCACAGCGGCCAGCCGGGCGCGCAGGCAGTCTTCGAAACGCAGCCGCACCTCCCGGTTGAACTTGTCCCTCGACATCACCACCACCACCGAAATCTCGTCGTCCACGCTCGACGGCCGGAAGGTCGCCTTGAAGTCCCGCACGTGCTGGGCGGCCATGGCGGCGCGGATTTCGCTGCGGAGGTCGTCGACCGACGCGCCGAACAGAAAATCTTTCGGATAACTGCAGAAAATACCGTACATTTCCCGGTAATCGTGCGACTGCGGCACGACACCGTCCGCCGAGATCACCGCGCCGAATTTCTCCTGCAGAATCGGAATCTCCGTCGGCGGGAGGCCCTCCACCCGGTTCGTGAACAACCCCACCCACCGGTGCTCGCCCTCGACCCGGCCACGCGCGTCCAGGGATTTCACGCCGAGGTACACCATCCGCTCGCGCCGGTATATCGGGGAATGATCGTCGCTGTGGGCGATCACATACGGCGCAGGACCGGCCAGCCATCGGCGGAGCGCGGCGGGCGCGGAGGAGAGTGGCGCCGGGCGGTAGAATCGCGATTGCCGTTCGCGCCGGAGAATCCCAAGACCGCTTCCGCGCCGGAGACCAATGTATTTTCGGCCGCGCCTTGTGAGGAGGTCGTATTCGCGGTAGCCGAGAAAGACGAAATTGCCGGAATCGAGCCAGAACAGGAACTTTGCAAGCTCCCGGCGCTCCGCCGCGAATTTTTCGGCGCCGGCCGCCTCAAGTTCGCGGCGGGTCCGCTCGAGTTTCAGGCGCATCCTTTCGAAGTCCCGCACGACAAGGCCGATATCGGCGAAAACCTCCGCCACCGCCGATTCGATCCGCCGAAGTTCCGCCGGATCGTCGACGCGCTCGATCTCGACGTGGATCAGCGATTGCCGCGATTTCAGCTTCGGGTCGCCCAGCGCCGTGAGCTGACCCCGACGGTTCCACGCGACCGGAAGAATGGGATGAACCAGGTGGATGACCGGATGGCGCATGACCCGCAGCCGTTCCCTCACGCTGGTGACATAAAAAGGCCCGTCCGGCGCGGAGATCTGGAGGATCGTGCGGTCGGAGGCAAAGCCGTCCCGGGCCGGATCCGGATTCCATGCCGACACGGCCATGCGAGCGCCCCGGGTTCGCACGAGCGCCTGAAAGGCGCCGGCCAGGATCACCTGAAGGTCCTCCGGCCGGTAGCCCAGCACAAACGCCTCCGGGGCGTTCTTGAAGAATTGTCCGGCCAGCGCGGTCAGAAAAATCCGCGCGCGGCCTCCGGCGCCGGCCAGTCGCCGGCGCAGGTCTGACAACCTCCGGCGGACCTCATCCGCCGCAGGCCGGGCGTCAGCGTGTGCCATCGTAGACGTACCGGACCGCTTTGCGGCCGGCCGGGATCGACAGCAGCCAGTCCCGGACCGATCGCGCCGTCGAAGATGCGCGCGGCCACGGAGACAGCAGGCGCCCGATCCGGCAGGCCTGCGGGAAAGTCACAAACGCGCCGCCGGCGAATCCGACCGCCTTGGCCGACGCAGTCGTCAGTTCGCCGGACCGGAAGACATGGATGGAGCTGGAATCGGACGACACGCGGGTGAGGGCGTCGATCTGGGTGTAGGTGGAATTGATGCCGGACGCAGACCAGAGTTTAAACCCGTTTGTATCGGCGCCGATCGCAACCAACTGGTTCAAGAGCGTGGCGTCGAACCGATATTCGACCACATATTTGTACTTCTGCGATCCGCTCGAAAGATCCGTGAGCGTGGTGCCGGACTGGTCGACGAAGCGGACGTCGAGGACGAGCTTTTTGAAAAGAGCCAAGCCTGATTCCGTCGCGGGGAATCCCGCAGGCACGTTGGAGGATGTCCAGGTCAGCGTCCCGGCCTGCGGCACCAGGACTTCGATGACGGCGGTCTCGGTGTTGGTCTTGACGTAAATCGCCACGCTGTCCTTGCGGTTCTCGATCTGCACCACCGCCGTGCAGCTCGCCTGACCGGCGCCGACGGTCGAGGAGAAATCGGTGTCGGCGGCTTTGAAGGAGATCCGCTTGTAATCGGAGGAGGACGAAACGGTCGGCAAAAGCACGGTCGTGTCGGGGTTGACGCTGACCACGGCATTCGTGTTGAATTCGCTCAGGGTGTCGGTGAAACTTGCCGTGAATGACACGCTGTCCGCGCCCATCGCGATTTTTTTAATGCTGAACCGCGCGCCCGATTGCGAGTAGGCCCGGGCGTTGGGCGTCGTGTTGTCCGCGAAGGTCGTCTTGCCCTCGAATCCCGGCCAGGGGTCGCCGGCGTCGCCGAGGTCCGCAATCGTGGTGTTCCGGCCGCCGTCGGCGGCCTCCAGATGCACGCGGCCGTGGCTGGAGGAGGTGTTGTTGTCCGTCGTGTTGACGGTGTTGGACGTGACGGATCCGACCGAATTGTCGACGTGCCAGATGAGGAGCCCTTCGCCCGGCGCGCTGTCATTGCCGGACGGCAAGGGGTCGCGGTATTCGAGGAGGAAATACTCGGTGGCGCTCGACGTCAGCGGATAAATTTTGTAAATCTTCGAGTCGGCCTCGGCTTTCAGGAGCGTCGGCGCCGTGTCCGTCGTGATGACCTTCGTGTCGGCCCAGCTCAGATACTCGCGCTCCCAGGCCGACATCCAGGACGGGCTGTCGCCCTGCGGGTCGCCCTGGTAGTTTCCGGTGCCCATCAAGGCCCAGTTTCCCGCGCCCCGCGTGCCGACCGACGTGTTGTAAAGGTCCGGCAGGCCCAGCACGTGGCCGAACTCGTGGCAAAACGTGCCGAACATGGTGACGGCGACGCCGGAGACGGTCGTGCCGTAGGCGGCCAGGATGACGCCCTGGGTCACGGTGTCGCCGGTTTGCAGGTCGGTGTAGGTGGTCACGTCGGTGACATACTGCGCGGCGAGGTCGTTCGTGTTTCCGGTAAGCTGCTCGGCCGTGCCGGCGTGGAGGACGGTGACGGCGTGGTAATAGCCGAAGTTGACCCAGGTATCGACGCGCATGAGCGCCTCACGAATGAGGGTCTTCTCCGAATTGTTCGCGCCATAGGTCGCGATCCCGTTGCCCGCCGTCAGCGCGAGCGTGTCGAAAACCGTGGCCGCGAGGTTCAGTCTCCCGTAGGACATGGCGCGGTACAGCGTGTCGGCGCGCGTCATCATGTCGCGGATATATCCTCCCGCCTCCGTGGTGGATCCGGAAAACGCCGCGTCCGGAAACTGCACCAGCAGGACCGCCACCCGCACCGTGTCCGTGATGTTGTCCGTGTCGCCGCCGAAGGACTGGCTGGGCCCGCGAAACGCGGGCGCCGCGGGCGCCGACGCGGCGGCGCCATGGCCTGCCGCAACCCGCGCCCACAGATCCCCCACGCCGCTCGGACAGCCCGCCACGCAAGGCTCGCCGCGCGCGCGGCGCGCCGACTCAATCGCCGGATGCATCGGCGCGGCCCATACGCTTGAGGAAACCGAAAGCAAAGAAAGAACCAGCATCAATGCAACCATTACCCGATATTACCTCACTTTTTCCGCATGTTCGACAAAAAGCGTCGAGCCGTCGATCCGGCCGTACAGGCGGATCGGGGCGTTCAGCCACTCCGCCATCGTTTCCGGCGGCCACTTGTCTCCACGCTTCTGCATCTCCTCGTAGACGTCCGGATGATAGGGCGCGACCTCGAGCGGCAGCCACGGCTTGACTTCGACTTCGCCCGACGCATCCTTCAGGACGAACTTCGGATTGTTGAAATATCCCGGACCCCGGTTTTCAAGGACGCCTTCCACCACCACCCGCGGACAGCCGCACGTCAGCGCCTTGGCGATGGGCTTGACGGCCGGCTCGCACGCCGCGAGCAGAAACGGCAACACGCCCAAGAGGAGAGTCTTCACGGCCGCTCCGCGCCCAGCGACTCGAGATTGTTGCGCGCGATTTCGTTGGTTGGGTCGATCTCCAGGACCTTTTCCCATGCGCGGCGCGCGGCCGGAATGTTCTTCAGGTAATAGAGCGTGTACCCGAGATACAGGTGGCTGTCGACGTCCGACGGGTTCAGCTCTGTCGCCTTGAAGTAATGCCCGTAGGCGTCGGAATAGCGGCGCAGGACGAAATAGGTCGTGGCGAGGTTGTACCGCAGCATCGCGTCGTCCGGTTTCATCGCGACCGCCGCCTCGTAGTGCGCGGCCGCGGCCACGTAATCCCGCCGGTCGAACGCGCGCATCGCTTCGGCTGTGCGGTCCGCCAGCGCGGCGCCCGGCCCGGCGGGCGCTGCGGCCTTCTCGGCGCGGCGCAACACCTGCGCGAGGTCCTCCTCCGTCGGCTGCCAGAAGTCCGACTCCTCCTGCCTCGCCTGCGCGTGGGTCCGGATATTTCCGAACATGGTGCTCAGGCCGATCCGGAAGGAAAAATTGGGGCTGCCGGCCAGAACGCCGAAACCGCCGCCGGCCGTGAGCGAAAATCGGTTCGTCGGGCTGAATCGCACGCCCAAAAAGGCGGCGAGCTGCGCGTTGGACTCGACGCCAAAACCCCCCTTGAACGGCGACGTGCTCCCCGCCAGCTCGTACAGGCCCTCCCATCGGTCGGACCACTCGTGGGCATAGCCGATTCCGAAACTGATGACATTGTCATAAATATCTGCAGCGTTCTTGACGCCGTTGTCGTTGATGTCCGGATTTCCGCCTTTGGAAACGACGCCAAGATTCACATTCATCACGCCGGGTCCGAGTTTCGGGCCATACATGAATTTGACCCCGAAGTCGACGTTGTCCCGGCCGTAGAGAAGCGCGTTGTTTCCGAACATTGCCATCTCCCACATCCAGGAGACGCGCGGCCACAGTTTCCATTTGACAAACAGCCGCATCCCGCCGAGGCCGCCCTGGTTCAACAGATTTCCCGTGAAGTTCACAGGATTGGTGTCCACCCCTTTGTCGAACTCCCCGTCCACCGACCAGCCCAGCTCCATCCGGTCGGTCAGGCCGTACCGGACCTCCAGGGGCACACGCACGAAATCGACCTCGACGTCGTCCTTGGACGTCGTGGTCCGGACCGGCCCTTTCAGCGGCGCCGCGCCGGCGCCGAATTCCAGATCGAACTTCAGGTCCCACGACCCGCGCTTCATCATCCGCTGGTTTTCAAGCGTCAATCCGTCGAGCGGTTTGGCGGCCGATATGCCCGGCACGGACAGGCCACAGGCAAGAATCAAGAGGCAAAAGCACAAGAGAAAACGTGCGTTCATCGTCCAGCCTTTATAGCATTTTGCCGGCATGAGTTGAATGCCGGCTCATTCGGGGAATCGGCAGACCGCGTAAAGCGGGTAATTTCGAATCTTCCCGTCCGCCTTCAGGTTCAACAGATTTGTCCGACACAACGTTTTCGGGTTGTACTTCCTGTCATAGAATTTGAGGCTTTTGCTGCGGGGATTGAATCCCGATTTCACCTCGAGAGGATGGACGGCGCCTTTGAATTCGCAGATGAAATCCAGTTCGGCCGCGCCTGGACTGCTCCAGTAATAGAGATCGCCGGCGCCCCTGGCCGACCATTGCTGCGCCACATAATTTTCTGTCATGGCGCCTTTGTATTCATGGAACATCTCATCCGTCCTTACAACAACCTCCGCCGGGAGATTCGCCAGAGCTCCCAGTAAGCCGGTATCCAACGCGTATACCTTGTAAATGCCGCTCTGCCGGTACGCGCCCAGCGGGAGCTTGCCGGCGGAAACCGCGTGGCTTCGGTGGATCAATCCCGCATCCTCCAGCCACACGATGGCCGCCTCGTATTCCCGCGCCCGCGCGCTTTTCTTCAGGGCGGAGAACATGAACTTCTTGTTTTCTTTGCCCAAATGCGCCGGAATCGAACTCCAAATCAGCGTCAATTTGGGGATGTCCACCGCCGGGGCATGTTTTGCAAAATCGAGAACATAGGAATTGTTGATCTCCGTATGGACCTTCCGGACCTCGTTTAAATCACCGCTGTCCGCATAGACCGCCACGGCTTCGGGCATCCCGCCCACAAATAAATAGGCCCTTAACAGGTCGATGAGTTTGTGGTGCAAGGGTTCCGGATAAGGCGTGAAGTCCGAAGTCTCTTCGATGAGTGTCCGTAACCCGGGTTCTCCCACCGCGCCGAGAAATTCCATGAAGGTCAACGGATGCATGTGGAGGAAATTCACCTGACCCACCGGAAACCCTCCGGGCTGTGACGTTTTCACGCCCAGCAAGGACCCTGCGGCCACGATATGATACTGGTTGGATTTCTCATGGAAGTATTTCAGTCCGGTCAGGGCGCTGTTGCATTCCTGGATCTCGTCGAACAGGATAAGCGTCGTCTCGGGGTTGATTTCCTGTTTCTTGTAAATGGAGAGATTCTTCAATATCCTGCCCGGATCTTTGGAATCCCTGAAAAACCCCTTCAACTGCGAATCTTCCTCAAAATTCAGATAAACCAGATTCCTGTATTCCTTGCCCCCGAATTCCTTCAGAATCCATGTCTTGCCGACCTGCCGCGCCCCCTTCATAATCAGGGGCTTACGGCGCCGGGATTTCCTCCATTCGACCAACTCTCGATATATATCTCTCTGCATAGGCTAAATCTATATATTTTGTGATTAAATGTCAATAATACGTAGTATAAAAGTGGGGGCTACCACATAAAATTATGGAACCCTTGGCCTTCCTCCGCGTGTTTAAGCTCCACGGCTGGCGAAAGTAGAAGAATGACACCTAGGCCCTAGGCGGGCATCCAGACCCGCAGGGCAGACTGGATTCCCGCTTTCGCGGGAATGACGCAGATGGCTGAATAGTAACCGTAAATATCAGATTACGAAATTGGTTTTCAGTGAAATACCGTAACCCCTCCTCCATCCCCCCTCAGGGGGGATGAAAAGAATCAGAACGGAGGCGCCGGCGGAACGTCCGCGGCCGGGGGCGGCGGAGCTGATTCAACCACCGTGGTCGGAGGAGGTGGTGGCGGCGCTTCTTGGACCACGATCGTCGACGTGAGCGGCACGTCCACCACCGTTGTGCTTGTCAGGACCTGCTGCTGCTCCGACGATGTGGTAGCCGACGTGGTCACATCGACAATGGCGGTTTGAACCTGAATCTGCTCGGCCGTTGCATATTCCGTCGAAGCCCCGCCCGCACTGACCGCTTCCACAAAGCCGAACTGCGAGGGGTCGATCAGAGTAAAGACCGGCAAAGGCTCGGCGCCCAGCACCGGTTCTCCCGGCGCGCCTGGCAACGGCTCGCCTGGCGCGCCCGGCAATGGAAGCGGCGCGCCCGGAATCGGCTCGCCCGGCGCCGGCGCGCCCGGAATCGGGGCGCCCGGTAGCGGCGCGCCCGGCACTGGCGCGCCCGGAGCCGGAGCTTCGCCCGGAGCGGGCGCGGCCACCGGCGGAGCGTCGAACGCCGCCAGGAATTTTACATCAAAGGATTGAGTCAAGAATGCATTGAACTCCTGCAAGGCCGCCGCGACACTCACCGGCTCGACCGCCGCCGGCGCCTCCGCGAGGGGCGGAGCAATGGACACGGCGACATCGGCCGCCGAAATCGCGCCCTGCGCCGCCGCCGCAACGATTTGTTCGGCACCGGCCGCGTTGCCGACCGCCGCATTGGCCCCCGCCTGAGCCATGGCAGAGGCCTCTGACGCTGAAGCGCCCCTCGCGATGGCCTGCTCAACAACCGCGCCGGATACTCCGGCCGCCGCCATCGACGCCGCCAGGCCCACATCCCCGCCCGACGACGCCGTAGCAGCAGTTCTCGCCGCTTCGCCCGCCGCTTTAGCATCGCCGCCGGCCGACAACACGGCTTCCGCTGCTGCCGACGCCGACGCTCTGGACGCCACCGCACCCGCAGCATCGGCGCCTACAATGGACGACGCCGCGGACCTCGCTGCTTCGCCCGCCGCCTTGGCGTCGCCGCCGGCCGCAAGCGTTGCCGACGCGACTACTTCCGCCGACGCGCGGGCCGCCACTCGATTGGCCGCTTCCGCACCGACCATCGTCACCGCAGCAGCTTTCGCTCCGTCCGCCGCCGATCGAGCGTCGCCACCGGCCGAAACCGCCGCGCCAGCCGCGGACGATGCCACAGCCCTGGCCGCGGCTTCACCCGTCACGCCCACCGACTTGGCAACCTCGCCGCTCGCCGCCGAAGCAACCGCCGCGGCGACCTTGGCGACATCGCCGCCGCCGGCCGCCGCCGTCGCCACTGCTTTTTTGACGGCGTCCTCAAGTTTTTTGGCCTCCGCCCCGGTCAAACCCGCCTCTTTCGACGCCGCCTTGGCCATGTCATCGCCCATCTTTGTGGCGACGGCGGCCGTCATGGGACCACCCTTGGCGGCGTCGCCCGCGAGTTTGGCCACGGCCTTGCCGACTTCTTCAACCTTCTTCACTTTTTCCGCTTCGACCTTCTTGAGCTCCGCCGTCTTGGCCGCAGCCTCGGCCGCCTTGGGCGCCTCCACTGCTTTGGGAGGCGCAAGTCCGAGGACGGCCTGTACGGCCGGCGGCAGTTGCGAAGCGATGACCGGCGCGCGGTCGACCTGACCTTCAAATGTTTTGATTTCGCACCCGATGCCCGGGAAATATCCGCACTCAAACTGCGTGCCGCGCACGCCCGCGACCGCCGTAGGCGTGGTGATCGAGAACTTGTTGGTCTTGCCGCTTTCCTTGTCGACCTTGGCCGTCACCTTGCCGACCTGGAGGAACAGCTCCGTGTAGAATTCCTTGTCGCCCTCGACCGTGCGGCCGACGACGAACTGCGTGAGAGGCTCGATGACAGTCTGGCTGTTTTCGAACTTGATGGTGGCCTTGCCGTCAATGCCCGTCGAGATCTGATCGCCCGGCGTGACGATCATGCCGTCGGAAGCCTTGATAAAGTCCGTGCTGCCGCGCTTGTTGACCTCCACGTCCCCGCTGACGTCAATCAGGGCGCCTTTCATGATGTCGGCGCCTTCGGCCGATGGGAGAGGCAACAGGAGGCAGGCAACCACCAAGAGACACCACGCGCGAGGAAGAGACATCCTTGATTTATTCATTATCATCATGACCATTCCACCTCATTTTATTTCTGGTTTCCCAGAATCCTGTTTGCCCCCACAGCCCGGCCGGCCGCCCGGCCGGCGTCGGAGACGCCGGCACTTGGAGCGCCAGAGGCGCTGACCCGGCAGCCTGCCCTTTATTTGGAACCCTCGGCGCCCTTCTTCTGCTTGTCCGTCTCCTCCACGACCTTGGCCAGGAGCGTTAAAAGATCGCCGCCGCTCATGACCTCGTCTACCGTGCTTTCGGACGGGACCATATTCATGTAGATCGCCTCCCTGAGCGCAAATCGCTGGCTGTTGGGAAACAATCGGTACATGAACCCTCCTTTGTACCCCATCGCCGTCAAAAGAATATGGACGGCGTTGCCCTTCGTGAGCGGCACATCCTTCATCTTTTCAATGTCCGGCCGGAACTTGATTCCCATATTAAACAGGAACGTCAGCTCCTCCTTCATATCGGACGTGGCCTCATATCCCTTGTACCGGGCGCACGCCCTGACCACATCCTCCACCGTGGCCGGCTTTTTCCTCAGCAGCACGCGGTAATATTCGTTTTTGCTCTCCGCCAGGGCCGACGCGCCGGTGGCGCCGAGCATGATGGCCGCAAACAGCCCCATGCCGACCCACAGCCGTATTTGCCCTCTCCAACCTCTAAGCATGTTCGTCTCCCGTCAAGAAAAAATTACAACTCAACCGAAACCTTGAACCGCCAGTACGTCTCCGCGTTCTTGGTCGTCAGATACGCGCTGCCCGGATGGAAGTATCCATACTTCAACTGATACGTCACGTCGCTGAACTGGCGCCAATTGAAGTTCACGTCGACCTCGTCGCCGATCCGGTTGCTCGACTGATAG
Organism: Candidatus Lindowbacteria bacterium RIFCSPLOWO2_12_FULL_62_27; assembly: GCA_001784175.1. Classification (GTDB taxonomy): domain Bacteria; phylum Lindowbacteria; class 2-12-FULL-62-27; order 2-12-FULL-62-27; family 2-12-FULL-62-27; genus 2-12-FULL-62-27. The sequence goes on from MFPR01000030.1 coordinate 57,701, forward strand.
TCGATCTTGCTGTCATTGCCGGCCGCGCCCTTGCTGCCGGTCCAGCGGCGGAACACATAGTATTCCGGCGCAATGGAGAACTCCTGCACCGACTTGTTCGGCGACCGCGCGAAGGGCTTGATGCTCGCGCCGAATTTGTAGACCGTCATGTTGGTCATGGTCGGCGACATGGCCAGCCCGAGGGAGGCGCCGCCGAAGGGATTGAATCGCGAGTCGTTTCCCGAGGACGAACCGCCCTGCGGGGAGTTGGTCGAGGTCGCGTCCTCGTCGCCCGTGGCGGTGACAAGCTCGAAAAACATATTGGGCTTGAGGTCCCCGCTAAAATAGTACTTCATGCCGGTTATCAGCGCCCTGGCGTTGATGCCGACAATCTTGCTGCCAACGCCGCCCACCGAGCTGTCATAGGTATGGCCGCGCTCGACGATGTATTCGGCCCAGTACTGCAGGTCCTTGGTGACGCGGCCCTCGGAGACCCAGCCGAAATACTTGGGTTCCAATCCGTGTTTCTGCTCGGGCGTGCTCGCGCTGAGGTTCTTGTTCCGCTCGCTCACCTGCACGTAATAGAAGCTCATCTTGGCCTTGGGATGCACGTCGTATTTCCCGTGAATGCCGTAAAATTGCCGCTTGGTCCGGCCCGACCCCGAAGCCGTAGCGTCGATGTTGTCGTCGCCCGGGTTCTGCCTCAGAGCAAACATCTTGTACTCGCCCTTGCCCGCCTTGCCGACCTTGGTCGACTCCCAGAGGACGCCGTCGGCCGTGAGGGCAAACGCAATACCGCGTCCGACCTGGGTGAACTGCCGGCCGACCGTCAGCTTGCGTTTCCCGCCGGCCTTGGTCCCCGTGAACTCCTTTTCGTAGTACGCCATGTCGATGGTGGGCTGGATGTAGTTGTTGCCGCGTGTGGCGGCGGCGTTTTTCTTGGTTTCGGTGTACTTGGTCGTGAGCCGCGTGTAGAACTTGGCCTTCTTCTCCATCTTGACGTTGAGGAAGGGCTTGACTTCGTAATCCCAACTGTGGTCCTGCGCGTCGGCCTCGCTGGAGTTTCTGTCCGAGCCGTTGTCGCCCCAGGTGTTCTGGACCGACATGGGAGAGCCATAGGTGAATATCCAGCCGGTCTTGCGGCCGAGGTCGCCAAACATCCGGGACGATCCGCCGGAGATATCCTCGGTGCGCTTCAAGGCCTCAATGGTCTCGATCTGCTCGCGCCGCAATTCCTCGGCGGACATTTGCGCATTGGCGCCCTTCTGGAATCCAGGAGCGAGGAGCCATGCCACGGAAGCCAGTACGACGAATCCCAAATCCAAAATCCAAAATCTAAAATCCAAAATCTCCGTTTTTTTCATGTCCGGCCCCCTCACTTGATCTTGATCGTCAGGCCGATCCGATGGGTCTGCCCGAGATCGTCATGAGTGCTGTATGCATAGTCGAGCGCCAGGAACTTGATGTTGAACCCGAGGCCCGCCAGAAATTCGCTGCTGTCGGTGGTGTATCCTCCGCGAAGGCCGAGGACCCTGGAGAAGAGCCGGATTTCGCCGCCGAACCGCCAGCTCATCTCGCCCTCCTCGTTTTCGATGTCCGCCGCAAGAGTCATCCAGGTGAACGGATCGACGCTGGCGCCGCCGCGGATTCGCAACGGGAACTTTTCGTCCGTCGCCTTGAACCGGAACGTCGGCGCGACCAGATTTTCGACCATCACCCCCATCCGGGCCCATTCGGCCGGAAGGAACATGAACCCGACGTCGGCGCCGAATCCGTTGGTGGAAAACTCGGCGATCTCGCCGCGGACGCCCTTGAAGTTCGCCCCGACGGCGGCGCGCTTGCGGCCGTCTTCGCCGCCAAAGCCGGCGCCCACCGTGAAGTACAGGGCGCCGTCCCTCGCGTTGAAGGACGTGTTGGTCAGGTTGCCGGCGGCGTCGGCGCCGCGGAGCTTGCCGGCGTCAAAAAAGACGCCCGACACGCCATATCCGACGTGCCGGCTGGGATTGCGGTGCGCAAAACCGACGGTGTGGTACTGCAGATCGTCAACTTCGGTGTAGGGCTGACTGAACAGGGATGTGAGTTCAGTGCCTTCGATAAGACCGAGTCCGGCGGGGTTCCAGTAGAAGCTTCCAGCGCCCATCGGCACGCTTGTGGCGGCCTTCCCCATGCTCACGGCTCGAACGCCGGCGCCATGACGCGTGAACGCGTCAATGCCGGGCGCGCCCGCGGATGCGGGCAGAGAAGTCCAGTGAACCATGGCGGCTGATATTAGAAACAAGGCCGCGCAAACAACACTCAATCCAACCCACGCACGTCGCCGATTTTGCAGTCTCATCATTGTCTTTGACATTGTATCCACATCCCTTCGGTTAATGCAACACTTTTTTTCGATATTTTTCGAACCCCTAACGCACCACCGCCAGCTTGTCCACCATTCTGGCGCCGCTGGCTTCTACAATATATATGTAAACGCCCGATGCGACCTTCTGGCCGAACCGGTTCGTCGTGTCCCAGAGAATGGGCGAGGCCGTTCCGGAAAGCTCCCGGACCATGCGGCCGCCCACGTCGAAAATCGTGATCTTGACTTCACCGCTCGTGATGTTGTGCTTGAAATTCATGATGCCGGCTCCGTCCGGACCCGGGTTTGGATAAACGAACGTATGATCTTTGGCCAGCGGCGCCGCGAGAAACGCCGCGAGGTATTCGGGCAGGCCCACGGCCAAGGTCATGGAGATTTTAGATTTTAGATTTTCGATTTTTGATTGTAAAACCACAGAGGAAGATTTGCGCATGTCGACGGTGCCCGTCGGAGTGACCAGATAGACATCGTAATTTTCCGGGATGTTGTCGATGTTGTCCCACGTCAGCGTCACCGGGTCGGTCAGGTCCGTGTAGACCTCGACGTCCCACGATTTGGCCGTTGTCACCGGCGGCGCGTAGGACGCGGCCGCCAGCGGCGCGTCCGGCTGGTCCTTGTCCCGGATGCCCAGCGTGAGGTACCCGCTCGCGACGGCCGGGGGTTCGAACAGGCTGGATTTCGACGCGGCGTCGGCGGTCGGCATCACGCCCACGTAGTTCTGCACGTCCGAGATGCCCGACCCTTGGGCGGCCAACTGGATCGCCCAGTTCGCCTCGTTGCCCGTCAGACCTTTCTGGCGGTAGACACCGGCCAGGTACCGCGGGGACTGGTTCAGGACCTGCGACGCGACGGAGTCCGGATAGGCGGGTTTGGGGTCGATCCTCATCACGACCGCGTCGGTGTCGACCCAGAGCCAGAATCCGGCCATCGGTTTCATGAGGACCGGCGAGAGGTTGTTCGGGCCGGCCGAGTCGGGGCCCCACCAGTAGTTGCCGATGGCGTCGTCGCGCCAGTAGATCGCGTTTTTGATCATGCCGTAGAAGGCGGCAGATGTTGGTTGATAGAACACGTCCTCGCCGCTGTCCGTGGTCGAAAACTTCACGGCGTTGTCCCAGTCGACGAAGTAGAACTGCCCGGAACCGATCTGGTGCCAGCCTTTGCCGACCAGCGTGTCGTAGACGGTGACGTTGGTGTCGGGAACGCCCGGGGTCTGCATCAGGCCGCCCTCGTGGTCCTTGACCCAGTAGGCCCGGCCGCGGACGATCTTCGACGGCGTCCGGTATTTGTTGAAGGCGTTTGCGCTGTCGACCGACGTCACCCATTCGTAGACGTAGGCGGGCACGCCCGACCCCAGCGTGCTCGGCGCGCCCGGCTCGCCCTGCACGACGCGCGCGACGGTCGGGGTGTCCGGCGTCTTGTTCGGCGCCCACATCCGCCAGCCCTTGCCGGGCTGCGAATCGGCCTGCGCCGGGACCGAGAGCTTGTCGCTGTAAGCGTAGAAAAACCGCGACGCGCCCGTCGAGCCGACCTGCGCTTCGATCTTGTGGAAACTGCTGGTCAGGTCGGGCGCGAAGAAGAGTTCCGCCTGGCCCGACCCGTTGGTCGGCACGGCCGCGAGGATCAGGGATGAGGGATGGCGCTGCGTGAAGGTCACGGTCTCGCCCGGCGTGGGATTGCCGTTGACGTCGCGGATCGTCACCCGGATCGTGACCATGCCGGTGTCGTCCGCGAGCAGATGCGTGTCGGGGAAGGTGACGCCGGTGGCGGCCCCGGCGAGGACTGTGACGTCGACCGTGTCAGCGCCGGAATTGAGACCGTCGGACACGGTCAGGGTGAATGAGTAGAGACCGGATACGGTCGGGACAAAGAACGGGTTCGGGGCGGTCGCGGAGGACAGCGTCACCGACGCCGGGCCGCCGGCCTGCGTCCACGCGAAGGTGATGCGGTCGCCGTTGGAGTCGGTCGAGGCGGCGCCGCTCAGCGTCACGGTGTCGCCGGCGATGCGGACGGTGTCGGATCCCGCGACGGAGGCGAGGGGCGGCGTGTTGAGGCCGGTGCAGATGATGTCGTCCGGCGCCGAGGTGTCCTTGCCGTCGAAGACGCGGAGACGAAATACATACACGCCGTAGGAATCGATCAGGACGCTCGGCGTCGCCGTGTTGGCGCCCAGAATCGCCGGGGTTGTCGGCCCGGACACCTGCGACCACGTGTAGGCGAGCGTGTCGCCGTTCAGGTCCGTTGAGGCGAGGCCGCTCAGGGTGATCGTGTCCGGATGAAGGATCATCGCGTCGGGGCCGGCGTTGGCGGCCGGCGGAACGTTGCCGGCGGTGACGCGGACGGTGTCCGGGGCCGAGGTGTCGAATCCGTCGTTGACTTCGAGCTGGAAGATGTAAGTGTCCATAAACGCGGTGTCGAGGACGAAGGTCGGACTCGCGACCGTGAAAGACGGCGTCAGGGCCACCGTCGGGGCGCCGTTGGCAGTCTGGGTCCACCGGTAGGTCAGCGGGTCGCCGTTGGTGTCCATCGACGCGCTGCCGTTCAGCGTGTCGACCGATCCGGCCGGGACGACGACGTCGAGGCCGGCGTTGGCGACGGGCGGGGTGTTGGTCGCGGTGATGAGGATCGTGTCGGTCGCCGTGTCCGTGCCGTCGTCGACCACCACCTGGAACAGGTACTGGGTCACGCTGTCGGCGGACGCGAAGGCCGGGTTGGCGGCCGACGGGCCGGGCACGAGTGACACAAGCGGGCCGGTGATCCGCGTCCAATTGTACGTCAGCGTGTCTTCGGTGTCGGCGTCGGTCGAGGCGGCGGCGTTCAGAAAGACCGTGTCCTTCTTCGTCACGGTCGCCGTTGCCGGGCCGGCGTCGGCGATGGGTTTCGTGTTGACCACCGTGTCCTGGACCGTGTCGGCGTTCGTGTCCGTGCCGTCGTTTACGACCAGTTGAAATACATACGTGCCTTTCAGCGTCATGTAGACGCTCGCGGTTGCGGCCGTGGGGTTATTGATCGTGACGGCCAGGCCGGAAAGTTGCGTCCACGAGTAGGTCAGGGCGTCGCCGGCATCGCTGTCGGTCGAGGCCACGCCGACCAGGAGAATCGTGTCGTTGTTGGGGCGGGTCGTGTCGAGACCGGCGTTGGATACCGGGAGCGTGTTCAGGACCGTGACCAGCACGGTGTCGTACGAGGTGTCGACCGCGTCGTTCACGCGGAGCTGGAAGACGTAGACGCCCTTGTTGGTCATGAAGACGCTTGCGACCGCAGCCGACGCGTTGTTGATCGACGCGGCCGGGCCGGAAAGCTTTGACCACAAATAGGCGAGCGTGTCGCCGTTGGCGTCGGACGAGCCGGCGCCGTTCAGGGTCACCGTGTCGTTGTTCGGGACGCTCATCGTGTCCGGGCCGGCGTTGGCGACGGGCGCGACGTTGCCGGCCGTGACGCGGACGGTGTCCGGGGCCGAGGTGTCGAATCCGTCGTTGACTTCGAGCTGGAAGACATAATCTCCGATGAAGGATGTGTCCAGGACGAAGGTCGGAGTCGAAACCGTGAAGGACGGCGTCAGCGTGACCGTCGGGGCGCCGCTCGAAAGCTGGGTCCACCGGTAGGTCAGCGGGTCGCTGTCGGCGTCGGTCGAGCCGCTGCCGGTCAGGGTGTCGGTCGATCCGGCCGCCGTGCCGTGATCGATACCGGCGTTGGCGACCGGGACCGCGTTGACGGCCGTGATCTCGACCGTGTCGGCGGCCGTGTCCGTGCCGTCGCTCACGACCATCTGGAAGACATACTTGGTGACGCTGTCGGCCGACACGAAGGCCGGGTTGACCACCAGGCTGTTGGGCATCAGGGACACGAACGGGCCGGAAAGCTGTGTCCACGTGTACGTCAGGCTGTCGCCCGTGTCGGCGTCGGTGGAGGCGGCGCCGGAGAGGTAGACGGTGTCCTTCTTGCTGACCGTCGTGTCCGGGTTGGTGATCGCGACGGGTTTGGTGTTGAGCGCCGTGATCTGCACGGTGTCGAACGTTGTGTCCACCGCGTCGCTTACGCCGAGCTGGAAGACGTAGACGCCCTTGTTGGTCATGAAGACGCTCGCGACGGCGCTCGCCGGGTTGTTGATCGACGCGGTGGGGCCGGACAGCTTGGTCCACGAATACGTGAGCGAGTCGCCGTTGCCGTCGGACGAGCCGGCGCCGTTCAGCGTCGCCGTGTCGTTGTTCGGCACGCTCGTGTCCGGGCCGGCGTTGGCGACCGGCGGGATGTTGCCGGCGGAGATGCGGATCGTATCGAAGGACGAGTCGCCGTAAACGTCCGTCACCGTCAGGCGGAACACGTAGGCGCCGGTGTAGGCCGAATCGGACGCGAACGACGGATTAGCGGCGGTGGCGCCTGGCGTCAGCGTCATGACCGGGCCCGTCTCCTGGGTCCACTGGTAACTCAGCGAATCCCCGTCCGGATCGCTGGAGGCGGCGCCTGAGAGCGCCACCGTGCTGCCCGCCACGATGCCCGTGTCGGGACCGGCGTTGGCGATGGGCTTGCGGTTGATCACGCCGACCGGCAAGCCCACCGTGTCGTCGCCGCGGCCGGCGTAGGGGGCGTTGTTGAAGCCGATGTATCCGCCCGAGTCGCCGCCGGCGCCGCTTCGCGCCGTGGCCCGGATCGTCACGTCGATCGTGTCGTTCCGGGGCGCGGTGGGTTTCACGAAAATTGCGACTTTGATGTTCCCCGTCGAATCGGGCGGCAGGTTCAGAGACGATATCTGGGTCGCGCCCGAGGCCTCCCAGAAGCTGATGACCACGCTGTCGGACACGTCAAACCCGTTCGACCGGCGCTTGACGCTTGCCGCGCTGAAGAGCAGTGAGTCGGTGGCGTTGCCCGCGTTGGTGACCGACACGTCATGCCACGCCGTGTCGGGCGGGGGCATCACAAAGGTGTCGGGCGACAGGCGCGCCAGAGAATCGCCGTAGACGGCCGAGATCGTCGCGCTGACCGACAGGGGCGTCGTGGCGAACTTGGTGTCGTTGCCGGCCGGGCTGGTGACGGTGGCGACGATGTCGCCGGTTACATCCGCCACGTTGGCCGCCCCGCCGTCTCCTCCAACGGCGATGACCGACCCGGCCAAAGCGCCTGCCGCGCGGACCTCGGAAGGACAGACCAGTCCCAGACTCGCCATATATAATATGGAGAGGAGGAGAAGGGACATGCCTGGGATTTTAGATTTTGGATTTTGGATTTTGGATTTAAACCCAAAACCCGCAACCCGCAATCCGCATCCCACGGCGTTCAGTTCAGTCTTCCCGCCGTCAGGTCCGCGCATGCAGACTCCAATCTCTGTCGTCGTCATACCCGCGCAAGCGGGAATGACGACCTGGATCGCTGAATTACTTAATGTAAACCCTGAATCTCACATACCCCGCGTCGACGTCCGGGGAGACCGCGTCCACCGTGCCGGCATTATCGCCGTTGGTCGGGCCCACGCCGAGGTTAAACGTCCACTTGATCATCGCCGCGGCCGGATCCGTGTCGCCCACGACAACGCCTGCGGTGTCCGTGATCGTGATTGTCGCCAGCGCGCCGGTGTGCGGGAACGCCGTCGCCGAATCGCCATTGGCGGCTGTCCCGAGCGTCGTGAACTGCGGGATACGGACCTTGATCGTGAAGCCCACGCCGGTGTCGTTTCCGTCGTTGTCGTAGCGGATCGTGTACTCGACTTTGGCGCCGGGAACCGTGTCGACCGCCAAGCCGGCATAGCTTGTCGGCGCCGAGATGATGGCCGACGTGTCGAGCGCCAGGCGGATATTCACATCCTTGACGTTCACGCCGAAGGTGACGTTCGCGTTGCCGTCGCCGGCGTACGAGTCGCCGTTAAAGCCGCCGTACCCGCCGGAATCGCCGCCCACGCCGTTGTTGGGCAGGGTCTTGATCACGGCGTCCGCCAGGCCCAGCGCGCCGGGCGTGTCGTGCGAGATGGTGATCGTCACCTGCGTTTCCGCGCCGGGTGGAATCGATGAGAGGGTGAACGCGGCGTAGCTGTCGTTGCCGTTCTGGTAGATGGTCACCCCGTTGACCTTGATGGTCACCGAATCCTTGGCCGCGCCGGTGACGGCGGCGGTGTCGGTCTTGATCTTGATGTTGTCCGTCACGTTGGCGTAGTTCGTGATGGCCAGCGTGAAGTTCGCAACGCCGCCCGGCGACAGGCCGAGGGTGGCCGCGCCGATGGCGCCGGCGGTGTCACCGAACACCGAGATGATGCTCGCCGAGAGGTTCGCGCCGATGTTCGTCTTGAACTGCGTGTCGCTGCCGAGAGAGCTGGTATAGCTGGCGACGATGTCGCCGAAGACGTCGGCCTGGTTGGCCGAGCCTCCGTCACCGCCGACCGCGACGACCGAGCCGGAAGCCGCGCCGGAGACGTACTTGGCGTCCGCCGGAGCGCTCCAGACCAGTGCCAGGACCGCGATCGCAGCAATTGAAATCAGTAGTCTGTGCATGTCCCTTCTCCTCCAAAAAAGTTGTCGCTCAAACGAGTTGAGCCAGGATCTATGTCAAGGATTTCTCCTGAAATCTGTAACTTCGTCACTTGATGTAGACCTTATATTTTACGTACCCGGCGTCGTTATCAGACGTCACCGCGTCGACGACGCCGACGGCGTCACCGTTGTTCGGGGGCACGCCGGTGGTGAACGTCCATTTGATGCGCACGGCGTTGGGGTCGGTGTCGGCCACGACGTTGCCGGAATCGTCCATGACGGTGACTGCGGCTGTGGCGCCGACGTGCGGCATGAGGAACGCCGACGCGGCCGGGGAATCGGCGCCGGTGCCGAGCTGGGCGTTCTGCGGGATCTTGGCGGTCAGGACGAAATTGACGGCGGTGTCGCCGCCGTCGTTGTCGTAACGCAGGGTGATGGTCATCGCGGCGCCGGGGATCGTGTCGTTGGCGGCGCCGCCGTAAGAGGCCGGGGTGACGATCGTGTCCTGCGCGATCCCAATCAGGACTTTGGGCCGGCCGGAGATGACGCGCAGGACGCCCATCGAATTCATGTCGGTGTCCGGCGCGTCGCCCGTGAGGACATGGGTCGCGGCGGCTTTGAGTATCCTGGCGTCGATCGTGTCGTCCACCGGGGCCGTGTCGGTCACCTCCACCGTCACCATGAAATTTTTCGTATCGCCCGGTGCGAGGACCCGCGGCGCGAAAGTGAAATTGACCACGCCGCTCACCAGCGTGCGGCTGTCGCCGAGAATGTCGGCGGGTTCGAGGAGCCCCAGAATGCCCGTGTCCTCCCAGAGTTTGATGCCGAGCGGAACGAAGACGGTGTCCGGAGAGAGGATAATATTGACCTGAAGGCCGGTGATCGTGTCGGTCTGGCTGGCGTTGTCTTTCGGCAGGTCGTTCGTCACTGAAAACGCCATGATCACCGCCGTGTCGCCCTGCCGAACCTCGGTATCGGCGTTGCGGGCCTTGCCGTCGAGAACGGCGTTGACGACCGCGTTCACGATTTGCGAGTCGCCCACGTCGCCCGGGTCGGTGTATCGCATCCGGACGGTGTCGCCGGGCTGGATGTAAAGCTTGCCGCTGTTGTGCCCGTTGTCGGCGGAATTGCCGCTGAAGCGGAACTCGGTTTCGAAAATGGCGTTGTTGGTATCCTTTTCCGTCAACACGGGCGTTTCCTGCTCGCCGGAGCCGAGGTTGATCATCGTGATCGTGAACGTCTCCGCCACGGTCGGATTCGTGTTGACGCCGGTGTCGGTCACGCGGATCGTCATCGTCTCGCCGGGCGCGACGCCTATCACGCTCATCCCGCCGTGGATCGCCTGTAAAAGGCCGGCGGAGTTGGATGCGGGCGGAAGTCTATACCCCCAGAAGTTGGCGGTGTTGCCCGCAAAGGCATAAAGGGTGTCGCCTGAACCGGGATACACCAGCGCTCCGCCGTAAGACACGCCGGTCGGGGTGGCCGCCTTCGTGTCCCAGGTGTTCGTGCTGATGTGATAGGCCCAGAAATTGGTGCTGGTACCCCCGCGAAGAGCGTAAATGATGTCGCCCGAACCGGGATAGACCAACCCTCCGCCGTAATTCACGCCGGCCGGGGTGGATGCCTTCGTTGTCCACGTATCATTGCTGATGGAATATCCCCAGAAGGCGTCGCCCGTACTCCAGTTCCCCTCGAGGGCGTAAAGGGTGTCGCCCGAACCGGGATACACCAACGATCCGCCGTAATTCGTGTAGTTGGGCGCGGCCGCCTTCGTTTCCCACGTGTTGGTACTGATGGTGTATTTCCAGAAGGTGGTAGTGGTATTGCCCTGAAAGGCATAGATCGTGTCCGAGCCAGTAGCCACCAACGCTCCGCCGCGCATAACATTGCCTGAGACGGACGTCAGCGAAGTCCACGCGTTATTGCTGATGGAGTATCCCCAGAAGCCGGTGGTAGCGTTGCCGGCAAGAGCGTAAATGGTGTCGCCCGAGCCGGGATAGACCAACCCTCCGCCCTCGTCGACGCTGGCCGGGGTGGCCGCCCTCACGAACCATGAGTCGGCGGAAATGGAATACCCCCAGAAGGTGTTGGTGATGCCGCCTTGGAAGGCATAAATGGTGTCACCCGAAGCGGGACACACGAGCGACGCGCCATTACCCACGGAGGCGGGGGCGGACGCGCGGGTGTCCCAGGTGTCCGCCGCGTTCGCGTCGGGAGTGAAAAGTGCAAAGTGGAAAGTGAAGAGTGCGAGGATGAGGCAGACTTGGAGACAGGGGGACAAGGAAACAATGTTATTGACTTTTGCCATCACTCCACCACCAGCCACGGAGGCAGACGGATCGGTGTGCGCGGGGCGGACCCATCCAATACTTAATTGGAAAGATATGTTTGTGATCTGGATCACATTGGCGAGGCAGGTTCGCACGAAAGGCCCTCCGACTTTTTGGTATTTGATCAGTCGGCCGGGCCTGTTTGGCACTTGACCGGGGTGGCTCCCTGCAGAAATAGCCTATTCATAAGTCCTATATCCATCCATATAATAGTCGGCAGGACCGACCCCTCAGTTAATACCTGCAAAGATTAACCGGCGGGTGGGGAAAAGTCAAGGAAAAAGATTGTGATCTGGGTCACAATCCCGGAATTGCGGCGTCGACCAGCCACGTCAGGCGGCCATTCGTGGGGCGGACGCCTTGGGACGGGTAGAGGTCGGCGTTCGGGGCGCCGTGGAGGACCTCGCGGAGGGCGGCGGCCTTGTCGGCGCCGGCGACCATGAAGAGGACGTGGGCGGCGGCGTTCAGGACCGGGTAGGTCAGGGTCACGCGGTCGGCGGGGGTCGGGGTGCCGGCGAATTTATCGACGTGGGTGGAGACCACCCACCGCTTCGTCTCATTCAGGGCGGCCGTGCCCGGAAAAAGCGATGCGGTGTGACCGTCGGGGCCCATGCCCAAGAGGATGAGGTCAAACCGCGGGAATGGGCGGTCATCGGTTTCGCCGAAGATGCGGAGGAGCGTACCCTCGTACTCGGCGGCGGCGATGTTGGGCGGGGCCTCGCCGCGGATGCGGTGGATCTGGCGTTTGGGGATGGAGACGTTCATGAGGAGGCTGGCGTTGGCCATGCGGTAGTTGCTGTAATCGCTTTCGGGGGTGACACAGCGTTCATCGCCGAAGAAGATGTGGACCTTTTGCCAATCGATCCTGTCCCGGTACATGTCCGCCGCCAGGAGTTCATACATGCCCCTGGGGGTCGAACCGCCGGCGAGTGCGACGGTAAACCGATCGCCGGCGCGGCCGACGGCCTCAGAGAAGAGAGCGGCGGCTTTCTGGAAGATTTCTCCGGGCGACGGGCAGACGATCAGGTCGGGCAAGGCTTTTCCAAAGAATCACCGCGTGGCCGCGTAGTACGCGGCGCCGAGGAGGGCGGTCTTGTCGTTGAGGATGACCTTGACCGGGATTTTTTTCAGGAGGTTCTGAAAGCGTCCCTTGGCGAAGAAGGCCTGCATGAAGGTCCCGTCCTTGAGCTTGTCGATGATCTTGGGCCCTATCCCCCCTCCGATGTAAAGTCCGCCGGTGGCCATGGCTTTGAGGGCGAGGTTGCCGGCCTCGGCGCCGTAGACGGAGACGAAGAGATCGAGCGTTTTGGCGCAGAGGTCGGACTTGCCGGCGAGGCCGGCTTTCGTGATGGCCGCGCTCGGGTCCATCTTCTGCATCTCCTCCGTCAGCCACGCGGGTTCGGTTCCGAACCGGCCGGTCGATTTGAGGAAGTCATAGACGTTCTTGAATCCCGGGCCGGAGAGGACGCGCTCGCAACTGACGTGCTGGGGCCATTTGGCCAGGAGGAATTTGAAAAGCTCGATTTCGAGGTCGTTGCGAGGCGCGAGGTCGGCGTGGCCGCCCTCGATGCCGAAGGCGTGGTGCGTTTCGCCGTCGAAGAACATCATGGCTTCGCCCAGTCCCGTGCCCGCGGCGATGACGGCACGGTTGCCTTTCGCTTTCGCGTCGCCGTCGTGGAGGACGTGAAAATCTGTTTTTTTCAGGACCGCGACCCCCCAAGCGTTGGACTCGAGATCATTCAAGAGCCACACCGGCGCACGCTTCAGTTTCCTTGACAGCGCCTTGCCGTCCACGACCCACGGGAGGTTGGTGGCTTCGCAGCGGTTGCCGATGACCGGCCCCGCAATCCCGAAACATGCACGGTCGACCTTTTCCGGAAATTTTTTCAAATAGTCAGTGACGATCGCTTCAAGGCTCGAATTTTCCTTGCTGGAATAGGTTTTAAGATTTCGGGGCGTGTAGCAGTCCTTGCTGGTGAAAAAGGCGAGATTGGTTTTGGTGCCCCCGATATCACCGGCGAGGATCACGGTTTTAAATCCAAAATCCAAAATCCAAAATCCAAAATCCAAAATCTCAATCTAATCACGGGGGTTCCACCACATCCGGCCCCGCTTTGCCATCAGCTTGTCGGACTCCTCCGGTCCCCAGGAGCCGGCGGCGTAGTTGGGGAATTTGCGCGCGGGGATGTTCTGCCAGATGTCGAGGATCGGCGAGCAGACTTTCCAGGAGGAGTCGACCATGTCGAACCGGGGGAAGAGGGTGTTGTCGCCGATCATGACGTCGTAGATGAGGGTCTCGTACCCGGTTTCGGGCGCGGCGTGAAAATAGTTTTCGTAATTGAAATCCATCCGTACCGTCTTGAGCTTGACGGTCGGCCCCGGGATCTTGGCCTCGAACATGAGCGAGATGCCCTCGGACGGCTGGATGTTCATGATGAGGCGGCAGGGCTGGATCGATTCGATGTTGGCGTTGCGAAAGAGCATCATGGGCGCGCGATTGAACTGGAGGACGGCCTGCGTCATGCGTTTGGGGAGGCGTTTGCCGGTGCGCAGATAAAAGGGGACACCGGCCCAGCGCCAGTTTTCGATGTCCAGTCTCATCGCACAGTACGTTTCCGTATTGGATTTGGGATTGACCGACGGATCCTCGCGGTATCCCGGCACCGGCTTGCCGCCGACCATGCCGGCGCCGTACTGGCCCCGGACGGTGGTTTCGAGGATGGCCTCCTCGGTCAGCGGCCGGATCGCATTGATGACTTTGACCTTTTCGTTCCGCACATCCTCCGGCCGCAGGCTGATGGGCGGCTCCATGGCGATGACGGAGAGGACCTGGAAGACGTGGTTCTGGATGATGTCGCGGAGGGACCCGGCGGTGTCGTAATAGCCGCCGCGGCCTTCGACGCCGAGCGTTTCGGACACGGTGATCTGCACGTGGTCCATGTTGTCCCGGTTCCAGAGCGGCTCGAATATGCTGTTGGCGAACCGGAACATCATGATGTTCTGCACGGTTTCCTTGCCCATGTAATGGTCGATCCGGTAGACCTGGTCCTCCTCGAAGACCGAACAGATCTGCTTGTTCAGGTCGCGGGACGTGTCGATGTCGCGGCCGAACGGTTTTTCGACCACGATGCGCCGCCATCCGGCGCCGTTTTGACCGTCCGACCGCTGAAGACCGACCTCGCCGAGCATCTGGGCGATGGTGCCGAAGAAGGCGGGCGGGACGGAATTATAGTAGAGGACATTCCCGCCGGTCTTGCGTTCGGCGTCGACCTGCTTGAGGAGCGCCGCCAGTTTTTCGAACCCGGCGCGGTCGCTGAAATTTCCGGTCTGATAGTAAAGCCCCTTGACGAATTCGCCGGCCCGGTCCAGCGGAATCTTGCTGCCGGCGAATTCCTTGAGATTGTCCGCCATGTAGGCGCGGAACTCATCATGCGACATCTCGCGGTTGGCGAACCCGACCACGGCGAAATTTTCCGGGAGGAGATTCTGATTCATCAAATTGTAGAGCGCCGGGATCAGCTTGCGTTTGCAGAGGTCTCCCGATGCTCCGAAAATGACAACGGTGCAGGGATCGCCGGGCCGGCCCTTTTCGGACATGGAACTTATTTGGCCTTGACGGGCGCCTTGCGCGGGCCGACGGTCTGGCCGGCGGCGGTCTTGACGGCGTGTCCGCCGAACTGCTGGCGAAGCGCGGCGACGACCTTGTCGGCGTACTCCTCCTCCTCGCGGGAGCGGAACCGCGTGAAGAGGGACATGGCGAGGACCGGCGCGGGCACGTCCTCGTCGATGGCGGCCTGCAAGGTCCATCGGCCTTCGCCGGTGTCCTCGACGTAGCCCTTGATGTTGGCGAGTCCGGGGTCGGCCTTGAAGGCGTCCTCGAGAAGCTCGCAGAGCCAGGACCGGACGACGCTGCCGCGGTTCCAGACGGCGGCGATGGCGCCGAGGTCGAGATTAAACGGGGATTTGTGAAGGACGGCGAATCCCTCGCCGTAGGCCTGCATCATGCCGTATTCGATGCCGTTGTGAACCATCTTGACGAAATGCCCGGCGCCGGCCTTGCCGCAGTGGATGTATCCGTTTTCCGGCGCGAGCGTCTTGAAAATGGGATCGAGCCGCTTGAATATTTCCTTGTCGCCGCCCATCATCATGCAGTAGCCGATCTTGTAGCCCCAGATGCCGCCGCTGGTGCCGACGTCCATGTAATGAATGCCCTTTTTCTTGAGTTCCTCCGCGCGGCGCGCGTCGTCCGTGAACTTGGAGTTGCCGCCGTCGATCAGGACATCGTCCTTGTCGCACATGTCCGCGAGCGCGTAGAGCGTTTCGTCGGTGGGCTTGCCGGCGGGAACCATGACCCAGATGGCGCGGGGTTTTTTCATTTTTGAAACGAGTTCCTTGAGGGTGAAGGCGCCCTCGACGTTTTTGATTCTGGCGAATTCCTTGACGGTGTCCTCCCCGCGGTCAAACGCGACGATCTTGTGCCCGCCCTCCGCCAACCGCTTGACCATGTTGCCGCCCATTCTTCCCAAACCGACCATTCCGAGTTGCATCACTGTTCTCCTTTCGAGTGGGTGTTACGTTCCTACCGGGTGACCGCCTCGACAGACTTTCTCAGCCGCTCCAGATTTTTATCGACGTTCTTGCCCAGATGCACCCGGATGAGCCGGCGGCCGCGTTTGGTGAGCGACTGGAAATCGCCGAGGGCCTGGGCCTGCTTGAGGACGCCGAACGTGAATGATTCGCCGGGGATCGGCAGGTCCTCCGGGTCGTCGCAGGTGATCTGCGTGAAGAATCCGGAGTCGGGGCCGCCCTTGTGAAGCTGTCCGGTCGAGTGCAAAAACCGCGGGCCGAATCCCACGGTGGTTGCGACCTTTTTGGTGTCGCGGACCGTCGCGCGGATCGACTGGAGGGCCTTCGTGTGGGCCGCGTTCATTTCGATGTAGGCGTTGAACGCGGCGTAATCGCCGGCCGTGAGCCGCGAGAAGTGCGCGTGGAGGACCGACTCGATGGAGCCTTTCGGGAAAGAGCTGCGGGATGCTTTGGTCTTGAGTTCCGCCGAGTTTTTCTTGTCGGCGAAAATCGAAATCCCGTCCGAGACGAGGAGCGGTTCCTCCTCCGGGAGTTTCCCTTTTTTCTTGTACTCTTCCAGAAACGCCTTCGTGTTGTCCTTGCTTTCCTGGACGTTGGGCTGGTCGAACGCGTTGATGCCGAGGATGGCGCCGGCGGTGGCGGTGGCGATTTCCCAGTGGAAGAATTCCTCGCCGAGGTCCATGGCCGCCCCGATGACGTTGCGGACGACCGGCTGGCCGGCCTTTTCGAGCGCGTCGACCATCTTGTCCTGTTTGGCGTCCGGCGCGGATGAGAGCCGGATGTAGGCAAAGACGCGGTCGGCGCCGTACTTGTCGGGCGCGCCGGGCGGCTCGTCGGCGACGGGGATCAGTCCCCGGCCCTCCTTGCCGGTGCTCTCCGCGATGAGCTGCTCGAGCCACGCGCCGAGGTCGCTGACGCCGGGCGACGCGATGATGGTGACCTTGTCGCGCCCCTTTTTCGCCAGCTCGCCGAGGATGGTTCCGAGGACGACGCCTGGATTGTCCTCGGGCGGGACGCACGACGCGCAACTGTGGACCATGCGTTCGGCCTCGCGGAGGAACGCGGGCACATCGACGCCCATGGCGGACGCGGGCACCAGTCCGAACTTGGACAGGGCCGAGTACCGGCCGCCGATTTCGGGCACGCCGGAAAAGACATGCCAGAACCCTTTTTCGGTGACCTCTTTTTCCAGGGCCGAGCCGGGGTCGGTGATGGCGATGAAATTCTGCGCGGCCTTTTTCGCGTCGCCCTTGAAGGCCTTTTTCATTTTGTCAAAGAAGTAATGGTGAAAGACGTTGGGTTCCGTGGTGGATCCGGACTTGGAGGCGACGATGCAGAGGGTTTTGGCGAGATCCACTCTGTCTTCAAAGGACCGGACCTGGGCCGGGACCGTGCTGTCGAGGACGAGGAGTTCCGGAAAGCCCTTGAGGACGCCGAAGGTCATCCGCAGGACCTCGGGACAGAGGCTCGATCCGCCCATGCCGAGAAGCAGGATGTGCTTGAAGCCGCGTTTCTTCACTTCCTGCTGGAAGTCGACGAGCCGGCCAACGCGCTCGAGTTCCTGTTCGACGATGTGAAGCCATCCCATCGCGTTGTAAATGATCGGATGGTGCTCCTTCTTCTTCGTCCACAGGGTCGGGTCGCGGTCCCAGAGGCGTCGGACAAAACCGGACTTGCGCATGCTGTCGAGCGCGGCCTTCACCGTCTCGGTGTCCTTGCCGATCGAAAAACTCTGCCGGTTGATCTCCTCGCCTTCGATGCCCTCGCGCTTCTTTTCGATCGCGCTCATGAGTTCGTCAAACGAATCGGAGAAGGCCTTGACGCCCTCGTCCATCAGTTTGGCCGTGGCGTCGGCAAGGTCAATGCCGGAGTCCGCGAGGAGTTTGAGTTCGCGTTCGGCCGCATCGACGTTTTTGTCGAGGGTCTGCGCGGGCTCGCCGTGGTCGCGGAAGGCGCTGAAGGTCGCGGCGGGCACGGTGTCGACCGTATCGGGGCCGATGAGGCCTTCGATATAGAAGACGTCGCGGTACTTGGGATTCTTGGTGCTGGTGGAGGCCCAGAGGAGCCGCTGAGGCCGCGCGCCCTTTTCGGCGAGTTTTTTCCAACGCGGCGAAGCGATGATCTGTTGGTAAAGTTTGTAGGCGATCTTGGCGTTGGCGATGGCGATGCGCCCTTGGAGTGCGGCGAGTTTTTCGCGTTCCGCGTCGGATTTGAGGAGCGGGAGGCGCAGGGCGATGCGTTTGTCGATTTCGGTATCAATGCGGCTGATGAAGAAGCTGGCGACGGACGAAATGTTGCGGATGTCCTTGCCGGCAGCCGCGCGTTTTTCGAGGCCGGCGATGTAGGCGTGGGCGGCTTGTTCGTACATGTCGACCGCGAAGAGCAGGGTGACGTTGATGTTGAATCCGTCGGCGATGAGCCGCTCGATGGCGGGGATGCCGGCGGGCGTGGCGGGGACCTTGATCATGACGTTGTCCCGGCCAACTTCGCGTCGCAGGCGGTTGGCCTCCTTGATCGTGCCTTCGGTGTCGTTGGCGAGGTAGGGCGATACCTCCAAACTGACGAACCCGTCGCGGCCCTTGGTCTTGTCGTAGACGGGCCGGAGCAGGTCGGTGGCCATCTGAATGTCCTTGACGGCGAGGGTTTCGTAGATTTCATCGACGCCTTTTTCTTTTTTCACGAGGGATTTGATCACGTCATCGTAATCGGTGCTGCCGGAAATCGCGTTTTTGAAAATGGTGGGATTGGAAGTAATGCCCAGAAGCCCGTCATGGTCGATCATGTTTTGAAGTTCACCGGATGTGATGAGTCCCCGGCGAATGTTGTCGTACCAGATGCTCTGCCCGAACTGCTGTACTCCGACCAGCGGATTCGCTTGCGTTTGTGTGGCCACGCAGTACCACCCCTTCTCCCCGTTTCCCCTCTTCGACCGTCCAGCGCGGGCATCCTAGCTTGGCCGTTTGGGAAAATCCACAACTATTTTTTTGACTTTGGGATTGGCCGGGACTATGATGAAGACATGGACCTCATGGAAATGTGGCAGGAGGCGGTCCGGACGACGCGGGTACGCCGGCGGCGGCTGGCCGGGCTTGAGACCTTCGAGAACACGCGGCTGCCCTACATTCTGGTCAGCGAGCATCCGCGCCTGCCGGCGCAATCGCATGTGCGGCAGGGTGCGGTGGAGGTGGCGCGGCCGAAACTCATTTTGCCGGAGCATCATCCGCAGTTTGAAGGATTCGACTTTCATGAAATGGCGGCGGACGAGAACAGCGTCAACACGCTGATGTTCGTCCGCGGCGTGCGCCTGCCGAGCCTCAAGTTCAAGAACCGCCAGCAGCAACAGGTGTATGACGGGACGGTGGAGGAGGCGCTGGCGCAGTACGGGCGGGACCTGGCGCGGACGGAGGACGTTGCGACGGGTCTCATCACCGGCAACGAAGGCGTGTGGCCGTTTGCGCTCCTGTTCTACGTATCGCTTCTAATCGTGAAGAACGTCCCGAAGGACATCGAGCGGATGATGGAGGATTTTCGCGAGCACTTTCCAAATTAGCGCCAAGATGCTGTACGCCCTCGGATTTGTTTCCGGCTGGTCCGCCATCCTTTACCAGATTTTGTGGATGCGCCGATTCGGGCTCCTCTTCGGCTCCACGGCCGCGTCGATGGGCGTGTGCCTGGCCGCGTTCATGGGAGGGCTCGGCGCCGGCGCGTGGCTCCTGGGCCGGCTGTCGGACCGGCTCCGGCGTCCGGAGCGACTGTATGGAGGGATCGAGCTGGCCGTCGGATTGTACGGGCTTGCGTCGCCGTACATCTTCGACGCGGCGTTTTCAGCGCTGCAGGCGGCGATGGATGGCGGAGCGGGCGGAGCGGCATCGGGGCGATTGATCCTCAAGTCCGCGTTGGGAGCGCTCCTGCTTTTGCCGCCGACATTTCTGATGGGCGGAACGTTTCCGGCGGCCATCCGGTATCTGTCATCGACGGCGCAGGATCGAGGGCGGCCCATGGGCCTCTTCTACGCCGCCAACACGCTGGGCGCCGCGGCGGGGGCGGTGCTTCTGCCGGTGGCGCTGCTGGAGCGATTCGGCATGAACGGCGTGACGTGCCTCGCGGCCGCGGGCAACGGGATCGCGGGGATCGGGGCGTTTCTCCTGCCTGTCGCCGGGGGGAAAACAGAGGGCGGGGAGGCGACCGCCTCTCCATATATATATAGGGGGGTTGGCGGGGCCTTTTTCCTGTCGGGGTTTGCCGCGCTGGCGCTTGAAACGCTGTACAATCGGGTTCTGATATTGACGTTCGGCAGTTCCATCTATTCCTATTCGTTCATCCTGTTCGTCTACCTGCTGGGCATGGGTCTGGGCAGTGAGGGATATGTGCTTCTGGAGCGGCGTCTGGGCGCGCGGACGATTTTTTTCGGCGCGCAGCTTTGCGTGTTCACGTATCTGGCGGCCAGCATCCCGTTTCTGGACCGGGTGGCGCTTGCGCAGCTCTGGATGTTCGACCGATGGGAAGGGCAATTTTGGGGATTTCACGCAGCGAATCTGGCGGCGGCGGCGCTGGTCTGCGGAATCCCGGCCCTCGGGTTCGGCGTGGGATTTCCGGCGGCGTTAAAAGCGCTGACGGGCGAGCGGGACTTGGGCCGTCGGACCGGCGCATGGACCGCCGTCAACGGGATGGGGTCGGCGCTCGGGGGTCTCGCCGTCACGTTTGTTCTGCTTCCATGGCTCGGGAGTTTCCGATGCTTTGAGATCATCCTGGCGCTCATCGGCGTATCGCTGATTCTGATCGGCGGGTCTTTTTGCTCGGCGCGGCGGACATGGGCCACGGCTGTTGCGATCGGCCTGGCAACGGCCGGGATCATCGCCGTCACGCCGGCCTGGGACCTCCGGTACTTTCACACCGAAATCAGCGTCCGGCCGAACATTGCGCTCGAAGCCTGGCGGGAAGGCGGGATGGACGCGAAAGCTCTCGACGACATGCGCGTCACGTCATTCAAGGAAGGCGCGGACGGAACGGTCAGCATCGTGGAATACCGGAACCCCGAGACGCCCGGCCCGGGCCGGCGGGCGTGGCGGCCGCGGGGAGACGACCGCATCGTGAGTCTGTTCGTGAACGGGAAGGTGGACGCGAGCGACCAGTACTCGGACATGGTCACGCAGAGTCTTCTCGGGCATCTGCCGATGCAGTTTCGCCCGGGGGCGCGGTCGGCGCTCCTGGTGGGACTCGGCAGCGGCGGCACCGCCGCCGCGCTGGCCCGGTATCCGCTCGAACGGCTGGACATCGTGGAGATTTCGGCCGAGGTCGTTCAGGCGGCGCGGGCGCATTTCGGGCACGTCCATCACGGCGTTTTGGAGGACACGCGCGCGCGCGTGATCATCGAGGATGGGCGAAGTTTTCTGTCGGGTCGCCGGTCGTATGACGTGATCGTGAATGAGCCGTCGAACGCGTGGGTATCGGGCGCGGCCAATTTGTTCACGCGGGAATATTTCGGGCGGGTCCGGCGGACCCTTGCGCCGGGCGGCATTTTTTGCCAGTGGTTTCAGTCGTACACGATGTCGTGGGAGAACCTCCTGGCGCTCCTGGGAACGATGCGATCGGAGTTCCGGCACCTGCGCGTTTTTCATTTTTCGCACGTCGATTTCAGCGGCGACCTCCTGATCCTCGCGTCGGAGGAGAGATTGGAGGTGTCGCCCGGCCAGTGGGCCGGGGTGGATCCCCGATTGAACGCGGATGCGCATCTCGGCTGGATCCAATCGTTCAACGACCTCATGCGCGGCTATGTCCTCGGCTCGGCCGAGCTCGACGCCGCGCTGGCCGCGCGCCGGATGCCCGCGACGCCGCACACGGACGACCGGCCGACGCTGGAGATGCGCGGCCCGAAGGATCTGTTTCTGAGGACGACGACGGCCAACCTGTTCCGGTTTGTGGACCTCGCGCCGGAATTGACGTTCGAATGGTCGATCGCCGGATCAGGGGCGCCGGAGGCGCTCGGACTCGAGGTGCGGCTGGAGAATCCGGCCGCCCGAATGTTTGAGGGGGGCGGCCTGCGGGTGGTGACGTTTTTGGACGAAAGCCGGACCTTCCTGCGCCGGCAGTCTTTTTTATACGGCCGATGGTCGGCGGGGGACGGAGGGCGCGGGAAGACGACCGAGATTTTCCGGCCGCTGCGAGGCCCCGTCGAAGAGGCGGCGCACGGGCTGACGATTTCGGGCTTTTGCGGCAAGTCTCCGGAATCGGCGCGAAGCGTCCGGAGCGAGGACGGCCGGAGGATGACCGTTGTTCAAACGGAGGACACAACCTCCGTGACCGCCTATGCGGCCTGGAATTGCGGGCCGGCGGGCACGGGGCCGAAGACGTTTATTGTCCGGTACAGAGCGCCGAAGACGGATACCTCGGGCGCAAGGGCGAAGGACCTATGGTCCGCGGCGTCAAAAGAGTTCAGATGCCGGGGAGAGTAGCGACGGAAACGCCGTCGCGGCCCGGCCGGTTCCTCAGGCGCGGCGTTTTCGAGACCGGCTCTTGACGACGCGCGCCATGTCCTCCCGGCGGCGGCCCGGCGGCAGGGGCCGGTTCAATCCGGTCCGGACCATTTCGCGAACGATGGACGCCATCGACCGCTGATGGGTGAATGCCAGCCGCTTGAGCCGTTCGTGCACGGGCGCGTCAAGCTGGATGATCAAGCGTTTCATCCGTTCCTCCCTTCCCCGAAGTGATATCATGATATCATGATAGCTATCATGATATCATGATATCACTCTCGTTTGGCAAGGGGCGTCAGGGCGGGATCCAGCAGGTGGAGATCGGGTGGAGGGCGATGCGGCCGTATTTTTTCTTGTAGGCCGAGATGGGTCCCGCGTCGGAGATGCCCCAGTCGAGCCTCCGGACGCCGGCCGATTTGAGTTTTTTCATGAGTTCGTAGTCCATGAGTTCCTGGGACCGCCCGTGTTCCTGGAGGGTGAGGGCGAGGAGCATGTAGGCATAAGGGCCAGCGACGAAGGCCGCGCTGACACCCAGGACCCTTGTTCGCCGCACGGCGACGACCAAAATCAGTCCGGGCGCGCGCGATCCCGCCGCCGAGAGGAGGTTCGGGATCCAGAAGGTGGCGACGCGCGGTTTGATGGAGTTCCATTCCGTGAACACTTTCAGAGCGCGGTCCCCATGCAGGGCCGCGTCGTACGGTTCCACCGTGATACCCTCGCGTTCCGCGTGCCGGAGGGAATTGCGGAGTGATTTATACTGGCTGCCGCCCAGGTCGAGATCGAATTCATCGAGGTCGCTGAGTTCCACGTTCTGCGCGATCGGCGCCCGGGCCGTCGGGCAGAGTTCCCTGAGCCGCGCCAGCAGTTGCGCGTCGAGACCGGCCGCCAGAATCCCGCGGCGCAGGTAGGCCGACCGCATCTCATCCTCGAACAGCCGCGGTCCGCCGGGGCCGAGCGGTTTCTGGATTCGCATCGATTTTTCGTCCGGCTCGACGATGATCAGCGCCGACCCATCCTCCACGCGTGCGCGCAGCCGCGCGGTCGGCTCGACAAAGAGGTCGAGGAGCCACGGGTGCTGCATCTGGTAGAAAATATTCTCCTCGACAATCCGGATCAGATCCGGCCAGCCGCCCCCCTCGATTCGAAATTCGTGTCCGGGGGAGAATTTCTTCATATGCCCGCATCCTACCTCCGGGCGACCGCTCCGACAACGTCGAATATTGACAGGTGAGGAGCCCAATGAAAAAGTAGCGCGCATGGCGGAGAACCTGAGAGCCCTCGTGGTGGACGACGAGGAGTCCTACCGGCGATTTTTCAAACGGTCCCTGGAGCGCAGGGATTTTCACGTGCGCGTGGCGTCCAGCCCGGACGAAGCGGACAAGGTTCTGGAGCAGGAGATCTTCGACGTGATCGTTCTGGACATCCTGATGCCCGGCGAAACCGGGGTGTCGCTCCTGAAACGAATCAAGCGAAAAGACCCGTTTGCCGAGATCATTCTGATCAGCGGCCACGCGACGGTGGAATCGGCGATCGAGGCCCTGCGCGGCGGCGCGACCGACTACATCGAAAAGCCCTTCACCGACAGCGAGCAGGTGCTGGCCACCATCGAGCGCGCGGCCCAGCGGCGGAGGGCCCGAACCGGCCCGTGGGACATCCTGCTGATTTCCACGGACGCGGCCGGCGTTTCGACCATCGTCAACACGTTGAACCCTCACAGCGTGCTGGTGGTCGAAAACGGCGAGGAGGCCATGGCGTTTTTGACGGCGCGCGTTTTTCACCTGGTCCTCCTCGATCTGGACCGGACCGATGTTTCGGCGCCGGACACGCTGACCGAAGTGGTCGAGCGGTTTTCGGCCACCCCCGTCATCGCGCTGACCGCGGCGGGCGACGACGAGATGGCGGCCCGTGCGATCGAAATGGGCGCGCAGAATTTTGTGAGGAAAGACGCCGTCAAGACCGAACTGGCCCAGTGCGTCGTGGAGGTGCTGGACCCGAACCGCGCGCTTCTGCCCCAAGTGCGCGCCGAGGAGGTGGAGGCGCTGATGGGCCCCTCGGGCGCGCTGCGGTTCGTTTCGGGCAGCGAAAATTTTTACCGGCTTCTCATCAATTCGATGGCGGAAGCCTGTTTTGTCGTCGACAGCGCCGGCACCATCACCTTTGCGAACGAGTCGCTGGAGAAACTGACCGGCCTCGACAAGGACAAGATTCTGGGCTGGAAGGGCCATGAGTTGTTTTCGGAGGATTCGCAGAAACGGATCCGGAAAATATTCGACAGCCTCGTTCATGAACGGACCTCGCGCACGTTCGGGGCCGAGGTGGAACTCAAGGCGGGCCGGGGCGATAAACTTCCCGTACTCCTTCGCGGCACGACCCTTCACACCAAGGAAAGCGGCTTTGAAGCCTCCTTCATCCTCATGACCGACATCCGGGAGCAGAAGGAACGCGAGCGGAAGCTCCGGGAGCTGGTGGCGATGCAGAATGATTTCATCTCGATGACCTCCCACGAGCTCAACACGCCCCTCGCCGTCATCGCCGGGTCGCTGTCGCTCCTCAACGAGCGCGTGTTCGGCGAGGTCAGCGAGCAGCAGTCGAAGCATCTGACGATCATCGAGCGCAACGTCGGGCGGCTGCAGCGGCTGGTGAAGGACCTGCTGGACATTTCGCGGATCGACTCGGGCCGGCTGAGCCTGCAGCCGACGCTGACAGATATGAGGAGTCCGGTCATGTCGGCCTGCCAGGCGCTGTACGGGATCGCCCAGGAGCGCGGGATCAAACTGATTTTCCCGGGCACCGACACGCCAGTCTTCAAGGCCGTGGTGGACGGCGACCGGATCGAGCAGGTGGTCCTCAATCTGGTGAATAACGCCCTGCGCTATGCCGCGAGCCGGGTGGAGGTCAAACTGGACGAGGTCGAAACGGAGAACGGCGCCGAAGTGCGGGTCGCCGTGGAGGATGACGGGCCGGGGATCGCCGAGGAGGACCTGTCCCACCTTTTCACGAAATTCTATCGCGGTCTCAAATCGTCGCAGGCCGGCAAGGGCACCGGATTGGGACTTACCATCGTCAAGGGCCTGGTCGAGGCGCATGGCGGAAAGGTCACCGCCGGGAACCGCGCGGAGGGCGGATCGCGCTTCACGGTGCTGATTCCAAAAACGCCGGTGCCGGACGTATCGAAGGCGCGGAAACCGCCGGCCGCCGAGCCGGTGCCAACCCAGACATGACTTCCCCTCCGAACCGGCGGACGCTGCTGCTCGTGGACGACGAGGAGGACCTGCGCGAGGTCCTCCACGATCTACTGACGACCTCGGGGTTCCGGGTCGTCACGGCGGCCGACGGCCGGGAGGCGCTGTCGAAATGGCCGGCGGTGAATCCCGACCTGGTCATTCTCGACGTGATGCTGCCGGACCTGAGCGGATTCGAAGTATGCAAGAGCATCAAGGCGCGCGCGGCGGGACATCTCCCGGTGATCCTGCTGACGGCCCGCGGGGATGTGGAGAGCATGGAGGACGGCCTGCTGGTGGCGGCCGCGGACGACTATGTGGTGAAACCTTTCCGGCATCGGGAGCTGGTGGCGCGCATCCACGCGTGCCTGCGCGTGAAGGACCTGCACGACGTGATCCGAAAGCAGAACGAGTTTCTGAACCAGCTCAGCATCACGGACGACCTGACCGGCCTTTACAACCACCGGTACCTGACGCGCAAGCTGGACGAGCGGGTCAAGGCCCTGCACCAAACGGCGGGCGCGCTGACGTGCGCGCTGATCGACCTCAATCAATTCAAGTCCATCAACGACCTGTACGGCCATCTGACCGGCGATGAGGTCCTGCGGCGGTTTGCCGAATTTCTCAAAAGCACGCTTCCCGCCGGCCATCCGCCGGCCATCTGCGGCCGGTGGGGCGGCGACGAATTTTTGATTATTTTTTCGGACGGCACCCCGCCCGCGTCCTGGGAATCAGGCCTCACGGAGCTTCTGAAAAAAAATCAGGACCGTATTCTCGGCAATCTGCCGCCGCCCAAGGCTTCGCGGGAGAAACAGCCGGCCATTGGGTTGAGCGGCGGGATGGCCGTCGTGAGCGGCCCCGATCCGGCGCTCGATGCCGTGCAGATCATGGCAGACCTGGACACGCTGCTGTACCGCGCGAAGGACGGCAACGGCAGCCGGATCGAGACAGCGGCGCCGAACTCGATCGGGCGGCGGCGCGATCGGAGCCGGGCCGGACCCGCGCGGCCGACGGGTCAGGTGCCGCTGATCTATGTTCTGGAGGACGACCCCGACATCTGCTCGATCATCGGAGACATGCTGGCACGTCAAAAAGTGGAGGCGCAGATTTTCCAGGAAACCCCGAAGATGCTGGAGGCGCTGAAGGCCGCCGTGCCGGACCTGATTCTCCTGGACCTAAAACTTTCCGACGCCGACGGCATGGACGTCTGCCGGCAGATCCGGCGGAAGCCGGAGTTTTCCGGAACCAAAATCAGTTTCCTGACGGCCTTTACGTCCGAAGACATCAAGCAGGAGGCGATGGCATGCGGAGGGGACGCGTTTCTGATGAAACCGTTCACCTACTCCAAATTTGTCCAGGAAATCCAGCGTTTGCTGGGACAGAAAATCTGATATAGTCGGCCGCGGTCGGCGGGGTAGCTCAGTCGGTTAGAGCGGGCGTCTCATAAGCGCCAGGTCGCGGGTTCGATTCCCGCCTCCGCCATACAGGGATGTATTGTCCCCGGAGCAGGGCAATTTTCGTACAGGAAGTACGAAAATTGCCCAAGGGTGCGACCGGGACATCAGGGATGTATTGTCCCTGCTGTCCCAGCTTAAGTTTCGCCATGGATGGCGAAACAGTCCGGGTCAAACAGCAGGGACATCAGGGACGTCACCCCTCGTTCAACGCCTTTTTCGCCACCCGCGTGGCGAATACGGTGACGGCCACCGTTGCGAGCAGACCCACGACGAACAGGATGTTTTGGCCCGGCCCGGCCTGAACGGTTCCTGTCAACACCTCGGCCAGGCTTTTCATGGCGGACCCCACGTAGACGATCATGACGGTGCCGGGGATCATGCCGATCCAGGACGCGAGGACGTAATCCCGGAACCGGACGCCCGTGATGCCGTAGGCGAAATTCTGGAGGTTGAACGGAAAGACCGGCGAGAGGCGCGTGAGGAGCACCATTTTGAATCCATTCTGCGCCACCGCGCGGTCCACCGCCGAAAATCGCGGATACGATTCGACCTTGCGGCGCACCCAGTCGCGCCCGACGGTCCGGCCGATCCAGAACGCCGCCGACGCGCCGGCCACGCTTCCGGCCGCCACGCACAGGTATCCCTTCCAGACGCCGAACAGAAATCCCGCGGCCAGCGACAGGACCGTGCCCGGGAACGCGACCATGCAGGCCGCCACGTACAGAGCCGCAAGCGCGGCCGGCCCCCAGAGGCCAAGGCCGGCGACCGCGGCGAGTATTTTTTCTATTTCAGCGCCTCCGGCGCCGGTCGCCGAAACTCTCTGTCGAGAAGGTACAGATACATGACCGCCATGGCGTCCTGGTCGACGCCGGTGGTGTTGTTGTAAACGCTCACGATTTCGTAGTCGTGATCCTTGAAGACCGGTATCCCCCTTTGGCTGGAATACCGGTCGACGCGCGAGATGCCGATTTTGTCTTTGAACCCGCGGGCGCGGCTTTTGAAGAGCGACTTGCCGGTGGTGAGGTCCCGGAGTTCGAGCGATTCCGCGAATGGATGCAGATGCACGGCGATGTAATGGACGGTGCAATCGAACGGCAGATCCATGAGCCTGGTCGCGAGCGTCCGGCGCACCTCGCGGCCGGGCTTGACGACCCAGTGCCCGGTGAATTCGCGCGCGAAGGTGTCGTGGTAGATGTGCTGGTCGGCGTTCTGACCCGGCAGGCAGTCGGCCTCGTGGACGGTTTCGTCGGGCTTGTCGATCCCGTAGTATCCGTCGCGGCCCTTCAGGAGCGCCAGCCCATAGGCGCCGCGCGTAAAGAGCGGTTTGAAGGGCGCCTTCAAGTCCCGGTCCCGGACATACTCGACTTCGACCTTGTGGCGCACGTGGAACGTTTCGTTTTCAATGTTATGGTTGAGGACCTGCGTGGTGAGGGACAGGGCCTCGGTCGAAAGAATCGGGATCCCGAATCCTTTCGGAAAATCGACCGACACCTCGCCCTGCGAGAGCGTGAAGAGGCGGTTGGAGACATTCCGCCCAAAGAGGACATTGTGGCGGCCGGCGTCATAATAATCGAGATTGCTGTGACACATGAATTCCTGCGACACCGGCGCCGTGTCTTTCGGGCCCACCACCACGGCCCGGTATCCGGTGATCCAGAGCAATTCCGGAGTCTTGCGGTCGGCCGGCCAGAAACTCTGGGTGCTCTGCGGCCCTTTCATCGACGGGTATTTCCGGTCGATGGTGTAGACTTTCGACAGCACTTCGACCGTCCGTGTCGCTTCCTTTGCCGCGCGCGCCGACGCTGACACGCCCAGAAGGCCCAAAAACAGGATGACCCATCCGCTTCTCCGTCTCATCGGGTTCTCCATCCTATCAGTCGCTCAATTCTTTCGGAAGAGACGCACGAACGGCGTCAGCTCCATCACGGTACCCGCGGGGTGCGCCTGCTTCCAGAAGACGACGTATTCCTGGACGAACGGATCCTGGGGCGTCGTCGCGATGAGGACATCGTCGTAGAAGTCGAGAAACTCCCGGCGCTGATACGGCGCGAGGCGTGTTTCGAACAGGTTGGGAACCGGCCAGGGGGAGTTCGGCCGGATCCAGAAATGTTCCTCGATGAAAAGCCTCGGATCGTAGCTGCCGAATTCCGCCGCGTAATGCGGGAATCGATGAAGGCCCGGATACCCGGAGAGCGACGGAAAAACGACGCTGTAGAAACGCCGGCCCGGCCGAAGGGCCGACGGCCAGTCCCCGAACACCATGCGCTGGAGGCCCTGGTTCCAGCGGACGTATTTGGTCAAGCTCGCGCCTTGAACCGCCAGCGCCGTCACGATAAGCGCCGGCATCAGGATCCGCAGCCGAATGGTGCTGTCCGCCGGGAGGAGCACGCCCGAGTAGACGAGGGCCATCAGCAAGGCCAGCTCGAGCGCGCGGGCGTTGGCGTAATGGAGATAAACGGTCTTGGCCGGCCCGGGCCATTCGGTGATGTAAGGCAGGAGGACCGCGGCCGCGAGGAACGCCAGGACCTGCGCGAAATGGCGCCGCTCGATCTGCGCGTCGGCGCCGGCGGCTGCGGGCGGCGGTTTCATTTGAACCGCGCGCCACGCGATGTGCGCAAGGATGAACGCGAGTGTCAGGAAGAGACTCCACTGGAGCGCCGGGATCGTGTAGACGCCTCCGATCAAGGCGAGTTTGCTCCAGCTCCACGGAATCCAGTGATAGGAGGAGGCGCCCGACGGCCCGAGGTCGTCCGCGAGCGGATTCGGTTCGGGCAGGACCTGCGTCAGGCGGATGAGATGGTAGGCGAGCGGCACGACGCAGGCCGCAAGCGCCGGCCAGCGCGCCGATTTTCGGCTGACCGAGTCGACGGCGAGCATGAGGGCCCAGAAAGCGAACGCGATGACATGGGTGAAATAGAGGCAGACCGGCGCCAGCCACAGCCAAAGCGGGCGGGGTCGGTCCGGCGCCATGATCAGCCGCGCGTAGAAAATGAGGAGAAGCGTTTCGCCCATCCGCCACGCAAAATTCCCGAACTGCCCGGCGAAATCCCACCGAAGGAGACTTGCCACGAGGGGAATGAGCCAAAGCGGCGCGGCCATCCGAAGCATGCGTCCGATCCGCACCAGCGCGGCCAGGAGCGCCACCCACGCGACGAGGTCCACCGCGAGGATGACCCGGGTCGGCGACTGGCCCGTCAGCTTCGCCGCCAGCGCCACGAGCAGATCGTGGAGCGCGTAAGGCGGCGGAAGGACGAATCGGAACTGCTCCGCTTCAAACACGCGGCCCTCCCAGACGCGCAGTTCCAGCCAGATCCGGCCGGCCGTGCTGGGAAGATCCATGATGGGCGGCGTCGGCGACGCGAAGATCGGCCAGGTGGAGAGTCCCGCCGCGAGCAGGATCGCGCACGTGATCCGATTCATCTTCATGCGATGGATCTCCGACCGATCCATGTGGACGCCGCGCACAGGAGGGCCGCGGCCAGACTCACACACAGGCCGACCCGGAAACTCGCGGGACCGTACGCCAGATCAACGACGTGAACACCGGCGGGAACTTCCACTGCTCTGAAACTGTACTGCGCGCGCCGAACCCCGGCGGGAACGCCATCCACCGCCGCGCGCCATCCCGGATAATAGACGTCGTGGATCACCACATATCCGGCGGCCGGCGCCGTAACCTCCAGCCGGACATGATCGGCGCCGTAGGACAGAAACCGGCAAGCGGACAGAGCAGCCGCCGGAGGCGCGGACCCGGACCCGGACACGCCCGCGGCGGCGGGAGGACCGCCGGTCAGGATCACGCGCGCGGCCGGATCAAACGCCCGATCGGTCACCGCGCGAAGCGCATCGTGTTCGGAAAGCGTGACCGCGTCGCGAATCCAGATCGCGCGCGGCAAGGGATCGGGCAGGACCCGGAGCACGCCGCGGTCGGCGTCGACCACGGATTTGAGGCCGAGCATCCGGAATGCGGGATGATCAAACCGCGTGATGACCACGTGCGTGAAGAAATCCTCGCTCGACGGTGGCAGACCTTCCGCGCCGTTTATCAGGCGGAGCGGATGGGAAAGCATGAGCGGGTTGTGGCCGCGAACGGCGAATGTCCGCGACAGGAGCGTCAGATTACCAAGATCGTTCGGCGCGGTGGCGTAGACGCGCTCGAAATTGTCCGAGGGCCCGGCGAGTTCGTGAATCCGCCAGGCCGATGCGCGCGCCGCCGCGTATTTTTCCGTCGAGCGAATCATCCCGTGTCCCGCGAGCCACAGGTCCAGTACCGTCAGGCTCACCAGAAGCGCGCGGGAGGCGCCGGCGCCGATTTTTTCCCGATGTCCTGCCGCGAGAATCGCGAACGCGGCGGCCGCAAAAAGAGAAAAGCGGACCGCCGCATCCGCCGCCAGCCCCAGAACGCCGGGCGGCAGGTCAGAGACCACGGCGGACAAATGCAGATAGGCGGCGCCCAGCGCGATTCCCGCCGCGATCCAGCCGGCGATCATGCGTGCGGCATGAACCGGCAGGCGATCCTCCATGCGCCGGACGAGACCGGCGACCAGAATGGACTGGGCCGCCATCGCGAGAAACAGCGCTCGGATGGGGTCCCGGAAATGATCCACCCCGGGAATCGCATGGACGTATCCGAACAGCGGATTGTATTTACCCAGCGCGAGGAAGATCGACGCCGCGAAGATCACAAAACAATATCGCTCGAAGGCCGTCGCGGTTTTCCAGCCGAACCCGAGGAGCGCGAGCGCAGCCAGCGCGCCGGCGTGGGCGCCGGATTCCCAGAACGAATGCGCGTAGGAGCCGATCCAGTAGGTAGCGTCGAGCGGATTTCCGAACGCGAACGGGAAAAAGAGATTGAGAATCTCCACGGGCCGCAGGGACCCACGGACGGCCGCTTCAAGAGAGACGCCGTCTCCCCGCGTCGTCCAGGACATGAATTCCAGCGTGGGTATCACCTGCGCGCCGGCCAGCGCGAATCCGGTCAGCACGCACGCGGCGAAAGCGATCAGGCTTTTGGAAAGCGAGGGCCTGTCGACCGGCCACGGCCGGACTACGGCAAGACCCAGGAGAAATATCAGACCATAAAATCCCATGAGCGGGTGCCCGCCGAGCACCATCAGCGCCGTACACACCGCGACGAAGACCCAGCCCCGCGGCGCAGGCAGAGACGCCGCCCGCGCGAAGGCCCACCAGAGCCAGGGGACCCACGCGGCGGACTGAAGATACGCCAGATGGCCGGCATAGAGATGCCGAAGGATGTAGCCGTTGAAGGCATAGACCAGGCCTGCGAGAAACGATGCGGTCCGAGCGTAGCCCATCCGGCCGGCAAAGAGAAACATGCCGGCGGACGCGAGGATCAAATGAATGGCCACCGTCCAGCCATAGGCTGACTCCGGAGAGAAAACATAAAACAGGATTCCGCCCGGATACATCGCGAAGGC
This sequence comes from Candidatus Lindowbacteria bacterium RIFCSPLOWO2_12_FULL_62_27, assembly GCA_001784175.1. Classification (GTDB taxonomy): domain Bacteria; phylum Lindowbacteria; class 2-12-FULL-62-27; order 2-12-FULL-62-27; family 2-12-FULL-62-27; genus 2-12-FULL-62-27. Next base: position 90,000 of record MFPR01000030.1, read on the forward strand.
CTGGAGGTCGGCCACCTGCGGATACCCGCAGAGGAGATAGGGATTCCACAGGGGCAGGCGGCCATACTCCAGAACGTAGTCTCGGAGGAAGCAACGGATCGGATAAAAAAAGACGAGAAAATCGCCCCCGTAGAGCGGATGCGCCGGCAGGAGCGTCTTTCCGAAAAACGCGATGCAGGCCGCCGCGAATCCGGCGAGCGCGATCAGCGCGCGCGGCATGCGAAAAACGCCGCCAGCGCCACACCGAGCATGCTGAGTGCGGCGCCGAGCGCCAGACTGACCGGCGCGAACCACATCTCGACCCCATGCCGGCCCGCGGGCACGGGAACGGCGCGGAATGCGTAATTGGCGCGGAGAATCGAAACTCGAGCGCCATCCAGCGAGGCGCGCCAACCCGGATAGTAGACATCGTTGACAACCAGATACCCCGTGTCCGGCGCGTCGACTTCAATTTTCAGGCGATCGGGAACTTCCTCCAGAATCCGGCCTGTGGGCGGCGTGTCCGTGCGCGCCGGGGGGACCACCGCCGCCCCGCCCGGGCCGGACGCGCGGTCCGTCAGAAGGACGGTCCGGGCGGGATCAAACTCTGGCGACGCGATCCATTGCAACGCCGAGTCCTCCGGGACGCCGGCGGCCGTTCCGACCCAAAAGGCTCTCGGCATCGCGCCGGGAACGGCGATAGCTTCGAATCGGTCCGGATTCACGGCGAGGCCGAGGCTCAGGAGCCGCTGGGCCGGCCGATCGATCCGCTCGATCGGCGGCACGAGGGTGATGAAATCCTCCCGTTCCGGCGACTGGCCCCATGTCGCCAGAAGAAACCGGACGTAGGAGGACAGCACCAGCGGGTTGTATCCCCGAACGCCAAGCTGGCCCGTCAGCATCGTCGTGTTGCCGAATACATAGGAACCCGATACGCTGACGCGCCGCCCTCCGCCGCGTTCCGCGCCCGAGAGAGACAGAATCGCGTCGCGGTCGGCCTTGAGGCGCGCCACCGAATCCGTCGGCTGGATGAGGCGCCTTCCCTCCCAGTACATGTCTCCGAGCGTCAGCGCCGCGAGGAGCGCGCAGGCCGCCCGGACGCCGATTTTCCGGCGCTGCGCGGCGATCGCAAGAATCAGGATGCAAACGAGCCCGGCCACGCATACGGCAAGAGACCGGCTGAGACTGCCGGCCGCATACAGTTCGAGAACCTTCGGGAATTCCGCCCACGCCTGTGGAAAGGCGGCCAGCCCGACGACGGCGATGGCAAGCGCCAGAATTAAAAGCGCCATCCGCCTGAGGGGGATGGAAGCTCCGCCCGTGATCCGGTCCAGCAGGGCGGCGGCCAGGATGGAAAGCGCCGTCGCGGACAGAAACAGAATCTGCGAAGGCACGCGGAAATTCCTGACGATCGGCAGGGCATGATAGGCGGGGAAGACCGGGTTGTGCTTGCCCATGGCAAGAAATACGGAAAGGATCAAAACGCCGAACGCATACCGCTCAATCCTCGACGCCGACCGCCACGAAAATCCGAAGATCGCCGCGACCGCAAGCAGCCCCGTATAGGCGCCGGTCTCCCAAAAAAAGGTGACCGTCGGCGTTCCCCAGTAAGTGCCATCCGGAGGGCTGCCGAACGGCATCGGGAAAAACAGGTTGAACAAATCCACCCCCCGAAGCGAATCGCTGACGGCCGCCTCGTAGAGGATGCCGTCGGAACGCGTGGACCACGCCGTAAATTCCGCGGTCGGCAGGAGCTGAACGCCGGCGATCGCAAAGCCGGCGCCGACCGAGACCGCGAACACCGTCATGCGCCTTCGCAACGAAACGGCCGCCGCCGCCGGCGCATTAAAGACGGCCATGCCAAGCAGAAACAGGAGCGCGTAGAAGGCAATTTGAGGGAAGCCGCCGAGCAGCATGAGCGCGGTGAAGACCGAAGCCAACGCCCAGCCGCGTGTCCCGTCGGATGACCAGGCCCGCCGGCAGGCCCACCACAGCCACGGCACCCAGGCCGCGGTTTGAAAGAGGGTCAGGTGTCCGGCGTAGACATGGCGAAGCATGAACGCGTTAAACGCGTAGAGAACGCCGGCCGTCCAGGACGCAGGCCAGGACAATCCGAAATCGCGCGTGAAGGCGAACATGCCGAGCGCGGCCGCGAAAAAATGGAGCGCGACGGTCCAGCCGTACGCCTGTTCCGGCGGCATCGCATAAAAAAGCGCGCCGCCCGGATAGATCGCGGAAACCTGGATGTCGGCCAGAAAGGGCGCGCCGCAAAAAACGTGCGGGTTCCAGAGCGGCAGCCGGCCGTGGTCGCGGACCTGTTCCCACAGGAACTGCTTCATCGGATAAAAGAACATCAAAAAATCGCTCCCGAAGAGCACCCGGTCCGGCAGGAGGACCGGCCAGAAAAAGAGGGCGCAGACGCCGGCATACGCGATCAGCGCTTTTCGCATGAAGGCTGGGGCGCGCTGTTTCGAATCGCGCCCGGTGTCATCCGTCGACATTGTCATGTAATAACACCCTGCAATCTTGACACGCAAGCCGTGTCCTTTGGTACAATTCGCCCATGGATAATTACATCACCAAAAAGCGGTACGACGCGCTGATGCAGGAGGTCAAGCATATCCGGGAGGTGGAACTGCCGGAGGTGTCGAAGGCCAAGCTCTTGGCGGCGGAGGAGGGCGACCTCAAGGAAAACGGCGGCTATCACGCGGCCAAGGAACGGATGGAGCTGTTGATGAAGAAGCTCGAGGATTACGAGGGCTTCGTGACCGGACCCAAATTCATCGACGATATCGCCATCAAGGGCGACGTCGTCACCCTCGGCACGGTCGTCCGGGTCCAGGACCTGCAGAACAACAGCGAGTCGGAATACTGCATCCTCGGCTCAGCCGACGCCGACCCCGACAAGAACATCATCTCCTTCCAAGCGCCCATCGCGCGCGGCCTGATACGCAAGCGGGTGGGCGACCAGTGCGACGTGCAGACGCCGCGGGGGACGAAACGGTACAAGATTCTCGAGATCAAGAGATTTTCCGGCGCCTGACCCCGCTGCGAGATGGCGGAGGAGGAATAAGCGCCCATGTTTGAACAAGCCTTCAAGAACATCGATGACGTCCTCTGGAAAGAGGCGGGTTGCACCACCGAACTCGACTACACCGAGCAGACTTCCTGGCTCCTCTTCCTGAAATACCTTGACGGGCTGGAGCAAGACCGCGCCGATGAGGCCGCGCTGAACGGCAAGAAATACGCCTACATCCTCGACAAACCTTACCGCTGGGAAATATGGGCCGCGCCGAAGGGCAAAGACGGCGCGCTCGACCATAACGCCGCCCTGACCGGCGACGACCTCCGCGACTTCGTCAATCAGAAGCTCTTCCCGTATCTCCACAAGTTCAAAGAAAAGGCCACTGGGCCGAACACCATCGAATACAAAATCGGGGAGATATTCGGGGAAATCAAAAACAAAATATCGAGCGGATACAACCTGCGCGAGATCATCGACCACGTCGACGAACTTCGATTCCGCTCGCAGACCGAGAAACACGAACTCTCGCACCTCTACGAAGCCAAGATCAAGAACATGGGCAACGCGGGCAGAAACGGCGGCGAGTATTACACCCCGCGGCCGCTCATCCGGGCAATCGTGCGGGTGGTCAATCCCAAAATCGGCGAGAGCGTCTATGACGGCGCGTGCGGCTCGGCGGGCTTTTTGTGCGAGTCGTTCGACCACATGAAGTCGTCGGGCAAGCTCACCACCAAAGACCTCACCACGCTCCAGACGCGCACCTTCTACGGCAAGGAAAAGAAATCGCTCGCCTACGTCATCGCGATCATGAACATGATTCTGCACGGCATCGAAGCGCCGAACATCCTGCACACCAACACGCTCACCGAGAACCTCGGCGACATTCAGGAAAAAGACCGCGTGGACGTGATCCTCGCCAATCCGCCGTTTGGCGGCAAGGAACGCAAGGAGGTTCAGCAAAACTTTCCCATCCGCACCGGCGAGACGGCGTTCCTGTTCCTCCAGCATTTCATCAAAATGATCAAGGCCGGCGGGTGCAGGGATGCACAAGTCCCTGCCGGCCGCCATGGAAGGCGGTGCATCGGCGGGGGCGGGCGCGGCGGCGTGGTCATCAAGAACACATTCCTCTCCAACACCGACAACGCGTCGGTGAGCCTGCGCAAGCTCCTGCTGGAAAGCTGTAACCTACACACCGTGCTCGACTGCCCCGGCGGTACATTTCAAGGCGCGGGCGTGAAGACCGTGGTGCTTTTCTTTGAGAAGGGCGCGCCCACCCGCAAGGTCTGGTTCTACCAGCTCGATCCCGGCCGCAACCTCGGCAAGACCAACCCGCTCAACGACGATGATCTGGCCGAGTTTGTGAAACTGCAAAAGACATTCGCCGACTCGCCCAAGAGCTGGAGCGTGGCCGCCAAGAGCATCGACCCGGCGACATTCGACCTCTCCGTGAAAAATCCCAACGGCGGTGAGGAAGTGACGCACCGTAGTCCGGAGGAAATCATGGATGAGATTTCACGCGGAGACGCGGAGTGCGCGGAGGTTTTGGGGAGGATTCGAAAACTCATATGAAACTCACGCCGTCATTTTTCAAAACGATCCGCGAGATTATCCTCTCCGCCCGTGCCACGGTCTCGCGTGGCGTGGACCTGGTGCAGGTTCACACGAATTTTGAGATCGGCAGGCGTATTGTTGAGGAGGAGCAGAAAGGCAAACGGCGGGCGGATTATGGGAAGGAAGTGATCAAAGCGCTTGCGAAGAAATTGACGGGCGAGTTTGGAAATGGATTTTCTCAGAGAAATCTTGAATACATGCGCAGATTTTATCTGCTCTATCAGGATAGGAATGCAATTGCGCAATCAATGTCTGCACAATTGGGTCGCGGCAAGATTGCGCAATCACTGATTGCGCAATCGGCTTCAGATCAAAAAGGCCGGACACAGGCTGGGAAATTGGCATCCATTGAAAAACACCCTCCCCGCCCCTTTACTCTTAGCTGGACACATTACTTTTTTCTCCTCGGTATCAAGAACCCCGATGAGCGCAGCTTCTACGAGATCGAGTCCGCCCAACAGGACTGGACCGTCCGTGAACTTAAGCGCCAGTTCGACACTGGCCTTTACGAACGGCTCGCTCTCAGTCGGGACAAGAAGGGCATCCGAAAGCTGGCGCGGGAAGGACAGACAATTTCTAAACCTGAAGACCTCCTGAAGGAACCGTTGGTGCTGGAGTTTCTCGGGCTCTCCGAACAGTCCCGCTATTCCGAGTCCGATCTCGAAGCCGCCATCATCAACCAAATCGAACGGTTTTTGCTCGAACTCGGCAGGGGATTTCTTTTTGAGGCGCGGCAGAAACGATTCACCTTCGACGAAGAACACTTCTTTGTTGACCTCGTCTTTTACAACCGCCTCCTGCGGTGTTACGTGCTCGTCGACCTCAAGATCGGCAAACTCACGCATCAGGATATCGGCCAGATGCAGATGTACGTGAACTACCACGACCGGAAAGTCCGCCGCCCCGGCGAGTCCCCGACCGTCGGCATTATCCTCTGCAAACAGAAAAACAAGGCCCTCGTCGAGATCACCCTCCCCAAAGGCGCCAACATCCACGCCGGAGAGTATCAGCTCTACCTGCCCAGCAAGGCGCAACTCAAAAAGAAGCTCATTGAGTGGACGGCGGGGAAAGACGGCGGCGATGAGTAAGGTCGGGGTGGAGAATCTCACGCGGAGACGCGGAGAGCGCGGAGGTGCGGGGGAAGATCGGGGCGATGGTATGAAGAATGGGTGGCCAACGAAGACGATAGGCGAAGTTCTGCAAAAGACCGACACTGTTAATCCGCTGCAATCGCCACAAGTGGAGTTCGACTACATCGACGTTTCGAGCGTTTCCGATGCGACATTTCAGATCGAGACGACGCAGCGCCTCAAAGGAAAGGACGCACCGAGCCGGGCCAGAAAGCTCGTGAGAGCGAACGACATCCTTTTCGCGACGATTCGCCCCACCTTGCAACGAATCGCCGTCGTGCCGGAACATCTCGACAAGCAAGTCTGTAGCACTGGCTATTTTGTTCTCCGGCCAAAGTCGGGAATTGACCACCGCTTCGTCTTCTACTTTCTTTTCACGGAGGACTTCACCGGGCAGATGGAATGTCTCCAGAAGGGTGCGAGTTATCCGGCTGTTACAGATGGCGACGTGAAAGCGCAGACGATTCCCGTCCCCCCGCTCCCCGAGCAGCGGCGGATCGTCGGGATTCTTGACGAAGCGTTTGAGGGCATCGCCGCCGCCAAAGCCAACGCCGAAAAAAATCTCCAAAACGCCCGCGCCCTCTTCGATAGCCACCTCCAATCCGTCTTCTCCCACCGCGGCGAGGGGTGGGTGGATCGCACGCTTGATCAAGTGTGTGTCGTCGAACGAGGCAGTTCACCCCGACCAATCAAAAACTACTTCACCACCGATCCAGATGGCGTGAATTGGATCAAAATCGGCGATACCGAAGAGGGCGGAAAGTATGTTTTTTCCACGGCTCAGAAGATCACGCCCGAAGGTGCCAAACAGTCACGATTCGTCAAAGAGGGTGATTTCATACTGACGAATTCTATGTCATTTGGTCGGCCATACATCATGAAGACAAGCGGCTACATTCATGACGGTTGGTTCGTGTTGAGGCTGAATATCTCAATTGACACCGATTATTTTTACTACCTCCTTTCGTCGCGCTTTGTCCAATCACAGTTTTCTCAGTTGGCAAGTGGATCTGTCGTCAAAAACATCAGCGGCAATCTCGTAAAAAAGGCAGTCTTGCCGATTCCGCCGCTATCTCATCAGCATGTCATCGTTCAAAAGTTATCGGAGATATCCGCCGAAACTCAACGCCTCGCGTCCCTCTACCAGCAAAAACTCACCGCGCTTGACGAACTGAAAAAATCGCTGCTGCACCGGGCATTCAGCGGGAGGTTGTAAGAGAGATCATGGCAGACGAAATGACCCCGCCGCAATCCGGCATCATCCTTTACCAGACCGAGTCAACTATTCGACAATATCGAACAGTTCGATCCGTGATCCCAACTTGTAAGTACGACTTATTACTGGGAGCATAAAATGTTTGACACATCGGCAAGGCCGTCACCCCCGCGAAAGCGGGGGTCCAGTCGCCGTATCCGAGCGAGGGACAGACTCTGGATTCCCGCTGGAGCCTGCCCCGGACTGGATTCCCGCTTTCGCGGGCATGACGGAACCGGGGCGGGAATGACGGAAGGGGCTGTCCGCACAACTTGTAAGGATTACTTACAAGTTCATCCGTTACGCTCTATTCTGGAGTTTACACCATGAGAAAAAAACCCGATACCACGCCTCCGGGCGGCCAGTTCCTTGTTTATCGGACGGAGGACGGGAAGCTCAAGATCGATGTGCGATTCGAAGGTGAGACTGTCTGGCTGACGCAGCAGCTTATGGCGGAGTTGTTTCAGACCACCAAACAGAACATCGGGCAGCATCTGAAAAGCATCTTTGAAGAAGGCGAACTCACCCGGGAATCAGTTGTAAAGGATTTCTTTACTACTGCCGCCGACGGTAAGAACTACAACACCAACTTCTACAACCTCGATGCCATCATCTCGGTTGGCTACCGCGTCAAATCTCGTGTCGCCACCCAATTCCGCATCTGGGCCACCCAACGCCTGCGGGAATACATTATCAAGGGGTTTGTCCTCGACGACGAGCGGCTTAAGAATCCGCCGGGCAAGGGCCATACGGACTACTTCGACGAGTTGCTGGAGCGGATCCGCGACATCCGCGCGAGCGAGCGCCGGGTTTATCTGCGCGTGCGGGAGATTCTCGCGCTGGCCGCTGACTATTCGCCGTCCGAGCCGGAAACGCAGGCCTTCTTCCAGGCGGTGCAGAACAAACTGCACTTCGCCGCCACCGGCAAGACCGCGCCTGAGCTGATCGCCGGGCGGGCCGACTCCGCTCAACCCAACATGAACCTGACGGCGTGGAAAAGCGGCGTGGTTCGCAAAGGCGATGTGACCGTGGCCAAGAACTATCTGCGCGAATCCGAGATCAACTAACTGAACCGAATCGTCGTCATGTTTCTCGATTTCGCCGAGGATCAGGCACGGCGGCGCAAGCAGATATTCCTGCGCAACTGGCAGACTCGGTTGAATGATTTCCTGCGGTTGAACGAACGCGCGATTCTGCCCGATGCCGGAAAAGTAAGTCGCGAACAGGCTGACGCTATCGCGGAGCAGGAGTATGACCGCTTCGCCGCACGCCGCCGCGCGCGACTCGAAGACGAAGGGGAGGCCGACACGCTCAAGTTGCTCGAAGATGATGTGAAGAAACTGCCGAAGCCGAAGAAACGGAGGAAGGGCGAACAGAAATGAACGAAGCCGAAACCCGCGCCGAGCATATCGACCCCGCGCTGAAGGCGGCGGGCTGGGGCGTCGTCGACGGAAGCAAGATCCGGCGCGAACGACGAGAGCAACTGGCGCGGCATTCTCGACTACTTCGCCCCCGCCGTGCAGATGGGAATGACCGCCACGCCCAAACGCCGGGACAACGTGGACACCCACGCCTACTTCGGCGATCCGGTCTACATCTATTCGCTCAAGGACGGCATCAACGACGGCTTCCTCACGCCGTTCAAGGTGAAGCAGATTTCCACGACGCTCGACGAATATGTCGCCACCGGCGTGGACGCCCGCAACATCCGCAACATCGTGCTGATGCGCCCGATCAACACGATGATCGAGTTCAAGCAGATCGACGTGCTGGCCCACGTGGCCTACGCCTTGCCGCCGGTCACTCGCGAAGAACGCGCCGGAAAAGCCAAGGTCATCATCAGCACACGTTTCAACAGCAAACAGCAGATATTTCTCGACTTTGTGCTGTCGCACTACGTGTCGGTCGGCGTAGAGGAACTTGACCAGGAGAAGCTCACGCCACTATTGCGGCTCATGTATCACGATTCCATCGCCGACGCCGTGGCGGATCTGGGCCGGCCGGATGAGATTGGGAAGGTGTTCGCAGGCTTCCAGAAATACTTGTATCGGCAGCAGGCCGCCGCATGATCCAGAAGTCACACCAAGTGTTATAAGATGGCGGGAGACGGAATTGAACCGCCGACACAAGGATTTTCAGTCCTCTGCTCTACCGACTGAGCTATCCCGCCTGAACGGATCACTTGTTACTACGCAACTCGAACTTTAGTCAACGGGATGGTATATCCGAATCCATCATGTTCGTGAGGGTCTCCACTTGGGGACTATTGATTGTCTGGATCATTGGGAACACCGCGTGGGCGGCGACGACGCGCCCGCTGGACGACTGGTTTGACCCGTCGCTGCCGCTGTTCGCCTCCGATCTCATCTACGACGCGCGCCGAAATCAAATTTATGTCGCGGACCAGATCTCGGCGCAGGTGTTCGCCTTTTCGCCCGGCGATTCCACCGCGAAGCCGCTCGGCCTGACCGGATTTTCTCCGGCCCGTTCGGAGGCGCTCGAGCTTCTGGGCAACGGTCCCTTCCGCGAAAAATTATTGGGCGGCGAGCTTCGGCTGGAGCTGGAACCGGACGGGCTGTTTTTGTACGACGGCCGGAAAGTGTTCGGCAGCGACCGGTGGATTCAGATGGATGTTTCCCGCGGCCCCGGTTCCGCCCAGCCGGTCCGGCCCGCGCGGCGGGACATGACGCCCGGCCCGCGAGACCAGGATCAGAGCCTGCTGGCGGAGGCGGTGGCCGATCTGGCCGGGCGCGGGCGGCGGGTGAAACCGTGGCGATGGTCGGCGCGAAACCATACGTTTCAACTGATCGACGCGGAGGGGCGCGCGTATGTGTTCAGCGTGGAGTCACGCGGGTCCGGGCAAAACAGGTTGCGGTGGATCGCCGAACTCGACAGCCTCTTTGCGCGTTTGACCAACCTCCTGCAGGCGGAACTTCGCCCGGAAAAATCGGGCGCCCTCCACATCCGAACCGGCCGCAACCGCTGGACAGCCACGGTCGCCGATGATCCGTTCACCGGGGAACGTGTCCTCAACGTGGAGCCGGACACGGCCGGATCGCCGGCACGCCCGTACAAACCGCCGAAGACGCCGGGCCGCCCGAACCTGCCGCTCGGTTGGTCCGATTATTTCCAGCGGCTCAATCTGCTGGTGGAGGGTCCGGCCGGCCAGTTGATTTTCGGCCGGATGCGTCTGACGCATTCGGGCGACAAATCGTTCGTGATGATTTCCCAAGGGGGCCGGATTCGCCTGTTTCCCTGGGACGGCGCCGAACCCAGCCCGGAGGAAGTGGTGATTTTGCCGGAAGGCTTTCTGGTCCAAGCGCCGCCGTACTGGCTCGCCGCAGGATGGACGAGTGAATTTACGGGCCTCTTGGATTTGGGCAACAGCCGGTTTCAGCGGCTGGCGCCGATCGTGTCCGGCGCTCCGGGCGGATCGCCCTCGGCGGCCGAGCCGGACCGAACGGAGGCCACCGGCCTGACCGCCGGCCTTTTCGTTCTCGACGCCGAAAACCCGGCGCTGACGGAGTGGCCCATTTTGGAATGGCCGAGACTCTCGCTGCCGGAAGAGATGCTGATGACGGCGGAGCCGCAGGACCTCACGGTCACCGGCGCGGGCGAGGTGTATGTTCTGGCGAAGGACGAAGACCGCGGCCTGCGGTTGTTCCGCATGGGCGTCGCGCCGGAGCCCGTTCTGGATCTGCCGGATGACGTGCTGCCGGAATTTTTGTCGGGCGTTGAAATCACGTTGAATTCGCAGGACGAAAAGAAGCGCACGCTGTGGACAGTGGCCGGCCATCCGCCGGCGCTGGTCCGAAAAGGCCGGCTGGACCTGGGCTGGCAGGTGGGACAGGGGATTTACTGGCGGTACGAGCCGGAAGGGGTCATCCTGTTTTCGACCGATCCCACCGGCGAGAGCGACACGGCGCTGACGGTCCAGATCGAAGGCGCGGACGTCAGCCGGGCGCTGCGGCTCGGGGATGCGAATTGGGTTCTGGAGACCGAATCCGGAATTTTCATTCTGGACGCCGCCGATCCCACCGCGCCGGACATCCTGCCGGTGGACGAAGAAGGCCGGGGCCTTCGGCCGGCCGCCCAGGGCGCGATCTTTGAAGTCCCCGGCGCCGGCGCCGTCCAGGTGTGGGAGGTCGGGCAGGACGGGAACAAAAAATCTTTGGGCCGGTTCCGCGAATCGTGGGCCGCGCTTGGCGCCGACGCGCACCGGATTTTTTTCCGCGACCGGTCCGCGCACAAGTTGCATGTGGTGCGCCGGTCCGCGAAGCCGACCGAGGATGAGATCGGCCAGATGACGGGCCGGTTGAATTTCGATTACGACGATCCCACGCCCGTGCTGCTCGTGGCGGTCGGCGGCGAAGCCCACGCCATGCTGGTGCGCCCGAAGGCGCCGACGTACCTCTTGGGGCCGATGCCCTACGGAATGTATCGGATGGACGTCTCGGCCGGATTTTTCGATTTTCCGGGGCCCACCGTGTTTTCCCTCATCCAGCCGGAGATGTCGCCGCCCGACATGCGGCTCGTGAAAACGCTCGATTTCATTTACCGCCGCGCAATCCACTTTCACGAGTCCGGCAACCTGGAACTCGCGCGGTTCAATTACGAGCTGTATCTTTCGCTCTACCCCTCCGGCCGGTCCGTCCATGACGCGCGGTCGGCGCTCCTGGCGCTCTACGCCGACGAGGAGCGATGGGACGAGATGATCGAGTTTTACCGCAAGTCGCCTCCCGAAACGCGCTGGACGTTTCCGGTCCTCCTCCTGCTGCTCGACCGCCTGCCGCGTCTGGCCGACCGGCTGGAGATCGCGAAGAAGAGTCTCACGATCGCGCCGCAGGACGAGGGCGCGGCGGCCATTTTGTTTTTTCTTTACAAGCACACGCTCGATGCGTCCTTCAAGTCCGGGCTGGACCGGATCGGCGTTCCGCCGGTCTACCGCAGATTTTTTGAAAGTTTCGACCGGAGCCGCCTGTGAGATCGGCCTTTCGGTCGGCGATTCTCCTGGCCGTTCTGATCGCGCTGATCGCGACCTACCGGAAACTCAAGGTCGAAGAGCAACAGGCGCGCGCCGGGAAGGCGGACGCGCCCGCGGCGACGCTGGCAGATCGAATCCGGACGTTGCCCGAACCGCCGTCTACCTGGCGTCTTCTGGAAACCGCGCCGGACGAAATGAACCTCGACGACCTCCCGGACGTTCGGGACGCGGTGATGGAGCTGCTGGAGTCGGCGCAGACGCGGGTGACATTCGAAAGTTATTTCCTGAAAAAATCCCTGGGCCGGCCCGCCCGGTGGTTGCTGGACGCGCCGGGCCGCGGCATCCACGTGCTCGGCGTCGTGCATCCGAACCCGATGAGCGACGCGCCGTTTCTCGACGAACTCCGGGCTGCGGGCGCTCAGATCATCGAACGCGATTTCGCGCCGCTCGGGGGCAATCCGGGAGATGGATACATCCACGCCAAATTCATCATCGCCGACGGCGCGCGCGGATATCTCGGCAGCGCCAACCTGGGCGCGGCCGCGATGACGGCCAACCGCGAGATGGGACTCTACTTCGAGGACGCCTCCATCGCCCAGACGCTGGAACTCATGGCCGGGTTCGACGCCGGCCAGATCAGCAAGGGCCTGTCGGCCGACATCCACACCGCCGTGCTGCTCCAGGGGGCGGCCGACGGATTTGCGGTGGAGGGCCTGCCGCGCTGCGAGGAGGGCATCGCGGCGCTATGCGACCTGGCCGAGCGCGAGATCGACATCATGATGTTCACGTTCAGCCACCAGTTCGGCCACTACGCGGCGATCGCCAGCCCCGTGCGCGCGGCGATCCGGCGCGGCGTGAAGGTCCGCCTGATCCACGAGTCTTCGACGATGCGCGAATTGCAGGGCGTCGCGCCGACGCTGAAGGACATGCGCCAATGGGGCGTGGAGATCCGCCTCGCCGACCTTTCGACGCTGGGCGGCCGGCCAAAAGGCCAGTATCACGCCAAGGCGATGCGGGTGGACGACGAGTACGTCATGATCGGCAGCAACAACTGGACCGACGCCGGCTCGCACGAAAACCGAGAAACCGCGCTGATCGTCCGGTCCAGACACATGACGGGACAGTTCATCAAGCGCTTTAGCGCCGACTGGCGCGCCACGCACGTGATCAAGCCGTACGTGCATTAGGCGTATTCGATTGGGATGTCAATGTTACATTGTTGCAGAATGACCCTCGGGTCGGCTTTCTCCGCGCTCACCCGTTTCATGTAGGTTTTCCCGTCGTCCAGCGTCACGGTGAATTCGATGACGCCGCCATCCTGCGTCTGATGGGAGGCGGCGCGGATGGTTTGGATCTTCGATTTTTCTTTTGACAGCCATCCTTCGAAGGCTTCCGGCGAAACGCCCGTGTCGCGCCAGAACTCTATTTGGTCGAACGGCACTTCCTTGAACCGCGCGATCACGAACTCCCGGTCGAGAAACGCCAGGAAGCTGCCCGCTTTCGGGCCCGACTCGCGGTCCAGCAGCGTCCGGTAGATGGACTGGAAGGCCGGCGGCTGGTCGATCGGGGTCAGGCGCGCGGCGTCAAAGATTGCTTTCTGAAGCGCCGTGTCCGACCACTCGGCCTTGGGCAGGGCGTCCGCCAGGACGCGCAAAAATCCCCGCTGGGCCGGCGTGAGCGACGCGGCGCGCGCCGGCAGAGTTGACAGCAGCCGCATCTTCTCCTCCTCGGCCGCGTAGCGGTCCAGCCAATAGCGCGCGGCCTGGACGCGGCGGTCGAGATGCCGGCGCTCGGCCGGAGAGAGCGGCGCACCCTTGCGTTTTTCGACTTCGGCCACAAGATCCATGTGCGGCATCTGGACCAGCATGATGACGATGTGGAAATTTTCCGCGTAATAGTCATTCTCGGACTTGACCTCGGAGAGCCGGTAGACCAGTTTCTCGTCCTCGATCGCCTTCGGATCATGAAAGGCCCGGTGGTGGGCGCGGTCAAAGTCGTTGAAGAGTTTCACGATGAATTCCTCATCCAGCGTCACGTTCAGCGGCCGGTTGGGTTGCGTTCTCAGGATCAAGAAGCGCAGGACCTCCGGCGGCAGGAAGTCCGCCATTTCGCGGGCCATGGCGCCGATTCCCCGCGACGAGCTCATCTTGGCGCCGCCGACCAGGAAAAATTCGTAAGGGATGTTGACCGGCGGCGACAGGCCGAAAATTTCCCGGAGGCACGCAGACGAAACATCCCGCGCGCCGCCCCGGGTGTTGTGGTCCTTCCCCGCGCCCTCGATCGTCACCGGGAATGTCCGCCACTTGGCAACCCACTCGAGCTTCCACGGAAGTTTGCCACGGCCGTCGAACGGCGAGACTTTCCCGCGATGCCCGCATCCGCGCGCCCATTGGACGAGGTCGGGCCGGCAGACGTACTCGACCTCCTTGCCGTCATAGGCCGTGACTTCCGTCGTGCCGAGCCGCCCGCACTTCTCACAGATCGCCTGAAACGGATACCACGTTTCGGACCGTTTCGATCCGCTGACCTCGAGATAGACGCGGCGCACAACGTCCGCGCGCCGCAGGATCGCGTCGATCACTTCGTCGAATTTGCCCGAACGGTACAGGTCCCGCATCCGATAGGGCTCGGCCTGAACGCCCAGTTCGGCGAACACGTCAAAGAATTCCCGGATGTAATGCTCCGCCATATCCGATGCGGCGGATCCGGGAGGCGGCGGCACGTTGCAGAGGGGCGCGCCCAGATATTTTTCAAAATGTTCCCGTTCCGCGTCGCCCGCCGGGATTTCGTCCAGCGGATCGTAATCGTCCACTCCGAACAAAAACCGCGCCGGAACGCCGCGGCTCTTCAGGACGCGGAACACCGCATCGTGAATGATCACGCCCCGGAGCGCCCCGACGTGAACCCGGCCGGAGGGAGTTTTGGAGTCGTTGATGATCTGAGGTTCAGCGCCTCGGATTTTGGCGGCAATGTCGGAAAACCACATATGGACCGAACCTGTCTCCTTTCTACAGTTCTCCAGCGCCGCCATATTAATATTGTATATATATATAAGGAAAGCCCGATTTGGATCGTTTCTGGTTGCATCCCGGGCCTCCTGCTGGTACGCTCCGCGTACACTAGAAAGGAGGTGGTCCCAGCCTTGAGTAGAACAAACACGACCAGTGAGGTGCCTGAACGTTAGGCTTTCCACCTGACCTTTCACAACGGTAGCCGTCAGGTGGGTCGGCCGCGCAAGCGGCCGTCGCCTTGCGGAATTCAAACAGGTTACCGGACCCGGAAGCCCCCCGGCACAGGTCACCGGGGGCGGCCTCACTGGCCGAAAAAGCTTCTGGGTTTTTTTATGCCCGCAGGCAATTTCCAGCCCCTACCCCGGCAGGCGGCGGCGGATGATCTCTTTGATGCGATCCGGCACGCAGGGATTCAACACAAGCTTCTCCATCGCCTCCGCCTGGTCGATCTTGTCACGGATGAGCCACGCGACCACCGGCGGGTCCAGTTTCTGGCGCACGAGAACCAGGAGGTCGGCCATTGAAATGAGTTTATACCGGACAGCCACGTTCTCGACCGCGGCCGCGTCCGCCAGCTCGTAACAGGCGACGTGGGGATCGAGCGCGGCGTCCTCCTCAGGCGCCACCGGTTCCGGCGCCGCGCTTTCGCGGGTGAGGTGATGGGCGTAATCGGTGACGAACTCGCCGAGCCGGGCGACGGCCACATCGAGGAGTTCCGGTTTCGACATATCCGCGTATTCGGTTTCGATCTCGTTCAATTCGTCCTCCAGGTGCGGCTGGTCGGGGGGGATGCGGCCATGCAGGTCGAGGATCAGTTTTTTGCAAGCCGACCGTTTCATGTCCATCTCGCGCTTGACGATGCCCTCGATCAACATCTTGATTTTGTCGTCCGTCAAATCCTTTTCCGCCGCCGCGCCGATGAAAAAAACGTCCGTGAAAAACCGGAACGTCAGGAGCCGGATGAGAAAACGGATGATCTTGTCGAAGATCGGCGCGAACCGGTAATCGATTTCGTCGATCGCGTCCTGGCAGAGCTTGATCCGCTTCAACTTCTCCTCCGGCGACATCGGCGAGAGCTCCAGGAGGCCCATGGCCTTGTTGAAATGCTTCTTGGCCAGCGCGAAGTTGTCCATCACGCCCTGTTCGCCGCGGAGGTACCGGAACACGCCGGCGTTGAGGTGGGCGTCGGCCGTGTTGGATTTGGCGGATTCGAAAAAAAACTGCTCGGCCACCGCATCCTTGCCCCACCGGTGATACAGCGCGCCCAGCATCTGCAGGTCCTCCGGCAAAAGAAACGTCGCGTTGATTTCGTCGATGATGTAGAGGGGAATCTCGCTGATGAAATGGAGCGGCCGGCATTCGGGTTTGGTCCGGTACTTCTGCCAGATCGCCTTGTTCAGTTTCTCGTATTTCCGGATCAGAACATTCCCCAGCCCGTCCTTGACGGTCTCCACCAGCCGCGGCGTCTGGCCCTCCACGTTGATCTTCTTGTCGAGATAGGACCGGTCGGCAAGAATGAAGAGATTCACCGCGTCCTTCGCCGCCGGCGCCTCCTCGGGCGATTCCTGTCCCGTCGATTGTGGTGGCACACCTGGTTCCGCTGCTTCCTGAGCCATGACAGAGGAGAGGATACCAAAAACCGGCGTCAAATGTGAATGTGCGCGGATATTTTTGACTTCCGCAGGACGCATCCGCATGGGATGATCGGTCCAATGGCAGAGACACGCGTATTCAGTCCCTTCATTCCGCCTCATCTTCTGCGGGAGCTTTCGGCGGGTCGCACGGCCCTGGAAGGAGACCGCGTCCTGGAGGGGGCGTTTCTGTTTTCGGACATATCCGGATTTACGGCCCTGTCCGAAAAATTGTCGGCCGCAGGCGCGGAAGGTGCCGAACGGATCGCGCACGAGATCAACCGGTGTTTCGATCCGCTCCTGAACCTGATGGACCGGCATGGCGGCAGTGTTCTCCGATTCGGCGGCGACGCGCTCCTGGTCTATTTCCCGGAATCCGACGGCCTGTCCTGCCGGCACGCCCGGGCGGCGGCAAGCGCTGTGGTTCGAACCGTCACGACCATGAAGCCGGTGGAGACGCCGGGCGGGGCTGTCAAGCTCGGCGTCAAGGTCGGGCTGCACCGCGGACGTATCTTGGGCTTCGTCGCCCGGCTGGACAACACGCGAACCGAATACGTGACGCTCGGCGCCGCGCTGAACCGGCTGGCCGAATGCGAATCGGCGGCCGAGCGTGGGCAGGTGGTCGCGTCGGCTGATTTTCGGCGTGAGATCGGCGCGGGGAATCCACAAGAGTTGGATCGGCTGAGCCGGCCCGCGCGCCGTTTGGGTTCGGCGCCGAATATCACGCCAGCGAAACTGACGGGGTTTCTCCCCGCCCCGATTGCGGCCCGGCAGACGCTCCTCGGCGAGCAGGCGGCGTGGCTGGCCGAAATGCGGCGCGTGACGGCCATGTTCATCAATGTCGATGGACTCGGCCGGCTGGCCGACCGGGCGGTCGCGCAGATACGGAGTGGAGACATCAACGCCGGGCGTGCGATCGTCCGGCAGATGGAATCATACTTTGCGGCCGTTCACGCCATCGCCGCCCTGCACGGCGGGTTTTTCTTCTCCACGGATTTGTACGACCACGGGGACAAGGTCATTTGTGTCTTCGGCGCGCCCGTGAGTCACGAGCGCGATGAGGAACACGCTGTCGACGCGGCGAGGGACATTGCGAAGCTGCCCGAAAAAATGGGAATGCCGATCCGACAGCGCATCGGATTGAACAGCGGCCAGGCGTTTTGCGGGCTCATCGGCAACCGGCAGAGACGCGTCTATACGGTCATGGGAGACACCATCAACACGGCCGCCAGATGCATGTCGGCGGCGAGATGGCGGCGCGACGGCGCTGAAATCCTCACGCACGAAAACACGCTGGCGCGAACCCGCGGGCGGTACACGGGAACGCGGCGCGCGTTTGCGGCCAAAGGCAAATCGAAACCGGTTCCCGTCATGTCCGTGCGGGGCGAGCGGCCGTCCGCCGACATGGGCGTCGATTCGGGGCTGATCGGGCGGGACGAAGAGCGCCGGCGGATCGAATCGATGTTCGCCTCCGGAAAAGGATTCATCCTCGATCTGGCCGGAGACGCCGGGGTCGGCAAGAGCACCCTGCTCCGGTTCGCCGCCAAACTCTGGCAGACCGAAGGCGGCCGCGTCATCGCGGCGGATTGCCTGCCGGTCGGCGCGACCGCGCCTTTTTTCCCGTGGCGCCGGGCGCTGTGGAATTATTTTTCGTTCGGCGACGATCCCGATCCCGCCCGTGTCCGGCGGGCGCTCGGGGAACTCGGAGGCCTCGCGCCGGACGATGCGGCGCTGGTGGCCGAGATGATCGGCGTCGAGATCGGCCGCCGGCCGCCGCCGCTCGACCCCAAACAGGCGGTCGAACGCCGGCTCGCGATACTTCGCCGGATCGTCGAGCGCGACCCGCGGGCGCTCTGGGTCTTCGAGGACGTCCACTGGCTCGACGCGAACTCGGTGGACCTCCTGCGCCGCCTCGCAAAGGATCGCGCGCCCTGCCGCGTGATGGTCACGCACAGGCCCGGCCAGGAGATTTTTGACGCGGGAGCGCCGGCGACGTCCCTGGGATTAAAACCATTCGGATTGAAAGAGTCCGGCGAGCTGGCCACCCGGATGCTGGGCGCGCGCGCTCTTCGCGAGTCGACGCTGGAGTCGCTGCACGCCAAATCGGAAGGCAACCCTTTTTATCTGGTGGAGCTGTACCGCTGGATTCTGGAACGCGGTGCGGAGTCGAGCATCCCGGACTCGATCAGTGCCGTCCTGCAGAGCCGCGTCGACCGGCTGCCTGACATTGACCGCGAGACGCTTCGGGCCGCCGCCGTCATCGGCAGGGGTTTCTTTCGCGATCTTCTGGCGGACGTGCTGCCGGTACGGGTGACGCAGGAGAAATTGAGGGAAATTCTGGGCCGGCTGGAGACCTCGGATTTTGTGCGGCTTCTGGGCGGGAACCAGTATGAATTCCGCCACGTCCTGACGCAGGAATCCGTCTACGAATCGATGACCACGGACCTCCGGCGGCGCCTCCACGGGCAGATCGCACGCAGGCTCGAACGGCGCAAACAGGCCAACCACGTTCTGCTGGCGCATCACTTCGATCGCGCGGGGGTCGGCCCCAGCGCCATCGAGCATTTGGAGTTGGCCGGGCGGCAGGCCCAGAAAGTGTACGGCAATGACGACGCGATTCGCTGTTATTCGCGGGCCATCGACTGGCTCCAAAAAGAATCTGCGGTCCGGCAGAGGCTTCGCAAGCTCGCGGAGATTTTTCTCCGCCGCGCGGATGCGCACAAGGCCATCGGGCGCTTCGCGCAGGCCCGGGCGGACTGCATGGCCGCGGAGCGGATCCATCTGAAAACGGCCGACATGGTTTCCGCAGCGCTCGCCAGAGACGCCGCGGGCGTGTGTCTTCAGCGGGAAGGCCGGCACCGCGAGGCGCACGCCTGTTCGGAGCAGGCGCTCCGGAGACTGCGGCGCGCCGGCTCGCCGCCCGAGGCGCTCGCCCGATGCCTCAACAGCCTGACCATCGCCAACTGGTATTCCGGCCGGACGGCGCTCGCGATCGAATACGGCGAGGAATCCATCCGCATTCGCCGCCGGCTCAAAGACCCAAAGCAACTCTCGCTGGGACTCTTTGCCCTTGGAAAAGCCTATACGGTCGTCTGCGATTTGTCCCGGGCGGTTTCCTGTTTCGAGGAATTGCACGCCGTTTCAAAACGGACGCGGGACGTGCCGGGGATCGCCTACGCGCTCGACGGGCTCGGCCAGTGCAACCGGAAGCTGGGACGGCTGGGTCTCGCTCTTCGACAGCACCGCGAATCGTTCCGGTTGCGGGAAAGCGCCGGCAACCGGCGTGCGCTCGCCTATTCGTGCCTGAACGAGTCCCTCACGTATCTGACGCTCGGCCTGCCGGTGCGCGCGCTTCCGCATCTTGAACGGGCCGAACAGTTCTTGAAGGAGACAGACGAGGAAAATCTCGTGGGGGAATTGTGGCGATACCGCGGCATGGCCGCGCTCGAGTCGAACCAGCCGTATCGCGCCGCCATCTGCCTCGAACGGGCACTGCGGATCGCCCAGTCGACGGGATTTCTGGAATCCGAAGTCAACACCCTCGCGCCGCTGGCCCGGGCGACATCGATTCTCGGCGATCAGGTGCGCGCCGCGGCGATTTGCGACCGGCTTAGCGACATGGCCCGGGCGGCAAGGATCGTGGACCATTGCGTGTGTGCCGATCTGATCGTCGGCGAAATCGCCGCGCGGCAGGGGGACACGCGCCTCGCGGAAGAGTCGCTGCGGGCGGCGGCCGAGGCCGCGGCCCGGCATGAATTCTGGCCGCTGTTTCTCGAGATTGCAGAGCGCTGGACGAAATGGTTTCCCGCGCTGCCGCAGCCGGACGGCCTGCCGCCGCTGGACGCGGTCCTCCGCCGGCTGAGCGACAGCCTTGACGATTTCGACAGGAGAGCCTTCGAAGCCCGGATCAGAGTACTACTCGGTTAGCGCAAACGCCTTCGCCATCCGCAACCGCACCGCCGGGCCGTAGTCGTAAAAGGCCCAGATTGACCGGCCCTTCACCGAGCGGATCTTCCATGCGGCCAGGACAATTTCTTCTTCGCCCAGCGCGACCGCGACACTCTCGTTTTCGGCGAAGGCTCCGCCGCCTTCCAGGATGCAGCCGCTGAAACTGAGTTCGGTCACGACTGCGTCAACGACTCCGGGCGCGCCGCCCGGCGTGCAGGAAACGAGGCGCGCCGCCACACGGCACAATTTTCGCCGGCCGGATCTGAAAGGCCGCAGATCCCAGCTTTCAGGGGCGGAGATCCGCCAGCCGTCGGCGTTTGATTTTTCCACCGCCAGCGGCGTTCTCGATACGGCCGCCTCCCGGCCGATCTCCAATTCCACTCGAACGCGGTCCGGCACGAGACGCGTTTCGGGCGCGGCGACGAGGATGGCATCGCCGGTGATCTCCGCGACGGCCACCCGCCAGACGCGGCCGCCCGGCTCGCGCAACACGGAGGTTCGCAGGCGCGACCGGATGAGCTGCGAATGGCGGACCGTTCGGGCGCGCCGGTGCGCATGAAAGGCGGGCTCCGGGGAAGCCCGCGGTTTCAACGCTACGTCGCGCGGGATTTCCCGCGAGACTTCCGCGAAGGACGGATGCGCCGGGAACCATCGGTCTGTCCATCCGCCCGGCCGCCGGCGGCCGATCCGGTAAATCCGCCCGCGAAATTTTCTCAAGAACGCGTCGAGCCCTATGAGGAGCGGCAAAAAAAGCGGCGACCGGTCGGCCTTGCTGTCGGCCACGACCGCGACCACGCCCACGTTTGATTCCAGCAGGCGCTCGACATGCTCCACCGTCCTGCGCACGCTCTCCATATCCAGGGCGCCGGTCAAATAGAGCGCTGAAAAGTCCGGCAGGTTGTCCACCACCACCGTCTGCTTCTTCGCGCCGGCCGGGTCAGCGCCTCCGGCGACCCAAGTGCCGGCGTCTCTGACGCCGGCCGGCTCCCCCAACGCCGACAATGCCCGGCGCGCCTGTTCCACCGCCGCCGGCTCGAATCCTCCATCGACGGAGATCATCGACCGAAGGACATTTTTCGCCAGAGCGCTCCGCCCCGTTCGGGAGAGACACTGGGCCAGCAGAAAGCATGCCGCCGCCGGCCCCTGTTTCCGGACCGAATCCTCGAAGCAGGTGATCGCCGGCTCGAACGCGTCGTTCCACCAGTGCCGCAGTCCCGCGAAATACGATGCGAGCGCCGCCACCGGCCTCTGTTCCGCGCGCGTCGCCTGCCGGACCCGGGCGCCCAGTTGCCGGAGCGCCGGCGCTTCCACGTCGATCACTGTCAGGCCCTCGATCCTTCGAACGGGAAGAAACTTCATCATCTCTTTGCTTGCGTCAACGCAATGGTCCAAGTCCGGCTCCACATATCGCGGAAGCCCCTCCAAGCCGGCCGCGCCCTGCCAGACCAGCGGATGGCGGGCCGAGAACGATCGAAGCCCTCGCGATCGACGCCGACCTTCGACCAAAGACTCGCACGAATCGATCGAAGACCCAAGATCGCCGATGGACCCATCGCGCAATCGCAGCACGCGCGCGGCGTCGGCCAGCGCCATACGTGGCGAGATGGGAACGCGCCGGATGGGAAACAGGGAGACGCGTGATCCGGAAAACGGACGCGCCCAACGCTGCGCCAGCTCTTCGTAGGCCGTGCAGGATTCGGCGATGCGCAGAGTCTCGTCCGAAAATGCCGCCGGGAAATCCATGGCGCGCATTTCGGCGGGCGTTTTCAAATAAAAACAGGTGGCGGTGTAGGCAAACGATTTCGGCTTCTTGTCGGCCGTCTTGATGTACAGGTTGTGAATGAACCAGTCCCCGGAGGTCGCATAATGGCAGTCGTTCGTCAGCACCGGCCGAACGGCGAACCGCCGCGCATACGACAAAACGGCGCGGTTGATCGGCGCCTGCTCCGGAATCGGATGCCCGGCCACTTCCGAGCGGAAATCGGCGCCGAAGAGATCGTAAAGTTTTCGGTAGATCTCCTCGGCCCGCTCGTACCGGCCGCCCCGCACGGCGATGCCGACCGGCCCGCCCACGCACGCCGTCGTGCAGATCAGTCCCTCGCGGCAGCGCTCCAGGAGGTCCCACGTCACCACGGCATATCGCGGGGGCCGAAAGCCGCGCGTCCAGCTCTCGTTGTTGATTCGGATCAGATTTTGAAATCCTTTGAGATTCTTCGCCAGCAAAATCAGATGCGTCCGGTCCATCCGATCGATCGGCGCTTCGCCCTGCCGCGCGTCAAAGTATGCCTCGCAGCCGAACACCGGGCGCACGGGAAAGGACCGCGCGGCCAGATACAGCGGATAGACGGCGGTCAGGCACCCATGATCCGTCACCGCCTGGGCCGGAACCCCGGTCCGGGCCGCCCACGCGAGGGTCTGGGCGGGATCGAGGATGCAGTCGGAAATCGAGCCGTTCAGATGGCTGTGCAGATGGACAAACACCGGGCCTCCTTTGTCTCCTGTCAGTCGACGGATCGTACCTCAAGTTGACATTTGCCGCCGCATTTTCTATTTTCTTTCCCTATGGTCGTCGATGTCAAAGGCGTCGAATCGAGAATTCGCGAAAAAGCGGCGGTCCTGCAGCGCCTGGTCGGCGAGATCGACAAGGTCATCGTCGGCCAGCGCATGCTCGTCGACCGGCTCCTCGTGGGGCTTCTGGCCGGCGGGCACGTGCTCGTCGAGGGGGTGCCGGGGCTGGCGAAGACGACGGCGATCAAGACGGTGGCGGCGGCGCTCAAGCTCGACTTCCGCCGGATTCAATTCACGCCCGACCTTCTCCCCGCCGACCTCATCGGGACGCTGATCTTCAATCCGAAGACCGGCGAGTACAGCACGCGCCGGGGGCCGGTCTTCGCCAACGTGATCCTCGCCGATGAAATCAACCGCGCGCCCGGCAAAGTCCAGTCGGCGCTCCTCGAGGCGATGCAGGAGAGGCAGGTCACGATCGGAACCGAAACATTTCCGTTGCCGGACCCCTTCATGGTGATGGCCACCCAGAATCCGATCGAACAGGAGGGCACCTACCCTCTGCCCGAGGCGCAGATCGACCGGTTCATGCTCAAGGTCAAGGTGACATATCCGTCGAAGGACGAGGAGATGACCATCATGAATCGGCAGACGGAATTCCCGCCGGCACCGGTCGTGCCCGTTGTCACAGCCTCGGACCTCGCAGCCCTTCGCGAGCTGGCCGGAGAAATATACGTCGACGAGAAGGTCAAGCAATACATCCTCGACATCGTGTTCGCCACGCGGGATCCCAAATCCTTCAACTTGGATCTTGCGCCCCTCATCTCATACGGCGCGAGTCCCCGGGCGACGATTTATCTGAACCTGGCCGCGCGCGCGCACGCCTTCATCGACGGGCGCGGATTTGTGACGCCGCACGACGTCAAGCGGATCGGGATGGACGTGCTCCGGCACCGGGTCATCGTCTCCTACGAGGCCGAGGCGGAAGGGATGGATTCCGAGGCGATACTGGGAAAAATATTCGACCACGTCCCGGTTCCCTGATGCAGTCTCCGGGTGTTTCGGCGGAAGACCGCCAGAGAGACCTTCTTCGCAAGGTTCGCCGCATCCAGATCCGAACCGAACACCTTATCCGCGATCTTTTCGCGGGCCAATACACGAGCGCCTTCAAAGGCCGCGGCATCGCGTTTTCGGAGGTCCGCGAGTACATTCCCGGCGACGACATCCGGATGATCGACTGGAACGTGACCGCACGGATGAACTCGCCCTATGTCAAACAATTCGTCGAAGAACGCGAGCTCACGCTGATTCTCCTCGTCGACCTCAGCCGGTCCGGATGGTTCGGGTCGGGACACAGGAGCAAGCGGGACCTGGCGATCGAGATCGCTTCGATCCTCGCCTTCTCCGCCATCCAGAACAACGACCGCGTGGGGCTCATCCTTTTCACCGACCGGATCGAATCGTATGTCCCGCCCCGCAAGGGATCGAGCCACGGGCTGCGCCTGATCCGGGACCTGCTGTTTTATGAGCCGGCCGGTTCGGGCACTCGGATCCGGGTGGCGCTCGATTTTCTGAATCTCGTTTCCCGCCGCCGGGCCGTCGTGTTTCTGATTTCGGATTTCCAATCGGCCGACCTCGAAATGGCGCTGCCGGTGACGTCCAAGCGGCACGATCTCGTTCCCGTGCGGATCATCGACCCTCTCGAGGAACGCTGGCCCCGGCTGGGCCTGGTGGAGCTGGAGGACCTCGAGACGGGGGAGCGGCTGGTGTGGGATTCCGGATCGCGAAAATCGGCGGAGGCGTTCGTCGCAGACTCGAAGACGCAAGCGGACCGGCTGAAAAGGCTGTTCGCCTCTCTCAAGCTCGACACGCTGACGTTTCGGACCGACCAGTCCGTCGTGGAGCCGCTCCGGAAATTCTTCCTCATGCGGCGCAGGAGGCAGGCCCGGTGACGGCGCGCGCGGTTCTCCTCCTGTTCATGGTGGCGATGTCCGCGCAGGCGGCGCAGTCGGCCGGACCTGCGTCGAAATCGATCCGGCGGGAATTCGGACCCGTCACGGCCATCGTGGAGGTTTCGTCCGACAAGATCACCATCGGTGACGTGATCGAATGCCGCTTCGTGGTGGAGGCCAAAGAGGGCGTCACCGTTCTGTCCATGCCGAACCTCCTGCAAAATCCGGGACAGTTCGCGGTGCTCGACTACTCGCCGGCACAGCCCACGCCAATTTCGGGTGGAGGATTTCGGCAGTCAAGCTGGTTCAAGCTCGATCCGACCCTTCCCGGCGAGTACGTCATTTCGCCTCAGGAAATCCGATTCGTCGATCGCCGGCCGGGTCAGGACGGCGGAGAGCGGCGATTCGAGACGCCGGAAGTCCGCATTCTCGTGACGGGATTGGTGGATGGCAACGCCGAGTGGGAAAAACTGAAAGACCTTCGCGGGCCGCGCCTTCGGCCGCTGCGGATTCCGTGGCTCTGGATATCGATTGGAATCGCCGCACTCGCGGCAGGCCTGCTCCTGTTCCGATTCAGACGCAAAAAACGCGCGATTGAACTTCCGAAACCGGCCCACCTCATCGCCGAGCTTGGGCTGGACCGGCTCATGCGAGAAAATCTGATCGATCGCGGCGAGATCGAAATCTTCGTCACGCGCCTGTCCGTCATCCTCCGGCAATATATTGAAAACCGTTTTCAACTGCGGGCGCCCCGTCAGTCCACAGAGGAGTTTTTTGAAGACCTCAAATCCTCGCCCGCATTGAGTCCGTCCGAAAAGCCGATGGTGATGAATTTCCTCCGACAAGCCGACCTCGTCAAATTCGCGGCGGAATGGATCGACCGGGAACGCGCGCTGGCGCTCCTCGATACGGTCCGTCAGTTCGTCCGCCTGACCCGGGCGCCGGAGGCAGTGGCGCCGGTTCGCGCCGGCGGCGGCCCCGACGCCGCCAAGGCCGCATGATCCTCCTCCAGAGAATCAGAGGTCCCGGACAAATCCTCTCAAAGCCGCTGATTCCAGCGTTGCGCGGTTGTCGGAATAGACGGGAACATCCGCCGATTGGCGGATGGATTCGATCATCTCGTTTCTTCTCGCAAACCGGATGGCGCCGGGCGGATTCTGTTCGGCGGCTTTTTCCAGAATCTGATCGGGTGTCAGCCGGAGGGGCTGAAGCGCGCAGATGAAAATCACGTCGCCGATTCCGACATTCCAGATATGCATATACGGGAACACGCCCGCCAGCGTCTTCAATACACCGTCGGTGTATCGTTCGTGGAGCAGATGCCCGGGCGCGTAGACGGCCGCAATCCCGTCCGGATGGAGATGGGCTTTCAGAGAAAGAAAGCTTTCGCGCGACAGAAGGGATGCCGTGGTGATGTCCGTCGGGTAGGAGGGTTCCATGGAGATGATGTCATATTTGCGGTCGGTCGTGCCGAGAAAGTGACGGGCCTCCTTGAAAATGTATCGGACGTTTTTGTTTTTGTCGATGTCGCGGAAAAAGAACTCCGTCACCGCCCGGTAGACGTTCGGGTCGATCTCAAGGCAGTCGACCTCCTTGACCAGGTTCGATGCGATTCGGACGGTGGTCCCGGTTCCGAGGCCGATGTTCAGAAACCGCAGGGGGCCGCCGGGATTGGGGTGATAAAAATAGGGAAGATGCGCCAGCATGCTTTGCGTGGGGAAATCCTGGGCGAAGAGGCTGCTTTCATTTTTGCTGTTGATCTGGAGAAACCGGATTTTGCCGTCCTCGAGAACTTTGACGATCCCGTATTTGTTTTCGTAGGATTTGAGAAGTCTGACGTCGCGTTCGATTTTACAAAACTGTTCGGGCGTCTGAAACCGTTTCTGGATGTAGATCGAAAATGGATAGACGGGAAATGACAGCCCGGCGCCGGCGCCGGCGAGCGAAACCAGAGCCAGTATCGAAAGGAGGGCGGCGGCCGAATGTTTTCTTGAAATAAAATACGCGGCGGACGGCACGCCCGGCAGAATTCCGCAGAGGAGCGCCGAATTCTTCAGCCCGAAGTATTCGACGAAAACAAATCCGGTGAGAAGACACCCGGCGACGGCGCCCAGCGTGTTCAGCATGTAAAGCCGCGCCGTCACCGCGCCGGCCTGTTCGGCGTTCCGCAGAATCCGCTGGACCGCGATCGGAAAGACGGCGCCGGCGAAAAAGGACGGAACGAAGATCAGGACGAACACCGCCACGTACATCAGGCAAAAAGAAACTTCAAAAGAAACCGGCAGATGGAATTTCGCGAAAAACATCAGGTCGGACAGGTAGAGAAACGCAAAGCTGACCAGAATAGATGAGATCGAATACAAAAGAAGATAAAGAAAAAAGACCGGGGGCGCCGCGGTCGGACTGCGTTTGCCGCCGTGGAAACTCCCGGCAAAAATGCCGCCCATCACCGACGCCAGCGTTACCGTGTAGGAATGGACCGAACTGCCCAGCGTCAGCGCCGTCATCCGGCCCCAGATGATTTCCAGGGAAAGCAGGGAAAATCCGGCGAGAAGATACCCGCCGAACATCAAGACTTGCGCATTTTTCTCCACGCCCTGCCGGCCATCCGGCGGGCCGGCCGGAAAATCGGCCATCAGCGAACCGGAACGCCGGCGGCGCCCATGTATTCGAGGACGGGACGGTCGGCCGTGTGAGCGGAGGCGGCGGCGTGCGATCCCATTTGGCGGATTTGAAATTCGTCCATGAGGACGTTCATCATTCCCGCGTGGCTCTTGTTGCCCGCTTTTTCGATGTCCTCGATGGCCTGCCTCCCGCCCCGCGCCAGGTGAGAGAGGCTTCCGAGGAAAACCGTCCAACCCGGCCCGACTTCATAGATTCTCGCGTAAGGGAAATTCCGCGAGAACGTCTTGATGACGACGGCTCTTTGCATTCCACCCAGCTCCGAAAATGAGACGCACTGGGCGAACAGCCCCCCCTCGCTCAATCTCGCGCCGATCAGCCGGTAAAAATCGTCCGTAAACAAAAATGCCGACGACGCGTCTCGATAGGGAGGGAGTGGCCGGGAAAGAACGACATCATAGGAGTCCGTCGTCACGCGGAGGAAATGTCCGGGGTCATCCGCAATGAGGCGGCCCTTGCCGATTTCGCCGAATCGGGGATAGAAAAGCTTCTCCACGACTTGCGCAAGCGCGGGGTGGTCGTCCACACAATCCACGTCCGATTCCGCCATCAGTGTCCGCATGGATGTCAGGGCGGTACCGGCGCCAAGCCCCAGCACCAGACACCGCCGGGCGCGCGGGTGGAGGACGACGGCGAGCATGGAGAGGGACTCGTCGATGAGTTGGCCGGGACCCAAAAAATCTCCGCGTATTTTGGCGCCCACGATCAATCTTTGGATCGCCGGCTCGTTTTCGGCGGGCTTGATCCAGTAAACCTGAATGGGCCCCGCGGCGTCGTTCTCCTCAAAAATGAGCGTTGATTTTTGTCGCGCGGCGGCATAAGCCGCCTCGTTGGAATGGATATTCAGATTCGCGGCCGGCAGCCACCAGCCGCCAAAGGACAGGGCGCGTGTTCCGGGATAAATGAGAAATCCTCCCGCGAGCGCGAAGACCGCAAACAGGAGGGTGAACGATTTCATGGTCCTGGATCGTTCGGAAAGAAACAGGAGGCCGGCGCAAACAAAATCCAGCGCGGCGGCGGCAACGAGGGTCTTGCCAAGCCCGAGATTGGGAATGAGCAGGAACGCCGGCAACAGAGCGCCGATGGCGCCACCGGCCAACGTGACGGCAAGGATGCGGCCCACGGCGCTCGATGGGCTCTCCAGATTTTCCGCCGACGCCCGCCCCGCTGCGAAGATCGCGGCCCCCGTCGCCATCAGCGGGCCGGCCATGGACAACAATCCCAGAAAAAATGCGATTAACAACACAAGGCTTGGGTGATCCTTGACGGCATAATACGCGGGCGCGTAAAGAGCCGCGATGAAACCGAGAATGAAATTCGAAATGAGCCCGAGGACCCCGGCCAAAATCGCGCTGATAAACAATATCCGCTCCGCGCTCTGCGGCGCACGCCCGCCGATCCATCCGCCCACACTGAAACAGATCAGCACGGCCGCCCAAAGAACGCTCTCGGTATAAACGCCCTCGCCGAAAACAAGCGCAAGCGTTCGCTGGAAGGCGCACACGTAGATCGCGCCGGCGCACCCGCAGAACGCCGCCGAGACAGTGATGGGCCAACCGCGTTTGCCGGCGTCCACGTCCTACCTGCCGCTTTCGTAAACCATATTGTGAACGCTGTCGACCCATATCTGGATGCCCCAGAACGTGATCAGGATTCCGATCAGGCCGATGACGGCCAGCGCGGCCAGGATTTCTTTTTTGACGTTGAAATGTTTTCGCAGGTGCAGATAAAATCCGTAAAAAAGCCACGTGAACAAAGTCCAGGTTTCGACCGGGTCCCAGCTCCACCAGCTCCCCCACAGATAGTGCGCCCACAAACTGCCGGCGGCGAGCATGAGGGTGTGGCAAACGAATCCGGCGAGAATCCATTGATAGGCTAATTTTTCCCAGGCGGCCTTCCCATCGCCATTGGCCCCGCGGGTCAGAATTATCACGGCATATCCCGTTGCGACGATATATGCCGCGTGGGACAGCCAGGCGAAGAAGACATGCAGATACAACCAGCCGCTTTTGTAAGGCGGGCTTAGGGGTTCGACGCCCGTGTCCTGCAGGACTCCGTATCCCATGAGGCACATCGCAGCTGCCAGAACGAACATCGTGACGAATTCGGACGAAATGCCCGCAGGCGAACCACGCTTTTTCGAGTAATGGCCGGCCGCCAGATATGACACCATCAAAATCAGGGACAGCGAAAGGGTGTTTTCGTAGGCCATCAGATACGGCAAATGGCCGGATTCCCATATCCTGACTCCAATCGCGCACGCCTGAAAAATAACGCCGGCATGGATGAACCCGTCGGGCCGGACGCCCGCAGGTTTCTGAAAAACGGCCCTGGACAGGGTCACAAGCCACGCCATGGCAAAGGCGCCCACCGCACACCAGAAACAGACCGCCTCGATCTTCGTCATATCAAACCAGCTCGGGTCAAGCAGCTTTTTTCGCGGTCTCCGTCAGGATCTGGCGCGCATAGGTGGAAGCGCCGCGGAGGCCCTTGGTTTCGGCGAGTCGTTCGAGAATGCGCTTGACGGAGCGTGACAGGCGAATGTTGAGCATGGCATTGTTGGTCTCGTCCTCCAGATCGACGATGTCGCGTTCGTCGATATACAGGCCGGTATCGTGCGTGTCAAACCATTTGACGACCTGCACGGAGGTCATTTTCTCGAAGTCGGGCCAATTTCTTTTTTTAATCTGTTTCATCCTCTCTCCTCGTTTTCCGTTTTTTTCTGTAGAACCGTTTTTCCCAGGGCGCCATATCACGCGCCGTTATCAAAAACTGCCCGGCCGGGCGTCGTTCGATCACGATCACGAGCAGGCGGCCGGCATGAGTTCGAGCGTAAACAATATTGAACGCGGCGCGGGATCGGGCTATGACGCGGACCGGATCCCGTTCGGCCTGACGTATTTCCTGCGTGGACACTGCGTGTTTCAGTATGTGCATGGCCGCATTTCTTGTGATAATGATGGTCATTCACACGCCTCTTTGAACCATGGCACAGCATTCCACAGATGTGTGACAAAGTCAACACATGTGTGTCCATCATAGCACCAGATCGTCAATGGATGAGTAGCCAAAACGCCGGGGGGCGCTGGTCTCGCGGGTGTCGCGGCCGGCCAACCGGCCATTCGCCAGCAGATACTCCCTGCCCATCTGCTTCTGCGCCCAGTGCAACAGAAAATCAATGGTCGGCGTCGGAATGCCGGCAAGTTCGGAGATGCCTTTCCAGACGCACAGTCCATAGGGAATGTCCTCCGCGAAATAACGGTTCGAGAAATCCGGCGCCCAACCGCCATCCACAGGCTTCAGGGGGCATTTGAACCCCTTATATCCGGGGCTCTTGGCGAACAACTGGTCGGCCGTTTTGCAGGACGGGTCGGGAAACGAGATGTACTCGCTTTCATAGATCGTGGGCACATGCATTTCCAGACCATAGCGGGTTGACAGCAGTTTGACCAGTTCCTGTATCTCCGCGCTCGTGTGCTCCATTAAGGCGCCGGCCTCGGCGTCCATCTCCTCATAGAAGAGAGGATTTCGCGGCAAAACCTCGCCCGGCTTCCAGTTCTTCAGGACGCAGTACATCCTCTGCGGATGGATGTTGGCGTTCAGCGGAAAGAGTGTGCAGGAAAGAAAATGTCCCCCGTTCAGGCATTTTTTCCCCAACAGACGCGCTACAACCCTCATGGCATCCGGCGTTCGATCCTGCGGCACGGCGCAAATCGTGTATTCATCCTCGAATTGCTGGACGTGGACCGCCTTGCCGAACTCGGTAATCCGGCAATTGAACGGCATGGACATGATGGAGAAGATGGTGACGCGGCGAAAGGCGTCGCCGAGAATTCGGCGGGCGATGTAATCAAACCCGCCCTGGCCGGGAGTTGCGCCGATGAATGTGCCGGGCGCGATATGGGGCGCGATGGCGGTCAAAACGTCTACATAGGCGAATGACGGCAGAGGGATGAGGATGACGTTGGCGTCGGGGATAGCCTCCGCCGGATCGTCCGTTACCCGGACCGGCGTCCCCCGAACCACGCCTGCCGGCGAGTTATGGGTCTCGAAATCCGCGACGATTGACCCTTGCTCGGCCAATCCCTGACGGATCCGCGCCGCTTCATTCCCGAAGGACGTGAAGACGCTCGTAGGCAGCCCTCGTGAGGGCAGCAGCGCCATCAACGCATGCGCCGCATGTCCTCCGCCGACCACGCAGACACGGATGTCTGCGTATCCGGAGTCGGGAATTCTGCGAAACAGGGATGTTGAGCAGCCGACGGAGGATGCGCAGACTTTCAATTCGTCCGGCCTCTCATCCATTCGTCATGGCCTATTCCTCATCTGATCTGGCCGGCGTAATATTTCAGCAGGTCTCGGCGGCTTGCCTTCTCTTGGCCGCCGGAAACAGCCGCATCAGCATTCCGGCGAGGACCCCGACACACCCGGCGGCGGCGTAGCCGAATCCGGGGTCGCGCACGACGCTGAACTGCGCCCAACGCCGAACCTCCGGAACGCTCACCGTCATCGACCGGCCGATGCCAACCGGGATTCCGGGCGATGCCATGTCAGGCAGAACATGCGCCCCCGCGTCGTCTTCGACCAACAGGCGGAAAACCGAGTCGTCCTTTGACGTCTTTCGGGCTTTGATGCGGATCCCCAGCGCGGGGACATCGAGAAAATCAGATTCGTTGAGGATCAGGTCGAAATTGACGAACGACTTGAAAACGACGTTGCCTGCCGCATCGTCGATCTGAATTTGCGGAGATATTCCGTAACGCTTGATGTACACCCACGCGCCGCCGACCTTCGCCGGATGGTTTACCCTGCACTCGGCCGGCCGGTCCGCGCCGCCGACGGAACGGACCGTGAAGCGGGCGGCAAGATCGAGCACGTTGCCGCACGGGCCCCGGACAACCTTCATTTCATCCAGCCCGATATTCAGATTCGGCAGGAGCGCCCCGCCCGCTCCGCTCTGGCCTTCCGTGAGAAGAACGCCCGCGTCCGTCTCCCGGAACTTCGCCGACAGGATCGCCCCCGTCAACAGGATCGCCATCGACGCGTGCATGATGAGCGATCCGGCCATGACGCGGCTTGGACGCATCTCCCTGTAAAAATGCCGCCACAAAACGGCGCCGAGATTGGCGAAAAACAGAACGACGCCCGCAATGAACGCGCCGCTTTTGACAAAGGCGGCCACTTTATCTTGAGGCATGAGCAGAATAAGGAAAATGAGCATGATCAGAGCGCCGAACATGACCATCGTGGATATTCTGGAGGACAGAGCTGTGATCAACTTCGCTCGACCATCGGTGGGAGACGGGTTCGATATTGAAAGCGGCATTTTGTCTGTGTTCATGTCAGTAATTGAAATTATAATTTGCGGCCTTGTTGCCCGAGTGGCCTGACGCGCAACTGAGGTCATAGGCGGTCGGGTTGTTATTGGTCCAGCAATCGATTCCGCCCGATCCATCGTCGTAATCGAAGCCGGTCATCGCCGCGCCGTTCATAAAATGCAGGCCCAGGTAATCTTGACCGCTGCCGACGCCCGCGTTGGAGCCGTGGATGCCGCCGTTGGCGCCGCCGCCGTGACAGTTCAAGCACCAGATCGTGAAGGCGTTGTCGGTGTTGACGTCATGATTGGTATTGATCGGATGCGTCACCCGGCTTCTTGTCCGATTCGCGCCGCTGGCGTGATAGACGTCATATCTATGGCACTTGAAGCAGAGCACATGCTCCTCGTTGGTGGCCCCGGCGCCGGCCGGGTTGTAAGTTCGAAGCAGATAGTCAATCGTGTAGTAGTTCCCCCCTGTCGGCTCGCCGTGGACGTAGTGGCAGTCGCTGCAGGTCACGTAGCTGGTTTCGGACCAGCCGTCCGTGAAAACGGTGTCGCCGATGTTGCCGCTTTGAAGTTTCCCCTTTTTGACGATGGGATGAATGGCCAGGTTGTTGGGATTGATCTCCCTCGATATGTCCGTGATGATATTCGGCGCCGCGCCGGACGGAATTCCGGCGGAAAAGGACGAATGGCAGCGCAGGCACAACTCATACTCGTAATTCGTCCGCGCCGTCGAAAACTGAACCTTCGTCCAGTTGGTCGGCGCCGCCGGAAGGCCGGCGCCGCCGCCTCCCGAGTCGGGCCAGGCGTTGACCTGCACGCCGTACGTTCCTAGGAGCACGTTGCCGGCTTTCGTGTCGCCCACTGTGTGCGTGCCCCCCTGCGCATAATGCGGATTATGGCAGTCCTCACATTCCACGTGCGGATTGCTCGACCAGTTCAGCGTGTCTCCGGCCAAGCCGTGGTAAAACGGCGTGCGGTCGTTCGCCGCCGCGTCCTCATTGACGGGATGGTTGTAGAAGTTCGTCCCGTCGTTCAGAGACCTGAACTCGTCCTTGATGTCCGTCGCCGCCGGCGCGCCGTCGTGGCATTCATAGCAGAGATACTCCTCCTGGCGGATCGTGAGGTCGCTCGTGGGCTGGGTATTGGAGGTGTAAGGCCCCCCCGTGAGATTGTCGGCGTCGACGATTCTCACGCCGTGCGGATCATGGCAATTGACGCATTCGCCGGTGTTGTTGCCCGAGGCCGGATAGACGACGTTGGCGCTCGTCCAGTGCGAGGACAGTTCGAACTTGGCCTGGCCCGGCCAGCCCGGAAGATTGGCGTTGGTGTCGGTGTGGCAGACGAAACAGGTCGAATTGACCCACGGAGACGCGGCGGAGGGGGCCGGCAGCATTTTCGGATAGCCGGCGCCGGCGTTGGGCGTGTCGGTCGAATCCAACGACGCATGCTGAATGTGGCAGTTGCCGCAAAGTCCCGTGTCCCTGACGTCCGACGCGTAGCCTCCGATCCATCGAATCTGCGCGCCGGTGTCGGGATCGCCATGCGCGACGTTTTTGATGATGTTCGCCGCCCAAATATCCCGTACGGTCAGAAAGCAAACCGCCAAAGAGATCAAGGCCGCCGCCGGGAGGGCGAATTTTTCCCACGACGAATTCATCGTCAGACGGCCTCATGGACACTGTGCGCGGAAATGTGACGCGGAAGTTCCCCAAGCCGCAGGAGGTGCGATTTCAGGAATGAATTGTGCATCATGACCTTCATGGAACGCATCATGTACTCGCGTTTGAAATCGTTTTTCAACGCCCGGACCTCTGACAACTTGTCCATGTAAAAATCCCGGTAACAGCGCAGGACCGCCGTGAAAATTTCATCCCGGGACATGTTCTTCGGCCGGATGACCGGCTCGACCAGATTGTATTTGCTGAAATCCCATTCCTCGATATGGGGTTTGACCTGCGCGTAGATGTCGCTGTAGGGCCAGGGCGTAAGAAGCAAAAAATGCGCGAAGTCCGGATTGAACCGTTTGGCCTGCTTGAGTGTGAAGGCGATGGACTGCGGGGTTTCGTCCGGCGTGCCGAGGACGAATGAGGTTTCGCTCACGATGTCGGCGGCGTTGATCAGCCGCAGGGCCTCCTTGGACTCTTCGACGGACAATTTCTTGTTGTAATCGTCGAGCCGGTCCTGTCCGGCCGCCTCCACGCCGACGTAGATGTGGATGATCCCGGCTTTGCGGTATTTCCAAAGGATGTCCGCGTCGCGAAGGATGTCGACGACGGTCGTCTCCATGAGGAACATCACGTCTTTTTTCAGGCCGATCATCCGGTCGATGATTTCCTCCCATCGGCCGCGGTCGGTGGTGGGTCTTTCGTCGGGGATGAGAATGACGTTCACACCGTGCCTCTCGATCAACTCGCGCGCCAACTGCTCGAATTTGTCCGGTGAGATCGCCCGCCATGTCCGGTTCCAGAATTTTTGCTGGGAACAGAACGAACAGCCTTCCGAACAGCCGCGCGAGGTGCTGATGGAGCCGAGGGTGGAGTTCGGGATGACGTGATATTTGTAGATGCTCCAATCGAGAAGACCGTAATCCGGCGAAAGCGTGTCCAGATCGCGGACGAATTCCCGGCGTCCGCCGGAAACGATCCGGCCGTCAACCCGGGCCCCCACGCCGCGGGGCAGGCCGCCGTTCATTCCACCATCAAAAATCTGATTGAGCATGTCGCGAAACGGCAGTTCGCCCTCGCCGACGATGACATAATCGACGAAGGGATTTTCCGCGAGGATGTCCCGCCACATGAACGTCGCGTGGACGCCGCCGCATACGGTCACGACGCGCGGCGACATCTGTTTGACCCGGCGGAGCATGTCGAGAGCGGCGGGAAAACTGGCGGTGTAGCCCCCGACGGCGATGAGGTCGGGATTGATTTCGGCGATCCTGCGGACCGCGCCGTCCAAATCCGCGCCTTCCGACATGGCGTCGTACAAAACGACGTCGAACTTGCTCCGGTCCAGCGCGCCGCCTAAAAACGTGAGGGCCAGCGGCATCCAGTTCCCGGCGCACTCGAGCACGCCGCAGTGGTAGGTGGGCGTCGCGAGCAGAATCCGCGGTTTACGAGGCATGGCGTCTCCGCTTGCGCCACAGATGAACGGCAAACCAGACGGCGATGACGCCGAAGATGGCATGTTTCCCCACGATCAACGCCATGTGCTCCCGCTCCGCCGTCTGGGTCGTGAAAATCCGCAGGACGCCCCCGACGCCGATCAGGACGAGCGTGGCCAGAAACGATTTGAACGTGCAGTCCGTGATTTGCTTTCGGAGTTCCGGGTTGTCTCCCAACTTTTTAATCAAAACGAAATGATAGACAATGACGGCCACAAACAGCCCGGCGGAAAATTCGTGAAGGTAATGGACGGCGAGCGTATAAGCATCCATGGTCATTCCCTCCGGTTGAAATGATTTTCCATCGACGCCACGCTCGCGTCGATGATTCTCTTGCCCAGTTTCAACATCGTGTCGGCCCGGCCGACGCCGAAGACCGTCTCGTCGTCCCGTTCGGTCAGCGAATGGGTCACGCTGACGAGGATGTCGCCGGTCCGGCCGTCCAGAAGCCGAATGGATATGCCCAGGGCCATCGGACTTTCGCGCCGTATCTCCGTCACGGCGCCGGCCACGACGAAATCCGCGCCGTATTTCTTCACGATGTCCTTGACCGTTTCAGGATCGATTTTGTGGAACCATCTGGCCCGACGTCCCTCCAGAACCTTGGCGGCGTCGCCCTGCGGAATCGCCTCGAAAATGCTCCCGGACGTGATCCGGTTGAACAGGATGTCATCCATGAAGGTGAAGTCGTCCTGCCGGCCCGTCAAATTCTGCAGGGGGAGAACGACGGTCTTGACGGACGTGACGATCATCCCGTTCAGTTTGGATTGCGCGACATAAACCGACGGGGGCATTTTGTTGCAGGCCATGAGGAGGACGCACAACCCGAGCAGACAACGGCCAACACGCAACTGGCAACGGCTTGGATTCCCGCGGGAAGGACGGAGGGGGCGGAATAACCCTGTCATGGCGTTTTGGGCCTCGCCTTTGAGCGGGCCGCCGCGGCGACGAATGGCCTCAGAATTTCCCGCACGGCGGTTTCAAGATTGGCCGCGCGGGTCCGCTCCGCCCCCGCGCTCAGCATGCGCGGGCGATCGGAGGCAGAAATGATTTTTTCGTTGTAAAACAGCATTTCCTCGCGCTCGACGTCGTAGATCGTCAGGCCGATGTAGACTTCGTTCCCCTCCCCCTCCTCGAATTTGCGCAGAACGGGAGCGATGACGATCCGATCGCCGAGCTTCCGGCCGGCCCTGCAGAGGCGGTCTTTATCGATGGTGCCGATCCATTCGACGTCCACTTCATCCAGCGCCCGTTCGACCGCGGACGGATTTTCCAGAACGAACAGACCGGATTGCCCCACCAGGGTAAACAGGATCTCATCCGTTTTGACGCCCGCCATGGGATCGGGGACAAAGTTCAGGACCGGCAAAATCATCGCCGAGGCCGGCCACGCCACGAATTTGACGGACGGACTGACATACAGGTGGGGCTTGGGAGGCGCCGCGACGGTGCAGGATAGAATAATCGCGCAGGCCGGCAGAGCGAGCCGCCCGTTCATGGCTTTTTCACCATCTCGATGATTTTCGCCTTCACTTTGTAATCCAAGATCATCGAGTGAAGTTTGTTTTCAATTTGGAAAATCGTCCGCACATCCCGCAATTTGGCGCCGTCGGCGCCCGCGGCGCCGTCCAGAAGAGAGCGGCTCTCCTTGATCCATCGGGCGTCGGGGTCATTCAGTCCCAGCGCTTCGCTCTCTTTCAGCATCCTCCGCACCTTCTCGACTTTTCTCCCCTTGATGGACTTCAAATGAGGCTCTATATTTTCGGCGAATTTTTCGATCAGCCGCTCGCATATTTCGACGGTCAATTCCATCCGGGTTTTTTTCCGCCGGCCCGGGACATTGTACTGATTCGCGGACGCCGCCGCCGTGGATTCGTCGTAATACAGGATCCGGCCATCCCGGACCCTGTAGATTCGGAGCCCGATGGTGATCTGCGGATAATCGTCCACCACCGCAACATCTTCAACGGACACCACGATGAGATAGCCGAGCTTGGCGGCCCGGGCGACGGTGAGAA
This sequence comes from Candidatus Lindowbacteria bacterium RIFCSPLOWO2_12_FULL_62_27, assembly GCA_001784175.1. GTDB lineage: Bacteria > Lindowbacteria > 2-12-FULL-62-27 > 2-12-FULL-62-27 > 2-12-FULL-62-27 > 2-12-FULL-62-27. The sequence continues at coordinate 128,214 of MFPR01000030.1, forward strand.
GCGTTTCGAGGGCGGGCACATCGTTCCAGCGAAGATACCGCCGGTTGAGCTCGCGAAAAACGTCGTCCGCCGTCGAATAGGGTTCGATCAGACCCTCCCGGATCAGCACATTTTTGATGATGTCGGTATACTTCCAGTTCTCCTGCGCCATCCGACCCGTTCGGTCGAGAAGCGGAGAAAATCCAATCGTGTTTTCCTCGGAAATCAGATTCTGGATGTCGTCTTCGAGGTCCAGATAATGTCGGCCGGCTGAATCCTGCCGGCATCCGGCGAAAAGCAGGGCCAGCGCCAGAACGACCGCCTTATTCCCAGCGGACAATTTTATCACCCCGCAGTTCCACGAGCTTCGGCTCGATCGTCCATTCCTCCGTGCCGCCGACCGCGGACGTGACGTTCGTTTTTCTTCGGAAGACGATTTTGAAGAGTTTCCTGCCGTCCGGGGCGCTGACCACCCGGACGCCGGACATGGGTTTGACGCTCACGGCCTCCGGCTCCATTTTTGTCACGACGCCATTTTTTAATGGATCCGCCCGGGCGCCCTTGAAAAGGGCGATCAGTTTGACAAGGTCCGGAAAGTCGTCTGTGAAGATGTCCCGGATTCTCTCAACGTCGCCTTCCGCCAGCGCCGCCACGGCGTTGTCCATGACCATCAGGGCGTCCCGGTTCTCTTTTTTGGCGGCCAGCCGCTCTTCAAAGGGCGTTTCAGTCAGATCGCGCTTGGAAATCCTCTCCCGCGTCGACATCCATCCGTCCGTATCAGGCTCAACCGGGATCGACACCAGGGAATCCCGAACCCTTCCCATGCGCGAGGCAATCCAGACGGCGCCCTGATGAAATTCAACGGCCGACACGGTCGGCGAGATGTCGGTCGATTCAATTTCAAAAAACGCCTCCCGCCTGTTGTCATAGCCCACCAGTCCCCGCTCCTCCGTGCCGACCAGGGTAAACGACGCCAGCGGGAAAATTTTCGTCACCGCATAGTCGTATTCGCCGCCCAGCTTGATTCGGACGGCTTCCCCGGTCTCCGGCTGAAACTCCCAGATTCTTCCCGGGGCGCCGCACCAGAGCCTGCCGCCGACGAATTTGATTCTTCGGATGTCCTCGTCACGGAACCCCTTTTCATAGGAGGCCCGGGTAAAGCGCTCCACGTCCGGCTCGAATTTCGTGAGTCCAAGATCCGTGGCCAGCCAGACAACCCCTCCCTCGATTTCGATGTCGTTCAGGCCGTTTGACCCCAGTCCATCCTCGGCCGTGTAGAGAGTCCAGGTGTGAAATCCCCTGTCGTAACGGATCAGGCCCCCCGGCGTGTCGACTCCGAACGGATTGTCATGGGCAAGGGCCAGAAAGAGGTACCGGTCCGTCCATTCGATGTCCAGCAGGGGATAACCCTTCCAGTTCGCCTGCCCGGGCCGCTGGGAGAAATTCTCCGTGAACAGGTCAAAAACGCACATTCCCGTGTCCGTCGCCAGATACAGGTAACGGTCGATGATTTTCATGTCGTTGATTTTGTATTGGCCGAACCCCTCGGGGAGATCATAGTGTGTCCATCGGTCCGATGGGACTTCGTAGCGGTCCATTTTGCCGTTGGCGTATCCGATCCATAACGACTCTTTGCCGGATGCCATCGCCGTGATGACTTCCTGGACCCGTCTCGATGACAGATTGTACGTTCGCCATTCCGCGCCATACCCGGCGCCCGCGAGCGCGGCCACGGCCGCCACGCAAAGCACGACGGCCGCCAAAGACGCCGGCCGGCCTCCGGAAAACCGCGCGGTCATTTCCCGCCTCCGTCGCCGCCGTATCCGCGTCTGGCAGCCCGGCCTCGTTTGAACATGGCGCGGACGGTCTTCGCCGTGAGCTTCTGCACGAGCCGTTTCATCGACGTCGTTTCGCCGATGCCGAACGTCGGCAGGTCGCTTGTGCCGACCACGCCGATGTCGGCGGTCCAGATGGTGACGCCGGATTCGATGTCGATGATTTTCGAGACTACATTGATTTCGGGCTTGCCCTCGTCGTACACTTGAATCGTACCGTACACGATGATGTCGGCCCCGAATTGCTCCTGAATCTTCTTCATCTCCTCGCCGGTAAGAAACCGGCCGGCCTCGATCCTCTTCTCCCGCAAGAAAGCCTCAATCTGGCTCTCCGGCACGACGTCGAAAATCCGGCTGTTTAGAATCTCGACGACCAGGGACTCCTTGATGATGACCGGCGCCTTGGCGTTGCCGGCCAGGTTGTAGAACGGCAGTACGACCGCTTTCTTCGCTGCCGTCATATCCGCCAGCGGATGCACGTAGACGTGATTGGTCGTCCCACAGCCGCACAGGAGGGCCGCCAGACACACCCAGGGCAGAATTCCAGATCGCACGGCGCCCCATCCTCCCTTGATCAGAACCATAGATTGTACGCGCTGCTCAGTTGGTTCGAATCCCGGACGCCCGGCAGGTGGTTCAATCCGTAGCTGAGCGTGAGGCGCGATTTCTCGACATCCCGGGACCGGACTTCGATTTTCAGCGTGCCCGCGTTATTTTTCGCGATGTCGATCAAGTTCAGCGTGGAGGCGAGCGTCAGCTTGTGGGTGAGGGCAAACGAGAGCGAATGGACGACGCCGACCCTCACCGAGGTCGTGCTGGATTTGCCGGCGGCGGCGCGCGCCCTCGTATGGTCGAGGTAGGAGGTCACGGAGAGGAATCGGCCAAGGTTCAGTCGGACCTCGGCGGACTGGTTGAAGGATTTCCGGCCGGCGTCTTTCGAGTGGTTCAGATAGCCGCTGATCGTCAGAGGCGCCTTGCTGACGGAGAACGTCCCCCCCATCAGGTAGTCGCGGGTCAGATTCGCGCCCGACCCGCTCCGCTCCTTCCGGATTCGGTTGCCCAGATCGAACGCGGTCCGCTTGCTGAAGACATAACGCAGTTTATTCTCCATCAGGTTGCTGCGTCCGGAACTGCGCTCCTCGAAATTCCGCGACACGGATTCGACGTACTTGACGGAAAGCGTCGCAATGTCCCGGTAGAGGCCGGCCGTCAAGAGATGGCTGAATCCGCCGGACTCCAGCGTCTTTATTTTCCCGTTTGCGCCGTTGTATCGCGCGTCCCGGTTCGCGTCGAGCCGGACACTGACGGACGGCAGGGGGTCCAGGGCGAGGCTGATGCCGGCGGCGTTGTTTTTCTGCGCCGTGGGCAATCCCATGCCGATGCGGACCTGATTGAAGCTTCCGGACCACCGGGCGTTCTCGACGACGGTTCCCTGGAGAGAAACGGCATTCTCGATCTGGCGGGATTTGCCGCCGGCGTGGGCGTCCGATAGGGCGTAGCCCATCGTGTTCGATAACGACAGTTTCGGCAGGAGCGCGGCGTTGAAGAGGAGATTGACGAAATGCCTCGTGGACCGCGAGGTGGTCCGCGAGGATTGTGTGGCGTTCGACAGATTGTATTTGATGTTCAGGCTCGAGTTGGGCATCAACAGAAATCCGCGGTTGTAGCCGTAATCGAACATCAATCCTCGCGTGGTTTCATGGGTCGCGCGGCCGGCGGCAAGATTGTCGAAGATCCGGTTCTGGAAGGTATACCGGAGCGTAACGGCTTTGATCTGGTAAGCCGAATTCATCAGGAGTTCCTTCGATTCCGAGGATTTCCGGCTGAGATTGAAATTCTGCGCCATGCGGGTGCTGAAATCCAGGGAGGGCAGGTATCGCGGCATGGCCAGTCCCAGGGTCGATGTGAAATTCCGGTCCAGGCGCTGGTTGCCTTCGTCCGTGGCCGACTGAAACTGCCGGATGCCCAGGGCCCATTTGTACTTTGATTTGGCCTCCGTCGCGTCCAGAAAAGGAGAGATGCGGTAGGTGGACGCGGTTTTCTGATTTGCGCCGCTGGCCACGAATTGCGCCGCGGCGCCGATGTTGATCTTCTTGTTCAGCCTCCGGTCGGCGCTGAGATTGTAAGTCCGCAAAAATCCCTCCGACATCCGCTCTTCGGCCCACGACTTGTCGTATCTCCAGTTGACGCTGCCGGTCAGCGGACGCGCGGATGCGCCGAGAATCAAGGTTCCCAGAAGGAACAGGACGGACAGAGACACGCCCAAAAGAGCCGAATTCATTTGAGCGCGCCCGTATCCGGCAATTGGATTCGCCGAAGGTAAAAGGCGATGGGCAGCTTGTTGTCATTGCCGAATCGGGGATATCTCTGAAAAATCCATTGCCGGTATTTCAGATCTGCGCCGACAAAACAGGACAGATAGGCCGCCGGATTGTCCGGCTTCTCCGAACGCGCTTGAACCGCCCGCGTTTTGTCCGAAAAGGAGAAACTCGGCAGAAATTCGGTGATGAGCAGGGTGAGATCTGTGCCGGGGATTTTTACTTTTTTACCGAAGGGCAGGGCATACACATTTTGAATCGACGGGTCCTGCTTGCTGACAACGGCAATTTCATAGGAGGCCTTTTTGTAAAGGGGCGGAGTTGCCCCGGGCTTGTCGCAACCCCAGGCGACAAACAGCGCGAAGCACCCGACGATTCGTATGGACGTATCCCCAAACCACACACGTTCCTCCATAGCGGTCTCCTTTGGCGCAGTCCGTTTCCGCCTCGCTCAACCGATACCCATCCCCTCTGGATACACCGGGAGGGCATACCCTCCCCGGGCTCCCTGTTTACAAACACGAACCGCCTTCAGGACGGGTTAATCTCCGTCGTCTACACTGACGACCTCCGCGAATCCGCCAGCCGATCCCGCGCAAACCTACTTGTTGTGACACACCTCGCACGCCTCCGGCGCGCCGGCCAGTGTGCCCGTATCGGGTCTGAAACGAAGGCTGGCGACGTTGAAGCTTCCATGAGCGCGATGGCAGGTCAGACAGAAAACGGCCTTGTTCCCCGAGCTGGTCGTCAGAAGGGGATAGGTGTCCGACCCGCCGTAGTTCGTGTAGTTGGTCTGAACGGCCGCCGTCAGCTGAAAGTCCACGGGGTGGTGCGTATTGGCGCCGGCGGAATTGTCAACCAGTCCGTCGGCGTCATAATTGCCCGTCACCGCCCCTTGGATGTTCTGGGTCGATGGATCAAAGGTGTTGCTCGGCCCGAACTTCTCGTGGCAGTCCTGACAGTACAGCGTGAAATCGGCCGTGTACTGGCCGGTGTCTTCCCAAACGCTGGTGTCCGTATAGCCGTTGGACTGCGCGAGGACGGTGCATCCAGAAATCCCGGCGTTGACGCTGTTTGGATCGGGCAGGAGATTTCGGTAATTCGTGTTTCCGTGCTGGTTGTGGCAAGTGGCGCAGGTCATGTAGTTCGTGCCGTTGTCCCAGTTGCCGCCGCCTGAACCCGGGGGACTGGGCTGGGCGGCCGCGGCCACATGCAGATTATGCCCGCGCGTGTCTATCCAGTCGTTGCCTCCGCTGACGCGGTCATAGACGCCGACGCCCGCGCCGTAATAGCCGTAGCCTTCAAATCCGAATCCTCCGGCGGCCGGCGTGTCTCCGCCCGTCGTTTTGTCCGCAACGCATGGCGCGCCGCTCGACGCGTAGTTCGGCCCGTCGGCGGAATGGCAGTTCAGGCAGAGGGTGTTGGTGTTCGTGGCTTTGAGCAGATTCGTAAATCCGGCGCCCCCATTGTAGGTCGTGACCCCGCCGCTGTCGCTGGCATGCATCACATGACAGTCGGAGCAGATGAGCGGATCGCTGTGGTAGTTGGCCGACGCCCGGCCTCCTTCGTCCTCGAAGGACACGGCGGCGACGAAGCCCGCGACAACAATCGCCACCAAGGCGAATTTCAAACATCTCCTCATGGTCAATGCTCCTTTCACTTGATGAAGTTCCATCTATGCCCAGATCCCCCTGCGCGGGAGATCGTTACTTGATCCGGTAAACGGTGACGGCTTTGAGAACATTGGATGACACGTACATGATGTTGTTCACAAACGCGGCCGAGCGGAATCCCGGCAGAAAAAGCTCCGTCTCGAATTCGCCCGTCGGATTGAACACCTCAAGCGTCCTTTTGCCGACGTCGGAAACCCATACGTTTCCGTCGGCGGAGACATACACGCGATTGATGAGCGAAAACGTCCCCGGTTTGCCGCCCGCCCGGCCGAATCTGTGAATCAGGACGCCTTGATCGGCGTCATAGATCATCACGGAATAACCGCCCTGATCCGCGACGTAGACCTTGCCGCCCTGATAGACGCAGTCGCTGATGCGCCGGAATCCCTCCTTCATAAAGACGACGTCGCCGTTCAAGGTGACGCCGTAGGCGGCCTGCGAATGGTAGTCGGCAAAGAAGACCGCTTTGCGATCGGGGCTGTAATGTCCGCCCGTCACCGCCGTCCCGGACCCATTTCGAAGATGTTTCTTTTCAATGAAATTCCCGCGGTAATCATAGAGGGACAATTCCCCGGCCCGGGACACGAGGCCGATATCGCCGTTCGGCGCCGCAAAAAGTACGGCCGGATCGGCCACATCGACTTTGAAGTAATACTTGAGGCGGCCGGACGGGCTGAGAATGTAAACCATCGAGGTGGAACTCTCATAGACGAGCAATTCCCACACGCTCGTGTCCAGATAGACGAGCGAGGGATCCTCGTAATCGGCGCCGAGTGAAAAATTGTGAATGACGCTGACGACCGCCGGCGCAAACGCGGAGGCCGGCGACGGCGACAGGGCAAGCGCCAGGAACGCGATCATGACAGCGCGGACGGGGATCAGGCGATCAGCCCTTGTGGCATTGCTGACAGACATCCGGCTGCCCCCTTTTCAAAATGCCTTTGAGGTCGGACCCGTGAGGAGAATGGCAGGACACGCATTCGACCGCCCGACCATCCGGGGTCTTGATGTCTACCGGGTGGACGTGCTCTCCCTCGAATTTGTGGCAGGACTCGCATACCTTCGTGACCGTCGGGGCTTTCAGGAGCGGTCTGGCCTCGGCGTAATGGGGCGTGTGACATTTCACGCAGTCGCCCTTTTTCGCCGGCGGATGCCCGATTTTGGCCGCCGCAATGTCGCGGCGCTGGGCGGTATGACAGGTAAAACAGAGTTCGGGCGGGCGGGCGCGAAGGTTATGCTCGATGTCCGACCCATGCGGCGCGTGGCATTCGACGCACCCATTCTTCTCGATCGCTCCGTGCGCGGCTTTGCCCGCGTTCGCCGCCGGAGATTTTTGCTCGTGGCAGACGAAGCAGGCATTCTTGTTGATCGTGACGGCCTTGCCCTTGACGACCGGCTCCTCATGACAGTTGGTGCACAGGCCTTTTTTGACCGGATAATGGGCCGTGGGTTTCAGGAGTTTCTTCTCGGCGCCGCCGTGAGGGGTGTGGCACATGGAACAGCGCGCGCCGGTGACATCGTTGTTGACATGCGCCAGTTTGAATTTGGCTTCGGTCGCATCGTGGCACGTCAGGCACAGTTCGGCCACGGCGGCGTTGAGAAGCGGCTTCTGGCCGGAGCCGTGAACCGCATGACAGGTCAGACACGCGCCCTCGGCCGCCGGCGGATGGGGCACCGGGGACTGCGAAACGATTTTCGCGATGCCGGCGTGACAGCTCAAGCATAATTTCCCGTCGTCCGCCGACAGCTTCAATCGGTTCTTCGTGTCGCCGGCGTGAGGTTCGTGACAGGACAGGCATTCGCCCTTCTTCACCGGCGGATGTTCGGAGGCGAGGGAGGACGCGAGTCGAATTTTCTCGTGACAAGACAGGCAGAGTTTTGTCCTGGGGGCCGCCAGATACGGCTGGTCATTCGAAGCATGCGGGTTGTGGCATTTCGCGCAGTCTTCCTTGACGGGCGCATGCACGAATTTTTTCTTGAGCCAGTCGGCTTGCTGGTCGTGGCAGGTGGCGCAGACCTCCGTCCGCCGCTCCGGCAGGCCGAGCGCCGATGAATCGGTCACCTCGCCGTGGCAATTTTCGCAGCCACGCTCCTCGAAGGGCGGATGACGATGTTTCTTCAGAAGGCCCTTGTCCCCGGAGTAATGCGGCGTATGGCAGTAGGCGCAGCGCGTATTTTTGGTGAGCATATTCTTGTGTTTGTCCTGAAGATCGCCGGCGTCGAGCTTGTGGCAATCGGCGCAGAGTTCTCCCTCGGGTTTGACCAGCATCCATTTGCGGCCCGATGCGTGGGTGGCGTGGCAGGTCACGCACATCTGCTTTTTCACAGGGAAATGGGTGACGCCTGTGTCGGGGAAATTGAACTTATCCTGATGGCAATCCTGGCACGGCACGGAAGACTTCAACGTCAGCAATTTCGCTTTTTCGGAGCTGTGCGGCGCGTGGCATCGAGAGCATTGGCCCTCCTTAAACGGCGGATGGCCATCCGGGTCTTTCAACTGTTCCTTCACTTTGGCGTGACAGGTCGCACAGACCTCCACAGGCTTCGTCCGGAACATCTTGTCTTCGGAACTTTGATGCGGGTCGTGGCAGCGCGCGCACTGGCCCTCGGACACCGGGCGATGCACGACGGAAAGCTGAAAGGGCCCCTGCTTGTGGCAGGTGAAACAGAGCGCCGGAGTCGGCCTGGCGAGGAGGGACGCCTGGTTCGAAGTATGGGATGCATGGCATTTGATACACTCGCCGTTCTTGAAGGGCTGATGGGGCGTCTTGTTGGGATCCGGTTTCTTGTCGTCATGGCAGTTCTGGCACAGCGCCGGCGGCGGCTGGACGAGCAGCTTTGGATTGTTGGAGGTGTGGGACTGATGACAGTTCATGCAGTTGTCCTCCATCGGCGGATGGACGACGCGGCCGGTAAAGTTTTCCTTTTTGTGGCATCGCAGACACAGTTCGGACGCGGGCGCGCGCAGAAGATGGTCCGTCGAACTGCCGTGCCCGAGGTGACAGAGGATGCAGTCGCGATTCTGATAAGGCCGGTGGGTCGATTTCTCTCCGGAAGCATATTTGTGGCAGTCCACGCAGACTCCGCCGCTCTCTTTAGCCAGAAACCAGCTCTGATTCGATCCATGAGGCGCGTGGCATTTCACGCACTGGCCCCGCTTCGCCGGATCGTGCGCGCTTTTGCCTTTCGCCGTGTTCTCTTTGATTTTGGCGTGGCAGGAAAGGCAAATCTCCCCGCCATCCGCCGGCACGGAAAATTTCGCCGCGCCTTCCGACAGTTTGTGGCAGGCCGCGCATTTGCCCTCCTTGACCGGAGCGTGGAGATTGACGAGGAGGTTTTCATTTTTGGAGGCGTGCGGGCTGTGGCAGGTCAGACAATTCCCGCTTTCGATCTTCTGCCCGCTATGTTTTCCGACAAGGTCGTCGTTGAAGGTGTGACATTTGAGACACAGATCGGGCATGGGTTTGTTCAGCATGCCGGCCGACTGCTCGCCATGGGGATTGTGGCAGACCACGCACTGGCCGTCCGAAAGATGGGGATGAACGTGCGGCAGCTCCATGTCCTTGCTTGTGTTGTCATGGCAGTCGACGCATTTCTTGCCGGGATCGACGAGACGCTTGTCGTCCGAGACGTGCGCATCGTGGCAGGCAAGGCATTTGCCGAGGGCCACGGGACTGTGGACGTTTGGACCGCGGGGAATATTGTTGTGGCAGGTAGAACAGAGTTCGGCGGGCGGGAATTTGAGGGAAAGGCGGGGCAGAAGCCCGTGCTGTTTATGGCAGGCCAGGCAATCATTTTTCAGGACTGGGTCATGCTTGAAAGCGGACTCCTTAAAACGTGTTTTCGTTTTTCTGTGGCATTCAAAACAAAGCGCCCCGCCGGATTCACCTCTATTGACGTTCGTGGCGGTCGGCGTGCAGGACACAAGAAGCACCGAACACACGAGGAAGCAGGCAAGGGCCATTCGCCGCAAATGCGATGGATGAAGGCATAGAGTTCCACCCTCCGTCTTTTTCCCGTCAGAGAACTCATGCCGATCGGATCGGCGGAAGAAACAGAAACGCATCGCGGCGATTCCTCCCTTCCTGGTCGGGTCCTCGAATTACTCCGGAGTCCCTACAAACCGCTTGGTATGTAGTCAGTTATGCAAAATACGTACCGGCTTGGGAAATGCCTGGGAAGTAGTCTGTAACCTTTTTATTTGACAGGGATTGGCCACTTTGTCCGAAGGAAATGGACAAATATGTCACAATATCACATATGTATTATATTATGACACATGTCCGCCGAAGGACATGCTACGCGTCCTCGTACATAAGTCCATCGAGGCCCGACGGTTATTTGGTTTCGGGTTCAGGCGCCGACTCTGGTTTGTATTCCGGGGCGGCACCGGGTGCGGCCGGCAGTTCGCCTTCGTGTCCCGGCTGATAGTGCGCGATCTTCTTCCACGCCGCTTGGGCCTCAAATCCGACTGCCGTATCCCACGTTGGCGCCTTTTCGTTGTGGCATCCGGCACAGACCGCCGCCGTCGGATGGACCAGACCGTTCGCCACCGCCGCCTGAGAATCCTTCATAACGCTCATCTTCGCGTAATCCGCGCCGGCCCCGTGACAGTGTTCGCACTGGACGCCGTCCTCCATCCTGAACTTCTCTCCCAGCAGCGACGTGTCCGCTTTGAAGGCGGTCACATGACAGACCAGGCACTCGTCCGATTTCTGGGGGTCGCCCTCCAGTCCGGCCTTCTTCGCAATCTCTTTGGCCGTGTCCGTGCCGAGCGTCTCGTAAGCCCGCGCGTGGCCGCTCTCTTTCCAGATCTTATACTGCGCCCCTTTGGCATCGGACTTGTGACACATTCCGCATTTGTCCGCGCCGACAAACCCGTGTTCGACGTTGGCCGGCGCCGTCTCCTCCGCGTTCGCCTTCAAGGACCCCATGAACCCAACCATCACCAGCGATACAAACAGAAATCTTTTCATCCTTCGATTCTCCTTCTGTTTCTCATGGATGATCTCCGCTCCGTACGGGGGAGAACCTTCATGCGCAGATCACATTCATTTATGCCGAACGCCGCGCCTCGTTACGCGTAGCTGTGCAGCCCGGACAGCAGATAATTCACGCCGAAATAGGTGAAGAGCACGCAGGCGAATCCGCCGATGGCCAGCCACGCGAACCGGGCGCCTTCCCATTTTCGGACGCGGCGCAGGTGGATGGCGAGGGCGTAGATGATCCACGTGATGAGCGACCAGGTTTCCTTCGGATCCCACGACCAGTACGTGCCCCAGGCTTCGTTCGCCCACACGGCGCCGAGGACAATACCGACTGTCAGGAGAATGAATCCGAGGATGATGGCGCGAAAGGTGAAGGCATCGAGGGCTTTTTCAAGGCCGTTTTTTTGGATGAGAAACACGATGGATGAAAGCGTGGCCAGGCCGAGCGCCGCGTAGGCCATGAGCGTGGTGGAGACATGAAAGAGCAGCCAATTCGATTGGAGCGCCGGAACGAGCGGGCGGATGGATTTGTCGAGGAGCGCGGCGATGCCGAGAAAGAGGAGCGCCAGGATCGCGGTCCAGAATCCGAGGCCGGGGATGGACCACTTGATGGAAAAAATAAAATGAAAGAGCAGGATCGACCACGTGAGGCTCACCAGGGATTCGAACTGGTTGGACAGCGGAGCGAACCCGCCGACGTTCCACCGCGTTGCCAGAAAAACGGTCAGGAGAATCCAGCTCACTCCCAGCGAGAGGACAGCCAAAAAATCAAAAACAGGCCGGGCGACCAGGCGGCGAATGGCGCCGAAAAGCAGAGTCGCGAGGAGACACCCAAAGGCCGCGTTCAGAAGGAGGGGGCTCACCGGGATTTTGGATTTTGGATATTGGATTTCGGATTGCCGGCAAAAGACCAGACGAGGCCGAGCGGAAGGAGCGCAAACCCGGCGTAGACCATCGGCACGCTGGGGTCTTTGGCCACCTGGATGGAACTGAACGCCGGATCGTTCGGATCGTAGCCGGACTGGTAGAAGGCATAGCCTTTGTAACGGAACGGCTCGTTGACATGAATGGTTTTCTGGGCCGCGACCCGGCCATTTTCCAGAATGCTCAGATGGCTGCGGAATTGCCGGATGTCGCCGGGCCGGAATTCGTAAACGGCTTGCAAAGTCGCGCAACAGGACATTTCCTTTTCCGGTCCGTGGGAAGAGGCGTCGGTGGCGTTGTGCCGGCCGAAATCCGGGAATTTGGCGAACAGCCAGCGCCTGGCGGCGTGGCCGCTTTTCACGATTTCGAGTTGCACAGCGGGATTGACCGGCTGGTCGGAAACGTTTGCCGGGCCGTTTTCGCCCATCATGAAATGGGAAAAGACCGCCAGAACGCGAACGTCGGCGTCGAGCGGATTTAATCGATACGTTCCGGGTCCGGCGACTTGCAGAGACTCGGATTTCCCGGAGGCGTGATCCGAAAAATGCAGGAGATGAACGCCGCCGGCGCGGTCAATCGTGAAATGATCGAGCCTGATTTGGAATGGAATATTCTTTGTTCGGGTTTCGTCCAGATGAAAACTGCCCCTGACCTGGCCCGCCCGCATGGGCAGGATGCCATGATCCGCCCACATCCACCGGACGGCGGCGCCGAGGAGAATCAGGAGCACCGCCGCATGAGTCACAAAAACTCCCGGACGCGACCGGATGGTCCGGATGCGCATGAGGGAACAGGCGGCGAGGTTGACGGCGAGCGCGGCAAGGAGAAGATTGAACCACGCGGTGGAAAAGAGCCGGTCGAGGCCGAGACCGAGAACGAGTCGCGATCCTGTGGGGCCCAGCATTTTTGGATAGACCTCCGGCGACTCGCCCTGCGGAATCGCTGCGCCGATGACGCAGGCCAAAACGATCAAGCCCAGGAGCCAGAAGAGCAGCCGGATGGAAGCCAGTTTCGAAAGGATCGAATTCATGAGCCAACCTACTGCAAAAGCTGTTCCGGACAATCAGGAGAAGGGCGGGAAATGCGTAATCTCTCGGAATGCAGGTGGATGGCGTTTCGGGCCGATGGCGGGGATCGTCCTGGGATGTAATGAATCAGGGCAAACAATATTCCGGTTTAAAACAATTCAGCTTGAAGCCGATTTTCCACGCTGATAAAATCCCGGCGATCATGAGCTGGACGTTCCGGCATCCGCATTTTTTGTGGCTCTTGGCGCTCGCTGCGGTCCCGCTCGTCCGCGAGTTCGTGTGGAAACCGGCGGCCGCCGCGCTCGGATTCTCCGCCACGGCCCGCGCCGCGCGGCGCGGGCCGACCGCTCGCGCGATGGGCCTCCGGTCCCTCGCTGTTTTCCGTTCGATCGCGATCGTCCTCGCGGTCGGCGCCCTTGCCCGGCCGCAGGCCGGCGACGAGCAGTCGAAGGTGTGCGTCGAGGGGATCGCCATCGAGCTGGTGGTCGACGTTTCCGGAAGCATGGCGCAGGAGGACATGGTCTACGAGGGCGCCCGGAGGTCGCGGCTCGAAACGGCCAAACACGTCATCGACGGGTTTGTCCGCGGCCGCGCCGACGACCTGATCGGCCTGACAACGTTCAGCGCCTATCCGAACGAAGTCTGTCCCCTGACGCTCGACTACGGCATGCTGTCGAAATTTTTTGAACACGTGCAGCCGGACAAATTTTTCGGATACACCGCCATCGGCGACGGGATCGTCCAGGGGGCGGCGCTTCTCAAGGAGTCGACCGCCCAGAGCAAGGTCATGGTGCTCCTCACCGACGGGCTGAACAATTTCGGCGCGACGCACCCCGTCGAGGCGGCCCGGATGGCCGCCCAGCTCGGGATCCGGATTTATGCGATCGGGATCGTGCCGGACCAGGCGGCGCAGTCGTCCGTCGATTTTTTCGGCCGCAAAATTTTCATGCGCGGACAGGAAGTCGACGAGGAAACTCTTCGGCAGGTCGCAACGGAAGCTCGCGGGCGGTACTTCGCGGCCGCCGACGGGGGAAAACTTAAAAAAATATATGAGGAAATCAACAAGCTGGAAAAAACAGAGCACTTCACGGAAAAATATCTCCAGTACCGCGAGCTGTATCACGTTCCCCTCGCCGCTTCCCTCGGACTGGTTTTCACCGAGTCGATCCTCGGACTGACGCTTTTTCGGAAAAAACCCTGATGGCCACCGAGTCCTCTTTCCTCATCGCCCACCCAGCCGCGCTGTGGCTCGTTTGGGCGCTGCCGGCCGTGGCTGCTGCGTTCTGGCTCACCTGGCGCTGGAACCGGCAGGCGCTGGCGCGGTATTTTTCGGCGGACCAGTTGTCGCGGCTGGCCGGGTCGGTCAGCCCGGCGCGGCGGCGGGCGAAACTCGCGCTGCTTCTCCTTGCTCTGCTGTTCTCGATCCTGGCCTTGGCCGAGCCGAAGTGGGGCGTGGAGGAACAGACGGTCCATACCTCCGGCCGCGACATCCTGGTCCTTCTGGACGTTTCGAAAAGCATGCTGGCGACGGACGTCGCGCCGTCGCGTCTTGAGCGGGTCAAACTCGACATTCAGGACATGGTCGGCGTCCTCAAGGGCGACCGGATCGGCCTGATCGTGTTCGCCGGCCATCCGGTGTTGAAATGTCCCCTCACGATCGATTACGCCTTTTTCCGCCGCGCGCTGGACCGGGCCGGCGTTCAGTCCGTGACGCGCGGCGGCACGTTGATCGGCGACGCCATCCGGCTCGGCATCGACGCCTTCACCGATCAGATCCCTAACAACAAGACGATGCTGCTGATCAGCGACGGCGAGGATCAGGGAAGTTACCCGATCGAGGCCGCGCGGCAGGCGGCGGAACGCGGGATCCGCATTTTCACGGTGGGCGTCGGTGACCGCGACTTCGGCAGCCGCATCCGGGTCGACGGAGACTTCGTCCGGGATGAAGGCAAAGAGGTCTGGACGAAACTCAATCCGGATGAACTCCGGAGAATCGCCCAGGAAACCGCCGGCGGATACATCCCCGCCGGGACGCGGTCTCTCGATCTGGACCGGATCTACCGGCAGAAAATATCGGCCGCGGGCGGGGGCGCGCTGGAGGAAACGAAGAAAACGTTTGTCGAGAGCCGGTATCAACTGTTTTTGTTCTTCGGCGTCCTGTTTCTCGCGGCGGAGTGCCTGATGTCCGACCGGGTGAGGACGCGGCGCATCGCGGCGATGCTTGTGTTCCTGTGCTTTTGCGCTCCTTCGTTCGGCGCCGGGCCGGACTTGCCGGACGTGTTCGATTTGTATAACGAAGGCCGCGCGCTCTACGAGAATGGCGCCTACGACTCCGCGGCCGAGTATTTTTCCAGGGCGTCGACAGGCCCTTCCGCGGATTTTGAATGTGACGCGTTTTATAATCTCGGAAACGCGAATGTCCAAAAAGCCGGCCGACAAAAAGACGCCGACCTGCCTGGCGCCATCCAGTCGCTCCGCCTGGCAGTCTCAGCCTACCGCGAATCCCTCGACCGGCGGCCCGGCAAAAAAGACGCGCAGCACAATCTTGAGCTGGCCCGGCGGCTGTTGAAACAATTGGTCGAACTTCAGAGAAAGAAAGAACAGGAAGACAGGAAACGGCAGGATCAGAAAAAGGATCAGACCGATACGCAGGCCGGCCAGAACGCGGGCGATACGTCCCAAGGGCAGCCCAACCCGCAGTCGTCGCCGAACCAGGGGCCGCAGGATCAGGGTAAATCCTTCAACCAAAAAGAGGCGGAGAGACAAATGAAGGATCGCCTCAAAGAGATGCAGGACCTCCGGCAGCAGCTCATGCAGGCCGCGCGGCAGAGGGGCGTCGACCCGGAAAAAAATCAGGAACAGGCCGTGGGCGTGGTCGGCGGCGCGGTCAAGGACTGGTAGGATGCTTAACCTTCTTGCGTGCGTTGGCCTCCTGATCGCGGCGGCGCTTGCGCGTCCGGCGTCGGCCGACATTGCGGCGTCGGCGTCCATCTCGGTTGGATCAATCTATCTGGGCGAATCGGCCCACTTTCAGATCACGGTCACCGGCGCCGCGACACAGCCGGCGGCGCAGTTTCCGGACGTGGACGGCCTGAACGTAACGTTTACGGGCGTCACCCATTCCACCAGCCAGAGCATCTCGATCGTCGGCAATCAAATGACGCAGTCCTCCAGCACGACCTTCCACATGAATTACGTCCTTTCTCCCAAACGCGGCGGAACGTTTTCGATCCCGGAAATAGCTGTGACTGCCGATGGGCAAACGGCCCGCACGCAACCGGTGACGCTCACGGCGATCGAGCCTAATGCGGACGAACGCGCATGGATCGAGGTGGACGTTGCACCGAACCCGGTCACGATCGGGGAGGAGTTCAAGGTCGTGTTCAAACTGTTTCTTCGAAAACTTGTGTACCAGAACCAGGCGCTGGAAAACGATCCCTACCACCCGCGCAACCCGCCGGCGCTGGAAATTCCGTGGTTCGAGAGCCTGCCGAATACGGAAACGAAGGAGTTCCGGGCGTTCATCTCCGGGTATGTCGGCAGCCCGGGATTCACGATCAACCAGTACGCACGGGACGAATTTTTCTCGCGCCGGCTGATTACCTTCAAACTGCCGCGGCAAAGCGTGGTGAAAAACGGCAAGCCCTATTTTGTGTACAGCATCGAAAAAACATTCAAGGCGGTCAAAACGGGGCCGGTCGATGTCGGGGCCTGCACGCTGAAGGGATCGATCCTCGACCAGGTCGTCAGCCCCAACGAAGCGACGCAGCAAAGCGTCTACCAGGTATCGAAGCCCGTCGCCCTTCGGATCAGCGACCCGCCGGAGTCCAACCGGCCGGCCGAGTGGACCGGCGCGATCGGGAGGTACGACATCCGCGCGGCGGCGGACCCGACCCGGTTGAATCTCGGCGATCCGGTCACCCTCACCGTCACGCTTCGCGGCGACGGCCTCTGGTCGACGGTCGACGCGCCGGACCTCACGAGGCAGGAGGAGTTCCGCGCTTTCAAAATACACGACCGCGACGTCCCCGGAGAACAGACGGCCGAGGGCAAAATTTTCCGGCTGACGGTCCGGCCGGCCCAGCCGGACTTGAAGGCGATCCCGCCCGTCCGATACGCGTTTTATGATCCAGCGCGGAAGTCCTACATCGTGGTCAAAACGCAGGCGATCCCGATCGAGATCCGGGCCACCGAGACCGTCCGGCTGGATGAAGTCATCGAAGCGCGGCCCGACGCGCCGCCGGCCGAGATTCGGGAAGTGATCGAAGGATTGTACGCGAACCAGACCGATCCCGAAATCGTGCTGTCGACTCAGGACGCGGGATCGGGACTGGGCGCGGGCGCCGCGCTGTTGACGACGCCGGCGATCTTCCTGCTCGCCGCATCCGTCTCCGCCGCCCGGGCGCGCCGGGATCCCGCGCGGCGCCGGGCGGCCAAGGCCATCGGGCGGCTCGAAAAGGCTCTCCGCGCGCTGGCGGACGCCGCGGCGCCCGAGCGGTTGCCTTCCGATTTCATGGACGCAGTCGCCGCCTATGTCAAGGACCGCCTGACGCTCGCCGAGACGGCGCTCACGCCGGCCGATATCGATCACCACCTGGAGCGGCAAGGCGTGCCGCTGCCATTGAGACTGGAACTCCGGCAGACGCTCGACCATTTCGAACGGGCCAAATTTTCAAGCATGGCGATTTCGGTCGACCGAAAGGAGATATGTGAGAGGATGATCGCCCTAGCACGCGAGATCGATCAGCACTTGCGTAATCACAAAACATGAAGGCCGTTCTTTTCGCCGCATGGGCGCTGACCCTGTGGGCCATCGAGGCGGCGGCGCAAATTCCGCGTCTGGAGGCCGAGAAGATCCTGGCGGCGGCCGGCAGCGAGATGGAAAAAGCCGCCGGCGTGCGCCGCTACGAGGAGAGCGAGCGGCACCTGCGCGCAGCCATCGAAGAATACCGGAAACTGCTTCTCGGCGGATACCGCAGCGGCCCTCTGTATTACAACCTCGGCAATTGCCACCTCCGCACGCACGACGTCGGCGAGGCGGTCTACTGGCTCCGCATGGCCGAGCGCCGGATTCCCAACGACGGGCGGCTCCGGGCCAACCTTCGGTTCGCCCGCAGTCAGGTGCGGACCAAATTCCCGCCGCCGCCCTCCTACGAACTGCTTCGAACGCTCCTCTTTTTCCATTTCCTCATCCCGCTCGGCGCCCGCTGGTGGACGTTCATCGCGTTCTGGAATCTTTTCTGGATCGTTGTCTGTGTCCGAGTGATTCGCTCCAAGAGCCCGATGGGAAGATGGCCGATCGCCGCCGTATTTCTGATCGCCGCCGTTTTTGGCCTGTCCTCCGGCTGGGATCTGTACCGGGAGAAAATCATCCGCGAGGCCGTGATCGTCCGGGACGAGATCGTCCGAAAAGGCGCCGCGTCCACCTACGAGCCGGTCTATGCCGACCCCGTCAGCCCGGGCGTGGAGGTCGAGGTTTTGCAGAAGCTGGAAAGATACGCCGAAGTCCGCTTCACCAGCGGCGCCACCGGCTGGGTCCCGCTCGCCTCCTTGCGAATTCTCGACCGCGAACCTCTGGGGTGAATTCTTAAGAGGAAGGCCTCTGGATTCCCGCGGGAATGACGACCAAAAAGGTACGCGGATTCATACCGCTAAAGTCTTACCAGAACTCTACTGCTACGATTTGCCGGTTTTTTGTTCGGTTTTATGCCCCCGCCACGTTTACTATATTAGAGGCAATATACGGTTAAGGTGCCGCACATAGACTTATAGACTTATTCACAGCGCGATGGCGCGAAACAACGCGAACCGCATAACAACTCCCTGTGAAATTTTTCGCGCTCATTCGCGTTAAATTCGTAGTAAATGACTTCGTCTTTACTCATGCTGGGTCCCGCTCGCCTCCTTGCGGATTCTCGACCGCGAACCTAGTCTGGGTTCATGAAACTGAAAGCAGGAACCAAGGCGCCGGATTTTTCGTTGCAGGACCAGTCAGGAAAGAGTCACAGTCTTTCAGGCTACAGGGGCAAATGGGTTCTCCTCTACTTCTATCCGCGCGACCATACGCCGGGCTGCACGCGGGAAGCCTGCGAGTTCCGGGATGCGTTTGCCCGGTTCAAGACGCGAAAGGCCATCGTGCTGGGCGTCAGCGCCGATTCGGTCAAAAGCCACGACAAATTCGCAGCCGAGTTCCGGCTGCCCTTTCCGATCCTGGCCGACGTCGAAAAGGATGTTCTGAAAGCCTATGGCACGTGGGCGAAGAAAAAATTCATGGGCCGTGAATACATGGGAATCCTCCGCATGTCGTTCCTGATTGATCCGAAGGGAAAAATCGCAAAGATATACGGCAAGGTCAAACCGGACGTGCATGCGGAGGAAGTTCTGCAGGATCTGGACGAGGGTTTGTTGCTGAAAAGAGGGGTTTGAGAAGGCTCAATATTCAACACTCATTCACCCATCAGTCCCGCCGCCGCAAGTTTCTCCCTGATTCGGTCCGTGTGCGATCCCTCCCAGTACAGTTTTCCGCATGACGGACACTGCCGGAACTTGTCCAGCGTCCCCCGCACGTGCTCGGGCAACTCGTCAAACACCGCCGATTTTTCCACCGGTTCCAGCGTGCCGTTGCATGCCGTGCAGCGCGTGAAAAACAGGTCCGGCTGGAGCGTCAACTGTTTTTCCGCCGCAACCTGTTTCAATTGATCCATCACATCGTCATGGGCGATCAAAACGAAATCGGCCGGCTTGCCGTCCCGCACGAGTTTCACGTGCCGCGTCAGCAGCGTCCGCCCTGCCGACTGCCTCAGGATCTCGCGGTCGGAAATCGGATTCTTCCACAGCGTGTCATATCCGACGGCCCTGAGCAGCCTCGCCAGCCGGGCCAGGTGGTCGTCGGCGACAAATTTCGGCCGGTCCGTCATGACTCTGTGACGGGCAAGTCAGGTCAACCGATCGATGACGTGCCGTAGCGCGGGGAACGTTCGAACCAGATCGGCACGGGAGGCCATTTCGAAATCCTGGAAATCGAATCCCGGAGAAACCGTGCAGCCTGCCAGCGCGAATCCGGTCGGGACCGCCAGAGACGCCCCCATCCAGCAGCCGGCGGGAACGACCGCCTGCGGTTGCTCTGAACCGTCCCCCGTGCGGCCGAGTTTGATCTCGGAATGGGCGCCGGCGGGGTCGATGAGATGGAGCGTCAGGGGATGGCCGTCGTAAAAGTGCCAGAGTTCGTCCGATTGGATTCGATGAAATTTGGAGACTTGCCGGCCTTCGAGCAAAAAATAAATGGCCGTTGAAAAGACGCGATCCCCCGCAAACCGCGAGGGGAGACATCCGGCGCGGATTTTCTCCGACGAAGCGTAGGTTTCCCGATAAAATCCTCCTTCCGGATGCGGCGCCAGACCCAGCCGCTCGATCCAGAATTTCGCCTGCTCGTTCATTATGGTACGTTCCTTGTAACATGGCTGCGACATTAACGGCGAGGGTCATCTCCAGGGTCGTCAAGACGCCCGATGTGGTTCAAGTCGATTTCGAAATGGTCGACCCGGCCGAAATCCGCTACGAGTCCGGCCAGTTCATCATTCTTCACACCGTGGAGCAGAACGGAAAGACCGTCAAGCGCTCTTATTCCATCGCCTCCCCGCCCGATCCCCGGCGGTTTTCTCTCTGTGTGAAGATCGTGGGGCCGGCGTCCCGGTTTATCGCAAACCTCAACCTCCAGGATCAGGTCAAGTTCTCCGGGCCGTGGGGCATGGGCAAGTTCACGTTCCCGGAGATGACCGAAAACGAGATCGTTCTCCTGGCTTCCGGCACCGGTCTTTCTCCCGTCATGAGCATTCTGCAAAGCAAACTGCCCCTTCATCCGGAAAAAAAATTCCGGTTCCTCTGGGGTCTCAAACGGGAGGGGGACATCTATAATCGCCCGGAGCTGGACGGGCTGGCCGCACGCCACCCCTGTTTTTCATATCAAATCGTTCTCTCCGACGCGCCGCCCGAATGGAGGGGCAAACGGGGGATGTTGAGCGAGGTTCTGCCCTCCGAGATTGACTCCCCGGCCGGGAAGGAATTCTTCATGGCAGGGAACGGGGCCATGATCGCCGCCGTGGAGACGTATCTGAGAGCGCACGGCGCCCTGCCGGAAAAAATCCACAAGGAAATATTTTTCTGCCCTCCCCCGGACTGAGAATGCTCCGCATGGCCTCGCTTGATCGACAGCCTGCGATGTGACATAAGGAGGATCATGAACTATCGAAAGTTCGGCGACACGGGTGCGCAGGTTTCCGAAATCGGGTTCGGCTGCTGGGGCATCGGCGGCGGCTGGTGGGGGAAACGAAACGATGGCGAATCCCGCGCGGCGCTGGATACCGCCGTCGATCTCGGGTACAATTTTTTCGACACGGCCCTGGTCTACGGCGAAAACGACAACCACAGCGAAAAACTCGTCGGCGAGATGGTCCGCCGTCACCGCGGCAAGGAGTTGCTGATCGCCACCAAAATCCCGCCCAAAAACTTCGTGTGGCCTGCGCGGCGCGATGTGCCGCTCGACGAGGCGTTCCCGCCCGCTTATATCCGCGAATGCACGGAACTGTCCCTCCGGAACATGGGCATCGACTGCCTGTTTCTCCAGCAGTTCCACGTCTTCGCCGAATGCTGGGTCGAGCAGGACGCGTGGGTCGAGGAATTCGAAAAACTTCGCAAGGAAGGAAAGATCCGGCACTGGGGCGTGTCGATCAACAATCACGAGCCGGCTTCCGTCCTCGAGCTCACGCGCCGCAAGATGGTCCATAGCCTGCAGGTGATTTACAATATCTTCGATCAGAGCCCTGAAGACGATCTGCTCCCGCTCTGCCTGAAACACGGCGTGGCCTTCATCGTGCGTGTCCCGTTCGACGAGGGCGGACTGACGGGAACGCTGACGCCGGACACGGAATTCGCCGAGGGCGAGTTTCGCGCTCGGTACTTTCGCGAAGGACGGCTCAAGGAAACCGTGGACCGCGCGGAAAAAATCCAGAACGACCTTCCGGCCGGCACGGCCGTCTGGCAGGCAGCGCTTCAGTACGTCCTCGCCGATCCCGCCGTCTCGACCGTCATCCCGGGCATGCGACGCGTCGAGAATGTCCGTAAGAATGCATCGGTCAGCGGCCGCCTTCTGCCGCCGGACACCATCCGAAACCTGAAAAAACACCGCTGGGTGAGAGACTTCTACCTGTAAGTTCGTATATGCTGAAGATCAAATCGCTCTGTCTTCCGTCCGCGGTCATACAGTCGCCGATGTCCGGGTGGACCGACCTGCCGTTCCGGCGGGTGGCCAGGGAAAAAGGCCTGTCGTTCGCGTTCGTGGAGATGATCCTGGCCGACGCGGTGGTCGCCGGATCCGAACGGACGCTGGAGATGATGAGGTCATCGCCGGCGGACAGGCCGCTGGGGGTGCAGATGGTCGGATACACGCCCGAATCGTTGAGCCGGGCGGCGGGCATGATGGAGGCGGCGGGATTCGATTTGATCGACCTGAATTTGGGGTGTCCGGTTAAAAAAGTGACGTGCAAGGGCGGCGGGTCCGCGATACTCAAGGAACCGGACAAGGCGCGCGCGATTTTCTCCGGCATGGTTTCCTCCGTTAATAAGGTTCCGATCACGGTCAAAATGCGGCTGGGATACGACGACCCAAGCGGGCAGGAGGCGCTTCGGATCGCAGGGATCGCCGAGGAGTGCGGCATATCGGCGCTGACGGTTCACGGAAGAACCCGCCGGCAGGGGTACAGCGGCATGGCGGATTACGAAGCCATCGGCCGGATCAAGAAGGCGGTCCGCATTCCGGTGATCGGCAACGGCGATGTGACCGATGGGCGGAGCGCCCAACGGCTGATGGAGGTGAGCGGCTGTGACGGAATCATGATCGGCCGCGGCGGGGTCGGGTATCCCTGGATATACCGGGAAGCCGCCGCCGTGCTGGAAGGCCGTCCCGCGCCGGCCGCGCCGGGCTTTCAGGAAATAAAATCAACGCTTCTTCGACATCTGGAGCTTCAGCTTTTTCACACACCGGTCCAGGCCCATTTTCTGATGCGCCGAATCGCGTGCAGCTATTTCAAGCGGATGGCGGGCGCGGGCGAATTCAGAGACCGGATCAACGATGCCGGGAGCATTGAAGAGATTCGCGACATCATCGAGCTGTTTGAGCCGGCGGTCTGCCGGACGCCATGATATTCCTGGCGTCCACGTCGCCCAGAAGAAGACACTTGCTTTGGAAAATGAACATCCCGGTCCGGGTCGTGCCCACGCGCTATCGCGAGCGACCCGGCCGGCCCGGCCGGCCGGCCGCAACGGCCATGCGGCACGCGCGGGGCAAGGCCGAAGGTGCCGTGGTTCCGCGCAGAGCCGGACTCGTTCTGGGCGTCGACACGCTGATTTATTTTCGCAAGCGGATTTTCGGGAAACCTCGAAGCCGCGCGCACGCCTTTCGAATGCTCAAATCCTTTTCCGGCCGGTCCCATGACGTCTATTCGGCGATTGCGCTCGTTGATCTCAAAACACGCCGAACGTCCGTTCGATGGACCAAAACGCGTGTGACCTTCAATCGTCTCGACGATAAAACCATCGGCCGATACCTTGCGCGAGTCAATCCGCTCGACAAGGCGGGCGGGTATGCCATCCAGCATGGACAAGAACTGATCCGGGACATTCGGGGGTCCTACACCAACGTGATGGGATTGCCGGCCGAACTGCTCAAAAGAGAGTTGCGAAAATTTAACGTTACAGTAGCGGGCGAAAAACGGAGTTGAATCATGCCGCGTTTAAGAGGGCGAGGACCGGCTTGGGATTTCGCCAGAGCATTTCCATGAGCCGCCGGGCGGCGCCATTCGGACGGCGGCGGGGGTCGTTGGATTCCCAACCCTGAACGGTCCGGACCGATTCGCCCAGCGCGGATGCAAGCTGGGATTGGGTGAATCCGAGTTTCGTTCGCACGCGTCTGACGTCTTGGGCGATCATTGGCTCGGGCATTCTGAAATCGCCGGGACCCTCAATTATCACTTTGGCCGTCGGATCCCCCTTGATGTATTTTAGAGCTTCTTTGAGGTTCCGGGTCAGATTGGACCGATGCGCCTTATTTTTGTTGCTGTTCATTTTGCCGTTTAAGCTCCTTTGCAATCTCGCGCATGACTTTTTTGTCGCCCGCGCTTATATCGTCTTTCTCCTCGTGCGTGTAGGCGTCGAATACGTGGAACGCCGTTTTCGTCACCAGGAAGAGGTAGATGACTCTTGCACCCTTGCGCGCCCCGATATTGCGCTTCCGGATCGGATAGCGGACTTTTCGAAATCCACCGGTATCCCGGATCACGTCGCCCCTTTGCGGATATAACTCAAGATCGAACTTGAACCGGATAAATTCCGGTTCACCCAGCATGTCGATCAGATCATTCTCGGCGGTTCCGTAGAAAATCCAATCCATGTCAATTATACGCCATTTGCGTACTGCGTCAAGAGGAGATTTCCGATGGAGCGAATGAGATGGATGGGGAGCTGGTTGACGTGCTTTGAGTCCTTTCAATCATAGGGTGTGTGTATCATACCCTCGATCATTCCAAAAAATAATTCTTGACATCCACCCGAATGTCACGTGTCAGGTGCCTAGTGTATCCCTGTAGAAAGAATCAAAAAATTGAAACGCTCCTGATAAATCATCTTACACCACAAATCGTGCGATTCCGCCAATTGTGGTGTAACCACAGGCTGTTTGCCAATCCAAAATATGTCAAGTTTTTAATATATAATACTTGACATTCTTCCTAGATTAGACGATCCTATTTGCAGGAGGCGATATCATGCGAACCGCACAAGCCATTCGGAGACGTATACAAGCTCGGGGGCCAGACTCGCTTTGGACCTTCAATGACTTTGGGGGATTCCCGGGTTATGCGGTGGCGCAGGCTTTGAGCCGACTGGCCAAGGAGGGATTCATCAGGCGGATCAGAAGGGGCCTCTACTACTACCCCAAGATGACAGCCATGGGTCCATCAAAGCCGAGCACCGCGTTGCTTCTGGCCAAGACGATCAGGCGCTCGAAGGGTGGGACAATCTTTGCCGGCGGAACGGCGTCTTTTCAAAATCTGGGCATCACGACACAGGTTCCGGCTCAATATACAATTCTGGGAAACCTGGCGCCGAGAACGATACAGATCGGGGAGGTGACGGTACGGATTCGCCAGCGCTCGTTCGGTCACCTGAAAGGAGCCAGCCAGGAGGACTTCTGGGTTTTGGATTCCATCCGAAATTTAAAACATGTCCCGGACTCCACGCCGACGAATGCGGTGGCGAAGATCGTCGCCAATCTTCGAACCTCAGGTCGATCCGTGCAACGGAGACTGCTGCAGTTTGCGCGAGGCGAGCCGCCGCGAGTCAGGGCGGTTCTAGGCGCGATCGCGGAGAGAATCGGGTATCGCGGACCGGAGACCGAGATGCTGAAGAAATCGCTGAATCCCCTTACCAAGTATCATCTGGATGTTGCTTCGGCGTTGCCAAACGCGTCGGCTTGGAATATCGTGTAGGCTATGTTGCTTTAGGCTTTGACTGCAGGTTCGGACTTTAGAGCCTCATCAACTGAAACATAGCCGTCCTTTATGGCCATGCATGCACGGAGCAAATGCAACTCATACATCATGTCGTCTGTCGGAAACTCGGCACGAATAGACTGGCGGAGTTTGTCGAGTTTACTCGCCGGGATCCTTGCCTCACGTGCCACTTTTCTGTAGTTGAATATTTTCATTGTCAGCCTCCTCAAATTTCTGGCGGTGACAATATTTCAATGGTTGGCAGACCCAATGAAATATTGACATCATTGACCTTTGCCCTCCGGCGGCGATTGACAAGGTGCTTGAAATTCCAAGACAGCAGAATATCCTGCCTCGTCAATACGGATGCCGCCACATGCAAGGCGTCGTTGCGCATGACCGGCGTAAAGACGCCCGAATCAACATATCGCTGTGCCAACCCCTGCATTTCTTCCGTCAGCGAGTGGATTGAAAATCCTTCGATCAATCCCTCCATTTTACTCTTCAAATTTCCATCGGTCGTTTGCAATATCTCTTGACGAGTAATTTCGGCGGTCGAGACATCGAAATCACCGATACGTTTCCAAAAGCGTCGCGTCTCCGTTTGTCTTTCTTTCAAGCGTTCATCAAAGTACGCGCTGATTATCGACGTATCGAGATAGACATGCAATTTCATCAGGCCACCCTCGTTTCACTGTGTAATTCTACCACATTATAAATCAAAGTCAGAATTTTAATAGAGTCGGTCGTGCGGTGTAAAGGCCGATCAGACGTCAATCGCCCTGTTGTGCGCGACGGAGTTGACGGTTATCCAATTCTTCGGAGATGAGCGCCTCATTTTCACCGAGGAAATCACGGATATCATCCACGTTGTCAAGAACAATCCTGGCGATGGCAGGCGTGATAATGCGGCTGATGTTCATGGTGCGGTCGAAGATGACGAGCGCCGGGACGCCGGCGTAGGTGGTGCTACGGGAAGCCATGGGAATTCTCCTTCTCCGCCGGGGGCGGGAGGAAGTTGCCCATCTCGGTCAGGAGATGGGGCGCGTGTTTGCGTGTGTAGGCGATAGCAACCGCCCGGGCGTGGGACAAGGCGACGGCGAAGATGACTTTGCGCGGGTCGGATTCCGTGAGGCGGAAATTGTCAAGCGCGGAGTCCCGGCCATCACAAAAGACCGGGATGCCGCTTTTGCCTATGCGCTGAATGGCTGTGGACATGATGTGCCTCCTTTCAATATTCGTCCGGCAGCATGGCGGTGAAGCCGCCGGTTTCGTTTTGGCCGAACCACGCACGGATTGAACCCTCCGGCGCGTTGCGGTTGTGGCCGAGTTCCTCGGCGCGGCCGTCTTTGAAAAAACAGCAATACAAGTGGTCTTCACGGTCGAGACTGGCCTTGGCGGCGGCCTCGATCATGGCCGTGGCTTCGTCGTTGTGGGTTTCCAAGAGTTTGATGAAACCCGGCGTTACATGGGAAACGTAGAACATCGTCAGCGGGCGAGAAGTGGGGCTGGACATGGGGATGCACCTGCCTTTGTGAGATCCCCTTCGCTACCGTGTGTTGTGCTCACCATCCATGGTTGCGCGCGACACAGCTCCGGGGATTATCCATCCGTGGATAAAGATGCGGCCGTCTCCGCAACGCAGAGACAGCCATGAATTACGCGAGCGGGTTGTCGTGGATTTGGGCGGCGGGACCTTTGAGACGGCGGATCACCTCCAGACCGCCTTTTTTATAGACGGTCAGTGTCACGAGGTTCCCATCCGGATCGTAGACTGCCCAAAATCGGTCGTACTTTTCGAGGATAAAGTCTCGCGTGGCGATTGCTGTGCTCATTCTGAATCACCCCCGTTCTCCGTGTAGTTGGGCAGCGTGCCGCCAAGGCAGAGCCGTCGAAATTCACACCAGCCGCAGGCCGGCGTGACGTTGCGGGGAAAGATGCCGGCGCTGACGGCTTTGCCGACCTGGTTGATCGTCGCGATCAGGTGGTCGAAATGCTCCTTTGTTCGGATCGTGCGAAGTTCCATGAGCTGGCCTTTCGGGAACTTCTTGGTCGGCTTCACGATCACGCGGTAGATGACCTCGATCGGGCCGGGGAGTTTTTTCTCGAAGGCCAGCCCGAAGGCATATACGCTCGGCTGGATCTGCAGGTCCGCTTGGGGCTGGGACCACGCACGTTTGGAGGTCTTTATCTCGAGGACGGTCTTGCCTTCGACCATCGCGTCAACCGTGCCGGTCAGGATCACGTTGTTGCCGTCGATCTGGAAGGGCGTTTCGACGGCGGTGATTTTGAGCGGGACGGCCTGCTCGTGATAGGTCGTGACAAGCGTTCGGACCAGGTCGTTGATTTCGGCAGGTAACAGCGCGTTGTCATATTCGTTGCTGGTTGCGGCGTCGACCGAGAGAGAGGCTTCGGTCAGGGCGTCCTGCAGGGATTTGCCGATGTGGATGGCCTCGACGCCGGCGTGGGTGGCGGTGCCGACGATGAAAAACGTCTGGTTCGGCGTTGGCACCTGGTCGATGTAGCGCAGGCGAAATTTGTGCGGGCAGGATAGGTAGGCGGTTATCTTGCTCGCGGAAAGATAGACCTTGCCATTGTTCAAGTCGATCACTCCTTTCCTCCTTCGCCGGACATCGCCTTCGGCTTCTGCGGGCTACGGAGGACGGGTTCAAACAACCATGCGAGGGGTGGAACCTCGCCGGCTGCGTGGTGTACCCCGCAACGCGGGGTTAGAACGGGACGTTGTCGTCGTGGGCGACGCCCGCGTGGGCAAGCTCGCCGTTTTTGGATTCGACGACTTTCTTCTTGAGCGCGTCGATGAGCTTGGAGATTTTGAAACTGGAGAGCTGCGGCAGGGGGTAAACCCGGCCTTTGCAAAGTTCCTTGATCGTCGACTCCACGAAGTCGTGGGTGTTGGTCTCGCCAACGAGGCGGCCGAGCTGATTGATCAGCGACTCGGCGTAGGAGAGCTGGCGAGGCTGGGCGAGGACGAAGGCTTTCTTGCCGGACGTGGAGTTGGGCGATTCGGCCTTGGATGTGCGGTCGGTCTTCGCGACGAGTTCGAGGGCCTTGTCGATAATCTCGGACGCATGGCCTTTATTCAGGTCGGCGAAGTACGCGCCGTCGAGCCCGACAGCGTTGTCGAGATGTTGGCCTGTGGACTTTTCGTAACGTCGCGAGAGTTTTTCGTAGAGGCTGACTTGTGCGGGACTCGCGGGATCGTCCGGGCGTTTGACGGACTTTTTGCCGTTGCCGTTACCATTGCCGTTGCCGTTGGGCTTGGTGGCCGGAGTCGCTGCTTTCGGAGCGGGGGACGGTGCTGACGACGCCGGGACAACGGGAGCGGTTTTGGTTTCAGCTACCGCTACCGTTTTCGTCTCTGTCTGAACCGGCGCGGCTTTCGACTGCGCAGCGAGATCATCCAGTTGCGTCTGTACTTCAAGCGGCGGTGTACCGACCTGCGACGAGGGTTCGTTCCGATGGATTGCATGAACGACGGCCTTTTCGCATTCGGCCATGAGTTCGTGCGCGATCTTCGTGGCGTCCGAGAGCACGGCGCCTTCGAACATCTTGTCGATCGACACGCTGTAAAATGCGTGCTCGCCGTAGTCACCGAGGTTGACGCGGCGGGCGTAGGTGGTGTGGACCTTCATGGGTCTCAAACCTCCTGTTTTTGTGGGTTTTTCGCGCCATGCGCGATTTGTGGAAACGAGTGGTTGATCTATGTCGAGGGATTTCAGGGCGTTAGTTGGGACTTGCCACACGCCCCCCTGAAGACAAAAAATCCGGTGGCGTGGAGGGACGCCACCGGGATGAGTGATATGAGTCAGTGCCCCGCGCCTGTGAGGCGCGCCAATCCGGAGAAATGCAAGCGCGGGGTCGTATATGTTCCGGAGGGCCGCACGGGTGGGATGTGTGCGGAGTGCCCACCCTCCGGGTTGAGGCATTTACGGGGAGCTGTGAGCGAGGGCTCGCTCGGGATGGATATGTGTTCAGAGGTTACGCGCTCTGTAACGACGTGGACTTTCGACCACGCTCACCGCTCGGCCGGGCCAAGCAAGCCCCGACCGTCACAGCGGTGTTTTTACAAGTCCTGTCCGTCGGACTGTGTTATTTGCACGACCCGTGTGGGGATGAAGCGCGGTAATCAACGCCGGCGAGTCACGCCTTGTTGCCGCACCCTCCGTCAAACGGCACATCGTGTGCCGCTTCGGGTACGGCGCCGTCCATGGCGCCGTGATCTTCCGGGGTCGCCGTCCCTGGTAGGACGTTTTTGACCTGCTTGTTTTTGAACTGAATGTTTGCCGCGAATGAAAAGCGGCTGATCACAAAGTGACAGCCGCTTTCGCGGCGATGTTTTCACATCGCCGGTGGTCGGGTGTGGTCTGGCTGGGGTCGGCGGTCACGATGACCGCCGCAAAACTGCCATGGATGGCCATCTGGCGGTTGGGCGCGCACAGATACGTCCGCCGGCTAGCGCGCAAGAATGCTTTTCGCGCTTCTCACCTCTCGCTACCGCCTTGGCATCATGTTGTTACAACATTCATGCAACAAAATTTAAAAAGGGGTGGAAACTGCCGTTTAGATTAACCAGAAAGGCGAAGTTCTTTTAAAACAAAATCCTGTGGAGGTGAGGAGCCGTGCGGTACTTTCCTATTCATGTGGTTCGGCGCACGCAAACAATCGCGGTCTCAATTCTGTCATTCCTGTTTCTTCTTGGTATTTCTGTTTATGAAGCTGATGCGGGGTTGAGAAAACGCGTTCTCATCTCCGTCCACGCCCCCGACGCCGTTACCCGGGACATCGTTGCCGGCGCCCTCGCGCGGGAGCTTGATCGGTACCGCGACATCCTCGTCATCGACGAGCGGTTCGAGCAGACGTTTCTTCCATATATGAAATACAAAAGCCACGTGATCGTTCAGGTCGATGTGCTTCAGATGTATGCGTCCGAATCGGTCGATCATTCATGGAAAAAATGGAAAAAAGTCCCCGCGCTGGCGGCCGCCACGGTGATGTACCCCGTGATGGCCATTTCCCTGATCGCGCTTCCATCAGTCAGATCCGATGAATACGCTACCGTCCACACTGACGGCTATTTTTTGGCCAATGTCGCCCTCTTCGATATGACAACCGAACGATCCTTCGCCCGCACCCAGACCGGATTGTCGTTCCAGTTGGGCGTTCCGCAGGTTGGCAAAAAAGTCGACTACTCCGATCTCATCCTGACAAATGTCTCGGATAACAAGTTTCGATCTCTGGCGAAATGGATCGTCCGGGAAACTCACCGGCGGCCGGGCCAGACATGGGTCTTCGGCCAGTCCTCCGAGCGCGCGTTCGTCAACGCCGGAAGCCTCGACGGAATCAAACCCGGCAAAAAACTCAAAATATACCGGCCCTGCGACATCCATGCGCCCGGTACGGCAAACGTCGTAGTCCGGGCCGCCGAATATGCCGGGACCGTCAGGATCGTCCACGTGGACGAACTGTTTTCCATCGCAGAGCCGATCGGATTCTCCCTTTCGGGAGAATACATCACCAAAGAGTGAGGTGATTTGAGTGAACGCGAAACCCGTTTTTTCAATCCTTGCCGTCATCTTGGCGTTTGTCGTATCGACAGGGTGCGATGACCGGCCGAACACCAGGGTAAAAACGAATCCGAACGAGAAGGTCATTTACAACTCGTATGACGCCCGCCATCCGGAAAACCGGCCGGACTGGACATTGATCGATCGTCCCGCCGAACACGGCGCCTTTTTCTATTTCACCGGCGTCTCAGATCGGTTCACGACAGAGCTTGACGCCCGCGATCACGCCCTCTTCATGGCCCGCAAGGAAATCGCCGATCGAGTTCTAAACCTTGTCGAAACGTCCCGCAAGGAATCCCGCGACCGCGCAGGTTCTGCCGGCGACGGATCCGACATCCAGGTCGGGAGCAAGAGCCGGGTGGACGCCATCGCCCGTGTCGCCGTCTCGCAGGTACAACCCAAGGAGTGGTTTCTTCGGAAAATCCAGGCCGAAAGCGGCAAAGTCTACTGGGAAGCCATGGTCCTTGCCGAAATTCCCAGGGATGCGATCCAGCGCGAAATCAACCGCGTCTCCCGCGCCCTGAACGCCCTTGAGAAGGACGACAAAACGTTCCCGCTCAAAAGCACTCGGCTAACGGCCGGCAAATTGGACGAGGTGGAATAAGTGATCTCCACGCTTGCGGCGTTGATCCTGGCCTGTTCGGCGGCCTTTGAAGCCAATGCCGGGATGATCGAACCGTCGCCGGCCCCAAGACCCGCGTGGATCGATGCCGCGCCCATGCCCACGGCCGAATATCAATTCTTTGTCGGCCAGTCGGAACCCATGTTATCCGAGATCGAAGCCCGGACGGCCGCGGCGCGGAATGCCGTCCATCAGATTGCCGATTACGTCGGCGTCCAGATCAACCTCGTCACCAGAGAAACAAGAAACAGAAATTCGCCGGCGGAAATCGGACATGTGCACGTCGAAGGCGCCAGTGTCGCGGTCACGCTCTCGGACGCGTTCATCAGCAAGCTCAGATACCGCAATTGGCGTTCGGAACAGGCCAGGGACGAAAAAAGCGGACGGACGGTCTGGACCGCGTGGGTCCTGACGGAAGTCCCACGCGCCGAATTGGAGCGCGCCATTCAAACGATCCAGGCCCGCCGGGAACACGCCCGGTCACGCTTTGGCCTATACGGAAATGGCGCCATCGTCTATCAGGCGGATCCGTCCATGCCGTACTTCACGGCTGTCCGGAACCACCTGGAGCGCCATCTGTCGAAATTCGAGATCGTGATTTTAAGCCGCCAACCCGATTCAGGCCCGGCCATCCCCGTTCTGAACGTGTCCGGACGAGTCACTGTCGAGAAGACGATCTACGACAATCAATTCATCGCCGCTCAGCTCGTTCTGCGAATCCAGCACAATCTGCCCGACGGGACAACCGTGACGGATCACGTCATCTCCGGAACGCGGCGCGCTTACGCGAATACGATCGAAACCGCCCTTGAAACGGCGATTGACTTGTTTCTGCAGGATTTCGGCCCCGAACTCCTGTCAGCCATTCGGGGATAAATCAGCAAGGGAGGTCATCCAATGTTCAGCCTGATGAAAATCGTTTTCTGGCCTGTCAAAGAGGCCGGCAAATTCTTTCTGATCCTCTTTCTGCTTTTCCGGTTTACATCGCTGTCCGATTACGTCGCCCCACGGACGATGACTGCCGGTCTCGTGTCCGTCGCCAAGAACGGCTGGAACCGATGCCGGTATCTGGTTGCCGAAAGCGCCGACTACATCCGATCGGCATCGGCGGCAGTGGGTCGGTCGGCCGGTCAAAGCCATGAAGAACCGTCAAAACAGTAGCTCCATGCTGTCCAAGCCGCATCTTAATAGATAGAGGAGGTGGTTTAGATGTTAGTACTAGCGTTCAAGATTATGGTAGGGATTTTCATGTTCAGAGTATTGTTGTCGTTTGTTCAAGCCATGAATAAGAAGCCCGAAACCATGAGCGCAGAATTGCCGTGTATGATTGAGATAGGCAAGTTTGGTGCTGATGAAGTAGATTTTAAAGGTTTGGAAAAAGGTGTAGGGAAAATCGCCAGTCTTCGAGTATTGAAGAACCGTATTAAGGAACTTCAAATTCAGATCACTAAAGTGGAGAATTCTGGAGTACGTTTCAAGCTGGAGAAGATATTAGAGAGGTACGTTCAGGAACAGAAGAGAATCCGGCGAGAGGTACTTACAGAAGAGTATATCTACTGGGAAGAGCTTCAAAAGTAAAGGATGGGAACCTTGGAGGAATTCATGGATGTGGACGAATCCTCCCAATGAGCACGATCTCCCCGGACGACGCACGTGATCTGCTGAAAGTTCTGATCATGAATCTGCCGAAGCGCCACAGACAAATCATCTATTTGATCGATTACGAAAAACTGACCCATGCCGATGTCGCGGATGTCCTGAACTTGGACGATGGCCACAAACCCTTGATGAGCGCACAGCGTGTCGAACGGATTTACGATAGAATCCGCGTCCGCCTCCAAAGGCGGATGGAGAACGAGGGGTATTACGGGTTTTTATGACGTTGGAGACTGCAACGGAAAAATCTCGGTATCGTCCTGACGTTGTCCGCTGACCGCCGTTCATGCTATGAATAATCGTCATGGCTCGAAACGCGTCTGGAGGAAATTCGCCTGACCCCAAGGGGTTTGTGGTTCCGCATCTCATCGATTGGCTGAAAAAATGCAAACAGGGTCCGCTACGGCCGCCAGAAATGCCCAACGATGTAAAGGCGGAACTTCTTAATTGGGTTATCCAGCGTCTAAGATCGGCGATCTATCATTCTACCGGCGAATCCCATCCGCCGCGGCCTACGACTGAATCGAAAGTTGAGAAACCGGAGACTCGCCATCCGATCAACATCTTTGACCACATCACTGACACCGATCCGGGACTCCCAGCGAAGCAACTGACGGCGGCTGAAAAAGGGGAATTTTATGCCCGATTTTATCAATCCTTCTACGAAAACGTCGCGTGGGTGTTTTTCGAGGAGAAAATCCTGCCGACCGAGGAGGACATACAGCAGGGTCTGCCCCTGAATGAATCCTTTTTGAAACAGGCGCTGGGCGCCAAAATAATCGGCGACGCGGCGCTTCATGCAAGCCTCAATCAGCGTGTCAACTGGTGGATTCTTGACCAATGCCGTAAACGAAACAAGGAATCAGATTACGGCCTGCTCGGTCTAAAGATCGACGACATCCTCAAACATGGGGAACAGCATTTTTTGAATGTGCAGGATTCGGACAACTGGCGAGCCGGTCTTTGGATCCTCATGGGGTTGCCGAAAGAAGCGCAGGCAGATATGAACCGCATCGGCGAATTCCAGGGCCGCTGCCGAACGATCGCCGCTGTGGCCTGCGAGTATGATGAGGACAACAATAACCTGAGCATCAAATCCCGTGTAATCAAACCGCTTCTCATTCAAATTTTTCAGGCGGTTGGCGAGCCAATGTCGGTCGATGAACTGCGGCAAATCGTTGCGGGCAAAATGAGCATTTCAAAGATGGATGGGGAACTCAGTCTCGACGTGACCAACAAGGACGGGGATCCGTGTTTGGTTCCGGAAAGCGATCTGCAAGCCGATGCGCCGCCGGCGGACGAATTTGCGGTTGAGCCGTGCGCGGCCGAATTCATCCGTCTGACAGGTCTTGATCAGGATCTCGGATTTTATCTGGCAGCCCTCCGTGAGTATCGCGCCGGCGCCTTCACCTCCGCGCGTCTGGCGCCGATACTGACCCGCACGTTGAACGTCTCGCTTACTACTGTCTACAATAAAATCAAGCGCGTCGACAGTCTATTTGATTTTTTTAAAGGCAATGACAACCCGAATCGGAATTTATTCGCGGACGAGTTGATCCGCTGGCTTGAAAAGTGCGCCGATTCCGCGTTCAACAAGAAAGCGAGGGTGGTTGGGAATAAATCAAATGCGTAAGGACGTGGTCAGTATGTTATTGGATGAAGACGCCCGGCCGGGCTTTCGGGCCGGCCAAATCTGGGCATTAACGGAGGCTGCCGGATTGCCGAATCCTGTCGTGTGTCTGCTCGGCAAGTCTGAAAGTGGGAGCTGGTCGGTCTTGAACGTCGCAGACAGGGACGTGTTACGAATGGCGTCGGACCGCGACCTCGTCCTGACGCCGGACGAATCGGGTTTGTCGTTCACGGCGATGATGGAAACCTGGAACCGCGCGGAAATTCCGCAATCGTTTTTGTCCCATTGCATGGGTACCGTTTCCGACACCATATTATTTACGCTCAAAAAAATGGCCAATCTCCCCTCCGATGCCGTCTACTCCGGCTCGCCAGTCGGTCGTGTCGGCCCGCCGATCCGCTATCCCGGCGACCCGAGAATCGAATTTCAGAAAAAGGAACGGTTATTCCCTCAGCAGGATCAGGTGCTGGAACTTGCAGCGACAACAGATTCGCCGGCCGTCATGGAAATATCCAGGGAGGAGTCCGATGAAATCAGCCGGAAGGTCGGCGGCGGCATTCTGACGTCAGTCTTCGAATTTATCAGCGACCTTCTTTGCACGCCGGCTGTCCAGCCGTTCCCTGTATATCAGGAATACAGTGTAGCGGCGGCGACCCGACCCGAACGGAGAGTCAGAGGGATTGACCATCGCATGGTGTCGGACGACCATGAGCTTGCGATC
Source organism: Candidatus Lindowbacteria bacterium RIFCSPLOWO2_12_FULL_62_27 (assembly GCA_001784175.1). Classification (GTDB taxonomy): domain Bacteria; phylum Lindowbacteria; class 2-12-FULL-62-27; order 2-12-FULL-62-27; family 2-12-FULL-62-27; genus 2-12-FULL-62-27. The sequence continues at coordinate 163,715 of MFPR01000030.1, forward strand.
GGTCTTGTCCTGTGGGACGACGGGGGTCTTTCCGTCATCGTTTCCGGTAAGGATGTTGACTTTGACAGAGCCGAGTTCTTCAGCGAACGCGAGACCATCAAATGGTCGTTCAAATATGAGGGAGAATCCGCAGCCATGTATGACTTTTCCTCGGCTCTGCTTCGCGCCACAGGCAAGTTCCATATCGCGCTTCAGGTCGCCGGAGGCAAAATCACAGTCGACTGCCGACCGGCAGATGGAGGAAAAGAATGCAAAGTCCCCGCTGAACCGGTCTTGGTGTTTGAGGGGTTTCTCACGAAGTTCCGAAAATCCGGTAGCGATCTTGCCGCCGTAATAGGCATGATCGAGAAGGAAACTGATCCCGTTCTGCATTTTTTCATGGAGCAGATGCTGCTTAACGTCCTCAACAGCGCCGCCGACAAATCCATTTACAGGTCGTATGCCGGCGAACTCAAAAGGTCAACCACGAGGTTGGCGACATGGGTGGAAACCCATCTTGGCTGATGAGTTTGACGGGGGCGTGCCGTTGGAGGCGCTTCAGAAGACGATGAAGTCAATCGCCGTTGTGGGCGAGATTGGCATCCTCACCGTCGATGCCGACAACGATATGCACGTGTATTACCTCGTCTATGACCCCGGCGGCGAAAGTTGCACGCGATGGGAGAATGAATGTCTGACAGTCTTTCCGGACATCCGCACCCATTTTAGGCGCGTATCATGGCCTAGGCGTGACAGCCATTTCGTCAACATATCCCAGAAGAATTTCTATCTCCGTGATTTTCACACGAAAAACACGCAAGTGGCGTCATGTAAGAGCCGTTCAATAGCGCTCGGCGTTGCGCTCTGTGCCTTGTCTGTTGATTTCGATATCCAAATGAACAAGGTCGCTTGCACGGGTGATTTGAACATCGACGGTGACATCGGCCCCGCGCCGGACGTCGCCAATAAGCTCCGGGATTTCGGGTATTCGAGATCGTTCGAGATGATTCTCATGCCCGCACAGCATAAGAATCACGTGGAACGGATGGACTTCAGCAATGAGATTGCGGCCAAAATTTATTTCGTTTCCAATCTTCAGGAGGGTCTGGTCGCCGTCCATCAGAAGGTCAAGCCGAAACATTACCTGGGAATAGCCAAGCCGTGACAACCGGCCAGATCGGCATCCTGGCGTTGGACAAGGATGACACGGTGTCAGTGCTTATGCTGGCCTACAATCCCGATGGAGACAGCAGTACGAAGTGGGAGTCCGACAACCATGGCGCGTTTGACGACGTGCGTAAGGCCCTTTCGGGTTCCTCCCGATCTACCGGGATGCGGGTGAAGATCACACGCGAGCACTTCTATCTACAAGATTTCTGTAGCCGTCAGACTCGAGCGCTGGCCTGTAGAGGCCGGTCGTTCGCCCTCGGCCTTGGTCTGTGCGCGCGGGCCGTTCAACTTGGAGTGGACATGTCACGCGTCATCTGCACGGGCAACGTGAACGCCGACGGCAATGTTCTGAGAGTCGACGGCCTTGAAAGCAAGTTGCGTTCATTTGGTCTGCATGATTCGTTCGACATGGTGTTGGTCCCAGCCGAACAGAAACCTGAGACTGAGGATTTGGTCCGAAGGAATGGCATTACGGAGGCGCTTTTTAACAAGATCAAGTATGTCAATACCCTTGGCGAAGCATTCGCCGAATGCGGGCTTCCGACTCCCACCACACGATCTCCACGGGTTCTGGCGACATTGCTGGTGACGATCATTCTGTCTTTGTTCTTGGCCACCGCACTTTACAGGTGGTTTCAACACAACAAGCGAGGGAGCGCTAATGAAATCCGCTCGGTGCAAAAAACCAGTGATACGTCGGCACGGGCATCTACCGAGTCAAATTGGTTAAAGCCGGCATCAACAAAATTAATTGATCTTGGAAACATACCTGAATTTGCCGGTCAGCAGATAACGCCTGAACCACTCAATCTAAAAGATGGAAAAGTCATTGAATGGCGTGAACAGAAAATGTCCTTTACTCTACCAAAAACTTGGGAACAAGTACTTTTTGCTGACGATGAGATGCGCTGGGAAGACAGACGTGCACCCGTCATCGGGAGCGGCGACGGCATATATTTACAGGTTGTTACTCACAGAGGTGAAATTGACATACAAAAACATATTGGAGTAAAAGCAAAAGAACTCTTCGAACAATTTCTTAACGGTGATATACGGAGTTACACGCTACTTCCCATAGATGGTGTTGTAGGGATTTTATGGATAGACCCCAACATATCAGACGGCACCCCGATATATTTATCAACCGACACTTACAATTATGGATCGGTGAGTTTGTATGACCACGAATACTGTTCAATATATTGGGTAGGTGTTAAACCTTTTCAAGGCGGCGCGAGAACTATGGCGATAACATGTCAGGCTGTTTACACCAGATATCCGCTTGCTTCGCCGACTCTATTGGCTATCATTCGATCTGTAAAATTTCAGTCTAAGTGAATGCTCATGGGAATTCTCTTTTTAACCTGACGTGGGGTGTGAATAAAAATAGGGAGAGTTCATTGAACCTCGACGCGAACCTTCGAACGTATCTTGACGGCCGCAAGCCCGACGCGCGGTACGCATCGTTCGACTACTGCTTCAATTACTTCCAGTCGTTTCGCGACGGAAACATCAGCACGTTGTGTAGTCCGGCCAACGTACAGCTAAGCTGCCTTCAGCTCGGTTTCTATCTCGCGAGTTGGGGCATGCTCCGGGGCTCCGCCGAGTTGTTGCAAAAGAGTGCCATGCATCTCATTCCCGTCATAGAGGTAATCGCACGTACTGACGCGTCCTTGTGGGAACTTGATGCCCACTGCTACACCGAAACCAACATTCACCGCCTCTTGGATGTGGCGAGCCATTTACGCCAAGCTAATTCTGGGATGTCCGACATTCTCGTCACGAAGATCATGCTCGGGGTGTTCGGCAATGTTCCCGCCTTTGACACGAATTTCAAGAGAGGCTGCCAAGTCGCCACGTTCGGCCCCAAGGCCTTGAGGAAGATCGGCGCCTTTTATCAAGATCATTCTGCGATCATCGACGCATTTCGGGTGCCGACGCTCGACTTCGTAAACGGTGTCCCCACTCAGCGCAAGTACACTCGCGCGAAGGTCATCGACATGGCCTTTTTTATAGAGGGTATGGCGTGAACGAAGATCGCATAACTAGCCGCTCAACCCGCCGCCGTTCTGGCGTGGGTTCGTAGGGCGTTAGGCTGACAAAGTTCGTCAAGCAGGGGATGCTCGACCTTCACAGAAGTCAATCCTTTTTTAGACTTAGCTATCGGAGATTCGCCGAAGGTAATGTGGGTGGCTCCCACATCGAAAAGGCATGGAGGTGATAGTCATGGGACAAACTTGCGGCGATTGCCACGGAAACGGCCGGTGCAGTCACTGTCACGGATCAGGTAAGCAAGACTATCCAGGATACGGAACACCAAGCGACAACCCCTGTTCGTGGTGTCGGGGATCTGGAGTTTGCCAAATTTGCCAGGGGAAAGGTGGGTGGAATTTTCCACGGTGACGTGGCTATTAATTGTGGATATGTACCAGATATAGGACATTCTTGCGTGTCGACGAACGACTACGCACAATAAGTATACTGCGGAGGTGGTAATGATGGATGATGAGGCTGCCAGCAAAATGATCAAAGAAACGGAGGCCGAGGTTGACCATCTGGTAGACAACTATCCGAGGCAGCCACGGGCCACGCAAGTAAAACAAGCAATCGATGAATTGAACGCTCTGATGGCCAGTTGGGAAAAAAGTACGGAGGAAGAAGTTTCCGAGCTTGCTGAGACGACAGGAAGGTCGTTAGTCATGGAGGCAGGCTACCATCGTGCCATGCCAGCGGTGTTGGCAACCGCTGAGCGTTTTATGGATGTCGATGATGATGAGATAGTCCGACTATTCGCTTCCAGCAAATCTCCTGCACCGAACGGTGGAACATGGCCGGATTTCTTCAAACAAAAAGGCAAGACAATCGCCATGAAGGCTGCAATATTTGCGAATGCGATAGAATCAAAGAGCCGTAAGATAAAGAAAAATGAAGTGGGAAACGGCCTACCGTGACACCAGATGACGAATTTGATTCATTACTGGCGCGACTTAAGGCCACTCGGACTATGGTGTCGTCTGCCCTCGCAGGTAGGCCCTTGCTCAAGACCATTGATCCAATCTTTCTAGTGACCGAAATCTGGATTAAGTCTGTGAAAGGCCTGAGGATGGTGGTTCACAAGCACGGGAATCGTGAAACGATCGCTGAAGTGGATGGAGTGGCCGATGGAATGATCCCAATTATGCGTCAGTATGTGAGTGCCTTGGAAGAGCTTGCGATCCAATACCGAAATGAAACAGATGCTGCCGATGCCCAAAAGGAAGAAGTATGAACCTGAGGCCATAGTGGCTATTTTTGCGAGCCGCAGAAAAAAGACCACTTATTCCAGTTTAGAATTAATATGAGACTTACCCGAGCTGAACTTGAAGCGCTGTCGATCGTGTGGCATACAGACAGAAAGATGGAGCATCTGCAACGATCGCCCATATCGACACAATCATAGGGCGACGGAGCGGAGGTGCCCCACCCGACCGCGGGGATGGGTCAGGGCGGCCTTCTGATAGACCCCGGTGAATTTAAAATTCACTCCTGATTCTTGAAAAATCTCGCTTTTGCCCGTTTATACATTACAGACATGAATGGAAAAAGATCGAATAGGGGGGTGGCTGGAATGTCGGGGGAAAGGCTGAAAGATATTGCCTGGTTTATGGCGGAGGCGAGAAAATGGCAAGGTTGGGCAGAGCGGTCGCGGCAGGTTGGGGACGTCGATCAGTTTCATTATTTTGCTTCCAGGGCGTATGGGATCAACGACAGGCATCCGGGCGCCTGTCGGCTGTATGAGAAAGCCTTGGCCATGAAATCGAAAACCGAACAACGATACCGGGGATGGAGCGCGGCATTTCCCAGGATGCTGTACGGCGGCGGGGGCGGACTGTTCTGGTACAACGGAAACAGTCGTCTGTTGCATGGATTTTCCAAGCAGCCCGATTTCGCCGGATACGTGCGCTGAGTTGGCCGCCGATTGAATGATCAGCCGTTCAAGGCGTCCGCGCATCTGGAGCAGGACGCTGACTGGTAGTGTTTTTTGCACACCGGGACGGCGGACATGAAGGCGACGCCGTGAGGCCAAAATAGCGCCCAGTAATCGGTGTCAGACTTGCAGTTTTGCAGTAATGGCCATCGGTTATTTCTGCCACGATTTCCAGTACCCCGGCGCGCGCTTCAAATGCGCCACTGCCAAGATTAGAATAGCATCGTCCGTTTAGAAATTTCTTTCTGAATTTTAAAAAATCCCCATTTCCCTCGTTTATCCATATCAGGGAGGTGAGAAAATGAAACATCTGGCTCACATTCAAACAGGGGGAGGCCTCCCTACGACTACCTGAAGAGAAGCCCGACGCGCTGGGTCCAACCCGGCTTCGTGGATTGCACGCCCGGCTTTGTCCGGTCGTGTCAATAAAGGACGCTTTCGAAAAGGAGGAGAAAATGGACACATCACGCCGTGGGTTTTTCCAACTCTGCGCATACTATGCCTCATTGACTGCAATTCCCTCGGTCCTGCCGTCAGTAGAGGAACTTCGGAGATGCGGGACCATCGCGAAGGCGATATCAACTCCGCCGCTTGAACTGCCGGAGGAAATCGAGATGCGCATCGGCCTGAAATTAATTCCTCTGCTACACTCGCCTGACGGAAAGGATGTCGGCGAGGGCATGGCCAGAACGCGCCGTGTGATTTTTTGCGACTACGGGCTGATCGTGCCGCCAGTTCGAATTCGCGATCAACGCACTATCGATGATAACGGGTATCTCTTCCTAATCCGGGGCAACATCGTTGCCGCCGGCAGCGTACATACGGACAAACAGCTTGTGCTGAATTACGACGAAAAGGCCGGTGGACTGCCGGGGGTTGTGCCCACCCCGCATGAATGTCCGTCCCTGCGTCCGTGCATTTGGACTGACGGCGGTTCCGCAGCCTTTGCAAAAAACCGCGGTTATACCGTGGTTGACGCCGTCACCGTGATCGTACACCATTTTTACGATGTCATTCTTCGGAACGCCGCAGACCTTCTGACGAGACAAGCAACCGTCAACTTGCTTGAGACTGTTCGATCCACTAACCCCTCGCTGGCCGAGAGCGCGACAGAACGAATCGGCATCGGGCGTATCCAGAGGATTTTGCAAACGCTTTTGCGCGAGCGTCAGTCGATCCGGGATATAGTTGCCATTTTGGAGGCGTTGACAGGTGACTTGTGCGGAAGTGCGGATTTCGAACAGCAGGTCAATGTCGTTCGCTCGGCCCTTGATAATCGCAATTTGCCGTTGCTTCATGTTGTGATTACGGACACCGACATTCAACCTGATTATTTCGTCGGTCTCTCTTATTATCCTCAATTATACCCTGCCCCCCTTGTCGCTCTTAGCGGACAGGGCGAACGGGCGCGCGAATATTTTGAGCAAGTGCGATCCAAACACTTTGTCCATCCCGACGCAAAATTGGCTGAAACATTGTACCGAAACTGCCGCCGTTGCGACGAAATCAGCCCAAAATTTTATGACCCCGTGGCGGCGGCGCTGGCCTCCTCCTACCGGCAGACTGAACGATCTCCCTGGTTATGGACTTTTCATACAGATGTGGTGTGACAGGCAGGTGGATGAGCGAGGTGAAGTGGCCGAGCGTGTTGGATAGATATCTTTTCCGGCGCGACGTGCTCAAGCTCGCCGGATCTGGATTGGGGACGGAGGGTGACATATTGTGCGTCCACGAAAGGCACGTGAATCCAGCGGGTAAGAGTCCCGGTGGCAGTCGGCGAGTTGGTTATTTCCGGCGTGATTTCCAGAATCCCCCCGTTTAAATATGAAGATGGACAAATCAAAACTTCAGAAAATCGGAGCCAAAATACCGAGGGACAAGCTCGCGCTTTGCAGAGTGCCGTGGTGGATCGATCCGGAAGGCGCGGCTGTCCGATTGCCCGAGCCGGGGCACGCGGCGTCGGCCATCGAGATGCTCAGGAAACGGGGCATCGAGGCCGGACCGGACAAGGCGGTGGGGGCGATGATTGGCGAGGGCTGGATCCGGGTTCAGGTTTATCCCGACGACACCGCCTTCATTCAAGGCACGTTCGAGTCCATTTTGAAACGCGGCCGAACTATTTTGAAAATAGTTCCGAATCTGAAATCCGTGGAACTATCCTTCGTTCCGGCCGGAGACGATGCGCCGCCCACCTTGGGCGCGGAGGAAATCAACCGCACGGGCTGGGAGGAATCCGTCCGGCGCGCCAGGCTGGCCGGGTCCTGAGGGAAGGCCAACGCAGAGGCGGGCATAAAAACTTTCTCCATTTTCTAAAAAATCCCCGTTACCACCGTTTATACATATCAGGGAGGCGAAGAGGCTTCCTGAAAAATGTATGGAGGAGGCGGAGGGTGGTGACTGAAACTCAAAAAGCTGTATGCAAATCGAAATGGCAGTTACGGCCCAACAATCAATACGTTCCATGCCGGTCAACGGAATCCCGCCTGCCTACGGGCATATATTCCGTGTGGGTCGATTTTCCAAATATGGAAACCCTTTTCAGGCGCATCGAGCAGAAGACCGACAATTTGATCGACAGCCGGGAGCCGATCGCCCAAAAGGTCATGGAGGAAATGAAACAGTTCTGGGACGTTTCCGACCAATATAGAAAATTCGGCTACCTTCACAAGAGGGGGTATCTCTTTTATGGCCCTCACGGGAGCGGCAAGACATCCATCGTCCAGCAGATTGTCCAATTTGTCATTCAAAACGACGGCGTGATTTTCACCGTCGACGACCCGCACGCCCTGATCTGGGGACTGAGAGAATACAGGTCCATAGAGCCGGACCGGAAGACGGTCTGTATCTTTGAGGACATCGATACGATCGTGGAAAAAAGAGAAAAAGAGGGCGCACTTCTCCAGCTGATCGACGGCGAAACCCAGATCGACAACATTCTGTATCTTGCCACCACAAATTACCCCGAAAAATTGGACAAACGGATTCTCTCGCGGCCCCGGCGTTTCGATCGGGTCCTGAAAGTCGAGATGCCGTCCGCGGTGACTCGCCAGGCCTATTTTGACGCCAAACTGACTCCGACCAACGGAACGAACATTGATGAATGGGTGGAAGCCACGGAGGGGTTCTCCTTTGGTGCCATGGCGGAACTGGTGATCAATGTCAAGTGTCTGGGCATTCCGTATGAAATTGCGATCGCCGATCTCAAACATCGTCAGGAGAAGAAACCCTCCAGTGACGAATTTTCACGAGGATGCCTTGGCTTCCGGGACAGATAAGGCCGTCGTCGTGATCGACGGCAAGAAATACTGGGCGCATGTGGTTGAAACGGCCAAATTTATCCGACAAATGCAGAAAGAGGCCAAAACTCAGGGTGAGAAGGACAGGGTTACCGCCTGGATCAAGCGGGGCTGTGCGATGTTTGAATCACTTGAGGAAGTCATGTCCTACGGCGACCGCCTAGACGATCTACACTTGTGACGCTTCCACACAAAATTTCAAACGTGGTCATACCGCTCAACGGCTGACTACGCGGCGAGCCACTCCATGTAACGGCGTTGGCGAAGGAATCGCACAACCGGAGTCAGGTCGAAGTGGCCATATTTCAATTCACGGGCTGGATCCGCGTCGACTTGAAACTCGTGGGGGTCGATGCTCTCCCCTCTGGCAACGGCCGGGAACGGCGAAGGCTCGCCAGCGCCGGGCATCAAATCAGGATAGGGCGCGCAAATTTCATCCTCTGTCAATCGCTGTACGCTCGGCATGTCGGCCGGATCGGGAAACATCGACGCGGACGCGCGGCAATCCGGCGGGACGTAATGCGTCATCGGGTCGTAGTGCCACTGCATCCGCGCGGCGCGGGATCTGTCCTCGGGCGTCTCGTGTTTGGGGTCGGCGTGATTACGAGCCGTCTGGCGAATGTCCAGCAGAACATCATGAAGGGTGCGGTCAATCCCCATCGCGTCAATCAGAACCATGCGAGAGCCGAGGTCAACCGTTTTGCCGTTGGCCTTGCGAAGTCCCCCTTTGGCGCGAAGAACTGAATAGCGGCGCGTCTCAATGTCGAGCGTCCCGAACATCCGTTTGACTTTTGTCGTGACCAGCACGTCGGCCACGGTCAACGCGGTCTGGCCCTGTGAGAGATAGGCCAGGTCGTTCAAATTCGCAAGGCGGCGTTTGCCGTCAAGACCTCGTGAAAAGCTCTCGTCAATCAGAACGTGCGCGACCCTGTGGCCATCCTCCGTTTCGATCACGGGCAACAGGTGGAACGTCTGCGCGTCGATCGGGAGACCCGCGGCGCGGGCGGCGCGGATGGTGTAGGCCGTCCCCCGCGAGTGTCCGTCCCAGAAAGCAAGGAGCCGGTCCGCCGAGGCCACGATCTGATCGTCCCGAAGCAAAGCGGCGCGTTTGCCGTGGGCGTCCCAGTCCGGGCGAATGACACGCGACGGAATCCGGCGCCAGTGTGCCCACAAGTCGGCGAAGGTGTCAGGGCCGGCAGCCCCGCCGGAGATAACCTCTGTAATGGGCGTAACGCTGTGGATGGCGTCCAGAGCGGCGAAGACGACGGCGCGGTAATGATCGCCCGTCAAACA
>MFPR01000031.1 GCA_001784175.1 Candidatus Lindowbacteria bacterium RIFCSPLOWO2_12_FULL_62_27
GGCAGCGCGCACGTGTGCTTCATCGCGCTCCCCTGCACCGTGTCCCCGTTCAGCGGACACGGATTCGACGTCGTGTCGAACACGATCGCCTTCGAGAAATTCGCAAACCCCAGCGCGCCGTTCTGAAACCCGGCCACCGTCATGGCGTCGGCGCTCATCGCCCAAACCCCGACGATCGCCACGGCAAACACCGCCGCCGCCCATATGCAACTTGCTGCTTTCATCTGCGTTTCACCTCTTCCTTTTTTCGCCGACCGCTTCTCGCCGTCAGCCTTTCGCTTGAATCCATCTATGTTCATCCGCCCCTCGCCGCCAAAAACACCGTCGTCCAGAACGACCGGAACGGCTGCGGCACGCCGTCCACATACGGCGTGACCTTCACCCGCCCGACCGTCTTCCCGTCCGGGAACACGACGGCGGGATCGAATTGCTCGACGAGGAACAGCACGTCGCTGCGACCGCCCCGCACGAACGTGGCGTTGCCGCCGCTGAAGTTCTGATTGGTGGTGTCGTTCGTGTTGCCATAAGCGTCCTGCCAGAGCACGGCGTAGACGAACGAATCGCCGATGGCCGTGCCGGCCGGCAGGGACGTATCGGTAAATGAGATGAGTCCGTCGTACCAGCCGAGCGCGATGTCGTTGCGGTTCGGCGACCAGAACGTGTCGCCGGTGACCTGATTGACGATGGTGTCCTCAAACGCCAGATTCGTGATCGGCGACGCGGCGGAACTTGCGGTCAGTCGCGCCCGCAGAATCTTGAACCCGTACGGCGTGGCCGTCGACGTCGTGTCGAACTCGCGGGCACCCTCCAGGCTCGGCGAAAATCCGTCGCCGCCGTGGCCGTGACGCCAGCGGATCGTGACGACCGTGTCCTGGTTCTGGGTGGTCTGTAGATTGAAGTTATTGTTGTTGTCGAAATTGCCGGTGTCGCCGTCGCCGGTGTTGTCGACGTCGGTGACGCCGCGGTACACCGCGACGTCCGGGTTCGAGATCGTCAGCTCGGTGTCCCAGGAGGCCCCCTGTTTGGCCATGCCCTGCTTGCCGCGAACGTCCCGGTCGCCGAAAATGTGATAGAAGATGTACCCCTCGGTGATGGCGGAGGGCACCGTGACGTCCCTGACCGGATCCTGGTTCCGCGACCCTCCGGGCGTCGTGCTCTTCCAGCCATTGGTGTCCTCAAAGGCGGGGATGCGGTACTCGAAGTAGTAGGTGTAATTGGCGCCGGGGAAAACCGTGGCGGTGCAGACCCACGATCCGTCGCCGACGGGTTTGAGGGGAATGGCGCAATTCTTGGCGCCGGCGCTCGTCTGGATCGTCTCCGCATTGACCGGACACGCGGCGCCGGTAAAAACGATGGCCTTGGAAAAATCCGCAAACCCGCGCTTGCCAACGCCGGCCACCGTGTAGGCGTGGGCGGAGCCCGCAATCGCACACAGCCACAAAAACGCCGCAATCCCGATCAGAATCCGGCGCTTCGTGGCCATCTTCACGGCGTTGGCCGTGCTCCTGTCATACACCAAAGGCACGCCACCTGCGTCCAGCGCAGGGACGCAGACGGACGTATTCCTGCCATAGGAAGAAGAACTATAAACCCCCAATATATATCCTTAAGTTCTTTACTGCCCCAATCAATCATGGGCGCAGACCTCTCCCCTGACTTTTCCGCGCAGATGAAACGCACGGAAAAATCTCTTCCGAAGCAGGACACTCCTGCTCCGCTCAGAACCGAATGGTTCTCAGTTGAATCTCTCTGTTATCCCTCTGTTATCCGAACCTCCGGAATCGAACCGGCATTAATATTTATTACCAAGTTACCAATCGATCACCGTAATCCTGCCCTCATCCCGTAGATTGTTTGCCGACGCCTGAAACAAATAAACGCCGGCGGCCACGGTCTGGCCCCCGGCGGTTTTTCCGTCCCACTGGACTTCGTTTGTCCCATTGATTGTCCGAAGCAAACGCCCGTCGAGGCTATACAGCCGGACGGTGAACGCGCCCACATCCTGCGGCGGCCGGATCGTAACGGACCCGCCCTGGCGTGGGCGGTACGGATTCGGATAGCCGATCACGTCTTTTCCGGCGCTGACTTGAAACGCCGCCACGCGCAACGCCGCCGCCGCGTCGACGCACCCTTCGCCGGTCAGTTCATCCTTGCCTGGGGTGTTCAAATCTTTGGCCGTGCTGTACAGCCGGTCCCGGACCTCATCCCGCGACAGCCCCGGATTCTCGCTCCACACCAGTCCCGCCACGCCGGCCACGATCGGGGAAGCAAACGACGTACCGCATCCGAAACAGTTGCCGCCCGCGGGGTCCGGAAAGACAAACGGCTGCACGTTCCCGCCATACGTGTCGCTGTAAATGCCGACGCCCGGCGCTGTGAGGTCCAGGACATCCTTCTCGTAATTGGAAAAATCGGCTTTTGCGCCGGAGGTCGGATCGATTGCGCCGACGGCGATCACCTGATCGTTGTACCGGGCGGGATACGAAACAGAATTGCGGTAGTCATTTCCCGAAGCAGCCACGAGGAGAATGCCCTGATCGTAAGCGAATTGGATGGCGTCTTTCACCAGAGAACTGGGTTCGGATGTCCCGAAAAACCCGATGCTCATGTTGATGATCCGCACATTGTTCATCGCCGTCCACCGGAGCGCTTCGATCAGATCCCCTGCGACAAAAATACCGTTGTCGTTCAGCACCTTCACAGAAACGATCTTGCATGTCCAGCAAACGCCCGCAATCCCGATCCCGTTGTTCGCCTCCGCCGCGATGATCGACGACACGTAGGTCCCGTGCCCATGTTTGTCTCCGGGATTCGAGTCGCCGGTCACAAACGACACGGCCTCCGCGAGATTTCCGTCCAGATCCTGATGCGTGGTATCGATCCCCGAGTCCAGCACGCCGATCCGAACATCGGTCGAGCCGGTGTGATATTCCCACGCATCTGGGAGATTGACATATCTCAAAGGAAGGTCATCTGCGGAAAGCTGGTTCGTAAACTGCGGGTCGGTCGGCGTCTTGCTGAATGCGCCGCCGATCGTATTGGGCGCGAACCGTGAGTCCGGCGCAATCGCGGTGTCGGTGGCGGGCGCCACCCAGGAAAGATTGCTGAGCGGATAATAACGCCGTTCGGTGTAACCGAGTTTTCCCAAGTCCTGCTGCCGGTCCGCCGACGCTTTAACAGACCCCCACACATACAGCCATCCATCCTGTGCGGCATGGCAGTCGGGCGTGATACTTGCGCAGACTATAAGGACAAGCACAGACCCGCAGGCACGTATCCTGCTGCGGATCCGGACAGCGGCTGACAAACCCATGGATAAATTGTCCCTCCACAATTTACCCTCTATTTTGCCCCTCGCAATCGCTTCTGCGGTTACTCTTTCTAATACTTTTTGTAATTAGGTCGAAAAGCTATTCAACCAGTATTTATACCACACGACAGGCCCGCGAAGCAAAAAAAATATGCTTAAACGACCCAAAGCCGTGCAATAAAACATACCCGTTGATTTCCCGTCCTTTGTGCGTGAGAAACCTCTCCCGTGTATCTGTAACCCTATTGAATGTCAATACGTTTTTTCAAAGCGTTTTCGAAAATGACCCAATCACGGAGAACGTGTGAAAAAATTGAATAAACCACTTTTTATCCACGAAGGGACACGAAGCTGACACGAAAGCGAATCAAGATATTCAATATGTTATCTAAATGTTTCTTCGTGCCCCTTCGTGCTCCTTCGTGGATAAGGGATTTATTCACACGTTCGGACCTACGGGCGGGCTTTCTGCTTCCTCTTCTCCCCTTTTCGCGCCATCTCCGTCTGCCGCTGCCGGCCAGACGGCTCCTGTTCCTGCTTGCGGATCAGAAACATCGCCTCTTTTGCGTTCGTGACTGTCGTCGACGCGAAATTCTTCCAGTCGCTGGATTTCTGCGACAGGTCGATCGAATAAATCCGGTAATAGTACGTGTCGCCCACGATGATGTTTTGATGGATGTAGGTCGAACTGTCGGAGTGGACCGTCACCAGCGTGATCCAACTGTTGGTGTCCCCCGGGTTTTCCGAATACTCGATCCGGTACGAATCGATGTCCTCCACCTGCGACACCTTCGACCACGTGATCAGCACCGTGCTGTTGGTGTTCGGCATCGCCAGAAAATCGGTCGGCGCGTACGGCGTGTCCTCCCAATTGGCCGACACCACCGCCGTCACCGTCGTCTCCGGCACCACGAGTCGCCGCATCGTGCTGGCGTTTGGCGTCGCGTCGATCCCAATCACCGAATTCGCGCCTTTCATGTAGGGATTGTACACGTCCGTTTCCCATGTCCCACCGTTCACTTCGAATCCATACTCATACACCCCCGCGTTCGCTATGTTCACGTCCGCGCGCCAGTAACTGTCCGGATTCTGTTTCATCGTCGCCGGCGCACCCCAGTCCCAGCTCCCCTTCGCCTTCACCGCCGTCACGCCCGCCCGGGACGGAAAGAGAAACAGGTGCTTGCGCCCGCCGCTCACTGGAAACTCGAACGTCTTGTTCGCGGCCGTGTCGACCACCACAAACTTGAACGCCAGGTCAAACCCGCGGTTGAGCGCGATCGTGTCGCTCCACCAGTGGCTGTCGGCATTCTCCCGGTACAACTGCCGTTCCGACCATCCCCCCCCAGTGTCAAATCCTACATAGACGACGCTGTCGTTCGGCCGGCCCAGGAAAACCCGGAACTGCACGTTGGTCCGCACACCCGGCCTCACCGTCACCGATTCCCCGGAGGGACCCGGGAGCGGCGAGAGCAGCGGTCCCGTGTCAAAATACGCATCGACTGCGCGGACATGGAAAAAATAGACGGAATCGTTGGTCAGATTCGTGCAGGTGGTGGTCGTGACGGCAATGGTGTCCTTCCGGAACAACAGCCACGTGTCGAACGCGGGGCCGGTGTCGTAATAGATCCAGTATCCGCCCCCGTACCGCACGTCGTGATTGCGGTCGGACGACCCGGCGGACCACGTCAGCGTCACCTGCCCGGTGTCCGAATAGGCCGTGAGACCCGTCGGCGCATCCGGCGTGTCGGCCCAGTTCATGTCAACGGTGGTATTGACCGTCGGGATCGTGAAGGTTCGCCGACCGGTGGCGGTGGCAAAATCGGGCTCGAATTTCGTGTCGCCAAGCTGCAGAAACAGTGCCTTGAAGGTCACCACCGAATTCGGCACCAGCCACAGGTCAATGTAATTGCGTCCGTTCACGTCCGTGTCCGTCATCGCGTACTCCCGCCAGGCCCCTTGCGTGTCCGTGAAGACCCCGCCCACGCCCCGAGCGACCGTCCACCACGAGTCGGCCACGTCGGTGTCGCGGGCGTCGGAAGGGCAGGGAAAAGTCAAACCCAGGACGAGGAGCGACAAAACAAGTATTTTAATCACAAATCAACTCTCCGGATCACGCCCATCACCCGGCGCGCGAAAATCGGGTCGGGCGCGTCCTCCCGCGTCATGTACACGACCTGTCCGTGAGACTGGACGTAGTTCCAATCGAAATGGTGGACCTTGAACCGGACCCGCACCGGCGCGCGGGGCACGGCCGTGTCCTGCGGCGTGGTGTCGGACATCAGGCGCAGGAAGGGTGAATCGTTGACCGTGCCGGACGTCAGGCCCTTGTAGGCGTCGACCGCGACCAGGACGTAGTAGTACGTCGTATTGGCCGACAATCCCGCGTCCGTGTAATTGGTCGCGGATCCATCGACCTCCTTGACCAGCGTGTAAGAGGTCGTGCTGCCCGTTGTGTTGCGATAGACGCGGAAGAGTCCCCCCGCGATCACGTCCGCCGCCTTGAAACTCTCGCCGCCCGTGCCCCAGCTCCCGTACGGCGCGCCCCACGTCAGCCGGACGGTGGTCGTGTCGACCGCCATGGCGTCGAAATTGGTGATGGTGATGGGCCGCTCGCCGAAATTGGCGTAGACATAGAACGTATCGCCGGGATCCAAATCCTGCGGCACCGTGATGAGCCGCCGGGCGTCGTTGCTCGTCCCGACCGTCCCGTATCGAACGGCCGGCGCCGACGTCGAATCGACCTTGAGCGGCTGGGTCCCGCTCTGAATGGCGCCGCCGGTGGGAATCACGTCATAGTACGTCGTGTTCGGCTGCAATCCCGCCGGCGCGCTGGGACCGGTCTTGGCAAAGAAAAGGAAATTGTAGGTCGCCTTCGGCGTCAGTTGGATGATCGCCTGGTACGTGCCGTCGCCGACCGCCGTCATGGTCTGAAGGCCGTTGGTGATGGACGCGCGGCTGACGTCCGACCAGACGGAGGTCTGCGTGCCCGGGTGGACGGCGATGTACCGCGGGACCTGGGCCCAGGTGTCGGAGGCGTAGGTATCGGCCGCTTGCGCGGGGCTGAGAGAAGACAGGATACAGAATACGGAATACAGAAGTGAGAAAAAAAAGCATGGAACCTTCTGTCTTCTGTCTCCTGTCTTCTGTCTTCTCTCAATTCCTGAAATCGACATACACGTATCCTCCCGGGGTGACGTTGACGACGTTGGAGTTGGGGCTTTCGAGCACCAGGGCGCCGGTATCGACGGAGCGGACGGCGAAGGAATAGCTGGTGCCGTTGGTGAGGCCGGTCACATGGTAGTTGGTGTTGGCCAGGATCGCCGAATTGACTTTGGTGAACGCGCCGGACGTTTGGAGCTGATAGACGTTGTATCCGATCAGGTCCTGGTCCTTGGTGTTGGCGTCCCAGAACAGCCACGCGGCGCCCGAGTCAGGCTCGCTCTTCAGGTTCGACACCACGTCCGGGTCTTCCTGCCAGTCGTCGAAAAATGTTTTCGAGGCCACGGAGGGCACGGTGACTTCCCGGTTCCGGGACGACGTCGTGAAGTCCTTCTCCTGCGTGTCCGCCGCGAAATAGCGGTACTGCAGGTTGAATCCGGTCAGCATGTCGGTCGTGTAGGTCCAGGTGTACAGTCCGGAATCAAGCATGGCTTTTCCGCTCCATGTGATATAGGCGTCGTTCGAGAGGATCTTCACATTCCCGAACGTAGTGATGGTCCCGACATCCACGGTAAATGTCAACCGGGCGAGCTTGGCCGACAGGACCGTTGAGCTGTCCGACTCGTTCTGGAAATCGTCCACGGCCGACACGGCGTAATAGTACTGCGTGTTGGTCTGCGCCGTGCTGTCGTTCCAGAAGGGCGAAAAGGACGGGCTGATGAGGGACGCGTTCAGTTTTTTGTCGGAGGTGAGATTGAAGTTCGGCGTGGCGCTGCGGTAGACGTTATAACCGGCAAGGTCGGCCTCGGTGCTGTAGTCCCATTTGACGACGACGCTGTTCAGCCCGCCATTTTCGCCGATGACGCCGGCCGGTTTGGCGGGCGCCGTGTCGTCCGTGTTGGTCGTCGGACGGGCCGATACCGAATCGGTGGGCAGGGAACTGAAATTCTTGTTGATGTCCACAGCCTTCATCTTGTAATAATACAGCGTTCCGTTGGTCAGGCCGCCGTCGGTGTACGAGATGACGTCCTTGCCCACGCCGGTCAGTGAGGTGAACGTGACGCCGTCGGTGCTTCGGTGGATTTCATAGTGGCTGATGTCGGCCTCCAAATTGAACGACCATCCCAGCCGGATGGCGCCGTCGCGGGGGACGGCCGACAGGCCCTGCGGGGCTTGGGGCGCCTGGTCGCCCACGACGTTGAACCGGTTGACCACGGCGAACGTGTGGTCCGGCGTGTTGGGAACCAGGAATTGCCGGCACGGCTCATAGGTATAGGAATTCCAGTGCGCGCCCGGACCGGCCGCGTTGTAATCGACAAAACAGTCTCCGTCGTTTTGCGCTCCCGCCAGGGAAGTGGGATTGCATCCGCCCGAGTTGATTTCAGCAATGAAGATGTAATTACAGCTCAACGTCGGATCGAGGTTCACCGCCGCCTCATAGATGCCGCGGCCTTTCAAGGTCATCTGCACCGGCAAGAAGCCGGCGTCGTAGCGGATGGCCGAATTGTTGTTGAAATCGAATTTGCCCAGGACGGCCGGATTTCCCGCCACGTACATTTTGGTGATGCTGCTCGTGTTGATGCCTCCCGGCGCGCTCGTCACATCCGTCTGGAACGTGACCTTGACGGTGCCCGGCGTCGCCATCGCCTCGTTGGAAAACCCGCTGAGGTTGCCGTTGCGGTCGAGCGCCTTGATTTTGTAATAGTAGGTATCGCCGTTGACGAGCTTGTAGTCGAAATCGTTGTCGAAAAACGTCGACCGGATGACTTCGATGTAGAGCGGGGGACTTGCGTCGTTCTGGGTTTTGGAACGATAGATGTAATACGATTCGACCGTGTCCGAGGATGGATTGTCGGGCCATTCCAGTTCCACCGCGCGGTCGCGCGCGACCGCCATGAGTCCGGACGGCGGCTGGGGCGGCGTGTTGTCGACGTAGCCGGCGGGGTCGGTCGCAAGATCGATGGTGGAGACGACGTCGACGCCGTCCGTGAAATTCCAGAGCGCCCGGTACTCGTAGGGCGCTTTCCAGATGTTCATCCGGCGCTGGGTGGTGCCGCCGGAAGAGGTCACGATGTCGACGATCCAGTCGGTGGTGCCGGAATTTTTGCTTTCCCGGGTCCAGACGGCCTTGTCATCGATGGAGACGACCGCGTCGTTCTGGTTCACGCCGTTGATCTGGACCGTGATCTGCGCGCGGGTTTTGCCGAAACTGTTGACCTTGAGATAGGCCGCCGTGCTGTTTCCGACGCTGAACGCGCTGCTCAGATTTCCGGAACCGTCGGTCGTCGCGGTGCCGCCGGAGAACCAGTCCTTGTAGGTTTTGTTGGCCTGCAGCGCCCCAATGGCGATCCCACCCGACCCGAAGGTGCGGGCGCCGGACTGACTGGCGTTCATCAGCACCAGAACTTCCTCGGTGGTCGTCCGGCCCCGGATGAAGGCCATGGCCTTGCCGTTCTCACTGTACGACCAGTATTGATCCTTCTGATCATATCGGAACGCCGGAAAAATCTGCCGGGCACGCTGGGCCGAGGCGGCGCTGGCCTGGATGTCGCCCACCGAACCGTCATGAACGATCTGCCCGACCACGCTGCCTTCGTGATTCCAGGGAAACCGGCGGGTCGTGCCGAAAGCTGATAATTCGCCGGTCGACTGCCAGTCGGGGTAGGTCAGACCTCGTTTGCCCATCATCACCAGTTCGTCGCCGTAGAAAATATAGGGCACACCCGGCATACTGCCCTCCCAATACATGATCATCAGCAAGGCGCCGATCGATTTCGACCAGGTGTGCCCTTCGCCCGTGTAATGGTAGGCCCGGTCGTGGTCATGGTTTTCATAATAGATCGTCATCACCGGCGTGCCGTTCGCGTTCAGCGTGCCGTAATCACTCTCCCATCGGCTCTTGAGGTCGTCACTGGTGTTGCCGCTGCCGGTCCATTCAGCCGTCGCCCACCCTTTGAGCCGTTCATCAAACCCGCCCATATGGATCATCCCGATCAGGCGGTTGCCGTCGCCGCAGTAGGCGCTTTGGACATCAGCTCCGGACGGAGCCTCGCCGAAACTGTAGAGATCCGGCGCGTAGTCCTTCAATTTGTTGCCCCAGTACGCGTAGAAGGGAAGCCCGCGTTCGGGAGGAGACGCGTCCGCCGTAAATTTCGCGTTGTCGACCCGGAGGAAATCCATGCCCAACGCGTACAGGAACCGGGCATGATCGGAAAAATACTGGCGGGATTCCGCGACACCCGGCAGTATGGCGTCGCCGAACATCGGGAAGGTCGTTCCATCGGCCTTGAGGTAATTTCCAGAATTTTGAGTCACGAGAAACGTACTGGACCCGCCGGAATGGGGCGTGATCCAGTCCTGGCCGCATCCAAGATTGTGGCGTTTGGCCTCCTTGATCGTGCGCACGTATTCGTCAAAGCCCTTGTAGGTGCCCCACGTGGTGGGGTTGGCGTAGGACCAGTCGACCGCGTACTGATTTTTCGGGTCGTATCCCCAGCCGGTGTTGCTTCCGAAATCGAGCGCGGGGCTGAAATTGATGTGGGTAATGCCGAACCAGTTGAAATAGCCGTCCTTGATGTAGTCGATCAATCCCTGCAGGTCGCCGTTGATGTCGTACTTGCTGGTGCTGGAAGCGCCGGTTCGCTGGTTGTCCTTCCGGCCGTCCCACCAGCGGCTGATCCAGAGGTTGTAAATCTGGATGTCCCGCATTTTCCCGAAATGGGTGGTGCGGCTCGGGTTCAAGGGCGCGGCGCCGAACGCCGCGGTGTCGAGTTTAACGCCGGAAAGGCGGGTGGAGGAATCGACGCCGACCGCGAGCCACGCGTCGACCGACTGGTCCTGGACGTCATTCCAAGTGGACAGGCGATGGGTGACGACGTCGACGAAGTTGGCGTTGTTGGCGCCGAACTGGCCGATGCCGCCGTTGTCGTTCCAGAACACGGTCGGCGTGATGCGGACGGTGTCCGACGTGTACTCGGCGGCGCCGCCGATGAGGCTCAGGGGCACGCAGATTTCGACGAAGCTGTCCTGGGCGTTTTCGGTGTAGCGGCCTTCGCCGACGATGGTGAAGTTCTCGTTGTAGATCGTGACGTCGTCGTTGCCGGTCCGGGCGCTGATCAGATATTCCCAGGGCACGGACGAATTCACGAACCCGTCCTCGGCGTAGATGTTCCTTCCGAGAAAGGCCCGTTCGCTGGACAGCGACCCGATATCGAGCGCCACCTGAATGTACGGCGTGCCGTCTTCCCAGCGGAAAAATTTCATGAAGAGATACAGATTATAGGGATCCATCGCGAACCGGACCTGGTCGAGGTCGAGGTACGGTTCCTTGGACGCGTTGTCGTTCCGGTGATCGCTCTGACTGTCGCGCCAGGCGGCTTCGTACTTGGTCAGGATGTACGTCTCGCGGCTGTTGGACAGGCCGAGATTCGGCGCCCAGTCGCTCGAATCGCCGTTGACGTTTCGCATGCTGTAGTAGATCCCGTCGCTCGGCGGGCTGTTGGGACTCCAGTTCTGTGTCGCTGCGGTGTCGCCCGCGCGGATGCGGGCGTAGTAGGTCCTCCCGCGAACGAGCACGGCGCCGGAATCCGACCGGATCGTGTAGTTCGTGGTGCACCCGGCGGCCGCAGTGCCGATGAGGGTATCGACGAGGACGACTTCGACGAAATTCGAATCGTGCGAGATTTCGATCGCGTAATTCTGGATGACCCACGTGTTGGAATGCGTGGCCGGCGCCCACTGCCAGTAGATGGCCGAATCCGCCGATTCCTTGTCCTGATACCGGTTCATGTTGTTCTTGTTGTTGATGTCCTGCGGACGGTTGACGGTGATGGTCGGTTTGGTCGTCCGGAAATTCCAGAGCACCGTGTCGGACAGCGTGCCGGTCCGGTCGCGGGCGCGGACGCGCCAGTAATAGATGGTGTTGGTCGGCATGTCGGCCGGGATCGTGTAGCTGGTGTCGTTGCCGGAGACGTTCACGCGGTACCGGATGACGCCGTCCAGGTTCGTGTCGGTGCCGAGCTCGACCAGATAGGAGGTGACGGTGTCGTCCGCATCGGAATCGGTCGTCCGGGTCCAGCGAAGCGTGGGCGCGAGCACGTCCGTGGTGTCACCGCTCCTGGGGAACGGGCCGGTGCAGGTATTGGGTTTGAGGTTGGCCAGGAGGCCCGCAGAGGTGTAACGAAGCTGAACCCAGAAATCGATGTCGCCGTCCGACAGGTCCTCCTGGTCGGCCGAGATCGACCGGGCGGCGTCGTTGGTGAACGAGGCGGTCCCGTCGCGGGCGGGAATCGAGACGGCATCGAGCGCGTCGTAGGCGCCGAATTCAACGGTCGAGTTGATGGCCGACGCCTTTCCGACGCGGTTCTTGAACGACGCGATGGCGATCTGGATCGTATCGGACCCGACAAGCCCAATGGCCGATCGCGAAACTTTGCCTTCGATCACGTAGGCCGCCGTGTCCATCTCGATGCCGGCGGTCGTGTCCGTCCACCCGGCGGCGGTTTGAATCTCCAGAATCGCGCTGTCCGACACGTGGGTATGCACCACAAGCTGGACTTCCGCCGCGAGGGCCGGGGCGACGTAGCTGTCCCCGAAGGAGGTCTGGCTCTCATCCCCGATCGTGGCGTTCCCGGACCCGGACGCGCCGTCGGTATCGATGGCGATGGCGATGTTCGGATAGTTGGCGACGGTGAGTTTCCGCAGGGACACGCGGAAATAGAGGTTCTCGGTATCCATTTTCAGCCGGCACTCCTTGAAGTCGAAATGGTCCGAGTGGGTGACGACCGCGCGCTCCTCGTTCGACTTGTCCAGCCATATCCATTCGCTGTCGGTCACGCGGGCGGTGTTGATCTCGGCGGGCGCGGTCCCGGTCCAATCCGTGAACGCGCCGAGATTGACCGCGTTGCTCTGCGTCACGGCCGACGTCTCCCGCCCGTCCCCCACGCTCACCCGACAGTACCAGACGTCCCCCTGTGCCGTGCTGTCGGCGCTGAGGGTATCGGTATAGGGCGGAACGCTGTCGACGAAAACGAGCCCGGCGACCGCGCTGTGATTCTGGTACCATTCGAACTGATAGAAAATCGTGTCGCCGTCCGCATCGACGGAACCGGTGCAGGACGCATTGAGGCTCGAGCTGTTCAGAGGCGTCAGGGGCGTGAGCGTCACCGAATCGAGGGCGGTCGGGACGGCGTTGATCACCGAGAAGACGAAGGCGCTGTCCTGCGCCGCCGTCTTGGACAGGGTGACGGTGGAACTCGCGTTGTCGCCGTACACGTAATTGTTCTGGGCCTCGCTGATCTGAATGTAATACCGCACGCTGTCCCCCTTGGCGAACGACGCGGGAATGACGCCTTCGAAAAATTCGTCCGCGCCGTTCGTGTAGGCCGAGGCCATCGCGACGCTGTCCGACGTCGCCCAGGTATCCTTGGAATAGACGACAAACAGGTTATTGAAATTCCCTATGGGCGAGGCGCCCGCGGTGATGGTGATGGACTGGGATTTGACGGGCGTCACCGGGCTTCGCATCGTCTCCTTGCCTGCGACCGGCTGGTCCGCCGGACGGTGGTAGACGTTGGAATTGCTGGTGGACTGGATGACGTACCGTTTGGCGAGCGTGGCGTCGATGCGCGCGAAGGTGTCGCTCCAGGTGCTGACGGCGTTGCCCTGAAAGGGCGTAATGTCGGAGATGCCCGGTTTGGGGCTGGCGTGCCGGGCGATGTGAACGATCCCGACCGTATCGCCGGCTTTGAGGCCGAGGGTGGTCAGGGAAACCTTCAGCTCGCCCCAGCGGTTGGATTCCGAAACCTTGAAATCCGTCCCGCCGGTCATGCCGGTGGAGGTCCAGTCCGTGTCCCTGCTTTTGTAGAGCGTCATGCCCCCGTAATCCTGGGCCTGGTATCCCATCCATGCGTTGGCCCAGAAATCGGCGCTGTATTTGTAGACCCGCGTGGCCGGCGAGACCCCCGTTTTCCACGGATCGCCGGATGTGCCCGCCGGGTTGGTGTCGGTGAAGAAAATAAACTCGTAGTGTCCCGGCTCCGACACGCCGTTTTCCTTGTCGTAGTGCCGGCCCATCGCCTCCCAGCCGAGGTAGAGGTTGCTGATGTCGTTGGTGATGTAGAGTCCGCGGGCGAGACCGGTGTCGTCAAAGGTGAAGTCGTCCTCGCCGACGTCGGGGACGACGCCGTTGGGCCGCTGGGCGCCGAGGCCGGTCGTATCGGCGGTCGATCCCCACCCCGGATCCTTGGCGCCGTCGATGAACGGCGTGAAGGCCTTGACCTTCGTTTCGCCGGCGTCCCGGAACGCAGCGGAGCTTCGGAGATAGCCTGCCGCATTCGGGGTGGTTGGCGCGGGTGTCAGCGAATCGTAATAGATGTAGGACGTGAACGAGACCGGAGCGCTGTCGACGGCGTTGGAATTGGGGGCGGAGGCTTGGACGTTGCCGTTGTCGCCCTGGTTGGTGTAGAGAAGAAATTTAGCCTGTGTGATCGGCGCTTCCGGCGTGTCGCCGAGGTCTTTCCAGGGGATGCTGATTTCGGCGAGTCCGCCGCCGTTGTTTTTGGACACGGCGCCGTTCCAAGTCTGGCCGCCCACCCAGGCCGAATCGGAGGCGCGCCACTTGCGAAGGTCGGTGTAATCCGCGCCGCCGCCGTTGTTGGGGGCGTAGAGGAACACATAGTCGGGCCGCATGCCCGAGGGAAGATTGTGGACACCGCTCCAGCTTACCGTGGTTTCAGCGCCGAAATTGGTCACGTGACCGGTGTCGATATAAATCTGGATCACGTCGTTGGCGGCGGTGGTCGGAAAGGCGCTGCCGCGGCTGACGGCCGCAAAGAGGAACGTCGGGTCCCACCAGAGCCGGTAATCGCGAACGCCGTACGCCGGCAGGATGGTGGTGTCGGGCCAGTCGGCCAGGCCGGCGTCGATGTTGACGAGGGTCTTGAAGAGGGAATTGGGAACGAATGTGTCGGAGGCGTCCAGGAACTGGTAGAAATACGTCAGATCGGCCTCCGATCCGCCGCCGGGGTTGGCGGCCGGATACGACGTCCAGATGTTGGATTCGGATTCATACTGCTGGAACGCGACGATGTTGAACGTGTCCGGGCGTTTTTTGTTGTTGGTGAGATACATCCAGGGAATCCGGACTTCGGTGTATGGGACGCCGGCCGTACCGATGACACGTCCCCACCCTGCCGATGTATCGATATCGTTTCTGTTGAGCATCAGGCGCCAGCTTGAGTTGTTCAGCACCTGCTGGAACTCGATGCCCGGTGTGCTGGCGGAATCCTCGATGCAGAACGAGGCATCCCACTTGGCGCCGGTGTCGGTCGGGAGGTTATGGATGCCGCCGCCACCCCAGTCGATGCTCGTGTTGATGCCGCTTTCGGGCATGATGTCCATGTAGACGAAGAAATCTCCGCTGTTGGAGGTGTTGATGTCCTTCGGCTGATAGGCAAGGTACAGGCAGGTGTCATCCCAAGCGAGCATGAACCAGATATTCTCGTTCGAGTCCACCTGCATCTTCTCGTCGCCCTGCCAGTCGGAGACGCTGCCGTTGATGGTGATCGGCTCGTAGTAGATGTGGATATAGCGGGTCACCGACCAGCCGGCCTGGTCGTAGAGCCGGACAGCGACGGCGTTGACGTTGACGGTGTCGAGCGCGGCAAAGGCCGGGCCGGACAAAAACCAGTCCCCGACGCGGCTGTCGGCGTCGGTGGTGAAAACATCATACCATGCGCCGCCGACCTGAACCTGGGCGGTGTCGAGCAGGGACACGGAGTCGCCGTTATAAAAATCGATCTTGATCGCCGGCGCGCGCGTGAAGGTGTCGGCCTTGAAGACGTAGGTGTCGTCCCGGACGATCATGGTTGGCACGGTGTCGTCGACCCGGAAGGTCTGGGAATACCGGATCGTCGTGGTGTCAAATGTGCCGGGCGAGGGAACATTCACGAGCTTGACGACCACCGTTTCGCTGGTGTCGGTCACCGTCGAGACGAATTTGTTCAGGTTGAGCACGAACGAGTCGGTCTGGGTGTCGGTGGCGTCGCTGTCGTCGGCGACCGTAAAAGTGCAGAAATACGTTTTGGGGCTGACCGTCGTGTTTTTCATGTAGACGGTCAGACCCGCCCACGTCACCGACTGGCCGGCCTGGAACCATCGGTCGGTGTCGACCGCGCCGTTCGTGACGCCGGCGCCGGTCAGCGTGCCGGAAAGGGTCAGAACGTTGGAATAAGTCCAGGAAATGGTGGAATCGGTCCATGTGCCCGTGTCGACGTAGGTGTCGGTGGCGCGGGCGCCGATGAGATAATTGGTCGCGTTCGCGAAATTCCAGCCGAACGCGAGTTTCCAAGTACACGTCACGTCGTTGCCGCTGATGGAGGTGTCGAGGGTGACCGAGTCGCTCAGGTAGGTGTCGCCGGACACTCCGATGGCGGTGTCACCGCGGACAGAATAAACCCAGATGGTGTCGGCACCGTTGGTGATGCGCAGGTCAAACCGCTGGATGGAGGCGCCGCCGTTGGCGTCCGTGTATTTGACGCGGATGCGGTACGTGTCGCCGGGAACGAAGGCCGGGGAGCCGAGAGTCTGGATGATGTCGGTGGCCGCGACGGTCGGCGCGTCGTTGACGCGGTTGGTGCGGCCGGGCGTGTAGTTGTTCTCGGTCCAGTTGGTCGTGGAGTTGCTGTCGACGCCGTTGTCCGTCAGCATCATGGATTTTTGGCTGCCCGAGACGTCGCTGGCGGCGGTGTAGGAGAAGGAATCGTAAGCGGTCCAGATGCCGGTGTCGATGGCGTGGATCATCTCGGGCATGGTTTCGCCGGCGGTGTCGGACCGGTGCCACGCGAAATAATCGACGATGGTGCGTGAATCCTGCGTGGTGCGGTTGTTGTAGAGAGCGACCTGATTGAAATTCGTCTGGACGAAAAAGTTGCTGCCGGAATAATAAATGCCGCTGTCGGCGACGCCGGCTGAGAGGTTGATGTTGTTCGGCGCGGTGTCGCGGTAGATCGTCACGAAGTCGCCCGGACCCATGTTGATCGAGGGCGAAATGAAAAAGTCCCGGGTGTCGGCGCGTTCGGCGACGTACCAGTTCCGAAGGTCGATCCAGCCGAACTCGGTGTTGTTGAGAAAAAAGAGTTCAATGAAGGCGCTGTCGGCGTAGGACCCGGCCTGCGGGTAGACCTCGTTGATCTTGACGGCGGTGTCGTAGCCGGTGACGTACGAATCGAGCGCGCGGGCGGCCGGGGCGGCTAGAAGACCGGCCGGCAGGGAACTGGTGCCGAAGGCCGCGCCGGAATCAGCGGCGACAAAGAGCGTGCTGTCCTCCCAGAGGGCGATGGTGTTTCGCTGGGCGGTCGTGAGGACGAGCGTGACGCCGTTGGAGTCGCCGGCGTTTTTGACCGACGCGCCGGAGAGGTTCTGGAGGTTGCCGCTGCCGTCGGCGTTCGCCTGGACGGTGCAGCGCGAGACGTCGACGGTGCTCGTGTCGATGGGCCGCGAGAAATACAGGAACAGTTCCTTGTTTTTGTGGCTGTAGGTGGACCGGGTCAGGTAGGGATAGGTGTCGATCATGACCGAATCGGATTTGGTCGTGTCGATTTTCGTCCGCGCGGTGATTCCGCCAACCGACGGGAGGCGCGCGGAGTCCTCGGCGCTCGCGTACGTCGTCGATGAGCCCAAGAGCGTGCGCAGAATCCCGCGAAACGAACTTGAATTGGTGCCGTTTTCGTACGCCACAAGGTCCAGATTGCCCGACCCGTCGATTTCGACGACCACGGCCTCGGTGTTGCTCGTGTTGATGTTCGTCGCCGTGACCAGGACGTAGACCGTGTCGCCCGCGAGAAAGACGTTGCGGTCCGTCGAGAAATCCGAGTCCTTGAACGCGACCGACGTGATCGACGTCGGCCCGCCGCGGGCGGCGTTGGTGATGCCAGGCAGAAACGTGAGTTCGATCTGCTGCCATTCGGCGGATGCGGCGCCGTCGGAATCGAGGCCGTCGGTTTTCCGGATGAGGGGGCTGTCGGTGTTGCCGCTCGTCGTCTGCACGTCGATCGCCACGCCCGCACGCCATATCCCGGCGGTCACGGCGGTGTCGTCCCATAGCGTGCTGCCGATCGAGCCGTTGTTGCTCCACGTCACGAAATCGATCAGCGTGTCAGATCCGAGCTGGCTTCCCCGGTACAATTCGAGCGCGCCGCTGTCGTCGGACCCGCCGGCGCCGCCGATGTCCCAGGCCGTGGCCGAATAGAAATGCCGGACACCGAAACTGTCGGTGTAGTTCGTGCCGGTCGCGGGATGAAATACGACAAACTTACCCGGCTGCAAAAGAGTGTTGGACGGAAAGCTGTACGAGTTGTTGGTGACGGGATCTTTGAGCGTGTAATTGGAGATGTCGAGGACATAGGCGCGGGGATTGTAAAGCTCCACGTACTGCTCGGCGGCGACGGCCGAGTTCCAGAGCACCTCGTTGATCTTGACCGTGCCGCGGCGAACCTGGGAATCGTTCCGGGGATTCGTGTCGGGACCGGGATTTTCCCAGTAATAGTAATAGGCCAGCGTGTCGCCGACCTCGGTGTAGGTCGCGGGGTTCTGGGTCGGAAAGGAGTGCGAGATGTTCCGCGTCGCGTCCCATTTCTGGTAGGCGAGGATGCCGAGCGTCCTCGGAAACCCGCCGAGATTGCTCCAGCGGATGCGGAACTCGCTGAAGGTCGTCCCGGCCGCCGCCCCGATCGTGCCGCCCTTGATGCTGCTGTCTCCCGGATTGTTCCACTGGGTGTCGACGGCGTTTCGCACCGATTTGTAGTCTCCGCCCTCGACGGTCAGCAGGTAGTCGGCCTTGAAGGGAAGGAAATGATATCCGCCATCCCAGTCGTCGGAAAACTCCGTTTCCCCCGAAGTCGATCCGACATCGATGGCGACAAACAGGTCCTGCGAGCCGGCCGCGAATCCATCGTAACCGATGTACAGAAAGGTCGTGTCCCAGTAGACGTGCAACGTGTCGGCGGCCTCGCCGTTGCGGTCGTCCATGCCGAGGACGGATTTGGCGGGCCATTCCTTCCACATCTCAACCGATGACGCATTCCATTTGTTCCCATCTGTGCGAACCTGCCCCGCGCCAACGCGAACGACTCCGTCGGCCCCGTCATCGTCCGAGTACAAGTAATAGTAGCCGCTGTCGGTCAATTGAATCAGGATATTATCATTGGGTGGATTATCGGTAGGCACGTCGAAATCCGGATTTCCTTCGGATGAGCTTTGATTCTTATTGATCGAGCCGCCGTTCCCGCGCCATTGCAGACCTGCGCCGAAATTCACACGAAATTTGAAATACTCGGTGTCCGGCAGATCCCTTGGCACATGGACAATATTGAAGTAATCGCCGTTGCCCTGGTCAACCCAAAGGGAATCCGTCCCCCAGTTGTCGTACAGGCCGGTCCATCCGAACTGAGTGATCGCAGCGTGGGCGGCAACCGGACAGAGGACAACCCACACAAGGCCGGCCAGAAGGCTCTGCAGGCAAAGCCTTAAACGAAATGATAATCGCCACACGTATCCCATCGGTAACCCTGCCCTCCCCAGTGATTACCCTCTCCATGCGCCGAGCTGAAACGAAACACTACTGTGGATACAGGACTACTCTACCAGATGGGTTTATATAAAATCAAATGAGTCACTGCCCTCAGAACTCAAAAACCGTATTGTCATCCTTGTCCTTGCTGGAGACTTGAGGGTCCGGATGCCACGCGTGTTCGCCCTTGTCGTTTTCGACCACGAACTTGTACGCATGCGCGCCGGGCGTCAGCGCGACGATTTTTTTCCAGATTCCGTCTTCCCCGCGTTCCATTTCGAACGAGGGGTCCGTCACGCGGCCGTTGTCGTTATTGGCGAAGTTGTTGAAATCGCCCGCGAGATACACCTTCTGCGCGTCTTTCGATTCGAACGTGAACAGGTATCCACCCTCGACCGGTCGCGGTGCGGACGCGGCAACCGCCGGACGACGATCGCGCAACGTCGCCATCGTGTTGTCGTCCTTGTCCCGGCCGGACACATGCAGATCGGGATGCCACGAACACTCCCCTTCGGCATTCGCCGCCACAAATTTATAATGGACCTCGCCGGGATTCAGCGGCAATACCTTCCGCCACACGCCGTCACCGCCGCGCTCCATCTCGCAGGCCGGGTCGCTTACCCGGCCGTTGTCGTTGTTGGCCCAGTTGTTGAAGTCGCCGGCCAGATACACCTTGTGCGCATCCGCGGACTCGAACGTGAAAAGAAATCCTCCCGCCACGGCCTTCGGCGCGCCCGGCCCGGTGTCGTTGTCCTCGGGAGAGGGGAGAGGCGCGGCGCCGGCGGCGCGGACCGAAGCCAAATCGAGCACGGTGTTGTCGTCCTTGTCGCGCTCCGTGACGAACGGGTCCGGTTGCCAGGCGCACTCCCCTTGGTCGTTCGCCACGACGTATTTGTAACGGACCGCACCGGGCTCGAGGCTCAGGATTTTGGTCCAGACGCCGTTTTCCTGCCGCGTCATTTCAAAGGCCGGATCATTCACCCGGCCGTTGTCGTTGTCGGCGAAGTTGTTGAAATCGCCCGCGAGATAGACCTTGTGCGCGTCTTTCGATTCGAAGGTAAAGAGGTATCCCCCCTCGACTGCAACGGGCGCCGCGGCGGTGTAGATGACCGGGGCGGCCGTCTCCTGCGCGGCGGCCGGGTCAGCGCCTCCGGCGCCCCAAGTGCCGGCGAGCGCCAGGAGGGTGAAGAGCATTAGATGACGAGTTTTCATGAAGGATCACCTCGCTTTGTATTTAACTCCGGTCAAACCTTAGTTCGGCATCAGGCGTTTGGCAAGGCGTCCAGATTCGTGTTACTCGTACCGGATCAAGACGACTCCGAACACAGTAAGGTTCGGTATCCTCGCGTGAACCTGGCCGGCACTTGGGGCGCCGGAGGCGCTGACCCGGCCCGCGCTGAGTGTCCAATCCACCGGGCGGGGAATCAGGAATTCATCCGAGTCCGGGGAGGCATAATATATATGGAGAGGCCGCTTGCCGGCGGGCATTGGAACGACGAGTTCCGTGTCGGTCAGCGGGTCGGGCGGCGCAATGGGGCGGCACCAATCGCGGTTGCCGCCGGTGCGGAGGATCTGGACGGCCATCCAGCCTTCGTCCGAATCGAAGGACCGGACGACACAGCCGGGCAACCGGACATCTGTCTCGAGATTCCGCACGTTGGACCCGTGCGTGATCCGGTACAGGAGGGCGTCGAGAAAATTGTAATTCCGCAGGATGTCAAAATTCTCATTCGACATGGCGACGTTGTCCGGATAGTAAAGGCTGTTCAGCGCGTGCATTTCGCCCCGCCGCTCGGCCGGCTCGCCTGCGACCATCACGGACCCGCCGCCGGTGAGGGCGGCGGCGAGGACATACCGCAGATTTTCCGCCGGCCAGGATTTTCGCGCCGGTTTCATGTCAGCCGGATAGACTTTGAGGATCACACGCTGGTTGTTTGGCCGCCGGTGCCGGAAGCAGATGTCGACCAGATCCTCCAGGCGGCTCTTGTGCGACGCCCAATTTTCGATGAACAGAAAATCGACGGCGCCGTACATCGATTCGATGCCGTATTCGTCCACGCAGTTGAACGATACCGCCGCCGGGTCCTTCATCCCGTGCGTCATGACCCGGACATCGGTCACGAGTTCCATGATGACGTCGGAAAGCAGCCGGCCGCTATGACGGCTTCCCCGGCTGTAGTACCGGTCGTTCCGGTCATGTCCGTAGGAGTCGATTTCGAATCCGTCGAAAGAGAATATGTCGGCGGGGCTGTCGTCCAGAGCGCGGCGGAATTCGTCCATGATGTACGCGCGCCATTTCGAGTCCCGGTCGATGGCCATCAGATGAAACCAGACGGGCTTGCCCCGCCGCTTCGCTTCCGATTCGGTCATCACCGATCCGTTGAAAATCCTCGGCGTGCCGGCCGCGTCCGTCATCGGATACGGGTATCGCTCATAGACGCTGCGGGACGCCGCGTAGGCCGCGACGTAGGCGATCGAAAGGATCCCGCGACGCCGGGCCGATTCGATCTTGCGGCGGACATCGTCCCCGAGGATCCGGATGCCGAACGGCTCGTACGTATAGACGGCGGCGGTGGGCGCATACCGGCCGTGCGCGGGGAAGTAGTCGTAGTATTCGATCGCGTTGATGTGGAGACGCGCGAAGAGGCCGGCTTTTCGGTCATAGTCGGCGCCCGGTTTGTCCCAGTTGGCGTAAAATCCATAACGGAGATCGTCCGAGATGTTGCGCGCGACCGTCAGGACCTCGCGGGCGGCATCGGTCACGGCGCCGTTTTCCTCGAGGGTTGCTTCGATCAGGTACCCGCCCTCCCGCAGGTCCGGTGTCGGCACGGGAACGTGGGCCGTCTCGGGCAGGTTCGCCATCTGCTGCGAAAAAACGATCTCGCCGTCAAAGCGCTTGAGCCGAACACTGAGCGATGGATCCGACGGGGACGAGTCGAAGAATTGAAACGCAACCGCGACGCTTGCCGTTTCCCCCGGCCGGACCCAGACGCGGTCCGCCGTCAGGCTCTGTATCCGGACGGTCGCGCCCGCATCTCCGCACATGCACACGATCAGGGCGCACATGAGCAATACACTGAAATGGATCGATAAACAGGGGAACCCATTGGCCACGAACGGCCACGAACGATCACGAACAGACACGAAAAAAATATTCTTCCCATATGAAGTTCGTGTTCGTTCGTGTTCCAAGTTCGTGTCCGTTCGTGTCCGATGTTTATCGCCGCGATTTACCGAGAGCCTACCATACACTTAATTTATCGTTTGACATTTGAGGAATATGGATTAACCTGTATCATATTCGTCGACCAATACAACGGCACGCGCAAAGGGGGCGGCATATTTCATGAAACGGATGGCGATCTGGCTGTGTTTGATCGGCCTTGCAGTCCAGGGCTGCGGGAAGGCGGCGGAGGTGCACAAGGTCAAAATCGGATTTATTCTGGCGACCGAGCAGGAAGAGCGGTACCAGAGGGACAAGCACAGTTTCCTGGAGACGGCGGCGAGGATGGGCGCCGAGGTTTTGTTTTTGAGCTGCGACAATGACGAGAACAAGCAGGCGCTCAATGTCGAGACGCTGATCTCCCGCGGCGTGAAGGTTCTCGTCATCCAGCCGGTCAACAGCGACAACGCGGCGGTGTTTGTCGACAAGGCGCATGAGAAAGGCATCGTGGTGATCGCCTACGACCGGATGATCAACCACCCGGCCCTGGACTTCTACGCGGGCCAGGACTCGTTCGAGGTCGGCCGCGTGCAGGTCAAGGCCGCGCTGGAGTGGCTGAAGCAAAAGGGACTGAAGGGCAGGGCCATCCTTTGCAGCGGCCAGCAGGGCCACAGCGTGGCGGAGGCGATCACGAAGGCCAACCGGGAGGAACTGCAGAAAGCCGGTGTGGCGGTGGCCGTTCAGCAGTACCACGACGCGTGGGGGACGGAGCAGGCGCTGAGCACGGTCGAAAACGCGCTGGTGACGTATCCCGACGCGCGCATCGTTCTCTGCAACAACAGCGGCATGGCGCGCGGCGCAGTCCAGGCGGTGGAGAAGGCCGGCAAGTCCGGGCAGATTTTCATCAGCGGGGCGGACGCGGACAAGGCCAACGTCGAGTACATCCTCGAAGGCAAACAGCAGCAGGACGTGTACAAGGACGAAATCTCTCTCGCGCGCGGCGCGGCGGACCTCGCGGCGAAAGTCGCGGCAGGGCAGGCGCCGCCGAATCTTGCGGCCACCGACTACAAGGACGCCAAAGGCGTCAAAACCATTCTCACGCCGGTGCAGGCGATCGACGCATCGAACTACAAGGCGGTCGTCGTCGACGCAGGGCCGAAATATCAGATGTAAACGGCCTCTTCCGACACCCCATGCTTGAGATGCGGAACATCAGCAAGGAGTTTCCGGGCGTCCGGGCGCTGTCCGAGGTCAGCCTGACGATCAGGCCCGGGGAGATTCTGGGGCTGTGCGGAGAAAACGGCGCGGGAAAATCCACCCTGATGAAAATTCTGAGCGGCGTCATTCCCTATCCGGAGTATGACGGGCAGATTTTGATGGACGGCCGCGAGACGCGGTTTCGGGCGCCGGCGGAGGCTGAGGCGCGGGGGGTCGCGATCATTCACCAGGAATTGAATCTGTTTCCGGAGCTGGCCGTTTCCGAGAATCTCTTTCTTGGCGCCGAACGAACACAGTGGGGCGTGATCGACTGGTACGAGAGCAAGGCGGCGGCCAAGGCGCTCCTGGACCGGTACCGGGTCGCAGTCGATCCGGACGCGAAAGTCAAGGACCTGAGCATCGGGAAGAACCAGCTTGTCGAGATCGCGCGGGCGCTGTCCAAGAACGCGCGATACCTGATCCTCGACGAGCCGACCTCGGCGCTGACCGAGGAGGAAGTCGAGAACCTGTTCCGCATCCTGCGCGATCTTCGGGCCGGAGGGATGGCCGGCGTTTACATTTCGCACAAGCTGGATGAAATCAAAAAAATCTGCGACTCGATCGCGGTCCTCCGGGACGGCCGGCGCATCGGCGAGGTGTCGCCGACGGCCGGGCTGAACCGGAACGACATCGTGAAGGCGATGGTGGGGCGGGACATCGAGAATTTGTATCCGCGCGTGGAGTCCAGTCCCGGGGAAGTTCTGCTGGACGTCCGGGATTTTTCCGTGGACCATCCGCTTCTCCCGGGCGAAAAAATCGTCGAGGATGTTTCCTTCCGCGTGCGCGAGGGCGAGATCCTCGGCGTGTACGGCCTCATGGGCAGCGGCCGGACGGAACTCTTGACTGGGATTTTCGGGGGATTCGGTCCGGAGGACTATTCGGGGGAAGTTGTGATCCGCGGTCAAGCAGCGTCGATCCGTTCGCCGCACGACGCGATCACGGGCGGGCTGGGGCTGTGCACGGAGGACCGCAAGGTTCTCGGCCTGTTTCTCGAAGCCGCCGTGCAATTCAACATGTCCATCGTCGCGCTGGACCGTTTCGTCGAGGGCGGTGTGGTGGACGGCGTCCGGGAGATCGGTGAGATCCGGACGTTCATCCGGGACCTCGAGATCAAGACGCCGTCGGAGTTTCAAACCGCCAGGGCGCTGAGCGGCGGCACGCAGCAGAAGGTACTGCTCGCGCGGTGGCTCATGCGCGACCCCGCCGTGCTTTTTCTCGACGAGCCGACCCGCGGCGTGGATGTGGGCGCCAAGACCGAGATTTACCGGATCATGAACCGGATGAAGGAATCCCGCAAAGGCATCGTGATGGTGACGTCGGATCTGTCGGAACTCCTCGGCATGAGCGACCGCGTCCTGGTCATGCGGGAAGGCCGGTCGGTCGGGGCGTTTGAGCGGAGCGAGGCGACGGCCGAGAAGATCGGCGCGCTGGCGACAGGGAACGTCTGACGCGATGATCCGGAAATACGGCATCTTTTTTTCCCTGATCCTCGTCTTTGTCGCCATGGCCGGCGTGACGTACCTCAAGAACGGCGACTGGAGCTTTCTCTCGCCTGAAAATCTGTCCAACCTCTCCCAGCAGATCACACAGACCGGGATCCTTGCGATCGGGATGACACTCGTCATCCTCATCGGCGGAATCGATTTGTCAGTCGGCAGCATCGTCGCCGTCGCGGGGATCATGCTGGCGTTTACGGCGGAGCAGTTTGAATCCGCCGGCGCGGCGGCGCCGTATTTCGCGATGCTTTGCGCGATCCTGGCCGGGATGGCGCTCGGCGCGATCAACGGGGGGCTGATTGCCGGCTTGGGGATGATCCCGTTCGTCGTGACGCTGGGCATGCTCACCATCGCGCGCGGCATTGCCTACCTCATTACGGGATCGCAGTCGATCCGAACCAAGGATCCACTCTTCAAAACCATCGGCGTCGATTCGATCGACAAGGTCCTCTACCGATGGATCGGCGGCGCTCCGGAGGCGGGCGCGGCGCAGTTTCCGTGGTTCACGGTCGCGCTGGCGGTTCTGGCGTTTGGCGCGTGGCTCGCGTTTCATCTGGCGTCGATCCGCAAGTCCCGGCGGCACGGGTTGCCGGTGGAGGGCGGGCGGGAGACGGCGTTCCTCATCGCCCTGGTGTTCGCCGCCTTCTTCTTCTGCGGCTGGGTCTTCGCGGCGCATCAGGGCCTGCCGGTCATGGTGCTGATCCTGACGGTCCTTGCGATGGTGGCGTCGTTTGTTCTGAACCGCACGCCCTTCGGCCGGCACCTCTATGCGATCGGGGGAAACAGGGAAGCGGCGCGGCTGTCGGGCATCCGCGTTCAGCGATGCACGTTCCTGGTGTTCACGCTGATGGGATTCCTCTGCGCGATCTCGGGCATCGTGTCGACCTGCCGGGCGCAGGGCGCGGCGCCGGCGACGCAGGGCGTGCTGGCGGAACTCGAAGCGATCGCGGCGGCGGTGGTGGGCGGCACGAGCCTGATGGGCGGCGTCGGCACGATCGGCGGCACGCTCATCGGCGCGCTGATCATCGGGGTCGTGGTAAACGGCATGAGCATCATGGCCCTGCCGAACCCGGTTCAGTTGGTGTTCAAAGGACTCATCATCGTTGTGGCGGTGTGGATCGACATCAAGACCAAGAACAGGAAATCGAAGTGACCTCCCTGCGGGAAATCAAAAAAACGGCCTCTTGCGCTTCGCTCGCATTCGTGGTCTGCTTCCTCCATAATGAAAGTCATTGATCTTGATCCGAGCGGAAGGATGCCTCCCG
The DNA here is from genome assembly GCA_001784175.1 of Candidatus Lindowbacteria bacterium RIFCSPLOWO2_12_FULL_62_27. Taxonomy (GTDB): domain Bacteria; phylum Lindowbacteria; class 2-12-FULL-62-27; order 2-12-FULL-62-27; family 2-12-FULL-62-27; genus 2-12-FULL-62-27. The sequence continues at coordinate 26,219 of MFPR01000031.1, forward strand.
ATTTTATAAACCGCCTGCTGGCCGGAATCGCAGCTCTGATCGTCCTGTTCGGGCTTTCAACCACGGTTTACACCGTTGACACGGAAGAAATCGCCGTGGTGACGCGGTTTGGCCGGGTCGTGCGCGAGGAGCCGCCGGGACTCAGGTTCAAAATGCCGGCCGGGATCGAGCGCGTCTACAAGGTCAAGACCGAACGGGTTCTGAAGGAAGAATTCGGGTTCCGGACGGAGGCGCCCGGCATCCGGACGGTGTACGCCTCGCGCGATCTTTCGGCCGAATCCCTCATGTTGACCGGCGACCTCAACGTCGCGGTCGTCGAGTGGATCGTCCAGTATCGCGTGATCGACCCCAAAGCCTATATCTTCCGCGTGCGCGATCCGGAACGGACGCTTCGGGACGTCTGCGAGGCCATGATGCGGCTGGTCGTCGGAGATCACAGCGTCGACGAGGTGCTGACGGTCGGCCGGGAGGAAATCGAGATGGACGTCCAAAAACGCCTCGATGAGCGGATGCAGCATTACGGCACCGGCATCCGGATCGTTACCGTGAAACTTCAGAACGTAACGCCGCCTGAGGAAGTTCGCCCGTCGTTTGATGAGGTGAACAAGGCCAAGCAGGATTCGGAACGCATGGTGAACGAAGCCTGGCAGGTCTACAACGCCAGCGTACCCCAGGCGCAGGGCGAAAAGGAAAAGGCGGTTTCCGAAGCGCGCGGCTACGAATCTGAGAGGCTCAACATCGCCAAGGGCGACGTGAACCGGTTTGACGCGATTTTGAAGGAATACCGCAAGGCGCCGGAAGTCACCCGCAAACGGCTCTACCTCGAAGCGATGGCCGAGATTTACGGGAAGACCAAAGAGAAATATATCCTGGACGAATCCGCGCGGTCGGTTTTGCCGTTTTTGCAGCTCGGATCCCCCCAGGCCGCGGGAGAGAAAAAATGAAAATCGCCGGATCGTTCCTCGCCGCGGGCCTCCTCGTCGTCGCTGTCTTTCTCTTCGCCTCGGCCTTTGTCGTCACCGAAGGCGAGACGGCCATCGTGACGCAGTTCGGCGAATTCGTCCGGACCGTCAACCAGGCCGGGCTTTACTGGAAAACCCCGTTCGTTCAGACCGTGCGGTATTTCGACCGCAGGATTTTGGAATGGGACGGAGACGCCAACCAGATGCCGACCAAGGACAAAAAATTCATCTGGGTCGACGTCACCGCGCGCTGGCGGATTACCGACGCCTTGATCTTTTACCAGCGCCTGAAAAATGAGTCTTACGCCCAGTCGCGCATCGATGACATCCTCGACAACGCCACGCGCGATGTCATCACCAACCTCGACCAGTTCGAAACCATCCGCATGTCCAACCGCCCCATGCGGTTTTTGGACGAGGCCATTTTGCCCGACGAAGCCAAACAGCCCATCTCGGTCGGCCGGGACCAGGCGACCCGCCACATCCTCGACCGCGCGCGGGAGGGCGTCAAGGATTTCGGGATCGAGATCATCGACATCCAGATCAAACGCATCAACTACAACCAGGACGTCCAGGCCTCCGTCTACCAGCGCATGATCTCCGAACGCACCCGCATCGCCAAACGGACAAGGTCGGAAGGCGAAGGCGAGCGGCAGAAGATTCTGGGAAAGATGGAACAGGAACTCCGGCGCATCCGGTCCGAAGGATACCGGGAAGCGACCGAAATCAGGGGCCGGGCCGACGCGGGCGCCACGCACATCTACGCCGAAAGCTACAGCCAGGACCCGGCTTTCTACGGATTCCTTCGCACTCTCGAAACCTACCGCGCCACCATGGACGCCAACACCACGCTTCTCCTCTCTACCGACAACGAGTACTTGCAGTTTCTTAAAGGCAGAAAATAACCATCTCATCGGCATGAGAAGACCCGAGATCCCGGTGGCGATCCGGCGTGCTCCGGGTTTCTTGCTTTTGATCATCGGCATCCTCATCCGCCAAGCCATGGCCCAGTACGTCAAAGCCAACAGCCCTCTTAGCCGTCCCGACCCAAGATGGAGGTGAATAAGCATGGCGTCACACTTGGTTTTGCAGTTTTCGGCGACCCAATTGGTCCGATTACTGCAAAAGTGCAAGTGTACCCCGGATTCGCGGATTCGCCACATCCGCGCCGGGTGGACTTGGGCTAGGGCAGAGACGCAAGAAGTCGGGCGGCCGGAATGGAATCCTTGTAGGCGGTACGGTCGGCCGTGACCAGATACGCATGCGGGACGCGGAGCTTTCGGCGAAAATAATCGAGCCTGCCATCCTTGTGACGTTTGAGCTTCGATTCAATCAGCACCCACGGTTTTGATTCCTTCAGAATGAGAAAATCAACCTCGCGCTTCTCCCGGTCTCGCACGTAGCGCACCTCCGCGCGGATGCCTTCGATATCCTCCAACCAGTGGCAGAATTTGAGAAGATGCGAAGCGACGAAATTTTCGAACCGGGCGCCATCATCTTGTACCTCCGACCAATCCCAGAAATAAACCTTGCTCTCCTTCCGAAGCGTCCGGGTCAGCGAGCCGGCGAATGGGCGGACGCGGAAGACCATATACAGCCGTTCGAGCGCCTCGATCCAGTGGGTGACCGTCTTGTGGTCGACCTCAAGATCCTCCCGCAGACTGTTGATGGAGACGGGTGAGCCAACGCGGGCGATGAGCATATCAGAAAGTTGCTCGAGCAGGGAAAGATCGCGGATGAGCGTCAAGTCCCGCGCATCCTGCCGAAGGACAAGATCGCGCCGGGCCAGCCTCCAGCGGCGGACCGTCCGATCGTTCCCCTGAAGAAACGGCTCGGGGAATCCTCCCCTGCCAAGGAGGCCCTCCTGAAGGTCCCCCGGGACCTGTGGAGAATCCGACCATCGCGCCGGATTCAGCAGGATTCTCGTCGACGGCGGCTTGCCGCCACGATTGGCTTCGCCCAGGCTGAACGGATGGAGACGGTGGCGAAAATACCTTCCAAACAAAGAGTCTCCGCCACGCCGGTAGACATCGAGCCGCGCACTGCCTGTGATAAGCAGCTTCTGCCGCCCCCCCTCGACATCATGAAATCCCTTCAGAAGAGTTTTCCATCGGCCGTATTTGTGCACCTCGTCCAGCACGGCCACGGATGGGGTGCGGTCCCACGCGAGCGTCCGAATGATTTTTCGATGGTCCGGGTTGTCCCAGTTGAGATACACGCCCCGGAGCGGGTCTGTCCGGTCGAGGATCCGCCGGGCCAGCGTCGTTTTCCCGGCCTGTCTCGGTCCCGTCAGGAAGACCATTTTTCGTTTCAAGTCCCGCACGACGAATTCCATCCATTCCCGGTCCATACTCCAAGTATAGGCATATATCCAAAAATGTCAATACAAATTTGGGTATATATCTAAATTTGTCATACCTCGGCTGGCCGCCAAGATAAGGGCCGCGTGATGCATCCCCTCTCCCCCGAATGGGGGAGAGGGTCAGGGTGAGGGGGTTCTTCCGTTCGACCTCGGCAGCGCCACGGCCGTTTGAATCCGACGGCTTCCAACAAATCATGAATCAGATGCTTGTTTCTCCGAAATGCGAAACCGAAGCAGACGCTCAACCAAAGAGTGAGTTTGCGCCGCAACGGTTCCGGGGCACGCCAGACACAGACGAGATATTCGTAAAATAGCCGCCAGTGGGTCAGCCACATATTGAAAACCCCGCCTTTTCGGGATTCTGGATAAAACGTCACCTTGTATCGATCGATGTGGTCCCTCAAATGCATCGCGGGGCGCGTGTGTCGGAACAGCATCAGCACTTCGGGCACGCAGGCAATCGTGCCGATCATTATGGCAAAACTCTACGGAATCAAGACCAAGGCCTTGGTTCAGGCGGTCAAACGAAACCCGGGGAAATTTCCGCCGGACTTTGTTTTCCGATTGACGTGGAAGGAACACCGTTCTTTAAGGTCACAATTTGTGACCTTATTGACCTCAGTGTATTTAAAGTATGTCATCCTCAACCGCTCATGGTGAGCTTGTCGAACCATGAGCGGCCTGTGTCGAGCGGCCCCGCTCATCCTTCGACAAGCTCAGGATGAGCGGTATGCGGCGGCAGACTAACATTAGAAACGCTGGACTCAATAGCGCGACTCCTATCGTTTATCCAGAAGTACGGCGGCGCCTTTTGGCGGGAGGGTGACTGTGAGTTTCCCGCGGCGGGGTTTCAGTTTGGCCGCGCGGGCGTTGACTTCCACGAGGGATCGAACGGAACCGATGCCCTGAACGATCCCTTTTTTCATTTCGACGGCGGCGGTGTCCAGCAGATTGACGAAACCGGCGGAGGTTCCGCCCTTGACCGGAATCTCGATCGACTGCGGAGCGGCGCTGTTGTTCAGCGCAACAATCAATCGGGCCCGATCGTCCCGGCGCTCGAAGGCGAGAAGTTCGCGCTCGTCGTCCGACGCCAGCATCCGCGCCGCGCCGGTCCGGAGCGCCGGGAAGGTGTTTCGGATCGCGATGAGGCGCCGGTAATGGTCCAGGACGTCCGGGTGGACACGGTACTCCGGATTGTCATACGGCATCCGGTCCGGCCACCACATCGGCATGCGGTTGGTCGGATCGTCGGCGCCGAACATGCCGGCCTCGTCACCGTAATAGACCATGGGCGCGCCGGCCCATGTCATCTGAAAGGTGACGATCAGCTTCAAAATGTCGTACGACTCCTGTTTCGGAACGGAAGCGTCATACGCGGGATTGTCGTCCTGGATGCGACCGCGTTTCCAGCCGGCTCGGTTGTGGATCGCCGACACGATGCGGTCGACGTCGTGGCTGCCCAGAAGATTCTGCAGCACAAAATTGATATCGGGCGCATACCAGAGCAGCATCGATTCCATCGACCGGCCGAACTTGCCGGCGGACAGCGGTCGCGCATTGCCACCCGGAAGGAAAAAGCGGTAGACCTTGCGGGTGAACTCGTAATTCATCACTGCGTCGAAGTGGTCGCCCTGGAGCCAGTCTCCGGCGTAGTCCCAGATTTCTCCGCTGATGTAGGCGTCCCGGTTCACTCCCTTGACGACCTTTCGCCAGTCGACCCAGAAATCGGGGACGACGTTGCCCGGAACGTCCAGCCGCCAGCCGTCGATGCCGTCGGCGGGATCTCCGTCGCCGTTCGGGTCCATCCAACGGCGGGTGACGTCGAACACATGCTCGCGGATGCCGGCCGCAAGGCCGCGGGTGTCCTCGGCGTATTCCGGCAGACCGTCAAAGCCGGCCCATCCATCGTACTCGAAGGCGGGGCCGCCCGGGTATTTCGGGGGCACGCCCCATTTCCGGATGGAAAACCATTTTCTGTACGGAGATTTCTTCCCGTTTTTAACGATGTCCTGAAACGCCCAGAAGTCCGTGCCGCTGTGGTTGAACACGCCGTCGAGAATGATTTTGAATCCCCGCCGGTGCGCTTCTTCGAGAAAGTCCAAAAACAACCGGTCCGTCTTCGTGAACGCCCACGTTGACGGGTCGGCCGTTTCGTCCCGCTGGCGTTCGGCGATGTCTCCTTTGAAACCGAAATGATCGTCGATGTGCCGGTAATCGGACGTGTTGTACTTGTGATGGCCCGGCGCTTTGAATACCGGATTGAAGTAGATGCCCGTCACGCCCAGATCCTCGAGGTAATCGAGCGATTCCATCATCCCCCGGATGTCCCCGCCGTACTGGCGGTCCCAGATCGCGCCGCCGCCGTAAAATTTCCGGCGCTCGGCGTCGTTGACCGGCTCGAACCAATCCCACGTCCAGGGGACGGCGTGCGCCGGATCGTTTTCGGTGTCGCCATTGCGCCAGCGCTCCGGCATGATCTGATACCAGACGACATGCTTGGCCCAGTCGGGCGTCACGACGTCGCTCGAACGCGCCGACAGATTCCACGCAGTCGATCCGGTCACGAACGAGAGATCCCACGTATCGCTTTTCAGGTCCAGCCGGATCCGGTAGAGACCCGGCCGATCGATGGCCAGAATGATGTTGTCGCCCGGTTGCACGAGCCGGCCGTCCGGCCCCGATCCGCGATGGACGTCCCAGCCTCCGTCCATCACGAACTTGAACTCGTGTTCGCCGGGCGGAAACTTCTGGGCGAGAACCCAGAGGTTCGGCCCGGCCGCATTCATGCGCATGGCCGGGTCCTGCGTGTTCCAGCCGTTGAAGGAGCCGGCCAGGCCGACGGACGAAATACTGAAAGCCGGGAGCGGAGATAAAAGAGGAGCGACAACGGCAAGGACAAAGAAAAGCGCCACCCTCACCCCAACCCTCTCCCGCCTTTGGCGGGAGAGGGGGAAAGCGTCAGACATTTTCCCCCGCCGCCCTTGCCTATCTGCGCTTCGCGGCGACGATCGCCGCCGAGTGGCCGCCCAAGGGCAGCGTCAAGCTGCCATTCTTGACGGTGAGTTTCCGGCCGTCCAGCTCATTTGTATACGTTCCGTCCTTGAATTCGGGCGCAACCGCAAGACTCACCGTCGCCGTGTCCGGCGAGCGGTTGAGCGCCACGAGCACGCGATCTTCGAAGTAGGTTTTCAGGAACACGTATCGGTCCGGTTCCACGAGGAGGGCGCGCCGGCTGCCGTAGCGGAGCGCCGGATGGCGCCGGCGCAGAGCGGAGACGCCGGAAAAATGCGCGAGGACATCCTTTTCCGCAGCTGTCAGCTGCTCTCCGAACCGCATGTCCCGGCGGTTGTCCGGATCGCCCGCGCCGGAAATCCCGAACTCGTCTCCATAATAGATCATCGGCACGCCGTCGAGCGCGAGGAGGAACGTCATCGCGAGTTTGATCCGAGCGTAACGTTCGGGACGGTCCACCGCGGGCGGCCGACGCCAGCCCACTTCCTCCTCGTCCGGTTCCTTTGGGTCCGGCAGATCGCCGTCGGCGTAGGCCATGAAGCGGGATTTGTCATGATTGCCGATCAACGTCGACATGATCGTTTCCTTCCCGTAAATCCGTTCGGACGCCGACAGCGACGCTTCGAGATCCTGAAAGCCGGACTGTTCCAGCGCGAAAACGGATTTGACCGTGTCGTAGAGCGGAAAATCGAACTGGCCGTCCAGCATGTTCGGCCCGACGAAGGACATGATACCGCGGCGGTCCCGGAAGGTTTCGCCGACCAGATACAGGGGTTCGCTCCGCTCGCGCTCAAGCGTGTCCCGGAACGCCGACCGGAACTTTCTCCAGAAGCTCGGCGGGATGTGTTTGACCGCATCGAGCCGAAACCCGTCCAGTTGCGCGGTCCTTGCCCACCAGATGGAATTCTCGATGAGCGCGCGTTCGGCTTCGGCGTTCGAAAAATCAAACGCGGGCAGGAAAGGCTCAAACCATGTCGTGAACGCATATTCGTCCCACAGCCGCAAATTCTTGCGGCCGTCCGGCAGGAGGAGCGAGCCAAACCAGTCCGGGTGCGCAAGCCGGTACGGATGGGATTCGTGAACATGCTTGAGCACGAGGTCGACGATGATCCGGATGCCCCGGCGGTGCGCGCGGCCGACCAGACCGGCCAGCCCCCGCATGTCTCCGAAATGCGGATCGACCTCCGTACTCGAGACCGGCCAGTATCCGTGGTATCCGCTGTACCAGCGATAGGGCGGCAGGTATTCGAGGAACGCGGTGTCAGGATTGCGGTTGAGCGGCGAAAGCCACAGGACGTTGACGCCGAGCCGGTCGAAATATCCATCGTCGATTTTTTTCGCGAGGCCCGCAAGGTCCCCGCCGTGATAATTCGCCTGCGGGAGAAGGTCGGCATGGGAAACGGGCCGGTCGTTGGACGGATCGCCGTTGGCAAAGCGATCCAGAAAAACAAAATAAATGACGCCATCCTGCCAGCGGAATTTTTCGGCCTCGGCCAGAGGACACCGGACCGCCGGGCTGACGCGGCCTTTGCGGTCGGCGGCCACCACCCGTACCCAGGAGCCCGCGGGCGCGCCCTTGCGGGAAATCCGGACACGATCGCTCAACCGCTCGAATGCTACGGGGCGGCTCGATCCTTCCCGTGTCTGAAGGACGACCGAAACGTCCCGGATCGGCTCGTCGCCCGGCACAAGCGCGACTTCGATGTCCGAGCGGGTTTGGCGGTCTGCATAAGCGTGCGGGTTTCGACCGGTCCCCGCTCCTTCCAGCGTGATGATCGAATTGAATCCGCCGAACCCGTCCGGCGTCGAGTCGGGATTGGACGGATCGGGAATCCAGTTGCCATCGACGACGAATTTGTAGGTGTACGCGCCCGGCTCCAGCCAAGCGCGGGCCTCGTAGGTTCCGTCGCCGTCCGGATCGGTCATGGGCGTTTTGTCCTGGTTCCAGTCATTGAAGGATCCGGCCACGATGATTTTTTGCGGCTGGGCGGAAGGCTTGTGCGAAAACACCTGAACGCCGCGGCGGGCGACCGCCAGCGTCAGAACAGCGCTCAGGCGCGTATCGCCGGATTCGTCCAGCACCCACAGCGGCAGATCGAGGATGCCGGAAAAGTTCGCGTTGGGCCGGACGTGCAGTTCAAACGACTCCGGCACGAACGCGGCCCCCACGTTCGGGTGCGGCGCGATCTTCAAACGATTGTTTTTTCCAGGAGAAAAAAATCGGTGCAGGTCGATGATCTCGACCTCGCCGGCGTTGACCGGCATGACCGGAATCCAGCCCACATACGCGGCGGGCGAATCCGACAGTCCGCCGGCCGGCGGAAGGTCGTACCACTCGCGCGCGGGCGGCAGCGGCGGCGCCGGCGGGACCTTGCTGACCTGGCGGTCATCGGTCACATAAAAAAGGGCGTTGTCATCCTGGTCCTTCTTGAATCCCGGCGGCGATATCCACTCATGGTCATCGAGGACGAATTTGAACCGGTGCTCGCCGGGCGCGATCGCCAATTTTATTTCGTACAGATGCTCGTCCACCCTGGACATCGCATGCCGCTCATCGGTCACTACGCCGCCCTGGTTGTCGCCCCAGTTGTTGAAGGACCCCGCCACATAGACGCTCCGGACGTCGCGAACCTCGATACGGAAGACGACGCTTCCATCGGACGACGCCAGATCGTGGATTTTGACGATCTCGAACGCGAACGCGCGATCCAAAGTCCCCGCCCGATCCGACAGAGCCCAGAAGACAGCCCAGACAAGAGCAAGCCGCACACCCCGCGACTGTAGGATCATGGTCAGGGACCGTATCACGTTCCGCGAACCTTGTCGAATAGGCGGTCTGATTGTCAAACCCTTTTCCTTCGTGGTAGCCTCGCAATGACATGATCACGAGCATTGATCCGGATGACGCTCTACGACTGGTTCGGTCGACCCATCATGATCCTCAGCGGGTGCTGGGGATGCACATGGTCGAGGCGATGGGCAAGCGGGTGACCGCCGTGCGGGCGTTTTTTCCGGACGCGAAAGAGGTTTTTGTCCAGGACAAGGGAAACGCGCGGCGGGCCTATCGGATGGACCGGGTGCATCCGGACGGGCTGTTCGAGGCGATTTTGTGGCGGCGGCCGGCGCCGTTCGAGTACGAGTTCCGGATCGTCGATTACGCCGACCGCGAGCAGGTGGTGGAGGACGCCTACCATTATCCCGGCGATGAAGTCACGCCCTTTGACCGCTACCTGTTCAACCGGGCCGTCCACTACCGGATTTACGAAAAAATGGGAGCGAACCTGCGCACGGTGAAAGGTGTCGCCGGCGTGCACTTTTCCGTCTGGGCGCCGAACGCCCAGCGCGTGAGCGTCATCGGCGATTTCAACCGGTGGGACGGGCGGAAGCACCAGATGAAAGTTCATGAGGACTCCGGCGTGTGGGAGCTGTTCATCCCGAAGCTCAAGGAGGGGGAGAAATACAAATTCGAGATCAAAACCCGCGGGGGCGATCTGTACGTCAAGACCGACCCGTACGGATTTTATTTCGAGCCGCCGCCCGGCAACGCCGCCATTGTGCGAGACATCGGAACGTTCACTTGGCGGGACGGCGAATGGATGGAGGCGCGGCGGCAGACCGATCCACTCAAGCGGCCGATGATCATTTACGAAGTCCACCTCGGCTCGTGGCGGCGCGTGCCGGAAGACAATTACCGTCCGCTCACGTACCGCGAAGCGGTCGACCAGCTGATTCCCTACGTCAAGGAGATGGGATACACCCACATTGAGATGATGCCCGTCATGGAGCATCCCTTCGACGGGTCGTGGGGATATCAGGTCACCGGCTATTACGCGCCGACGTGGCGGTACGGCACGCCGCAGGATTTCATGTATTTCGTCGACACGGCGCACCAAAACGGCATCGGAGTGATTCTCGACTGGGTGCCGGCGCATTTTCCCAAGGACGCGCACGCGCTCGTTTTTTTCGACGGCACCGCGCTTTATGAGCACGCCGATCCGCGCCAGGGTGAGCATCCGGACTGGGGCACGAAGGTGTTCAACTTCGGTCGAGCCGAGGTCAAGAATTACCTGATTTCGAACGCGCTGTTCTGGCTCGACAAGTTTCACATCGACGGCCTGCGGGTGGACGCCGTCGCATCCCTGCTGTATCTGGATTACAGCCGCAAAGAGGGCGAGTGGATTCCGAACTGTTACGGGGGCCGGGAGAACCTGGAGGCGATCGAGTTTGTTAAGCATCTCAACTCGAAAGTCTACGAATATTTTCCGGGCGTCCTCATGATCGCCGAGGAGTCGACGGCATGGCCGATGGTGTCGCGGCCGGCCTATATGGGCGGGCTGGGATTTGGCCTCAAGTGGAACATGGGCTGGATGCACGACGTGCTGGACTACATGACGAAGGACACGGTGTACCGGCGGTTCCACCACAACCAGCTCACGTTCGGACTGCTTTACGCCTACAACGAAAATTTCATCCTCCCCTTTTCGCACGACGAGGTGACGCACGGCAAAGGCAGCCTCATCGGCAAGATGCCGGGCGATCCCTGGCAGAAATTTGCGAACCTCCGGCTCCTCTTCACCTTCATGGCGGGCCACCCCGGGAAAATCCTGCATTTCATGGGCTCGGAGTTCGGGCAGTTCGACGAGTGGAATTTCCAGAAGAGCCTCGACTGGCACCTGCTCGCCTACGGACCGCACTGGACGCTGAAGGAGGCGGTCAAGCGCCTGAATTTCCTGGTGCGCCGCGAGCCCGCGCTGCACGAAATCGACTTTTCCCATGAAGGATTCCAATGGATCAACGCGAACGACTCGGACAACTCGGTGCTGTCGTTCGTGCGCAGGGGCGCGAAGGCGGACGATCACCTGGTGTTCGTCCTGAATTTCACGCCGGTGCCGCGCTACGACTACACGATCGGCGTGCCGGCGTCCGGATTTTATTTCGAGATTTTCAACAGCGACGCCAAACGGTTCGGCGGATCCGGCGTCGGCAACGGCCGGGGAGTTGCGGCGTGGAAAGAGGAGGGATTCGGCCAGCCGGCGATGACGCGCGTTACCGTGCCGCCGCTCGGCGGGATCATTCTCAAGCCCGCGGCCGGCCGGGCGCCTGCGCCCTTTCCCGCGACGGAGGACGAGAAGGCATGACCATCGAATCCGTTCTCTCGACGGTCAACGGGCCCAAGTGGCAGAGGATTGGCCTCGACCGGAAAGCCGGCGTGATGGTTCCGCTCTGGTCGCTTCGCACGCGGCGGAACGCCGGCATCGGGGAGGTTCTCGACTTGGAACTGCTGGTCGACTGGTGCGCCGCCACGGGCCAGAAACTCATCCAGCTTCTGCCGGTGAATGATACCGCCTACGACGCGCCGCCCTACTGCTCCTGCTCGGCCTTCGCGCTCAACCCCGTGTACCTGTCGCTCCGGGACATTCCGGGCATCGATCCGAGGGAGGTCGACCATATCCGGCGGGAATTCGAGCGGCAGGATCGAATCGTCTATTACAAAATCCGCGGCGAAAAAATGCGGCTTCTGTGGGGCGCCTACCAGCGCGCGAAGGAAAGCCTGGGGCACGATCAGAGTTTTATTCAGTTTTGCAGGGACACGGCATTCTGGCTCGACGTGTACGCCGTGTTCATGGTGATGAAGGACAAGCACGAGCAGAAAAGCTGGAAGAGCTGGACCGACGCGCCGCGCGGCACGCCGCAGTTCATCGCGGAAACGGCGCAGCGGTACCCGGACGAGGTGGGGTTCTACCGGTACCTGCAATGGCACTGCGACCGGCAATGGCGGCGGGTACGGAAATACGCGAACGACCGCGGCGTGCTGATCAAGGGCGATATTCCATATTTATTGAACAACGACGCGGCCGACGTCTGGGCGTGGCCGGAATATTTCCACCTGGACCTGGCCGCCGGGTGCCCGCCGGATTTTTACAACGCCGAAGGCCAGTACTGGAGTTTCCCGACCTACCGCTGGGGCGACATGGAAAAGGAGGGAAACCACTGGTGGATCGAGCGGCTCCGGCACGCGGAAAAATATTTCGACATTTTCCGCATCGACCACGTGCTCGGGTTTTTCCGCATCTGGTCCATTCCCGCCGGCGAGTCGGCGGTGTACGGCCAGTACGTGCCGGCCAGCCGTGTGACGCAGGACATCCTGCGGCAGCATCACATTTCCGAGGAGGAAGAGCGGGACCTGCGAGACCGCCGGATACTTTTGCCCGCGTATCAGGAAAACGGCGCTTACGCCTTTCGGTGGGAATTCGTGAAAGACGCGGCCGGCCAGTCGCTGCCCGAGGATTTGAAACAGAGGCTGCAGGGACTCGAACGATATTTTCCCGAAAACGACGAAATCCAAAACGACCTCTGGAAAGAACACGGCGCGAAACTCCTGTCCCTCCTCAGCCGCAACACCGATATGCTCATCTGCGCGGAGGACCTCGGCACGGTCCCGCCGTGCGTGCGGCCGGCGCTGGAAGACCTGGGCATCACGAAGCTTCTGGTGGACCGCTGGACGAAGTACGCGCCGACGAAGGCCGAGAAGGAGCGGGGCTTTCAGGAATACTGGATCGAACCGTGGGAATACGATCCGATTTCCGTTTCCTCGCCGAGCAACCACGACATGCCGACGCTCCGGGGCTGGTGGCTGGAACTGGGCGCGACGGAGGCCGGCCGGAAGGACCGCTGGGAGCAATTCAACCGGTTCGGCTGGCACGGCGACATGCCGGAGGAGCTGAAAGCGGGAAACGTCCGGTTCCTGTTGAAACGCAACCTCGACGGCGAATCAATTTTCGTGATTTTTCTCATCCAAGACATCCTCGACACCAATCCCGCATGGCAGAACGATAACCCCAACGACGACCGCATCAACCTCCCGGGCACCTACTCCGACACCAACTGGAGCTGGCGGATGCGGGTTCCGCTGGAAGACCTGTGCGGAGACCGGGAGTTCAACCGCAAGTACAGGGAGATGGTGAAGGACAGCGGGCGGTGAGGTTCAGCCCGGACTAGAACTCGTACCCGAAATTGAACCGGTGCGCGTTTTTCAAATCGCCGGCGGGCGTGAACGTGTAGTTGAATTCCATCGCCTTCATCCGGATTCCGAATCCGCCCGTGAACCACCGGTCCAGATCCCGCCGACGGCGGTCATAGCCGATCCGAACGGCAAATATTTCCGCCGGCCAAATTTCCAGTCCCGCATTATAGTAGGGACGATGGTCCGACGGCAGATTCATGTCGATCCCGAGGCGCAGGGGCGTCTGGCTCTTGAACACGAGCGGATGAAAGGCCGCACCGAACTTGTAATTGAGCGGCAGGTCGAATTTTTCGCTCTGGAACTTGATGTCCGTCCCAAAATTCTGAACCGCGGCCCCCACGTAAAACTGCTCAAACAGCCGCCACCGAAGACCCGCGTCCAGCGCCCAGGCTTCGCCTTTGATCGAATCGATTCTGGACTGAATAAATTTTCCCGACACGCCGAACGCGCCATGACTGTTGATCCGGCGGCCATACGAAACGGTCCACGCCAGATCGGCGGCGCTGAAATTGCCGATCCCCGTGACGGGATCACCGGCGGCGTCGACCTCCGTTCTCGCCATGTTCCCGGCGTCGAGATGAAATAACGCGAATCCCCATACGCCGTTGGTTTGCGTGGGTTGAACATACGCGAGGTAATTCATGTTGATGTCGGCGATATAATCGTGACGCGTAAACGAAACCCGCCGGCGATCCGTCCCGGCCAACCCGGCCGGGTTCCAGTAAATCGCGTCCACGCTCGACGCGTCGGCCACCCCCGACCCGCCCTGCGCCTCATATCGCGCGCCCGGATCGATTTTCAGAAATTGCGCGCCCGTGGTCCCGGCGTTCCGGTGCGGACCTCCGGCCTCGGATAAGGAATCGGTGTTGAACATGACCAGGAGCGACGCCAGACACCATGCAACGATCAGCCGTCCCAGCCGTCGAATCCCGTCGTTCATCTCACCACCGCCAGTTTGCCGATTCTCTTTTCGTTTCCGTCGCCGTCGATATGATAGATGTAAATCCCGCTCGACACCTTCTGCCCGCGCGAGTTTTTGGCGTCCCACTGAACCCTGCCCTGGCCGGTGGCGGACAGCTCGTCCACCAGTTCGCCTGTGAGGGTGTAGATGCGGATTTTGACGTTCTGGGTCAGGTTGGCGAACGTGACGCCGGTGCCGGCCGCGCCGGTGAATTCAACGCCCGTCCGGGTATTGCCGTCGTTGGGTTTGAACGGATTCGGATACACCACGATCGTGGACAGGTCTGGCGACACCGGCACGTTGACGAGGACTCGGAAGAAGGAAAACCCGCTCGTCATCGCCGTCACCGTGCTGTTCGCCAGATCCACGACTTGATTTTTCTCGTCGTCCACCAGTTCCCACACATTGGTGGTTTCGTTGAGCTTGAAGGCTCGCAGGTTGCTGCGCTCCAGCGCCGACGACACGTCGGTCGCGTCGAATTTCAACTTGACTTCGATGTCCTTCGTCGCGGTCAGCGAACTCTTCGACGCCTTGATTTGGACGATGGACGCCTCCAGGGACGTGTAGGACTTCAATTTGAAATCCGAGGTGACGGTGGCGTTCGCCGTGGTGATCGCCGGCGTGGTCGGATTGATGACGACCGAAAATGTCGTGCCTTCGGGAAATTTCCCGCCCGGAATCGCGGCCGCCACTTTCTGCTCGCCGCCGGAGGTGGAACTCACCGTGAAGTTCTGGCTGACGTTGAAGGCCGCGAACAACTCGAACGTGTCGGTGATCGACGTCGAATTCGACGCGCTCGCGTCCGCGCCGCTGTTGAGGTCCGCGCCGCGCGGTCGGCCCGATTTCAACGTCGCCGTGATGACGCCGACCGCCGTGTCCGCTTTGGTGTCCGGTACCGTCGCTCGAAAGACGGCCGACTTGGTATCCAACCCTGCGATGGTGTCGGGGAAGCTGAGCAGCTCGACGTAAAACGCCGTGGTGATGTCGGCGCCGGAAGAGCTTTTGAAGACGAGGTCCGACGTGTCCACGGTGGCGTCGACGTTGGCCTGGCCGTTGTTCTGGATCGTTACGGTGATCAAAAACGTGTCGGTCAACACACCGGTGCCGACGCCGTCTTCCTTCAAAAACGTGTCCGAGGCGATCGTCAGCGACGCGATGGTCAAGTCCGCCGCGCGCTGGACATTCCACGAATCCGGCGTCGTCGCCGTCGTGTCGGTCGACGTGTTTGCGCCGCCGGAGACGGTTCCGCTGACGGTCGCGTTGAGGTCGACGTCCCCGGTCGTGGCCGAGGAGGAAATCGTCACGCTGTAGGTGCAATTGACGACCGCACCGATGGGCAGCGTATCGATGGTGAAGGTGGTGTCGGCGCTCGTCAGTGTTCCTGTAAATTGCGAAGTGAGGTCGGTCGATCCCTGACTGAATCGCAGGGTCGGGGTGGCGATGTTCGTGACGACGCCGTCACCGATGTTGCGAAACTGCATCGTCACCACCAGACTCGTCTCGCTCCGGCTCACCACAAACGTCTCCGAACGCACTTGAACGATGTCCAGCACGCCGGCGCCCTGCAAATCCCACACGGCCGTGTCCGCCCCGGCTGTCGTGTCGGACAGCGTCAGGCTCGGGCGGTTGCCGTCGGCGCCGGTGCAGATCGCGTCAACGTACACGGTCCCCGTTTCTACTTTCGCGTTGATGCTGACGGTGAACAGATATGTGTCGGTCCGCCCGCCCCCGACGCCGCTCGGATTCGAGCCGGAGGGGCTGATCGTAAAACTGTCCGTGACATACCGGTTGTCCTCCGGCCGGAAAAAGGACAACTGAATGCTGTCGGACGGCAAACTCAGGCGGGCCTCGCCCGCGTTTTTAACGTACACCACGGCCGTGTAGCCGCTCTGACCCTGAAACACGATGGTGTTCGGCGACGAAACGGTGTCGACCAACAGTTGCGCCGGCGCCTGCACAATCCATGTGTCCGGCCTCGTCGCGCGCGTATCCTCCGTGCCGCCCTGACTGTTCGCGTCGGTCCCGCTGCACGTCGCCTCGATCACCACCGGGCCCGTGTTCGCCGTGTTGCTTACGCTCACCACGTACGTGAACGTGTCCGACGTGTTGCCCGCGATGCTCGTCGGATTCGTTCCCGTTTTCCACAGGGCCGTAAAACTGTCGCCCGTGGCTGTCCCGTTCCACAAAAACGTCAGCGTGTCCATCGTGAGGTTCGCCGTCGCGTCTCCCGTGTTGCGCACCTCCACCGTCACCGTCACGCTGTCCGGTCCGTCCTGCGCGCGCGTCACCGAATCCGCAGCCGCCGCGACCTGCACGACCGACAGGGCCGCCCTGTTCTGAACCAGCACGGTGTCATACACCGTCGTGTCGTCGCCCGACGTTCCCCTGGACAGCCGGAGGTTCAGGTTGAATATGTCAAAGCCCGTCAGCGTCACGTCCACGCGAAGCTCGCCCGCCGAGTCGCCCGTCTGCGTCACTGTGTAGATGATCGTGTCCTCCGCGCCCGGCGCCAGCGTGGTCGTCCCGCTCATGAAGGTCGCCGTCGCCGTGCCCAGATAATCCGCCGCCGTGCCCGCCTCGCCGCTCGTCAGCCGGAACGCCAAATCGTCGAACGTAAACGTGTCCATGAGGGCCGTATCCAACGTCATGTTCTTGACAGTGACCGTCACCGTCCAGTTCCGGGTCTGGCTGTCGCTCACGGTCTGACGCGACGCCTCCACGCGCGTGAACCGAAACGGCCTTGGAATGTCCACGGTCACGCTCGCCGTCGTGGCCGCGCCACTGTCCGACACCGTCCGCGAATCGTTCGCGTCCACGCCGTGGACGATCTGATTGACCGTCACAGTACCCGTATCCGACGCCGTCTTGTAAATCTGATAGAACGTGTCGTACGACCCGCCGGCCAGCGTCGCGCCGCGCGTGCTCGACACTTTCGTCCAAGAATCGGTGACGTTCGAAAAGACGGCGGTGTCGCCGGTGTAGATCAAGGTCGCTTCGCCCGTGTTGCGCGCCACCACCGTGAGCAGGATCGTGTCGTTATTGTTGTTGTCGATGGTCGACGTGTCTACGGAGACGCTCACGATCTCGACCGCCGCCGGCGTCTGCACGATCCACGTCTCCATCTGCGCCTTCGAGTCGGCCGTGATGGTGTCTGTCGCGCCCGTGATGGCGCCGCTGCAGAGCGCGAGCGCGTACACGGCGCCGGTTCCGGCGGTGTCCGCCACGCTCACCGAGAACGTG
>MFPR01000032.1 GCA_001784175.1 Candidatus Lindowbacteria bacterium RIFCSPLOWO2_12_FULL_62_27
CCGTAAGCCCTGCGCTGAATGACGCGGACCTTGTTGTTGAGACCCTCCATGAATCCGAGAGAGACTTTGTTGTCGGGATGGCAGTAACTGGTCCTCGACTCATTGTTCGGAAGTTGGTCGGGTGTTGTGAGCACCCAGTGGCTGCTTTATCAGGGCGGGGCTTATTTGGATGTCCCCAAGCGGCCAACCGCCGCTGTCCGGAAGCAACCCGTCAAGACGACGGATCCCAGCCGTGGGAATAAGGTTGCGAAGTCCCCGTCTTATCCGGGAGTTCCGTCGGGACGCGATGTTTCGGCAGGGTCCCCCACGACGCTGTCTAGGCAGCAAGTGAACAGAGGCAACCAGCTTACAGCGCGGCCCAAGGATTGCTATACGCCTTATGTACAAGCCGCGATGCGCCTTTGGATGAAGGATTATCACAATGTGGCGAGGGATATCCGGGGTCAGATTCTCTCATACGTTGATCGAAAGGAATATGTGATGCGAGTTCGGCACGGTCTTGGCAAACTGGCATATGTGAAAGGCGATCTCAAGATGACTTTTTTGAATGGGAGGATCGAGTTGCCTCTCGATTATGACTGGGATGACACTCGGCCGTCGAAACCGCCGACGGAAAACATGGAACGAATCGAGAGATGGATTCAGAAAACGGCCGCCGGGGAAAAAATGAAAACTGCATTGACCAGCGAGGAGAGGAGTCTTTTTCAGTACCCCCGGGTTCGATTGAACACAGAAATTCAACGTCAGACAAACCTGTCCACGCAGATATATTATTGGCAAAATCTCCTGAAGAATTACGAACGACGTGCTGACAATGAAATTTCTGACACCGTCGCTCGCTTAACCGCCTTGGGCGCCGTATCCCATCTTCATAACAGTCTGACACGGATCGCCCATGACACCGAATTGCTGCCCCAATTGATAATCTTGGAAAAGGCGCTGAATACTCTTACACAATAGTCATAGATTTTGTCTACTTGAGGAACTCAACGAGAGGCGACGGGCTTCACTGCGCTCCCTCGTGCGGCGGCTCCGGCAGTTCCGCAGTGCAGACCAGACCGTAAGTTGTTAAGTTGTTTCCTATCCATCCGGACATCAAAGCAATAAGATCGGATTTCAAGCGGCCTTTATCTGTTTGGGGACCACGGGGGACCACGGTGCCAGGCGTTGAATAGTTGAATAAAAATTGAAAGCGCGATTCCGGTTTCAAGTTGGCCAGGACGATTTCCGGGATTTGTCCCGGCGATTGGCATGGTTCATTCGGAACGTCGGGGGCGGTTGACGGAAGCTACCTTTTGCCGGATAATCGGACGGTATAGTATAAATTTATCGGAGGGGTAGAGGTAATGCCGATCATATCCATGTTTTACGGGATCATCGTGTCGTTGTATTTTGTGGACAACAAGCAGCACAATCGGCCGCATATTCACGTTAGGTTTCAGGAAGACGAGGCGGTGTTGTCGATTCCCGACGGCGAATTGCTGGAAGGGGGATTGCCGCCGGCCAAGATGCGGTTGGCGCTTGCGTGGATCGAAATTCACAAGGACGAATTGATAGCGGATTGGGAGCTGGCTGTCAGCGGACAGCAGCCGTTCAAGATTGAGCCGTTGAGGTGAGCGTATGAATCCCAGAGTGAAGGCCGTGACGGCCGCGAAACCATATCTGTTGGAAATTGAGTTCACCAACGGCGATTCGGGTGTGTACGACTGTACGCCCCTTCTGGATTTCGGCGTTTTCAAAGAACTCCGGGAAATCGCCTACTTCCGGCAGGCCAAAGTCGTGAACGGTACCGTTGCATGGCCTCGTGACCAGGATATCTGCCCCGACACCTTGTACTTGGACTCCAAAAAACATCGCTCGCCCGTCGAGTCGAGACAGTAAGCCTGTTGCCGGACCACGGTGCTAGGCGTTGAATAATTGAATAAAAATTGAAAGCGCGATTCGCAGACCTCGCTACCGCTCAGATGCGTTGCGCGGAATGGGCCCGCCGTTTTTCGGCGGGCCGAAGGTGAGAAAATCCCGGTACAGCGCGGCCATGGCCCGCGCCGGCCGGCGAACCCTCATGGTCGCCGGACGGGATTTCTCCCTGGTTTTTTCAGGCAGCGTTCCGCAGCGCCTGCAAAAAAGATCCGCTTTACGGAGGCCGGCTCCGCAGGGGACGCACTTCATGAGGACAAGCGCGAAACACGCAAGAGGGCCATTTGTCACCGTGGACTTTTTTTATTTCCCTCTCTGTAGTTAAGTCGCCGCATCGTGCAGATGATCCTGCTGACGGAACCGATGACGAAAACCGATCTTTGCGGGCTGGCCCGAAAGCAGTTCGGGAACATGATGAAGGCCGTGGTCGACGTGACGCAGGAGCGCATGGCCGTCGGGGGGGAGCTTCATGCGGACGAGGAGGCGTTGCTCCTGGAGCGGGGTTCCCTGTCCGAGGATCTCTGGGGCATCAACCTCTATCCTGACCGCGGGCGTGCGGATTGGATCGAATTTGATGCCATGATCAACATCCGCCCTTCAAGGGGAAATCGCAGCCGCGGCGTGGAAGACGCGGCGCTGCGAAATAAAATTATGGACATCGTAAACAAATGGATTCCGGACTAACCAGCGGGGTTCGGCATCCCGGCCTGGCCGCCGGCCGTTGGCATACCCTGTCTTTGGCCGAGCAGATGGGGAACATCGGCAGCGAAGTCGGCCGGGCCCGCCGGTGGCGTGACCGGGACCATGGGCAGTTCGAGTCCGCGGCGTTTCGCGCGCTGGAACTATTGGAGTTGACCATCCGTGACCCGCGGTGGCGCCGGCGTTTGAAAGAGCTGACCCGCGTGAAGGAGATTTTCTGCGATGAGGTGTGGGGGTCGCGCGTCTACCAGACCAACCTTGAAGCATTAGAGCGGTATTTTAATGTGTTCGCGCTTTACGCCAGAAGGGACAAATAGGGCAGTACGATATTTCCACGATACATGGTATCGTTCCCTGCGATGGTGAAGCGCACTGCTACGCGGGAGATACGCATCCATGAGATGACGGGCGGCGTCATCCGCCGCCTCGCGACCGCACTCGGCCGGTTGTTGATTCCTGCGAAACAAAATCGGCTTCTCAATGTGCTTCAATACTGCGTGCTCGAACTTTGTTCGAACGCGGTCGAAGCGGCCGGGCGGCGGCCCGTGCGGGTCGGGCTGGGCGTGCGCGGCGGGCGCCTCGAGGTCGAGGTGTGCGGCGATACGCGGGCCCGCCCGGCGGATTGGCGGAACATTCAGAAGCAGCTTGCGGAAGGGGCGCGGCCCGGCGGCATCCGGGCGGCGCTTCTTGGCAGAAAAGGCGGCGGTGTTCGGACCGGCGTCGGCATCGTCAGTGTGATGACCATTCTCCGAAAACTCGGCGGATCTCAGAATTCGCTCACCTATAGAAAAAGCAAAGACGGAATCGTGACAGCGCGGCTTTGTGTCCGGCCGCCGAAGTCCAGAAAGGAAGGAACGTCTCATGGAATACGCGGCGGAAATTGAGAGGGCGAAGGACCGGAAGGACGTGACGGTGGTGAAAGTCCGGGGGTTCCTGGACGAGCGGACTTCCCTCGAACTCGAAAAGCGCATTCGGGAGGAGATCGAGGGCGGCCGCGCGAAGATCGTCTTTGACTGCGGCGATCTCAAGTACATCTCCAGCCGGGGATTCGCCGTCCTCGTGAGCCTGCACGGCCGCGCGCTGTCGAAGGGCGGCGACCTGATCCTTGCGGAACTCAAGGCGTCCATTCACGAAGTGTTCACGGTGCTGAACCTGGCGGATCTGTTTAAAATCAAGGACAGCGTTTCGCAGGCCATCGAAGCGTTTTAGGTTCGCCGCCGCCATGCGCGTGTCCATCCGGGTCAAATTCGTCCTCATCATCCTCGGCCTTCTGCTCGTCACGCTCGGCGTGAACTGGGCCCTGACCCTGCGTCGGCACGAGTCAATGGAGCGGAGAATCACGGCGCGCCAGCAGGAACTCCTTCATCGGGAACTGCAGCGCCGGGCACTCTATATTTTTTCCATGCTGACGGCCAATGCCGAGTCGCTGGCCGTCGACGATTATCTCACCCTCAACACATTCGTCCGCCAGGCGAAGGAGGCCTCGCCGGATGTGCGGTACATCCATCTGGTTCAAAACGGCAAACTCGTGGTGCCCATTCCCGAAGACGGCGTCGCTCCCGACTACGCGCCGGTGGAGGGCCTCGAGGCGCCCGACACGGGCCTCGCGTATCAGGACCATACGGCGGAGGACGGCGAGCCGATGGTGGTGGTGGCCGGCCCGATCGTGGACCGCGCGGCCAATCTTCGGGTCGGATTCGCGTACGTCGGATTTTCGAGCCGGAAAATCGTGGAGGAGCTGGCGCGGACGCAGGTCGATTTTCGTGAAGCGGGCGCGCGCACGCGGTGGGAGATCACGGCGCTGGCCCTCGGAGTCCTCGCGCTTGGATTCGTATCGTCCCTCCTGATCGTTCCGCTGATGATCCGCCCCATCCGCAGGCTGGCGGCGAGCGTCCGGCGGGTCGGCGAGGGCGATCTGGAACACCGCGCGACGAGGCTCTCGAACGACGAGGTCGGGGACCTGGCGGACCATTTCAACGACATGGTGGTGAACCTCAAGAAGGCGCAGGAGGACCGGATCGAGAAGGAGCGGATGAAGCAGGAGATGGAGGTGGCGATGGAGATTCAGCGGTCGCTGTTTCCGCAGTCCGTGCCCAAGACGCCGGGCTTTTCCTGCGGCGCGGTCTACGCGGCCGCGCGCGAAGTCGGTGGCGACTACTACGATTTCATCCATCTCGATTACGACGGGGAGAGCCGGCTCGGAATCGTGGTCGCCGACGTGACGGGCAAGGGCGTGGGCGGGGCGATCATGATGGCCGAGACGCGCAGTGTGATGCGGGCCCAGATTCAGAAGGCCGGCACGCCGGCCGAGGCGCTGAAACTCACGAATTCCGTGCTCCTGCCGGACATGCAGAAAGGCATCATGTTCGTCACCATGTTCTACGGCATGCTCGACTGGCGTTTGGCCCGGATGGAAATCTGCAACGCCGGCCACAATCCCACGATGGTCTACCGCGCGGCGCGGGACGGGTTTGAGAAAATCACTTTGCGAGGCAAACCGCTGGGCGTTCTTCAGAACGACGAGTTCGATAAACACATCGAGTCGGCGGCGGTCGCGCTCGATTGCGGGGACATCCTCGTCCAGTACACGGACGGCGTCGGCGAAGCCGCCAACGCGAAGGAGGAGGCGTTCGGGATGGACCGGTTTCTGTCCGTGATCCGCAAATGCCGACTGTCCGACGCGCAGGTGATCGCCGACCGGGTGTTGGATGAAATCGGCGCCTTCGCCGGCGGCTGGCCGCAGTCGGATGACATCACCGTCGTGATCGTCAAACGGGCGTGACCGCGCCGGTGCGGCCGCCGTCCCCGGAGGATTTTGCGCGCGCGTTTGAGGGGCTGGTCGACGTCGCGGTTGTCGCCGATCCCGACGGGCGGATTCTGGCCGCGAACGAGGCGGCTGCGGCGTTTTGGGGATACCGGCGGGACGAGTTGGGCGGCCGTCGGATGGACGACCTGATCTCGGCCGACGGGGCGGCCCAGCGGGAGTTTCTCTTGGAGAAAGTGCGTTCGGAAGAAGGCGTCAAGGAAGTATGCCTCATCTGCAGGACGAGGGATGACCGCCGGGTCCCGATGTTCTTTTCGGTGTCGGCGCTGAAAGACGGCCGGCGGCTGTCCGCGCTCGTGTACATCGGGCGGGAGATGGCGGAAACGCGGAGTCTCCTGGAGCAGACGGCGGGCGCCGCGGTCAGTTCCAGAAAAAAAGTGGAAGAGCTGCAGCTCGAAAACGTGCGGCTTCGGGCGGGCTGGCGCGTCGGATCGCAGACGCTGGTGTACGTCAGCGCCGCCATGCAGTCGATCATGGACACGGTCACCCAGATCGCGCGGTTCGATGTGCCGGTCCTGATCCACGGCGAGACGGGGACCGGCAAGGAGCTGATCGCGGGCGCGATTCACCAAAGTCCCACCAATCTCAGACGCGACCGGCCTTTTGTCGCCATCAACTGCGCGACCCTCGCAGCGCCGTTGCTTGAAAGCGAACTCTTCGGATACGCGCGCGGCGCGTTTACGGGTGCGGTGGGCGCCAAGCAGGGAATTCTGGAGGCGGCCTCCGGCGGGACGTTGTTTCTCGACGAAGTCGTCGAAGCGCCGCCGTCGATCCAGGCCAAGCTGTTGCGGGTCCTGGACACGGGCGAGTACATGAAACTGGGCGAGACGCGCAGCCGGCGGGCGGACGTTCGATTGATCGCGGCCACCAACAAGAGCGTCCCGGACGAAATCGCCGCCGGGCGGTTTCGGGAGGATTTATACCAGCGGCTGAAGGGCGTCGAAATCCACGTCCAGCCGCTGAGGGATCGTCCGGAGGACATTCCGGTGATCGTGCGGTTTTATCTCGACGAGTTCAACCGGACGATGAACAAGCAGGTGTCGATCAGCGACGAGGCGTTCCGGGTATTGGAGGGGTGCGATTGGATCGGGAATGTCCGGGAACTGCGCAACGCGATCCAGCAACTCGTGGTGATGGCGGCGTCCGTCCGTCCGGTGGTGATCGGGCGGAAGGATCTGCCGGATGCCATCGTGCGTCCCGATCATCGGACGCGGAGTCGCGTGAAGCTGGAGTGGAGCCCCGTTCGATTCACGTCAGACGCGGGTGAGATTCTGTCCATCTTCGATGTGCGTGCGGCGGCGCTCCGGCAGGTGGAAAAGGAGTATCTGATCCATCTGCTCAAGCGGCACAACGGAAAGATCATTGCGGCGGCGCGGGCGGCGGGGGCCAGCCGGCGGTTCATGCATCAGAAGTTGAAGGAACTGAAGATCAGTCCGAGGGCGTTTAAGACAGGGAAGAAGGCGTGAGATAAGGCTCGGTGAACAGAGAAACCATTGGACACGAACGGACACGAACGATCACGAACGGACACGAATGAAACATTCAACCCGTGTGAACGATGTAATTGTCTATAATGCGCACATAATTGCACGTTTATTGTTTGTTACATATCATTTAAATAATCAGAATATTATATAAATTAACAGCGTAATTTGTATACTTTTATTCCCCTTTTTTGGCCAACCCGGAAATGTCCTGCCGAGAGGAGTACATCTAATTATTAAATAATCAGAGTGTTATAATTTTTGTCTGGTTCCTAAACTGGCACGCAAGTTGCAACGATATATATTATAGTGGATATAAATGCCGCAAGAGTAATTAATGAAATCGTGAAATGCATCTGTGAACGGCGGGTAGACCACCCTTTGTCCCCCCATGTATTAGGGGGAAAGAGGGGGGTTGACCCGGTTTTGTTGTCCCCTCAGAAAACGGTATTGTCTGTGATTTTGGCAGCGGGCTTCTTGTGCATGGCCGCGTCATCCGAGGCCAAGATGATGTCGGATACGATAGTGGTTTATCAGGTGCAGATCGGGGGAGATACGGGTGGGGCAACTGGCGAGTTTGTTACGCTATTTAATCCTCGGCCAGAGTCCGTCAGTTTGACGCCTTACAAAATCGTAAAGGCCTCCAGTGCCGGTGGAAGCATAGCAAATTGGACCGCTTCACTTGCGGGAACCATCGGCCCGTTTGGATTCTATAGGATCGTGGCCAAAAACGCCGGCAACGTTTTGTTGTCAACAAAAGACGAGGCGACATCTGTCAACGCCGCCCTCGCCGCCAGTAATCAAATCGCGTTGGTGAACAGCACCCAAACGGACACCCGGGATCGTTTCGGATGGGGCGCCATTACGGTTCCCATGTACACCGACACGCCACCGCACAATACATCCGACCCCGGCGACAACCAGTCCTTTATGCGGCTTGCGGATACTTTGGCCGGCGGCATGATCAAGACGAACAGCAATAGGGCCGATTTTGTGATCAACGCGCCAACAGACACGTTCAACACTGCCACCCGACACCGGCGCGTGGTTTTCGACTGCAAAACGCCCCCGGGCGCCGTCACGGTGGGCACGGCGTTCAATCTTTACTGCACGGCCACGCTGGTGGTCGGCGATACCTACTTTCTTCAGGATTCCAACGTGATTACTGATTATTCCGGAGACTCCGCGTGGGCGGACTTGACCGGTTGGGGAACGGACACCCTTGTGGTGAACAGTTCAAACGATGCGGCCGACACGACCGATGTGTTTTCCGCCGGCCGGCGGACCATGACGCTGCGGTTCACAGCCGGCGTGGACGGATCGGTTCAGCGGCTGGTGATCAGCGATGCGTATTGCACGGGGTTCGTTTCGATCACCCTCAACAGCCCGGCCGACACCATTCAGTTCCGCGTAGCCGCATCGCAGGGGACCCATGAAACGAGCACGGCGAGTTTCACCACTTCGGGCACCGACAGCGGGGCCGCGGCGGACACGGTGGTGGTGGCGTTTCGAAACGGGATCGACACGCAGATCGTGACGCACAGTTCCAGCGGCGTGTGGGCCTGTACCGGCAACTACACGTTTCGCGACATGGACGGCGGCGAGACCGTGTTTGCCTACGTCTACAAAGGCGGGGTGCAGAAGGCCAACGACACGATCACGATTTTATACGACGGCACGTCGCCGAAAATATCGGCCATCGCGAACACCGGTGTGATCAGCGGGTCCAGCTACAACAACACCAGCCAGACCGTCATCTTCTACGTCGTCGACACCGGCGCCGGATTCAGTTCCAGTTCCGGATGCACGCTCCATTACCAGCAGATCGGCGGATCCACCATCAACGACACGGCCCAGGCGACGGAGAACAACGCGGCGGGCACCTGGACTGTCAGCGCGTCCATTCCGTTCAATCTGGTGACCGCCACCGACACCCAGTGGAAGTTCTGGCTGACGTGTTCGGACGACGCCGGAAACAGCTCGCTGTCGAGTTCGCTGTCTCCGCCCTATACCGCGAACAACAACGGCACCGCGACCATCAATGTGATCGGCGCGCGCGATGTCGTCATCAGCGAGGTCATGTGGGACGGCAACGACAGCGAGTATATTGAGCTGTACAACACGACGAATGCGGACGTCGATTTGAGCGGCTGGACCCTGTCCGATTATGTGGGAGGGGGCGCCACGGGATTTACGTACACCTTTGTGGCGGGAGACAGCATCCCGGCCTACGGCCATTTTCTCCTACTTCAGGGCAGCGGCGGGTCGGGCGCGTTGGGCGTCAACGATCTGGTGGGTGCCGGGGGCAAGCGAGAGGCGGGGATCGACACGGCGGAGACCGACGATTTTGACGATGAAGATCTGGATGACCAAGGCGACTCCGTGGGGCTGAGGGACAACAACGGCAATCTGATCGACACGGCCGCCTTCACGTCGGGTTGGCCCAAGGGCTCGGGCGGCACGACCGACGACGTGCGGGTTTCGATGGAGCGCAAGCTGACGGGTGTCAACTTCCAAACGTCGGCGGACGGATCGACCGCCAGTGAGTGGGACTCGCATTTGATGAGGGCCGGTCATCACGGGCGGCGGCACGGAACGCCCGGGCACGCCAACAGCATCAACGTGCCGTACAGCGATGTGTCTCCGAAAAATCCCGTCATGGAAGGCGGGCGCGGCAAGTGGACGTTCACGGTGACGAACGGGCCCACCGCGTTTGCCGGCGGCCGGGTCGTCCTGCAGATGCCGGTCGGGTGGTCCAAGCCCGGAAGCACGGCGACGGACTCGGGATACACGACGGTCAGCATTGCCAACGGATCGATCAGCACGACGACGTTCAGCGGCCAGAGCGTCGTCGTGGACCTCACCTCGTGGACGGCGTCGACCGGTCAATTGACGGTCACGTACGGCGACGCGGCGTCGTCCGGGGACCGGAGTTCCATCGCCAAAGTCCAGTCGTCGTCGAGCGGAACGCCGGCGGCCGTGCAGCTCTTTTATGATTTCGACGGTACCTCGGTCGTGCAGGCGGGCGACAGCGGCATGGGAAACTGGGGGAGCAAGTCCGGCGACACGCTGCCGGTGGTGGACCTCGGGGGCGCGAGTGTCGACACGGTCCCGTCATCGAATCCGCGAAGTTTCATAGGGTCGGAGTACGAGCTGACATCGACGTACAGCGACTCGATCGGCCGGAAAATTTACGGGGCGCACGATTCGGTTTCGATCCGGCCGTTTCTGACAGGGTCAGACGTCGCCGACGATTCGCATATTCACGAGTACGCGAGTTTCACCGGATTCTACGATCCGTCGGCGAACGACTCGACGGAGGTCGGAGGCTGGACCAACAGTTCCGGAGAGTTCGCCGTCACGGTGCATGTCAGCGCCATCGCGGGGAACGACGCGCAGCTCAACCAATTCCGCCTGACGGACGCCGACAAGGGAGCCTTGTTGCGGACGTACAATGATTCGGCCCGCCTGCCGGTGCCGGTCATCAACGAGGTGGGATGGGACGGGATATCGACCGAATTTATTGAAATATATAATCCGACCCATCAAGTCCAGACGCTGTCCGGGTATCGGGTCATCCAGGTGTCGAATATTTCCGACAGCCCGGCAAATAACGCGGCCGACCACATCGGGCCGGCGACGTTTAACTCGGTGTTCAGTATCAATCCCTTTTCGTATGTCATCATCACAGACGCGGCCAATATCGTTCAGGACACAGCCGGCACAGATTCGGATTTTACGGACGCCCAAGACCATACGGACGATCCGGGCGACACACTGGTTTTGCAAAACGCGGGCGGTCAGTTTTCGGATGCAATGGGGATTTTGGGAAACGGCAATTATTACAATGGGAACACCACGGGCGACCCGGTGGCATCGCTGTGGGCGCTGGAGCGGATCTATCCAAACCGGAGCGGTATGGACAGCGCGTCGTGGTCGGCGTCGGATTCGGGTTTGGATTTTGGCGGCACGGCCCAGAGCGGCTCGCCGGGCCGGCCCAATGCCAAGTCTCTGTTCAAGACGGAGGTTGACCGGATGGACACCTTCGTGAAGGCTGGCGACACAGGGCGGGTGCAACTGATTCTGAAAATCGCGTCAGGCGACACCCAGCCCAACCAGCAGATCGGATGTACGGCGACAGTGGATGCATGGGCGGTTCACGGAGATTCTTCGTTCCTCGTCACGTTCGTTTTGACCACCAACGCTTACGGGACAGCACTGATCGAGATTCACCCCAGCGGCGGCAACACATCCGGGACCGTAACGGTGCGGATCAAGCAGCCCTACGGCGTGACCGACAGCGCCTACGTGGTGTTTGACCGGGGCGAGTCGCTCGTATACGTCTTTCAGGCGTCGGAAACAAATGTTTTTGACACTTCCTCCACCAACGCGCTTCTTGTTTACGCTTGGTTTTCCGACACGATTTCCGGGCTCGATTCCACGATCATGCCGCAATTGCGGTGGAAAATCGGATCGGGCGGAACGTATTCGACGCTGGCCAACATGACGCAGTACTCGGGCGACACCTATTTGTACCGGATCGACATTTCGCCGGACTCGTGGTCGAAGATTCCGCACGACACCGTATACTGGCAGGCCGTATGGAGGGACCGGGCGGGGAACTGGGACACGTCGCCCGACAATCATTCCCGGTCGGGCGAGTACGTCGACAACACGCGCGCGTTCGACACGCT
Organism: Candidatus Lindowbacteria bacterium RIFCSPLOWO2_12_FULL_62_27; assembly: GCA_001784175.1. Taxonomy (GTDB): domain Bacteria; phylum Lindowbacteria; class 2-12-FULL-62-27; order 2-12-FULL-62-27; family 2-12-FULL-62-27; genus 2-12-FULL-62-27. The sequence continues at coordinate 11,619 of MFPR01000032.1, forward strand.
GGCGTCGCCGGGCGGGTCGGACACCGTGAACGGGGCCAATGCGCTCATCCGGATTCGAATGGGCGACGCCGCGCGGGACTACTGCACCATCACGCTCAAGTACGACTCGGGCAGTTCAGGCCTGTGGACCAACGTCACGCTGGTGTCGGAGTCGGACACGAAAACGAACATCCGAACGTCTCCGTCGGGCGAGACGCTGGATTTGCGCTGGAACACCAGAGCCGACATCTCCGGCACGACGGTGGCGAGCATGCGGCTGAGGATCGAAGTATTCGACGGATTCGACACCCGAACGGATACGAGCGGGTATTTTGGACTGAACAATTACTTGAAGGTGACTCCATCGAATCCGCCGGACGGACAAGAAACCAATTCCGCGTCGGTGCGGTTTGAGTGGTCCTCGACGGTCGGCGCGGAGACCTACACATGGCAGTTGTCAAAGAGCGCGGCATTCACAACCCTCACGGACAGCGCCGTCGACACGACCGTCACCAGCCTCATCAAGAGCCTGCCCAACGAGGATACTTTCTATTGGCGAGTGATCGGGCAGGACTCGATTTCGAATTTTGACACAACGGCCGCGCGGGGCCTGATCCTGGACACGTCGGTCGCGCAGGTGACACCATCGCAGCCGGCGGACGGGCACGAGACGACAGCGATCGACATCGTGGTGAGCTGGAGCGCGGTATCGGACAGTGTGGGGGTGGATTCCTACGCGGTGGAGGTGTCGAAGAACACGGGGTTCACGAACATCGCGTTTACGGACACGATTGACGGGGGGCTGACGAGCGACACGGTGACGGGGCTGTACAATGACACGTACTTTTGGCGGGTGCGCGGGATCGACGATCTTGCGAACGGGGGGACGTACTCGACGACAAGGGGGTTTGTGACGGACACGCTGATCGGTCAGACAAGTTTGTCGCAGCCTGCGGATGGTCATGAGACGACAGTGATCGACTTTTTGGTGATCTGGGGTGCTCTGTCGGACAGCGTCGGTATCGACAGTTACGCGGTGGAGGTATCGAAGAACACGGCGTTTACGAACGTCGCCTTTACGGACACGGTGGACGGCGCGACCGGCGTCGCGAGCGATACGGTGACCGGGCTGTACAACGACACATACTATTGGCGGGTGCGTGTGATCGACGATCTGGCGAACGGGGGAACGTATTCGAGCACGCAGGGGTTTGTGACGGACACGATCGTGAACACGCCGAGCTTGTCGCAGCCGGCGGACGGGCACGAGACGACGGCGATCGACTTTCAGGTGAGCTGGAGCGCGGTAACGGACAGTGTGGGCGTGGACAGTTACGCGGTGGAGGTATCGAAGAACACGGGGTTCACGAGCATCGCCTTTACGGACACGGTTGACCAGGCGTTCACGGCGGACACGGTGACGGGGTTGTACAACGACACATATTATTGGCGTGTGCGAGGGATCGATGATCTGGCGAACGGGGGGGCGTATTCGACGACGCGAGGGTTTGTGGCGGACACGATCGTGAACGCGCCGAGCCTGTCGCAGCCTGCGGACGGGCACGAGACGACGGCGATCAACCTATTGGTGAGCTGGAGCCTGTCGGACAGCGTTGGGGTGGACAGTTACGCGGTGGAGGTATCGAAGAACACGGGATTCACGAACATCGCGTTTACGGACACGTTGGACGGCGCGTTCACGAGCGACACGGTGACGGGGTTGTATAACGACACGTACTACTGGCGAGTGCGGGCGGTGGACGATCTGGCGAACGGCGGGGGGTTTTCAAGCATGCGAGGGTTTGTGACGGACACGCTGATCGGCCAGGTGAGCCTGTCGCAGCCTGCGGACGGGCATGAAACGAGCGTGATCAACAT
>MFPR01000033.1:0-558 GCA_001784175.1 Candidatus Lindowbacteria bacterium RIFCSPLOWO2_12_FULL_62_27
CTGTAATGGGCGTAACGCTGTGGATGGCGTCCAGAGCGGCGAAGACGACGGCGCGGTAATGATCGCCCGTCAAACAACGTGAACCTGTAACGGCTAGTCTCATGTCTGATCCCTCCTTTTCATTTTGCGACGACGAAAATTTTTTTCGTCCGCCTCATCAGTTCTTCAACTGAGGCGGACGAAAAAAATCAACACATGATGTAGACGGGTACGTGGACGTCTCCACACAACCGGGGACAGGGATGTCCCCGGAAGATTGCACGGATGCGGGGAGTCCGAGGGGAACACCTCGGATAAAATCCGCCAAATGGAGCACGCCGACCCGAGGATGCGTAAAATTGCGCCCCAGATAGTCAGCGCCACGCACCGCAGGGTCGGAGTCAAGGGGCACGGGATCGCCACAAAAATAAAAGCACCAATAGCGGGGTTGGAGACGGCCACAATTCCAAATCTCCAATGGCTGTGGCCGTCTCCTTTGAATACCTTTTATTTTTGCGGACGATGCCCCTTGCCGCCGCCGACCGAGCGAACGGACGTCGCCGTGCCGCTACTGCGGCA
>MFPR01000033.1:572-127676 GCA_001784175.1 Candidatus Lindowbacteria bacterium RIFCSPLOWO2_12_FULL_62_27
GCACGGACGACGCCGAGAGCGACGACGGCGGGAATTCGGGCGGAATGCGGCGTACCGACAGCTGTTTATCTGCCGGCAAGCGGGCTCCTGGGATAGCCCCTCCGAAAGTTGTTTTGCGCTCGCCATAAACCTCCGCCTGCGTGGGCGAGCGCTTCAATGAGGACCCGTATTTCGTGCCCGGAATCGTGCTCGCTGGGCGGCCGATTTCGTCCTGCGGCGATTTTTGCCGCAGGGCGACGGCCGCCGAAAAATCGCTGACGCTGCCTTCACGATTACGGGTTCGCCCATTGCCTCTGCCGCCGCGGTTGATCGGGAAGCACCAGCGTGGGCGGGTTCGTCCCGCACCAACGGTGCGGGACGAGTGCCGCCGGCGATCACGGGTTGCGGAGGGAATGGTCACGGGGCAGCGGGATATGGATGCGGCACGGATTATGCGCTCGTGCGGCACCACGTGTGTCTGCGGCGCGTAATCGTGAGGCGGGTGCGTCCGCACCCGCCCACTAAGCCTGCCGGCGTTTGAGGCGAATTACCTGTTCTGGCGGAGATAGCGGCCGATCATGAAGGCCACGCCATCTCTTTGCTCGTCAGTGAGATTAAGCCCTCGCAATATTTCCTCCGGCACTTCTTCTCGGACTGACACAGTACCCACTGTCGATTGAACCGCCTGCCTATTCCACAACAAACAAAAAAATCCACCTCCGTTCGCTCGGATCATCACGGCGAATTCGATCGCTTCACAAAGGCAGAGCAGTTCATGGATTGTCGGCAGACGCTCTTCAGCGAAAAAACGGAATTGTGAGCGTACTGTCAGAGGGCAGACTTTCCCCAAGAAGTCGTAGAGCAACATATGTCCCACCACCTCCGCCGCGAAGTCGCACGACCATGGGTCGTGGACCCCACCGCCCACTTGCCCAAGTGTGCGCCGGGTCGGAAGTCTATTCAACTACGACGGAAAAGTGGTCTCCATTTGGTCTCCAGTAGGATGCCAAAACACGACAAATTCCGACAAACTGTGAGGGTTGACGCGACGGCAGAGAATGCGGGTTAACTCTCTGATTTATCTGTAACTACGTGATAGCTGAACGACATTCGGAAGTGTTGCGATTTTCGCCATTAGAAGATTTACAGTCTGCTCTCGTTGTCCACTGGAGCACCTCCCCGGGAACAACGAATCCTTATACTCTAGCCCCTGATGGAGGTCAACCAGTGGGCATACGATGTTCGGATTTATACCGGATCACGGCGACCATCCACCCGGAGAAAAGCCGCGCGATGATCGACGCCGCCGTCGCCCTCGGCGCGCCGCGCGTATTCATCGTCAAGGGCCGGGGCGTCATGCACGAAAAGAAAATCGGACCTCTGACTGTGCCGGGCCTCTCGCCCTCCTTTGATATCCTGAATTTGATCGTGCCCGAAGGAGCGCTGAACCGACGAGCGGGAGATCACCTCGCGGACCATCGGCGAAAAACAGGTCAAACCGATGGTCGAAGCGATCACCGCGATGCCGGAGCTCGCCGGCACACCGGTCATCCTCTTCGCCTGCCCCTCGCCGCAGGCGCTGACGTATATGAAATAGCGCGCGGAACTTGCGCAAGAAAACGCTGTAAAAAATCCACCGGGTCAACCCTTCCCGGATTCCCCGTGGGTATGCTAAGAAAATAGCGTGATGCCCCGAAGATTCTTGGAAAGCCTTTTTGCCTTTTCGATTTTCATTTTCAGCCCCGTTGCGCTCTGCGTCGGGGTGCCCATTCAATCGTTTGCTCAGATCGAAACGGAAACGCCAGTCCCATCCGGCGAGTCACAGGGAGTTGCGGAATCTGAATGCCACCTTTCCGGGTTAAAGACCCGCCGCCGGAGTATCGATTTTTCCACCGGTCGGGCGCCCGTATGGCGGTTGTCGATCCACCGGCCCATTTCCGCCGAACATCCGCCGGACGGCGTCCGCCGGACGGATTTCTCCCAAAGGAATCTTTATCAGCGTATCGAGGTTTACCGCATCCAGAAACGCCCGCCTGTTGTTTGTTCTGCCCGTTTCGGTAATCCATGAAGGGATTTCAATTTCAAAAGATGATTTGCCTTGCTCCGTGTGATGTGTGGTGCGCGGGGTGTCTGATGTGGGAAACAAGATGACCGGAGGTTTGAAATGAATCTGTCGAACTTCAATAAGGCGGCGTATCCGATCCAGGCCCTTTTCAAATATATCTACCGCTGGTTCTTCGCCTGCCCGGACAAGCTTTCCCACTCGAAGATCTCGACCTTTCTCTCCTGTTCGCTCAAATACCATTTCCAGTACGGCAAGAAATGGCCGACCCGCCTGACGGGGGCGCTCACGTACGGATCCGTCATCCACAAAGTCCTCGAACTCTTTCACGCCCGTTACGACGTCCCGCTGGCCACAGAGGAGGATATCCTCGATCTTCTGGAGGAGCGCTGGTCGTCGGACGGGTTCAAGACAGCGGAGGAGGAACAGGAATACAAAGCGCGCGGCCGACGGCTTCTTTCCAAATATCTGGCCGAGGCGAAGGCCCATCCGCCCAATGTTTGGCGGACGGAGCTGTTTGTCGAGGCGACGATCGGCGGTGTCTCGGTGGTCGGCCGGATGGACCGGGTGGACCGGGAAGCGGACGGGAGCCTGACGATCGTCGATTACAAAACGGGCGACAAAATGCTGGATCCCGAGTCTCTTCAATCGGACCTTCAGGCCAATCTGTATTATCTGCTCGGCGAGAAAACCATCGGGCGAAAATTCAAAAAGTTTTTTTACTGGTATCTGGAAAAAGACCGAAAAGTTCCCGTCACGATCACGGACGCGGCCCGCAAGGAGACGGAGCAGGTCGTCCGGACCACGGCACACCGGATGCAGTATGACGATCCGAAACCGAAAAAGGGCGTGTTGTGCAATTGGTGCGATTATTACGAACGGTGTCCGGCATGGAAGAGCCGCCCCGAACGGCTCTACAAGATCGTCCGCGAATCAGAGGACCGGCTGGGATTGTCCTATTCGAAAATCAGCCAATTCCTGAACTGTCCCATGGTCTACAAGAAGGTTTATCTCGACAAAATTTCTCCGAAGCCCAAGGGATTTTTCGCCATCGGCCACACGGTGCATCAGACGATGGAGGAGTTTTACATGTATGACGGCCCGCTGTCCGAACCGCCTCTCGCATGGCTCCTCAAGCTCTATCACGAACACTGGATCGGGAGGGGCTACGAGTCCAAAGACGCCGAGGAGCAGGTGAGGCGGGAGGGCGAGCAGTGGATGCGGAACTACCACGCCAAATACGTGAAGGGCAAATTCCGCCGGGGAACTTACAAGGTCGAAGAATACTTCGAATTGCCGCTCGGCCGGCACGCGATCATCGGATACATGGACCGCCTGGACAAAAATGACGACGGCACCTTCTCGCTCGTTGACTATAAAACCGATCCGGTCATGCGGACGCAGGAGGATGTGAACAAGGACAAGCAGTTGTTTCTCTACGCGTGGGCCTGCAAAAAGCTGGGCATTCCGCTGCGGGACCAGACATTGATTTTCGTCAAATTCAACGAACACCTCACGACGACGCACACGGAAAAAGACATCGCCGACTTTGAAGCTGAGATGCTGAAGGTCGCGGACGAGATGGTCGAATCCGAGCGAATCGCGCGTGAGGCGTCGCCCGCGGAAATCGAAAAGCGGTTTGCTCCCAGGATCAACAAATACTGCGGCGGCTGTGACTACTTGCCGGTCTGCCCCAAACGCGAGGAAATTCTGACCCAACACAAGGACGAGATCATGCACGCGATTGACGAGACCAAATTGAGGGACCGGATTCCCGAAGACGCCGCCGCCGACGTCGAATCGGAACAGCCGGAACCCTCGACCATGCCATGACGAAAGCGGCCGCCTGACATGCAGACCGCCGGTCGAATGGTTCTGTTCGGCATGATCGTCGCCATGCTCCTTGGCGCCACGGTCCTCTTTTGGAGGAACGGCTTCACGGTTGAAGGCATGTTTGAGAATCACTGGCGCAAGACTCTTCAAAGCAACGCCGAGTATTATCCCGCGGTCGGCAAGGGAACCCTTCCGGCCGCCGAAGTCGATCCGTCCTGGTCGACCGAAGGGTACTGACCATGTCCTTAACTCCGGGCCGGATGTTCGATTGGTTCCGATCGAAATCGGGCGCGAAGTTGCCCGCGCGGCGGCCGGAGGTCCTGCGGCCCAGCCTGAAAAAATCGCCCATCTGGATCCCGCGGCATCTGTTGATCCTGTTTTGTTACGCCTATATTATCGGCATCGTCGCCGGGATGTACGTCTACCGGATTCCCCCGTCGTTTCTGATGTATGGATACGGCGCGCTCGTCATCAGCTTGCTGGCCGCGATGATGATTGGATTCCTCAAACGCCAGCATGCCTGGACCGCCGGCGCCATCGCCCTCGCCGCCACCGCCCTCGGTCTGGTCAACTACTCTCGCGCCCTCGACACATCGGACCCGAGGCATCTGGTTCATTTCGCCGGCGAGGGCTTTGACGAGCGAGTCACGCTGACGGGTGTGGTGACGTCCGACCCGGACATCCGGGAACGGTACACCAATCTGGTGGTGGAGCCGGTCACGGTCGAAACCGAAGAGGGTGAGACCGTCCGGCCAAGCGGTGGCGGCGTCATGGTGCGGCTCTATCCGGACAGCCTCGATTCTTATGGGGACTATGCCTACGGCGACAGCATTCAGGTCCGGGCGCCGCTGGTCATTCCGCGTCGAGGCGCGAATCCCGGCGCGTTTGACTACCGGCAGTGGCTGATCGAGCGGCAGGGCTGTTACGCGACGATGCAGGTGCGTCGAAATTCGGAAATCCAAAGACTGGGCCGGAACCGCACACATTTCCTTGTCGATTTCTCTCTGCGGATGAAGGAAAAAATTCTCGAGTCGATCCGCCTGACGATGCCCTACCCTGAATCCTCCTTCCTGGGTGGCGTGACCCTCGGCCTGAAGGGCGGTGTGACGCAGAAGACCCGGTTCGAATTCCAATCGACCGGCATCGCGCACGTTCTGGCGGTGTCCGGTCTTCATGTGGGATTCGTCGCCGTCCTGCTGCTCATGCTGGCCCATTTGTTCAATCTGCCGGAGAAATTTCATCCGGTGTTTATCGTTCTGGGGTTGATCGTTTTCTCGATCATCACCGGCGCATCCCCCGCCACCGTCCGCGCGGCCATCATGTTCAGCATGTTCATCTGCATCCGGTATTACATGACGGGACTGGGGCTCGCGGCGTCGACGCTCCTCACCATTCCCGTCGCGGCCCTCGCGATCCTTCTGTCCAATCCCCTGCTCGTGATGGACGCCAGTTTTCTCCTGTCCTTCGGCGCGGTCCTCTCGCTGGGGCTCTTGACATGGCCCCTTCAGATGGTTTTCAACCGCCTCTTCGTCGGGTTTCGACTGGTGGCGGCGGGACTCACGGTTGTGTTCCTGACATGGATGGCCCACGCGCACTGGGGCATGTTCTTTGATCGCTCGACCGCGCCGCTGATTTTCGGGAGTCTGGCGATTTTATGGGCCGCGGCTTTTTTGCTCCAGAAAAAATTCCCGACCGCCGTTCCCTACGGATTTACGTCCATCCATCCGTGGATCGGTTCCTTCATCGCCGCGCAGGTCGCCATCAATCTGGGCAACAGCCCGCTTTTCGCTCTCTACTTTTACCGCCTGTCGATCTCCGGATGGTACGCCAATTTCATCGCCATTCCGCTCTGCGGCATCATCGTCCAGCTGGGAATTCTCGCCGGCTTGTTTTATATGATTCCGGTTGTCGGTCCCTATCTGGCCGCGATGATCAATGGCGGCAACTTCCTCTTTTGCGCGTTTTTCCTGGGCAGCGCGACCTTTTTCGCAAATCATTTTCCGTACCCCTACGTGGGAACGCCGTCGACGGAATTCGCGGTTGTCTACTACGCCGTCCTTGCGCTGTTTGTCTGGCATCGGCCCATCTGGCATCGAATCAAAACCGTTTACACGTGGTGGCTCTACCGGAAGCAGGTTCCGGAAGTCCGCGGCAAACTTTACGCGACGCTGGCCGTGTCGGTTCTTCTGGTCAGCCTCCCGGTGTTCTACGTGATGGGCAACGCCTCCGGGCCGCGGCTTCGGATCGCCATTCTCGACGTCGGCCAGGGAAGCGTCACGATCATTCGGACGCCGTCGGAAAAGGGCATTCTCGTTGACGGCGCGCCGTATGACGGCTACCGGGACTTCAACGCCGGCCAGAACATCGTCGCCCCCGCTCTGTCGGATTACGGCATCAACGTCCTGGACCATGTGGTCCTGACGTCGTTCAAACCCGAGCACATGGGCGGCCTGCCGTTTCTCCTCCGGCAATTTCACGTCAAGGAGTTTGTCGACTGCCTGCCGCCCGAACTGGCCGACGCGAAGACGACGTGGGACACGTTTGCCGCGCGACTCGCGAAATCCCCTTACGCGCCGCTTCTGGAAAGCAAATTCACCGACGAAATTTTTGAATCCTATCGAAAGGTTCTTGAGGCGGTCGAGGAGAAGCGGGCACGCAGGACCCATCCATCGCAAGGGCGCGTGATTCACGAAGAACAGACGCCGTACGGCATCCTGCGCGTTTCAACCGTGGCACTGCCTGACACGGGGCTTTCCATCCCGATGCGGACCGCGCTGGTCAAAATTGAGTGGGGTCCGACCTGGTCGGTTCTTCTGACCGGGGATATGACGGAAACGGAGATGGCTCTGGCCGCGAAGACCGACTCCGCCGCGCTCGACGCCGCCGTTCTCTTGTTGCCCTCTCACGGACAGGTTTTCGAGAAGTCGTTCCTCTCGGCCGTATCGCCCCGATACGCGGTGGCTCAATCCAGGTTGCCCTTCCGGCGGCGGGCCGCCAAGCCGCATGGGACGGAAGAGGAACTGGTAAACTATTTTCAAAAGGAAGGGGGCACCTATTTTCAGACCAACAAAAACGGCGCGATCCTGATCGAAAGCGACGGAAAACGGTTTTCCGTCAGGCCATATACGCCCTAGGCGATAATGATGAAAAAATCTCTTGGATAAACTACGATCCCGTCAATGAGAATGACCCGGTGTCTGACCCTTTTGGCCGTTCTGTGTTTTCCGGCAGCGGCGGCCGCCGATGATTCCGGCGCGCGCGCACCCCTGCGCACGCTCAAAGAGGCCTACGTGAGCGCGCTTCAAAACAGCGAGCGAATCACGATCAGCGCGGAGGCCGTTCGAGAGGCCGAGGCCGTCTACCGGCAGACTCTGGGCGACGCGCTGCCTGAACTCACGTACCGTCGGACGGTGACGCGAAAGGACCGCACGGGATCGACGCCCGAACGGATGTTCCGTTTGAGCAAGACGGATTTGAGCGGCTACCGGGAGCTGGCGGAATTGCGCGCGGACACAGCCGAGGTCCGACGCCTCGTCCACGAACGACTCCGGGCCGAACAGCTCCTCCTCTTCGACGTCGCGGGCGCCTTCTACGGATACCTCCAATCCGCCGAAAACATCACCGCCACAAATCGACTCGTCGACCTGTCGCGTGAACGCCTCAGCGAGCTGCAAAAACGCGTGCGCGTCGGCCGGACACGCGAAGCCGATGCCGTCGGGCAGGAATATCAGATCGAATCTCTGCTGTCCCAGCTTGAGGAAAGCGAACGTCTCCTCGAGTCCCGCGGAAACCTCCTGTCCTTTCTCGCCGACGCGCCCGTTGCCCGGCCGGACGCAATCGACGCGGGAGTGTCGCGGGCCGGGCGGACACTGCCGCCGCTGGCGAGTTTCCTCGCGCGAATCGGCGCGCGGCCCGACGTCCGGGCCGCATCGGAAAACAGGGAGTCGGCCGGGGCCCTTCTGGACGCGGCACGCGCGGACCGCCTGCCCCAGCTCGACGCGACGGCGAACTACTACACCGACCGGCCCACATCGAACGCGGGTAATGATTGGGACGTCGCACTGACCGTGGACGTTCCTGTGTTCGACTGGAAAAAACGACAGGGCGCCGTGGATGAGGCCGCCGCGGTTCTGAAACAGCGCGAACAGGAACTTCGCGCCGCGCGCCGTCTGGCGGAATTGGAAATTCGAAATGCCTGGCGCGACTATGTCTCGGCCCGAAAACAGCTGGATCTCAGGAAAAAATCGGTCGACCTCGCGCGGCGCGACTACGAACTGCAGGCCCGCGACGACCGGCAGGGACTGGTGACCAGCCTGGAAGTCATCGAATCGCTCAACCGCCTGAACGCCGCCGAGCTGGCGCAGAACAGCGCGCGCCTCCAGGAACGGCTCGCAGCGGTCAACCTGGAAGTCGCCGCCGGATCGCGCCCTGAGGACATTCTCAAATGATTCTCTCGGACCTTTCGATCAAGAAACCCGTCTTCGCCTGGATGATCATGCTGTCCCTCCTCCTCTTCGGCGGCATCGCGTTTCACCGTCTCGGCGTTTCGCAGAATCCCGACGTCGACTCGCCCGTCGTCAACGTCCGGCTGTCCTGGGAAGGCGCGGGCCCGGAGGTGATGGAGAGCGAAGTGGTCGATCCCGTCGAGGAGTCGATGATGACGGTCGAGGGAATCAAGAAGGTCAGGTCGACCAGCCGGTTCGGTTCCGCCAACATCACGGCGGAATTCGAGTTGTCCAAAGACATCGACGTCGCGGTTCAAGAAGTTCAGACGAAACTCGCGCAGGCCCGGCGCAATCTCCCGGCCGAGATGGATCCGGCCGTCATCCAGAAGGTGAACCCCGAGGATGAGCCGATCATGTGGATCGGCGTCTCGGGAACGCGCCCGCAGAGGGAAATCGCCGCGTACGTGCGGGACCACATCATCGACCGGTTCCAGACGATTCCGGGCGCCGGGGAAGTCACGATGGGCGGCTACACGGATCCGAATCTTCGCGTCTGGCTCAATCTCGAAAAAATGAACGACCTCCAGATCACCGTGGATGACATCCTCTCGGCGATCCAGGCCCAGCACTCCGAGATGCCGGCCGGCGTGCTTCAGTCCGAGCGGGAGGAACAGAACGTCCGCGTGATGGGCGAGGCGGCGACGGCGGAGGAATTCCGGCGCATCACGATTCCGCAGAGAGTCGGGCAGGGAATCCTCTGGCGGACGATCCGGTTGGGCGACATCGCCGACATCGAGGAGGGCCTGGCCGATGTCCGGCGCATTTCGCGCGTCAACGGCGAACCGTCCATCGGGCTTGGCATCCGAAAACAGCGCGGGGCCAACGCGGTGGACGTTGCGCGCCGGGCCAAGGCCGAGATCGAGGAGATCCGCGCGGAACAACCGGAGGGAATCAAAATCGGCGTCAATTTCGACAGCACCCGTTTTATCGAGGACAACATCCGCGAACTGATGACCACCCTCATCATGGCCGTCCTCTTCACATCGGTCGTCTGCTGGCTGTTTCTCGGATCGTGGACGTCCACCTTGAACGTGATCCTCGCGATTCCGACCGCGCTCGGCGGGACATTCATGGTCATCTACTTTCTGGGATTCACGCTCAACACCATCACCCTGATGGCGATTTCGCTGGTGGTCGGAATCGTGGTGGACGACGCGATCGTCGTTCTGGAAAATATCGCGCGGCGGCGGGAGATGGGCGAATCCCGGATCCACGCGGCGGTCCACGGCGCGCGGGAAATCACCTTTTCGGTCATCGTCATCTCGAGCGCCGTCGCGGCGATTTTTCTGCCCGTGGCGTTCATGCGCGGTGTGGTCGGCAAGTTTTTCTACGAGTTCGGCGTCACCGTCACCGTGGCCGTCGCGTTTTCGCTGCTCGAAGCCATCACCCTCGCGCCGATGCGGTGCAGCCAGTTTCTCCAAGTCGGCCATGCATCACGCGTCGGCAGGGTGACGGACCGGCTCATGCGGTCTCTCACGGGCGCCTATCGGACCGCGCTCGACGCGGCGCTCCGGCACCGCTGGAAGGTCCTCGCGGGCGCGACGGCCGTTTTCGCGCTCTCGCTCGGCATTGCCGGAAAACTCCGGCAGGAGATGCTTCCGCCGCAGGACACCGGAACGTTCATCGTCCGGTTTCAGACGCCGCCCGGCTCATCGCTCGCGTTCACCAATGAGGTTTTTCGAAAGATCGAGGATTTTTTCAGCCGGCGTCCGGAAGTGGTGAAATATTTCGGCAATGTCGGCGGATTTCAAGGCGGCGAGGTCAACAGCGGCAGGATTTTCGTCACGATGCAGCCGTTGAAGGAGCGGCCCCTCGCTCCCGGCAAGAACCGGCCGATCACCCAGCAGGAATTTCAGACGATCGTCCGCAAGGGTCTCAAGGACATTCCGGGCCTTCACCGCGTGGCGCTTCAGGACCGCTCGCAGACCGTCGGCAATATCGGCGGCGGCCGGTCCTATCCCGTCGAAATCGCCGTGTACGGGCCCGACTGGGACAGCCTCGGCGCCTACTCGGAGCGGATTCGCGGCCGGCTCATGGAATCGGGCGCGGCGGTCGATGTCGACGTGAGCTACCAGGTCGGCGTGCCGGAAGTGAGGATCATTCCGGACCGGGAGGCGGCGGCGGCCCGGGGAGTGACGGTTGCGGCGATCGCGCGAACGATCAACGCGACGGTGGGCGGGATCCGCGCCGGAAAATATACGAAAGGCGGCCGGAGATATGACATCCGCGTCAGCCTGACCGACGCGAACCGGACCGGCGAAGCCGACATTTCGAAGCTCTGGGTGCGCAACGTCCGCGGCGAGATGGTCCGGCTGGCGGACGTCACCCGGATTCTGGCGAAGCCGACGCTTCTGTCGGTCCAGCGCGAGGACCGCGAGCGGTCGGTGACCGTTTTCGGCAACGTCACGCCGGGCAGATCCCAGTCCGAGGCGGTGTCGGCCGCCCTGCGGATCGCGAAGGAAATTCTGCCGGACGGTTATCACGCCACGCCCACCGGCAGCGCGGAGCAGATGCGCGAAACGTTTCTCGAACTCATCTTCGCCCTCGTCCTCGGCGTCGCCATCGCCTATATGATTCTCGGCGCGCAGTTCAACAGCTTCGTCCATCCCTTCACGATCCTGCTCGCACTGCCCTTCAGCCTCTCCGGCGCCCTGGCCGCGCTCTGGGCATGGGGACATTCCATCAACATGATGAGCATGATCGGAATTCTTCTTCTGATGGGCATCGTCAAGAAAAATGCGATCCTGCTGGTGGACTTCACAAACGCCCGGCGCGAGGCCGGCCTGCCCAAACGCGACGCGATTCTGGAGGCCTGCCCTCTGCGCCTTCGCCCGATCTTGATGACCTCCTTCGCGATCATCGCCGGCGCGCTTCCCAGCGCCATCGCGCTGGGCGCCGGAGCGGAACTTCGCGCCCCCATGGCCACCGTCGTCATCGGCGGCACACTCGTGTCGACCTTGATGACCCTCTTCGTCGTCCCCTGCGCCTACAGCCTCCTCGCGCGCCTCGAGTCCAGACGCAAGGACGCGCGTCTGGCCGAAGTCAACGAGGCTCTGGCCGCCCCGGACTCTCGTCAAGAATCATAATGCACGGACTTCTGCAGGATCTTGGCATTACCATTATCATCGCCACCTTGGTCAATCTGTTAACGCACCGGCTCAAACAGCCCAGCATTCTCGGATATTTGGCGGTCGGAATCATCATTGGGCCCAACATCGGACCCCAGTTGATTTCCGACGCGGCACACATAGATATCATTTCTGAAATCGGATTGATCCTGCTGCTGTTCATCATCGGACTCGAAATGGATATCCCCAAACTGATGAAGAGCGGCAAGGAGCTGGTCGTTGCGGGAGTGGGTCAGTTTCTGCTCAGCGTGGTTTACGGCGTGGTCTTCTTCAGTCTCATGGGGTACGCGCTCCAAAGCAGAAAACTCGACGCGCTCTATCTCGCAATTTTTTGCGGACTGAGCAGCACGGCCATTGTGGTCAAACTTCTCTACGACAAATTCGAGCTGGACACGCTGTCGGGGCGGATCACTTTGGGCGTACTTATTTTTCAGGATATTTGGGCCATCCTCATTATTTCGTTTCAACCACACTTTCATCACCCCCAAGCGTCTATTTTCGCCCTGACCATCCTGAAAACCGCCGCGCTTCTGGCAACGGGATTCTTCTTCGGTAAATACATCCTGTCCCGTCTGTACGCGGCGATCTGCAAGGAGCCGGAGCTGGTCGTGATCGTGTCGATCGGCTGGTGCGCCTTGATGGCGGTTCTGGCGGGATTTCTGGGGCTTTCCAAGGAGATGGGCGCGCTGGTGGCCGGTCTTTCGGTCTCGACGTTTCCGTACAGCATCCATGTCACTGCCAAAATCGGGCCGCTCAGGGACTTTTTCCTGACGCTGTTTTTTATTTCGCTGGGCATGAGCATTCCGATGCTCGAGGTCAGTATGCTGAAAGCGGCGGGGGTGCTGGTCGTTTTTGTGTACCTTTCCCGGTTCCTGTCGGTCTATCCGCTTCTTGCGCTCTGCGGCTCCGGCCGCCGGACCGCTTTTTTATCGAGCTTGAATTTGAGCCAGATCAGCGAATTTTCTCTGGTGATCGCCACGCTGGCCATCAGCCACAAGCACATCGACCCGGAGACGATGTCGACCGTTCTCTACGCCATGGCCCTGACATCGATCCTCACGTCCTATCAGATCAAATACAGTCAGAATCTGTTCCTTCTGTTCGACCGGACGATGAATCGTCTCGGGGTTCGGGGCCGCGAGGCGAAACTCGAAGAGGAAGTGACGAAGGGCGAGGCGTATCCGATTGTGGTTCTGGGCTACCACCGGGGAGCGCGCGCGTTTACGGACGCGATCGCCCGGGAGCAGCCGGAACTTCTGAAAAAAATATTGGTGGTCGACTTTAATCTGGAAATCCTGAAGGAGCTTCAGGGACAGGGCATTCACGGCATGTTCGGCGACGTCAGCAGCCTCGACACGCTCATGCACGCGCACATCGACAAGGCCGGGCTGATTCTATCGACCATCCCGGATCTTCTGCTGAAGGGAACCGATAACGTCAAGCTTGTCCGCATGTGCCGGAGAGTCGCGCCGGAGGCCGCCATCGTGGCGACGGCCGACTTCAAGGACCAGATTCCGGCGCTGAAAGAGGCGGGAGCGACGCAGGTCCTCCTGCCCTATTCACTGGCCGGCGAGCAACTGGCCGGCTTTGTCATGGATCGCCTGCCGGCCCTGGATATCGAATCTACTCCCACACCGCCCTGAGACGCGCGTCGCGGCCGCAGCCGAAGCGGTAGTATTTGTATCGGAGCGGATTTTTCAGATAGTAGTCCTGGTGGTATTCCTCCGCCGGATAAAACGGGACGGCGGCGCGGATCGGCGTCACGATCCGGCCCTTCTCTTTGAGGCGCGACCTCACCGATTCCAGCGATTGCTCCGCCTGCTTCTTCTGTTCATCGTCCAGGTAATAAACGGCGCTCGTGTATTGATCGCCCTTGTCGCAGAACTGGCCGCGCTCGTCCAGAGGATCCACGTTGCGCCAGAAGACCGACAGGAGGTCCGCGTACTTGATCTTCGTCGGATCATACACGACTTCGATGGCCTCCACGTGGCCCGTGCCGCCCTCGCAGACATCCTCGTAGGTCGGGTTGGCCGCGCGGCCGCCCGTGTAGCCCACCTGGGTCAAGAGAACGCCCCGGTCCTTGAGCGCGTCGAACGGCGGCTGCATGCACCAGAAACATCCGCCGGCGAAAACCGCGCGCGCCGCCTTGCTTTTTTCGGGGGCGGCGCCAAACTGCCCTTCGTACTCCGCGTAGCCCTCCTTCGCCAGGTCCTCTCTTGGAATGAACCGCAGCGCCGCCGAATTGATGCAATACCGCAGGCCGGTGGGCGCCGGGCCGTCGTCAAACACGTGGCCGAGATGACTGCTCGCGTGCCGGCTCCGGACTTCGGTCCGTACCATGAAGAACGCCCGGTCCGTTTTCTCCGCGATGTTGTCCTTGACCAGCGGCCGCGTGAAACTCGGCCAGCCGGTCTTCGAATCGAACTTGTCCACGGAACTGAACAGCGGCTCGCCCGACACGACGTCGACGTAGATGCCGGCGCGATGCTCGTTCCAGTATTCGTTCTGAAAGGGCCGCTCCGTCCCCTCCTCCTGCGTGACTTCGTACTGAAGTTTCGTGAGTTTCTTTTTCAATTCCTCCTGCGTCGGCTTCTTGAAATCCCTCATGTCCCGTCCCTCCATTGGTGTCACGACGGCGAACCCAACCACCGCCGTCATCAGAATCACCGTGTATCTCATCCCATCACTCATCCCGCCTGCCTCCAAAGGTTATCAGGAATTCAGACCCGCCGCCCGATCGGGGCTGGACCCAGGCACGGCCGCCGTGCCGCTCCGCCGCCTGCCGGACAATCGCAAGCCCCGCGCCGGTGCCTTCGACGCTGCGGCCCACGCCGCGCTCGAACAACTGAAAAATCCGTTCGGATATTTCCGGCGCGACGCCGGGACCGCGATCCTGCACCGAAAAGCCCGCGCCCTCCGGACCCCTGTAGCCGGCGATTTCGATCTCCGGCGACTGACCGTCGCGCACGAACTTGAGCGCGTTCGACAGCAGATTGTACACGGCCTCGACCGCCGTCGTCCGGTCCACCTCCAGAACGGGCAGAGACGCGTGAACGCGAATCCGCGCGCGACGTTCCCGGATCCGGCTCTCCAGCCGGTCCATGGCGTCCTGGACAATTTCACGCCCCGGCACTTTCTCTTTTACCATCTCTTTCCGCTTCACGCGCGACAAAAGAAGGATGTCCTCCAGAAGCTGCCGCATCCGCCCGGAGGCCTTGACGACGCGGCTGAGATAATCGCGGCCTTTTTCGCCTAGGTCCTTTTCGTACCGGTCCGTCAGCCTCATCGAAAAAGTGTCGATAGACCTGAGCGGCTCTCTCAAATCGTGGGCGATGACGTCCAGCATCATGCCGAGGTCGCGGTTGGCGAATTCGAGATCCTTGGCGTATTCGCGGCTCAGGCGCTCGGTCCGCACCCGTTCCGAAACGGCCGCCGCCAAAATCAGGGCCGTCACCGCCACGACCGCGACATATATTTGTAGAAGCGCGAGGCTCGCGGCGAGCGTATCGACGCGAAACGGGCCATGCCCGCCGGCGGTGCCCCAGATGGCGATACTCGCGGCGAGAAACGTCGACGCGGCGGACGCGGCGGGGCCCATGCGCAGGGCGATCCAGATGGAAAAGGGAAAGATCAAATAAGGCAACGCGTAATTTTTCGGGATGCGCGCGACCACGTCGCCAAAGAGCGCGAGGCTCACGATCGCCATCATCCCCATCGCGACCGCCGCTTCCACGCACCGGCGCGGTTTGTACCGCAAGCCCCGCCAGCCGCTCAGCGTCAACAGGACCGGGGCCATGACGAGATTGCCGAGAATGTCGCCCAGCCACCACGCCTGCCATGTGGAACGGACCGCGGGTCCCGCGACAAGCCCGCCCAACCACAGGCTCCCCACGCCCAGCGTCGCGCTCACGAGCGTGCTGATCAGGGCCGCCAGAACAATCAGGCCCAGCGCGTCCTTCACCCGGTCCAGGGCCGGCCTAAAATCGGCGAACCGCCGGAGCAGATAAACCCCGAGCACCGCTTCGAGCGTGTTCCCCGCGGCGATCCCGCAGGCGCTGAAGAAAGGAGCGCCGGTGTGGAAGTTGATCGAAAACGCGCCGATCGCGATCCCGGGCCACAGCCGGCCGCCGAACAGCATGAGCGCCGCAAGGGAGATGCCGGTGGGCGGCCACACCAGGGTGGCGAACCCGCTGACGGCGTCCATCCCCAGCCCGAACTTGGCCGTCACAAAATAAACGCCGGCCAGGACAACAACCTGCATGAGATGCTTCATGTGGTTATTTCATTTTCCGATCTTGCAAACCCCCTGTCAACCAGATTATCTGACCCCCATGAGGGCAAGACGAACCCGCGGAGGTAAACGGATGCGGCCCGTCATTCTCGTGACGGAGCCGGCCTATTTCAAAAGCGTGATGCGGCGGCTGTCCGCAATCGGCCGGGTCGTGCTCGGAAGCCCGGACCGCAGGGATCTCGAGCGCAGGATTCCCCGGTGCGATGTCGCGCTGATCCGCGTGGAAACGGCGCTGGACCGCGCGCTCATCGAACGGGCGCGGAGGCTCCGCCTGATCGCCAGCGCCACCACCGGGATCAATCACATAGATGCCGACGCCGCCCGGCAACGGGGCGTGCGCATCCTCCACCTCCACGGCGCGCACACCCGGCCCACCGCCGAACACGCCTTCGCGCTCCTGCTCGCGCTCGCGCGGCGCATCCCGGCCGCCCACGAGTCGATGAGGGCGGGCCGATGGGACCGCGCGCGATGGATCGGCCGGCAACTGGCCGGAAAAAATATCGGAGTGATCGGCGTCGGAAGGATCGGCCGGACCGTCGCCCGGATGGCGCACGCGTTTGGCATGAATGTGCTGGCGTATGATCCGTATGTCCCGCGAACCGCGGCCCCGTTCGCCCGCTGGCGCCGAACGCTCGGCGATCTGCTCCGGCCGTCTCACGTGGTCACGCTGCACGCGGCGCTGACGGCGGAAACACGAGGAATGATCGGCCGGCGGCAGTTCGATCAGATGCGGCCGGGCAGCCTCCTCGTCAACACGGCCCGCGGCCGGATCGTGGACGAGGCCGCGCTTCTTGCGGCCCTTCGCTCGGGCCGGATCGCGGGCGCGGCGATCGACGTGTTCTCAACCGAACCGCTGCCCCGATCGAGCCCCTTGAGGAGGTACGCGCGCCGGCGGGACAATCTGATCCTGACGCCGCACTTGGGCGCGTCGACCGCCGAAGCCGTTCAGGCGGCGGCGGTTGAAATGGCGGAGGGGATAGAGATGTTTCTGAAACGATCAGGTCTCGTCTGAAGGAATTTCAAACGTTACGCCCTCCAGGAGCTTCAGCCGCCGGGCGGTGTCAAAGATGGGCCGGATGGTGGTGAAAAAGTTTCCGTAGTCGCCGTCCCCTTTTCGGAGCCGGACTGGCGTCGTGACCGTGCCGTTTTCGGCGGCGCGCGCGGCGGTCTCGCCGATCTTCCGGCGAATCTCGGCCACATCGTCGGGATGGACCATCTCAAACCACGTGAACTCCAGCGGCCCCTGCTCCGGGTATCCCAGTTCCGCGCGGCCCTTCCGGGAAATCATCTGGAACCGGCCGTCGGGGAAAATCCGCCAGAGGTTGACCGGCGCATACTGGACGGTGTCCCACATTTCCTTTTCTTTTTCCTGTATCCGGACGTCCGCTTCCAGCCGCTCGATCTCCATCGCCGCGCGCTTGGAAAACATCTGCAGCACACGGTAATCGTATTCCCCAAATCCGCCGCGGTTCGACCGAAGCACACAGATCACGCCCAGGACCTTTCCGGAAGAATGAATAATCGGGTAGCCCAGATAGCCGCGACATCCGTATTGCACCACGCACGGGTCCTGCCGCGTGCGCTCGTCGGCCGCCATGTCGGGAATCCCGAGGACGGCCCGGCTGTGAATCGGAATTGCACAGATGGCCTCCTCAAGCGGCTCGCCGCCCTGCGCCATCAGTTCCGCCGGCACGTTCGCGGCGTACGCGAACCGCAGGTACTCACCCTCCACCAGATTGATCATGACCCACGGCCGGCCCGGGAAATAGGTGGCGACGCGCGCGGGAAGCTGCCGGAGAATTTCCACCGGCGAGCCGCTCAGGCTCAGAAGTTCGATCGGTTCCGCCAGAATCCGCTCCATCCGGCTGACATCCCGGAACACCGCGAACCCGCCGATGATCTCATGCCGGTTGTTTTTCATGGCTGCGCAGTTCAGGCTCACCATCACCGGGTCTCCGCCTTTGCGCTTGATCCGCGCCTCCATGGTTCCCAACCACTGGCCGTTCTTGAGTACGGAATGGAGCGCGGCCTGGATGCGGGATCGATCATCCTCCGTAAACGTGTCCAGCACCGGCCGATGCAGAATCTCGGCGGACGAGTAACCCGTCAGGTGCAGAAACGCGCGGTTCACATAGATCGCGCGCCCCTCCATATCCACCACGCGGATCGCGTCCGGCAGGATGTCGAAGGCTGGCCCGAGCTGGTCGAGCAGAAGCTTCAGTTCCTCGAGTTTGGTGGGCGCGGCTACTTCCACTTGATGGAACATCCCATCGAAGGATTCTGGCGGTCGGCCGGCGACCGGCCGGCGAGGAGGGCTGCAACGGCCTCCTCGAGCTCCCGCCGCTGGACGGCGGCCGGGTCAGCGCCTCCGGCGCCCCAAGTGCCGGCGCCTCCGGCGCCGGCCGGGTCCTGCCAGTTGTCGTCCAGGCGGCCGTGGTAGCGGAGTTTCCGGGCGCGGTCGTAAACGTAGAGGTCGGGCGTGCACTGCGCGTCGTAGGCGCGGGCGGTTTCCTGGCTTTCGTCAAACAGGTAGGGAAAATTGATCCCCCACTCCTTCACTTTTTTCTTCATCTCCCGCGGGTGATCTTCCGGATAATTCGCGGCGTCGTTCGGATTGATCCCGACCAGTTGCACGCCGCGGTCCTTGAATCGAGCCTGAAAATCGATCAACCTCGGCCAGATGGCCTGCGCGTAGGGACAATGGTTGCAGGTGAACACGATCACGAGAACTTCAGCGCTCTTGAAGCTGGATGGCGAATAATTCACCCCGTCGGTCCCGGGCAGCGAAAAATCAATCGTGCCGGATCCCAGTGGGACTTTCGTCGAATAGGTCAGAGCCAAGGCCGTCCACCTCCGCCCCTTTTAACGCCTTGCGAACCTAAGTTATGCTTGTATACGCGCGCGCACACGGGGGGTATTTAAAATGAAATCAGTGTTTAAATCAAGTGCCCGGGTCGTGATTGTGGGCGGAGGATTCGCCGGCGCATCGACCGCGTGGTGGCTGAGAAAATTCGGAGAAACCGACTCGCTCATTCTCGAACGGGAGGTGGGGCCGGGGATGCAGGCCAGCGGGCAAAACGCGGCGATGGCCCGGCAGGCCACGCAGGACCTCTTCATCACGCGACTTCTCGCCGAGGGCGTCCGGTTCCTCGCAACGCCCCCGCCGGAATTCCGCGCGCCCCGGCCGGTCCTGCGGCGGTTGGGGTCGGCGCTGCTGGGGTCCGACGCCCAAGTCGGGAAACTGGCGGACGTCCTCCGCCGCGCGATTCCTTCGGACGAATTTGAAATCGGCCCGGCGGCAAACCTCGCAACGCATCCCTACCTGTCCGGCATCCCGGCGCCGATGGCGCTCTATACTCGAAGCGACGGCATGGTCGATCTCGACGCGCTCCTGTCCGGATTCCTCCGCAACACCGATGTGGCAACGTCGTGTGCGTTTCTATCCGCGGCCCGCGATCCGGACGGCTGGACGGTTCAAACCTCCCGGGGCGACATCCGGTGCTACACACTGGTGATCGCCGCCGGCGCGTGGGGGAATCTCTGCGGCTCGGGCGCCGGCGCCGGCCTTCGGCTCCTACGGCCGACCACCCGGCACCTGTTCCAGTCGGTCAGGGGAAAGGATTTTTGTCGTGACGCGCCTTTTGTGTGGGATACAGCCGCCGAAGTCTATGTCCGCCCGGATGGCGGCGGGTCGCTCTACATGTCGGCCTGCGACCAGGACGACTGCGATCCGTCGGCGCCGATCCTGCCATCGAATCGCATCCAGGAAATTCTGCGCGGCAAACTCGCCCGCGCCTTCCCCGCGCTCGCCGCGATCCGATATCACCGCTACTGGGTCGGCACGCGAACACTCTCGCCGGACAACCGGTTCGTCATCGGCCCGGACCCGCGCACCGCCGGCCTCTTCTGGGCCGCAGGACTCGGCGGTCACGGCGTCACCGCCTCCCCGGCCATCGGCCGCATCGCCGCTCAATCCATCCTCGGCCTTCAAGACCCTCCGCCCGAACTCTCACCCGCGCGGTTCGAAAAATAGGGATAAGGTGCCGGACATAGACTTATAGACTTATTGTTGGTCATTCCCTTTCGCTTTGGTGCCATCGCGCTATGAATAAGTCTATAAGTCTATGTCCGGCACCTATTCGTCCGGCACCTATTCGTCCGTCGCGTCTGCGCGACAGGCGTCGCGAATGCGCGACGGCGGGCGCCTGACCCCGTCGCCAAAATCTTCCCGGGTGTTTTTGCAATCGCTTGTAAATTGCACGGTTGTAAAACTTCGTATCCGCCGGCGGGGTGCGGTCTGGTCCTTGCTGCATCCATCCAAGCCGCCAGATGAGGCGGGCAGGTTCACAAGAAAATGATCGCGGGAGGCGAACGGTCATGAACGGATGGATGTACGGAATGTATGCAGGGACATTTATGGGCGGAGTATTGCTGGGGATGGCGGGACTGAGCGGATGTTCGGGGAAGGTTGAGACGAATCCGGCGGCGGTCGCGAGCGTCAAGCCGGCGATGGAGGCCAAGACCGACGCCAGGAAGTTCATCAGCACGGAGATGATGTACAACCATGCGCTGGGGCTGTTTGAGGAGGGATCCTACGACGAGGCGGAGAAGGAGTTCGAAGAGGTGTGCGAAAAGTGGCCCAAGTTTTCGAAGCCCTACAAGCATCTGGCGCGGACGCAGATCAAGCAGGGGAAGCTTGAAGAGGCGCTCGAGAACGCGCTGACCGCGTCGGAACTCAACCCGAAGGACGGCACAATCGACAACGTGATTGGCATGGCGCTGATGGAGCTGGACGACTTCGATTCGGCCGAGGCGTCGTTCCGGACGGCCATCAGCAAGTCGCCGACCTTTTCGTGGGCTTACAATAACCTCGGATACCTGCTGATCCGGAAAGGGGACTTCGTATCGGCGAAGGACATTCTGCTCGAAGGGAGCAAGGTCGACAATGCACCGGCGGTCCTCTTCAACAATCTGGGAATCGTCCTGGAGAAAACCGGCGACACCGCCGGCGCCATGGAGGCTTACGCGAAAGCGGTCGAGAAGGACCCCGGCTCCATCAAAGCCACCGGCAATCTGTCGCGACTGGAGACGGACACGCCCGCGGGCAAGAACGGGGAGATCGCGCAAGTCATGGAGAGCCGGTGATGATCGCGGGACGCGGCGCTTCCTGCAGAAACCCCCTCACCCCAACCCTCTCCCCCTTTTCAAGGGGGAGAGGGGATTTCTTTGAGGGCGGGGCTACGCCATGAACCCCGGAAGAAAAATTTTGGCCATCTGGATCCTCCTCGCCGGATTCGCCATTGCGCTCGCCGGGTACGGCTTGTATAGGATGATCGCCACCGGCCTGATCCCATCGCCGTTTCGACGCGCCGCGCCGGCGCGCCCGGCGATCGTCAGCGCTGTCGGCGAACCTGTTCTGCACGGCCCACCGACGCTGTCGAAGGTCGAACAGATCGATTACGTCAGCGGCGAGTACATTCTGTTTCGGGTCGCGTTCAGCGGCGGGATGGAGGAGGCGGATTTCGACTCCATCCAGATTTTCGGCGGACGCGACGCGTCCGGCGCCGCGCTACGTTATTCCTTCGACGTGCGCCAGGAGCGCGAGGCGTGGCTGAGAATCCACGGCATCGACACCGGTCTCGTGACGGTGCGGATTCCGGCCGGCGTGCGCGCGAAACACGGCTTGTGGAAGTGGGCCGCCGATTCGGTCGTGACCGTGCCGGTATCGTCCTACGCACACGTCACGGACATTCGAGCCGAACAGCGCGAAAAGGACATTCTGATCGCCGTTTCGTTTCCCGTGCGCGTCGAGTCTCTGCCAACAAATATCGATTCCCATATCACTGTGACGCCGGCGGTCAACTTCCGCGCGGAACCGTCCGAAAACCGGGTCCTGCTCATCGGGCCATTCGCGCCGGCCCGCACGTACTCCGTCCGCGTCCTCCAGGGGTTCGAGCCGCGGCCCGGCATGCGGATGCGCTCGGACCACGCCGGAACCGTGCGAACGCCGGCCGCTGAGCCGTTTCTGAAATTCGCGTCGTACCGGACGTACCATTTCCGTGGCGGGCAAATGACGCTGCCGATCGAGCACGCCCACGTCCACACCCTCCGGCTGACCGCCTACCGGGTCTATCCGAACAACCTGATCGAATATCTCAACCGCCCCAACATGCAGGACCTCGGCGATCCGGTGCGGTCCGACACGGCGACCGTCGCTGAGCCGGAAAAAGCCGAAGGCCTCACGCGCATCCCACTGGACCGCTGGATCGGCCCATCGGCTCTGGGCGTCTATGAACTCGTGGCCTCCGCCGAGTCCCGGCGGGAGGACGAATGGAACGAGGAAGGGTATCTCTCCGCCAGAAAACTCATCGTGGTGACGGACCTCGGCGTCATCGTCAAGTCCGGCGCGCCGGACGCGCCCACCGTAGTTCTCGTGCGGTCGCTGAAGACTACATTGCCGGTCACGGGCGCGAAGGTTACCGCCTATTCGAGAAAAAACCAGATCGTCGCGGCGGGTGTCACGGACAGGATCGGCCGGGCCAGCTTGGAGGGAATCGAGGACAAGGCGAGGCTGATCATCGTGGAAACCGCCGCCGACTGGACCTTCATCCCGCTCGACGGCCCACCGCTGAACCGGACAGATTTCGACGTGGGCGGCCGGCCGTTTGTCCGGAACCGTTACGAGGCCTTCGTCTATTTCGACCGCGGCGCGTACCGCCCGGGGGATACGGTCCATTTGAACGCGATCATCCGCGACCCCGGCCGGACCGCGCCGCCGCCAATGCCGGTCGAGATCGCGGTTCTGCGCCCGGACCGGAAACTGTTCCGGAAAT
Organism: Candidatus Lindowbacteria bacterium RIFCSPLOWO2_12_FULL_62_27; assembly: GCA_001784175.1. GTDB lineage: Bacteria > Lindowbacteria > 2-12-FULL-62-27 > 2-12-FULL-62-27 > 2-12-FULL-62-27 > 2-12-FULL-62-27. Next base: position 23,204 of record MFPR01000033.1, read on the forward strand.
TTGTGTTGATGACGGACGAAAACGGATCTGCCGGTCTCGACCTCGAAATCCCGGCCTACGCGCGGCTCGGCGCCTACGCCGTGTCCGCCGGAATGCCGGGCGCACGCATGTCGTACGGCAGCGGCGCGTTTTCCGTGGAGGAATTCATGCCGGACCGGATGAAAGTCGATCTGCGGCTGAAATCTCCGAAGATCGACGCCGGAAAACCGGCGATGTTTGCCGTGTCGGCCGAACACCTGTTCGGCGGCGCGGCAGCCGGCCGCGCCGTACAAGCGCGCGTTCATCTGAGGTGCACGCCATTTTCGCCGAAGGGCTTTGAAGATTTCCGGTTCGACCATCCGCTGAACGCGTTTGAACAGGAAGGCGTCTCGCTCAACGACCGGCGGTTGGACACGAATGGCGTCGCGGAGTTCTCGTATGAGTTGCCTGCCCATATCAAGCCGTCGGGACGGGTGATGGTCCAAGTCTCCGCGTCTGTGCTCGAAGCGGGCGGACGCGCGGTGACTGCGACCCGGGAATGGCCGGCCGACGTCTATCCCTATTATATCGGCCTTCGGCTGAACCGCACGCCCGACGCCGGCCATCACTACGAGGTGGAGGCCGCAGCCGTCCTTCCGGACGGGACGCCCGCCATCCAGGCAGAAACGGCAACCGTGGTCGTGTCGCACCTCGTCTGGCGGTCGAGCCATATCCGCGAGCCCAACGGGCGGTACCGGTACCAGTCCGTCCGGATCCCGACGGAAATTCACAGGGAAACGCTGATGCTGAAAAACGGCCGGGGGGCGGCCCAGCTCGTTCTTCCGGAAGGCGGCTATTATTCGGTGGAACTCTTCGGCGTTGCATCCAACCGCGCCGGACTCACCGCCTCGGTGTATGACGACGGGATGGACCACGAGCCGGACAAAACTCAGCTTGAGAAGCTTGAACTGGACGCCGACCCGCCGGCGTCGGCGTACGTCGTCGGCGAGACCGCCGTGCTCACCGTCCGCGCGCCATTCCCCGGAAGACTGATCTACGCGCTGGAACAGGACCGGGTGCTCTCGATTCACGAACTGCCGATGCCGAAGACGATCGCACAAATTCCCATTCCCGTCCGGCCGGCGCATTTGCCGCAGGTATTCGTGTCGGCGCTTGTCGTGCGCGGCGCGTCCAAAAATCTGGACGGCGAAGTCATCCGGGCGATGGGCGTCGTCCGGCTGAGAATCCGGGAGCCGGACAAGGAGTTGTCCGTCCGGATCGAGGCGCCCGAAACCGTACGGCCCAACGAGCCGTTCACGGCGCTGGTGTTCGCGCGACCGGCAGCCACGGTGACGGTCGCGGCGGTCGATGAGGGCATCCTGTCGCTCACGGATTTCCAGTCGCCCGATCCGGCCCGCTTCTTCTTCTCCGACCGCCGCCACTCGGTGGAAACGTACGACCGGTACGACGATCTCTTTCCGGAATTCAACAGGATTCCCGCGGCAGGGGGTGACACGGCGCGGCGAAAACATCTTCCGCGGCCCACGGCGCGGCGGGTCGAATCGGCGGTGATCTGGGCGAAGTTCAAAGTGGACGGAACCGGCCGGAAGGAGTTGAAACTGAAAGCGCCGGATTTCACGGGCCGACTGCGGTTCATGGTCGTCGCCGCAGGGCGGGCCGGCGTCGGTTCCAGGGAGGCGGTGATGACCGTCCGGGAGCCGCTGATGGTCGAACTGTCCGCGCCGCGGTTCGCCGCGCCGGGCGACCGGTTCGAGCTGCCGGTAACTGTTTTCAACAGGACTGGCCGGCCCGATACCGTCCAGATTGAGCTTGCCGTTGCCGACACGTGCACGGCCACGGTTGAGCCCCGCGCCTACAAGGCGATGCTCCTGAACGAATCCGAAACGACGTTCTGGTTTTCCGTCCGGGCGGGTGGCGCAACGGGTTCGATACAATTTTTGGCCGAGGCCCACGGGACGGCGCATCGGACCCGCCGGCGTGTGAGCGTTCCGTTGCGTCATGCGGCGCCGGCCGTCACGACCGTCGAGTCTCTCATCATTCCTCCCGGAAAACGCGGGCAGTTCCGGCTGGCCGGAAAATTCGTCATGGGCGCCGGGGACGCAACGCTGATGGTCACGTCCAATCCGTTCGTCCGGCTCGCCGGCGCGCTCGACTACGTCGTCCGGTATCCGTACGGCTGCGTCGAGCAGACCACGTCGCAGACGTTTCCGATGCTGTATCTCGCGGACCTCGCGGCCGCGGTTCATCCGGGAAAATTTTCGCCGGGGCAGATTCAGACGTACGTTCAGGCGGGAATTTTCCGGGTCCTCAGCATGCAGACGGCCGACGGCGGGCTGGCATACTGGCCGGGCAACGCGGAAAGTTATCCGTGGGGAAGTTGTTACGGCGGGCACATGCTGGTGGAGGCGGCACAGGCCGGATACATGGTCTTTCCGGAATCGCTGGCGCATTTAAAGCAGTATTTGAAAACTCTTTTGGCCGGCAGCGAATCGCCGGACATCCGGGCCTACGCGGCCTATGTGCTCGCACTGGCCGGCGAGCGGGTGATCCCCGATCTCGAAAGATTCTCGGCCGACCCGCGCCTGACCGACGCCGGCAGGTTCCATGCGGCGGCTGCGTACGCTGCGGCCGGGGACATTGCGATGGCCCGGGCGCTGTTTGACGCGGACGCGGTCCGGCAGGACCACCCGGCCGACCGCGAATTGGGCGGGACACTGAATTCCGACATCCGGCAGGACGCCGTGATGCTGTCGGCTCTCTTGTCCGTCCATTCGGAGCATCCGCTCATCGCCAAAATCGCCGACCGGATGATTTCCCGGATGAACCGCGGCCGGTGGCCGAACACGCACGACAACGGATTCGCGCTGATCGCACTGGGCAAACTGGCCCGCGGAATGCGCGGCCGGCCCGCGCATCATCCCGGCGAAGTTTTCGCGGATGGCGGAGTGGCGGGCCGGTTCGGGGGCGACACCGTCACACGGTTTCAATTCGACAGCGTCGACACGATCACCGTCGAAAGCCGCGGACAAGCCGGCATGATGCCGTTGCATGCCGTGCTGACAGCCTCCGGCATTCCCGCGACGCCGGACATGTCGGATCGCTCGGATGGAATGAAGATCCGCCGGACATTCCTGACCCCGGGCGGGCGCCGCGCAGATCGTTTCGTGCAGGGAGAACTCTATGTCGCGGAACTGACGGTTCACGGCGACGCGTCGTTTGAGAATGTCGTCGTGCTGGATCTTCTGCCCGCCGGATTCGAAATCGAAAACCCGAGGCTGGCAACCGCCGCGAAACACGGGCTGGAGGGGTTGCCGGACATCGACGATCCGTTTCGGGAGGATTATTTGGAAATGCGCGACGACCGGCTCGCGCTGTTCGGGACCGTTCACCGGCATGGCGGCGCGTTCCGGTATCTGGTGCGCGCCGTTACGCCCGGCGACTTTGTGCTCCCGCATATCCTTGCCGAATGCATGTACGATCCCTCCAGGTTCGCGCGATCGGGCGCCGGGCGGATCGCGGTCGACCGTGCGCCGTGAAACGCGCCGGCGATGCGCGGCGTGCGCCGTCATTGTCGTGATGTCCGCCGTCGCGCTGATGTCGGCGAAGACGCGGCCGGTATCGCATCCAAAGCCGGCGCCTTCGCCGGCCTTCTACGATTCGGCCGGCGTCCCCTTGCGCGTGGGGCTCAGCGACCGCGGCACGCTGAATCTCCCGCGTTCGACGTTTCCCAAACGGGTGTCGCAGGCAACGCTGGCAGCCGAGGACGCGCGGTTCTATTCGCATCACGGCGTGGACCCGCTCGCGCTGATTCGCGCGACGTGGCAAAACCTGTCGGCCCGACGCGTGGTCTCGGGCGGGTCGACGCTGACGATGCAGTACGCGAAAATGCTCGATCCCGGCGGGCGCCGCGATCGAACGCTCCGCCGCAAGACCAGAGAAATCGCCCGCGCCGTCAGGCTGGAACGGACGCTCAGCAAGGATGAAATTCTGTCCGCCTATCTGAACCGCGCGCCGTATGGCGGAAACCTGGAGGGAATCGAAATCGCGTCCCGGATCTATTTCGGCCATCCCGCCGACGAGCTGAGCATCGCGCAGGCGGCGCTGCTCGCGGCGCTTCCCCGCGCGCCGGGACGGCTGGACCCGATCCGGTATCCGGACCGCGCGATTCGGCGGAGAAACCATGTGCTGGACCGGATGGCCGCCTGTGGGTTCATCTCCGCCGCCGAGGCCACGCGGCAGAAACAGATGCCGCTGGGCGCGCGGCGTCATCCGCTCCCGTTTCTCGCGCCGCATTTCTGCGACGCCGCGCAGGCCCTTGGCATGACCGACCGCCGGACCAGTCTTCGGATGGATGTCCAGTCAGCGGTCGAGCGGCGGCTGTCGCCGGCGATCGAACGGTACAGGACGCACGGGATTTCTCAGTCGGCCGCCGTGGTGCTGGACGTTCGGACGGGCGCGGTGGTTGCGATGGTCGGTTCCGCCGACTATCACGACGCCGGCCGGATCAGCGCCTCCGGCCAGGTCAACGGCGCCATGGCCCCGCGATCTCCGGGCTCGGCCCTGAAGCCGTTTCTGTACGCGCTCGCCTTTGACCGCGGACTCATTTCGCCCTCGACCTTCATCGCGGACGTCCCGTCGGATTATGCGGGAATCGAACCGCGCAATTACAACCGCAAATGCATGGGATTCGTCCGCGCGGACGTTGCTCTCTTGGATTCGTTGAACCTGCCGGCCGTGCGGCTGCTGGACGCCGCAGGCACGGGCGATTTTCTGCGGTTATTGAGAAACGCGGGCCTCACAACCTTGAACCGGAGTCCAGACCACTATGGACTCGGCATCGTCATCGGCGGCGGCGAGGTCACACTCCTGGATCTCACCAACGCTTGCGCCGCGTTGGCCCGGGGCGGTGTCTGGATGCCGTACACGTTGTCCGCGACGCCATCGTCGAGACGGCCGCGCCTGGAAATCTGTTCGGCCGAGGCCGCGTATCTGGTCAGACGCATCCTGGAAAACCCCGTGCGATTCGGCCGGGAATCTCCGTTTGAGTTCATCCAGGACGCGACGCCCACGTTCGCGTGGAAAACCGGCACGTCCAACGGCCACCGGGACGCGTGGACGGTCGGCTGGAATCCGGAATTCGCGGTGGGCGTATGGTTCGGTAATTTCGACAACCGGCCGTCCGAAAAACTCGTCGGCGCCGAGATCGCCGCGCCGGTGGTCGCACAGATTTTTGAAGACCTCTACCGATCGCGCCCGGCGCCGGACCCGGCGCCGGTTCCGGCCGGGCTTTCCACCCGGGCGGTCTGCGCGAGGTCGGGCTATCCACCGGGCCTGCACTGTCCGGCCACGCGCGCGGAACTTCAGATCGCGGGCGTCAGCCCGGCGGCGGTTTGTCCCGTGCACCGCGTTCGGCCGGGCGCCGCCCCGTCCGTATTCGAGCGGTGGCCGGCGGAAATCGACCAGTATTTGAGAACCCACGGTCTCGCCCAAAATTCCGGCGCCGATCCTTCAGGCCTTTCCGATGACTTGCGCATCCGCTCGCCGGTGGACGGACGGGTCTACGGAACGGGCGACATCGTTCTTCAAGCGGCAACGTCCTCGCCCGACGGCCGGCTGTTCTGGTTCGTCGACGGCATGCTCTTCACGGACGCCGCCGCCCATCAGCCGCTGGTCCTCCGGCCCGACCCGGGCCGCCACCGCGTGTCATGCCTGACGAGGGCGGGCGCGTCGGAGACGGTGCAGTTTGTGGTGGCGGACCCGGGATGTCACCCGCGCGGTTTGGTCACACGTTCGTACCCGGATAACTCTGTTTTCTGATTTCATGTAAATGAAATTTCAGATGCTTCATATACAATTTGAAATCTTTGTCTGTGCTGAAAACAGATAAATCATGTTTCATGGACACTGCAACAATCAAAAAATCCGCGTTGGAGCCTTGCAGCCCCTTCGATCTGAACATGTTGAACAATTCGGCCGCATACTCATAGTCCTCTGACGTAAGCGGAAAATCTTCGAATGGCTTCAGGTGCTCCTTCAATGCTTCAAATTGTTCCTGTTTGCGCACGCCGGACAAGACCTCTTGACGGATCGGGCCCAGGAGGACAACACGCCGTTCACCGATAAGCTCTTTCAGCTCGTTTACAACATCCTTAAGTTCGGGTTTGAGCACTGGTCTGAAAGCCGTTGACCAGACACAGGTATCAACGACGACGTTCAAGCGCGTCTGCGCTGTTTCTTGTAATCGTAGGAAGGGTCATAGTCGATCTGTCCAAATAAGTTGAGGATTTTAATCTGCTTTTTATGTTGGATGTACTCTCTCAACGCCTCTGTAACCGCCGCCTTCTTTGTTCGATGGGCGCCCAACTTCCGAGCCATGACAATCAGTTTGTCATCAATCGCCAGATTCGTGGCCATGCTTGATCACCTCCTATGTCACACAATTATTTACACAGAATTATACACATGTCAACTCGTGATTCCCTGCGGGTTTGCCGCAGGGGTTCCTTGTTGCCCCCTCTCCCCCTTCGGGGGAGAGGGGGGCTGAATAGTTACGGCTTTCTTTATCTGCCCGCGGCCGATTTCAACGGACAGTTTCCTGATGAAACCGCCCGCCCGACTTCGCCAGCCGCACCAGATCGTCGCACGGCGCGAACCGCGCCCCGTGCCGTTCCGAGAACGCGTACAGCCGGTCGACGCACGACTGCAGGCCGCGGTCGTCCGCGTATTTCAGCAGGCCGCCCCGAAACGGCGGGAACCCCGTGCCCAAGAGCATCCCGACGTCCACCGTTTCGGCGTCGTCTACTACGCCCTCCGACAAAACACGCGCGGCCTCGTTGACCATCGTGAGAATCAGCCGGTCCGTGATGTCTTCACCCGCGATCGCGGGCGCCGCCGGCAGGCCGTCATACAGCGCATGGTCCGGTTGCTTTTTCCCGCCTTTGTACAGATAAAACCCCCGCTCGTTTTTCTGGCCCAGCCGCCCCTCCCGGCGGAGCCGCTCAAAAAGCGGGCACGGCGCCATCCGGTCGCCGTACGCTTCGTGCAGAACATGCGAAACTTTCTCTCCCACATCGAGACCCACCACGTCCAGAAGATGCAAGGGACCCATCGGCATCCCGAACTTCAGCGCCAGCCGGTCGATGTGATCGATCCGCACGCCCTCGGACAATAGGTACGCCGATTCGTTCATGTATGGCATGAGGACGCGGTTGACCAGAAAGCCCGGCCGGTCCTTCACGACCACCGGCGTTTTCTTGATCGCCTTCACAAACTCCAGCGCCCGCGCCAGCGTCTCGTCCGACGTGCAGGGCGCGACGACAATTTCGACCAACGGCATCTTGTCCACCGGATTGAAAAAGTGCAGGCCGATGTACCGGCCCTGCGATTCGGCCGGCCGGCCCTCGGCGATCTTTCCGATCGGCAGGCTCGACGTGTTGGTGGCCAGGACCACGCCACGCGCCGTCACGCGCTCCAGGTCGTCGAACACCTTTCGCTTGAGCGGCAGGTCCTCCAGCACCGCCTCGATCACCAGCTCGGCGCTGCGAAGCGGCCCGTAGTCGAGCGTGGGCAGAATGCGCGCCAGAATGTCGCGCGCCTCCTCCCTCCGGATCCGCTTCCGGGCCAGCGACCCGCGCACGATCTTCTCCGCCGCCCCGATGCCCCGCTGCAAAAATTTCACGTCGATGTCCTTCAGGCGCACCCCGAGGCCGCAGGCCGACAGGTGCTGCGCGATGCCGGCGCCCATGGTGCCGGCGCCAATCACGGCGCAGGCGCGCGCCGGCGCCGGCTTCCCGCGGGCACGCGCCATCTCTTCGAGCCGCGGGATCGAATATTTTTTGAATTTCTCCATCTGAAAAAATGTCCGGATCAGGTTCTTGCACTCGCGTGTCTGCGGCAAGGCCGAAAAAATCTCGGTTTCGATCCGAAGCCCCTCCGACAGCTCCCGCCCGAGGCCCCGGCGGACGGCCGCGATCGCGGCCAGAGGCGCCGGATAGTTGCCCTGCGTCTTCTTGAGCACGGCGCTGCGCGCCATCGAACAGGTGAGTTCGCGGATCAGAAAAAACGGCGGCGACCGCCGCGGCCACGCAGCCTTCTTCGGATGCCGCATCACGAAAGCCTCGACCTCCTCCTGGAACGTGTCGTGCGGCACGCACCGGTCGGCCAGCCCCAGTTTCTCCGCGCGCCGGCCGTCGATCTGCCGGCCGGTCAGAATGAGATCGAGCGCGGGCTGAAGGCCGATGAGCCGCGGCAGCGTCTGCGTGCCGCCGAACCCCGGGATGATCCCCAGAGTCACTTCCGGCAGGCCCACCCGCGTTTTGGGACTGTCGCTCACGATCCGGTAATCGCAAAACAGCGCCGCCTCCAGGCCTCCGCCCAACGCCACGCCGTCGATCGCGGCATAGGTTGGACACCGGATCGTGTGCAGTTTCCACAATAGGTCGCGGCCCTCCCGCGCCACCGTGGCCGCCGCGTCGGCCGCGTCGATCTTCTCGATCTCGTGGATGTCGGCGCCGGCGATGAACACGCCGGGCTTGGCGCTCTCCAAAACCAGACCCGAAGGCGGCTCTTGCTCGAGATTCCCGAGCACCTCCCCCAGCGCCCGCATGGTTTCTGTCGTCAGGACATTGACCGGTTTGTCGGGCAGATCAAAAATCACCCGGACAATCCGCCGGTGGTCCCACGTCTCCTCCCGGACTGTGATTGCGCCCGCGGCCGCCATCACTGCGCCTCCAGAAGCAACGCGGCGCCCTGGCCGCCGCCGACGCACAACGTCGCAAGGCCCCGCACCGCGCCGCGACGCTGCATTTCCTTGAGCAGCGTCAGAATCAGGCGCGCGCCCGACGTGCCGACCGGATGGCCCAGCGCGATGGCGCCGCCGTTCACGTTCAGCCGCGACGGGTCGATCTCGGACAGAAGATCCTCGCCGTCCAGCCCGTATTCCTTCCGCAGGTTCGCCGAGCCAAAAAGTTTCAGGCACGACAGGACTTGGCACGCGAAGGCCTCGTTGATTTCGAAAAGGTCGATCTCTTTCATGGGAACGCTCGCTCGCCGGAGCATCTTTACCGTCGCGAACACCGGCCCGATCCCCATCTGCGCCGGCGGGCAGCCGGCATAGGCGTACGCGCGAAGGTAGCCCAGCGGCCTTTCCGGCAGATCAAAAGATTTCACGTCCTGCTCGAGGCACACAAGGAGCGCCGCAGCGCCGTCCGTCACCGGACACGTATTGCCGGGCGTGACGGTGCCGAATTTCCGGTCGAACACGGCCTTGAGTTTCTCCAGCGCCTCCAGCGACTGGTTCTCCCTCGGGCCGATGTCCTGCGTGACCGCCAGGCGCGGCGTGATCACCGGCATGATCTCCTCCGCAAGACGCGCCCGCGCCGCGACGGCCTTCTGGTGGCTCTTCAGCGCGAAGACGTCCTGCTCGTACCGGCTGATTTTGAATTTTTTCGCCAGCACCTCCGCCGTCTGGCCCATCCCGAGGCCGCAGATCGGGTCGGTCAGGCCGAGGATCAGGCCGATCCTCGGGGAGAAATCCTTCGGCCGGAACGTCGCGAGCGCCGAGAGGCGCGCGCCCAGCTTCCTCGCCCGCTGCAGCGCCACCAGTTTCTCGGAAAAACTTTGGGGATAGAGCAGCGGAATCTGGCTCATGTTCTCCGTGCCGCCCGCCAGCATCAGTTTCCCGTGGCCGGCCAGCAGGCGGTCGTACGCGGTCGTCACCGATTCCATCCCGGACGCGCAGTTGCGATGGACCGTCACCGCCGGCGTGCGGATCGGCAGGCCGGCCAGGAGCGCCGACACGCGCGCCACGTTCGCCGCCTCGGCCGGCTGCGCGACGTTTCCGAAAATGACCTCGTCCACCTGCTCCGGCCGCACGCCGGTCCGGTCGAGCGCCTCGCGCATCGCCAGCCGCGCCAGATCATACGCGGGCACGTCCTTGAACGCGTCCCCCGATTTCACAAACGGCGTCCGAATGCCGCCGAGAATCGCCAGCCGTGGTTGTGTCATCGCGCGTTTTATATCATACTCTCTTCGGAATGACACGAATTCGCTGCGCATCCATGCGGCTGTCGTATAGTGGTAATACCCCAGCCTTCCAAGCTGGAGCCGCGGGTTCGATTCCCGCCAGCCGCTTTTTGGGTGAGCGACGATGAATCAACTGACGTTTGTGCCCATGACCATGGAAGACTTGCCGGAGGTCCTGCGGATCGAACGGGAAAGTTTCCCGAACCCGTGGTCCCGGCCGATGTTCGAGCGGGACATCCTGCACAACAAGCTGGCCCGAATCGTCACGGTCCGCACGGGCGGGACCGTCGTCGGGTATTTCTCCCTCTGGAAAATCGTCGACGAAGGGCACCTCGTGACGCTCGCGGTCGATCCCGCGCGCCGCCGGCAGGGACTCGGCTCGACCATCCTCCGTGAGACCCTCCGGCTCGCCGAATCGATCGGCATCCGGAAACTCACGCTGGAGGTCCGCGAGACCAACCGCGACGCCCTCCGGATGTATGTGCGGTTCGGATTCGTCAAAACGGGGGTGCGGCTGAAATACTACGAGGACGGCGCCGACGCCTGGATCATGGACCTGGACCTCACCCCGCCGCACTCCCTTGGGGCGGTGTCTTGACCCGCCGCGTAACTTGAGTCACAATCCCCTGCTGCCGATAGGTATGAAAAGGATTGACGATGAAATTTCGATGTCGCACGAGAGTCGAAGGGAGGCTGCAAGTTGACGTTCATCTTACCCGCATTTGCCGAAGCGCCTGCTGCGCCCGGAGGCGCGGCGCCGTTGTTCCACACGTTTGTGATGATGTTCCTCATCATCATCATTTTTTATTTTCTTCTCATTCGCCCGCAGAAGAAACGCCAGGAGGAGCATCACCGGATGATCGAGGCGCTCAAAAAGGGAGACGAGATCATCACATCCGCCGGCATCCACGCGCAGATCGCGGACATCCGGGAAGACCACTTCGTCCTCAAAATCGCGGACAACGTCCGCATCAAGGCCACCAAGGCTTCCATTTCACAGAAAATCTCCGGCGAGGCCGGCGGGGAGGCGAAATCCAAATGAAGTTCTCTGCGCTCGTTCTGTCCCTCACGGTCCTGGCCGCAGGCGCGGCCTTCGCCGTCGACAATCCGGAGGACTATTACAAGGAGGGCCACCGGAAATTTTTCGAGTCCAATTTCCGCGCCGCCGCCGTCGAGTTCGCCAAGGCCATCGCCCTCAATCCCAACGTCCCCAAATATCACTTCTTCCTCGGCCGCACCTTCGAGCGGCTCCGCGCGGAGCCCAAGGCCATCGAGTCCTACCGGACCTGCATCAAGCTCGAGCCGAAACACATCCAGGCCATGAGCCGGCTCGGGAACATCTTCCTCGAGCAGGGCGCCTTCCGAAAGGCCATCCAGGAGTTCGAGCCGATCCTGAGGGTCCGCGACAGCGATTTCGAGGCCTACCACCGGATCGGCCAGTGCTACTTCAACCTCAGCGATTACCCCGCGGCCGTCCGGAACCTCCAGAAGGCCATCGAAGTCGACCCGAAAAATCCGTATCCGATGTTTTTCCTCGGCCGCACCTACCTCGAGATGGGCGAGTGGGCCAAGGCGGTCGACATGCTGTCCAAGTCCGTGGAGCTCGACGCGTCCAACGCCGAGTTTTTCTTCTGGCTCGGCAGCGCCTATTACGCGACGGGGGATTTCCGGAACGACAAGGAGGAATTCTGGCATTCGGGACAGAACTTCCGCCGCGCCATCGAAATGGGATACTCCAACCCCACCAGCCTCTTCATGCTCGGCAATTCCCTCCTCCACCGCGGCATCTTCCTCATCACCAACAACCGCGAGCAGGAGGCGACGGAGCATCTCAAGGCGGCCGTTACGCAATATCAGCAGGTCATCAAGGCCCAGCCCGACGCGTCCAACGCATTTCTCAACCTCGGGCTCGGATACTACGCGCTGAAAAAATTCGACGACGCCCTCACCGCGATCCGCAAGGCCATCGAGCTGGAGCCGACCGTCGATTTCTTCCACGACTTTCTCGGAAACACGCTCTACGTCCTCGGTCGATTCGATGACGCCGTCGAGCAGTGGACACTCGTCAAGGAACTCAACGACAAATACGAACCCCAGACCTCGTCGATCTTCGGGATCGAGGGCAAACCCATCAAAGACAAAGTCCTCTCGGCGAGACGGAAACGATAAGTCCGGTGCTTCGGGTTGGTCTTCTTTCCCTCGTCCTGATTCTTCCGTCCCCCGCCCACGCCGTCGAACGCGAAACAGATGGGGAGGCTGAGCCGAAGGCGCAGCAGGCGGCGCCCGCGGCCAAAGTTGGATACGAGGCGGAAAGCGATCTGAAACACGAGCCGGCCAGCAAATCGTATTTCTTCCTGACCAATGACATCCAGTGGCCGGAAAAAATGGAACTGGCGCCGCTGCCCAAACCAGCGCCGCCGACACCGCAAGCGGAACCCGCGCCGATCGAGCAGAAAAGGCCGAGACCGCGGCCGAAACCTGAACCCGAACTCGAACCCGAACCGGCCGGGCCCGACACGGCCATGGCCGAAACGCCCGTCAGGACAACGGTCACGAAACTGCCGATCGCGCAGGCCGATCGCGACAAGCGCAAGAAACCACCGGTGACCAGAAAACCCGCCGTCGCCATGCCCGACATCGAAAAATTGCTCGCGGACGTCCGCCGGTCCGCTCAGCCGAAAATGCCGGCCGACGCCGGCGCTCCACCCTCGGGGTCCGCGCCCAAACCACCCGCGGACCTGACGCCCTATCGGTCGGAGGTCGAAGGCGTGGTCGACATCGATGCGCTGGCGAGAGATCTTGAAAAACTTCAGACCGAAGCCCCCGCCGCCGGCGCGGCTGCGGCAAAGATCTCACCGCCGAAACAGGCCGGCGAGAAACCGGCCGGGTCCGACGGGTGGACCATTTCCGCCGCAGTGACCGCCACCGCCGCCGCGCTCTATTACGCGATCTCCGTCGCCATCCGGCGCCGCCGCAAACACATCCGGCCTCAAAGCCATATCGACGCCGAAACCCGCGCGTTTTTCGACAAGCTCATCGCCGAACAGCGCCGACGCGCCGCCGCACGGGAATCGGCGAAACCTGCGCCGGCGCCGGCGCCCGCGCCCGCACCGCCCGGAGAAACAATCCCGGCGGAAGTTCAAGACGAGGAAACGCTCGTTCCCGAGGTTTTCCTCCTGCCTCCTGAACTCGCGGAGGGCGCCTACAAGGAAGCCGTGAAACTCGCCGCGATGGGCGAGACGCCGCACGACATCTCGGAAAAATTGAACCTCGGCGAAGGCGAAGTCCGGCTGGTGCTGGACATCGCCCGGTTGACCCACCAGCGCATGCAGGCCGCATAAGACGTGAACAGAAAAATCCTGACGCGCGTCATCGTGAATGTCGCCGTCCTCGTCGCCGCCTACGCCGCCCTGTACCCGCTGTCCGAAACGATCAACCTCGGATTGGACCTCAAGGGCGGCGTGCTCCTGTCCATGGAAGTCGAAATCTCCGACATCCCGGCCGACAAGGTCGAGGAGGAAGTCGACAAGGCGATGCAGATCATCCGCAACCGCGTCGACCAGTTCGGCGTCACCTCTCCGACCATCTCACGGCAGGGAAAAGACAAGATCGTGGTGGAACTGCCCGGCGAAAAAGACCCGGAACGCGCAAAGGCCGTGATCGGCAAGACGGCCCGGCTGGAGTTCCGGCTGGTCAACGACGACCTCCTCGCGGCGGCGACCGCCGGGAAAGTTCCGGACGGATACGAACTCCTCTACGAGCACATCCGCGATCCGATCACGCACCTGCGCGTCGATACGCGGCCATGGCTGGTCGAGGCGCGGACTCTCATGACCGGCGAGAATCTCGAAAAAGCATTCATCCAGCCCGACCCGATGACCAACTCGCCCAACGTCGCATTCCAGTTCAATTCCATCGGCGCCCGGCAGTTCGGCGAGCTCACCTCGCGGAACGTCAACCGCAAGCTTGCCATCATCCTCGACGGCGTGGTTCAGTCCGCGCCCGTCATCCGCACGGCCATCACCGGCGGCAACGGCGTCATCGAGGGCCGGTTCACCTTTGACGACGCCAAGGAACTCTCGGTCGTCCTCAACGCGGGCGCGCTCCCGTCCGAGGTCCGCATCATCGAGGAACGCGCCATCGGGCCGTCCCTCGGGCTCGACTCCATCTTCAAGGGACTCCTCGCATCGGCCATCGGATTTGCGCTCACCGTCGCGTTCGTCGTCGCATGGTACAGATTCTCCGGCCTCATCGCCACCGTCGCGCTCCTCGCCAACGTCATTCTCGTCCTCGGCGCCATGGCCCTCATGAAGGGAACCCTCACGCTGCCCGGCATCGCGGGCCTTTTGCTCACCGTCGCGATGGCCGTCGACGCCAATGTCCTCGTCTATGAGCGCATCAAAGAGGAGATGCGGGCCGGACGGACGGTCCGCACGGCCATCGACGCGGGGTTCGCGCGCGCCTTCTGGACCATCTTCGACTCCAACCTCACGACGCTCATCACGGCCGTCGTCCTCTACAAATTCGGCGCCGGGCCCGTCCGCGGATTCGCCGTCACCCTCATCGTCGGCATCCTCGCCAGCATGTTCACGGCGCTGTACGGATGCAAAACGCTCTTCCTCATCATCACCCGCCGGCCGGACGTCGTCAAAATCTCGATATGAGTAAGCCCGGACAGAATCCTCAACCCAAACCGCCCGGCCCCGGCGCAGGCAGCGCGTTCACGTTTTATTTTGATTTCATCGCCAAACGAAATATCGCCTTCGCTGTCTCGGGTGGCATGGTGCTGCTTTTCTGGATCTGGGTCATCGCTTCCGGCGGACTGAAATATGGAATCGATTTCACGGGCGGCATCCGCCACGTTTTCAAATTCAACCGGCCCGCCACCGTCGAGCTTTTGTCCAAGGTTCGCGAAGCCTCCCTGATCGCCGATCCGGGCGCGCAGGTGCAGAACCTCGGCAAACCCGAGGAAGGCGAGGTCATGATCCAGGTCAAGGGGTTCGAGACCGTTGAGAAGGCCGCGCGCGCAGTCGAGCGGGCGCCGGTCATGGGCGTGGAGGATCTCAAGGCGCGCCTCGCCGACTTCGAGATGTTCGACGCCGGCTTTTACGAAAAATTCCGCGCCGATACCGGACTCCTCGATTCGGCCCGGCTCAAAAAAATAATCTCCGACTACGTCAATGAATCCACCGCCCGGCGGCTCCAAGTGGAACTCGGCCGCAAATTCGGCGGCGCAGAAGACCGGATCGATCTCAATGCGTTCCCGGTGGCCGACCGCCTCTTTCAGACCGTCCAGCGGCTCGCGGTCGGCCGGCTGGCGGCCTCGATCCTCGACCGCCTCCCGACGGCCCGCACGACGGAGGACCTCACGCCGCTCCTCAAAGACGCGGACCTCGATCCAAACCCGTTCGAAGAAAAATACATCCTTCGGGCCCCCACGCTGGAGGAAATAAAAACCGACCTCCACGATTTCGCCGGCAGGCCCGAACCGTTGTCCGAGGAACTTCTCAAAATGTACCCGGCCGCATACCGCGAGGCGTTCATGCCGTCCCTTGAGCGCATCGTTGCCGGGAAGGAGACGCGTGGCCTGTACGATTCGGTCGACGCCGCCACCCGCCAGGTCGACGGCCCCCAGGCGGGACGCCTGCGGGTAATCCTCGCGGCCTCCTTCCATACCGGCCCCTTCGTTCTGATCAAGACCGACCAGGTCTCGTCCCGGATCGGCGCCGAGCTTCGACAGAAGGCTCTCGCCGTCATTTCGATCAGCCTCCTCGTCATGCTCCTCTACATCTGGTTCCGGTTCGAATTGCGGTTCGGCGTCGGCGCCATCGTCACGCTCCTCCACGACTCCCTCACCGTCATCCCCCTCATGTCGGCCCTCGGATACGAGTACGACATCAACCTCATCGCCGCGATCCTCACGATCATCGGGTACTCCCTGAACGACACCATCGTCGTCTATGACCGCATCCGCGAGAACATGACGGCCATGCGAGGATCGCCGCTCGACGCCGTCATCAATACCAGCATCGTCCAGACGCTCTCCCGCACGCTCGTCACCGGCGTCACGTCCCTCCTTGCGATTCTCGCCCTCTTCTTCTTCGGCGGGCCCGTCCTCGAAGGCTTTTCGCTCGCGCTCTTCATCGGCATCCTCGTCGGCACCTACTCCTCCATCTTCGTCTCCGCGCCCGTCGTCTATCTTTGGCCGGTCAAAAAATAAGCCAGGACCGAAGGCTCGCGGCGTTCTTCAGGCTCTACCTCGTCCCGTTCCATCCGTACACGCGCGACCTCTTCCAGACCCTGCGCCTGTCGGCGTCCGACATCGGCGCCGTCGCCGACCTGTCCAAACTCCCGTACCTCTCCAAGAAGGACCTTCTGCCGGACCCGCGCGACCCCGACAAGGTCAAGCGGTTCATCCTCGCGCCCACGCCCGAGTCCCTGCGGCAAAGCTGGCCGATCTGGCGGCTCGCCGGCGCGGCGCTGAACCGCAAAAAATTCAAAGAGAGTTTCTTTCCGGTCCTCCTGACCGCCACGACCGGCCGGTCGGCGGATCCGATCTCGTTTATCTACGCCCGGCGCGACCTCGACATTCTGACGGAGGCCGGCCGGCGGCTCATCGAGGTGTTCGGCCTGGCCTACCCGGACCGCGCGCTGTCGGTGTTTCCCTACGCGCCGCACCTCGCCTTCTGGCAGTGCTGCCTGGCCGGATTCGGCGCGAATCTGTTCATGGTGCAGACCGGCGGCGGCAAAGTGATGGGCACGGAGGGAAATTTGAAAATGCTGGACAAACTGAAACCGACGGCCATCGTCGGCGTGCCGAGCTACGCGTACCATCTCCTGCGCGAGGCGCTCGCGGCGAAGATCAGCACGGCGTCCGTGACCAAAGTCATTCTCGGCGCGGAAAAAGCGCCGCCGGGCATGAAACGAAAAATCATCGAACTCCTCGAAG
Source organism: Candidatus Lindowbacteria bacterium RIFCSPLOWO2_12_FULL_62_27 (assembly GCA_001784175.1). GTDB lineage: Bacteria > Lindowbacteria > 2-12-FULL-62-27 > 2-12-FULL-62-27 > 2-12-FULL-62-27 > 2-12-FULL-62-27. Next base: position 40,155 of record MFPR01000033.1, read on the forward strand.
CCGGCGGCGCCAAGCGGCCCGTCGTTTTTTCAACCTACGCGTTCACCGAAGCCAAAAAAGCCTGGGGCGAATGCCCGACGGCCGACCCCGAAGTCTCCAGCGGCTACCATCTCACGCCGGACCTCGACCTCGTTCAGATCGCCGACCCCGTCACCGGCAAAATCCTGCCGCCCGAAACCCCGGGCGAGATCGTTTACACGCCGCTCACCGGCGCCGGCACGCTCGTGTGGCGATACCGCACCGGCGACATCGCGGAGGGAGGCATCACCCACCGCCCCTGCCCCCACTGCGGCCGGCTGACCCCGCGGCTCATCGGCCCCATCTCGCGTGTGTCCAACATCAAGGACCTCCGGCTCACCAAAATCAAGGGCACGCTCGTCAACCTCAACAACATCGCCGGCGTCCTCGACGGATTCGCCCTGATCGAGGAATGGCAAATCGTTATCCGTAAAAAAGACAACGACCCCCACGAAGTCGACGAGATCGTCCTCTACGCCGCCGTCAAATCCGGCGCCCCGGAACAGGAAATCGCCGACCGCATCGGAAAAGAATTGCGCGCCGCTTGCGAAATCGCGCCCAACGAAATAAAAATCCTCCCGCTCCGCGAAATGCTCGACCGCATCAAAATGGAAACCGCCCTCAAGGAGGTCCGCATCCTCGACATCCGGCCCAAGACATAGGCCGGCGGTTGTACCACCCCCAAGTCAACATTTTCATACTCCTGTATCCCTTCCTGTAACTATCACAACCACATTGTGATCCAGATCACACACATTGTGTGAGACCGTAATCCCCTGAAATCACGAGGATTGTGTATTAATGTCCGCCCTTCCACTTTTCTGCACGCTTGTTGCAACCCTCCTATCAGTTCGCATGGCGAACGAATCTGGAACGTGAGATGGAAATTGCAAGGGGGTACAAGAATCATGAAAAGGTCGAGCACCCTATGGATCGTCGGTTTGATCGTAAGCATTTTGTTCGGTTGGGGCTGGACAGGTCTGGCGATTGCGGCCCACGACAAGGACGAATGTCCGCTTCCGAAGTCATTCACCATAGACAAGAAATTCTATGAATGGCGCGAAAAGCGGGCGCCTCTCCATATTAAAAGGAAGCTCGATGAGCTTCGGCGCTGTAACAATCCCCGCGCCGCAAGTCACAAAGGACACGCGCACGCGTCCTATGAAGTCGCATACACGACGGCCTTGGACCGGCAGTTGCGGCATCTCGCAGGCACGCGCGTGCCGTCCAAGTTCAACTTCCAGGCGGCGCTCCGCAAGCAGAAATTGCGGCTGACTTCGACGGCCACCGGCGGCGACACCACGTCGGCCCCGACGTCCGGCACATCCGGCGCGCCTTCGGCGGACCTCGCGGTCTTCAGTTGGGTCGATCTCGGCAAGGTGACGCCGGTGAAGGACCAGGGGTATTGCGGCAGTTGCTGGGACTTCGGCGCGACGAGCGCGCTCGAAGGCAGCTACGCGATCATCAACAATCAACTGATCGACGCGTCCGAGCAGGACGAGCTGAACTACAGCCCGTGGAGCTGCGCGGGCGGCTGGCATGACGACGCGGCCCAGGACATGGTGAACGTCGGCATCACGACCGAACCGATCGAGCCTTACAAGGCGGTCGACATGACATGGAATCCGTCGCACCCGCGGCCCTACAAGGCCGAGTCGACGGGCTGGGTGCCGATCCCGTGGCAGTTTTCCGATTCGCAGACGAAGGTGTTGAAGCAGTACCTCACATCCCATGGCCCGCTGGCGGTGGCGGTGAACGCGGACTACCCGTTCATGGCATACGCCTCAGGCGTGTTTGTCGGCACGTACAATACGACGTACATCAATCACGTCGTGACGATCGTCGGATGGGACGACAGTAAGCAAGCGTGGCTGATCAAGAACTCGTGGGGCACCGGCTGGGGCATGGGCGGCTACATGTGGATCAAGTACGGCACGAACGCCATCGGCCTCTACCCGGTGTGGGTCAAGGCCAAGCCGGCGGTTCAACCCACCGTCGACATGCCGGTCATTCAGCCGGTCTCCGGGACGTACACGACGACCCTGACAAACGTGACGATGACCTGCGCCACGAGCGGGGCGTCGATCCGTTACACGACCGACGGCGCCGCGCCGACGGAGTTTTCGACGCTGTACACGGCGCCGCTCACGGTCATCAAGTCGACCACGATCCGGGCGCGGGCGTTCAAGTCTGACATGAACCCCAGCGCCGAGGCGATGGTGTTGTACACCATCAATCTGCCGACGGTCGCCACGCCGGAGATTTATCCGAAGTCGAAGACGTTCTCGACGTCCTTCGGCGCCAGCGTGTCCTGCAGCACCTGGACGGCGTCGATCCGCTACACGGTCGACGGCGCGCTTCCGACAGAAACCTCGACCCTCTATACGGGTCAGGTGACTGTCAGCAAATCGATGGTGTTCCGGGCGCGCGCGTTTCAGTGGAACATGTTGCCGAGCAAGGACGCGACGGAGACCTATACGCTCCAGGCGCCGGCCGGCGGCTGGACGGCGATGGCGCCCATGCCGACGGCGCGGGCCGAGCTGGCCGCGGCGGCGGCGGGCGATGTCGTGTATGCGGTGGGCGGATACAGTTGGTACAACTCCGCCGCCAACCGCACGGTCGAGGCGTATAACATGCAGACCAATACGTGGACGATCAAGGCGCAGATGCCGACGGGACGCTGGATGCTGGCGGCCGCGACGGTATGGGGCCGCATCTACGCGGTGGGCGGCTGCCCGAGCGGATTCACGCCGACGAACAAGCTGGACGAATACGATCCGTGGACCAACACGTGGAAGGCGCTGGCGCCGATGCCGGTCGCGCGGTACCGGATGGCGGCCGCGGGATTGGACGGAAAAGTCTACGTGGCGGGCGGGATCACTTCGTACGGTGTGACCGGGATGCTCCATGTTTACGATCTGAATCCGCAGGCCTGGTCCACCCTGCCGTCCATGCCGACGGCGCGGTTTGACGCGGGCGCGGCCATCGCCGACGGCAAGCTCTACGTGATCGGCGGCGCGGCCTACGGCGGCGTCAAGCTGAAAACGGTGGAGTGCTACGATCCGGTCGCGAAGACGTGGTCGACGAAAGCCGCGATGCCGACGGCGCGCGCGAGCCTCTCGGTGGTACAGCACGCCGGCAAGCTCTACGCGATCGGCGGGCAGGACGCGAACGGCGCGAAGCTCACGACGGTAGAAGTCTACGATCCGAAGGCCAACACGTGGTCGACCGGCGCGCCGATGCCGACGGCCCGGTACCTGCTGGCGGCCGCGGCGGTCGCCAACAAGGGCATCTCCGTCGTCGGCGGCTACGACGCCTCCGGCGTGATGACGTCCAAAAACGAGGTCTTCACCGGCGGCGACAGCGGAACCCCGTCGCCAACGCCGACGCCCACGCCCGCGCCGGACTCTGGGATGACGTGGGTCTCCAAGAAGGCCATGGTCGTCGCGGCGGCGGAACTGGCCGCCTGCGTCGACAACGGGATCGTGTACCACATTAACGGCTATAACCCGTCCTTCGGCACGTTCACGACCCTCAACTCCTACGACCCCACGACCAACGTCTGGACCATCCGCCCGAATCCGCCGACCTACAAGCGGATGCTGGCGGCGGCGGCCGTCAACGGCATCGTCTACGCCGTCGGCGGCGCCACCCCGGGCGTCTACGCAACGGCCGACCTCATGGCCTTCAACCCAGCGACGAACTCGTGGTCCTACAAGGCGTCCATGCCGACGGCGCGCTACGCGCTGGCGGCGGCCGAACTCAACGGCAAACTCTACGCGGCCGGCGGCGCGGGGCCTTACATTACGAACACGGTGCAAGTGTACACCCCGACGTACAACTCCTGGACCACGCTCCCGTCGATGCCGACGGCGCGGATGAACTGCGGCGCGGCCTCGGCCGACGGCAAACTCTACGTGATCGGCGGCTGGGCCAGCACTTTTGCGGTGAGCGGCGCGGTAGAGTGCTACGATCCGGTGACCAACACGTGGACGACCAAGGCGCCGATGCCGACGCCGCGCTCGGACCTGGCAGTGACGGCCTACAACGGCAAGATCTACGCCTGCGGCGGCAACATCGCGGGCGGCGCGATCGTCTCGACGGTCGAGGTCTACGATCCGAAGACCAACACGTGGACCAAGGAAACCCCGATGCCGGTCGTCAAACGCCAGTTCGCAGCGGTAGGCGTCGCGACCAAGGGCGTCTTCACCCTGGGCGGCTACGGCGAATCCTACGCCACGCTCTCGCGCGTCGACGCGCTAGTCCCGGCCAACGCCACGTCCCTGGCGCTGGCCAAGTGAGGTGATCGCGCCATCATCCAACGCCTCTCGAATTTCGCACCCCCTCTCCCGCCCTTGGCGGGAGAGGGTTGTCATAGGTGCCTCATAGGTGCCGGACATAGACTTATAGACTTATTACCCGGAGAGAAAAATATTGCGTGTGTGGCGTCATGCCCGCGTGGGCGGGCATCCAGTATCCTTCCGCAAAAATACTCTGGATTCCCGCTTTCGCGGGAATGACGAATGCCCCTCGACGCCTTGTATCCCACGCAATATTTTCTGCTCCCCCTAGTAGGGGAGGCCGGCCGCCGGCTACCGTGATAAGTAACCCGTAGCCGGGTATGGACTTGTCAGGACCGTTTGGAGTTAAAGGATTGCAAGCGCCTCCGGATCGCCACCGCGTGAAGATCTGTTTTCCTTTCCAGCGCCATGGCGTGCCGTTTCATTTCCGACGAGCCGGCACCCCGGTGGAGGAACCGACAAAGATCAGCAAATTCTGGCAGGACTACTATGAACTGGCCAATGCCGTCGCGCCCGAGTTGAAAATGAAAATTCCAACGGACAATACCGGCACGACGATTTTTTTCAGGCCTGACGAGTTCCCCGTTTGGATGAAACTCATCCACAAGGCCCACCTGGGGGCGGTTGTCATCCAGATGAACGGGATGGGGCCATTCCTGTCCGAAGTCGGCGAGCGTCTGGGACCCCTCATTGAAGCAAACATGGTCATTGAACGAACCCACAAGTCGGCGGCCGTAAAGATGGAGGTGCCGGTCATTGACATGACCCGGCCATTGAGCGACCAGAAGGTTCCTGTTCTGAATGCGATTCACGTGGCGCAGGAATTGCATCGTTGGGGCGCAAAAAATCTTCATCACCTCGTGGAGCTGCACGACAAATACACGACCGAATGGAAAAAGCCATAGGTGCCGGACATAGACTTATAGACTTATGGGAGGTTGTCTGCCAGCTACCGCGATAAGTCTATAAGTCTATGTCCGGCACCTATCACAGACAGAGGAAGAGTTACATGCATTGTTTACTTTCCCAACATATTGTGGATACTTCTTATCCTTTTGTGGTAATTCTTCTCAGAATACTATAACTTCCTGCCAATTTTGTGATTACCTAACTACTTAATATTATGATAGTTAAATAAAATATCTGCAAGGCTATTTCATTTGCATGATAATTGCAGGATAATAGGCATGGAAGCTTACAAACTTAACAAAACAACCGAACGGGCCAGATTGCTGTTGCTCCTCGGGAGGAAGGAGGGGAGTTACATGTACTCGATGCGCGAACGCGAAACGTTCTACTTGGATGAGCTACGTGCAGGGATGGTGACGGCGGAGCCCGTCTTGGACCGCGGCGGCAACCGGCTTCTGAACTCCGACATCACACTTGACGACAGCAAGATATCGAGGCTGAGGGCTCGAGGGGTAGCGACTGTTCGGGTGAAGCGCGAAGAGGGAAACCTAAAACCGGAGGTACATTAGGAGTTTGCAGATCGACACCAACGTCATACGCGATTATCCAAGCAAGGATGGCAAGGCATGCCCGCGCTGTCGGCGGCCGATCGTGACGCGTTTCACCCCCCTTGGCGCGTCACCGGCTGCGGACGGCGCGCGGCAGGCCGAATGCCGCGGTTCATTCTGAGGATTGCCGCGCCTTTATCGGGCGTTTCATCCGGTCGCGAAGGACCGGAGAAACGCCGGACGGATCGGCGGGCGACCCGGAACGGACGCGGCATTTTTTATTGTGCTACGTTGATCAGGCCGGGAGCAGACTCAACACAATCTCGTGGACGAGTTTTCCGTCGGCGCGGCCTTTCACCTTCGGCATGAGCGCGCCCATCACTTTGTGCATGTCCTTCTTGGACGCTGCGCCGGCCGTGGCGATGGCATCCTGCGCGAGGGCCCGTATCTCAGCCTCGCCCATCTGCGCCGGAAGAAACGCGCTGAGGATGTCGACCTCCCGCTGCTCCTTGTCGACCAGATCCTGTCGGCCGCCGGTTTTGAAGAGTTCGATGGCCTCCCGGCGCTTTTTGATGCCCTTCTGGACGATGGCCAGCATCTCGTCTTCGGCCAGAGGCGCTTTCTTATCGATCTCCGCGTTTTTGAAATCGGATTTCACCATCCGCAGCGCGTCCATCTTCAACTGGTTTCTTTCCTTCATCGCGCTCTTGAGCGCTTCCGTAATCTGCTCCGCCACCGCCATTGCCGGTTCCTCCCCCGTCAGGTTGTCACGCCAAGCGGCCTGTTGATACGCTGGGTTCACATCACAGTCAAGGGGGTGACGACATGTTTACCGTGACCAAAGAAATCCATTTCTGTTACGGGCACCGGCTCATGAACTATGACGGGCAGTGCAAGCACCCGCACGGGCACAACGGCCGGGCGGCGTTTGAGATGTCGGCGGACCGGCTGGACGCGCGCGGGATGGTGACGGATTTTACGGACATCAAAAACTCCATGAAGGCGTGGATCGACCGGGAGATCGACCACAAGATGCTGCTGCGCAAGGACGATCCGGCGGTGGAAGTTCTCCGGAAGATGGGGGAGCCGGTGTTCGTCATGGACCAGAATCCCACCGCGGAATCGATCGCGAAACTTTTTTACGAAAAGGCCAAAGAGATGGGATTCCCGGTCGTGCGCGTGAGCGTCTGGGAGACGGACACCAGCGTCGCCAGCTACGCGGGCCGGTAAAATCCCCGGCGGAGCCGTTCGGCAGTGAAGAGATACTGCTGGGCGTATCCGGCGAAGCGGCCGAACCGGGCGCGGTAGAAATCGCCGATCCGCCGGTATTCCCGCGCCGTCAGATGATCGGCGTCTGTGGCGCGCAGGCCGCGCAAATGCGCGCGATAAAGGCGGAGCGTCGAATTGAAGACATGGACGTCGACCGGCACGGCTTCGAGATGGCCGAGGGCGAACAGGCACACGCAGTCGGAAACTTTGGGCCCCGCGCCCATGCAGGCGGACTGCACGGCGGTCCAGGCTGTTTCGTAAGGGCAGGCAGCCGCGTGATGGGTCTTGAAAAAATCGTAGTCGGCCACCCTCACCCCGACCCTCTCCCGCCTGAGGCGGGAGAGGGGGGATCCATATCCGCTGATACGCCGGAATGTCCGTATCATGTTTCGCGCCTGTGGAAGGCCGTAGCGCAGGCCGCAGGCGGCGAGTCGGGACGCGCGGGCGGCCGCGAGGCGCGGAGGCGCAGGCGGCAGAGAGAAACGCCCCCACGGAGTCTCGACCGGCTCGCCGTAGTGACGCGACACGGCGTTGAGGATGAGCGCGATTTTCGCGATCCGATTTTGCGGCGACGCCAAAAAAGTCAACAGGCACTCCACCGGCTCGACACGGATCAGCCTCAGGCCCGGCAGCCGCCGCACGGCCTCAGCCACATGCGGGTCGACACAGATGCGTTTCTCCACTTCCGCCAGCGGTTCCTCCATTCGGAAATACCAGCGAACGAATTCGTCCGGGGCCATCGGCTGCGGCAGGGCCGGGTGGTCCACTTTGGAGACTGAACATTCGATATCAACACGGTCCGCCGACGGCTGCCTCAGTCTCAGCACACAGCCGTAGGTCGGCGCCGTCCGCCACGCGTCCGCATCGGGATCGCCATAAGCCAGGAGCCGCCCGCGGCGGTACCGGCCCCATCCGAACGCCGCGCCGCTCGCGAGCGTGGCCCTGAGGTCAAACGGTTCCGCGAGCGACAGCGTGGCGCGGGTGGGTGTCACCGGTATGCCAGAGGAGGTAACGGTCGATCAGTTGGCGCAAAGTCCGCTCGTGCGCCGGGTCGACGGCGATGCCGGCCTTGAGGCGCGGCGGCAGGACCAGCGCGGCCAGCGCGCGGGCTTGCAGAGAGGTCAGAACCACCGCCGCCTGAGACGGGGCCGGGCGGCACGTGGGGCAAAACAGGCGGCCTTCGGAAAAGTCAAGCACATAGTCTCCCTCGGCCTCCGGAATTTTCCGGCAGGTCGCGCAGGCGCCGACGTCCATCCGCCATCCGAGCGCGCCGAAGGCCCTGAGAAAAAAAGAGAGCACGAGACTTTCGGCCCGGCCGCCGGCCGACACGGCCGACAGGAGCGCTTCGAACAAATCGCAAATTTCATATTCCGGGACGCCTGGCGGCAGACTCTTCGCGAGAAAAGACGAAACCTCTGTGAGGCGCGTGAACACTTCGAAATCGCGATAGAGCTCGAACCTCGAAACCAGAACCTTCAGATCCTGGACGATCGGCAGTTTCCCGGGCCGGCTCTGGTAGACCGTGAATTCCGAGCGCGTGAACGGTTCGAGCCCGCCGACGAGCCTGCGGCGGCTGCGCATGGCGCCCTTGGCGACAAACGTCTCGAATCCGCGGCTGACGGTGAGGACGTCGATCATCGCGTCGCTCTCGCCGAAAGGCCGCTTGGTGAGGATCGTCCCGAGAATTTTGTAGGAGGGCATGGGCGCCGGAAATCAGAGGGGAAGTTTCGGCAGTTCGACTTTGATTTTCGAGATGTGCTTGTCGTCGGAGGCGACGATGGTGAATTTCAACTGGCTCAGGGTAATCACGCTGCCCTTGGGGGGAATGGACCCCGCCTGTTCGATGAGAAGCCCGCCGAGGCTGTCGGCTTGGCGGCTTTTGAGGGTCATCGAAAACTTCTGGTTGAACTCCGAAATCGGCAGCGCGGCGTCGATCAGGTAGGATCCGTCGGACAGGTGTGCGACCTTGTCGAGTTCGCCCTCGTCGTATTCGTCGCGGATCTCGCCGACGATCTCCTCGACGATGTCCTCGATCGTGATGCATCCGGCCACGCCGCCGTATTCGTCGACCGCGATCGCCATGTGGCTCCGCTGGCGCTTGAAGTCCTGGAGGAGCCGGTTGACCTTCTTGGCCTCGGGGACGAAGAGGGGTTTGCGAAGGTGCTTGCGGAGGTCAATGTCCTTCGCGTCCGACTTCCAGAGCGACAGGAGGTCCTTGACGTAGAGCACACCAAGAATGTTGTCGAGCCGGTCCTCGTAGATGGGGAGCCGGGAATAGCCGGAATCGATGGCGATCTGGAGCATTTCCTGCAGCGTGCTGTTGACTTCCACCGCGACCATGTCGACCCGGGGGATCATGATTTCGCGGACGACGGTGTCGTCGAACTCGAAAATACTGTGCAGCATCTCGAGTTCGTGCTTGTCGATCAGCCCCTCTTGCGAGGAGACGCGCATGAGGCTCTTCAGCTCCAACTCGGTGATCGCCTGCGAATCGCCGGCCTTGCGTCCGCCAACCAGCCGGAGCAGGGGATTGGTGATGCCGGTGAAGAAATGGTGGAAGATCCGGAGCGCGACGGACAGGCGGTAAATAGGACCGATCACGAGGCTCGAGATCGCCTCGGAATGGTGCTTGGCGAATGTCTTGGGCGTGATTTCGCCGAAGAGGAGCAGGATGAAGGTCATGACGCCGGTGGAAATGCCGACCACCACGCTCGCGGATTGCGGCATGTCAAGATTGTCGAGAATGCCGTAGGTGGTGACCGTGGCGACGGAGGACGCCAGAATGTTGACGACGGTGTTTCCGATCAGGATCGTGATCAGGTATCGTTCGGGATGTTCCAGCCACTCCTGGTAGAACTTCTTCCGCTCCGATTTTTCCCGGTCGATGATTTCCTTGAGTTTGAGTTTGCTGAGCGACGTGATGGCGGTTTCGCTGCCGGAGAAAAACGCGCTCAGCACGACGAGGACGCCAAGGAAAAGAATCTGCAGAAGTATCATTTCTTGCGGATCAGGCGCCGGGCCTGCCGGGACATCGCCCGCCGGCCCTTCGCGGTGCGGTCCTCCATGCCGAGCGTGTGGAGGAGTCCGTGGACGGCGAGCAGGCCAAGCTCGTCGGCGGCGCTGTGCCGGTATCGCGCGGCCTGTCGGCGGGCCGCATCCCAGGAAACGATGACATCCCCGAGGAGCCACTCCCCGCCCGGCATCTCATCGCCTTCCATCTGCGAGACGGCGATCACGTCCGTCGGGCCGGCCTTTCCGAAAAACCGCCGGTTCGCGGCGATCATGTCCGCGTCGCCCACCACCGTGAGGGACAGCTCGGCCCTCGCCAGGCCCAGGCGCCGCATCGCCTCCTCCACGGTCCGCCGGAGGCGCCGCCGGGGAAACCCGCCGACCGACGCGCGCATAAGAACGGGCATGTCAGGTTTCACCCCTGTGCTTCTCCTTGTCTTTTCGTTTCAGCTCGTCATCCGTCGGGTACGCGATGCGCGTGTGGTACATGCTGGAGAGCACGCGCGTAAACGCCTCTTCTATTTTTTTCAGGTCTTTCAGCGTCAGCGTGCAGTCGTCCAACTGTCCGTCCGACACCTTCGATTGTATCAACCGGTGGACCTCCTCCTCAATGCGGTGCGGCGTCGGGCTTTCGAGCGACCGGACGGCGGCCTCAACGGTGTCGGCCAGCATGACGACGGCCGTTTCCCTGTATTTGGGTTTGGGGCCCGGATAGATGAAACTCTCGCGTTCGGCGATGTCTTCCTCGGTCGACTGGTTGAGCGCGGCGTCATAGAGAGACTTCATGAGGGATGTGCCGTGGTGCTGCTCGATGAAATCGATGATGATCCTGGGCAGCCGGTGCTCCCGGGCCAGGTCCACACCCATCTTCACGTGCGTTTTCAGGACCGACGCGTAGAGGCTGGGCTTGATGTCCTTGGTCTCCTTGCCGATGACATCCCCTTTTTCGTCAATGATGAGTTTCTGGTTTTCAGTGAAATACTCCGGCTTCTTCGTCTTGCCGACATCATGATAATAGCTGCCGACGCGCGCGAGGAGGGAATTGGCGCCGATCGACTCGCAGGCGGCCTCCGACAAAATCGAGACCGTCTGGCTGTGCTGGTAGCTGCCGGGCGCCGAGAGGAGCATCTGGCGGAGGAGGGGATGGTTGAGGTCGGACAGTTCCAGGATTTTGAAATCGGAAGGAAGACTGAAGAGGATCGGGATGAAATGGATGAGCCCGAAGGTCAGAAACGGGACGAGGAGCAGGCCCGACCCGAACGCGACGGCGGTCGCGATGAGCAGTTCCCGAGTCTGCGTGATGTGGGCGAAGTCGATGAGGACGAAGTGCGAGGCCAGGACCGTGACGGGAGAGACAAATGCAAGGAAGATTCCGGCCTTCACGATGTCCCCCATCGTCCGGGTCTGGCGCACGGCGAAGACCGACACGATCGACGTGACCGTGTGGACGAGCATGAGCTGATAATTGCAGCCGTAGAGGAGCGCGATGGAGACGCCGAGAAACGGCGAGGAGAGCATCGCGACGCGCGGGCGGTAAAAGATCGTGAGGAGCATCGCGTAGGCGGGGACGGGCAGGGCGAAGGCGACGGCCAGGCGGCTGTCGGTGAGCGTCCAGATCAGGCGCGCAAGGCCCAGCATGAACAGAAACATCAGGGCGATGAACCACATCCAGTTCGTGTCGACCAGGCGTTCCGGCTGGTAGACCCGGAGATACTGGAGCATGATGAGGGTGAAAAGGCTGAGGAGCGCGAAGGCGGCGACGCCGGTGACGATGAGGCGCGTCCGGTCGGCCTTCTGCATTTCTCGGATCGCCGCGAGGTGCGATTCGGTGACGATCTGGTTCTCCCGCACGATGACGTTGCCCGGCGCATACATCTGGAAGACCGGCTTGATTTTCACCTGCACACGCTCGACCTCATGGCGGAAGTGGTCGCGATCAAACACCTGGTTCGCCTTGATCGCCTGCTTGAGGACGGCCGAGAGCAGACGGGCCGCGGGAAGGTTCGGATAGATGACGCTCACGGAGCTTTCGAGGTACCCGGCCATGCCCTTCATGTCGATGAGGTCGGGCGGGCGGCGGATGAGGAGGGGCGGGCGGGTATCGCCGTCGGAGTCGAACTGGATTTCATGCATGCGGTGGCGGTGGAGGTCAAACTCGGCGGCGGCGGCGGAGGCGTCGTGCAGGATGCCCTTTTCGGCCATGAACTCGTGGATGAGCGATCTCGCCGCGCGCTCGATGTCGGCCCAGTCCCGGTCGGTCAGCTTCAGCGCTTCCTGCGCGACCGTCTCATCGAGCCAGGACGGAAATTCCGCCGGCCGGCCCGAAGGGTGCGCGGCTCTCTTCAGAGACTCGAAACTCTCCCGGACTTCCGCCATGACCTGATTCTCGACGCCGGGATCGCGAAGGAACCTTGGCGTGATCGAAAGGATCTGCGCGATACGGAGCGCCTCGGCGCTCTCGCGGTCTTCGACCTGAAACTTGAGCCGCGCCACGACTTTCCGCGGCGCGGGCTGGCCCACCGAGAGCTGATATCGCGTCAGATCAAAGAGCGGGGTGACCAGAAGGGTCGAGAGAAAGACAAAGGAGAGGCCCGCGAGACCAAAGAGGATCTGCTTCCGGATCGTCACCCGCCGGCCGGGAAGATCAACCACGGCGCCGCGCCTGCCTTCGGCCGCCGGCCTGGTAGGCGGCGAGAACCCGGGTCACGAGCCGGTGCCGGACAACATCCGAGGGATCGAAATGGACGACCGCGATGCCCGGGACGCTCCGCAACCGCTGCTCGGCATCCACGAGACCCGAGAGGGCGCCGGGCGGCAGATCGACCTGGGTGACGTCGCCGGTGATGACCATGCGGGCGTCGGCGCCCATGCGGGTGAGGAACATGAGCATCTGGGGCGGCGTGGTGTTCTGCGCTTCGTCGAGGATCACAAAGGCGTCGTTGAAGGTTCGGCCGCGCATATAGGCGAGCGGGGCCAGCTCGATGATCTGTTTGTCCATCAGCCCCATGAATTTTTCCGGCGTGAGCTGGTCGAACATCGCGTCGAAGAGCGGGCGAAGATACGGATTGATCTTTTCCTGGTAGCCGCCGGGCAGGTATCCGAGGCGCTCGCCGGCTTCGACGACGGGGCGCGTCAGAATCACGCGCTTGACGCGGCCGTCCCGCAGAAATTCCAGAGCGGTCGCGACCGCCAGATACGTTTTGCCGGTTCCCGCAGGCCCGATGGCGAGCGTGAGATCATTTTTTCGGATGGAATCGACGTAGAATTTCTGGTTTCGCGTTTTCGGCTGGATGAGTTTGCCGGTCACGGTGGTTCCGATCCGGTCCTCGGGCCCGACGCCGCCGACGAGCGCGCGCACCTCCTCGGCCGAGTACGCGCGGCCGCGCTCGGCCTCGCGCATGAGCCGGTCGAGGACGTCACGCGCGCGGGAGGCCTGATCGGGCCGGCCCGAGTGGATCTCAATCCCGTTCTGGACCATCCGGAGCCGCACGCCGAACAGGTCCTCGATCACGGTGAGGTTGCGGCCGAGCGTGCCGCTGACACGCTGGAGGATGGCCGACGAATCGCCGGAGGATGATTCCGGGAGGGTGACCTCGAGGGTCGATCTCAAGTTTTTGGTTTGGCTCTCAGTTGGATCCCGAGGTCGCGCAACTGCCGGTCGTCGACGCCGGACGGCGCGTCGAAACAGAGGTCGACGCCGCGCTGGTTCTTCGGAAACGCGATCGCCTCGCGGATCGAGTCGGCGCCCAGCATCAGCATCAGGATCCGGTCCTGGCCCAGCGCAATTCCGCCGTGCGGCGGCGCGCCGAGGGCGAGCGCTTGAAGCAGGAATCCAAACTTTTGGTCCACTTCCTCTTTTTCGAGTCCCAGCGTCCGGAACAGGTCCTCCTGCCAGTCGACCCGGTGGTTCCGGATGCTTCCGCCGCCGATTTCGCTCCCATTCAACACGATGTCATAGGCCTGGGCCTTGACCTTGAGCGGATCGCTCGCGAGGAGCGCGCGGGTCTCGGCCGTGGCGGCGGTGAAGGGATGGTGGACGGCGACGTGGCGTTTTTCCCCGGCATCGTATTCGAGCAGGGGAAAATCGAGGACCCACACGAACGCGTTTTTCCCGGGCACAATCAGGTTGAGCCGCCGGGCGAGGGAGGCGCGAAGCTGCGAGAGTACGGTGTTGGCGGCGGCGGGCGGTTCGGCGACGAATCCGACGACGTCGCCCTCTTCGGCGCCCATCCGCTCGCGGATTTTGGCGAGAATGCCTTCGGGAAAATATTTGGCGATGTTTGACGCGAGCGCGCCGCCCGTCACTTTGAAATACGCGAACCCGCCGGCGCCGTACCGCTGCGTCTCCGCCACGAGGTCGTCGAGGTCCTTGCGGCTGAACGTTGCTCCCTTCGGGATGCGGATGCCCTTCACGATCCCGCCCGACTCGATCGCGCGGAGGAAAACGCCGAACTTGCTTTCGCGCGCGAGGTCCGTGATCTCGGTCAGCGGGAGGTCATATCGAAGGTCCGGCTTGTCGGACCCGTAGCGCGCCATCGCATCGTCGTAGGAAAGCGTCGGGATCGGAAGCGCGACCTCCACGTCGAGGGCTTTGCGGAACATGTCCCGCAGGAGGCGGCCGGTCAGGTCGATGACATCTCCGCGATCCACGAACGACATTTCGATGTCGATCTGCGTGAACTCGGGCTGCCGGTCGGCCCGCAGGTCCTCGTCGCGGAAACAGCGGGCGACTTGAAAGTAGCGGTCGAAGCCCGCGACCATCAGGATCTGTTTGTAAAGCTGGGGTGACTGGGGCAGCGCGTAAAACTGGCCGGGCATGAGACGCGAGGGCACGAGAAAATCGCGCGCGCCTTCGGGCGTGCTCTTGGTCAGAAAGGGCGTTTCGATTTCATAGAAGTCATTTTCGAGCAGAAAATTCCTGACGATGGCGTTCAAGCGGGACCGAAAAGCCAGGTTGCGCTGCATGGCGGGACGGCGCAGGTCGAGAAAGCGATGTTTGAGCCGGACCTCCTCGTTGAGTTCCCCGTGCGATATCTGAAACGGCAATGGCAGGGATTTGTTCAGGATTTCGAGCGTCCGGACGGCGACTTCGATTTCGCCGGTCGGGAGATTCGGGTTGACCGTTTCCGGCGAGCGCGCCACGATCTCTCCCTCGGCGGCGACGACCCACTCGTCGCGGACCTGGGACGCGAGTGCGTGGACCTCCGGCTGTTTCGAGGGGTCGCACACGAGCTGCAGGATACCGCTGCGGTCACGGAGGTCGATGAAAATCAGCCCGCCGTGGTCGCGGACGCTCTCGACCCAGCCACAGGCGCAGATGCTCCGGCCGAGATCGGAGCGTCGGAAAGTCGCGGCGTACGCGGTGCGGCGCATCAGGCGTCCCTCGGGATGCCCATCCGGTCGAGCGTCGGGATCAGATCGGACTCGGGGACCGTCTGCTGTTCGCCGCGGGAAAGGTCCTTGATGGAAACCGAGTTCGTCTTCGCCTCTTCTTCTCCGAGGATCACGACCACGCGGGCGCCCGATTTGTCCGCGGCCCGGAACTGGCTCTTGAAGCTCTTGCCGTCCGACAACGGGAGCAGGGTGGAAATTTGCGAGGCGCGGAGACGCTCAGCCAGATTGAACGCGCGCCTGCGGGCGGCCCTGTCTTCGGCGCAGACAAAAAACACCGATGCGGAACAGGCGCCGGCCGCGCCCGGCGTGCTGGAGGCCGGCAGTTTCGACATGAGCTCGATCAACCGCTCGATCCCGCCGGCGAAGCCGACCGCCGGGAGGTCCGGGCCGCCGAGCGCCGCGACGAGGCCGTCGTAGCGGCCGCCGGCGATGACGGCGTCCTGCGCGCCGAGGGCGGCCGTGACGAATTCGAAGACTGTGCGCACATAGTAATCGAGTCCGCGGACGAGCCGGTCGCGCGCGGTGAAGGCAAGACCGGCGTCGGCCAGCAGTTCCTTCACCTCTGCGTCATGCCGCCGGCACAACTCGCAGAGACTTTCGGAAATCTTCGGCGACGATTCGTAGGCGTGGACGCAGCCGTCTCGCTTGCAGTCCAGGCACCGGAGCGGATTTCGGTCGATCCGGTCCCGGCATTCCTCGCAGAGATCGGCGGCGCGGTCTTTGAGAAAAACGCCGAGGTGGTCGAGAAAAACCGGCCGGCAGGCCGCGCAGCCGAGGCTGTTGATCAGGAGCGTCGCGTGCCCCGAAAGGCCGAGTTCCTGGAGGAGCGCGTGGCCGACCGAGATCACCTCGGCGTCGGCCGCGGCGGTCGGCGTGCCGAAATACTCGATCCCGAACTGATGAAATTGCCGGTACCGGCCGGCCTGCGGGCGCTCGTAACGGAACATGGGCCCGAGATAAAAAAGTTTGAGCGTGTCGGTCACCTGGATTTTTTCCTCGACCAAAAACCGGACCACCGACGCTGTTCCCTCCGGGCGCAGGCTGAGAAGCCGGCCCTTGCGGTCCGCAAATGTGTACATTTCCTTCGAGACGATGTCGGTGGCTTCGCCGATGGACCGGCTGAACAGCGCCGCCTCCTCAAAGATCGGCGTGCGGACCTGCTGGATGCCGTACCGGCGGAAGACGCGGCCGGTGGCGGATTCGATGCGGCAAAAGAGGCGTTCTTCAGGCCCGAAAAAATCCCGGGTCCCGCGGACTTTTTGTATCAACCTGAAGTCTTATCGACAGAGTCGGGCAAGTGCGGCGGCCTTGTCAGTGCGCTCCCAGGTGAATTCGGGGTTCGTCCGGCCGAAGTGGCCGTAGGCCGCGGTCTTCTTGTAAATCGGCCGGCGCAGGTTCAGCATTTCCATGATGCCGCGCGGCGTCAGGTCGAAGACTTTGCGGATCGCCCGCGAGATCTTGTCGTCCGAGACGGCGCCGGTGCCGAAGGTCTGGACCATGACGCTCACCGGTTCGGCCACGCCGATCGCGTAGGCCACCTGGACCTCGCATTCCTCCGCAAGCTTCGACGCCACCACGTTCTTGGCGATGTACCGCGCTGCGTAACAGGCTGACCGGTCGACCTTGCTGGGATCCTTGCCGGAGAACGCGCCGCCGCCGTGCCGGCCGAGGCCGCCATACGTGTCGACGATGATTTTCCGCCCGGTCACGCCCGCGTCGCCCATGGGGCCGCCGACGACAAACCGGCCGGTGGGGTTGACATAGACTTTGGTGCGGCCGTTCATCAGGCGGGCCGGGATCACTTTTTTGATGACCTTGTTGATGATGTGCGGCCGGATCTGCTGGACGGTCGAATCGGCGCTGTGCTGGGTCGAGATGACCACCGCGCTGACTCGGACAGGGCGGCCGCGGATGTACTCGACCGTTACCTGGGACTTGCCGTCCGGCCGGAGGAAATCGACCTCGCCGCGCTTGCGGACGGCGGCCAGCTTCTCGCAGAGCCGGTGCGCCAACATGATGGGCAGGGGCATGAGGCTCGGCGTTTCGTTGACCGCGTAGCCGAACATCAGGCCCTGGTCGCCGGCGCCGCCGGTGTCGACGCCCATGGCGATGTCGGGCGATTGCTGCTGCATCGCGACGAGGACGGCGCAGGTGTTGCCGTCGAAGCCGTAGTTGGCGTCGTTGTAGCCGATCCCGTTGACGGTCTGGCGGACGAGTTTCTGATAGTCCAGCCGGGCCTTGGTGGTGATCTCCCCGGCCACCACCACCATGCCGGTCTTGAGCAGGGCCTCGCACGCCACGCGCGAATACTTGTCCTGGCGGATGCACTCGTCGAGGACCGAGTCGGCGATCTGGTCGGCCATCTTGTCCGGATGACCCTCGGTCACCGATTCCGAGGTGAACACAAAACTCCGATTAAAATGCGGCATTCCCTTTCTCCTCCTTCAACAGTGAGATGTATCTGAATAGGGAACTTCTATCACAGGGCCCCGGCCAAGTCAAAGCGGGGGCGCGGCCGGCGGCCGCCGGTTGGCCAGATGCCACCGCGCTCGCTCGAGGTTGTTGCGGGCGTCGGCGAAGTCGGGGTTCAGGCGCAGGGCTTCGGTCAGGTAGCGGATGGACTCCTCGAATCGCCCCTGCTGGAGGAGGGCGGCGCCCATGTTGTTGAGGGCGTTCAGGTGGGTGGGCGCGATCTGGAGGGTGCGCGCGAAGTGACGGACCGCGTCGTCGAGTTTGCCCTGCCGGGCGAGCGCGCTGCCGAGGTTGCTGTGGGCGTCGGCATAATTCGGCTCGATCAGGAGGGCCGCCTGATACTGGGCGATCGCCTCGTCGATCCTGCCCTTCTGCACGAGGGCCTTGCCCAGGCCGAGGCGGCCCTTGGTGTGGTTGGGTACGCATCGCACGGTTTCGGAATAATGCCGGATGGCGAGGTCGAGGTTTCCCTCGGTGAGGGACTGATTGCCCAGATTGTAGTGGGCCAGATAATTGTCCGGCTCGACCCGGACGGAATACTCGTACAGCGTGCGGGTGTCCTTCCACTGCGCCACATACTTTTGCGTACCGAAGAGGAGCGCGATCAGGATGGCCGCGGCCGCGGCCGACAGAATCGTCC
Organism: Candidatus Lindowbacteria bacterium RIFCSPLOWO2_12_FULL_62_27; assembly: GCA_001784175.1. Taxonomy (GTDB): domain Bacteria; phylum Lindowbacteria; class 2-12-FULL-62-27; order 2-12-FULL-62-27; family 2-12-FULL-62-27; genus 2-12-FULL-62-27. The sequence continues at coordinate 58,715 of MFPR01000033.1, forward strand.
CGCGGCGCGCCCACGCCCGCGTCGCATCGGACACGCCCCACGCGATCGCCATGTACACGCCGATGAGCGGGACGTACGTGTAGCGGTCCGCCATGGCCTGCCGGCCGACCTGCACGATTCCGATGACCGGGATCAGCGTCACGACATACCAGAGCCAGCCCACCGTCAAGTACGGCCACCGGCGCGCCTCCGTGACCGCCAGCCCCGTGACCAGCGCGAGAACGAGGACCGAGCCGATCACCTGCCAGACCGGCAATGCGTTACCCGGATGAGGGTAGAAAAACGTCAGGCCCTTCGGCCAGAACATGAGGACGATGTATTTGACATAGGACACGAATGCGTTTGCGAGCCGCAAGGACAGCGGGACATGGTCGATGGCGGCGGCCGCGTAGCTTTTCTGAACCATGAGCGTCACTACGCAGGATCCCGCCGCGATCAGCATCAGGGGGATTTTTTCCCTGACGAGCGCTGCGACCGTCGCCGATTCAAACCGCTTGAGCGGCCAATAGTCCAGCATGAGCAGCACGAGAGGAACGCTGACGAGCATCGGTTTGGCCATGAGGCCGAGCGCGAGGGACGCGGCGACGGCCGCGTAGCGGACCGCGCCCGGGCGGTGTGCGTAGGACGCGTAGGCCCCCACCGCGAGAAACCAGAAGAATGTGCTGAGGACGTTTTTGCGCTCGGCCACCCACGCCACCGATTCGACGGTGAGCGGATGCACGGCGAAGAGCGCCGCCACAAAGGCGGCCTGCCAGACCGCGGCGGTCATCCGGTGGAGAACCATGAAGAGCAAAATCGCGTTCGCGATGTGGATCGCCAGGCTCACGAGATGGTGCCCGCCGGCGGCCGCATCGAACATCTGGCAGTCCAACATATGGGACAGCCAGGTGAGCGGATGCCAGTTGCTGGCGTGGCCGGTGGTGAACGCCCATGCGATGCCGGGGGCGGTCAGGCCCGCGCGGACCTGCGGATTGTTCGTGACGTACTGGTTGTCGTCGTAGTCAAAAAAATCGTGATGCCGGATGGGCCAGTAGGCGGCCAGCGTCAGGATGGCCAGACCGACGGCGATGCCGGACAAAAGCCATCGGTTCATCACGGGGGGTGGAAATCGGGCCAGCCTATTTTTTTTCATATTTTTGAATCTGCCCTCGAAATCCACCCATGTCTACGTCCTGATGGAAGTTTAATTCCAGTCCCGCAGTGCGGGCCTCTTTGGCGTTCTGTTCCGGCAGCGGCGAAATCCAGACAAAGCGTCCGCCCGGCGCCAGCGTTTCGGCGGCGTGCTCGATGAACCGTTTCAAGAGAGGCCCAACGCCTCCGGGCCGGGAACGCCGGCCCATCGGCGGATCCGTGAGGATGAGCGTGACACCCGGCACATGCTCCGTCAGCGCATCGCCGACGCGGAGTCGGGCGCCGTGAATGCCGGCGGCCTTCAGGTTCCGTTCCGCCACTTCGATGGCGCGCGGATCGATATCGGTCCCGTGAAGTTCCCGGCAGGATCCGGCGAGCGCGCGTTCGACGAGCTCGGTGCCGGCGCCGGCGAAGGGGTCCCAGACCACATCGTCCGGCCGCGGGCCCGCGACGCGCGCGAGCGCGGCGGCCAGGGTCGGATGCGACGAGGCGTAAACGGAATTCAGCCGGTAGGCAAAGCGAGGATCGGGGAGTTTTTTAGGATGAAGGTCGACCCGGGTCTCATTTTTCGATTGATGGACGACCGCCTCCCACGTGCTGTCCGCAGGATCGTTGATCAGTTCGGGCCGGCGGGCGGCAATCTCTTTCACGCAATTCCAAACCGCCGCGCGCCGGGGACCCGCGCCGGCCCACTCGATGCGGTATCGAATGAGCCCGCACGTCCAGGTTTTGAAAATCTTCATGGCCGCTTCCTGTGTCAGCGCCGCCACCACAGCCCCGGCCCCCGTGCCCTGGACGGGCGGGAGGGCCATTCCGAAATTCAAAAACGTCCGCGCGGAAAAAATACTTTCCAGCGGCCCGCGCAACGTGACGCCGACCGCGCCGCATCCCAGCACCTGCGGCTGCCAGGAAGCGCCGAATTCGGCCGTCAGGATTTTTTCCAATCCGGCGCGGCAATGGGCGACGAGCCGGGTGCTCGAAGAAGGCGCGACGCCGCCGTCGACGGTGGACTCCGTGTTCCGGACCAGATTGCGGGAAATGATGAGCGCCGCCTGGCCGATGATCCTTTTTAATTCGGCGTCTTTTGTCTCGAACGCGCGGAGCGCATCGAGAGATTTTTCCCCACCAATTTTGCCGAGGGACGCCGCGATCGAACGGCGGTGATCGATGCGGTCTTCGCGCGCCCATTTTTGCAGAAGCGCATCTTCCACGCCCGGCAGAGGCATTCGTCCCAGTGCGAGGACGGCATTGCGGCGTGTTTTGAGATCTTCGTCGTAGAGGAGGGCCAGGAGCGCATCGCGGATGTCAGGGGCTGGCGCGACCTGCCCGATTCGGCCGAGAATTTTCACGAGATGCCCGCGCACGGGCCGTGTCGACCCGGGCAGGCGGGCGAGAAGGCAAGCTGCGGCAGGACGGCCGACCCGCAGGATCGCATTTTGAACGGCCTGGACCCGCTCATCGTTCGCTGTTTTCAAAAGTTCGATCAGCGCGTCGACGTCCCGGACAGAGGGCGTGAACGATTTTTCGCGCACGGCGTCAAGGAGCGCGGCGGCATCCCGGCGGTTTTTCATATCAGTTATATGAATTATGGGAATTGCAGAGTCAACCGATGATCTGGTAGGATTATCCAATCGCATGAGCGCGAAGCTGGTAGTGCTGGAGGGTCCGCTGAAAGGGAAAACCATTCCCGTCTACAAATCCCCGATGTCCATCGGCCGGGCCGTCGACGCCGATATTGTCCTCACCGATCTTGGGGTTTCACGAAAGCATGCGCAGATCGTTCAAGACCAGGCGGGCTACAAACTCATCGACACCCAGAGCCGGTGCGGCACCATCCTCAACCAGCGCCCAATCCGGGAATCGCCGTTGAATGACGGGGACGAGATGGTGATCGGCAAGTTCCGGATCCGGTTTTCGGTCGAGGCCGCGGCGTCGGCCGACGAGATGGCCGACGACGAGACCGACAGCGGGCTGGTTTCCGCCATCAAGGTGGAGAACGTCTTGCTCGGCGCTCCGCATCCGGAAACGGAATCGGCCGAACACACCCACAAGACCAATCTGCGGCTGAAGGCCCTCCTCGAGATGGCCACGGCGCTTCAGGACGCCCATGACCTCGACAAGGTGCTGGCCCAGATTTTGGACAGAATGTTCGTCATCCTCAAACCGGACCGGGCCTACATTCTGCTCGTGGATCCGAAATCGGGAGACATCCGGCCGGCGGGCGTCAAGACCAAAGACGGCGCGGCGCCGGCGCTGGACCAGATTCCCATCAGCCACACGATCTGCAAGCGCGTGATCCGTAGCCACGAGGCGCTCATCACGATGGACGCCGCAACCGATCAGCGGCTCAAGGCCGGCGTGAGCATCCACGATTTCTCCATCCGGTCCGCCATGTGCGCGCCGATGATCCACAATGAAAAGGTGGTCGGGCTCATCCATGTGGACACCAAGGGGCTGGTGAAAAGCTTCACGAACGACGACCTGGAGCTTCTCGTGGCCGCCGCGTCCACGGCCGCGACCGCGGTCGCCAACACGATGCTCAGCGTGGAGATTCAGAGGCATGAGGAGGTTCGCCACAACATGTCCCGGTTCTTCTCCCCGGCGATCGTCGAGCAGGTGACGAAGGCGGAGGGAAAAATGAAGCTGGACGGGGAGCGGATCCGGGTCTCGATCCTGTTCACCGATCTACGGGGCTTCACGGCCCTGTCGCAGGATTTGCAGGTCGAGGACGTGGTGTCGCTCCTGAACCGCCATTTTTCGATGGCGGTCACGAACCTCTTCAAGGAGGGCGGGACGCTGGACAAATTTCTGGGGGACGGCCTCATGGCGATTTTCGGCGCGCCGGTCCCTCTCAAAAATCCGGCGGAGGGCGCGGTCAAGGCGGCGACGAACATCATCACGGCGACGGAGATTCTGAACGGCCTGATCGCGGCGGACGGGTTGCCGCCGCTCAAAGTGGGAATCGGGATCGCCACGGGATTCGCCATCGTCGGCACCATCGGATCGCCCGAGCGGCTCGAATACACGGCCATCGGCTCGCCCGTCAATCTCGCGGCACGCCTCACGGCGGTCGCCGAGGCCGGACAGATCCTCATCGACGAGGCTACGGCCGAGGCGCTGTCGCGCAAGGCCCCGCTCAAGGATCTGGGACAAATCGCCGTCAAGGGCTTCAGCGGCCCCATCCGGCATTATCAGGTCACGGTGACGCCGGCCGGGTCAGCCGCTCCGCGGCCCCAAGTGCCGGCGTCTCCGACGCCGGCCGGGTCAGCGCCTCCGGCGCCGGCCGGTCAATAAAGAGGGGAGTGGACGTCCGTTTTCAGCACGTAGGTAGGCTGGCCGCCCACCGTGTCAGTTTGCTGGATGACGTAAAGCTGCTTGTTGTGGCAGACGAGGTCGAATTGGGCGAAGCCGAGATTCTTGTACGCATGGATCCGGAATTCGTTGTCTTTGGCTTTCAAAATATCCTTGACCTCGTCGGGCGGGAAATCTTCATTCAGTTCCTCGCCTTTCATGAGACGCATGATTTTGAGAACATTGTTCGGTGACAGTCCCTCCTGCTGAAGCTCCTTTCGAATCGCATCCGGCGGCGCGCCCCCCGCGAGCTTCTGCTTCATTCGGTCGACGGTCTTCAAGAGGTGCTTTTTCATCATGACGAAGATGGTCGTGCGGTCGCCCGGGCTCAAGGCGCTATTTCACCGTGATGTGGGGTTTGAGTTTTTCGAATTTCTTTTCTCCGATGCCCGGGATGGTCCTCAGATCCTCGACGCTCGCGAATTTCCCGCCGCGCGCCTCCCGCGCCTTCAGAATTTTCTCGGCCATGGACGCGCCCACACCCGGCAGGCGGTCCAAGTCGGCGGCGGTCGCCGTGTTAAGGTTGATCAGCTCGCCCTCGGCCATGGGTGGCGTGGGCGAGGTCGAGTGGCTGCTCGATTTCGGGCGGGGAGCCGAAGCCCTCGAAGCGCCGGCGGGCGCGTCATCCGCAGTGCGTGACCCGCCCGGTCTCAGGACCAGAACAAGCCCCACCGTCAGGACCAGCGCCGCGGCCGCGCCACCCCATATGATCGAGGGTTTGTGGTACCACGGCCGAAGTTCCAGATTCGCGCGGCTGTAAACGCCGGACATCGTGCCTTCCATCAGCTTCAGCGCGTTTTCCAGCTCGACGTACAGCTCACCGATCGACGCCCGGCGCTCGTTTTTGTCCTTCGCGAGGCACCGCATGATGACCTCGTCCAGGTACGGCGGTATTTTGGGATTGATTTCGATCACGCGTTTGGGCATCTCGTTGTTGATGCGTTCGACGACCTGCCAGAGCGTCGCGTCCGGGGACTGCGGCGGGAACGGCACCTGGCCGGTCAGGGATTCGTAGAGGACGACGCCGAAGGAATAGATGTCGGTGCGCTGGTCCAGATTGGCCTCGCCGGCGAGCTGTTCGGGCGACATGTATTCGACCGTGCCGAGGACGGAGCCGGTGGTGGTCATTTCGGATTTTTTCTCCCGCGCGATCCCGAAGTCGAGGAGCTTGGCGGTGTCGCCGTCGCCCACGATGATGTTGTGGGGCTTGATGTCGCGGTGAATGAGGTTCATGTCATGGATGTACCGCAGGGCGCCGGCAATCTGAAGGCCGATCACGAGCCCCCGCCGGGCTTTGAGGGGCCCGCCATCGGTGATGATTTTTTTGAGAGACTGGCCTTTGAGAAGTTCCATCACGAAATAGTGCTGCTCGATTTCCGTCGCGTAAATCTGAACGATGTTGGGATGCTTGAGCTTGCCGAGGGCCTTGGCGTCGTTGAAAAACCGGCTCACCGATTTTTCGTCGGTCCAGAGGTGCTCGTGCAGGATCTTGATGGCCACCTCCATGTCGATGGTTGTATCGATGGCGCGGTAGACGGTCCCCATGCCGCCGATGCCGATTTCCTCGTGAACCTTGTATTTTCCCAGTTTCTCGGGGGGCACTAGAGTACTCCTTTTTTGAGGTACGTGCAGGTTCGGCCCGAATGACAGGTCGTAAACGCCGCCACTGGAGCGGCTGACGGCTCGGCGGAAACGCGCGCCAGCACGACGGTCACGTTGTCCCGCCCGCCGGCTTGCAGGGCGGCTTTGATCAGCGCGGCGGCCTGGTCGGTCGCCGTTCCACGCTCCAGAAGGATTTTTTCAATCGCAGTGTCGTCGATCATATCTGTGAGACCATCTGTGCAAAGCAGTATAAGATCATCCGGCGACAAACTCAAGGTCGAATATTCGGGATCGAGGACGGGTTCCTTGCCGATCACCTTCGTCACCATGTGCCGCATGGGATGCACCCTCGCGTCTTCGCGCGTGATCCGGTTCAGACGGATCAGTTCCGACATCAGCGAATGATCGCGCGTGACCTGCTTGAGCCGACCCCCGCCGAGTACATAGGCACGGCTGTCGCCGGCGTGCGCGAGGTGGAGCGTCGTGCCCTGGAGGACGGCGGCCACGGCCGTGGTCGCCATGCGGTCAAAAATTCCGCGCCGGCCGCCCTCGCTGCGAACGAGATCGTGCGAGACGGAGAGGCTGTTCGCAACATGCTCGGCAGCCGGCGCCGATCCCAGAGCGAGGACCGTGCGGATCATGTCGGCCGCGACGGTTTTGACGGTGAGATTGGAAGCGACCTCGCCCAGCTCCTCGCCGCCCACACCATCCGCGATCAACAGCACCGTCACCGGCTGCGATGCGGGGCCCCGCGAGAACCGCAGGGCCGCGTGCGCATCCTCGTTGTTCGTCCGCACGTTTCCCATGTCCGTCTGGGCGGTGAGGTCCGGCAGCGGGTCCGTGGAGATGGTCCACTCCTTCCAGCCGTGCTGGACAAGGATGGGGTTCAAGAGCCCCCACAGTTTGACGATATCGAGAAGATCTTCGTCTTTTTTCACGGCGTCCATTCCGCCCGCCTACGCCTGCGCCACAGTCTGCCGCGCGACCAGCCGAAGCCGGCCCTTGGAGGGAAATTCGGCGACGATGTAATCCAACCCTTCCGGCGTCTGTCCCAGGTCAACGATGAGACCGCGCTCGCCGAAAACGGCATGGTCCACGAATGTGGAGAGCGGAAACCGGCCGTCAAACGCGTACGGCGCCGTCCGCGGCTCGTGCGGCGCGCCGGCCAGCGCGTCCAAAAATTCCCGGGCGGTCTGGAACCGCTTCGCCGGATCTTTCTGCATCGCCACTTGAACGATGTTCGCCGTCGTCTCGGAGACGTCCGGCCGCAGGGACCGGATCGGGGCGAATGTGAATTTCGGATCGTTCCATTTCCGGAGAATCGACAGGGACGTGTCGTCTTTGAAGGGCGCGGACCCCGACAGCGCGCTGTAGAGCGTGAGCCCGACGGCCCACAGGTCCGCGCGATGATCGACGGTTTTGGCGTCGACAAACTGTTCCGGCGCCATGTAGGCGGGCGAACCGAAATGGGAGCCGGTCACGGTGAGCGTCGCGTCCACGACCATCTTCGACAGACCGTAGTCGATCAGTTTGGCCGCCCCAGAAGCCAGATAAATGTTTTCCGGTTTGATGTCCCGGTGGATCGCGCCGCCGTCGGGCAGCGTGTGGGCGTAATCGAGGGCGGACAGGACCTGCCGCGCGATGTCGACCGCCTCGGTTTCCGGAACGGCCGACCGGTACATCCGCTCAAGGAGCGTCTCGCCCTCCAGAAGCTCCATCGCATAGTAGTGGACGTCCTTTTCGACGCCGGCGCCGAGCAGGCGGATGATGTTGGGATGATCGAGCCGCCGGAGGATGGAGGCCTCGCGATCGAACCGCGCGCGGAAATGCTCGTCCCGCGACAGAAACGCCGGCAGAACCTTGAGCGCCGCCCACTGGCCGGTTTCGACATGCCGGGCCTTGTAGACCACGCCCATGCCGCCGTGCCCGAGGCTCGTAACCGCCTCGAACGGTCCGAAACGCTCGTTCACGGTTTGGACACCGAAAATTCCTTCAAGGTATAGACAAACCCATCGCCGGCCGGTTTGACCATCTGCGCCTGAAAGTCCCTGGCCCTGAACCGGACAATGTCGTGGATGTCGACGCCAAGGTCGCGCCGGACCGTCACGCGCACGGTGTTGCTTTTGATTTCCTGAGTGTCCACGATGTCGGCGGGAGCAATTTCATCTTCGAGCGGCTCGCCCATCGTATCCTTCACGATGCGCCGCGCGTTGTGGGGCGAGAATCCCTTGGCGCGCATGATCTTTTCAATTTCCGCGCGCGCCGTGTTTTTTTCTCTGAGTTTTTTTCCGTCCTGAACCGCCTGCTGAACAAGCTTCAGAACGGTGCCGGCCAACAGCGTCTGATCGCCGTACGCCATCGAGAATGCCTCCTTTGGTCCGTCAAAGCCCGGCGCACACTATAAATGACGCCGGGACGTTGTCAACCTCGGAATTTAAACTTGCGCAACCCTCCGGCCTATGTTCCAATTTTATCTGTGATACCCGCGTACGTCGGCAAATACAGGATCCTTGAAGAAATCGGCCGGGGTGGAATGGGCGAGGTCTATCTTGCCGAGGACGCCATCCACAAGAACCGGGTCGCGCTGAAACTCCTGCCGGAATTTCTGTCCAAAAACGAATCCTTTCAGGAACGGTTCGCGCGCGAGTGCAGGGCGCTTCGAGGCCTCGATCATCCCGGAATCCCGAAGCACTTGGAGGATGGCGAGGTCGACGGCCGCCGCTATTTCACGATGGAATACGTGGAAGGCCGCATGCTGTCGACCCTCCTGGAATCTCATCCGGACAGGGTGAATGAAAAGTTGATTCAGGACGTGCTGTACACGGTGGCGAAGGCGCTGGCCTACGCGCACGGCCGCGGCATTCTCCACCGGGACGTGTCTCCGAGAAACATCCTCGTCGCCAAGTCAGGCGAGGTCAAATTGATTGATTTCGGCATCTCGAAACTGGCGGACGAGATAACGTTGACCGCGACCGGCCAGCATCTCGGCACACCGGCCTTCATGGCGCCAGAACAATTCTCGGCCCCCGGCGCGGGGGATGTGGACGGGAGAGCCGACGTCTGGTCGCTGGGGGTCGTGGGATTTCAGATGCTGACCGGCCGGTTGCCGTTTCCCGGCGAAACCCAGATTACCTTGATGCGGAAGATTCTGGACCCGGCGGTGCCGGTGCCCGCCGTTCTGGAGGTCCATCCCTCCGCGCCGGCTTCTCCTGCGCGAATCGTGGACCGCGCCCTTCAAAAAAACCGCGCCCATCGGTACGAATCGGCCGAAGCGATGGCCCGCGCCCTCGAACAGCCGAACGAGCTTCCGGACGAAACATTCAGCCCGTCCCAGCGATATTGGCCGAATCAAATCGTCTACCTGCTTCACGCGAAGCGCTGGGCGCTGGTCGAGGAGGAAGGCGCCTTCGGCGAGTGGACCTATTTTGGGTTCGCCCGTCAGGGAGGGGATGTGAGCCGCAGGGTTTGTGGGTCCGGGTCCGCCGTTCAGTTGGCGCCCGAAGCGAAGTGCACCGAATGCAGGGGCCGAATGACGACCGCCCGGTTTTGTTCGGCCTGCGGGCTGATTGCGAAAGATGCCGTCTCGCTGTGCTTGCCTGTGATCGCGCGGGGCCGGGCAGCGCAAACTTCCGGACCCGGCCGGTCGAACAAGAAGAGGATACTGGCCGCGGCGGGCGCCATTGCCGCAGTGGGGGTGGGCCTGTTCTTTTGGCTGAGGCAGCGTCCGACCGCCAAAGATCCGACGGTGTATGCCGGCACGACGGGCCGAACGCCGGTCCAGTCAAGCATCATAGTTCCGGTCGACCCTTCCAAAATCAACATCAACGCCGCGCCGCTGAAGGAGCTGGGGCGCATCCCCGGACTTGGGAAGAAGGACGCCCAGCAGATCATCCTCCTGCGGGAGATCGCCGGGCCCTTTCAATCCCTCGATGATCTCTTCATGATGCCGGGAATCTCAGGAAAAGATATGCAGGCACTCAAGCCGCTCGCCTACGCAGGCGCGGCGGCCGAAAAACTGCCGATGCGACCCAAAGTGAATTTGAATACCGCAACGCTCGACGAATTGAAGAAAATTTTCCCCAAACTGGACGTGCATGATTCGCTGGAACCTCTTCTTGAATACCGTAATACACGCAAACATTTCCGCGCGCTGGAGGAGATCGCCAACGTGCCCGGATTCGAGACGTTCGAGAAGCGCTACTGGCTGGTCAGCCGGCTGGCCACCGTGACCCCATGACGCAAGCGGAACGGTATTTCGGGAAATACAAGCTCATCGAGCCGCTCGAACTTGGAGGCATGGGGGAGACGTATCTGGCCGAAGACGTCGTCCAGGGAGCGCGACTGGTCGTGAAAATCATGCCGGCGCCATTGTCAAAAAATGCGGCCTTTCGGGACCGGTTCATGCGCGAGTGCAAGGTGCTGCGAAAAATGGATCATCCCGGGATTCCCCGGCACCTTGAGGAAGGAGAAATCGACGGTCGACGCTATCTCGCGATGGAATTCATCCGGGGCCAGTCCCTGGCAAGAATCATGGGGCAAGCGCCGGCCCGGATCAACGAGAAACTGACCGAGACCGTTTTGCGTGGGGTGGCGCGGATTTTGGCGTATGCGCACAGCCTGGGCATCCTTCACAGGGATGTCTCTCCCCAGAACATCCTGATCACCGAAGGCGGGGAGGTCAAGCTGATCGATTTCGGCATCTCGAAACTGGCGGACGAGATCACGCTCAGCATGACCGGCGAGTACCTCGGAACGCCGGCGTACATGGCGCCGGAGCAAATCATGGCGTTTGGGACGAAGGCGCCGGACGCGAGGTCCGATGTCTGGTCCCTGGGCGCGGTCGGGTTCCGGCTGTTGACCGGCCGGCGCCTCTATGATGAAGATTCGCCCGTCGAAGTGGTGCGGCGCATCACCGATCTCGTGGTCCCGGCGCCGTCTGTTCTGGATGTCAAGCCCGATGCGTCACCGCGTCTGGCTCGGATCGTCGATCGGGCGCTGCAAAAAATTCCGAAATACCGTTATGAATCGGCCGAGGCCATCGCACGCGAGCTGGAACGATCTGACCGGGCCACGCCGGATTTCTTCAGTCCGGCGCGAAGATATTGGCTGGATCAAATGGTCTATCTTCCTTTTGCGAAACGCTGGGCGGTGGTGGACGAAGAAGGCCGTTTCGGAAACCGGTTCTACTTCGGACTCGTGCGCCAGGATGGTTCCCGGAGCCGGCGGGTCAGCGGCTCCGCCGCCCCAAGTGCCGGCGTCTCCGACGCCGGCCGCAGCAGCGGCTGTTTCGCCGATGACGTACGGTCCCGTGCGGATTCCGAGGGAGGCCATGGGTCAAAGGCCTGCACCGAATGCGGCGGTGGCCTGCATCCCGATGAGTTCTGCCCGGCCTGCGGGCTGATCGCCGCAGGCGCGGCCTCGTCCTGTACCGTCGTTGCCCGCCACGCCGATATCACGCCGCCCGGGCCGTCCCGACCCGGCCGGATCAAAAAATGGGCGTTCGGAGCCGCGGGCGTCGTTGCGGCGGCCTTGGGCGTGTTTCTCTGGATGAAACTCACCCCGGACCGGCCCGCGGCCGTCGGTCAACCGAAGGCGGTTCAGCCGGCGGAGGCGCCGGGTGGAGAAGTTCCGGTCGACCCTTCCAAAATCAATATCAACGCGGCGTCCCTTGCCGAGCTCGCGCAAATCAAGGGAATCGGTCTCCAGACCGCTTCGCAGATTGTCATCCTTCGCGAAATCGCCGGACCCTTCAAGCACATCAACGAGGTCGGCATGATCCCCGGCGTCACGGAGGAGACGATGGAGGAACTGAAACCCCTGGCCTACGCCGGTCCCGCCGCTGAAAAATTGCCGAGCCGGCCCAAAGTCAATATCAATACCGCGTCACCGGAGGAACTGAAAAAAACATTACCCCGCATGAAGAATAAAATCGTCCGGCAGGAACCATGGGCCGCGCTCAATCATCTCATCGAATACCGGCAAGAAAACGGCCCCTTCAAAAATATGGAGGAGATTCGCGAAGTCCCCGGATACGGCCGCAGCGGGGTCGGCAAGAATTACTGGCTGGTGTCCAAATTGTGCACGGTGCAATGACGCGGGCGACGGGGCCCTTCCGGGCGCGCGCGATCATTCCACCGTCGCCAGTTTGGAGACCAGCCAGTACCGCTTTCCGGTTGTTGGAAATCCCCGGACGTTGGCGACGTCTTCGATGGTCTTGAAGGGACCGTTCTTCTGCCGGTGGTCGAGCAGCTCGGCCAGTTCCTTCCACGGATTGTTCGTAGCGTGAACATTGTATAGTTGAACAAAGACGGCCTTGAGTTCCGCTTCCGTGGCCGTGTTGATGTTGATCTTCTTTCTCTTCGGCAGCGCCTCCTTGGGCGGCCCGGCGCGGGCGATGGATCTTAGGGCCTCCAGATTCTCGGGTCTCATGCCCGGCATCATGAAGAGTTCGTCGACGCGGGCGAAGGGGCCGGCCATTTCACGGAGGATGACGATCTGCCGGGCAGTATAGGGATTGAGAGGCTCAAGGTCCGCCAGGGCTTTTTCGGAGGCCTCGTTGATGTTCACAAGCGAGGTGTCGCCTGACTCGATCCATCGGGGCTCAACGGGGCCGGCCGGCGTTGGGTCGGCGTCGGAGACGCCGACACTTGGGGCGCCGGAGGCGCTGATCCGTGACGCCGGCACTTGGGGCCTCGGAGAGGCTGATCCAGAGACGCCGGCATCACGCGCCGATACGAGCCGCCATCCACCCCACACCAGGGCCGCAAGGACGACGACGACGGCCAATCCGGCCGCCATGACAGGGATGCCGCGCGGGGTGAGCGCGCGCGCGGGCGACGGCGTCTGCGAGACGGCCACGGGTTGGCCCGGTGGTCCCGCACTATCCTCCAGGATTTCCGCGACCTGCCGGTACCTGGCGCCGATCCGCCGCTGGAGACATTTGCGGATGATGCTCACCGACCGCGGGGACAGGCTGGGATTCAGGGCGCCGACATCGGGCGGATCGAACCGCGGGTCCAGGATTTTCCGGATGACGGCGGGATTCGTTTCTCCCTCAAACGGAAGTTGTCCTGACGCCAGTTGATACCCGAGAACGCCGAGCGACCAGATGTCGGCGGATTCGGTCACGTTCTTGGACGAGTCGATCTGTTCCGGCGCCGAATAATGGGGCGTGCCGAGAATCTGGCCGGTCAGGGTAAAGTGCGCCTCCTGAACCATTTTCGAAAGGCCGAAATCCGTGATGCGGATTTGACCGTCGGCCAGCACGATGATGTTTCCCGCCGTCAGGTCCCGGTGCAGGACACCCTGTCGATGCGCGGCGGCGACGCCCTCGCATATCTTCGCGAACAGGCCCCGCCACTCGTCGTCGCCGGGCAGGCCGGCCCGACGGGCCAGCCAAGTCCGCATATCCGCGCCTTCGATCCATTCCATCGCGAGAAAATACCGGCCGGCGTCCATGCCGAAATGGTAGGCGCGCGGGATCATCTCATGCGAAAGGGTCAGATAGACGCGCGCCTCGCGCCGGAATCGCTCGACAAATTCCTGCCGGTCGCTGAACGACTCCGGAAGAACCTTCACAGCCACCACCTTGCCGTCCTCCGGGTCCTCCGCGCGGTAGACCGTGCCCATGCCGCCGCTGGCGACGACCGACTGAATCTTGAACCGGCCGATCCATTTGGGGGTGCCGGCGGTCATTTCGAGAACACCTGGATCTGCCGCTCGAATTCCTCGCCGGACATGCGGGGGATGCCCATCTCCATGGCTTTTTGCAATCGCGGAGATCCATCGTCCACGCCGGCGCCGACAACAACCAATTTCACATTTTTTGAAATAGCCCCGCCGCCGCCCTTTGAGTATAAAGCGCCGAGGGCCTTCAATCGCTCGCCGGCCTGCTCCTGAGTCAGCCTTGGGAGCTGTCCCACAATCACGACGCGCTTCTCCTTGAACGGATTCTCGCCCTTGAGCGCCTGAACGATGAATTTCGCAGTCGCCTCGAATTCGTCGTCCGAAAGGACCGGCGCGGCGCCCATCAGCGGGATCTCCTCGTCCAGGCGGATCCAGTTCGGACGATGGCGCTTCTTTGCGGGAATTTCCACCACTTTGGGCAACCGAAAGACGCGGAGAACGATCGCGTGGAGAGGATTACTCACTTCTTTGGCGTGCTTCAACGCGTAATCGAGATCGTGCGCCATCCAAGGATCCATCCGCCGGATTTCGGCCTCGCCGATCTTGACGTTGAGGACGGAAAGCGCAACGTATTGGATGGGTACGATGTCTTTGCCGTAGGCCGCCACCGGCGGGACTTTTCCGGGTTTGAGTTCGAATCCCTCAATCGGCGACACTGCCGGATACAGGAACAAAACTTTCCCGGGCTTCACGCCTCCCGTCATGCCGCGGAGCGCGAGGACCGTTCGGCCGGCCCCCAGCGCCGCGGCATGGCGCGGGTCGAAGAGAAGGGCGCTCGATGAGGAGGCGGGGAGTTTGTAGGATCGGAAATCTGACGGGGGAGCCCATACCGGATTGTCCGTGGCCGAAGTGACTCCGTCCTCGGCGGCAGGCGCGTCTTCAAGGTCGACGGCGGGGCCTCGGCCCTGCCACCACCAGCCGAGACCGGCAAGGATCACCAAGCCGGTGGCCGCCGCAATGATCCGCGAAACCAGCCGGCGCCGCCCGGCCGCGGAGGCGCGCCGGGCCACCGGCTCGGAGGGGTCGCCCTTCAAATCCTCCGCGATCTCCCAAGCCTGCGCGTATCGCCGGTCCGGATCGCGTTCGAGACATTTTCGAATGACGCTTTCCGCCAGGACCGACAGTTTCGGATTCAGGCTCCGGGGCGGCGGCGCCTGACAGGCCGGATCCAGAATTTTCTTGATCACCTCGGCGCTCGTGGCGCCGTCGAAGGGCCGGCGGAGCGTCGCCATCTGGTATCCGAGCACGCCGAGAGACCAGAGGTCCGCCTGCGCGGTCACGTCTTTCGTCGATTCGATCTGTTCCGGCGCCATATAGTGCGGCGTGCCGAGAATCTCGCCGGTCACCGTGAAATGCTCCTCACGGACCATGGTCGAGAGACCAAAATCGGTGATCCGGACGTTGCCGTCCGGCATCAGGATCACGTTGCCGTCCGTCAGGTCGCGGTGCAAAATCCCCTGGGCGTGCGCCGCCGCCAGGCCGTGGGCGATCTTTGCGAAAATCGAAAGCCACGGCCCGTTGTCCGGAAGGTCGGTCTGCTGGGGCAGCCAGGCGCGCAGACTCTTGCCGTCGATCCATTCCATCGCCATGTAATACCGGCTGCCTTCCATCCCAAAGTCATATATTTTCGGGATCGCCTCGTGCGACAGGCTCATCCCGATCCGCGCCTCACGCTTGAACCGCTCCACAAACGACTCCTGCCGCCCGAAGGCCTCCGGTAAAACCTTGATCGCCACCACTGTCCCGTCCTCCGGATCCTCCCCGCGGTAGACCGTCGCCATCCCACCGGTCGCGGCGACGGACAGCACGCGGAACTTGCCGATCTTTTCAGGCGATGGCGCGGTCATTGGAGGAGGTGAAAGGCGTTTTTATAGGGCGTGATGTCCAACGACCAGTCGCTGGTGCGCAGGAACACGCGGGTTCCATCCGGTCTGAAGGCTGCAGCCCGTGTGGAACCTGTGCCGGATCCCTTTGGCAAGCCTTCGATGACCTCCGGCGACAAGATTTTTCCTGGAACCACGAACAGGTCGCCGGACTCTTCATGGTCGATGACTACAAAGTAGGGTCCGAAGGCCGCGAGCGCATGAGAGATGCCCGTACTTAAACTGACAAAGTTTCGATTCTTCGCCCGGACCGTCGTACGATAGACATAACATTTACCATCCCCGACCTCATACGTTCTTGCATTTCCGCCGATTCGCCCTTCCACAAGAATCCGGTCAATCCTGACATCGAATTTTGCCGCGAAACGCAGATCGTCGTCGGACATCTCTTTCCTGCGGTACGTCGGCTTCTCCGACGGATGCGCGACCGGCGCGTCATCGCCGGACCCCCCTTCATCCCCCCTTGTAAAGGGGGGAACGAGGGGGGTTGACCCATTTTCCTGCACCGGGTTTCCGCCTCCTCCGGCGTCAGGACGCGCGGCCCAGCCGATGACGGCGCCGGCCGCGAAAAAGCCAGCGAGGAGCGCCGCCGCCGTAGATGCCCGGATTTTTCGCCGCCGAACTCCAATCTGGACGCTGCTGCTGATTCCCTCCCACACGGCGCCCGCCAGTTCCGCCGCGCTCCACGCGCCGCAGGCGGGACACGCGTGGCCGGGTTGGACATCGCCGTGACCGCAGGTGTTGCAGGATGAACTCATGGGATTAAACCAACGGCATCTGGACCCCCGCTTTCGCGGGGGTGACGGGCTTTGCATATGTAAAGAAGCGTTGGATACACTGGACACCTCATTCCCCTTCACCGCCCGGTTCCTCTCTCACCTCAGGCGGCA
The DNA here is from genome assembly GCA_001784175.1 of Candidatus Lindowbacteria bacterium RIFCSPLOWO2_12_FULL_62_27. Lineage (GTDB taxonomy): Bacteria > Lindowbacteria > 2-12-FULL-62-27 > 2-12-FULL-62-27 > 2-12-FULL-62-27 > 2-12-FULL-62-27. Next base: position 75,258 of record MFPR01000033.1, read on the forward strand.
GCCGGCTTTCATCCGTCGTCTGCACAGGCCCAACCGCCTGGAGATTTGAAACGGGGTGCGCAATCCAACCACTGCCAACTCCTGCGGCGAGGGCGGCCGCCCACGCCATCATCCATTTCGCCGGGACCCGCCGCCGCCCGGCCGCCGGATACGGCGATTTCTCATCCGCCGAGCAGGAAAGGCTGAGATTTCGCCCGTCGATCTCGGCCTCCATCACGCCGGATCGGCCCAGCCGGCCGCGCCGTACGACCCGGCCCATCTTGCCTCCGAGATGTTCGTGCACAAAGACTTCGCCCCGAACATACTCTCGATTCGGATCGTAGACGAACGAGCGGGGGATTGGATCGGGCGAATCGAAATCGGCCACGAGTTCATCGCACGACGAATACCGGCCCGCCGGATCTCTGCAGAGACACCGGAGGACCAGCAGATTCCATTTCAGATGCGGGCCGGCACCGCCCTCCAGCGGGGCTTTGAGGGCGTGCCGGGGATTGAGGATCGACGAAACGATCGTGGCGATGTTTTTGGAGGGAAACGGCAATGTTCCCGTCAGCGTTTCGTACAGGACGGCGCCCAAAGACCAGATGTCCGTCCGCGCGTCGATCGGGCTGCCCGTTTCGAACTGCTCGGGCGCCATGTAGGCCGGCGTGCCGAAATGCTGGCCGGTCATGGCGAGGGTCATTTCGTCGACCAGCCGGGATATCCCGAAGTCGATGACTTTCACGTGGCCCGCGTCTGTCACGATGATGTTTTTCGACGAGATGTCCCTGTGAATGATCCCGAGGCCGTGCGCATGTCCGAGCACCCCCGCGACGCCCCGCAGAACCTTTTCCGCAAGTTCCACGCCAAGGCTCGATGTGCCGTTGGCCAGGACCCATTCGAGCGGGCGGCCTTCAAAATACTCCATCGTCACGTATCGCTTGCCGTCGATCTCGCCGTCTCCGTAAATCGTCGGCACGCCCTCGTGCGACAGCCGGCCAAGCGACGCGCATTCGCGCTTGAACCGCTCCCGCCACTGCTTGTTCCTGGAGATGTGCTCCGGCAGGATTTTCAGCGCGACTTGCCGGCCGCCGCGCGACGGGTCCTCCGCCAGATAGACCTTGCCCGTCCCCCCGTGCCCGATCTCGCGAATGAGCTTGAACGTGCCGAAGAATTCGGTGCTCAACATGGATGGGTCCTACACCCGCGCGAATTCCTTGAGGAGGACGACGAAATTTTCGCCGACCTTGGACATTTTCTGCACCTGGTAGTCTTTCGCCCGGTACCGCACGATGTCGTAGAGATCGACGCCGGCGTCCTTGCGGAGGGTGAGTCGGACGGTGTTGGTTTTGAGGTCCTCGATTTTGACGGTGTCGGCCGTGGAAATCTCATCTGTGAGCGGCTGGCCCATGATTTCCCTCCGGATGCGCTTGGCAACGTGCGCGCTGAATCCGCGGTCCCTCATTATTTTTTCAATGTCTTCGGGAGGCGTCTGTTTCTCGCGCAGCGCCTTGCCGTCCGCCACGGCCTTCTGCATCAACTTCAGAATGGCACCCGCCATCATCGTTTCGTCACCGTACGGCATGCATCCGACAATAGATGTGCGGCGCCGGTTTTGCAATGGATTTTTTCGTGGCGCAAAGATATATAGGAGCGGTGGCCACAGGACAGGTGAAGCAAGAGACGTCGAGTTCGGCCGGACCGGTCGTGATGTTCGACGCCGAGTTCCGGCTCGGTCTTCAGCGCCTCCTGGCTCTGCTTGGCGACCGGGAGTCTTTTTCCATCGTCCAGGCGGATCTGGGGGACGAGGACCCTCAGATCCGGGCCGGCGCGATCCGGCTGATCGGCGAGCTGGGGCTGTCGGAGTACCTGCCCAACATCCTCGACCGGCTTCAGAAAATCTACGGAAAACAGCAAAGCCAGAAAGAGCTGCCGTTCACCGTCGCGGTCTTCAGCGCCCTTAAAAAGATCGGCACCACGGAAATCGCGGAGGAGTTGTCACGCCGGTTCGAGCAGTTGCCGGAGTATTTGAGATTGCCGGCGCTCTACGTGATCGCCGCGCACGGCGCCGGCAGCGAGCCGATCGACCGATTTTTTCAGGGACTCCTTCGGCCGGACACGCCGCATCCCGATCTTCGACCCGACGCCATCGAGCTGTACGGCGCGCTGGTCGCCAGAGAGCCTGGCCCGGCCCTCGCGATGTTCCGTTCGGCGCTGACGGAAGGGAATCCCGATGTGTCGCGCGCGGCCGCAGCCGCCCTCGCCGGCCTCTTGGCCGAACGCGTTTTCGAAATTTCCGACTGGCCGCGACTTCCGTCCGGCCTCCAGGCGCAGATCCTTCGGATCGCGCCCTCCGTGCCGGCGGCGGCGCTGGGGGAGGCGATGAAGTCCGAACACATAGAGGTGAAGCAGGAGGCGGTGACCCGGATCCTGAGCGCGGCGGAACCGCCCCACGCCATCCTCGACGTCATCCGCATCTTCAGCGCCGAATCCGAGTGGGACACGGTCGGCGCGGACGCCCTGGCCTCGACGCTCGCGCGATGGTACTCGACGGGCCAGGGACGGCTGGCGCTGGTTCAGATGTTTTCCTACATCCTGCGGCGCCAGACGGGCGTATTGGAGAAATTCCTGCCGACCCCCGGCGCCATCCTGGCCGACATCGACCGCCTCATCGCACGCCTGCGGCGCGCCCTTTTGCGCACCGGATCGCCCCGGATGGCGAACGCCCTCGCGGATGCGCTGATCGGGAAAGCGGCGCCGGCCGGCGTCATCGACCTCGTGGACGGCTTGCTGTCGCTGTATCCCAGGGAAAAAGAGCTTCGCGCGACGGTCGAAGAGCTTCTCGGCATCCCGGACGAGCGGACACGAAAACGAATTGCGTCGGAAGTGAGGCAGATTCCGGCCGGGGCGTTCATCCCGCTCAAGAAGATTTTGAAAATCCTCCCGCCCCTCAAGGAACCGTCGCTGAATCCCACGCTGAAAATCATCCGCGACCTGTCCCGCGCCCACTCCGACGCCGAACTCGAATGGCTGGCCGTCACGCACCTCGCGGGCTGTGGCGATCCGTCCGCGGCCGGCGCCGTCTGCGACGCGGCGCTCAGGGGCGTCGCCGAATCCGGCGACGGCGAGTCGCACCGCGGCCTTGACGTTTCGGTGTGGCTCCGGACCCTGTCGATGGATACGGCGCCCGCACGGATTCGAGAGACGTTGCTGGCCATCATCCGCCGGACATCCCAGCCGGATACGTTTCGGGCCGCGGTGGAACTCTTGAGCGTCAAAAACGATCCGCAGGTGTCCAGCGCCCTCATGGAACGTCTGCCGGACTTGGTGGGCACGCTGCGATTCACGGCCATCCAAGCCATCGGCCGCATGGGCGACCGGGTCCATCTGCCTGTCTTTTTGGCGGAACTTTCGGCGGACCGGCAGGAGCGGCAACTGGCAGGCCTGTTGGGGCTGGAGAAACTTCTTGACGCCAATCCCGATCTTCCGCCGAACACCGTGAGCACGCCGCTCTATGAGTTGAATCGTTGCCCCGATCTGACCATCCGGACAGCGGCGGTGGGACTCCTGGTCCGCCTGAACGATCCCAATCGCATGGACCTCGTGGCCGACATCGTGGCGGCGCCTCAGCCCGTCCCTGCGAGCGCCTACCGGCTCGTCTCCGCGCTCGCGCAAGAGAATATTTCGGAGGAGGACCGCACAAAATTATTCCGCGCCCTCCTCAGCCGGATCGGAAGAATGTCGGACGAGGATTCGGAGCCGATCGCCGACGCCTTCCGGGCCGTTCTGGCCGGCCGGCCCTTCGCGTCCCTCCTGCAGACGGAGCGGCAACGCGCGGACGAGGTGCAGGATTTGAGCGACCTGCTCCGGCGCCGGTCGGGCGCCCAAGCGGCGACCGATTTCAAAATATCCAAGTCCATCCAGCGCCGGTCAATCGCCTTCATCGACATCACCGGGTTTACGCCGCGCGCGTCCCGGCTCACGGCGATCGAGCTCGGCGTGTTCCTCGTTCAGGTCGAAGACGAGATTCTCCCCTACATCAAGAAACACGAAGGCGCGCTGATCAAACGCCTGGGCGACGGATTCCTCGTTTCCTACCCGGGTTCGGTCCGGGCCCTGACCTCCGGCCTCGAGATGCTGCAGTTTCTTGCCAGGAAAAATCAGCTCCTTCAGGAGGAGGACCGCGTCCGGCTGCGGATCGGCATCCACACCGGGGACGTGCTGGTCGCGCGGGACGACGTTTTCGGCGACACCGTCAACGTGGCCGCGCGGGTGGAGGCGCTGGGCAAGCCCATGTGCGTCACGTTTACGGAGGACGTGTTCAGGGATCTGCCCGGCCGCAACCGTGTGATCGAGCCGCTGGGACCGACGAAGCTGAAAGGGAGGGACGAGCCGATCGAGATTTACCGGATCCGGCTCGACGTCATCTACGAGGCCCAGACCGACGCGATCCGCAAGGTCATGGCCATGCCGGACTGGATGCCGAAAATCAAAAAATTCAAGACCGACCTGGAGGAACGGTACCGGCGGCTGTCCGAAAAAATCGAGGAGGCCGAGCACATGGCCGAGCGCGGCGACTTCGCCCACGCCGAATCCCTCGTCATCGAGATCGAAAAGCAGATGCTGTAGAGCGTTCCATGCAGGACATCGGCCGGTATCACATTCTTTCCCTGATCGGCGCCGGCGGGATGGGGACCATCTACAAGGCGCAGGACACCCGGGACGGGCGGATCGTGGCGTTGAAGACCCTGCACAAGATGTTTCTCGAGAAGGAGGACATCGTGCGGCGGTTTCAGACCGAGGCCCGGGCCTGCCTGAAACTCGTTCATCCGAACATCCTCCGGGTCCTCGATTGCGACCGCACGCCCGATACGTTCTATCTGGCCATGGAGTACGTCGAGGGGAAAAGCCTGAAGGAGTATATCAAGGCTCTCGACGCGGATTTACCGGAGCAGGTCCTGCTCAGGATTTTTTCGCAGATCTGCGACGCCATGGGCTTCGCGCATCAGCAGGGCGTGCTTCACCGCGACCTGTCCGCGTCCAACGTCGTCGTGCGGGACACGCTCGACGTGACCATCATCGATTTCGGCCTGTCGAAACTCGCCACCGAGATGACGATGACCCTCACCGGCACCATCGTCGGCACGCCCGAATACATGGCGCCGGAACAGTTCACGTCCCTGAAGGAGGTGGACGAACGCGCCGACATCTGGTCCATGGGGATCCTCCTGTACGAACTGATCGCGCGGCGGTCGCCGTATGGGGAGACGATCCAGCCCGTGCATCTGACCCGCAAGATCGTCGACGCGCAGTTCGTTCCGCCGCCGCCGGTCCAATTCAACAGAAACCTCCCGGCCAAATACGACTGGATCGTCCAGAGGGCCCTTGAGCGGGACCTCGACGGCCGGTATCGGCGCGTGGAAGACATGCTCCGGGATATGAAAGCCCATCCCGATGATGTGAAACCGCCCGGAAAAATCGCGCCCGAGCGGCGCGTTGTCTCCCGACTGCGGTATGCGGCAGCGATCGCGATTGGGGTCTGTGCGATCGTCCTTTTGACATTCTTTATCCTTCATCGGCGTAAGGCGGAACCGCCGCTGGATCGTGCGACATCAACAGCAGCGACGGCCGCGGAGACCGCAGTGTCCGTCGCTCTCAAGGAAATGGCGCCGAACGCGGAGGCCCTGGCCCGGGGGATGACCATCTTCGGATATCGGAAGCAGGTGTTCAAACCCGGAAAACGGTTTGTTCTTTATCCGACGTACAGAAATGTCCGGCCGGAAAAATTCAAGGAAAAGTATCGGCCGCTGGTCGAAGAATCACTGGCCGCCAAAAAATCCGGCGTATCCATCAAAGCCTATGCGATCCTTGAAGACTCCGTCAAAGTCACCGGCGCGGACATGGAGCGGCTGGATCCCTATTATGTCTGGACCCAAGCCGACATGCTGGACTATTGTGGAAACGCGCAAAACGTTTATGTGGTGTTCATGCGGGTCTATCGGCTTCCGCAGGAAATCGAGATCCCTTCGCTTCCAAGCGGCGCCGTCATCTTCGCCAATCTGGACACGCCGGTGTCCGTGTCCGGCAGCACGCCCGTTCTGGACGACGACGCCTATGGGTCGAGAAAGAGGGAGATTCTGACGGCGCTGGGCCGCGGCCTCCCGGAAGGACCGTAGTATCTTATCAGAAACCAATAAGACCCGACCGCCCCTCAGAACGTGTGAATGTTGTCCGGGGGCCGCCCTCCAGTTATGATCGCGTGGATGCCTGCAGACGCGCGATTCGGCGACTACCAATTGATCCGGGAAATCGGACATGGCGGGATGGGGGCGGTCCATCTGGCCGCGCGGCCGGGCGATCCACGGCCCGTGGCGTTGAAAATCGTGCCGGACTATCTCTCCAGAAATCAGACGTTCCGCGACCGGTTCGCCCGCGAGTGCCAGTCGCTCCGGCGGCTCGAGCATCCCGGGATCCCGCGCATTTATGAGGACGGCGAAATCGACGGCCGCCGGTACCTGGCCATGGAATACGCGGAGGGCCAAACGATCGAGTCGCTCCTCGAATCGCCGGACAGTCGGGTTTCGGGGGAATTTGTCCGAACCCTCCTGACTGGCGCGGCCCGCATTCTCGACTACGCCCACGGACGCGGCGTGATCCATCGCGACATCTCCGCGCGCAATATCATCGTCACGCCGTCGGCCGGCATCAAGCTGATCGATTTCGGCATCTCCAAACTGGCGGACGAAGTCACGCTGACGATGACCGGCCAGCACCTCGGCACGCCCCTCTACATGGCGCCGGAGCAATTTGCCTCGGGCGGCGCCAAATCCATCGACGCGAGGGCCGATTTGTGGTCCCTCGGGATTGTGGGATTCTGCCTGCTCACCGGGAAAGCGCCTTATGTGTACGACAATCATCTTACGCTGATGCGGCAGATCATCGACCCCGAGATGGTCCTTCCGCCGGCGCTCGATGCGAAGCCGGACGCCGACACCGGCGTCGCCGCCGTGGTGGATCGCCTCCTGCAGCGGAACCCCGAGCACCGGTTTCAGACGGCGGCGGCGCTTCTCGAGGCGCTCCTGCATCCCGATCAGCCGCTGCAGGAAACCTTCACGTCCGGCCGCAAGTACGCCCTCAACGAGATCGTGTATCTTCCGCACGTCAAGCGATGGGCGGTGGTGAACGAGCGGGGACGGCTGGGGCGCGCTCCTTACGTGGGGCTGATCCATCACGGCGGGACCGCGAGCGGCCGGGTATGCGGGATCAAAAAGTCCGTCGCGGAAACAGCCGCGGAACCCTGTCCGGAATGCGGCGGAAAAACAGCAAAGGCGGCCCCTCAACAGACGGATGTCGGTGGGTTCTGCCTGTCGTGCGGGTTGATTTCCGATTCGTTGATGCCGCTGGGCCGGAAAACCGAAACGAGGGCGTCGGCCGCGCGCCGGCGGATACTCAAACGCCGTCTGTCCCGCGCCGGGATATGGACAGCCGGTCTCGTATCCGCGGCCGTTCTGATCCATGCAGGGTGGGACCGGTTCCGCCCGGCGCCTCCGGAGGATAGGGCGGCGGTCGGTTTGATCGAAAGGGAATTTTCCGAAGTCTCCACCAAGTACAACAAGGATGAAGGACTGGTCATGGACGTCAATACCGCAGGATTCGAGGATCTGGTGAAGATCAAATTCATGAGCGACAACCGCGCGCTGTTTCTCATCGCCTACCGCCACAATCACGGCGCGTTCAAAAATATGGCAGACGTCCAAAGCGCCTTGAGCCTGACGGGGCAATACCAGACGGTCCTGGCCCAGTTGAAGGTTGCCTCGCAGTCAGCCGCGCCGCCCGACCCCGAATTTCTTCGGAGGTACAGACGCGTCAATATCAACAGCGCCGCTCATGACGAGCTGGTGACGATACCGTTCGTTTCCGAGAAAACGGCCGAGGGAATCCACGCGTACCGCAAATCCCATGGCAACATGCGGACCATCGACGACGTGCTCAATTCCGGCAAGAGCGAATACGCCTCGCAAATCAAACGCCACCGCATGGCATGGTTTGATTTTGTGTCGCTGGGCGACGCCTCTCTCGATCGGACATTTCAGCAGGCCGTGGACGTCTATTATGCCGGCCTTCGGGCGGCGTCCCAAAAAATTCCGGAATTCACGCGGATTGATCTGAACCACGCGACCGTTCTGGAAATGTCCAAGACCCTGAGAAGCAGTTGGGACGCGCTGGCCATCATGATGCACCGACACAAGTACGGCGCCTACCGGAGCGTGGAGGAGTATGTGAAGACCACGAGAATGGAGCGGGCGTTCACCAAGAACGAACGGATGCGCGACATGAGCCGTCTGACCCTGGAAGCCGCATACGTCACCCCCGGCGACCGGACGGTCACCCTCGACCCGGAGTTCTTGCGCGACTGGGGCGCGCCGTTGAATCTGAACACGGCGCCGGACGAGCGAATCGTCCGGATGCCGTTGTTGCTGAAGAAAGAGAAAGAGACGCTTTTGGCGGCCCGGCACGCGCGGAGGCTCCGGTCGGTGGACGAGCTCTGGCCATTGATGGAGCAAGACGGCCGCGCCCAAAAACGGTTCGATCTCTTGAGGGACTTCGTGACGGTGAAATAAGATGGAGTTCGGTAATTTCAAGCTGATCCGTGAGCTGGGGCATGGCGGGATGGGCGCGGTATACCTGGCGGAACGGCCGGGCGGCGGAAACGCGGTTGCTTTGAAAATCCTGCCGGAACACTTCACCAAAAACGAAACTTTTATCATGCGGTTCCGGCGCGAGTGCGACCTCATGCGCCGGCTGGACCACCCGGGAATCCCCCGCCTGTGTGACGAAGGCGAAGCCGGCGGCCGGCGATATCTGGCGATGGAATATGTGCCCGGCCTTTCACTCGAACAGTATCTGGCGGACGCGCAAGGCCGCGTCAGCCCTGAAAAGGCGCTGGAGGTGCTTGGCGGCGTCGCGCGAATTCTGTCTTACGCCCACCGGCAGGGCGTGATCCACCGCGACGTTTCGGCCAAAAATATTCTGCTCGGAGACGGCGGCGAGATGAAACTGATCGATTTCGGGATCGCCAAACTTGCCGATGACATCACCCTCACGGTGACGGGACAGCATCTGGGCACGCCGTCGTATATGGCGCCGGAACAATTCTCAGGCGCCGGAACAAAAGCGGTCGGGGCGCAGGCGGACCTCTGGTCGCTCGGCGTGATAGGGTTTCAACTGCTCACCGGCAGGCTCCCGTTTGAAGGCGAGACGCCCATGACCGTCATCCGCCACATCATCGATCCGGCCGTATGGACGCCACCCGTGCTGGACGTCAATCCTTCGGCCCCGCCGGCGCTGGCGGCGGTGGTCGACCGGCTGCTGCAAAAAGATCCGTTGCACCGGTATCCGACCGCGGACGACCTCGTGCAGGCGCTCGCGCTGAGCGCGTCGGAACAGCAGCCTCGCGAGACTTACGATCCCAAGCGGCGTTATGGGCTGGACGATATCGTGTATCTGCCGCGCCTCCAGCGATGGGCTGTCGTGGACGAGGAGGGCACGTTGAAGAAATCGACCTATGTGGGTCTGATACACCACGGGGGCCAAAGGAGCCGCCGGGCGTGCAGAATTAAAAAATATGAAAAAAGCGATTCGCCATGCGCGGAATGCGGCGGCAGCGCTGCGACGGAGGGGTTCTGCCCGGCCTGCGGTCTGATTGCGCCTCAAAACGAGTCCCTCTGCCGGCCGGGAATGACCCGTCATCTGCGCGGCCGCCGCCGAACCCGGATTCGAACGCTCTCCATGGCTGTCGCTTCGGCAAGCGTTCTTCTGCTGGCCGGATGGTCCGTCTTGTCGTGGAGCCGGCGCCAGACTTCGACGGAGGACCCAGCGACTGGGTTATTTAAAAAAGCGGATTCAGGCCGATTCGGGAAAGTGGACGGGCTCGTGCTGGACGTGAACGCGGCGACGTTCGAAGATCTCGTCAAAATAAAAAATATGGGAGCAGACCGGGCGCTCTTCCTTCTGGCGTATCGGCATCGGCACGGCGCTTACAAAGACCTCACGGACGTCGAATGGGCCCTCAAGCTTTCGAGGGATTATGGCAGAGAGGAAACAATTTCTCATCTCACCGTCCAGTCTCCAACCAGCGCCCCACCCGACTCGGAATTTCTCAAACGATACAAGCGGGTGAACATCAACCAGGCGGGCATGGACGAACTTATGTCCATTCCGTTTGTCGGGGATAAACTGGCGCAAAAGTTCCTGGAAAGACGCGGCACATCCGGCCCGTTTCGAAGCCTCGAAGATGTTCTCGGATCGAGAACGGCCCTCGTCCGGAATGCCAAGCTCACCGCGTGGCTGGATTTCATCTCGCTCGGAGACCCTGCGCTGGACCGCGCATTAGAGCAGGAGGTCGACGAATATTACGCGGGTACGTGGCAGACCGGCCGGCAGACCTCCAATCGGGACATAAGGGACGTTCGGGGTCAACTGGATCTGAACCACGCCCCGCTGCAGGACCTGAAGAGACAGATCGACAGCTCCTGGTGGGCGATGTATGTCCTGATGAGCCGTCACAAGCGCGGTTCGTTCCAATCGGTCGATTCGCTCATGGACCGGATGAACAAGTATTATGTTTCATCGGGGAGTAAAACCTGGGAAAAAATGGCCGTCAAATACCGCCGTGTCCTGTATGTCACTCCGGGTGATCGGACGGTAACCGTCGACTCCGGATTCTTGAAGGATTGGGGGCAGCCGCTGAACCTCAAATCGGCCGCAGAGGAACGAATTCAGGCCATCCCGTTTTTGAAGAAGCCGGAAAAGGAGGCCGTTCTCGCAGCGCGAAAAATTGGCTCTTTGCGATCGCCTGACGACCTTCGAAAGTTGATGACGCAGGAGAACAGCGCCGAAATGCGATTTCAAATATTGAGAGACTTCGTGACGGTGAAATAGGATGTCGTTCTGGAGCCGATCCGCCTGCCCCGCCTGCGGCGCCCGGCGCGGTCCGGCGGCGTTCTGCCGGACCTGTGGCGTTCTCGCCGACGCGCCGGCGCCTCGAACAGCCCCGGCACGACGGAGAATCGCAGCGGCCGTCGGCGGAGCGCTCCTGGTTCTCGCATCGTCGGTGGGATTGGGTCTTTGGCTTCGGAAGCCCGATCAGGCGCCGGTCGAGGTCATCAAGCGCGCGAGATCAGCCCCGAAAAAATCCGCCGGCCGGCTGGCGACCGGAGAAAAAGTCAATATCAATCTGGCAGGTCTGGCGGAGCTTCAGCGCCTGCATGGCGTTGGCCCGATGCTGGCGGACTGCATGATGGCGTTCCGCCTGACGTATGGCGCCTTCCAGTCCGAATCCGACTTCCGGTTTCTGCTCGGATCCACGCGGTCGACGATGGACGAGCGCCGCGAGCAGATTGAATATGGAGACGGCCGCACAGGCCCGATCGATCCGGAATTCTTGAGTAAATACCCGACCCGGTACGACATGAACGCGATGTCGGAATCGGACATGATCCGGATTCCCTATTTGAAGGAAGCCATCGCGCATTACATCGTGGACTATCGCGGCGCCCATGGCGGATACCGGTCGATGACGGAACTCATGGACGCCTTCAAAGACCTGAACATTCGCGGCGGATTTGAGGGGGAAGTGCGCAAGCGGTACACGCTGACATTCGCGATGTTTTTTTACGTCGACGATAAGGAAATGAACTGGACGCGCCGGAACCGCGACGAGTGGATGCGGCTGGTGTCCGGGCCGAAGGCGCCGCCGGCGCCGGCCGGGTCCGCGCCGCAGGCGCCGGCCGAGCCCGCGCGCGATCCGGCCGAGGGATATTAGGCTAGACTTTGATCCGGTACGTGATCGCGCGGCCGAACTGGCAGATCGTGAAAGCCGCCTCATCGGAAGGCGGGGGTGGAACGGACGGGCGGCAGACCGCTCTGGCCAGCGCGATGGTGGTGTTGTCCCGGCCGCCGGCCTGAAGCGTTTCTTGGATCAGTTCGCGGACCTGGTCGGACACGAGCGGCGTTTTTCGCAGCACTTGCTCGATGGCCCGGTCGTCGAGCATGTCGGTCAGGCCGTCCGTGCACAGCATGACGACATCGCTCGGCGAGACCTTCGCCGTTGATGACTCTGGCTCGACGCCGTCCGATTTGCCCACCGTTCGCGTGATGACATGGCGCAGGCGGTGACGGCGCGCCTCCTCCGGCGTGATCTTCTTCTGCCGCATCAGGTCCATGACGACCGAGTGGTCCAGCGTCACCGGCCGCAGGCCCTCCTTTCCGAAAACATACCCACGGCTGTCACCGGCGTGCGCAACGTGCAGGGTCTGGCCCGACAGGACGGCCACCACCACCGTGGTGGCGATGCCGTCCGGCATGCCGCGCCGCCCGGCCTCCCGCAGGATGCGATCATGGCCGGTCAGGATGCTCTCCGTGAGATCGCGAGCCGAAATCGCCGGGGCGTAGTCGACCACGAGGTCGTCGGTGTTCATCGTGGCCGCGCGAAATCCTATATCGTCCGAAGCCGTCGCGACGGCGACGCGCCGAAAGGCCCGGCAGAACAGGTCGACCGCGATAGATTTCACCAGCATGTTCGACGCGACTTCTCCCGACTCCTCGCCGCCGACGCCATCCGCGACGATCAGGACGGTCACGGGCTGCGCCCCGCGGGGCGGTCGGAAACGCCACGCGACATGGGCATCCTCGTTGTTGGACCGGGAATTGCCGACGTCGCTCCCGCCGGCCATATCGTCCGTCCGGGATTCCATGCCGGACCATTCCCGGAACGACCGGGCTGCCTCCTGGTCACAGATGGTGTTCCACAGTTCGCTGATGTCGATAGGACCGGTGTAGGAGTCCAAGTCTCTCTTCCGTTCGGTTGTCATCGCTCGTCCCAACGTAGCAAAGCCGTCTGCATTCGGAAAGCCTTATTGTGTTTTTGTCCATATTGCCCGGCCCGGCGGACAGAGGTAGACTGCGAGGCGCGCGAATGAAAAAGGTCATCTGTGTCTGCGGGCAACGGATTTCTCCGAGAATCGCATACTGTCCGTCGTGCGGCGTCCTGACACAGGACCTCGCCCGACAAAGCGTCGCACGGACGCGATGGTGGATGTGGCTTTCGCTGGCATTCATCGGCGCTGCCGTCCCCGCCGCGATCTTCATCCGGACCGGCAGGTCCAACACGAACGCGGTACCCGCCGGGCCGTCGGGGGAATTGTTGTTCAAGAAAAACATTCGACTGCAGCCGGGCGAAATGCTCAATATCAATACGGCCACCCTGGATGAACTGAAGCGGGTGCCGCATGTCAACCGGCAGATGGCCGTCATCATCATGGCCCACCGGGCCGGGCGGGGAGCGTTTGTGGAAAAGGAAGACCTGAAAAAACTCAGCGGGATCACCAACACCGCCTACGACGCGATGGAACCCTTCATCGAAGCCGGCAACGGACGGTCCGTCACGGTGGACGGTGAATTTTTCCGGATGTTCCCCCGCAGGATCAACCTGAACACCGCAGTGGAGTCGGACTTGACCCGCGTTCCCTATGTCCAGAAATATTTCGCCGGTCTTATTCTGGAGTATCGCCAGTCCCACGAATCATTCCGCTCGACCGGCGAACTCGTCGAGGCCTTCAAGAAAATGAGGGAACTCGGCAACTATAATCAAATGCAGTATTCATCGCCGAAAGAACGTGCCTTCACCATCGAACCTTTCTTCTGCGTGCAGGTCGACGACTGCGGGTGGAAATAGATGATCAAGGCCTACTCGTGCCGCGTCTGCGAATCGGCCTGGCCCTACGGCGGCGCCTATTGCCGGCGCTGCGGCGTCCTCGGGCCGCCGCTCGGCCGCACGCAACCCTGGCGCGTCGCGCTCCTCTCGGTTTTGGCACTCGGGTTGATCGTGGCGGCCGCGATCGGAGTTTGGCGATGGTGGCCGAAATCCGCGCCGGGCGGCGTTGCGCTGGAAACGATGAGTTTCGTCGTGACGCCCCAGGGCAAAGTCCACCGGTTCAATTGCTGGCTGGTCCGGAGAACCGCGGCCGAAAAGCTGTCGAACTTTCCGACGATCCATTCGGTGCGAGCCGCCGGGCATCAAAATGACTGCGGGTTCTGCCGCCCCGGCACGCCGCTCCCAACGGCGCTCGAAGGCTTCACGTTCGGCGCCGTCCCCTCGACCGGGAACGTCCATACCGTCCTGTGCTACTGGATCTATCGGTCGAGCGAAGCGCCGAAAGGCTATACCTCGCTGGACGCCGCCGTCCGGGACGGATTCCGGCCCTGCACGCTCTGCATGCCGGGCGGGGTAGCGCCTACGGCGCCCGGCGACGGCGCAGACGATTCTCAGAAATGGGCCGAGATCATCGGCCCCACGTGGGACTCCGAACTCTGGTACGCCTACGTCTTGAAGGAGGTCGAATTCCCAAACACGCCCGTGGACGAATTTTTCAAATCGCTCGGCGTTGAAGGATGGAATCCCCGCTGGACGCCGATCCTCCGCGACAAGGACGGCCGGCCCCGGGCGCTCATCCTCTCGCTGCCGCGCACGAAAATCGACCGGGCGATCCAGAGCAGGTTTTATGCCGGCGTCATCAAGAAGAAATATACAGACGAAAATTTGCGGCCCGGCATGTGGGTCTACCTCATCGAGATCAAACGCGACGTGCCCGGCAAGCCCGACGTGACAGACCCGCGGGTCCGCGTCAAAGGGAAACTGCTCCGCGTGGCCGAATTCGACGCCGGCCGGATCAGCGCCTCCGGCGCCCCAAGTGCCGGCGTCTCCGACGCCGGCCAATTCCGGACCCGGTGGCCCGAATCGGAAGCAGGGCGGACGTTGAGCTTGGAACAACTTTATAATGAGTGAAAGGACTGATAAACTTGCGGTCTATGCCGAATAAGAGAACCAAGAAACATCGGGATCATTCTGAAAAACACAATCACCCGCACGCGCACGGCGCAACGCACGACGAGTTCGTGCCGGTGCGCGTCGCGGTCCTCGCGGTGAGCGACACGCGCGATTTCGATTCGGACAAGTCCGGCGCGCTGATTTGCGAGCGACTGACGGCGGCAGGACACACGGTGGCGGACCGCAAGATATGCAAGGACGAGCAGGCGGCCATCCGGCGGATCGTCCGAGGATGGGCGAGTGACCCGCGCGTGGATTTTGCGATCGTGACCGGCGGCACCGGCGTGACCGGCCGGGACGTGACGCCGGACGCCGTCCGGCCGCTCTTCACGAAGCACATCCCGGGATTCGGCGAATTGTTCCGCTTCCTCTCCTACAGCGAAATCGGCTCGTCCACGATCCAGTCCCGGGCGGACGCCGGGCTTGTGCGCGACACGCTCGTCTTCATCCTCCCCGGCTCCACCGGCGCCTGCCGGCTCGCGATGGACAAAATCATCCTCGACCAACTTGACATCCGCCACCGGCCCTGCAACTTCGCGGAACTCTTGCCCCGCATCAAACACGATCCGGCGCCCGGTTCCTGAAATTTCACGCACTTCTCAGGTATCCCCTTCTCCCGCCTATGGCGGGAAAGGGTCAGGGTGAGGGTGGCCCCTCCCGGCCAGCGCCCGCCACGCACGGTCCTGAAGGTCCGGCTCTTTGCAGACGAGCAGGATCGAGCACCCGGCGTCGCGGGCGCGCGTCACCGCCTCCTCGATTCCGTACGCTTCCTGAATCGCGCCCATTTCGAGATCGTCGGAGAGAATTTCACGGTCAAATCCCATCTCGGCCTTCAACAAATCCGTGATGATTTTTTTTGACAGCGTCGCCGGCCCCGACGGGTCCAGGTTCGTGTACACGATGTGCGAGATCATCACCGTGTCGACGCCGGCCGAAATCGCGCGGCGAAACGGCAGCAGGAATTTCTCCTGCTCCTGACGCGTCACTGTGACTTTCGGTCCGGTTTCGTGCGGATCAAGCTCCGCCGGGCCGACGCCCGGAAAATGTTTGGCGCACGTCTGGATGCCGCCTTCGCGCATTCCCCGAATGAACGCCTCGGCCATCTCGGATACCAGGTCCGGGTCCGGGCCGAAACAGCGGTCCACCATGCGCGGGTGGCTCGTCGGCGTCAGCACGTCCACCACGGGCGCGAGATTCAGATCAAAGCCCCAGTCTTTCAGAGCGCACGCCGCCGTCTTCGCAGCCTGCCGCATTTTCTCCGGGTCGCGCGCTTCGCCGAAAAGGCGCGGCGCCGGAAACGGCGGTAGCGCGTCCGGAAACCGCACGACCCGGCCACCCTCATGGTCGATCGCCAGCCGGCACTGCGGCCCGGCGATTTCCTTCGTGCGGCGGATGAGCGATTTGATCTGCGCGACCGATCTGAAATTTCTTGTAAAGAGAATGACCGACGCCGGACGGATCCGGTCCAGTCGCGCCTCATCGTCACGAGTAAGCTCCGGCCCCGGCAGCCCGATCATGAGAGGAGTCGTCACGGGTTGGAAATCCTTTCCGATATTTTGAGCACCGTGTCCACATACAGCGGGCTGTGATTGTACCGCCAGATCACACGGCGCTGGGCGCGCGCCGCACGCCCCGGCCTCCAGCCGTTCTCCCGCAGATATCGGCAGACGCTTGCGACCGAGTCCGTGTCGCTCGACAGATCCACCCGGCCGTCCCCGTCGCCGTCCGCGCCATAGGCGGCCAGCGCGGTCGGCATGAATTGCGGCAGGCCCAGCGCGCCCGCCCAGGATCCGCGGATCGCGAAGGCATCCTGCGCGGGCTGTCGAAGAATCCATTCGAGAAACGCCTTGAGTTCCTTGTAGGCCCACCGCCCGCGCGACTGCGCCCGGCGCCGGACCTCCGACGGCGTCAAATCCGGATACTGAGGTCGCAACGCCTCATAGCTTTTTTCAACCGCCGCATCATCCGCGCAGCTCGCGATCGTCGACAGCACATTCAGCACCGGCGCCTTGTCGCGCTCGCGGCCGCACTTGGTTTCCACGAGAAGAATCGCCACTACGATCTCCGCCGGAACCCCTGTGCGCGCCTCAAACCGCCGGAGCATCCCCCGGTGGAGTGCGAAATACGCTTGCGCGATCGCTAGGTTCTTCTCTGCGAGAAACGACCGGTACGCCGCCGTGTCCTCCACGTGCTTCAGATTGATCTGCGCGATCGCCGGCAGAAACTCACAGCGGGGATCGGAATACAGCGCGCCGACTTTTGCGCCGTCCAATCCGTCCGCCACCAGCCGCGCCGCGAGATCCCCAAACGGCGACTCGGCAGCGGTCGGGCTTCCGCACAAGAGACATACGACAGACGCCATCACCGCCGTCCGGCAACCGATCACAATCATGGGCGTGGAATGTAGCATAATTTTCTTGACCGCGCGCGGCGGCCAACGTACAAGCCCTTCATGAAACGGGTGGCTTGGATTTACATTCCGACGCTCTATTTCGCCGAGAGCCTCCCATACCAGATGGTCAACTTCGTCTCGACCGTCGTGTACAAGAGCATGGGCGTGGACAACGTCACGATCGGATACACGTCCTACCTCTACCTGCCATGGGTCATCAAAATGTTCTGGGGGCCGGCGGTCGACCTCTATGCGACCAAACGCAACTGGATCCTCTCGATGCAGGGCCTCATGGCGGCGGCCTTCGCGGTCGCGGCGGTCGGAATTTTCTCGCCCGAGTATCTGACGATTACCCTGGTCGTCTTCACGATCGCGGCCTTCCTCTCGGCCACCAACGACATTGCGACCGACGGGTTTTACATGCTCGCGCTGTCGGCGGCGGACCAGGCGTTCTACGTCGGGATCCGGTCGCTCTTCTACCGCATCGGTGCGATCTTCGCGACCGGGGCGCTCGTGGTCTGGGGCGGGAACCTGGAAAAATCAGCCGGAAACGTCCCGCAGGCCTGGTCGGTCATTTTCTGGACGGTCGCCGGAATCTTCCTCCTCCTGGCGATCGTTCATTTCCTGTATCTGCCCCGGCCCGTCACCGATGTGCGCGGCCGGCGAGAGGAAAGCCGCACGCCGCCGTTTCTCGACGTGTTCAAAAGTTACTTCCAGCGGCCGAGGATCGTCGCGATCGTGATGTTTATCCTCCTCTACCGCCTCGCCGAGGCCATGGTGGTGAAAATGCTCGTGCCGTTCATGAAGGACCCTCGGACCGCCGGCGGGCTCGGCCTCGAAACCGCAACCGTCGGGTACGCCTATGGGACCGTCGGCATCCTGAGCCTGGTCCTCGGCGGGCTGCTCGGCGGCTGGCTGATTTCCAGGTTCGGGCTTCGACGCTGCATCTGGCCCATGGCACTCGCACTCAACGCGCCGGACGTTGGATACATCTATCTGGCCAAAGCCGCCGAGCCGACGCTCACGGCGGTCTATTCGGTCGTCGCGATCGAACAATTCGGATATGGGCTTGGATTCACGGCATTCATGGTCTTTCTCATGTACACGAGCCGCGGCGCATACCAGACGGCGCACTACGCGATTTCAACGGGTCTCATGGCCCTCGGCATGATGGGGCCGGGCATCATCAGCGGCAAGCTTCAGCAGGCGCTGGGCTATGAACAGTTCTTCGTGATGATCCTGATCGTATCCATCCCCGGAATGCTCGTCATTCCCTTTCTGCCGCTGGAGGACCGTCCGCAGGAGGTTCCAAAGGACATCGATCTGAATTAGAGGCTTGGTTTGTTCCGGCTCACCGGACCGCACGTCATGCACACGCCTTCGAATTCCAGCTTGTGGTCCGCCACGACGAATTTGTACTTTCGCCGAAAGAGCTTCTCGAGCTTCGACAGCTCCGATTCGAGAAGATCGAATTCGTCGAAGTTGATCACCTTCCCGCAATGCTTGCAGATCAGGTGGTGGTGGTGCACCATGAATCGCTCGGACAGTTCATACTGCGCGGGACCGTTGTCCACCACAATTTTTCGGCAGATCCGCAGCTTGCAAAAAAGGTTCAGGACACGGTACACCGTCGACGCGTCGATTCGCACCTTGCCCAAGAGCTGATGGATCTCATCGGCGTCAAGATGTGTGGGCGTCTCCGCCAGCGCCTTCGCGACATCGTAGCGGGGACCGGTCAGAAAATAGCCTTTCGCCTTGATGAAGCCCCGGATGTTTTTCAGCATTTCCTCGACGGGTTGCATGCGGTATAATGTAAATAAGGGCGTAATCCATGTAAAGAGAGGATGGGAATGAAAAAAAGGATATCGATCGGACAATATCTCATCCACCGGCTGGTCCAGCATGACGTCGGGCACATGTTCGGCATTCCGGGCGACTACATTCTCAAGTTCTATGACCTGCTCGAACACAGCCCGATCCGGACGGTCGTCACGACCCGCGAGGATTCCGCCGGCTTCGCCGCCGATGCCTACGCGCGCGTCCGCGGCATCGGCGCGGTCTGCGTCACCTACTGCGTCGGCGGATTCAACGTGTCCAACCCCGTGGCCGGCGCATTTGCGGAAAAATCGCCGGTCATTGTGGTCTCGGGGTCGCCCGGCATGAAAGAGCGCGTCCACAATCCCCTCCTCCATCACAAGGTCCGCGATTTCAACACCCAGAAGGAGGTTTTTGACAAACTCACGATCGACTCGGCCGTGCTCGACGATCCCCGCACGGCCGGCGCTGAGATCGACCGCGTTCTGGACTCGGCCACACGGCATAAACGCCCGGTCTACATCGAAATTCCTCGGGACATGATCGATGTGCCCATCCCGGCGCCCGGCCGGCTCGAGATCCGGCGGGAACGGAGCGATCCCGATTCATTGAAAGAGGCGGTCTCGGAGGCGGTCCGCATGATCAACGGCGCCAAACGGCCCGTAATCCTCGCCGATGTCGAGCTCCACCGGTTCGGCCTCCAGCCCCTCCTCGTCCGGCTGGCCGACAAGACCCGCATCCCCGTCGCGGCCACGCTGCTCGGGAAATCGGTCATCAGCGAAAAAAATCCCAACTACATCGGCATCTACGAAGGCGCCATGGGCCGCGAGGAGGTCCGGCTCTTCGTCGAATCCTCCGACTGCGTCATCATGCTCGGGACGGTCCTCACCGACATCAACCTCGGGATCTTCACCGCCAAACTCGACCGCGGCGTCTGCATCGAGGCGACATCGGAGAAAATCGCGATCCGCCACCACGCATTCGAGAATGTGCAGTTCCGCGAATTCCTCCTCGCGCTCCTCCGCGCGCCGCTCCACCGCCGCCCGCAGCACGGCCACCCGAATCCTACCGAAGGCATGAACGAGTATCGAATCCGGCCCGAGGCGCCCATCACGGTCAACCGCTGTTTTCAGCGGCTGAACGCCTTCCTGAAGGACGACATGGTCGTGATCGCCGACATCGGAGACGCGCTCTTCGGCGCGTCGGACCTCGTGATCCACCGCCGCACCGAGTTTTTGTCGCCGGCCTATTACACGTCCATGGGATTCGCCGTGCCGGCCGCGCTCGGCGCGCAGCTTGCCAATCCGCATCTTCGGCCGCTCGTCCTCGTCGGAGACGGCGCGTTTCAGATGACCGGCATGGAACTCTCCACCATCCAGCGGCTCGGCCTTTCGCCGATCGTCATCGTCCTGAACAACCACGGATACGCGACCGAACGCCAGATTCACGACGGACCGTACAACGACATCACCGAATGGGCCTACCACCGCCTGCCGGAGATCATTCCGGGAGGGAGAGGCTTCAAAGTCAAAACGGAGGGCGCGTTCGATCACGCCCTCAAAGCGGCGCTGGCCAACCGCCGGTCCTTCACGCTCATCAACGTCATCCTCGATAAATTCGACCGCTCCATCGCGATGGAACGTATCGCCAAACGGCTCGCAAAAAAAGTGTGACACGGGCGGCCTACGAAAATGCGCTCGATGATTTACAGGAGTCGCCCGGCCTTCGTTGACAACACGATTTCGTTCAGGATAAAACGCTCTCATGGCCAAGGAAACCACCGGGGAACTGCCGGCAGTTCTCCTTTCTCCGAAAAACCTCTCCATCACCATCGTCCGCCTGTCCGCCGAGGACCTGACCTTCGAGTCGCCGGAACCGTTCGCGCCTCGTAGCCGCGTCCGCGTGCAGGTCCGGCTGGGCGAGGACCGCACGCTGATGGAATTTGACGCGGAAATTGTATCGAGCGAGGACACGGAAGGCGCGGTCTTTTGCGATGCGCGCCTCTCCGACCCGCCGCCCGCAGTCCGGCGCAGGCTCGTCACGTTTATCGACGACATCGTCCGCGAGGAATACTTGAAGGAAGTCCAGGCCGGCGACGAGATTTTTAAGGAGGGCGAAACGTCCACTCACATTTATTATATCGCCCTCGGACGGTTTGTCGTGGACAAGGGCGGCGAAAAAATCGCGGAGATTTCCGAGGAAGACCAGTTCGTCGGCGAAATGTCGTTCCTCCTCGGCTTGCCGCGCACCGCCACCGTGACGGCGCTCACCGATTCGCTCATCATGGCGGTCCCGGCGGACGTCTTTCAGAAAAGCCTCTCCGAAAATCCAAGGATGGGAATCGAACTTGCCAAACTCCTCGCCAAACGGCTCGCCAGCACCAGCCAGCACCTCGCCCAGTCGTTGCACCACACTTAAAAGCGTCGCGCATCCTTCCGAATGACGCCCGCCGACCATCTCATCCTGTTTGTGACGGGCCTCACCGCCGCATCTTTCAGCACGCTGATCGGCGGCGGAACACTGCTCACGGTCCCGGTCCTGATCCTCCTCCAGGTCCCGGCCCACACGGCCGTGGCGACGAACCGGATCGGCGTGTTCGGGCTCGCCATTACCGGCTGGGTCGCCTTCCAGCAACAGGGCCTCATCCGCCATTCCCTCTCGTGGGCCCTCGGTCTGGCCTGCGGAGTCGGCGCGATCTTCGGCACGATGATCCTCCTGTCGATCTCCGAGGCGGCGCTGAAAGGCTTCATCGCGGCGGTCAGCGTGCTTCTTCTGATCTTTACGGCCTTGCAAAAAGAAATCGGCGTCGCGGCCCCGCCGAAGCGCGGGGCGGTCCGCTGGGCCGTGGGCCTGCCGCTCGCCGTCGTGCTGGGCGCGTACGGCAGCGTGTACGGCGCGGGGCTTGGGACGTTTCTCACGTATCTGCTCGTCATTCTGTTCGGCCAGACGTTTCTGCAAAGCGCCGGCACCCGCAAAGTCGCCATCGGTATGCAGGCCATCGTCTCCTCCATATTATATTATCGCGCCAACCTCATTCACTGGCCGTCCGCAGCCAACCTCTTTGTCAGCATGGGGATCGGCTCCTATCTGGGCGCTCGCTACGGCACGAGACTCGGCAACGTCTGGATTCGGCGCGCCTTCATGACGCTCGCCGCCGTCCTCAGTCTGAAAATCCTGCTGTGAGCGCCGCCCGCATCCGCCTCAACGGAAAGGACCATACGGTCGCAGACGGCGCCACCATCGCCGAGTTGCTCGATGAATTGAAATTGCCGCCGGAAGGTGTCGCGGTCGCGGTCAACGAAACAGTCGTCGCCCGCGCCGATCATGCGCGCGCCCGGATCAGGGAGGGCGACACCGTCGAAATCATACACGCCGTCGGCGGTGGCGCCCCAGCGCCCGAAATGGTATTGTCCCGCATCATGGAAGAGGAACCGTTGAAAATCGGGGAGAGGACCTTCAAGTCACGGCTGATCCTCGGAACAGGCAAGTATCCCTCCAATGAGGTCATGGTTCAGGCGCTCGAGGCCGCAGGGACCGAGATCGTCACGGTCGCCATACGGCGCGTCGACCTCAAGGACACGTCCGGCAAATCTTTTCTGAACCACATCGACCGCCGCCGATACGCGATCCTTCCGAACACCGCCGGTTGTTTCACCGCCAAGGACGCGATCCTCACCTGCCAGTTGGCGCGCGAGGCCCTCAATACTTCGATGGTCAAACTCGAAGTCATCGGGGACGAGAAAACGCTGTTCCCGAATAATGAGGCCACGCTCGAAGCGGCCCGGGTCTTGGTCAAGGAAGGATTCACCGTCCTCCCCTACTCCATCGACGACCCGGTCGTGTGCCGGAAACTCCAGGACATCGGGTGCGCCGCCGTGATGCCGCTCGCCGCGCCCATCGGATCAGGGCTCGGGATCAGAAATCCTTTTAACCTGCAGATTATCCTCGAACAGGCCGCCGTCCCGGTCATCGTCGACGCCGGCGTCGGCACCGCATCCGACGCCGCCGTCGCCATGGAACTCGGGTGCGACGGCGTCCTCATGAACACCGCCATCGCCGGCGCCAAAGATCCGGTCGCCATGGCCGCCGCCATGCGAATGGCAATCGAAGCCGGCCGACTCGCCCACCGGGCCGGCCGCATCCCGCGAAAATTGTATGCGTCCGCGTCCAGCCCCATCGAGGGCGTCGTCCACGCGAATTAATTCAACCCCTCCCCCCTTGTGGGGGAGGCTGGGTGGGGGGTCATTTTTTCCAGCAGTTCGCCTGGCATTGCTCACCGTCTTGTCCTTCGTCTTTCTGGCGCCTTCGGCCTTCGCCGGCCATCCCTTCGACGCGCGCCGGTACGCGCACGAGATTTTCGCCGAAGACGAAATCGCGCTCTCTAAATATGCGGCGGACATCGATGAGGAAACGGTTCTCCGCCTCCTCGAAAAATCATGGGCCGATCTCGACCGCGCCGCGGACCGCGCCGCCGGCCTGCCGCCCGATCAGGCGCGCGCGGCCCTTCAAGCGGCGGTCCGGGGCGAGGGCGGCATCTCCGAGTCCTTCGACCGGCGACTCCGCGATGAGGCGAAAACAGCGGCGCAGCCCGTCACGGCCGCCGCGCGGATCGCGCGGGCCGCGCGCCATCCGATGATCTGGGCCCTCGCAGGTGGTTTTCTGATTCTGATGGTTTGGGTGAATTTCAGAGAAAGGCAGAAGCCATCTCAAAAATCCCCTCCCGCCTGAAGGACGGGCGGGTGGCGACGTGTCGACGCCCGAACCGCCCCGCAGCCCGAAGGGCGAGGAGCGGAAGCGGACGGCGACACGTCGACAGGACCCGCGTGTCAGGGATTATTGAGATGG
This sequence comes from Candidatus Lindowbacteria bacterium RIFCSPLOWO2_12_FULL_62_27, assembly GCA_001784175.1. Classification (GTDB taxonomy): domain Bacteria; phylum Lindowbacteria; class 2-12-FULL-62-27; order 2-12-FULL-62-27; family 2-12-FULL-62-27; genus 2-12-FULL-62-27. Next base: position 99,176 of record MFPR01000033.1, read on the forward strand.
CTTCGATGCAGTTGAGGAGGCCGGTCTACCCGTCCTTCATCCCCTTGAGCGCGCAGTACAGGAGAATCTCGCGTTTCGCGAACTGGATGTCAATGTTGATCTTCACCTCGTTCGACCAGTAGGACCTCGGAATCGACAAGACCACGGGTCGGGTCTGGTTGTGCCGCAGCAGGAATTCCTCCCCGAGCTGCGCGCCCGTGATGAACGCGCCGGGCATCTCCCTCAGATTTTCGCCCGAACACGAAACGTGTTTGATCCGGACCTTGGACGCGTCCGTGAGAAACCCCACCGCGCGGGCCTCGATGAACAGTATCACGCGGGTCGGCGTGAAGAGGATGCGCTTTAAACTGCAATTCAGCGTGTGCTCTTCGTCGACTCCCTTGCTCCCTCGATCATAAAAACGCTCGTCCAGCGAAAAACTCTTCGGACGGTCCCCCCCGCCCGCCGCGCCGACGTATGCATCTTCGAAAATCTTGTGAACGGCCGCAATCTCCGTCCGCGCGCCGATCCCGAACGCGTCATACGGGATTTCCGCCAGCGTCGCCGACACCGCCGCATCCTGCGCAACCTCCAGATTGAATCCGTACGCCTCTCGGTGCGACCGGGATAGGCTCACGATCCGGTCATGCTGGCCGCGGCGCTTCGCCATCGCGATCCGCATCCGGACCGCCTCCTCCATCAGGTTCGCGGGCCCTTTCTTCTCAAAATAATTCAGCATCCGCTCAGCCGCATCCAGGTCCTCCGCCTGAACGTACAGCTTCGCGGCTTCGAACGCCACGGTCGGCGCCTGCGGCGCATCCGGATGCTGCTCCAGGAACCGCTCGTACCCGCCCAGCGCGTCCGCAGTCTGGCCCAGCTTGATCTTGCAAAGCTGCGCCGCATAGTAGCTCTCCTGCGCCCACCGGGACTGCGGATACTGCCTGACGACGCGTGTGTAGCCCGACAGCGCCTCTTCGTATCGTTGCCCAAGGTAGTCGCAGTCCGCGGTGCGCGTCGCCGCTTCGACGACGGCGTCCGATCCCGGCGGATCCTGCACGCCCGCAAGATACGCGTGCGCCTCCGGAAACCGGCCGGACCGAAAATGCCACAGGCCCAGCGCATGCTTCGCGCGCGAATGGATCGCACGGCCCCGGATGCGGCCCGACAGCCGGCGATAGTCCGACTCCAGCGTCGAATACTGCTGCAGCCGGTTCAGCGTCGAAATCAGCGCATCGGCGGCGCTGTCCCGCAGATCCGCCGGCGACTCGGGATGCTCGATCACGCTGCGCAAGTGCGGCAATCCCTCCTGCGTCTTTCCGGCCGCCACGTTCGCCCGGCCCAGATCATACAGGCGCGCAGGTTCGGTTTTCGGGCCTCTGGCATCGCTCAAGGTTCCCATAAGATCCGCTTCCTTCGGCCGGCGCGCCTCCGTGTGAAGCAAGCCGAGCTGATGCAAAGCGCGATTCGAGTAAGCCCCGGATGGATGACGACTCAGATAGGTTTCGTAAGCTGACCGGGCGGTTGCGGTATCTCCCGAGGCCGCTGCCACCACAGCCCACAGATACTCGAGTTCTTCGTCCATGTTCGCAGGCAGTCGGCCCCCCGAAGCCGTCCACTCATCCAGTCGCTTCAGCGCGCGGGCGCTGCCCGCATGGTTCCCCGTCTGCTCGTGCGATTTCAATTCATAAAAAACTGCGCGGCCGTAAATCTCGTCATCCTTCGAAACTCGACGCACAACGTCCTTCGCGTACCGCGGCAGAACGCCATACTGACCCTTCGCATACAGGCGATCCATCGTGAACAGGTACAGCCGCGGGTGGGGATACTGCGACAGGCGCTCGTCAAGCTGCCGGCCCAGCGCTTCCTCTTCGCCCGGCGCCGCAAAATCGATCGCCCGATCCAGTTGCATCGCCGCCTCGAGAAATGCGGCCGGGTCAGCGTCATCCGCCCCTGGTACGCCGCCCACCGACTCCAGTTGCGTCATCAGTTTCTCCGCCCACGAAAAGTTCCGCTCTTTGAAGTCCGATAAAACGCTCCAGTATCTGTACTCTTTCGCCTGCTGCGCGTCGGACGACGCCTTCGACATGTCCGAAAAGGACCGCGCCGCGTCGCCAAAACGGCCCAGCTCATACTGGCACCGCGCGCGCATCGGCAGAATCCGCGACACCATCGCATCCGACGGGCGCTGGATACGATCTAGATGCGTCAGCGTTTCGGAATATCGCTTCGCTTCAAAATAATGCCGGGCGAGTTCATAAAAACTTTCGTTTCGCGCCTCTTCGGTCGGCGCCTGGTTCGCGGCCTGCTCGAGCAGCCGCGTGCCCTCCTCCGTCTGGCCCGATCCCAGCAGGCTGCGGCCTTGAAGCAGGTTCACGCGATAACTCGATTCATCCATCTTCGCCAGTCGCCTCGCCGCCTCTTCGTACCGGTTGCCTTGGTACGCCGATTCCGCTCGGAAAAACTGGAGATCCTCCTTGAGGCGCGGAAGACTCGCGCCCTCGGCAAGTCGCTCACCGGCCGACGCAAGCGCCTCCGCGTCGCCGGTACGGCCCTGAACACGGTACAGATACGCGAGCTGCAGCGCCGCGCCGCCCCGAGCGTCCGGCAGTGCGTCCCGCTCGTCGTAAACCTGCCGGAGAAGCGGCAACGCCCGGTCCGCGTCGCCCAGCGCCATGGAGGACCGCGCGCTGTTGTACATCGCCTGCGCGCGAAATTCCGGCGGGACGCTGCTTCGGCGGCGATGGACCTGATCATACGACGCGCGGCTCTCCCCGTATCGGCCCTCCGCAAACGCCGCATCTCCTCGACGCATCGATTCCTCCGCCTGCACAAGGTCCGGATTCTTGGACATGCGCGCCAGCATCGTCTGCGCCTCGGACGGACGGCCGGCGCGGATCAGCAGTTGCCGAAGACGGAACTCCGCAACCTGCCGACGCTCCCCGCCAAGGCCCGGCTGTGCGAGTAGCGCCCGCAACAACGTTTCCGCCCGCCGGTCGTCTCCGCTCTTCAGAAATGTCTCGCACAGGCGCACTCGGCTGTTCAGCACGGTCTTGGGTTCCGCGGACGGATCGTCGATGACTTTGGAAAAATATCCGGCTGCGTCGTCGTACGCAAACAGATGCGATGACGTGACGCCGGCCGCGTACAACGCATCGTGTCGGTAGGTCGATGCCGGAAATTCGGCCGGCACCCGCTTGTAAAAATCGAGGGCTTTCGAAAACTCACCCGTCTGATCGTGCGACTGCCCGGCCCAGTACAGGGCGGCGTCGAGTTGCGGGTCTCGCGGGTAGAGCGCCACGATCTTTGCAAACGTCTGCGCCGCCAGCTCATATTCGGCGCGCTTGTAAAAAAAAACGCCGTTGTTGTACTCGTGCGCGAAATCGGCGCGGGCCGCGGCAAGAGGCCAGACGGCGGTCATGAGAACGGCCAGAACATAAATTCCAGACAGCTTCGATGCCATTATCTCGCTCCCTCCGATGCGACACCTCGGCGTTCTTTCTCTCTCTGCCTCAATTCCTCCACCACCGCGCGGCTCCGGACCACGACGGCCGATTCGGTCGACGCGGCCAGCGCGGCCAGCGTCCAGTTCTGGCTGCCAACGATCAGCGTCTCCTCGTCTATGACCACCGCCTTTGTGTGGTTGGTCACTTCCTCGGACTCCCAACGCACATCCTCAATCCCGCTCGACCGCAGCCGCTCCGCCGCCTTCTCGTTGTCTGACGCGAAATGCCGGTCCAACAGTACCTCGACCCGCACTCCGCGCTTCCGGGCGGCGGTCAGCGCCGCCAAAATCTTGGTCACCGGATGGCCTTCAGACGGGCCGGGCCGGATCAAATACATCTCGACCCGGATGCTCGACCGCGCGTCCCCGATCGACTCCAACAGCACCGGCAGATACTCTTCGTTCGAAAGAAACACAACGTCCGTCACATCCTGCGCACACAGTCCGCTGGACGCGATCGCCAAACCGCAAACTAGGAGCGCCACATGTCTTCTCACCCGCTCACCGATCCCATCCGCGCTTTCTGCAGGCTCCGGTCAAACCGCTCGAAGTATCTCCGCATCGTGCTCACCGGAATGGGCGCCGAGATCCGAAGACTGATCTCCTTGTTCGTCTCGAGCGCCGACTCCGACCAGTTGTGATTGCCGACGTAGAGGATCCGGTCATCGATCAGGACGACCTTCGCGTGCGTCTCAACGTCCGGAAGGTCGAACTCCGCGAAAATGTCGTTGGCCTTCAGCGCGTCCGCGGTCTTCCGGTTCGACCGCGTCAGGGCCTTGTCCAGATTCGATTGCTCCATCCTCACCCGCACCGACACGCCCCGGCGCCGCGCGTCGATCAGGCCCGCCACCAGCCGGTTCGCGGGATTGTCCGCCAGTTTCCCCATCTTGATCTCGAACATCAGTACCTCGATGCTCCGACGGGCTTGCGCCAGATCCTCCTGCAATCGGACGGCATACTCGCCGTCGACCAGCGGCGTCACTTCAAACCCGGCCGCCGGTCCCGCTTGGCCGGACTGCTGCTCCTCCTTCAATTCCTTCAGAAGGCGCGTCCGCCCCATCTCCTTCTCCGGCTCGCCCGACGTCAGCCAGTAGATCGCACCGGTCAGCGCAAAAAGAAAAACGGCAACCAGGAAAAGGTTCACAAGAACCCTCCGCAAAATCAGCGGCCTTCCCGCAGTTCTTTTACTTGACATTATCAAGTACAAATATATATTAATTGCTTGATATGAACAAACGTTTCTTCTTCCTCACCGCTTGGCTCTTCCTCTTGGCCTCTCCCGCAATCTGCCCCGCGGTCTACCAGGGAGGCTACGCGGTGGTCATCGAAGGACCCACCACGGTCGACCTCAACTCGACGGAACAGTTTGTCGCGCGCGCCTATGACCCGCAGGGCAACCCCGTCAGCGAAGTGACGTTTACACGCACATTCTCCTCGCTGGGACTGACAACGGTCAACCGGCAGATGACCGTTTATGCGCCCGATGGCACGAAACACGTCCTCAACGGGTCGCTCGACGTCGCCGTGCAGAATCCCGAGGCCGCAGGCGGTGACACGGAGGCCGCGCCGCCGCCCGAAGGCGTGTTTTTCACCGACCCGGCCAAATCCTCTTCCGGCGTCACCAACGCCACGGTCGACGTGATCCGATCGGCCAAGTCCGAAATCCTGATCGCGGCTTACACGATCGAATCGCAGGACGTCGTCGATGCGCTGGTCGAGGCCGCCAATCGGCTCGGCGCCGGAAATGTCAAGGTCGTCATCGAGGAAAAGTATTTTTCGGACCCCGACAACCAGGCGGTCCTCGATGCGCTGACAGCCGCCGGCGTGCAGATCGTCTCCGATGGGACACGCAGCGGGTCGCTCATGCACAACAAATTCGTCGTCGTTGACGATAAAACGGTTCTCACGGGGTCCACCAATTTTACGACGACTCAGCTCACGAGCGACGCCAACAACACGGTCATCTTTCGTGACCCCGATATGGCGGCGGCTTACGCCACCGAATTCAACGAAATGTTCTCCGGTAACTTCGATGGAGGCAAACAGGACAACACGCAACACGAGTTTACGGTCGAGATGGGCGGCGGTGGGGGCCTGAACATCAATACGGCGTCGGCGCAGGAACTCGCCGGACTCCCCGGCATCGGGTCATCCATGGCGCAGAAAATCGTCTCGTTTCGTGAAACCAACGGGCCCTTTCAGTCCGTCCAGGACTTGGACCGCGTCCCGGGCATCGGGTCGTCGACCGTCGCCAAAGTTTCGCCCTACGTGACCACCGAGGGCGGCGAGGCGAGGCAGGTGCAGGTCGAAGTCTATTTCACGCCAAGCGACCAGACGAAGGACCAGCTCATCAAGGCCATCGACGGCGCGCGGCAATCGATCGATTTCTCGATCTTTACCTTCACCGACCCCGACGTCGCCGATGCGCTCCAGGCGGCAAAAGAGCGCGGCGTCCAGGTCCGCGGTGTCTTTGACGCGTGGCAGGCCAACGGCGCCGCCAGCCAGTTCGATGACCTGCAGTCCGCCGGACTCGAGGTCAAAAAAGACGGATTCTCCGCGCTCAATCACTCCAAATACCTCGTCGCCGACGGATCGGTCGTCGTCACCGGGTCTTACAACTGGACGGGTGCGGCCAACGGCGAAAACGACGAAAACCTCCTCATCATCCGCGACGCGCAAATCGCTTCTCAATACCTCGCCAATTTCAGTTCCGCTTTCGCCGCCGGCAAGTAACCCGCGCTTGAAACTGGGGTTTCGCCTCCTCTGCGTCACCGATCGGCGCGCCACGAAGGGCCGCGAACTTGTTGAAGTGATGTCCGAACTGATCACCGCCGGACTGCGCGCGGTCCAGATACGCGATAAGGGCCTCGCCGCTCCTCACTTCCAAAAACTTGCGGCGGATTTCCGACAACTCTCCCAACAGATGCCCGTGCGCATATTCGTCAATTCCCGTATCGACGCCGCCAAAGAATTCGGCTGGAACCTCCATCTGCCCGAAGGCTCCGACATCGCGGCGGCGCGGCGCGAGCTGGGCGACGCGGCCGTCATCAGCGCATCCTGCCATTCGCTCGACAGCGCGCTCGCCGCGCACGACGCGGGAGCCAATTGCATCGTGTTCGGCCCGATTTTCTCCACGCTCTCCAAGACGTTGGAACGCCCGCCGCTCGGTCTCAAGGCCCTCACCGAAGTTTGCGCCGCCTGCGCCACGCCCGTCGTCGCAATCGGCGGCATCACCCCACAGAACGCCCGCTCCTGCCTCGACGCCGGCGCCCAGGCGGTCGCCTCCATCGGCGCGCTCTTGGGCGCCGACGCCCCAGACCGCGCCCTCCTCGACTTCATGCGCTCCCTCGGACGCCTGTAGACGACTCTTCCTTTCTGAGTTCCTCCTCCCCCCTTGTGGGGGAGGCTGGGTGGGGGGTCCATTCTCGACCGGCCTTCACGGGTTGACCTTGTTTTCACCGTTCGAATTTGTCACTCTATTACCGCCATGCCATGCCCCGATCAGACGGCGTTACTGAAAATCAAAATCTCCGACGACGACCGCATCCTCGACTGCACCTTCGCCAAATATTCCTGCGGTAAACCGGTCGGCATCGGATCGGAACTGAAACGCCTCATCGTCGGTATGCCCGCCCGGCAGGTCCTCGATCTCTCTCTGCCCGATGCCGCCGGAAGGCTCGGACTCCATTCCGAGGACGACCGATTCCTGCTCCTGGTTGAACTCGAAGCGCTGACGGCCGGCATCGCGCTTTTCTTGGGCGTCGAATCCGGCGCAACGCCAAGATACTCCCTCAACGGCCTTCGCCGGGAAGACGGCTATTTCGAGATACTCCTCGACGCCGCCCCCGTCCCCACCGCGCCTGCCGTCCCTCTGCCCTGTTCGTCCTATGTCGAGGACCGGCCAACTTCCTAGTGTAGTGTTTCAGAAGTCTCTTTACATTCGTCATTCCCGCGAAAGCGGGAATCCATGCAGTAGCCGAGTCGGATACTATCTCTTGCTGCTCATCCTCCTCGCCCTCCCCGCTTGCGCCTCCGACGACCTCACCGACACCGAACGCTTCGCACGGCAACGCCGCTCGCTGGTCGCGGAACTCCGCGCCGAGGGAATCCGCAACGAGGCGGTCCTCCGGGTCGTCGCCGAAACGCCGCGCCATCTGTTTGTCCCCGAAGGCCTCTCGTCCGTGGCTTACGGCAACCACCCCCTGCCGATCGGTCAGGGGCAGACCATCAGCCAGCCCTATATCGTCGCCATCATGACCGAACTGGCCATCGGCCCGCGGAAAGCAGCCAGACTCCGGACCCTCGAGATCGGCACCGGGTCCGGCTATCAGGCTGCGGTTCTCGCGAAACTTGTGAAGGAGGTCTATACGATTGAAATTATTCCGGAACTCGCAGACTCCGCGCGGCAACGGCTGAAAAAAATGGGTTGCCGAAATGTCTTTGTCCGCACCGGCGACGGATACAAGGGATGGCCCGACAAGGCGCCCTTCGACGCCATCGTCGTCACTGCGGCGCCGCCTTACATCCCTCAGGATCTTGTCCGTCAGCTCGCACGCGGCGGGCGCATGATCGTCCCGCTGGGCGAATCGCCTGACGATCAGAACCTGACGCTCGTCGCAAAATCCGATACGGGCGCGGTCTCAGTCCTCCCGCTTCTCCCCGTTCGATTCGTCCCCATGGTCCACGGCGATACTGAGTAGATCGTTCGCTTCCTTGTAATCCGACACGTGCACCCGCACGTCGATCTGCCCGAGATGGCCGACGGTCAGAGGAATCGCGCGGCCCTTCTCGCCCGTCAGCACGCACGGAATGTCGGCGGCAACCAGACGGCTTTGGATCATCTCGGCCTCCCAGTCCAAATGCGTGCTCTTCACGATCGGCCAGTCCGTGCCGCTTGCCACGGACACCTTGATGTCGTCTGGCAGGCAATGAATGCACAGTTGCGCCTCTTTGATCATCGTCTTCCCGCACACCCCGCACGCGGCCTGCGTCCGCCGCAGATCCGCGTGACACCGCGGGCACGCAAGATCAATGAGAAAACACGAACCGCCGCACCGCGGGCACGTATCCGTGTCCTTCACGATCTGATGCGCCCGCCACCGCTGCGCCTCGCGCAACGCCTCCGCCGCCAGCGGTCCCGATGGGTCGTCCATGTAACACGCCATCCACTCGTCTATGGCGTCGCACAGATACCCGAGCCGCTGCAGACTGTGCGCAAGAAAATAATGACATTCGGGATTCTTCGCCCCATGATCCATTTGTAAAACTTGCTCAAAACACTTGGCGGCCCGCCCATACTCCAGCCGGTCATAATACCGCCGCCCCAACTCCAGCGCCACGCGGCGCGCCATCGGATGTTCGGTATGACGCTTGAGAAAACTCGAAAGCGCAAACGTCGACTGCGACAGCAGCTCCTCATCAGGAAGGCCCGGCAGCTTCTCCGCCCACTGCGCTCCCATACGGCGCCGATACAAGACCCAGAACAGCAATATCGCGACGATCGACAAAACCAGCCAAGTAGCCACAGTCGTATTCACCTCCGCAACCCGCGCCTCATATACCCCCCCTCTCCCGCCATAGGCGGGAGAGGGTCGGGGTGAGGGTGGCCACGACGCCGTTGTCCCCCTAACCTCAATCCACACGCCCCTCGCCGCGGCGCTCGTTGTCACCCGCACATATACCGTGTCGGTCATGCGCATCTGGTCGCTCAGAACTACGCCGCTCGTCTCGCTGCTCTCCGTCAACACCAGCGTCTCCGTGTCCAGCCAGAACGTGTCGCCCTTCGCCGTATCGGCCGCCAACGCTCTCACCCCCGCCTCCGATAATCCCCCAACACCCGCCGGTGCGTCGCCAGCCCCAGCCGCGGCATCCTATCGAGCGGAAAATACGCGACGTCCTCTGCGTCATCCCCGGCCTTGACCCCCTGCGTCATCGGCGTGATTCGAAACGCGGCCACCACCAGCGTGTCGTACCGGTGACTCGCCTCATAATAAACGCCGTGCACGCCCACCACGCGCCCTCGTACGCCCGTCTCCTCGTACAACTCTCTCAGCGCTGCCGCGCTCGGCGTCTCCCCAAGCTCCATGAATCCGCATGGCAGACTCCACGCGCCTTTCGCCGGCTCCACGCCGCGCTTTACCAAAAGGATCCGGTCACGCCGGTCAATCACCAGACACGCAGCCACCGGAACGGGATTCCGATAATAAACATACTCGCACCCCCCGCATACTTTCCGCCGCCGCCCATCCACCGCCGCCATGCTCAGCTTCCCGCGGCACAACGTGCAATATCGCAACGGATCGCTCGGATACCGATACGGATCGTAACTGTATCTTCCCTTCACTCCTCCTCTGCCTCCTCAATGCTCTTCACCAAACTCGCGATCTCCGGTTGCTCCGGCCGCAGCCTCAGACTCTCCCGAAATGCCGTCAACGATTCCTTCGCCCAGCCGGCCTCATAATAAATCAGCCCGAGCAGCTTGTATCCCTCCGGACTGTTCGGCTGCACTCCGATGGCCTTCCGCGCATGGTCGACCGCTGAAAGAAAATCTTTTTGCGCGCGGTACAGGAGTGCCAAATTCAAAAACGCGGCCGGCCGCCCCGGATCCAGCCGCGACGCCTCCTTGAACAGCCGCTCGGCCGAACTGCGGTCGCCCTGATCCGAAAACGCCAGGCCCATCGCGTTCATCACCTCATACCGCAGATCCGCATCGTCCGTACCCGCAAGCGCGTCTTTGAACATCTGCACGCTCTTCGGGTATTCCCCATTCCGCCGCGCCATCTCCCCCAGCCGGAACAATACGTTCGGCGGCGACCCCGACCGGGCGGCCGCCAATTCCAGCACCGCTCGCGCCCTCGCCACGTCGCCGTGCGACGCCAGGATCTCCGACAAGAGCACCGACGCCTCCGCGCCGGCCTCCGCCGGGTCCAGCTCCTGCGTCGTCAACAGCTCCTTCAGCGCCGCTTCGCCGAATCCCAGCTTGTGAAGCGCGATCGCGTTCCGAAGATGCGCCTGCGCGTTCTTCGGATCCACCGACAGCGCCTGCCGGTACTGCTCCAGCGCCACGTTGTATTTGCCGTGCTGCAAAAACAAATCGCCCATCCGAACATGCGCCATCGACCGGTTCTTCGAGTGCAACAGCACCTGCTTGAAGGACTCGTACGCGTTCGTCACGTCGCCCTGCCGCTGATACGCCAGACCCATCAGCGTGTGCGCCTCCGGAAGCGTCGGATCCAGCGCCAGCGCCTTTCGCGCGTAATCGATCGCCGCCACCGGACGCATCGCCCGAAGCTCCACCTCGGCCAGGCCCAGAATCGGGCGCGCATCCGACGGAGACAACGCGGCAGCCCGCGAAAAACTTTCTACCGCCGCGCCCGCGCGACCCTCCAGCAGTTTCGCTCGGCCCATCAGTAAAAATGCCGCCGGGTCCCGGTCGTTCAGCGCCAGCAGTCGCTCCGCCGTACGCGTTGCCTCAACCACGTTCCCTCGCTGCGCCGCCTGCGCGCCCAGCCTGCGCAGGAGCGCCGAAAGATCCGCGCGGTCTTTCTCTGTCCCGCCCGCGCGCAGAAGACCAAGGATGATCTCCTCCGCATCCACCACGTTGCCCTGGCCCTGCTCGAGTTCCGCCTGTCGCCGGAGATGTCCTGCTTGCGCCGCGCCCATGCGGCGCAGCAGCCGGTATTGGTCCAGCGCGCTCCGGTAGTTGCCCGATTCGTACAGCGCGTCCGCATGCCGCCCGATGTATTTGGGATGGCCCGTCCGGGTCGCCAGCGACTCCCACAGCGGCGCAGCCTCCGCCGGACGGCCGCTCGCGGCGTACGCCGTCCCCAGCGCGTCCATCACGCCCGTGTCCGGCGGCGACGCACGGCGCAGCGCCTCCAGCGCGCGGATCGCCTCCGCTCGGTCACCCTGCTCCGCCGCGCGCCGCGCAAGTTGCAAATTCGCGTCCCGGTCATACGGCGAGTCCTTCAGGATCACTCGATACAGCCCCGCCGCCTTGTCCGCATCGCCCATCTTCGACAGAAGCCGGGCGTACGAACGCAGAAAACTCGCGCCGCTGTTGCCAAGCGCGTGCGACTGGTCGTACATCTCCCGCGCCAGACTGAGCTGGCCGTCTTCCAGATACCACTGGCCCAGCGTCTCCGTCAGTTGCTGGCGTTTCCGGCCTTCCTTCGTCAGCCGAAGCTCCCGCTGAAACGCATCGTACGATTGGCTCCTCGTCCGCGCGTCGCGAATCAGGAGCTTGCCGAAAACTTCATACAGATCTTTGTGCTTCTCCTCTGATCCAAGAAGCTCCGTCACCTCGCCGTAGAGCGTGCCCGCGTTCGGCAGCGCCCCGCCGCTCGCAACGGCGGATAGCGCCTGGTCGTAGATATGCTGCACCAGCCACTTCCTCGACGACTCGTCTCGCCGGAGCTTCAACAGCGCACGCGTCGTCGCCGCCGCCTGCTCGGCCTGGCCCTGACGAAGATAAATCTCCGCCTGCAGCGCCAGCCCGTCCGGATCGTCACGGCGGCCCGCCAGATAATCCCGAACGATCACTTGGGCGCCTCCGAAGTTCCGGTCTTCCAAAAACTGCCGCGCGCGGATCAGTTGGATCGGGTCCGTCGGCGACCGGATGCCGGACAGACGCGCCAATATCGTTTGCGCTGACGGCGTCCCCTTCCGCAGGTTCCATGCGATCGTCAGAAGCTGCGGATCGTTTGGATATCGCTCGAACAGCACCGTCAAAAGCTCGTTCGCCTCCGTCTTCCGGCCCATCTGAAGTTTCACGTCCAGCAGTCGCCGCTGAAACTTCGCTCGTTGGTCCGCGTCCTGTTCTTGTGCGGTCAGAAGTTCCAGACTCCGCACGAGCAAACCGGAATCCGTCGCGAAATCGAAAACGTCGCTCGCCACCTCCAGGATCCGTTTCGACGTCGGATACGTCGCCACCAGCGTCCTCGCCTGGCCCAGCGCCTTCGCGCGCTGGCCGGACTTGAGATACGCCTCCAGAAGCTCCGCCGACAGGCGCTCCTCCGGGCCGCCGGACAGACGGCGCTCGTACCACCGCACGGCGTCCGCTAGTTGGCCCGACACCATCGCCGACCGCGCCAGAAGTTCCTGCACGTCGGGCGAAATGTCGTTCGAGCGCGCCTCCGCGTACTCCTTCAGAAGCGGATACGCCATCGCCGGGTTCTGTTCTTGGATGTGAATTCGCGCCAAGAAAAGTGGAAGGTCCCCCTCCGCATGCCGGCCCGCATAGGCCGCTTGAAGATGGCTCTTCGACTCCGGCCAGCGCGCATGATGATACAAAATCTTTCCCATGAGAAAATGCCCCTCGGCGTCGGACGGCGCCAGCTTCAACGCGGTCGACAGAGATGCCAGCGCGCTCGACGTGTCCCCTTCCTGCAGGCTGATGCGCGCCAGAAGTTTCTGGCCCTTCGCATCCGGCCACAAGCGGTCCGCGCGCTGCGCCGACGACTTGGCTTGGACCGCCTCCCCGCTCGACAAATGCCGCGTCGCCTCCACCCACAAAATCTCGGCCAAACGCCGGCGGGTCACCGCGCTTAGCGCGCCGGACGGCGCCGGCTCGCCCACGCGCAGCGCTTCCGACGGCTCGCCCGCCGACAACGCCAGCGTCACGTAGGTCTCGATCTGCCGCTCCGGTATCTCTCGCGGGTGACGCGACCGCAGCGCACTCAGCGCGGCGCGGGCGTTGCCCAGCGCGCTCTGCAAATCCGCCAGACGATCCAAAAACGCCGGGTCGCCCAGCGTCTTCGCCTCCTCCAGAAATTTTAGCTCCGCGGGGGTGTCCGGCGCGTCGCGGAAAAATTGCGACATCGCGCGCGCGACCGTCAGTCGACCGCGCAAATCCGGCACGCCCCCGCGCCATAACTTCTCCGCAACCTGTCGCGCGGGCGGCGACCGGCCCAGGGCCGCTAGAAGCGTCAGGAGTTCCTGCGGATCCGCGCCGCCCGTATAGTAGTACTTCATCCGCTGCGCCAGTGCTTCCGGAGCGTCCTCTAGTCGGTCCGCAATCTTGGCGCGCACCAGATGGGCCGCGCCCGGATAGTTCTTCAGAACCTCCTTCGCGCCCGCGGCGTCCCCCGCCGCCAGAAACGTCAGCGCCACTGTCTCCGCCAAGTGCGTCGGCAGCGGCGCAAAGGACGCCGCCCGCCGCAGCGCGGTCATCGCCTCCACCGATTTCGTCGGCTCGCGCTGCGCCTCCCTTAGACACAAATCTCGCAAATATTCCTGATCCGGTCGATCCGCCGGCGCGGCCAACTGCGCCGTCAGACGGTACGCCTTCTCGGACTCGTTGCGCTGCGCATGATATTTCACCAGCCACAGCCGCAACCGGTCGTCGACGCCACCCTGCTCGAAAAATTTTGACGCATGTCCCGACGCCGTCGCGGGATTCGTCGCCTGTTGAAGTTCCGCCAGCTTCCGAAGATACTCCGTCTCCTGCGTCACTTTCTGCAGCCGCTCGTAATACTGGATCGCCTTCGGGATCTGCCCCAGATGTTCCGCGGCCAGCGCGGCGGCCAGAAGCGCGTCGCGATCCCCCGGAGAAATTTTTAATATCATCTCCGCCCCTTCGATCGCCTGCACGAGCGACTCCTGCAATCGCCCCCGCGTCTCCGCCGGCCCTCCGCCCCCGGCCTCCCTCGCCTTCTCCGGCGCCGCCTTCCCGCATCCGGCCACGGCGGTCATGACCAGAATTATTCGTCCTATGAGTCCTATCCGTCCTATCTGCCCCGGTCTACTCACGCCGCCCTCCCGCCGGCGCGCCCAGCGCCGATTCGATCTCGCGCGCCAGCCGCAAAAATTGCCGCTCCCACCCATGCGCCTGCGTTCTCAAAAAGCGGCCCATGAGCGCCTCTCCCGCAGGCGACGCAAAACGCTCGGAACGGATACGCTCCGCCTCCACGCGCGTCGCGGCCGCAAGTCGCCGCAGGTCGGCCAGAAGTTGCGTCTCGTTCTCGGCCAGCACATGCTGCCGCTCCTCGATCTGCGCCCGCATCGTTTCGTCCGCCATATGCGCCGCATCCGGCGCCGGCTTCATTCGCCCAAGTTCCTGCTCCGTCCGGCGGAACGAATGCAGCAGCATCGCCTGGTCTCGCTGAAATTTCGTCAGCCGCTCATGATACGCCTCGGACTGCGGGTGCATCCGGTACAATCCCGGGAAACCGAACATCAACGCCCACACACACGCCGCCACTACCCCCGCAACCAATCCCCCCCACGTCGCCGCCGATTGAAATAAAACCCATACGCCTCGATCCGAAATCAGTGGCGCCGCCAGTCCCGCGCGCACCAGGAGCTCACCCGTTCGCGTCCGCACAAAATTCAGCTTCGTCGGCGCGCTCGCCTGCGACGGATCGGCCAACAACACGTGGTTCCCGCGGGTTGGATACAGCACGGCACGGCCCCCCGGCAAAAGACAAAATCGGTACGGCTCCGCAAGGTCCGGCCAGCGCGAGATCCGGCGTAGCGGCTGGCCCACGCTCAATTGATATAATTGCGCGCTCGAATTCATCACGTGAATCCCGCCGCCCTCCGACGAATAATCCGTCCACCCCTCTGGAAATCCTCGCTCCGAATGCGCCGCATCCGGATCGGGCGCCGCCAAAGCAGGCGGAAAACGACGGTCGAGCGGGGACAATATGTACACGCCCGTCCGGCGGAACACCGCGACCAGCGAGCGGCCCACGTACGCCGCCCCGAGCGCAACGTCCGCGCGCGCTTCGGCCGGAAGCGGAATATCGGCAAGGCGGGTCGCGTACGGACTCGAAAGCGAAACTCGATGAAGCGACCAGAATCCGATCACCGCCGCTTCTCCGCCTTCAACACCGGGACGCCCGAATAGGCCGGTCGTGTCGCTCAACAGATTCGTCACCTGGTCCGATTTCAATAACCATAAATCGTTCCCCGTCGTCGCCAGAACGCCGCCCTCGTACGGTTCGCACTGCATCCCCGATTCGTCGGCGCTGCCCGCGGCCGGGCGATCATATCCGGCGGGATAAAACCACCCTAGATCTTCACGCCAGATACCTCGCGGGCCCACCGCCACTCGCCGGCCGCTGGACGCGTCCCACGCCGCCGACATCACGGGCTCCCGCGCCAATACCGTGGCCGCCTTTGAGACGATGTCCAGTTGAATCAGGCCCTCGCTGGTCGACAATAGAACCTCGCCGCCACCGGTCGTCCCGGTGGCCGAATAGATCCTCATCTCCAGCGCACGCCGGTCCAGCGTCTTCAGAATGTCCGTCTCGCTCAGCGACCACGGCTCCGCCGAGGCGGTCGCGAGTGAAAAAAAATAAATTAACACCAGTTGGCTGCTCAGAACGGACTGCTCTCTACTCGGATTTTGTATTTCGTCACGCCCTGCGGCGGATGAAGAAAACTTACTTTGAAGGCTTTTCGTTGCCCCACTTCAAGATGCGGCGGGTCAGGATGAACGTAGGAAAAATTCTGGTCGACGACGGACCCGCTCCGGTCCATCAGAACGACCGTGATCTTTACGTACCGCGCCGGCGTCCTCAACCGGTTCTCCACTTCGCCCACGATCTGGAAGATGCCGCTGTTCAGAAGCGCCTCATAACTCACGATCGCCAGCGCTTCGCGCGCGGTCGTGTCGGCGCTGTCGATCGCGCCGCTCTCGGACGCGATCGCCCGGAGAGCGGCGGTCGCGGTCTGCACCATCCCCGTTACACCGCCGCCCCCGGACGCGCCCTTCCCCGGTCGCGCCCCCCTGGAACGCGGCGCCACCACGGTCGTTTCGTGCGGCCCCGCAAACGGTTGAAATACGATCTTCAGGATTTCTTCCGGCTTCAGGATGTACGTCCGGCGGCCGTCCTTCACCCAGAACGCGCCGTCGCTGTACCGCTCCACTTCTGTGCGTAGCACCTCGCCGGTCTTTAAATAGATCGTGTCGCCAAACGCGGGGGGAAGAATCGTCAGGCAAAATAACAGAACGGCAGGAAACCTCATCCGCCTACTTCAGAATCAGCGACTGGATTCGCACGTTCTCTCGTTCGTCATAACATCGCACGTCAACGACGGTCACGGCGCGGCCCTTGAGGTCGATCCGGCCGGTCTCCTCCATCGAGTCGAACAATCGGTCGTCCGGATCCGCCGTCTCCCACGCGCCGCCGTCGACTCGATACTCCGCGCGCGACACGCGCGAGTGCGCGTCCGTCGCGCGCCACTGCACACGGTCGCCCTCCGGTTTTACGTCCACCGACGGCGGCGTCCGGTCCAGCAGAATCAGCGGAAACTCCTGCTCGTGCGCCAACGCGTCGCCGGCGCCGTTCGAGGGCTTGTCGCTCACTTCCAGCTTGAACCGGTACGTGCCGTCCGGATAGGGTTCCGACGGAACATTCACGCTCTTGACGTTTTTCGGTTGCGTCGAGGGATCGTAGATCGGAATGAACTTCTTCGAGCCGGGGGGCTGGTAGGAGAGCTGGTATTGGAGCTGATCGTTGTCAAGGTTCGTCACGTCCCATTGAAAACGGATGTCTCGGCCGTCCGGCGCGCCGTCCTGTGAACGCACAACCTCCGCGCTCAGATTGATCAGCTTCGGATACAAATTCTGTACCCGGTACGGCAGCCGCAGCCGCCGGATCGCGCCGTCCGGCGATTTCAGCCGGAGTTTCGCTTGGAAAAATCGGCCCGTCGTCGTTGGCGCGCCGCTCAGCAACTCAAAGTCTGTCCAGCCCGAGTCGATCTCCGACGTCGCGCCCGACCGGATCCACACCTCTGTCTGATCCCGGCCCGCGCCATACGCCTCCGGCTGGCCGAGGCGCGCGGGAAATCCGGCGTCGAACGCCTTCGTCGTGTATTCTCCGCGGCGCGATGGCTCCAGCTCCAGCACCGCGGCTGGGTTCGAGGCGGCGGCAATCAGCTTCTTGCCCGATGGGCAGATGACCGAAAGATCCTTCGACGCGCTCTCATAATAAAGTCGCTCCGATCCTTGCGCCGTGATCCGGTATAAACGACCCGGGTTCGACGTCGCTACCCACACGCCGCTCCCTTCCGGCCACAGCGACAGCGCAATCGACGACTGCGAATACCACAGCTTGTGAACCCGCGATCCGTCCAGGGACATCCAGAACAGATTCCCCTCGCCCTTCCCGAACGGGTCCTGGTACGGGGGCAACGTGCTCGGCGGCTGCGCGGCCGGAGATTCCGGTTTCGCCGGCGCAGGAGGCGGCGGCGCAGGGGACTTCAGCTTCTCGCCCACAGTCTCCGCCATCGCCTCGATCGCTTTCTTTAAATCGGCGCCCAGGCCCATCTCGCCCTCTTCGCCGCCGCCTTCGCCCGGCGGGCGCGGCTCCTCCTTCGGGCCGCCCGGCGCCATCGGCGGGGGAGGAACAAAACGCCGGTTGTTCACCGCTACGGCCAGTCCCCCGTTGAACATCGCCAGCGCCTTGATCTCCGCGTCCGAAAACGAATACAACACCGTCGCGCGCGCGCCCGCGCCGCCCGCGGTCGCCTGACGGTACACCCGGCCGAGGTCGTCGCCAAAGTAGATCGCGTCGTCGCCTACCAGGAGCGCCGTTATGTTTTTCGCCTTGCCGTCCGCCTTGTGCAGCAGCTCCTTCTTCGCGGTCTTTAGATCAATCTTATAGACGGATGGAAAATGGCCGCCCAGCGCGGCATACAGTTGATTCTTGTGCGCTGCCAGGGACCATACGTAGTTCGGCGTCACGGCGCCGGTCGAAAAATCAATGAATACCGACGTCTCTCCGCGCTCTGTCACCTTGTAGATCGTCGCGGACGGCAGCGTCGCCGCATACAGGGACCGGCCGTCCGACGCCAGCGCGCTCACCGCAAAATCGCTCCCAAACCGGCTCGACATCCGCTTCGCCGCCTGCCCGTCATACACGATCAGCGCCGCCGGATACCCGGCGCCAAAATATAGTTGCTCCCGATGCGTCGCGTAGCACATCATGTACGCGGCGTCCTCCACAGCGCTTGTCCGCGTCGCTTCGTGCCCGGTCACCAGCTCCCCCAGATCGTTCAGGCCGGACCCGGAAAATTTTCCCTCCAAAAACGACGCGCTCCCCTCTACGCGCATGTCCTGCGTCGACGACCCCCACGCCACACCCGCACACAACACTATTTGTCCTATGAGTCCTATCCGTCCTATCTGTCCTGTCCTCGCCTCACTCATCGCGCCTTCCCCTCCGATTCGATCTCCACTTGCAGCCGCTGCGCGCCGTAGACGATCCACTCCGTCCCGAACGTCTCATACGCGGGCTGCATCACCATCGGCGACATGCCCTGCACGCCGCCCTGCGTCAGCCGCTGGAAAAAATTCGGCAGGTTCGGCAGCGCCTCGCCATCCTGCGTCTGGGACGGCGGCGTCTGCAGAAGCCGGATCACCAGATCGTTCCCCTTCGGACGCCGCTCCAGAATTCGCACCACTTGGTCCAGCGTCCGCGGCGGCGCCTCCGGCTGCTGAAATCCGAATCCGCCACGGATCTCAAAGTCCGCCACGCGGCCCTGAAGGCTCGGTGGAAGCGTAAACCCCGCCGTCAGGCGGCGCTCTTCTCCCTGCTGCGTCCGCAGCCGCACCGTCACCGGCACGCGCGCGCCGGGTTGAAATTTCTTCGATGTCGTCCGCACCGATGTGATCCACGCGATTCGCGATGCGTTCGCCACCTTCACGCTGAAATCAAAACTCCGAGGCACCGCTTCCTCGATCCGGTTGTCCAGCAGCATCAGGATCTCAAATAACGTCTTGTACGGGCTCGGCGTCAGATCCTCCAGCGTCACCGCCTTCTCTCGGCCCGCCACACGCATCTCGCTCCGCACCGTAAACGCCCGGTCCCCCGGCGGGCCCGCCTCCGCCGCATCCAGCGCCTCCATGAGGCCTATGAACGCAAGTAGTGGCGTCAACCGCTGCTCGCGGATCACTTCATACCGGTACGTCTCCTCGCGGCCCGTCACTTCGTTCGATACCTCCACCCTCACCGGAACCATCTGCGCGGTGCGGTTCGAATCGATCAGAATCGCTGGCTGGCGGTCCTGCACCATGCTCCCCAGCGTGCGGATCGGCGACGCCAGCTTGTACGAGATGTACGTGCTCGGCACAAACATGTGTACGTGCGCGGTCGTCGCCGGCATCGCTGTCTGCCCGATATTAAAAAATGGATGCCCGAACGCCAGCACCCGGCCGCCCGGCGATACATGCGTGACCGTCCCGATCGCCGTCATCGACAGATCCCCGCTCATGAGCTGAACCCCGATCGCACCGCCCGGAACGTACGCGCTCGGGCCGGCGCCCCGGCTTGGATCGGCGCCGCCCGAGGCCACCGGAATCAGACCGTACGGCGAAAACCACTCCTCCAGCAGATTCAATCGCCCCGGCGAAAACCCCGACACCGAAAGAATCGACGACACCGGCTTCACACCGCTCGCACCCGGACCTGCGCGACTCGGAACGCCCGACGACTCGTCCATGCCGCGCCCCGCCGCGTCCCTGCCCATGAAATCCCTCAGTGCGGAAACTCGCTGCCACGTCCGCTCCGGCTCCGCCGGCCGGTCGAGTTCCTTCAGCATGTTCTCGATCGGCGTCACGTACGCGATCGGCTTCTTGGAAAAAACCGGCCCGTACGCCAGCGCGCCCAGGAGCCGCCCGCCGAAATAAATCGGACTCCCGCTCATCCCCGCCACGATGTTCGACTCCAGCAGCTTCGGGTCCTCCATCAGGATGACCACCAGATCCTGCTTCGGAAGCCGGTTCTTCAATACCCCGACCGCCTCCACCACAAACGTCTCCGGCTCCGTCCCGCGAAACACCGTCAACCCATACCCCTGCATCCCCGCCTCGATCTCGCCCGGCGATATAAATTCGCCGGCGTGCGAGACGATCAGAAACGCCGTCAGCACCAGACAGACAGCCAGACCCATTTTTTCCACAACCCTTGAAAATTGAGAATTGAACATTGAATATTGTATATTGAATGTCCTGTTATCCACGCAACGCACCTTCCAGCTTCCCGAGCTTCTCCTGCAACTGGTCCGCTGTCTTCGCCTCCACGTTCAACCGCAACACGGGCTCGGTGTTCGAGGGGCGCGCGTTGAACCACCAGTCGTCAAATTCGATCGACAGCCCGTCCAGCTTCTCCACCTTCTTCGCGCCCGTCGAAAACTCCGTCTCCAGTCGCGTCAGCGATGCATTCGAATTCGCTACTCGGAAGTTCCGCTCGCCCGACCTCGAATATTTCAGGTACGGGCTTGCCAGCTTCGATAACGGATTCCCGGTCCGCTCCATGATGTTCATCACCAGTATCGTCGTGATGATGGCGCTGTCGGTGTAAAAATTGTCTCGGTAGTAATAATGGCCCGATAGTTCCCCCGCAAAAATCGCGCTCAGCTCGCGCATCCGCGCCTTGATGTAGGAATGGCCCACCCGGTGGATCACCGGCACGCCGCCCGCCGTTTGCACCGCCTCTCGCACCGCCCACGACGACCGCAGGTCAATCACGACCTTCCCGCCCTTCTCCTTGCGCAAAAATTCCGTCGCCAGGAGCGCCGTCACGGCGTCCGCCGCAACGGGCCGGCACTCCTCGTCCACAAACGCCACGCGGTCCGCGTCTCCGTCAAACGCCACCCCTAGGTCCGCCTTCTGCTCCTTCATCTTCCCGATCAGCGCCTGCAGGTTCTCCGCTTTCATCGGGTCCGCCGTATGGTTCGGAAACTTCGCGTCGGGCTCAAAATATAGTTTCGTCACCTCATGCCGCATCCGGTCCCACACGGGGCCGCTGTCCACGCCGCCCATCCCGTTGCCGGCGTCCACCACGATCTTCAGCTTCCGGCCCGGGGCCTTCGGCTCCTCTTTCCACGAATAGACGTAGTCGTGGTACTCCTTCGTGATGTTCCGCCGGTGCCGCTCCCCGGTCTCGTCCGACGTCGGTAGCTCCCCGCGCGCGATCATCGCCTCGATCTGCCCGAGCCCGGTGTCGTAACTGATGGGCTTGGCGTCCTCCTGCGATATCTTCAATCCATTATACTCCGATGTATTGTGAGACGCGGTCACCTGCACGCCGGCGTCGTAACCGTAATTCGCAATCCCAAAATAATTCATGGGCGTCGAACATAACCCGATCTCGATCGTGTCGCACCCGCCCTTCCGCAATCCCTCCCCGACGGCCGCCGCCAGCGCCACGCTCCCCTCGCGCATGTCTCGGCCCACCACGCACGTCGTCGGTGACAGAAAATTCGCCAGCGCCAGCCCGACCCGCTCCGCAATCTCCGGCGTGATCTCCTTCGGATAGATCCCTCGTATGTCATAAGCATGAAATATCCCAGCCACGCTCTATTACCTCCTCTTATTTCTCCCTTGCCCTCCCTCACCCCTCCCCCCTTGTGGGGGAGGCTGGGTGGGGGGTTTCTCTTTTCTCTACTTCCTTTCTCTATCTCCCCTCCGTCGTCCCGAACAGTTCCGGCGCCTTCTCAGGCGTCTCTCGACCCAGATACCGGTACGCCGTCGCGGTCGCCACGCGCCCTCGTTGCGTGCGCTCCAGTAGTCCGCTCTGGATCAAAAACGGCTCGTACACGTCGCTCAACGTGTCCGATTCCTCTCCCACCGCCACGGACAACGTATCCAATCCCACCGGACCGCCGTGAAATTTGTCCACCAGGGCTTGCAGAATGTTCCGGTCCATCGGATCAAGTCCCAGCCCGTCCACCTCAAGCGCCGTCAGCGCCAGCTCCGACATCGCCTTCGTGATCCGGCCGTCGCCCTTCACTTGCGCAAAATCACGCACCCGCCGAAGCAGCCGGTTCGCCACGCGCGGCGTGCCGCGCGCTCGACGCCCGATCTCGTCCGCTCCAGCGTCGTCGATCACTACGCCCAACAGCTTCGCCGATCGCTTCACGATCTGCACCATTTCAGATACTTGATAATAATTTAAGTGCGCGTCCACGCCAAACCGCGACCGCAGCGGCGCCGTGATCAGGCCGGTCCGCGTCGTTGCGCCGATCAGGGTGAATCGAGGCAGCGTCAGCTTCAGCGTCTGCGCCCCGGCCCCCTGGCCGATCACAATGTCCAGCTTGTAATCCTCCATCGCCGGATACAGGATCTCTTCCACCACCGGCGGCATCCGGTGAATTTCGTCGATGAACAACACGTCACGGTCCGCAAGCTGCGTCAGAATCGCAGCCAGATCCCCGGGGCGCTCCATCACCGGGCCCGACGTCGTTCGAATCGTCACCCCTAGCTCCCCGGCTAGAATGTACGCCAGCGTCGTCTTGCCCAGACCGGGCGGCCCGTACAACAACACGTGATCCAGCGCATCGCCGCGACGCCGCGACGCCTCCACAAAAATCTTCAGGTTCGACTTCAACTTCTCCTGCCCCACAAACTCCTCAAACCGCACCGGACGCAGCGCACGGTCCTCCGTCACATCCTCCTCACGCCCGGGCGACAACACGCTCGACGCACGCACATCCCTCTTCGACGTGTTCATCTTCAAAAATAGTACAACCGCTTCGTCAACTGCGTGATCTCGTCGTCCGCCGACCGAAGACGCCTTGCGAGAGATTGCGAGATGCCCAGAAATATCTTCGCGGCGATCTTCGGATGCGTCGCCACCAGCGCGTCCACCTGCTGGCGGCCCATCACCGCCAGCTCCGTGTCCACATACGCCGTCGCCGTCGCCGTGCGCGGGCTTTTGTCCAGGACAGAGATCTCCCCCATCAGCTCCCCACGGCCCAGGCGCGCCAGTCGGGTGGCGTTCGCTTCGTCCACGCCCTTCTCGATCTGCACCACGCCCCTTAATACAAAATAGACTTTGTTCCCGGGATCTCCCTCTCTGAAGATGACCTTACCCGCTGGATAGCTCTCCACCTTGAATTGCGGCGCCAACGCCCCGCGCTCCTCGGGCGTCAACCCACGCAATACCTCAAATAATTCTAGCTGCTCTGCGGTGATCTGCGCCGCCACGTCTCACCTCCCGACCCCTTCTACCAATTCCCTCACCGGCGTGCAAGCTCTCCAACCTGCCGCTCATCCCTTCCGTTCCGCCGCCACCACTCGCACGACACCCCCGCCAATCTCCAACGCCTCGATTCGGCCCCCACGCCGGCTCATCGATTCCAGAAGCTCCTTGATCTTCACCGCCGCGGTACGCTCCGGCCACTTGATCCGGCGACGCTGATAGGTCGGCGCCATGAATCGCCGATGTTCCTTGTGACCGCGCGCGAATATTCTTCGCAACCTCTCTATCTCACCTCGACGCAAATAATCTAGGGCCTTCGTCAGATCCCCCACGTACGCCTCCAGCGCCGTCGCCACGCACGCGGCGTTCATCTCGCATATCCGCGCCCACGAATCCGGCGACGCCCCCGAAACTCGCACCAGGTCCCGGAACGATCCCGCCGCCAGATCCTCCAATACCGCACGGCCCGCGCGCGCCGACGTCCCGGCCGTCAGCGTGTAGGACAATACATGCGGAAGATGGCTGATCATCGATACCGCCGCGTCATGCGATTCCGCGCTCAGCGGGGCCACGCGCATCTCCAGGCGCGACAGGAGCTCCATCAAACGTAAATACGCCTCCCCGGGCATGTCCTCCGTCACCGTCATCACCCACGGCGTGCCTCGAAAGAGGTCCGCCCGCGACGACGCAAATCCCGATCGCTCCGACCCCGCCATCGGATGGCCACCGATGAAATGCGCTCGGCTCCCGAGATGCCGTCGCGCCGATTCCAGAATCGGCCCCTTCACCGAACTCACATCCGTCACGATCGGCCGCCGCTCGAGGTGCGCCGACAGATCTCGAAACACACCTTCGCATCTCTCAATCGGAACCGCCACCACTACCAGTTCGCACGCGCCCATCCCCGAAATCGGAACGCATCGGATACCCGCCGCACTCGCCATCCTCTCGGCACGCGCATCTCTATCGTACCCCACCACCTCTATCCCATCCAGCCCCTTCAACGCCCGCGCCATCGACCCCCCAATCAATCCCAGCCCGATGACCCCCACGCTTCGGATCGCCCGGATCCGCCGGCGCCCAACTCCGCCCTTCCCACGCACGACCGCCCCCGCGCTCACATCCGCATACGACCCCAAAAACTTCACCTCAACCTCTTTCCTCGACAGCGCGCGCACCGCCTCCCCCAGCGTCGCGTCCTTGATGTGCCCGCTCGCGTCGATGAAAAAACAGTACCGCCCCAGCCGCGTCTTCAACGGCCGGCTCTCGATTCGGCTCAGATTGATCCCTCGCGACGAAAACTCCTGCAATAACTCCACCAAACTCCCGGGTAGGTCACGCTTCGGCGTCAATACCAGGCTCGTCTTGTCCGCGCCCGTCGGCGCTCCCTCCAATGCCTGTCTCGGCGCGCGCGCCAAATAAACAAACCGCGTCACCGCGTCCTTCACGTCTTCTATCCCGCGCGCCACCGCAACGAGACCGTACAGATCGCCCGCCTTCCTCGACGCGATCGCGCCCACGCCGGCCTGCGGACTCGACCGCAACCGCTCGCACGCCTCGGCCGTCGACAACGTCACCCGCGTCCCCAATCGGCGCCGCCCAATGAATCGCCGGCACTGCGCCAGCGCGTGCGGATGGCTCATCACCTCCTTCAACCGCGATCCGCTCAAACTCGCGGGCATGAAAACGTCAAAATGGATCGGCAACAAAACTTCCGCCGCAATCCGGATCCCTCGCCGCCCGAACGCCAGCCCGTCCAGTGTCGCGGTCACCGCACCCTCAATGGAATTCTCGATGGGAACTACCCCGGCCTCCACTTCCCCCGTCTCCAGCCCATGAAACACGTCCGCCACAGACGAATAGGCCTTCGCCTCCATCCCCCGGACCGCCGCCAGCCGGTCCACCGCCTCATGCGTAAACGTCCCCGCAGGCCCCAGATACCCGACGCGCCCCCTCACGACTGCCTCCCGACTGCCCATGCCCCCGACCTTACTTTGAACTTTATCTCCTTTCAATTTTCATGCTGTAAATCTTTCCTCTGTCTTTTTTCCATACTCATGGTATACTCCCCCCATGGCTGTCTTCGTACTCACAGACAACGGTACCGACACCATTAAAGTCTCCTTCCCGTTCGACAAGGCGCTTCTGCCTCTCATCAAAAGTATCCCCGGCAGAATGTGGGACTCCGATGACAAATTCTGGTCCATCCCTAAAACTTCTGACGTCCTCCGGCAGTTCCTCCAAACCTTCTCCGGACATCAAATCCGTATCTCTCCTGCGCTCGATCACCTCCTTCAGCCCGAACGGCCTCCTGCGCTCGCCGTCGCCACGGCCGTCGCAGAACCGACCGACCGGCGCCAGGGCCTCAAGGACCGCCGCATGTCTTCTGTGCGCTCTCCTTCAACCGACAGACGCCTCGCCGACCTCGCTGAACACGTCTCTCGTCAGCTCCGCATCCGTAAGTACAGCCCTCACACGGTCAAACTCTACAAAAACATCATCGCTGACTTCTCTCGCGCCTTCTCTCGCCCCATCCGGGAATTGTCCAACGACGACCTGACTCAATATATCCTCCATCTCATCGAACAAAGACACGTCTCCACTTCCAGAGTCTCCCAGGTCGTCAGCGCACTCAAATTCCTCTACGATAAAATATTCGACCGCAAAGATCTCGTGTTCAAACTCGACCATCCTCGCAAAGATAAAAAACTTCCCTCGGTCCTCGATCGCGACGACGTCATCGCCATCCTCGCCGCTACTCGCTCACCCAAACACCGCCTCCTCCTCGAAATCATGTACTCTTCGGGCCTCCGCGTCTCCGAAGTCGCACGCATCAAAATCATGGACATTAACCTCTCCGACCTCTCCCTCACGGTCAGAGCCGGCAAAGGCCGAAAAGACCGCCAGACGATGTTGTCTGATAAATCATTGAACCTCTTAAATGTCTTCATGGAGGGCAAAAACGCAGATGACTTCCTGTTCGATGGCCTCCACCCGCACCACCCCATCTCCCCTAGAACCATCCAACACATCTTTAACCAGGCTCTCATCCGTTCTGGTATCAAAAAGAAAGCTTCTTGCCACACCTTCCGCCACAGCTTCGCCTCACACCTGAACATGGGCGGCACCGCCATCAACTACCTAAAAGACCTCTTGGGTCACAAAGACATCAAAACCACCGAAATCTACACCCATCTCAACATCTCCACAAAAAAACAAATCAAAAGCCCCTTCTAATGCCCCACCCCCTTGCGGGAAAACCGCCCCAACCCAGACCCCTCCCGCAACCAAGCCCAAATCCCCACCCTTTCCCCAAACATATATGCCCTCCCTCCCCATCAACCCCCGGCCATAACCAACAGACTTTCCCGCCACCTCTTGCTGGAGTGAAGAAGTTATCCGCCATGTGCCGCCCCGAGAAGTTTCAAGAATCCAGTATTCTGATTCGGGAAATGAAAACGTTAGACGACATGCCAGACCTAATGGACGGCCGACATCGTGTCGGCCGTGAAACGCTATGAACAAAAAAGAGAAATTTGCCAAGTACGATAAAGATTCGATAATTATCCATAAATCATTCGTTGATACAGATGGGGTACAAAAATATGAAATCAGCCATCGGATGAATTACCAAATAATCACACAAGAAGAAATGAACTTACTAAAGACCTATCCACTCGACGATTATTCAAGCGAAGAATTAAAGATGATCTTTGAGGTCGTTTCTAGAACACACAGAAATAGAGGATTTGACCTCGCAGGCTACCATTTTAAAAACGCTAAGGATTTTGGTTCGTATTTCGATAATCTAGTTCCTATTTCAAATGAAAAATATGGAGATATTATATTTGATTCACTCGATATGGAAAGTTTTTTTAGAAATCCCCTAAAGAATGAAAATGTTTTGCAAGATATCAAACTGATGAATCAAAAGGCCAACTATCCCTCAGAGACGATCCCGGGAACATCTATCGAAATAATCAATTTCTCACGATGCCCAAAATGCGCGACTGTATATTCTCTTGCGCAGCTCAACGAATATTATTCCCATCCTGATATTCCTCCGGATGTTGAAAGACAGGTCGTATTTCGAACCGATACTCGATTCAAATGCAAACAATGCAAAGTCTATTTCAAACCGCGGTTGGTTGTCTCTGATGGTACACCGAAGGCCGACATGCAGTTCCTCTGCAAACTTCAAACGGTCCATTATATAGAACTATTTTACCAAAGTCAGTTTAAGCAAAGGGTGTTGGCTTCGAATAAAGAGAATTTTGTCTGGCATAGAGACATACAAAAATATCAACTGAAAATTGACGTGGATTTCTCTGATCTATCTCCCAAACCCGCCTTAATAACAAATTTCATTCGACATACACCACCAAATGACGTTGCAAAGCTTCTCGCAAAAAGCGTGGATGATTTATCATTGTTTGGAGAACTCATGGACCTGACCAGGAAAGGACTCATTTATGATCGTAGATGATCTCTTGTCAGATAACCATGAATCAGTTTCAAAAATCCTGATAATGATTCAAGAAACGGCGGGGCGGCACACGGCGGATAACTTGGCGTTGCCGGCGGGCGGCATTCGCCGCCCTCACCCGCGCCTGATCATCTGGGGGCGCGGGTGCGGCAACGCCTGGTCGTTATACGTCATGTGTCCCCCCCAGACCCCCCCGGATGGGATAGGATTATTGAGCTTAAAAACATAGATATGGAACTGCAGATTTTAAAAACAGATTCAGATTATGGAGATAAATTCATATTCCACCCCGAGGGAGACGAGACGATATTTTCGGAGAGGAGGCCACGCTCACAGGAGCTTTCGACGCGCGGCCAGAAGGTTTTTACAAAAAAGAAATTTTTTCTGACATAGGAGATAAAATTCATATTTACCCTCATCGTCGTCCTCTGCGGTTCGACGAAACGTGGTCGGTTGATCTGATGTCTATGGGATTTAGATAAACACATATTTTAAAACTATAGGACAGGCAGGTAAAAACATGGCGATTAAACTTCAGATAAAACCAGAGCCCGGCTGGGGGGGACACACGACGTATAACTTAGCGTTCCCGGCGGGCGGCAT
>MFPR01000033.1:127684-129375 GCA_001784175.1 Candidatus Lindowbacteria bacterium RIFCSPLOWO2_12_FULL_62_27
CGGCGGGCGGCATTCGCCGCCCTCACCCGCGACTTGTCATCGGGGGTCGCGGGTGCGGGAACGCTTGGTCGTTATCCGCAATCGTGCGCAGAGATTTTGAGAGAAAACACAATTTCTGATATGGCCGTCGTCATCGGCGCACAGCCATGATCTCTGCTAATGACCCGAGAGTACCGCAGGGTCGCCAGACATCATGGAAAGACTGGATTCGTCCTTGGCACATAGCAGCCTGCGGTGCGGTCATACTCTTCATCGGATTCTGTATGGTCAGTTACTTGAGCAAAAAATGGTGGTGGGTCGCAGGGCCAATCATAGTTGCCGGATATCATTTGATACGAGAATCAAATAAATGGAAAGGGAGAGACATGTGGCTTGAAAGGAAGGATGTAATCGAAAAACGGGCGGAAGAATACACATCCCAACATGTAAGCGGATATAAGATTTTCTTTGCTCTTATGTTGATATGGTTGCTCCTCGGATTACTGGCTTATATAGGTGTTATTTGAAATTTGTATTGAGAAAAACAGACAGTAATGAAATCGAAATATAGATTATTCGGATTTAAAAACAGAATGGTCCGGGTACGAGACGTGGGGCGCACGACTGCGGATAACTTGGCGCTCCCGGCGGGCGGCATTCGCCGCCCTCACCCGCGCCTGTCATCCGGAGGGCGCGGGTGCGGGAGCGCCTGGTCGTTATGCGACATATCGTGCCCCGAGAAGTTTCGAGAATCATCATCCTGATTCGGAAAATGATAACGTTCCAGTTTCGATAAAAAGATATGATGAAAAACATGAGGATACCCCGATATAAAACCGTTATTCCCGATTCTGATGTTTGGTCGAGAAAATTCGGATGCTTCACGCCGATTCGTAACGTGGGGCATCGAAATTTACAATCAGATAAAAGGATTGAGCATATTGAAAGTAAAAAACCGTATATCACTTCAGATATTCCCGATTCTGACGTTTGGTCGAGAAGATTCGGATGCTTCACGCCGATTCGGCACGTGGGGCATCGAAAGTTACAACCAGTTAAAAGGATTGAGTATATTGAAAGTAAAAAACCGTATATCACTTCAGATATTCCCGACTCTGATGCTTGGTCGAGAGGATTCGGATGCTTCACGCCGATTCGACACGTGGTGGCATCGAAATTTGCAATCGGAAAATTATGAATACGTATCAGGTTTCAGAAATCCTGATGATGATTCAAGAAACGGCGGGGCACGATACGTCGCATAACTTAGCGTTCCCGGCGGGCGGCATTCGCCGCCCTCACCCGCGCCTGATCATCTGGGGGCGCGGGTGCGGGAACGCTTGGTCGTTATCGGACATGACCGCAGATTCGATAGAAAACATATGATTAAAAACAGGAGGATACCCCGATATAAACCCATTATTCCCGATTCTGAAATCTCGGACGGGGCGACACACGAGTACGCCGATTCTGAAGCGCGCCCGGAAAGGTTTTTACAAAAAAGAAAATTTTTTTCTGACAGGGCAGATAAAATTCTATATTTCCCGAGTCTGACGTGTGGTCGAGAGGATTCGGTTGCTTCACGCCGATTCGACACGTGGGGCATCGAAATTTACAATCAGATAAAAGGATTGAGTATATTGAAAGTAGAAAACTATAGAGCAACTCAGAAAACAGGGCGGTCACGTCCGATAACTTCGCGCTCCCGGCGG
>MFPR01000034.1 GCA_001784175.1 Candidatus Lindowbacteria bacterium RIFCSPLOWO2_12_FULL_62_27
CACAAATTTCTGGAGGTACTCCATCTCCGGCAATACGTGGGAGACGAAGGCGGCCACGCCCGCCGGCGTGTCGTACGGGGGCGCGCTGGTCTATCCCGGCACGGGCGACACCCTCTATGCCCTCGGCGGCAACGGCGGCAACTTCTGGGCGTATACGCTTCCCGGTCCTTACCCCGGCCCGAACTGGTACGTGAACGACACGTCGACAAGCGGCGACTCGTACACGTCCGCCGTCGGCAGTGACACCAACGAAGGTTCGGCATCCGCGCCGTTTCGGACGATCATCGCCGCGATGGCCGCCGCATCCGAGGGCGACACCATCTACATCGACGCCGGCATCTACGATTCATACACGTGGGTCAGCGCGACGGAGACGGCGGGGGTCAACATCGACAAGGATTCGATCACGCTCATCGGCAAGGACTCTGGCTCCACCATCATCGACCCGCCGGGCGCAAGCTCCATCTCGACGATGTACGGCATCTACGCCGACACGCAAGTTGGTCTGACGATCAAAAACCTCGGCGTGACGGGGGCGTACGACGGGATTCATTTTTACAACGTGGATAGTTCTACGATCGAGAGCGACAGCGCAAGCTCAAACGGCAACTACGGCATTTACCTGCGCGTCAATTCCGACACCAACACCATCAAAAATAACACGGCCAGTTCGAATTCGCGCGGCATCTGGCTGGATGCGAGTTCGAACAACACGGTGACAAACAACACGGCCGGTTCGAATTCCAACGAAGGCATCGTTCTGACTTCCACTTCGAACAACAACACGGTGACGAACAACACAGCCAGTTCGAATTCCAGCGCCGGCATCTGGCATGGCTCTAGTTCGAACAACACGGTGACGAACAACACGGCCAATTCGAACACGAACGACGGCATCTATCTACAATCGAGTACGAACAACACGGTCACAAACAACACGGCCAGTTCGAATTCGAGATACGGCATCTGGCTGGATGTGACTTCGAACAACAACACGGTGACGAACAACACGGCCAGTTCGAATTCCACCTTCGGCATCTATCTGGCTGCGAGTTCGAACAACAACGCGGTGACGGGCAATACGGCCAATTCGAATTTGCAGCACGGCATCGTTCTAGATGCGAGTTCGAACAACAGGGTGATTCAAAATGAAGTTCGGCTGAATACGCGATATCAGGTGTATATCGACAACGCATCGTCTTCGGACACGGTGCAGAAGAACAATATCGAGCCGTCGGGAACGAATCCTGACAGCGGGGTCTATAACGGATCGACCATCGCCGCCAACAAATTCACCGTCACCCGCAACTGGTGGAACTCGACCGACACGGCGCGGATCAAGCAGATGATCTATCAGAAGTCGAACGGCGATTCCGTGATCTGGCAGCCGTTCCGGCTTGGGCAGGTCGACACGACCGCGTTCGCCGACACGACAGCGCCGGACGCGCCGGATACGGTGGCGGTGACGCCGAGCGACACGAGCCTGATTGTGTCATGGTCGGCGGTGACGGCGCTGGAGGAGGCCAACGGCGGGGCGGTGGGTCTGTCGGGGTACCGGGTGTACCGGAGCAAGGTCAAAGACACGTCGTCCTGGGTGAAAGTGGCGCAGACGGCGACGGGCGTGACCCGGTGGCAGGATACGGATGTCGTGATCGGCTCTCCATATTATTATAGGGTCACCGCGTTTGACACGGCCACGTTTGAGAACGAGTCGTTCTTCTCGGACAGTCAGCCGTCCGACAGCGCGATGTTTACGACGACGGTGAACTGGTACGTGAACGACACGTCGACGACGGGGGACTCGTTCACGACTGCCGCCGGGTCGGACACGGCGTCGGGCAAAGGCACGGTCGCCGCGCCGTTCAAGACAATCCCGCGCGCGATGCAGTTCGCGACGGCCGGGGACACGATCTGGGTCGACGCCGGGCTGTACGATTCCTACGTCAAGGTCTCCGCATCGGAAACGGCCGGGGTGTACATCACGGTGGACAGCCTGACGCTGATTGGCAAGGACTCGGGCGCGACGGTGATCGATCCGCCGGGTGACAGCGCTGTGGCCAACCTCTATGGCATTTACGCCGATACGCAGACGGGCCTCACGATCAAAAACCTCGGCGTGACGGGGGCCCGCGTGGGCATCTATTTCATGAACGTGGACATGTCGACGGTTTCCGGCGACAGCGCAAGTTCCTGCGCCGACCACGGGATTCTTCTTCGTAATGGTTCCGACACCAACACGGTGACGAGCAACACGGCCAGTTCGAATTCGGACCGCGGCATCTTTCTGTTTTCGAGTTCGAACAACAACACGGTGACGAGCAACACGGCCATTTCGAATTCGACCTCTGGCATCACTCTGGAATCTAATTCGAACAACAACACGGTGAGCAACAACACGGCCATTTCGAATAAGCAAAACGGCATCCATATGAATTCGATTTCGAACAACACGGTGAGCAACAATACGGCCAGTTCGAATTTGTCCTACGGCATCTATCTGTCTGCGAGTGCGAACAACAGCACGGTGAGCAACAACACGGCCATTTCGAATGGTTCCAGCGGCATCTATCTGTATTCGAATTCGAACAACACGGTGAGCAACAACACGGCCGATTCGAATTCGAGCTACGGCATCACTCTGGATTTGAGTTCGAACAACACGGTGGTTCAAAATGACGTGAGGAACAACACGACGTACCAGATTTACATCGTCGGCACGTCCTCCTCCGACACCGTCCAGAAGAACAACATCGTCCCGTCCGCGACGAATCCCGACAGCGGCGTGTTCAACGGCTCGACCGTCGCGACCAACAAATTCACCTTCACCCGCAACTGGTGGAACTCGACCGACACGGCGCGGATCAAGCAGATGATCTATCAGGCGTCGAACGGCGATTCCGTGATCTGGCAGCCGTTCCGGCTGGGGCAGGTCGACACGACCGCGGGCGCCGACACGACCGCGCCGGACGCGCCGGATACGGTGGCGGTGGCGCCGAGCGACACGATCCTGATCGTGTCGTGGTCGTCGGTGACGGGGCTGGAGGAAGCCAACGGCGGCGCGGTGGGGCTGGCGGGGTATCGCGTGTATCGAAGTCCCGTCATATCCGACACGTCGCTTTGGACAGAGATCGCGCAGGTGGGATCGACCGCGGACGGCTGGCAGGACACGAGCCCCTTTGTGGGCAAAGTCTACTATTACCGCGTGACCGCCTTCGACGGCGCCTCTCCATATATAAATGAGAGCTTCTACAGCGACTCCATCCCGGGCGACAGCGCGCCCTACACGTCGCAGACCGATTGGTACGTCAATGACGGTTCGACCGCCGGCGACTCGTACACGTACGCGACGGGTTCGGACATGAGCGGCAATGGCTCGAAACAGACGCCATTTGCGAGCATCCCGAAGGCGATGTCGGTCGCCACGGCGGGGGACACGATCTGGATCGACGCGGGCCTGTACGATTCGTTTGTCACTGTGAACGGCACGGAGACCGTCGGTGTGAACATCGACAAGGACTCGATCACGCTCATCGGCGCGGACTCAAACGCGACGGTGATCGACCCGCCGGGGGCGGCGGGGACGGCCGGCCTCTACGGAATCTACGCCGACACGCAAGTCGGCCTCACCATCAAAAACCTCGGCGTGACCGGGGCGTACCAAGGGATTCATTTCTATAATGTGGATCAATCGACCGTGGCCGGCGACAGCGTGTGCTCGAACGGGAACTATGGAATTTATCTTCGTATCAACTCCGACAATAACACCCTGAACGGAAACTCAGCCGCTTCGAATTCGAGTTTTGGCATTTATCTCTTGTCATGTTCGAACAACACGGTGACGAACAACACGGCCAGTTCGAATTCGAACTACGGCATCTATTTGAACGCCGCTTCGAACAACATGCTAACGGGCAACACCGCCAGTTCGAATTCGCCCAACGGCATCTATCTGTATTTCGCTTCGAACAACACGCTGAGCGGCAACACGGCCAGTTCGAACGCCTACACCGGCATCTATGTGGACGGAAGTTCCAACAACACCCTGACGAACAACACGGCCGCATCGAACGGGACCTACGGCGTCTGGCTGTACGGGGCTTCGACCGACAACCTCTTCGCCCAAAATACGCTGGATTCCAACGGCGCGTATCAAATCTACATCGACGGAAGCGGCGGGGCGGGCGCGGCCGACACGTTCCTGAAGAACAACATCCGCCCGTCGCCCGACAACCCCGACAGCGGCGTTTACAACAACACGGGCAACACGTTCGATTTCACGCGCAACTGGTGGGGGACAACCGATTCGGTCGCAATCGGCCGCATGATGACCGACACCGGCGCTGTCAACCGCATCGTGTACTCGCCGTGGCGGCTCGGCATCGTCGACACAACCGCTGGCGCGGACACGGTGGCGCCGAACGATCCGGACACGGTTGCGGCGAGCGCGGCGGCGGGCGCGGGGACGGTTCTGGTGACGTGGAGCGCGGTGACGGCGAATGAGGACGGCGATGCGGGTGCGGCTGGGGTGGCGCAGTATCGCGTGTATCGCGCGGGCGTCGCCGACACGTCATCGTGGACACAGGTCGGCACGCCCACAGGCACGGGGTTCACGGATTCGGGGATGACGATCGGCGCGACGTATTACTACCGCGTGACCGCCCGGGACGGCGCGGCGTTTCCGAACGAGTCGTACTACTCCGACTCCGTCGTCAGCGCCACGCCCAGCGGGTGGACCAACGCCGCTGAACCCATGGGCGCCAACGCTGGGGTGTATATTATTAGTTCCATCCAGTGGGGCGATTACGACAACGACGGCGACCTAGACCTTGCCGTGTCGGGACAGGATGGCGGCACAAACAATCGACTCATCATCTATCGGAACGACGGCGGCGGAAGTTTCACGAACGTGGCCGAGCCGATGGGCGCCAACGCGGGGGTGCGGCAGGGTTCCATCCAGTGGGGCGATTACGACAACGACGGCCGTCTAGACCTTGCCGTGTCGGGAAGTGACGGCACAAACTATCGACTCATCATCTATCGGAACGACGGCGGCGGAAGTTTCACGAACGTGGCCGAGCCGATGGGCGCCAACGCGGGGGTGCGGCAGGGTTCCATCCAGTGGGGCGATTACGACAACGACGGCCGTCTAGACCTTGCCGTGTCGGGAGTTGACGGCGGCGCAAACAAGCGCCTCATCATCTATCGGAACGACGGCGGCGGAAGTTTCACGAACGTGGCCGAGCCGATGGGCGCCAACGCCGGGGTGTATTACAGTTCCATCCAGTGGGGCGATTACGACAACGACGGCCGTCTAGACCTTGCCGTGTCGGGACAGGATGGCGGCGCAAACTATCGATTCATCATCTATCGGAACGGCGGCGGCGGAAGTTTCACGAACGTGTCGGAGCCGATGGGCGCCAACGCGGGGGTGCGGCAGGGTTCCATTCAGTGGGGTGATTACGACAACGACGCCGACCTCGACCTTGCCGTGTCGGGACTTGACGGCGGCGCAAACAGGCGACTCATCATTTATCGGAACGACGGCGGCGGAAGTTTCACGAACGTGGCCGAGCCGATGGGCGCCAACGCCGGGGTCCAGGACGGTTCCATTCAGTGGGGCGATTACGACAACGACGGCCGTCTAGACCTTGCCGTGTCGGGAGCAATTGATGGCGGTACAAACAAGCGACTCATCATATACCGGAACGACGGCGGCGGAAGTTTCACGAACGCGGCCGAGCCGATGGGCGCCAACGCGGGGGTGTACGCGGGTTCCATCCAGTGGAGCGATTACGACAACGACGGCGACTTGGACCTTGCCGTGTCGGGAAATGACGGCACAAACAAGCGACTCATCATCTATCGAAGCGATGCCATCGCCCCGCCCAACGTCCGGCCTAACACGCCGGCGATAAACGCGCCCAAAGGCGCATCGGTCGCGCAGGGCGACACCGTGACGTTCCGCTGGACAAAAGTGACA
This sequence comes from Candidatus Lindowbacteria bacterium RIFCSPLOWO2_12_FULL_62_27, assembly GCA_001784175.1. Classification (GTDB taxonomy): domain Bacteria; phylum Lindowbacteria; class 2-12-FULL-62-27; order 2-12-FULL-62-27; family 2-12-FULL-62-27; genus 2-12-FULL-62-27. The sequence goes on from MFPR01000034.1 coordinate 5,981, forward strand.
GGCGACACGACGCCCGATACGGGCATGACGTACAACCTGCGCGTGGGGACGGCGAGCGACAAGGCCGACATCTTCGCCGCCGACACGAACAGCGCCGACTCGGTCGGCAACGCGATTTTGGGCAACGTCCAGAACGACACGTCGGCGGAGTTGGTGCGGTCGTTGACGGTCGGCCAGACATACTACTGGTCGGTGCAGGCGGTCGATCAGGGGATGATGCGGTCGGCGTGGGCCACGGAGGAGACGTTCACAATCACTCTTGTGCCCAACACAAGCGGCGTGTGGTACGTGAACGACACGTCGATTGTCGGAGACTCGTGGACAACCGCCATCGGCTACGACACGGCGGCGGGCAACGGCACGGCGTCGAATCCCTACCGCACGATCACCTATGCGCTCTCGCAGGCCCTGTCCGGCGACACGATCTACATCGACGCCGGGCTCTACGCCGAGACCGTCGTCATCGACACGGACAACATCGCGCTGATCGGCAAGGATTCGACCGCGACGGTGATCGATCCGCCGGGATCGGACACGGGGATTTACGCGTCCGGAAAGTCGTATCTGCTGATCCGGTCAATCGGCGTCACAGGCGCCTATGATGGAATCGTGTTTAACAACGTCGATTATTCGCGGCTCGATGCCGACAGCGCAGGCGGCAACTCCAACTACGGAGTTGTCCTGCGCAACGGATCTGACACAAACACGATTGTAAACGGTATCTTCAATTCCAACGCGAGCCGGGGGGTCGTTCTCTGGGCGAGTTACAACGACACCGTGCAGACGTGTGTCGCCGCGTCAAACAGCGGCGTCGGCATCGGGGTCTTCTCGAGCGGCGGCGGCCATACGTTCACGGGCAACACGACGAATTCCAACACCACCGCGGGCATTCAGATCGGAGCGGGTATCGGCGGAAATCTTGTCAAGAACAACACGATAACGACCAGTCCCAACATGGGTATCTACATATTGAACGCGCCGAACAATACGATCATCGGAAACATCGTGAAAGGCGCGCAGCCCGGCATTGAGGTCAGCGCCTCGCGCAACACCATCCGGAACAATTTCATCTCGCAGAATTCGAACGGCGCCGGCGTGTACATCAACGGCATCGCCGACACCAACATCGTGGAGCAAAACGACATCGCCGGAAACGAAACCGGCGTCATGGTCATTTTGCAGGCCCGGAACAATGTGATTCAGAAGAACAACATCACGGGCAACACATGGGAACTGATCAACCGCGGAGGACTGGCCCAGACGACCGGGCGCAACTGGTTCGGCTCGGCGGACTCGGCGACGATTGCGGCGAAGATATCCGATACCGCGAGCGCGTGGCAGCCGTGGCGTTTGTCCCGGGTCGACACGAGCGCAGGCGCGGATACGACCGCGCCGGACGCGCCGGACACGGTGGCGGTGACGCCGTCCGACACGTCGCTCATCGTCACATGGCAGGGGGTGTCGGCGCTGGAGGAGCCAAACGGCGGCGCGGTCGGCCTCTCGGGATACCGCATCTATCGAAGTCCCGTCATATCCGACACATCGCTTTGGACACAGATCGCGCAGGTGGGGTCGACTGCGGACGGCTGGCAGGACACGAGCCCCTTTGTGGGCAAAGTCTACTATTACCGCGTGACCGCCTTCGACGCCGCCTCTCCATATATAAATGAGAGCTTCTACAGCGACTCCATCCCGGGCGACAGCGCGCCCTACACGTCGCAGACCGACTGGTACGTCAATGACGGCTCGACCGCCGGCGATTCGTACACGTACGCGACGGGTTCGGACATCAGCGGCAACGGCTCGAAACAGACGCCGTTTGCGAGCATCCCGAAGGCGATGACCGCCGCGACGGCGGGGGATACGATATGGATCGACGCGGGGTTGTACGATTCCTACGTCGTGATCTCCGCGACCGAAACCGCCGGCGTGAACATCGATAAGGATTCGATCACGCTCATCGGCAAGGATTCGGCGTCGACAATCATCGACCCGCCGGGGGCGAATTCGACGAGCGGGTTGTACGGCATCTACGCGGACACACAAGTCGGACTTCTGATTAAAAACCTCGGCCTGACGGGGGCGTACGACGGGATTCATTTCGTCAACGTCGATCAGGTCACGCTCTCCGGCGACAGTTTCAGTTACAATGGCAGGCACGGCGTCATTCTCCTCAACGGCGCTGACACGAACAGCGTCACCGGCAATGCCATCGACTCGAACGGCAGTGACGGTCTTGAGCTGTCAGCCGGCGCAGGATGCACAATCAGCGGAAACCAGGTTAATTTCAACGGCGCGGCGGGAATTCTTCTGTCCGCCAACGCTTCGAACAACACTGTCAGCAATAACGCCGCGCGCCAGAACGCCACGCACGGCATCCACCTCAATCCCGCGGATTCCAACACCATCAGCGGCAACACGCTGGAATCGAACCCCACCGGCATCTACCTGCAGACCAGCCACAACAACATGATCTCGAACAATATCGCCGACTCGAACACCAACGGCATTTATCTCCATCAAGGCTCCAACCTCAACACCGTCAGCGGCAACTCGGCCAACGCGAACGCCGCCGTCGCCGGCATCATGGTGGACGGCGGCACGAACGACACCATCATCAACAATACGGCCAATTCGAACTCCCAGGACGGCATCTTCATCAACGCCAGCACGGCCATCACCATCACCGGCAACACCGTCCAGTCGAACCTCATCAACGGCATCGACGCGGCCGGAGGGAACACGGGTCTTTTGATCGCCGACAACATTGCCCGGTCGAACACCCAACACGGGATTTATCTTTCGGCCAGCGCCGACCTGACGGCCCGCAACAACTTCGTGCGGTTCAACGCGCAGGCCGGCATCCTGCTGGAGTTCGCCGAATCGATCGTGATTTCCCAGAACGACGTCTCCGGCAACGACACCGGCATCTGGATCACGGGCGACGCGTCGAACAACTTGATCCTGAAAAATAATATTTCGGGCAACACAGTCAGCAACCTCTACAATCAGAGCGGTGTCGCCCAGACCCTCGCCCGCAACTGGTGGGGCACGTCGGATGAAGTGACGATTGCGGAGAAGATCGCGGATCCGTCGGGGAGTGTGTGGCGGCCGTACAGGTTGGAACTTGTAGACACAGCGGCCGGCGCCGACACGGTCGCCCCTGAATCACCGTCAAGCGTAACGCTGGACACGAGCACGCCGGGCCAGATCACGCTCACGTGGGTCAATCCGACGATCAACGAGGATTCGGACCTCGGGACGGTGGGATTCGCCGGCCTCAACATCTTCCGGTTGGTCAACCAGCCCGATTCGTCCAACTGGTCCGACGGTATCTACGTCGTCCGGCAGACGACGGCGTTGGAGACGACGTGGATAGACACGGACGTGACGGGCGGGAACACCTATTATTACCGGCTCACATCGAAGGACACGGCGCCGTTTGTGAACGAGTCGTTCGCCATGGATACATACTGGGCGACGGCGGCCGTCGCATACAGCGGGCCATCGTGGTATGTAAACGATACGTCGACATCCGGCGACTCGTACACGAGCGCGATCGGGGATGACACGACGGGCGCCGGGTCGGCGGGCGCGCCGTATGCGACCATCACGAAAGCCCTTCTGATGGCCAAGTCCGGCGACACGATTTATGTCGACCCCGGCGCGTACACCGCGCCGGTCGTGATCGACACCGACAACCTCACGCTCGTCGGCGCGGACAATTCGCTTGCGGTCATCGACGTGGGCGCGAGCGGTGACGGCATTTCCGCCACGGGACGCACGGGGCTTTCGATCCAGAACATCGGCGTCGTCAACGCCTTGAACGGCGTCCTGTTCAACCAGGTCACGAACTCGACCATATCCACCGCCTACATCTTCGGATGCTCGACGAACGGCATCCGCCTTACAAACGGGTCGGACACCAACACCCTCATCGGCAATACCGCGTTCTCGTGCCCGAACGGGATCGATCTGGAGGCGAGCGCCTTCAACACGCTGACGTACAACAGCGTCTCCACGAACTCGGCCATCAACATTCATCTCCTCGGCGCTTCGAACAACACCCTGAGCAACAACTACGCCGACGGCGGTTCGGGCGACGGCATCTATCTGGACAGCGGATCGAACAACAACACGCTGGAGACCAACAGCGCCGGCGGCAATACCGGCAGCGGGATTGTGATCGCCGGCAGTTCTTACAACAACATCTACGGCAACATCGCCGACACGAACGGCGCGCAGGGCGTTTATCTTCAGGCGAATTCGACCGGCAACACTATCAATTCCAACTCGGTCGCCGGCAACGCCACAGGCATCTACGCGGCGCCGAATGCGGATTCAAACATCATCGCCGCCAACGCGGCCCTTTCGAACACGTCCTTCGGCATTTACCTGAGCGGCTGCACCGGCAACACGGTAAGCGGCAATACGGCCGATTACAACACCTCCTATGGGATATGGCTGTCCGCGTGCGCGAACACTGCGTTGAACGGCAACGAGGCCGCCTCCAATTCGGACTACGGCATTCTCCTTGGAGGGGGATCGATGAACAACGCGGTGTCCGGAAACGTTTCCATGCTGAACGCCACCGTCGGCATCTATCTTGCGGGAAGTTCGAACAACACGATCGTGGATAATGCCATCCGCGCCAACACCACCAACGGCGTCGAGTTCAGCGCGAGTTCCGACAACAACATCCTGATGAACAACGGAATCACAGCCAACGGGATGGACGGCGTCGAAATCGGAAACAGCTCGAACAACATCATGGTTCAAAATCTGATCGCGTCGAACACTCAGTACCAGATATTCTGGTACGGGACATCTTCGGCCAACTTGATTTCGAAGAACAACATCTCCTACGCGCCCGGCAATCCGCCCCTCAGCGCCTATATCGCCCCGACCGCCGCGCCGGCAGTGATCGACCTGACGCGCAACTGGTGGGGCAGTACGGACACGGCGGAGATTCTGGCGATGACGGTGTACCAGGGAACCAACGGAGACACGCTCGTGTTCACCCCGTTTCGCATCGGAGTCGTGGACACGACCGCGGGCGCGGACACGGTCGCGCCCGAATCGCCGGAGACGGTGGCGGCGGACGCGCCGGTGAGCGCGGGATACGTGCGGATCACGTGGAGCGCGGTGACGGCGAACGAGGACGGCGACGCGGGCGCGGCCGATGTGAGTTCCTACCGCATCTACCGGTCGCTCACGGGCGACACGAGCGATTGGGTCGAAGCAATCGGCACGGCCGCCGGGGACAACTTCATCGACACGTCCGTCGCGCTTGGGACGACTTACTATTACCGCGTTACCGCCGTCGACACCGCGACGACGCCGAACGAGTCGTTTTATTCCGATTCCATCGTCAGCGCGACGCCGCCGATGTACGACGGCCCGGCCTGGTTCGTGAATGACACGTCGGCGGCGGGCGACTCGTATACGAGCGCGTCCGGGAGCGACGGAACGGGCGACGGGTCGGCGGGCGCGCCGTTTCGCACCATCGCGAAAGCGCTTGATATGGCCGCATCCGGCGAGACCATCTACATCGACGCCGGTTACTACACGGAGACGGCGGTCATCGACACGGACGATATCACGATATCCGGCGTTGACTCCGGCGCGACCGTCATCAGTGCCGGCTCTACCGGCGATCCCGTCATTCACGCGCAGAATTGCGCGAATGTCAGGATTGAAAAACTCGGCGTTCGGAACGGCTATTCCGGGTTGCGGCTCGACAATGTGAATGGGGCGTATATCGAGGGCGTGGAGGCCAAGGACAATCAGTGGTTCGGCGTCGCCATAAGCGGCGGAACGAACCACACGCTGGTCTACATCTCCGCGACCGGCACGGAAACCGCCGGCGTCTACATCGACAATACGTCGGGCGACTCCATACAGAATTGTTACAGCAGTTCGAACGGCACAAACGGCTTTGAACTTTGGAATTCCGTCGGAAGCATGTGGAGCGGCAACACCGCGTCGAACAACTCGGGCGCGGGATTTCAAGTCCGGTCGTGCGCGAGCAATAGCTTCTCAGGCAACACGGCCGATTCGAATGCGTCGAACGGCATGGAACTGGCATCGAGCACGGCCAATTTGGTGAAAGGCAATCGCATCGCCGGCAATCAGCAGGACGGCGTCTTGTTGGATTCTTCCTCGCTCAACGTATTTTCGCAGAACGATATCTCCTCAAACGCCGGGTATCAGGTGTACGTCACCGACGGCTCGGAATCGAATTGGTTTGCCAGAAACAACATCTTGCCTGGAGGCACATTCCCCGACAGCGCCGTGCTGAACACCAGCGGCAACGCGCAGGATTTTCAACGGAACTGGTGGGGCACGACGGATGAGTTCATCATCGAGTTGAGGCTAATCGACACATCCGGCTCGAATCTCGTCCAATTCTCGCCGTACGGCCTCGGCGTTGTGGATACATCGCTCGCCGGCGACTCGCTCGCGCCCTCGTCGCCGACCGGCGCGTCGGCGAACGGGGGGACGCCCGGACAGGTAACGGTGACGTGGTCGGATCCGGTTGTCGATGAGTACGGCGGCGGTTTGTCGGACTTGGCCGGGATCAAGATATACCGTTTGGTGGATTCGTTCGACACGCCGAACTGGGCGAATTTGCCGGTGAAATATGTCGCGGCGGCGGTTGGTTCGTGGGTCGACACGGACGTGATTGCGGGACACACCTATCGTTACCGTCTCACGGCCTATGACGGCGCGGCGTTCATCAACGAGTCGTTCTTCAGCGACAGCGTGGGCGCGAGCGCGCTGAACCACGCGCCGTACATCGCGCCGGCCATAGCGAACCAGATGGACTCCGAGGACACGTCGCCGTGGAGTATCGCCCTGTCGTCATACGCCGGCGACACGGACGGCGACCCGCTGACGTGGAGCGTGACGGGCGGCGGGACGGTCGTGTCGGCGAGCGTGACCGGCGGGGAAACGCTGGACATCACGCCCACCGCGAACGCGTATGGCGTCGATAACCTGACGGTTTATTTGACGGACGGACAGGACACGGCATCGCAGGTCGTGTCCGTCACTCTGACATCGGTGAACGACGCGCCCGTTGCCGACGCCGGGTCGGACACTGCGATCGCGGCCGGCGCCACCGCCTATCTGACGGGTTCGGGATCGAGCGATGTCGAGGGGGCCGTCACTTATCTCTGGACACAGCTTGCCGGGCCGGCGATGACGCTGTCTCCGGATTCAGTGACGGCCGACGTATCGTTTGTTTCGGACACAGCCTATCTCGGCGATTATATTTTTCAACTGACGGTGGGCGACGGGATCGACACATCGGCCGACACGGTCGTGATCTCGGCCGGAAACGTGGCGCCGGTTGCCGATGCCGGGTCGGAGACGGTGTCTGTGACGCACCCGGACACGGTGAATCTCAACGGCGGCGCCTCGTATGATTCGAACGGCGACACGCTTTACTATCTCTGGACGATCGTCTCGGGTCCGACGTCGCCGGCCATCAGCGGCGCGGATTCGGTGGCCGCAAGTTTTGTCGCCGATTCTGTCGGCGTTTACGTCGTCACGCTGGAGGTATTCGACGGCACGGACACCACGACGGACACGCTGGATGTGACGGCGTTGAACACCGCGCCGACGGCCAACGCCGGACCGGACACGTCGGTTACGGCCGGCGCCACCGCGCAGATTTTTGGGAGCGCGTCGAGCGACCCGAACGGCGACATGATCTCGTATTCATGGACGCAGACCGGCGGGCCGTCGGTGGAGTTGTCGGATTCGTTCGCCGCCAATCCGACATTTGTGCCGGTGATTGCCGCCACATATTATTTTGATCTGGCCGCGAGCGACGGATTTGACAGTGCGACGGATCAGGTGATGGTGACGGTGACTGCGGGCGCGCCGGCGGTGATGGAGAAGTCTGTCGACACGCACATTCTGGCGGACACGTATGAACAGGCTGTGCTGGCCGTCCATGTGCTGGACGCGAACGGCAACTGCGTCCCGAGTGAGGCGGTAACATTTGAAGTCACGTATCCGTCGACCGGCAACGACGCCGGGATTTCCCCTGCAGCGGCCTACACAGACGGCTCCGGCATCGCGCAGACGACGGTGTATTTGTCGTCGGCGACGGCGAGCAGTTTCTACCGCGTCCGGGCGAGCGTGTCGGGATTGACCCAGGACTTCTACGTTTACAACAACAAACTTCATTTCGCGGCCCAAGTCTCGGCCGGCAACAATCGGGGATGGAAGATGTGGTCATACAACGGCGTGCCGGCAGCGACGACGGTGGCAGACGCCATCACGCCTTATCTGTCCGACGCCGACATCTACGAGTGGCAGGCGGGGACGAATGAAAACACGAGCTTGGCCGGCGCGAGCGGCACGCATTATTACGCGCCGTCGGTGATCGAACGCGGGCGTGCGTACTGGATCAAGAGCAACGCGGGCGGGACGCTGCGCATCACGCCGGGGTTGACCAGCCCGTCAGAGACGGTGGCTGTGAGCCTGATCGCAGGCTGGAACCAAGTCGGGACCGGCCAGTTCTTCTTCACCGACTGGGATAAGTCCGTGCGGTTTTTCCGGCCGACCGATTCGGAACACCTTGATACGCTGACGCCCCAGCAGGCGGAAGATTCCGGACTCATCCAGAATGCGGCCTACTGGTGGTCGGAGGACGACAGCACGTACTACTGGGGCCCGGACACGGCGATGTATCCGCAGGTCCAGATGAAGCCGATGGCGGGATTCTGGCTGCTCGTGAATTCCGCCGTCGAGATGCTGATCATGCCCATCCCGGCCGAGCCGCAGGACTCGGTGGAGATATTGAATCAGGCGCCTGCATATCGGGCAGACAAGGGGACGAGCTACGCTCGGAGACAAGGGGACAAGGGGCGAACCCTGTCGGCGTATTACAAACAAAATCACAAAACGGGCGGCGAAAACGACTGGGCGATCCAGCTCATGGCGAGTGGCGGAGGTTCGAGGGACGTCCAGAATTATGTGGGCGTGAAAGCGACCGCGGGGGCAGCCAAGGCGGCGAGCCGTTTCGAGCCGCCGGCGACGGCGGGCGGGTACGTCGCACTAGCAGTCCGACGGTCGGACGAACGGACGAACGGACGAACGGAATGGATGGCGGCGCTGTTCTCGGAACCCGTGACCGCGACCGACGCGCGAGACGCGGGCCGCGCGTGGGACGTGATGGTGGCGTCGGACATCGGCCAGGCCGTCACGCTCGCGTGGGACAACGTCGAGAATCTGCCAAGCGGCTATGAGGCGTATTTGATCGGCGCCCCCAACGGCCCCGTGAATTTACGCACGGTTTCTTCTGTATCGTTCCCCTTGTCTCAACGTCCCCTTGTCTCCTTGTCGCTCGTGTTGGGCGCGCCCGAATTCCTCGCGCCGTACTTGGCGGCGCCGCTCTCGAAGGAGAACACGTTCGTGTACCCGAACCCGGGGCCGGACGGGACAACGGGGAACATGACGTTCGCGTACAACCTGGGCGCGGCGGGCGACGTCAAGATCAAGATATTCGACGCGAGCGGGCGGCTCGTGCGCGAGCTGACCGGCACTGGCGCGGCGGGCGCGAACACCGTCGTGTGGGACACGACCAACCGTCACGGCCAGAAGGTCGGCTCGGGCGTGTACATCTACAAGATCGAAAGCGGCGGCGACAAGCTCGTCGATAAATTGGCAATCGTTCGATGAGAACTTGATGGAGACGGCGCGCAAGATCCGCCTGGGTCACGCCCATGTCTTTGCGCAACCCGCGAAGCCGCCTGCCGAGTTGTTTTCAATTGCCGCGATACAGCCATACCGCCGTTGCCTTTCATGATGCGTTCGACCCTATCTTTTTTCGAACGATTCTGACAGCCAAGGGCCGTATCCGGCGGGAAACATTCAATTCAGATCATCCAGATTCTGCCAGCCCAGGGCATGGCCGTGTTTTCTGGACTCGGTCCGGTTTCCCCCGTGGACGAGGAAATGGGCCGAGGCGGGCGTTTTTGAAATGCGCGCGAAGAAATCCAGTCCTTTGAAGAAATCCCCGGTGACGGTTGAGCCGGATTTGATTTCAACGGCGTGCAAGTCATGCCCGTCTTCCAGAACCATGTCCACTTCATGGCCGGTATTGTCCCGCCAGAAATACGCGTTGGGGAGCCGGCCGGCGTTGAATCGGCGTTTCAGGTATTCCGATATCACAAAAGACTCGAATATGCCTCCGCGCAGATAATGCCCGGCCAACTGGCGGCTGGAACGAATGTCCAGCAGCGCAGAGAGGAGGCCCGTGTCGTAAAAGTAGAGTTTTGGCTGTTTGACGACGCGCTTGTTGAAGTTGCGGTGGTGCGGCTGCAGCAGAAAAACGATGAAACTGGCCTCCAGCACCGACATCCAGGAACGGACGGTCTTGTAATTGACGCCGATATCACTGCCGACGCTCGACAGATTCAAAAGCTGTCCGACGCGGCCGGCGCAACATTTGAGAAACCGCTGAAATGCGCTCTGATCCCCGATATTCTTGATGCTTCTCACATCCCGTTCGACGTACGTCTGAATGTAGGAGGGAAAATAATCCTCCGGCTTGATGTTCCGGCCGTGCAGGGCGGGGTATCCTCCCCTGAACAACGCCTCGTCCAGGGAGTTGGAGTCAAGTTTGGCGCGTTTGAGTTCGGACAGGGTCAACGGAAGGAGATGACAAACGGCCACGCGGCCGGCCAGGGACTGGCTGATTTTCTCAAGGAGCAGAAAGTTCTGGGATCCCGTGAGAACGTATCTTCCCATTTTTCCCGAATCGTCGACTATGCTCTGCAGATAGGAGAAGAGGGCGGGAACTCTCTCTGCCTCGTCGATGATCAGGCCCGTTTGGGAATGGGCATGGAGGAACCTCAGCGGGTCCTCCTCCGCGGCCATCCGTTCGTCCGGCCTTTCCAGGTTGGCGTAGGCATGCCGGGGGAACAGCTTTTTGACGAGCGTCGTCTTCCCCGACTGCCTCGGCCCGGTCAGAGAAACAACCGGAAACTTTTTCGACAGGGCAAGGACGTGAGCCCCCGCCGTCCGTTGGATCATGCCCGACCTCCCTTCGCGCCAATATCGTATCCTTACAAAACAGGAATTTCAATACTAATTTGTAAAATCCAGAACCCCTGAGCTCTGCTACAAACCCGAAGGCAGCGGCAACAAGCTCGTGGATAAACTGGCGGTTGTCAGATAGGGCATGACTCTATGAGCGCCGCACGCGGCCCCGGCGGGCGGGAAAACCGATGTGAATCTGAAAACGATCTCTCAATAAGTTGTAAAATCAGTCCCGGGCGTCAACGGATTCCGACAAAGCCCCCGAATTCGCCTTAAAAGGCGAATTTATCTCTGAAAATACATCTTCTTCTTCGATTGACTTTCTCCGGCCTCAGGCCACAATTGTCCGGTGTGGGGAGAGCGCTCGCGCGGCGCCCATCCCCTGACGGCGGGGTTGGTGGAGGGAATTCAAAGATGTCGATGGTGGTCAAGAGGATCTTGCGATTGGCCGGGGTTGCCGCGTTGTTGCATTACTGCGTTCTCACTTTCCCGGCTCCGGCTTGGGCCGCGGGGGACACGTGGATCACACGGTCGAGTATCCCCAGCGGCGCGTATAACGGCGCAGGTCTTGTGTACCCCGGTTCGGGCGACACCCTATACACGTTCGCCGGTAACAGCACGAATCTATTCTACGGGTATTCCATCACCGGGAATTCGTGGACCGCCATGCCAAACGCTCCGGCCGGCGTCGACGAGGGCGGCGCGATGGTGTATCCCGGATCGGGCGACACGCTCTACGCCATGATCAACAATGCGACGAACCGCATGTTCACGTATTCCATATCAAGTGGAACGTGGGACACGAAGGCGGCCACGCCGTTCGCGGGG
>MFPR01000035.1 GCA_001784175.1 Candidatus Lindowbacteria bacterium RIFCSPLOWO2_12_FULL_62_27
AATATGCTCAATCCTTTTATCTGATTGTAAATTTCGATGCCCCACGTGACGAATCCGCGTGAAGCATCCGAATTTTCTCGACCAAACGTCAGACTCGGGAAATATAGAATTTTATCTGCCCTGTCTGAAAAAAAATTTCTTTTTTGTAAAAACCTTTCCGGGCGCGCTTCAGAATCGGCAAACACGGGTGGCGGCCCGTCCGAGATTTCAGAATCGGGAATAATGGTTTTATATCGGGGTATCCTCAGGTTTTTAATCATATCTTTCTATCGAACCTCCGGTCATGTCAGCTAACGACCATGGGTTCCCGCACCCGCGACCCCCGATGACAAGTCGCGGGTGAGGGCGGCGAATGCCGCCCGCCGGGAACCCAAAGTTAGACGACGTCCGATCCCCCCGCTCCATTTCTGATTTTATCTGAAGTTTAATAGCCATGTTTTTACCTGCCAGTCCTATGATTTTAAATATATGTTTCTCTCAATCCTATAGACTCCAGATCAACCGCTCACGTTTCATCGAAACGGCAGGAGATGACGATCAGGGTAAATATGAATTTTATCTCCTATGTCAGAAAAAAATTTCTTTTTGTAAAAATCTTCGGGCCGCGCGTCGAAAGCTCCTGTGAACTCGGCAGCCGCTCCGAAACCATCATCTCGCCACCCCCTGGTCGGAAAATCTGAATTTTACTCAAAAAATCTATTTTTATTTTCATAAACTCAAAAACTCAAAATCTCCAGGGGGGTGCGGGGGGATCGGATGTCGTCTAACGACCAGCCGTTCCCGCACCCGCGCCCCCAGATGATCAGGCGCGGGTGAGGGCGGCGAATGCCGCCCGCCGTTTAGACACACCTTGCGCTTGCCTACATCGTCGCGTGTGATCCACGTGCTCAAATCCATGAGTGATTGATATTTGCTGTTGACTATGACGGGCTGCGTCCCACCCTCGTTTGGAGGAGCATCTTTTGCTCCTATAACTAGAAAATCAATGAGACGTTGAAACAATTCAGATAACGCTTTGGCATCGCTCGGGTCGGCGTTTTGTACGAGCTCAGCAAGACGCGCCGCGACCACCGATGCATCGATCTCATTTTGCTGATGATTTTCCAGTAACTTGATATCGCGTTCAATACCTTTCAACCGCTCTTCGATATTCTTTATCCTCTGTCTAATCTCCTCCCGGGAGAGATCCGAGAGTGGTGTCAAAGGCAGTTTATCCGTCGTCACGGGTACGAGTTCATCGTGTGCAGCCTTAAGAAGCTTCTTAACGCCATCTCGCTCCGCTTTCGCACCTTCCAGTCTCTCCGCATTGATGCTTGCGGCTAGGTTGCGACGGACTTCGGCAAGCAGTGATAGGAAACGCTCTGGTACTGAAAAGACTCTCAAGAACCCCAGCAACAATTCGAGAATGGGTCGCGCAGGGAGGGTATTGTTGCATTCCCTCCGCCGATCTGGATCACGGTGTCTAAATGTCCCGTGCTTGCTTTTGTTTCTATGCAGTTGCAGTGCATTACCACACTCGCCGCACCGAACCTTGATCCCCCTCAGAGGAGATGGCGGGCGAGTGCGTGGCTGGCGCGCGCCAGAGCGGTCTGCGCCACGCTGGCGGCGCACACGACATGCTTCTGCGGTTTCTTCATCGATAAGGGCAGTGTGGGCATTACGGCAGATAATCATTATCTCCTTCTTGCGGTATCCAGTGGCGATGTGGCCGCAGGAGGTTGCGAGCGCTGTCTCAGTCGTCCAGTCCTTCATGCGATGCTGCTTAATATGAATCCCACGATCATGGAAGTTTCCCGCAATGCTACTGATCAACTCGCTGTGGGCGTATCTATAATAGAACTCTGCTTTTATCGGCGCTGTGACTGGGTTTGGCTCAAGGTGTTTCGTTTCCTTGCTCTTGTTGAAACCGTAAGGTGCAGCGCCGTTCGTCCACTTCCCCATGTCCCTTTCGCTACGCTTACCCCGTTGAATGTCTTCACCCCGTTCGTCGTTCTCTATTTCCGCCTCTGAGAATTTCTCCTTCAGCAGTTTTCGGTCATCAATTGTGTTAAGAAATATCTTGCGTGGTGTGGCGATAAATGCAATTTTTTCTTTCTTGAGAAGGTAAACGATTGTTTCGCCTTCCAGCCCATTGCGCGCCAATCGATTTGGTTTCCACGTCCACAGCCCGACGGGGCTTTTGCTGAGTTTTATTTCCTCGACCATCGCATTGAATTCGTCCCGCTCATAGGGCTCTTTCGCGCGTTTTTCGTCCCTGAAAAACTTGTCGATTTTTTTGCTGTGCCGCTCCGACAAATCACACAACTCTTTTTCCTGCGCTGGAATACTGCTGACTTGTCTGTCTTCTTGCGTTTTCGATTTTCGGAGGTATCCGAGGTTTAGTTCCACATAGGGCAAATCTTGCATCAGCGCCGCCCCCGTTCCGAAGGAAATAGCACGTCGGCAATCAGCGCCGCCGGAACTTCCGGCGACGACGGTGCCGCCGGCTTCGCATTTTTGAATGCGGGGCACGAGCGGAGCAGATGGTAGTGGTCAGCTACGCTAATTTCGCGCCGCAGCTCGGCGCGCTCCGCTGGCGTCAGGTAGTCCATGAATCGTTGTGCGCTCACTTGGGACTCGTGATATTTCTTATCCCATTTCTCCCAATTAATGACCACTGCATCCTCCCTCGCCCAACGGCGTTTGAATTCTTCCGCCGAGCCTCATCACAATATTGCGGATCGAAATGCGCGTGCGCAAGTTTTGCAGCGAATTGATGCGTAATATATACGACCATATCCGGTAACATAATGAGCAGAAAAAACAGAATGCAATACTCTGCAATACTCTGCAACAAGAGGCATATTTTGCCACATCGGACCCCCAAAAATTCATGCCAATATTCTAACAATGTAGGGATTACGCGAGTATCAGGGCTCTTTCATCATCTCGAACTGGCATGGTAGCCCAACATTACACTACAAGATAGATGGTCCATGAATGCCAATCCTAACCAGACACCATATAACCTCCGCATTTTAGATGCCGGTAGCCTCCGACGGGAACGCCCAAATAGGATTGCCATGGAGGACCCGACCTATGCCGCCAGTTTGGAAGAAACGGGATACGCCCTCCAAGTGAACATTCTCGCTGAACCGGCCCGTCTATTCTATAGGAGAGAGGCACGGATTTTACCAATAACCGCAAAGCCGCCCGGTCCCGACATCGGCTGGCCGTCTGCGGCGTCTTGTTTTGCCCATATGTCTCTGTTTTTTTCCTCTCTTTGCGCACAGCTTGCCCCTTTGGTTATGTTGCCGGGAGTGTCATTCGACCTCAAATTCTAGATTTTATGTTGGCAAATCAGCATAATACGCGTCCCGGTAGCCGATCCTGCTCGTAGTGCCTGACCAACTCCATTTTCAGCGGCCCCACGACATTGGAGCCGTCGCTACCTTTGCAGATCGCGCTGAATGCCGCGAGACTCATGAAGTCCGACGGTTTGAAGCTGGAATCCTCTGACAACTTGCATGTCCTGGATGCTTCGGCCGCCGAATACGGGCACTCCAATCTGGTCCAGATTTTGTTCTGAAGGCACGACAAAATGTTGAAGACGACGTCGGGCCGAAGTTTCTGCAATAAAGAAGTGTAGTCCTGAAACGCCACGATATTGATGCACTTCGACTCCCGGGCTCTGTCATAAAACGTGTTATCCGATTTCATGCTACCCATCCCTCCGCCCGACACAAAACTTTGATACTCATCACAGACGAAGAACGTCGGCCGGCGGCGATTGAGAACGCCTTGAACGCCGGCACAGGCATTCTGGCGCTTGAGCCACTCCTCACAGGTGGCTTGGATACGATTCCAACACTCATCCCGCTCCTGATACCCAGCACCTGAGAGAATGCCATTCGCGTCTTGCTCAGACAATTTTGTGAAGCGCTCCAGAACTACGAGTTTTGCATCGTTTACAATTATTTCCAGCACGGCCTTCCGCCGAACACTTTTTTGGCTCTCGAACGATTTTCGTATCTTCATGGCATTGTCGATCAGCGCCATCTTTTCAGTGATTTCATTTTGGCTCAGGCGCGGCGCCCCCGCCCGTGTGGCATTCAACGCCCTATACTGGCCTTCGAGATTCTTTGTATCCGTCTGTGCCAGCGTCAGCTCTTGATAGAGTCGAAGGATTCGGCCTTCGTTTTCTGTGGATACCCGGCGCAACACTGTGTCAAAATACGCCAGCTTCAGGAGGGTCGCAACCGAAGCGGATGGATTCCCGAATTCGGATGGAGGCATCATCAGATATACAATTTGCCCCTTGTTGATGGCGTCCTCAAAGCCGGCGAACGAAACATCCTTCTGCGCAGGGCAGAAAGTTTTTCGAAACTCTTTCATAGACACGAAGAGGTTGGCGAATTGTGTCATCTCCCCAACAATGTTCCCTTTCATTTTTTGCTCCATCCCGACCCACTGGGTGTACCAGAGATCCACGCCCTCCGCGTCCTCGTCGGAAACCGTTCCGGCCTCCAACTTTTTATCCAGATCCGTCATCTCCGCCGCCAAGGCTTCAGCATCCGTTGCGAATTTGAAAATATCTACCATCGTGAAATAACCCCTCGTCAGCCGACATAGTTCAACCATCCCGCGGACGGCATCCTCCGCGCTCTTGATCCAGAAAGCATCCCTGGGATCCATCCCACCGGAAAGACTGACCGTTGCCTCTGTAATGCGGGAGGCAATAAAGTCCGCTTTTCCGTTCTCGTAGAGAGGATTGTAGGTGTACTGACCGCCGGGCCGTAGAATGACCAAATCATTCTCCCGTCCGTATCGCTTACAGTAAATCTGAACCTGTTTGATGAAGTTTCCCTTGACCTCCAGAATCAGCCCACCGGGACGACTCGGATGACCGATGAGCTGATGCATGAGCGGGAACATCACCCCCGCAGTCTTTCCGGTCCCGGGACTCCCAATTGTACAGAACCCTTGATAGCACCCGGGTTCAGGGATGGACACCCAGTCGCCGTTTTTATCGAGTCCGACCTCCAATCGCAACGGCGCCGAATAGTCTTCTGCCGGCGGATCCTCCTCGTCGTCGGGATCGTCGTCCACCTTCTGCGGCTCAACCGGCTCCGCCTCAACTGCCAAAATGTCGGTGGTGTCTTGTCCCGCTGATTTTGCCCCGCTCTGGAGTTTCATGTCTGTTCCTGAACCCGCCACGGCGTTGGTGGCCTGTACCCTGTCCGAACTATTTGAACCTGGAGACTCGGTACGCTTATTGTTCTTCATGAGCCCTGTTTCGGTTCGAGGACGACCGCCCGCGCTCTCGAAAAAATAATCGCCGATGGATTTGCACTTCTTGACGTCCTCCGGTTCGGGTGGTTCCACCTCGCGTGGCCGCACGATCATGATCTCGCGCCTGAACTCAACGTCATACCCCGGGCCGCAAATTTCAGACAGGATCTTCTGAATCACGTCGTAGTCGATTTCTTTTTTCTTGGAGCGCAACCGTTCCATGGGTTTCCTCCCGCCGCGTATTCGATTTCTAATGGGAATACGATCACGGAAGGAGTGGACGTGACGGAATTCGAAATTTAACCGGAACATGGGCAAACCATTTCTATACCGCATTCCCATGGACCCGTGGATACCCCGGAACGATATTACGGCGCTGCTTGGGAAACCTCCTCGGCCACAAGCTCTCTGAATACTCGGACGCGCTCGCTGTAATGGCGCCGCCGTGCGAACGACTCAGCAGGGCTGTAATGACCATTCAGGTAGTCCTGATAGAGTCGCAGCAGTGCTGGATCGTCGGGACTCTCGTTGGCCATCCGCGGCGTCGCGAATGAAAACGGCCGCTGTGTCATCGAATAGAATCCAGGCATCCGGTTGAGGACTTCGCTCCTTGTGCGATCGGATAACACCTGTTCCAGCGTTTGCCGGAGTACTCGCGGGGCCGCATGCGCCTCCACGGTCTCCTGCACAACGGCCAGACGAGTTTCCATGCTCAGAAGCTGATCTTTCGCCAGGGAGATGAATTCGTCGATCTTCTCCGTCGGCAAATAACCGATGCTTCCGATCTCTTCCTCGGCGAGGAAATTGTTGACGGCCTCCCTGAAATCCGGGTTATTCTGAAATTGGGCTGCTGTGGACTTTGTGAATCGTTCCATTCTCTTCCGCAGATTCTCCGCAGAATAGAACAGTCGCATACGGTCAAGGCCGTTATCCGTAGCCCCTTCAAAGATCGTGTTCAACCGCCTTGCGATATCCTCGTAGGTCATCCGTCCAAAAAATCTCAAAATCCACAGAAAGGTCACGTCAGCCGGGGACAAATCAAAAAGCGCGTTCATAGCCGTGCGCAGCGCATCCGATGCGTTGATTTTTCTATTCAGGATGTCGTCAGACCTATCAGACGACAGCGGAAATACGATCCGGGCACGTCCGACGTCCTGAGAATCAGACTTGGGGGGCAGACCCGTCGCTGGCTTCTTTGAACTGGACTTGCGTCCGCTCTTGCACCGGAGCCCGAGTTGCTGGCGGAACGCATCGTGGACGGAGTTCCGCAACACTTTACGAAGGTATGGCACGAAGGGCCGGCGCCGGTCCCATTTCCTCAATGCGTTCAAAAAGGCGCGGTTGATATCCGAACCGCTGTCATGAAGTTCGAGAACTAGTTTCCCACCGACGGCACCAGGAGACATGCTTCCATCGACATAACGAAACAGGCTCATTTCATACAGCACTTTGAGAGCAGAATCATACTCCGATCGAAGCGATTCCGGGTCCGTTCCATTTGATGACGGTGACTGTAGCTTGTCATGGAGCCGTGAAACCTGAAGCGCCGCTTCGTCGATGTGGCTTCGCGTGACCGACTTGACGTTTCTAATCAACAGGGCATTATTGGACATGATCCAGTCTCCTCCTCAACTATTTTGAGCCATGGTTTTTGGACAAGTCGGGAGGCTTGTCCATGACACGCCGAAACGATTCCTCGGACATATCGAGAAGAAAACCCCACTTCCTGATCAGCGATGGCGTATTCTTCTCGGCCATTACCTTTTCAGCACGATTTTCGGTTGGAAGATAATGCTTTGGTTGAGTCCGACGTCGATCCCGGAACTCCTTGGCCCTCGCCCTGAGATTCGGTTGGCCGAAGAGTTTTCCGGCCACATCCAGCAACATTCCCAAACTGTGCCGAACGTCGTGGCGGTTTGCTTCAGAGCGCAGAAGAGTCCAGTCCAATCTGGCCGATACCTGCGCAAGGAAGCACGGCAGGACACGCAGTACCGTGGCTTCTCTGTGGGACAAGATGACGGCACTTGCAATAGTGGCCTCCAGAGGCATCAGCTTGCCTGCCGTCATATTTCCGGCTCGGCGGATAGGGGCGCCATATTCAGCCAATGCAGCCACAACGGCATCCCTGTCTTTCACCTGCATTCGGGACTCGCGCCGGAATGAACATTTTCTCAGGAGATCGGCCAAGCATCGCATGACAGGCTGATCCCAGGCTGCTTCGTGATGTCCCGCGGCCGCATGACGGCGGCGATGGACAAACCCCATTCTGACCAGCCGCTCCAACTCACGCGCCACCGGGAAATAGGCCAACCCAACGCGCTTGGCCAGTGCCCTGGCGCTGCCTGAAAACTTGTGAAGGAGCAATTCGTTGAGGACGACCGCTCTGACCCGACTGCCCAACAGTTCCGCCGCGACGCTCATATTATCCATATTTTAGATAATACTATTTTATGCCGAATTTGTCAACAAGAATAATACATTTCCCTGCCCACCCCTATTTAATGGCCGGCGCCCCTCCAACCGCGTTTGTCGATTTTGCGGACATCGGGGACGTCCTTGATCGACATCAGATACTTGCAGAGTCGGCGCAGTTCGTCGTCCACCTCCGACCCATCGAACGGCTTCACGTATATCGCGTTGCCATAATTCCTCGATACGTTGGCCATCGTGTCCTCAACGATCAGGATCTTCTCCAACGGGTGTCCCGGTTGTTTGACTTTCCTCAAATTCTTGACGGCGACTTCCTCCATGGTCTCCGGATCCATCTGCATCCTGCAACGGCTCCGGCTCCAGACGAATTTCAGATTCTCCAGCGCCGGAAAAATCCTGGCCACAATGACATTCACATAATCCTCACTGCCGGCCGACCAGACCGCCATGTCGAAGTGCTCCCCGAGCACCCGGATCATTTCTTCGGCGAACGGCCGCTGATAGACATGATACGTCTCGAACATAAAATCGGCGGGGCGGTCGAGCTGCGACAGCGATGTATGGATCAACGTCTCGTCGAGGTCGAATATCAGGAGTTTGTCACACGGCATCGTCATGGCCTTTTTTGAGAATCCTTCGAATCGATACTCGGCCGCTCATCGTCGAGGAATATTTCTATGGTCTGAATTATCGAGTCCCTTTCCTGAGCACCTGTTTGGTCACGCATGGCATTTGCGGCGCTTTCAAAGATCCAAGACGATCGGACTGTTGGCGAGATCGTACTCCACGCTCAGAACCGATGCGTTCACGAAGATCGTCGACATGCCATCGCGTCTGTGAACTCCGTAGCCCTCATGTATGTGGCCAAACACATGCAACCGCGGTTTGACGCGACGCACGGCTTCCAGGAGATCCGCACACCCCGTATTCTCTCCCCGATCAGTCAGATCGCCGATCCCGCGCGGGGGGCCGTGGGTAATGAGTATATCCGTGTCCGCAGAAATCAAGTTCCACTTTTTCCGGAGTGGCTCTCCCCTGTTTAAGTTGAAGGCCCAGTCATTGAACCACGGTGACCACGGAGTCCCGTAGATCTTCAGCCCGCCGATGACGGCCGCTTCGTCCTGCAGGTACACGATTCCCCGCACCATCTGCCGGGCCTGATCGTTGTTCAGCTCAAAGAGCCAGTCATGGTTGCCGGCCACGAGAATCTTGTGCCGATGGGGAAGCTTACGGAACCAAGCCAGAAAATCCTCGACCTGCGATGTCGTTCCGGAACCGGACATGTCTCCGGCATGGATAATCATGTCGCCGTCCGGAATTTTGACGTTCCAGTGTTGGTTGTGGGTGTCTGCGATCAGAACTATTTTCATGCTCATGATATTCCAATACGTGGAGGCGGCGTGGAGTGTGACAGGTTCCGGCTATTTTGGATCAAAAAAACCTAGTCTGCCGCTTCCGCGGATTCCACGGGTCGAATTCCAGCGGCGCCGTCGAGATGGGGTTCAGGCCCATGTCCAAAAAAGTCTGGTCGGTGATCTCCTCACCGGCCCGGAACTTCCGCATGATCTTCGCCATTTTCTCGTTGTAATCATGCGGGAACTTGTGGCGGATAGTTGCGAGGGGGCTGCAGACGCCGGGATCCGGCTCGTATTTCTGCGGAACGTCAATGATACAGCACGCGTCGGCACCGGATGAGATTATCCCGAGGCAGACGATTCTCGTCCGTCCGATCCGCCCCTCAAATCGCCGATGATTGTGCCCGCAAAAATGGTAGGTAGGCCGGACGGCATCCACTATCTCGCGAATGGGATCCTTGCCGTACGAAAGTATCTGCGGGGCACCTACCCGCCACAGGGATGCCAGGCGCTTGGCTTCTTCCTCGGAGACCAGTCCTGCTGGCCATTCATGGCTAAGAAAAATATCAACCTGTCGGTTCCGGCACGCCTTGATCAGGCTCTGCACTTCATCGCGCCGAAAATGAGAATTCTCCCTTGATGCCCGCCAGCCAGTCGCGTCTCCGCGCCGCCGGCGGCGAGCGCTCGGCTCATCATAATCAGCTTCGGAAAAATTTCCCGAGAGACCGGCCACCGTAATGCCGTTATAAAGGGTGATGACACCCCACCGGCCGAGAAACTGTAAATTCGGGATGAGATACGGATACAATTTTCTCCCTGGATCATGATCCTCGAGTTGTCCGAACACATCATGATTGCCTCCGACGAAAATCGTTGGCGTGGGAATTTCCTTCTCTCCGCTCCAGTAAGCCGGAAAACTTTTCACGCGGCGATATTTCGCCGGCGCCTGGAGTTGCAGCAAATCCTCCTCATCACGGACGGGTTCCAGATCGCCAACCTGCAGACAAAGGTCGGGCTGGTGGGCTTCCATCAGCTGAACCATCGCGTCGAAATCTCCGTGCACGTCGCCGATCGCCAGGATTTTCATTGTCCTGCCTTCCCTCCACCAGCTGCTGTCCCCAAGCCATCCACGATCATTTTCGCGATCAATCTCGACGTCCGGCGGCACTCTTGCGCAGCGGGATCGATGTCGCAGATGTCAACCGGTGTAACCGAGGAGCCGAGTAAGAGTCGATGCAGGACGTCGTTGCAAACGCGGCACTGATCTGCCAGCTTCTCCATCGACTTGGACAAGCCCTGCTCCGCCGTCAGGGCATCGATTTTTTTCAGGATTGAGCCCAGCGCGCTCACGTTGGCATGCTTGTAGAGTGCAGTCCGGCCGTCATGAAGAGCAAAATGAATATTCCGGTAGGCATCCGCGTAGTAGGAATGGTCGGAGAGGTACAGAGACTGGGCAGCGTGGTCGGCCAGTTCTTTTGCGTCAATCAACTCTTTCAGTATCCGAGCGATAATTCCGGCGTCGTCGTTGGACATGGGAGCCACCTCCAAAATGATTACGGAAGTAGCATGGCCGTACGTGACCGGTGTTTGAAGATGTCACGGGTCTCACCCCTCTGCACGTATACGGTTGCAGGAGGTGGCACCGATGAAACTTTTTCTCAGCGATATCGTACGTGCGCGTTCCTACGCACGACGGCGCTTGGCGGGCTCACGCAAGCGCCTCGGCTCCGACCATGAGAAATTTATATGGGTACTTGCTTGGGCGGACCTGGCGCCGCGCGCGACGGGGGAGAGCCGGCGAATCGTGATCGAACAGATGAGAGCCGTGCTGCGGAGCGTCGTCGCCGCGGAGACCCGACAAGTCGACGGGAAAACCAAGTGACGATTCTGGACAAGGCGTTCGCGGTTGTGAAGGTCACGGAAAACGACGTGACGGTGGAGAGCGACAAGCTCATTTCAAAACAGTGGGACCGGTCGTACATCACGCTGAACGTGGATTTTGCGATTCTGTATAAGGATGCGCGGGTGGTGGTGCAGATTTAGGTCACCTCGTCTACTTCGCCCCTCGTCATATACACGATTGCGCCGCGCGCGGCGCCCAGCGCGGCAAGATAATCCTTCATCTTCGGACGTGGACGGTTTCGTCCTTTCGATCGAAGATGATGCCGGCGCCATTGTGCGACTCCGACATCGCGTTGATAGGGATGACGACCGGCCATTCGAGGCCCTTGGCGCTGTGAAAGGTGATGATCTGCACCGCGTCGGTTTCGGAGTCGATCCGGCCTTCCTCCTGCCTTTCCCCCTCTGCCCAGCGCTCCATCATGGCGCGCGCGAACGCCCGCATCCCGCGGACGGCGTAAGGACGCGCCATCTCGAGGAAGATGTCCACATTGACATCCTGATGGACAAGTCCATTCCTTCGGGCGCCGGCGGTTCGATTAAAATACCTCAGACATCCAAACGGATCGATTTTATCATCATCAGAAAGGACAGGAGCAGGAACGACACGGCGGTGATTGTCGAACTGAAACAGTGGACGGATGTTGAAGCGACGGATTGCCGGGGTGACAACGTTTATCGGAGGCGGACGGCGGGAGTGTGAGCATCCGTCCTATCAGACATGGACGTACGCCGCGCTTCCTCAGGACTACAACGAGACGGTTCAGCTCGAACAGATCGATATCGGCCAGCACAACCGAAAAACGCAGGCGATGTGTGTCTGTTCTGGAACAGACACGCATCGCCTACGAGAAACATTGCTTATCGCTCGATTTCGGTCTATATTCACGTCAAGGAATGGCCAAGCTCGAAAAGCAATTTTGGGAAAGTATTTCATGCTTCCTTCGGCAGCGAAATATCACTCCACGACGCGGAGACATACTCGATTTGTATTCTGCGGCCTGTCCACCTGTAGAGGACAATAGAGGATGTAAGGGGGAGTTTCTATGACATGGAACGGTGGGCGCGAAATCTCCGTGGCGGAAGTGCAGGAGCTGGCCTCGCAGTTGGGCATTCCGCACTTCCAGCGAGGGCTGGTCTGGGGACCTGACTCCATCTCCGCACTTCTTGAGTCCCTGTTCTACCAAACCCCATGCGGGAGCTTTGTGTTCTGGAAGACCGCGGAGAAGACCGCAAACGGGACACATCTCCTCGGCAACGAGACGAAGGACATCTCTTACTTCGTCGTGGATGGGCAACAGAGAATTCGCAGCCTCTACAGCGTGGAACAGAACGAGGCGGTTTGGGAATCAGAAAGCGCCGATGATGCCAGCGAACCCGAGCAGTCCGACAGCCCAAAAGCGGCAAAGGTGTGGTGCATTAACCTGACCCGCGTCAAAGGATTCAGAGATATTCTGCGACCTCACGGCAAGGAGTACTCTATGTTCCTCTTTGCCGTGGACCCTACCAAGGCGGACAAACGATCACCAATTCGTACGAACATCCTACCACTCCATCAGATCGAGCACCACTCGAGCTGGGATGACCTCAAGTACTACCACGCGTGTATGTCGTGGAAGACCGATCGCTCGGTGGCCGATGCCGAATTGGCCAAGCAATACCTAGCCTTGCGGGAGCGCGTCCTCGGCATGAAGCAGGAGAGTTTCTTCGTCTCGACCATCGAGACGAATCACGTCGCCGACGTGGTCGCTCTCTACAACCGCATCAACTCGGGTGGTAAGCGCGTTGAGACGGAAGAGCGGGCATTCGCTAAGCTTGTCGCGCTCCAGCCATCCACTTGGCCGAGTCTGGCGGAGACGTTCGCCGCTGTTCATCAACCGGACGAGTCGTCGAAGGCTGTCAGGACAGTCCACAGGGACGACGTCCTTAAACGGGGGCGGGAACGCAGCTTCGGTTTCAAATTGTTCATCCGCGTCTTCCTGCAAGTGTGCCATCACCACTTCGGGTACTCGCTCGGCAAGAGCACATTCTCCTTCGACATTGCCAAGAAGGAGAGCTTTCTCCATCGGCTTCGAGACCTGACTGATGCGCAAGCGAAGTCGCTCTGGGACGAGACGCAGGAGGTGCTGACACTTGTGAGCAACCTGCTCCGGTCCCCGCTTTGCTGCGACGACTTCCGGTTCCTACCCGACACCCAAAATCTGATGCTGGTCTTCCAGCTACTCATTTCTTACCCCAGGCTGCGCGAGACGAAGTTTCACCCGATCATGGCCACGTTGATCCTGAGGCTCTTTCTCGCACAGATCAACGGGAAGACACTCGCCCATGCCGTGGCAGACGCGGCCGACCCGGACAAGAACGCGTTCGATGTCATCCCTCCGCTCATTGAGGTTGCAGACAGGCAAATCGGCAAGGAACTAGCGCGTGGACTCGAAGGCGCTTCTTCGATTCAGGATCGCTACGTTCTGCTGCTCTACTGGCTGGTGCGTCGCAACGGCGCCCGCGACTTCTCGTACCTCAACGTCCCTGAGTCACGGTGCCCGACACACTCGGAAGTCCCCATTGACGCCAAGGCCAAACCCGAGAAGCAGCACATGGTACCCTTCTCTCGATTGGTCAAGGCGTTGAACGACAAGGACGCTCAGCGAGGCGGTACCCACCCATTCAACAATATTGGAAACTTGACCTACATTTCCAGGGAGATGAACAGCTTCGAGACGGGCCTTGGCGACATCATGGCACCGCTCTTGAAAGAGCCGATCGCGAATCGAAGGGCCCACCTGCTCTGGGAAGACGGCGCAGACTCGGTCAGCGCTGCGGCGTACCGGGAGTTGTTGTCCACGCTGGCCGACTCAGACACGCCGGCTAACGAGGGCAAGGTCTACCGAGCCTTCAACCGATTCTGTGAAGACCGCAGAGCACGGATTGGCGAAGCGTTCCGCAACTGGCTGGACGACATGGACCGCTCTGCTTGTGAGACCTTGGGACTCAAGTCGCTCGCACAGTTGTCGGGATTGGCGAAGGCGAAAGACCGCGTCGAGCCTCAGCGACCCAAGTTCGTGGATACGATGAGGCTTCCGACGAGTCACATCATCCGCGGCCTTGATTTGGACAACGACGTGGAATCTGTCCTGATTCGATTGGGGAGCCGGGGCCGGAAGGGATTTCAGTTCAAATCGGGCGTACTCAGGATTCTACTCACCAAAGGAAGCGCGGTTTGCCTTCATGCTTCTACTGACCGCCTCGTGCTGACTATGGACAACCGCATGGCCCCGGAGCATCGCGCTTTCATCTCAAACTTTCTCGGGTGCGTCTCGCCGGATTCGCCTCTGGTTGGCGAAGGACGCGTGCAGCTGGAAGCGATCGAAAAACTGCCCGCCCTGGCCGATGTGTTGGTGGAGATGGAGGAGAAGATCTGCGCCGGCATCGACGCCAGGAAGGGCGGAAAAATAAAGCGGTCGAGAGAATCGGGGAGCCAGAATCGGAAGTGGACTGAGGACGAGTTCCTTGCGTCGGTCGATGCAAAGGATGGCACGGGAAAGTCCACCCGGAAGCTCGTGGAGGACCTATTGAAGTTCGGTCGCTCCTTTGAGACCGGATCGGACCCGTTCCGTTCGAGATCAAAAGAGGGAAGTGCCATCTTCGGGATTGGCGAGATCGGCCTGTTTACGCTCTACCCCGAGGATCTGTACATTCGAGTCCTCAGAAATATCAAAAAGCCCGGGGCTCCTTCCTCGGAGGCGGAATGGGATGTGGTGATTCAGAACCTCAACTCCTGCGGACTCGGTACTTTCGGAAGACGCGATCTGGGCCACGCGCGCATCGTCGAAAAGAGATTAAAGGGAATAACCGAAGATGACGTGGTCCGGTTCAAGTCGTTTGTCTCGTGGTTTGCAGATTCAGTGAAGAGCCGTACCGCCGGGTTGTAAACGGAGGCGATAACTCAGTCCAGCTACGCGACAAGTAGCATACGACGTTGGGGAAGGCGATCTTGAAGCCAATGGTATGGATTTGCTTTTCCAGCTTGGCCGCTCCATAAAGGCCGAGAAAGTCAGTAGTCGGGCTCGCCACATCCGGATTACATGCTGACGATCTCGCCGGTGGCCGTGTACAGCAAACCCGCGCGAATGGATCGGGGTGTGAAAATCC
This sequence comes from Candidatus Lindowbacteria bacterium RIFCSPLOWO2_12_FULL_62_27, assembly GCA_001784175.1. GTDB lineage: Bacteria > Lindowbacteria > 2-12-FULL-62-27 > 2-12-FULL-62-27 > 2-12-FULL-62-27 > 2-12-FULL-62-27. Next base: position 15,105 of record MFPR01000035.1, read on the forward strand.
TGGAGTCGTTCAGGATGCCGACGTATGCGCGGAGTTGTTCGACGTACATGGGCGAAGGCTTGGCTGATTTGCCCTGGGGAGGCGTATCTGTTTTGAAGTCGAGAACCCAGATTTCAGAAGGGCCGATGCACAACAAGTCGATGTAGCCGATGTCCAGATGGCCCGCGGCGCTTGGGGCGGATACCGGGAATTCCGCTATTTTGTCGCCGGGTATTTTTGAGAGCTCTGACCATGTGCGTTCGACATCGGCTACAGCCTCGGGGAGATGTTCGGTGAGACCGCATTCCTGAGCGCATTGAAACACGATTTCCTGAACTGGACGGGAAGCACCCGACACCAGCATCTGGAGGGCGCGGTGGACGGCTATGCCGAACGTCGCCCCGTAACGCCCCGCGGATTTGGCTTTCCGCAACTCTTCCGCCAAATCCATGTCGGTTTCGACCCTGCGGCGTGCGAGAGATGTGATAGCACGTGGAGCAGCCTCCGGCCTGAGCGCTGTCGCCAGACCGGCCGCCCACTTCTTTTCGCACATTTCGGTTGAAACCTCAGGCGACGGACGAAACTTCGGTTGCTCCTTCGCGGATTTTGCCCACTTTGGCAAGCGGCCGATGATGAATGGTTCGATGGTCTGAACAGTCTTGGCGTCTCCGGTCATGAGTGGTTGAGAGAGATACGATTTGCTTCCGCCGTACGAAGGTTGGAACAGGATGAACAGGTCCCGGGCGCGGGTGACGGCGACGTAGGCCAGGCGCGTCATCTCGGCATCTCCGAACGCCTTCTCGCGGTCACGCAGACCGGCATCTCTTGGCACCTCGCCCTTCACTTCGGCCAGCCGGATGACACCCTCGGCCCGGCCGCCCTCATTGCTCACCAACCACGATTTCGAATTCTGGCGAGCGCTGGATTGGAACGCATTGGCCAAAACGACGACTGGGTATTCAAGGCCTTTTGCCTGATAGACCGTCGTGAACCGCACGACATCGCCGGTGACCGGTTCCGGGGCGTCCTGTTGAGGCGGGTGATCGATCCACGCGCGTAATTTCAGCGTGACGGCATCGAAGTCCAGTCCACTCCGTGAATCCGCGTCCAGAATATTCAACAACTCCTGAATCTTCGACAATGTCTGCGAGCCGTTGGGACTGCCCCGCACGGCCGAAACGCAGCGTGTGAGTTCCAGAAGATCGCGGGCGGTGTCGACTGCGGGCCGCGAAAGTCTGCGCATACGCAGGTCGGCAAGCAATTTTTCCGCCTGCTGAAAAGGCACAGTTTTGCCGAGGATGTCGTCCATAGAAAGAATCCAGAACGGCGGACGGTAATATTGGGCGATGGCCGGGCCGTCATCGGGATCGGCAATCGATCGGAGGGCCAGAATAAATGCGCGGATGGCGGGGTCACTCCCGAACACCGAGCCTCCGCGGGCGGCATAGGGGATTCCGAAACGGTCGAACTCGGCGAATATCCCTCTCCAACACGGCGTTGTCAGACTCAGCACCGCGATATCCCGCCAGCGCATGGGTCTTTCGGTTTCGGTCTCCGCATCGCGTATCATGAAATTCGAGGACTTGAGATGCAACAGATAGCGCGCAATCGCCTCAGCTTCGATCCCCCGACCAATCTCTGCCTTCAGTTTGACGTCGTCCCCGGCTGAAATGGGAATCAGATGAACGGCGGCTTTCTTGCCCGGAACAAATTCGGCCAGAGGCTCGTAAAAGACCGCGCCGTTTTCCGAATCGAAGATTCTCCCGTCTTTGACCAGTCCCATCATTTCTTGAAACCGCGCATTGGCATACTGGACCAGCGGCGCGGCGCTTCGGAAGTTTGTCGTGAGCGAACGGGTCAGCGCGCCATGCTTTTCAAGCCAGCCGCGAAATTTCTCATACGCCGAAATGTCCGCGCGGCGGAAACGGTAGATGGACTGTTTGGCGTCGCCGACGATGGTGATGGAGCCGTGGCGCGGCTTGCCGCCGGCTTTTTCGCTGACCAGGAGCCGGATGATATCGGCCTGAACCGGATCCGTGTCCTGGAACTCATCGACAAAGATGTGGCGGAACAATCCGGCGTAGAACGTCCGATGCGCCTCCTTACCCAGAACATCTCGAAGTTTGAGAAGCAGATCCAACTGGTCAACGACTTCATGCTCGCGTTTGATCTTCTCGTAAATGCCGCATATCGCCGGAACCAGCCGGACGAGTCTGCCGCACATCCACCGCGATACGGGATCGGCAATCGCGGGGGTGGTGGTATCGCGCAGACTCTTCGTCAGCTCCCAGCCTTCCTTTTCATCCGCAAAATCCCGTTTCTTCTGCAAGTCGGCGAAATTGAATCTCTGCAACTGTCGGACAGCTTTTAATACCGCCTGTTCACCCTTGGCGGTCGCGACACGATCCAAGTCCAACGCCAGTCGCTTGAGTTTCCCAGTCCCCGAACTTTCTGATTTGAGAGCGCGGATTGACTGGGCGGCCTTCAGCGCCATCCGGGACACCTCGGTGAAATCCGGCCGGGCCGGCGGCCTGAAATTGGGCCTGACATCGCGGCTGCCGATCATTGCGGCGACGAGCGAATCAAGCCCGAGAGTCTGCGCGAATGTCCCTCCGGTCGTTTCAATCGCGTATCCGGCACCGACGTAATCATTGACGGTCTCTTCGAGTTCTCTGGCCAGCCCGGCATTGATGCCGGCTTCCGCGGCCAGGTTGTGTTCCTCGGCCGCCCGGCGAAGCCTGTCGAAAGTAATGGATACCAACTCGTCAGTATTTTCTTCGATGCCATACGCGGGACTCAATTCAGCCTCCGTCGGGCGCAGTTTCAACAGCCGGTCGGCGAAACTATGGATGGTCCCGATGAACGCATTGTCGAGTCCGGTCAACGCGGCCTGGAGCAAATCGCGCCGGACATTTTTCAGGCCACCGCTTTCCAGTGTGACCAGGATTTTCTCACGGATGCGATATCGAAGCTCGCCCGCCGCGCGGCGCGTGAACGTGATGGCCGCCAGTTGGCCGATAGGCGCGGCGTCACGGCCGTCCGGCGGAGCCAGCAGATTCAGAAACCGGTCTACGACGATGGTGGTTTTGCCGGTACCCGCGCCCGCATCGATGACGACGTTTTTACGCCGCTCAACGCGGATCTCCTCGCGCGCCCTGTCGTCAGCCAGCACGCCGGGTCACCCGCTTTTTGGATTTGGGGGTGGACGCATTCCGAGCGGGCATCGCCTCTGACTCCTCGTCGAGGACATCGGCTTCTGGCGGTCTTTTCAAAGAAAGGAATTTCGCAGCCGACCCGCCAGCCGCTTCCAGCTTCTTTTCATTTAGGGAGAAGAAATTCTCTCCACAGACCGGCCTGAAAGCACAATACTGGCAATCATCTTTATCGGGAGTCCGGGGGAATGAATTCTCATCCAACAGGCCTGCGGCCAGGGAGAGCCATTCCCGTCCATGTTTCAACAGCGCGGCGAAGTCTTCCCGCAAAAAAGCGCGTGAAGCGGCCCCGCGCGGGTAGAAGTATTCGGCGCCCGCCGGCGACGGGATGCCTTTCTCCTTCGCCAGTTTAGTCAGCGCCAGAGAATACACGGCCAATTGCACGTCCCTGACCGGATCGGGCGGCTCATTCTCCTTGCGGACATGCGCCCGGCCCGTCTTGAAGTCGCGTACAAAAGATTTTCCATCGACGATGTCGACGCGGTCGATGTAGCCCTTGAACGGAAGGCCCGCCAAATCCAGTGCGTGGTCGGCACCGAATGGTTCTTCGATGCAAGCGATACGGACTTGCGGCTCACGCTCCCATTCGTAGCGAATGATAGAGTCGATATCGGCGTCGAGCCTCTCGCGCTGGGCCATCCTGAAATCTTTGCCGACGAGGGGGTAAAACCGGATGAGTTCCTCAAACTGTCGATGGCCCTCTTGCTGGGCGGTGGTGATCCACATCTTCAGCGTCTGACGATGCGCATAAAAATCCTCGCCGTTCTTCGTGAAAAACGATTCCATGACGGAGTGAAAGAGTTTGCCGAAGGTAAGCGCGTCCAGCGCATTCGTTTCGGGCAGGGTTGGCGGTTCCTCCCATCCAAGCAACTTTTCATAAAGGAACTTGTGCGGACAGGTCAGCAGAGTTCCCAGAGACGAAGCGGACATTTTTTTGGGTCTGGGGCATTTTTCGCGCAGTAATCCATCGAGCGGGCCGGGGCGGGTTGATGCATCCGCATCCAGAAATTCTCCAATATCTTTGGACGATGGCCTTGCGACCAGCATTTTGAAACCTTCTGCGCGCTCCAACATGCCGGGGCCGAAATAATCCCGCCGCACGGACGATGCGCGCAGGTATTTGGGATCAAATTTGCCGGTCTCGACATTCGGCCGGCGCAGTGCCGCAGCGATATCCAGGAACAGACTGGACGGCTCATGGACAGTCCCATCCAGCGTCTGCCGGGGGGCGCTGAACGACACGTGCACTCCAGCGTGATTGACGTTGCGATGGATGTTCTGAATGGAAATGCGCGGGAGATGGGCAGACAGGCGTATCGGGCGGTCGAGGAGTTCTCGATCTGTGTCCGGCAGAAGCGGATCGTCCGAGGCCGCACCTCCGACCGCGCCTTCCGCCAAACCCATGATACGGACAGCGTCAAAGGGAATCCCGGCGGCTCGGTCCGGCGTTCCGATAAAAATATTCGCCTCGCCAAATCGCCCGACCGCCCGCCTGAGCGATTCAAGCCTACGCCGGATGACTTTGAGCGCGTCATATCCCTGCCGGTCAAGCGAAAGAAAAGGGCGGAGCGATTCATCGAGGTCACCCAGCGCGTCCGAATCGTCATAGACAATGACGTGTTGTTCCCAGAATGTTTTCATGGCCGTCCAGATGAGACCCAGCGGTTCTTCGCGGGAGACTTGTATCGCAAGGCCAGTCAGCGCGCGGACAGCAGGGAGAACCGCCTTCATCGAGTCGCAGTAACGCTCGGCCTCCCGCGCTTCATGCTGTTGTCGATCCGGCACATCCTTGAGACCGACATATTTCTCCAAATGCGCGATGCGGCGTTCGAATCCTGGTGCCCATTCGGCGGCGCTTTCGGGGCGGACAGGCGAACCGCCAAGCGTTCCACAGACCCAGACAATATCCCGGGATTCAGCGTGGGACAGATGGCGGCGTTCGAACTTGCCGACTGGCCTGTCGAATTTGAGGAACGGCAGGACGTGAAAGAATTCATCAACGCGCAAACCAGTGGTGAGAGCATCGATCAATGTCTTCATCCGGCGGCCAAACGGCATGTCGATAACGGGTAAACCTCCTGCGACATGAACGGGAATTTCAGAACCGGGCCATGGCAGACGGGCAAGACGACCGTGGAGCATGGCGGCCAGCGGGTCGGATTCGGGCACAATGATGGCGATCCGTTCTAGAGGAACACCGGCAACGATCCGGTCGCTCACCCAATCGACCGCCGCCTCGATCTCCTCCGCGACGCCCGAGTGCAATTCCGTCTGGACCGTGCCGTCAGATCCTCTGGAAACGGGCCGGCCGGAACGCGCAAGTTCCCTGGGATCGGCGAAAAGATAACGTTTGAGAATTGATATCTCATCCCGCTTGGAATCCTCTTTTTGCAGGTCCCCGGCCGGGAGACCGCCGAGGCGCCGGGCCAATTGCTCTATGCGCGCCTCATCCTCCGGGTATCGCGGGTTGGCGGTAAGGAACGCCGCATTTATATTCGGAAGGGAAGACAAGAACTCCAGCTCCGATTCCTCCGGCTCGCGAAGGAGACACGCGAATACGCTTCCGGCTGACGAGGCTGCGACTTTCCCCGCTTTGCGGAGAATCTTGTGGCGGTCGGCATATGGATGTTTGAGGGCGTCGAGAACGGTTGCGAGGTCGAGAAATCTGCCGCGGGATATCTGATCCGGTGCGGACTTGGCCGCGGCCCGGAGGGCGGAGCTGTCTATTCCCGCGGAACGTAGATCGTCAAACGTCCTCGCGAACGCATCCGCGAATCCCGCACCGGTGCGAAGTTGTTCGATATCGAAATATTTCAATTTGCCTTCAAGGGTGGAACCGTCGAAAAGTTCCTCCAGCATGACAGGCTCGACGTCCTCGGCGCCCGGTCGAGCCGGATTTCCAGCGAGAAGCAGCATATCCGCCGCGAGGCCAACAGGGCACACGAATCGCGTGCCGATGAGGAGATTGCGCCAATCTGGGTTGGCCGCGATCTCGCGCCGAAACGCCTGGGTGATGCGTTCAGCCGGCACAAGGACAGTTCTAACCGGCGAGGCCGATTTCAGCGCGATGCCGGCCCAGGTTCGAACCATTTCATGGAAACGGGTTACGAGATACAGCATATCGGCATCACCTCAACACTCCTTCCCGGATGGCTTCCACCAGTGCATGGATATATATCATTGCCGACTCGTAGGGCACCTTTATTCATCGTCTGCTTCGGCGTCTTCGCTGTCTGCCTTCTTCCACGCGTCCGGGTATTCCATAATCCGGGTCTTAGATTCCTTGGAAAGAAAATCCATATATGCCTTCTCTGACTGTGCACGGTCCTTCTTCGTCTCAATGTGCGCTTTGATCTCCTTTTGATTGCTCTTCAGGCGCGCATTCCCGGATTTGATGTTGGTTGTGTTCCTTTTCCGTTGTGGTTGACGCGCCATCCTTGCTCCCCCCTTTATGCGTTCGGTTGTGCCCGGAACCGGCGGGAAAGATCATGGAATATCTCCCCTTTTTTGATCTTTGCATCGACAAGCCGTCGAACGGTTTTCAAATCGCCGGCGGTTGTGACATCGTCGGGGTGGATGCGATAAACGGTCACGCGGGGCATATTATTCTTCGTCCATTCCAATTCATGAACGAACGCTATCAAGCTGTTCCCCATCGCCCGCTTCAGGTCGTGAATCTCAATACCATGACCCAATCCCTGAGGAACGGCTTCCCACTCAACCCATTCGATTTTCAAGATTCAGTCACCCCTTTGAATTCATGAAGCATAATCATCGTTGATAACTCGCTTAGTCGTATATCGTGGCCAGATCATCAACCAGTCCCTTCGTCATCCTTAGAATCCCCCGCTTTTCATTTTTCGGGGTACTTACCTTAATCGCCTTGAGCACATCGATGACATCCATGCGATCCTTGGTCTCCAATCGGTCTATTCTGAGATTATCCCACTCCGACACGGTTATCTTTCCTTTGAGTACGTCGGGTAGATTCATCTCGGAATTCTTTGTGACCATTTTATAGGATGCCAGCCAGGCGATTCTCGCGGGCATGGCGTGAACGTTTGGCGAGAATACGTTGATACGTAAATGTCATCACGTTGCCCGTTCACCTCTTTTTTTCCTCACCGTTTCGTTCAAATCGTGTAGGCGCTTCCCACTCTTCGTTTGCCAGTAGAGCGGCCCCGCCACCCCATGCTCGTCTGTCTTAAGCCCATGTTTCATTAAAAGCCTTTTCGCAAGCTCGGAAATTGAATAATCCTTCCCCTCGTATCTGAGGCGATTGGACTTGGAAACGATATTTGCCTGCTCTTGTTCGAATTTCTTCTTGTGGAAGAAATATAGTGGCTCGCCGTCGAAAATAAGCCCCAGTTCCACGAGTTCGCTTAACGTGACTACTCTGCCGCGCCCAGAGATTAATGGTATCGCGAAGTCTTCAATATGCTCGGCTTGAATGACCTCCTCAATAACCTTGAAAGTTTCTCTGTGAGCTTTTAAAACCGCCTTGGCAAGAGCAATAAATTTTCCGTCAGGTGCGGTGGAGGGATTTGCGAGGGCTGAGTCTGCAGTCGTCGAACGAAATTTCTCTCTCAACTCAAGAAGCGTTCTATTGTAACTATCGGAATCGGGAGTATTTACTTTGAACCTGTCCCATCCACGACATACCCGCCCCCCCAATATCTCCTTCGCCGCGGATGAAGGAGCCTCAAAAACATGTTCATTGACTTTTATCCCACCGTCCACAACTTCGACCTCCTTTTCGACATCTCCTCTCTTGTAGATAAGGCGGTCGCCCACACGAAGCAATTTGGCGTCAATTAAATCAATGATGGAAACCAGAGATGTACCATGGGCTTCAACACTACTTTTCGGTGCGTCCTCACCGTCTACTCTGATTTGAGTAAGCAGGTTCAGAGGCGATATTTTATATTGCTTCTTATAATGCTCCTCCTTGCGCATAATTTCCTCCACCCATTTGCTTTCAGCGGGAGATATAGCAATCCTCCCGAATCCGGCATCACTTGGCGACGAAGCGAGATTACGAAGAAACTCTTGGATGATTTCACTTCCTTGGGACGAGAGAGACGGGTGCATGGCACAGGGCTTAAGCAGCTCATCTACGAGTTGTTGATAACTGAACGTTATGAAATCAGGCGACATGGCCCGGCGCCCTTGGGATTCTTTTCCTTCGGCATCGGGGCTCAAAAATAGGAGCGCCCGGTACAATTTGTCTGCCCGACTACATTCGGGTTCGTCGAACAGACGTCCATCTCGGGAATCTTTGTGCTTATCCTCCAAGACATATTCTGCGTACTTGATTGTCTGATCTTTGGACTCTTTAGCTTTCACCTTGTTTTCACAAATGAAAAGTAGCCTTGAATGCTCGTTGTTCATTTCCATTTCTGCGGCGATGCAAACGTCGAAGCTCAGTTTGTTATTTCGCGTGTTTGAGAGATGCACAGTCAATTCACTCTGTTGTTCGGTACTTTGAGAGTCTGGCCACACCCGGCATCGGATAAGTTTCGCCTCGACGATGTATTCCAAGGGGGGAAGATGGATCCGCGCGCGCTTCTGTATGTCATCTCCATCATCCAATGACATGGCAATAAGCAACTGCCGAAAAGGGAAATCGCCAAGTTTGTGGCTGCCTTGGGGATTTAACAACCATGCGAGAAATGCAGAATGCCAGCGTTCCAAGTGTGTTGTGCCGAGGATCGAAAGAAATCCCGTAGACTTTAGATTATTCTCGATTGAGAGAAATGCCGGGTCGACCAAGAGGTCGCAGAGCTGTTTGATGTTTCTGATTTCTTCGTCCATGGTTTATATCACCTCAATGTGTATTCGACTTCGAACTACCAATGCAATTTACCTGATACCATCCGGCGATGGCGCTTATAAGGGGGATGATATCCGTTCCCGCAGTATAGCCATCGCCCGGAGAAGATCGTCGGGTCGTTCTCTCGTGTTCACCTCAATCCATCTGTCCAGGAGTCCGTGTTCTGTCAGCCATGCCTTCTCGGCTGCAATGGGCGCATCGTCCAGCCAGAAGAAATCTCCAAACAACGCCTCCGTCTTGAGGGTCACAAACCTCGTCGGGCGTATTTTCGAAAGCATCCCGAGTACGTCATCGGCGCCGTACGGACGGATAAGATCCACAACCGCTGAGGCAATCCCTTGGCAATGCGTGGTCAGCCAGTAGCATTCAAAGTTGGTGAGCGCAAACTCGAGAAACTCCCGAACGTGTTTCGCCCGAACGACCTCCGCCGAATGGGTGTCGCATTTGCCCAACAAAACGCCGTCCACGTCCAGAAACAGGTTCCATCGCCGAGGCTCCGGTTTCACGCCGGATAATATGTTTTGACAGTCAGAGTCGCTATCCGTCATTGGTTTCCTCTCCATCACCCGACTCCAACCGAGGTTATGATTTCACTTGCTTGCTGTCAGTATGTATCGTCCCCAGTCACCCATATGTAAGATTGTATATCGATCATATCGCGTGGGTTCAGTCCGGCTGAGACGAGTTCATCTTTGACGATTCGCGCGAATTTTAGAAGACAACTGTACGTCAGCCAGTTCGGCTCAGACTTATAATTCAGCTGATAGCCGCGCCGTTCTGCCGCTTGGTTTGTCACCTCCGGTTTCAAAAATAGATGGTTGCCGGGCATGGCGATGAAAGGGAAAAATGTTTGGATGGGCCATTTGACGGTGGAGGATTTGGGCTGCGGAAGTGCCTCCAGAGTGCCGGTGAAACGGTCGAATCTATTCTCAAATCCATCATCTCCATAGATCAAATCATACAGTCCTCGACAGAACGTCTTGGCGGCCGCAGACGTCTTCAGGGCATCCCGCAACGGCATCTTTTCGTACGGGGAAAGAAGATTGGTTTTTGCCTCAACGGCAAGGGCGCGGACGACTATTTCTTCCCACTCCTCATTAGAAAGCAACCGGGTGTACTCCTCACGATTGAGAGAATCATTCCATAGACAATGTGCAGTCCATTTATAATCTCTTTCCTTTGAGGTGTATGAGGGAGCGTCAAACCCGTCCTTAAAAATATTCCGAAATTTTTGCATGGCGGCCGGTGCGGTCAGGTGGTCTTTCCTCCGCGCCAACTCCAAGTCCAGATTCACAAGCCACGCAGGTGCCTCGGATTCGTGAATCAACTCCATATGTACCTTGTCCGTTGATATTTTTTTCCTGGGTCGATCCACATCATCGGAGAAGAAGACTTCCACAATGTTGTGATGCGGAACACTCAATATCTTGCCAACTCCCAGCTTGGAATGCCGCACGAAGTGACCCGGTTGATACCTGACAGGCATCACCTCAGCACTCCTTGCCGCTATTGGCTGTCGCACCGGTCTCTACAATTTCACCCATCAATGTTGATAAAAAAGAAAACAGACGATGTTTTTTTTCTTTGTCTCCGAATAATGTTAGGTTCGTAGATGGGTATTGATCTTTCTTCGATGTCAGCTTTAGCCCGAGAATATGTTCCAGCCTACTGCGTACTTCTGTAATCCGTCTTTCGTCCCAGCCTAATTTTTTCAACGCAATTAGGTAGAACCAGGCCCGGTCAGTAACATGGAGTATGGATTCTTCCGACCCCTTGAGATCAATCATCATTGTCTTCGAGCCAAACCTAATCTTGCACAGTCCCTTCCCCTCAATTTCCTGTGCCCAATTCAGAAATGATTGCCGAATTGATTTCAATGGTTCGTCGTCTACTAAATTAATCCATTCGTCCGCGTTGATACTTGCCCGTTGACTTTCTGAAAGGGTTTGCATGAGGCAAGCAGCTTTGACATTACCACATGCGTAAATATCTCTTCCGAAGTCATATCGCCGCACTTCGACACAGGCCATTGGGAATTTATTGAGAAATTGTCAAATGTTGTGGATCGCATGATCAAGCGGCGATCCTTTCTTGCTCCTGAAATTGAACTCCATCTATGAAACGAATACCGTCCCGAACGAGTGCAACGAGTTCGGGTGCGTGAACTTTGGACCAGCGTTTCTGCGCCGACTCCAACAACTTGAAGGCCATCATCAGCCCGGCGGTCCGGGATCCGGCGCCTTTCGTCACGCGCGTGCGGAGTTTGACGGTGGCGAAGGCCGACTCGATGGGATTGGTCGTCCGCAGATGTTTCCAGTGCGCGGCCGGGAAATCGAAATGCACGGCCAGGGCCTTACGATCCTTGAGCAGACACTCGGTGGCCTTGGGATATTTCGCCTGATACTCGGCCTCGAAGCGATTTGTTTCCTTGCTGAAAGTTTCCCGATCCGGCGCGTTCATAATTTCATGCAACAAACGCTTGGCTTGGGGCTGGAGACGTTTTGGAAGTTTGTCCAGGACGTTGGCGATTTTATGTACCCAGCAGCGGCTTTCTTTGGTCTGCGGCCAAACATTGCGGACCGCGGCCCAGAAGCCGAGCGCGCCGTCGCCGACGGCCAAGACCGGTGCTTTCATGCGGCGGCGTTTCAAATCCCGCAACACGCTTGCCCAAGACTCCGTTGATTCGCGATAGCCGTCTTCGATTGCGACCACTTCCTTGTCTCCTTCCCTCGTCACACCGACAATCACCAGAAGACAGAGATTTTCTTCTTCGAGGCGGATCGACAGATGAACGCCGTCAGCCCAGAGATAGACATAATCTTTCTGCGACAAATCGCGCCGGCGGAATGCTTCATATTCCGCCTCCCAGACTTTTTTCAGCCGCGTGATCGTGGTCGCCGACAGTCCTTTCGCCTCATCGCCGAACAGGGCGCTCAGCGCCTCTCCGAAAGCTCCGGTTGACAGACCTTTCAAATACAACAGCGGCAAGACCTCCGTGACGTTTGCCGATTTCCGCAGATACGGCGGTAACACCACGCTTCGGAATCGTTTTCCTTCTCGCCCGTCGACGACACGCGGCGCCTCAATCACCACTTCACCCGACCCCACCAGCACTTTCCGCGGGCGGCCATATCCGTTGCGGGTCACCAGCGCGCGGTCTTTTGCGTCGCGATATTCCTTCAGTCGCTGGACGTATTCATCCGTCTCGGCCTCCAACGCCTCGACGATCATCCGGCGAGCACCGCACCGGGCCAGATCATCCAAACTGACTTGCACCTCTGGCGTTTCTTTCTTCCACGTTGTAACTTTGAACATCGGCGTTCCTCCTTCGCCCGGTTCGAGCCGGGTTTTTGATTTGACACTCCGGTCAAATCGGAAGGATACGCCGCTTTTTTGTATCACTCAATCCACAACTTTCGGTTATATCTCGAATTTATTCCGTCTAAGATAATCAACAAGAACAAGTGCACGTTCCTCGAAACGATTGGCCGCAACAATCAATATCGGTCCTCTTAAGTGGTTTCTTTCGATTCTACGTTTTATGGTTTTTTCCTCTATCTGTGCGTCTTGGGAAATTTTCGCCATTTTATAGGCATTTTTGAAAAGGTGGAACCAGCTTATCAACCCCGTTTGCTTGGCATGCTCATCTGCAATTTCAAGTATTCTCGAAGCGTTCCAACGACTTGTTATAAACGAGGCATATTCCTGTAACTGTGCAACGACCTCTCTCCTCTGCTCTGGATTCTGAACCAATTTACATTCTACGATCAACAGGGTACCTGTATCGTCAAGAAAGAGAAGATCAAGCGATCCAATCCCCGCCAAGGGTACTTGCCTGCCGATGGGTACCGCGATCTGCGCCTTGGGGTTTATGTCAGCTATGGGAATGACCGTGGGAGTTGATTCGATTAATTGTTCAAACTGCTCTTCTTCCCCACTCGTAAAAGGTTTTTCCTTTTCATGGAGTGTTGTCATATCCGCCTCCTGTCGATAACCCCTCGATTTTCACAGCCCAATCCACTGATCCCACCGTTCCGGACATTCCCCGGATGGCTTCCACCAGTGCATGGATGTATATCATGGACGGTTCGTCAGGCTCTACACCGAAATGCTGCCAGCGCCGCTGTTCGAAAAACAGCGCGGTGCGAAGGTCGGTCAGAGAGTCGGGCAGGCTACCGTCATCCAGATATGCCCCCAGAATCCGGTTCGCGATTTCTCCGCACTTTTCGCACGATTCCCAATGGTGGAAACCTCGAAAGGAGTACGCGAATGGCTCTATCTCCTCCCAGTGCGCCGTCGGGCCGGGGACGTCAGCCGACGTAAGTTCTGCATCGAAGATGTGCTCCCACCTTTTTTTATCCCAGTCCATTCGCCTCTCCTTTCTCAATGCTTTTCTTTTCGCTCGTAGTTCGCAATTCCCCTCTTCGCTATTCGAATCGACAATTCAACAAACGTGCATTTGTCCGCTCTGAAGATTGCGTTCAGGCCGATTTCGGACTCGCGCGTTTTGGCGGCGGCGAAATACTGTTCATCTTCGAATGCGTACAGCAGGGTGGACAGTGCCTCCTGATTGCGTTTGTGGATATCGATCATGACGCTATATTCGCCACGGATGCAGAATACCGCGCCTGCGTATTCGCTCATGTCGACCACGATGCGGATCAGTTCCGATACGCTGTCCGGCTGGATGGCCTTCTGGGCGCATGTCCTTTTCACGCCAGCGGCTGATGCTGAGATCAACTCGAACAGGCGGTACCAGTACATGCCGTCGTCATAGAGGTGGTGGGTCAGAAAATACTCGCGGTTTTTTTGTACAAGTTTGAGACCATCCCGGGACAATGACAACAGCTCGTCGAAAAGTCTCCCGTCAGGCCGTTCGACGGTACTCCATGGCGAATCCTCCTTCCGCGAAAGGTACGCCTTTTCAAGAGCCTGCAATCTGGCCCGGACATCGGCGAAATCCTTTTCCGCGGGGATCGGGATCAGAGGCATGAGGGAGTCATCCATTCATCGTCGCCAGCCCGATGATCTCGTCGGCGGTGCGGAGGCGGGCGTCGGGGGAGTCGATGTCCCTGTCGAGGAGCGGGTCGATGTCGGGGATTTCAGCTTCGTCGTCAAAATCGAGAATGGCTTGTTCCAAGCCACCGAGATTCGTGGGGTCGGAGGGATCCGGTTTCTCACCCTGCCGCGCGTAACCCAGCCGCACGAACGCCTTCAAGTGCTCGATCAGCCGCAGGCGGGCCGGTCGATCCATGCCGATGGGCGGCAAGGGCTCGACTTTGATGCGTCCATCGTGCCAGACCGTCATGAAAACGCCGGATGCGGCGGCGACGTTAACCGCGTCGGGAATGGCGATTTGGACATCCAATCCGGCCGCTTTCAAGTTGCGATACAGTTGTTTGAGCCATTCGTGATCCAGATCCTCCTCGCGACTGACCAGAGCGTCGAAGTCAGGCTGATCGAACAGGGAGCGATTGAAGCGAGCGACACGGCCGTCCTTCAGCACGGCTTCGTACCACGCTCGCTCCGGCGTTTCGACAGCCACAATCCGCGTTGCCCGATTCTTGATCCACGGCTCGTAGATGACAAACGCGATCATGAACTCGCGGATCCGCAGCGATTCGGCCACTGGATCCCTTGACGGAAGCCCTCCGTAGGGGAAGCGAAAAAATAGATGGCCCCAGTCGTCGGCGCGGATGTAATAAAAGGTCCCCGCCCCGTCGCCGCTCCGCCCAAATCCAGTCAGGAGATACCCGTTCGGCGCCCTGCGCAGAAACTCCTCCGGATCGCCTGCTCGAAAGCGCGGATTCTCGCGCGCGGCGGCAGTTCCATAGATCGCCGTTCCGGGCGCAAGACGCACAAGGTCGAAGTCGTCGACCAACTGCCACGGGAATGCCCACGCCAGCTCATCGGCGAAGAGACGCTCAAGCTCGGAGGTGTCAGCCATCCGTCAGGTCCTCGCGGCAACTTTCATCGTGCCGTGGTTCTCGCAACCCGGCGGCGGCCATGATTGGACTCGACACCGGCGGCTCCATTGTTTCTCTGCGTGTTTGAACGGCCGGCATTCGATATTTCACGTGAGACATGACGAAGTTCCATTTTTCCGCCGCAACTACGGTGGAAAAAGCAAACGGTGTTGAATGTCTGTCTCAAAATCTCGGATGCCTTCTCCAGGCGCGGATATAAAGAGTGAATGGCACCCAAGGCGATTTCATTACCGCTTCCGATGGCCGCAAAATTATCAAAAACGCAAATATCCCGGCTTGCCGCGACTTCAAACATTCGCCGCGATGTCGCGACCATGAACGACGCGTCGCTGAGTTTCGAAATTTCATTCTCCTTTGCCGAACCGAGCGAATACCGCTCTTTGACAAAGGCATAGACGTGCTGAAAAAAATCGGTCACATCGTGTTCGTTATCGAAAGCGCTCTCATACATATCCCTTTTCCTATCCGCGAAGTAACGCAGGACATTTTGAAACAGGACGTTGCCTGAGCAACCTATTAACGCGTTTTTGAAACGCGTGATTTTTGTTACATCTGACCTGTCCGTACGGACAATCCACCCCCAAGCGGTCAGGCTGTCCGCCATCATCCACATCTCGCCGTTCTTTTTTACTGCCGCAATGACTGTCATACGAACCGCCCTGTGTTGGTCACTCTCAATCCTCCACCCGCTTGATCTCGCCGGGTGTGTACTCCCGCTGGCGGCGGATGCGGTAGATGCCGGGTGTGATCGTGATGGCCGCATGCTCTTCGTGGACTAGCGACGTGTCGCCGGTGACTTCGGCGTAGATATCGCCGTCGGGCGCGTCGAAGAGGGCGACCGCCGATTCGTCGCTGAAGCGATGCCGGTGTCCGGTCGCCTCGCCGTAGGCTACTGTCAGGTCGGTTCGCGCTTTGAGTTTGTCCGGCATCGGGGATCCGGTTTTTATGATTAAAACGTCGCCCTGTCGGTACTGCTCGCTCATCGTTTTCCTCCGTACAAATCGGATGTGAGGCCGCGATGCGGCCGGTCAAGTCTCCAATACCGGGACGTACTCTTCAGGTTTGAATCCAAATGTCCATGCGGCGGCGTGGGTGCAGGTTTTCATCTCACCTCCCGCATCCTCCCAGAGTGATTCCTCGCGATCATCCCATTTTCCGCCCGCCGCGCGTCTCGCATCGCCCCGCCCGGGCGGGACGCGAAGGAACACATCGGCCGCAAGACCCAGACGCACTTTCGCCGGATCGATCACATGCAAAATCACCATGGGCTCGTCGTCCTGCAAATAGATACGATAGAGTTTTCGCGGATTGCCCGCCGTATCCCGGTCTTCGTCCAGAACCGCCGGGGACGCCTCGCGAATGAACGAAGCCAGACCCTTGCGCGCGATCATCAGCCGCCGTACTTCAGCGTTCTTCTCGTTCAGGATTGTCTCGGCCGAGAGAGATTGCGGATCGTTGATCACGACGGGAGGCACAACCACCCCCCGGTATCGATAAATCTCAAGTCCGTCGCTCAATACCGCGGCCGGTCCGCTTTCTGAATGCAGACGATTCCCGGTCTGATCCACATCAATCTGTTTTGGGCGCGTCACGATGAAAACGGTCTTCTCCAATGCAAGAAATGTCCATCCTCCGCTTGCGTAGAACTGCTTCATAAAAGCCGCCTCTTTGCTGATTCGCTCAAGCTCGGCCTGCAAGGCGGCATCGCAGGGATCGGTTGATTGAAAATGCCGGGCGGCCAGGACCGAAAATATGATGTGATTGGACATCACGCGTTTGAGATCCCAGTAGCAGAAGAATTTTTGGGCGGATGTCAAATTCGGCGTGTCAGCGGTGGTAACCGGAACGTTGCTGTTAAAATGCATTGTGTTCATAATTTTGCCGAGCGCTTCGTTAACGGATTTCAGAAAAAGATCGCTGTCGTGAACCTGGCTGCAGATTCGTCTCAACCCGCCGGCCAGCATCGGATCAATGAAGATCGCGTCGTTTAATGCGTGGAGGGATTGCACGCAGGGATGCCTGCTCAACGCGTCCGTGACATGCCGGCCCAACGCCGTGAGGTACATTTGGGACGATTCTCTGCCAAATGTCGAATAGAGCGCCCGGGCCGGCGCTCCCGAGAATCCGATTTGGGCAAGAAGGTTGTAATTCTCCATTTTCACTTGATCGGACGACGGATGATCTCGTCCGCAAGCGCCCTCGCGCGTGTGCGACTGCTGGAAGTCCCGGGCGACTTCTGCGGCGATGAGGGGCGCGGCCGGGTGCGAGCAATAGACGATGTCGGCAGGCAGGCGTTTGCCGTGGATTTCGTAAAAATCGGAGATGGCGTCGAACAGCGCCACTTCATCCACGGCGGCTTGGGAGAGCAGGTCCGTCCAGTCCGACACAACGGAATTGACCATCCCGGTGTCCTCTTCAAACCACAATCGTGCCGGAGATGCGGCGGCACGCGGTTCGGATTGAACGGGACGACGAATCGTTCCATCGTGCGATTGAACGGGCACGTTATTCGGGATTTCGTGCCGGCATAGGACGAAACATTTCCGGAAATATTCGGGGACATAAGCGTTGACCAGATTAAAAAACGGGCGACGCAGTTCGAGCGAACGAACTTCGAAGATGATTTCAGAATAATATTTCTCCCCGAGCCTTGCCAATTCTTCTTCAAATGCGATTTTTTCCGGCGCGGATGAAAACTCGATGATGCCCGCGCCATTTACTGTCTGAATATTGCGGAGCAGGGCATTCTCCTGTTTGTCCGACAACGAAACAACCTGCAATATGCCGTTCTTGCCCTGAAGGCCGGAACAAATGGACGGTGCAAGCGCCCGGCGAACAGCCCCGAGGGAATCAGTCCCATCGGACCGCACAAAGGCGTCCAGAATGGTCAGGGTGTCAACAATGGGAATGCGTTCCGACAACAGATCTTGAAACAGCGCGTGTATCTGGTCGAGCCCGAACTTATTGACCGCCATACCTACCATCAGCTCGTCATCTGCTTTTGCCTTGTCCAAGAGCAACTGTGTCTGGTCCATTGAGAAAAGGGACGCTGCGTGTCGAGCCGCGAATTCAAACAAATGGGAGGACATTACCACCGCCGGCTCCGACAGATAATAACCGGATTTCTCGGCGAGTTCCCGCTGGTCGGGCTTGATCCAAATGGCCGGAGCATGAAACAGCCGCTCGACATACGGAATCCCCTCGATCTCATGCCCTCCCCCGTCGGTTTTCACGGCCAGTACTCTCTCCGGTTCAACGGTGCCGGATTCGATCTGCCTGCCCTTCAGGAGAAGGGTATATTCCTTTGGCCGAAGTTTCAGGTCATCCCGGATACGGACGGACGGCAGGGTCACACCGAATTCATTGGCGAACCGGGTTCGGACGTTGCTCACTGCATCAAGGAATCCGTCGGGCCCCGATTGTTCACGATCTACAAGGGGAATCAGATGGTAGGCGATATTGACTTCGAGCTGTTCGACGGATTTGGGGGTGATCTCATTATAGAAATAGGTCCGCGCCGGCCGATCGATTCGATAGATGAACGCCAGCACCTCGGCCACTGGCTGATAATATTCGGATGGTATCTCCTCATCAACTTTGACCTTTCTGCATAGAAGGTGCGCGAGGCCCGCATATTCATAATTCGGCAGACCGATTCGCTCTGCGAGCCGAATGACATGCTTGGCGGTCCTGCCTGACCACTTCCCAATGACACGCGGAGTTTTATCCTGTTCGGGTCGATATGAAATCGCGACCGCCGGACCAGTCCCGCCAAAAATGAGAACGTCGGAATCGTTCTTTGGTTGAATTCGAACGTCCATCGTCACACCAGTTCCCCTTTCCGCTGGGGATCAGATCGATCAGTGCTGGAAACCCATCCCCAGGACGTTAGGCCGGCCGCCATCATCCACATCTGATTGTTCTTATTCAGAGCGGCTATAACGGTCACTTCGAACCCCCATCAAAATCTTTTCGATACATCTTTTCGGTCACGATTCGGTGCCCTGCCGACAACGAAAGCCACACATCGACTTCAGATTCCGACAGGACCGCGATGCCGTCATTCTCCGGCGATAGAATCTCATAAATGGCCCGGCGGGTTGTTGGTGGAGCGATTATAACCGGCCGCCGGCCGACAGATTTTGTGGCGGCGATGCTCTCGGCGAAAAACGACTTTGCTTGCTCCGCAGCCTCCGGCGAACTCATCTCCGCCTGCGTTGCGACACCGGCTTCAATTGCATGGAGAACTCCATCTGTGCCGGCCAGGCGGTCGCAGATGATGGGCGCCAACACGTGCCGCACCCGCTCGACCATCTCCGAGAGGGGCGCGTTTGAATCGAGCGATAGGAGTGTGTCCAATATAAGTGTGATGTCCTTGATGGGCACATGTTCACGCACCAATTCCCGCAAAACGGATGTGACTTTCCTGGCTCCGATGCCTTTTTCGACCTCCTCCGCGAGCCTGGCGCACTTGTCTTTGACGATATCAAGAAGGCTTTCGGTGTGCTCTCGCGAAACGAGCAACCAGGCATTTTGGCGCAACGCGTGCTCCAAGTGTTTTGCGATGACTGTAGGAGGGTCGTAGACGGTACAACCGGCTTGGAACGCCCTGACAGCATCATCTGGATCGATCCAAATCCCAGACTGCCCGCTGACCGGCTCCCGCACCACGTCACCTCGAAACTGCGTTGTCGCGGGGCCGATCGCCATCAGCCGATCTGGCCGTAACTCACCCCGGCCTCGCCGCATGCCTCTGATCAGAATCTCGTAATAACGGGGCGGTAGGGAGTGAGATACTCTTGTTTCAACTTGCGGAAGGATCAGGCCAAACTCGTTCGCTAAACGAAATCGAATTTGGGCGGACACATCGGCGAAGAACATAGGCTCAAGTTCATATTCGGTCAGAATATGGACATCTGTCTGAGCAACACTTTCCTCAATTTCCGTCCCTCTCTCACGCCAAATCTTGGGATCAGGCCGCCCGTGAGCCCTGTCGAAGGCGAGCGCATCCCGATAAACGTCATTTAAGGGCCCACGAAGTGCCGGTTGAACCATCTGGTCTTCGATACAATTATTCCACAACGCTGTCATCAGGATTTCGTCCGATTTGACGATTTTACGATATTTTCGGGCCCGTTCGATGAGTTTGTCCGCTTTGGCACCGGTCCATTTGGCCTTGCAGACAGGTTGGACGACACGCAGAGGCTCCATTCGTTCGAGTATGCTGCCGGCTTCGGATGCCTGAGGACACAACTCATAATCGACAGCGACGACTCGCCGGTTCGAAGTAATCAAGAACTTGAAAGATAATTTCCTGACCTCAGCGGCACTGTCCTCATCAAGCGAATCCGCCTCCAGTTCGGTTTCCTGGGCGCCTGACCCGGCCGACTCGGGAACACATCTAACGCGACCCTCCTCGAGTTTGACGTTGACAACTGTCGAAGACTTTACAGGCAGAAGGTCGTACATCACAGGTTCGAGTTCTTTGGCGAGGAGTTGCTGGAGCCCACGCGCGCCTATTTGTGTCTTCACAGCAGTGTGGACGAAGTGGCTGAATACCGCCGGCTCGATGTTCAGCTGCAAGCCATCTTTTGCAAACTCCGCCGCCGCATGTTTCGATGCCTCCGACTGGACGATGGCAAGCAACGTCTGTTCATCGAGCGGGTCAAACGTGACGACGCGCCGGAACCGTGCGATCAATTCCGGCATAAACCCGAATTTCTTAAAATGCTCGATGTTATCGATCTCCTCTTCGGTAAAAGCTGCGGCAATCTGTTCGGAGTCGGATTTGTCCGCAGCACCTAAAAATCCGATGTTCGGCCCGCCATGAATGGAGCGTACGGCAGTCTTGAATCCAGAGAACGCCCCACATGCGATAAATGAAATGTGGGATGTCGACATTTGAAAGGACGGATCGTCGTGCCCTTCAGGTACATCGACGCGAGCGCCGTCGAGCATCTTTAGAAGCTCCCGCTGGACACCGTATCCGCTGACATCCTGATATTCGCTGCGTTTCCCGGCAGTCTTGTCGAACTCATCCAAGCAGACGACACCACACTCGGCCTTGAAGCGGTTCCCATCAGCCACGGTTATCAGGCTCTTCAGAATCTTGATTACATCCATACCGTGATAGCCTGTCTGTGAATAATTGGTCATATCAGCGATGAACACCGGGACTTTGAGAATTTTAACAAACAGCAGATCCACCAGATGGGTCTTCCCGCTGCCCGTGGGTCCCATCATGAGGTAATTGAGTTTCGGCGGGCCGACGACCGCATGTCCAGCATCTTGATTGGCGGCCGCATATTGCTTGATGCGCTTGATATGCCGGTGCGCCATGAGACACAAAGCCCGGCGGGCCCGCACCTGCCCTCGATACCCCAGTGACTCCAGTTTATCGAACAATTCTTTCGGTGAAGGCACGACCAACTTCCTCGCCCATTCCCTGAAGGTTTCCCTGTCCTCGTCTTCGTCAGCCACGAAAGATTTCACCCCTTTCCGAATAACCAATGTGCATCGCGCAGGCCCATCGGTTCCACCACACCTGATACAAATGCGGTTTTTTTTCGGATTTCTGTTTTTTGAAGAAAATTTATTGATATGGCTGGGGACGGTATGGAGCGGCGGGTTACCCCTGGTTGAACACGGCTTCTCTCACTGGCTCGTCTATGCTCTCGAACCGGGATGAACTCAATATTTCGGCGACTGCGCTCCTCGGTTTCGGATATCGCGGCGATGCGCCGAACGGCGATATTCGAATCACGTCCTTTGGTGGCGGCTCAAGCCATACAACCCAGTCATCAGCGAGTTTCCTTTGCGACATCAATCCGGCAGCCTCATCGAACAAGGCACGGTAAATCCTGGCGCGCCGGGCATCTTTCATCGCTTCGTATGCCAGCGACAGGCCACGGTGGGGATGAGCGTTGGAAGGATCGTCGGCGAGCGCGCGGTGGAAGCATTTAGCGGCATCGTGGTTCTCTCCCGCGCGAAGGTGGACTCCGCCGAGCAACATCCAGACATAGCTTGCGAATGATGAGCGAATTCCACCTCTCTTGCCCCGGCTCTTTTCAACATCCGATCGTGTCAGAAGCGGCCAGCGCTCGAAGACCGGCCGCATGGGCCGGGGTGACCTGGCGATTTCGGCGAGAACCTGATCAAGGCGGATTCTGGCATCGGCATCCCGTCCACGGAAAATCGCGATCTCCGCCAAGTACAGCCACGTGCGGACTTCATCGACCTTGACGTCCAGTGCACGTTGCGCGGCGCGCTCGGCCTGATCATACCTGCCCAGCAAGATGCAGAGCCGGACGATCCGGCGGATGTTGTGGACATCCGACGGATTGACCTTGCATCCGATATCCGCCCATTTAACAGCCTGTTCGTACAGCCCCCGGTTGCGGAACGAATCCGATACCCATCCAATGGTAAATGAATTGCTCGGGTCGATCCGATAGGCCTTCATGAGGACCTTGTCGGCGCGACCGTTGTCGCCGACGTCACGCAAGACACGCGCAAGACGTTGAAGGGTGCGGACATTGCGGGGGTCGAGCCGGTGCGCCTTTTCCATCCATTCAAGTGCTTTGGTGTATTTTTTCATGCCTCGATAAACATAGGCGATCTGCCTGACCGCCCACTGATTTTTTGGGATAATCTGATGGCACTTCATGAACCACTGGATCGATTCATCCCAGGCGCGCATATCGCGGCAAATATATCCCATCTGCGCTATTGTGCTCGCGTTGTCGGGGTCGATTTCGAGTGCGCGCTTAAGCCACTCCTTGGCCCGGGTGAAATCGTTTCTTTCACGCTCAAGGAACGACATTTCATTGAGATTGCCGACGTCACGGGGGTCAAGCAGATACGCCCTTTGGAGCCAACGAACGGCTTCGTCGAACCGGCCGAGTTTGCGGTTGACCTCGCCAACCTTTGCGTAACCGACAGGATCGGCCGGCTGGAGGGCGATGGATTTTTCCAGGAAGCGGAGGGCGAGTTTTTCGTCCACTCGCCACATTTCGATCGCGGCGATACGGTAGACATACGGATCCTTGGACCTGAGATTGCCGAGCAACCGCGCTTCGCGCCGCGCCTCATCCAGCCGCCCGCTTCGCCGGAGGATTTTGACAAGAAGCAGTCTGGCGAACACGGCTGTCAGCCTGTCCTCGATACATTCGCGGACCATTTCCTCCATCTTGCGGTCGGGGTTCAAAGTACCTTGCAGAGTCGCCATGCCCCAAGCGACCTTCCATATTTTTTGTCTCGGAAATTTCTCCGCGAATAATTTGTACTGACCGATGACCGACGGCATTCCGAGTTCCTGGCGACATCGAATGTCCATCCATATCGCCGGAAGATAGGTGGGATGCGATTTGAGAACCCGGTCCAGTAAGAAAAGCGCGTAATCACTGTCGTATGCGTCAAATTTCCTGGCGGCCAGCCGGAAATAATAATCGTCTTTCGCTTCTTTTGCACGAGGAGCCGACGGGTCCAGAGAAAGATACTGGCCGACGATCGCTGTCCGCGCCTTGCGCTCGCCAATTCCTGAAATCCGCGCCACGGCCGGCGCCGCCAATGACGAAAACCTTAGAAACTCGTCCAACCTGCGCTGATGAATTTCCGGATCGATCAGTGCGATGGGGGGGCCCATTCTGGTCGAATCGACATTCCCGGCGTCTATGGCAGATCCCCCGCGGTCCAGGTAAGCCGTAACCTGACGCATGGCTGATGCGTGAACCGTCCCGTGGAATCTGTGTTCCAAGGAGAGAAGCGTTTCCGTCAGCATCGGGAGTTCAGCCCAGCATTCGACAGCCATCGGGATGTCAAGATCATTCTCTGCCGGGGGGATGCGAATATCACCGGGCGCAAGTTTATCCAGCCGGATTGTCACTGGGACGAGCCGGAAGGCGGGACCATCCGCCGAGCCATCTGCGCACACGGCGTGCGTCACGACAAAACTCAAGAGGTCCCGGCCGGACTTGACCGACCAAAACTGTCCGGGCCGTATTGCGTCCGGTTCTGTTTCGGTCTTGGCCATCCGCCTCAACGTGTTTTTCGTGGTCATGGTGTTATCACTTCCATTGAGCGCGGCGCCGTTCAGACGGTACCGGCTGTTCTCCATCCATCATTATGAATGTCCTTTTCCCGTAATATTCTGATACTCGTAGCAAATCCTGCAAAAATCACCGACCAGCAATTCCCGATACCTGTCATAGTATTGAGCGCCTCCACGCTCAATGCCGAGAACATTTCGAAGTTGTTCCATCGCGTTCCGGCGTTCCACGGTGGCTTGGGCATTCTGCAGACCCACGGTGATACCCAGACGCCGGGCAGACACCTTTTTCACACGCCCCGTCTTGGGATCGTGGTGCAAAGCCATAATCTCGATTTGTCGGGGCGTCAGGAAATTACCCGAGTGGACCAATCGTTCCAAGTATTCGACATGCCGCTTGTAGTCGACTGCGTCCTGAAGATCAAACGGATCCGCTTCAAGATCGAGCAAATTCACTTTTTTGGCCGGGTCGTCCGGATCCGGCCGTTCGGCCGGTACGAACGCCGGGTGGCGTTCGTCGAACAGACCCTTGATGATATTGCAAAGTGTAGATGTACCAAGGCCGACATTCTTCCGCTCGTAGATATTGCCCGCAACGTCAAACGCTGCCTTGACGATTTCGGCGGCGTATCTCGGACGAAATTCCCGTATCCGGCTTGCTTGAAACCACGCATCCAGCCCCCGGACGAGGCAGGCACGCGCATTGGAATCCATGGGGACGAGCGGCATTCGGACTCTGGAGGCCAGAACATACATGCGGTCGGACGCTCCATGCAGGTCCACCGACCCGCTGACGGGGATCAGTTCCCCCTTGGAGGCGGCCATCTTGAAGGCTGTGGCAATCGGTTTATAGACCCTTTGATTCTTTCGATGAGAACCTTTCATGCAGCGCTCGGCCACCGTCTCCAGCGTCATCACGAACCGGCCCGCTCGGGTCTGCCCCCGACGCCGGTATTCAGGCGCGATTTTTCTGTTGCGGCCCTTGTAGCCCCTGTAAAGAACCTCCTGTGCGGCGTCAAGGACGTCCTCGTCGGTCGGACCGTATACCTGAACATCATCTCTTTGAAACCGCCGCCAGATGCGTCTGACGGTCTCACGGTGCAATTGAACAAACCACGGAGTCGAAAAATCGGCGGCATCCGCACTCTTAAAATACTCCTCCACCAATTCCTCGAACTGAGTGTTCGGTATCCGAGACCATCGATGTAGTCGTTGTGCTATTCGTTGGCCGCCTCCTGCCATCGTCTGCATAGAACAGGGACATTATTACGGAAACACTCAACTATCAAACCCGTGCAACTCTCTCATTCCGTTTTACCCGTGCGGCGTTCTACCTCTTTCCTCCGCCACCGTCCCGCGAAGCATTCCTCATGGCAGAGATGTCTTCCGCCATCAAATCCAAATAAACTCCAGGGGCGTATTTATCCGGCATTTTCAATAACAGCCAATCGAACAGCCGCTCGGCTTTCAAATATTTGCCCAGTTCACAATAGCTGGCGAGGATTCCTCTCAATGTGGCGTGGGCTTCAAAGTCTGAACAATCAGCCTTTGATGGTGGGCGATGTGTCTCCCACAACTCAAGCGCGCGTTTGAGTGTCACCTCGGCCAGAGCGAGCTTGCGCTGCTTAAAATAGATGAATCCGAGGTCCGTCAGTTCATGGCGGTGTTCCTCGCCAGACCCAACAGTCTGGCTATTTTTTGATCTTCAGCGGGCGCGCACTCATCACCAAAATCAAATTGGCTTGACCCGGTTGAACCATCTCCGTCGTTTCCCCTTCCCGAGGCTCCTTCAATGGCACCACTTTGGAAAACGATGTACCTCCTGCCTGCTGGATATCCACGATCGTCTCTCCCCTTTCGGAAGACAGTGGGAGGGGGTCAGTTTCAAATTGCCACAACACCCACTTTTCGGGAGCGTTCCAGGAAAATCTCGAATTGTCCACGTTTTCCACACTTTCCACTCCCCCCTCCTGCACCTCCCCCCTTCGAATGCTGCTGGTTCGCGCAGCTCTCAAACCCTTAAAACCAGCCACAGAGGGGGTCAGATTCGATTGACGAAAGGGGTCAGTTTCACATGGACGATGACACCTGGTTGCTCCGCCTCTACGAGGGTACCGGCGATTCGGCCAAAGTCGCCGAGCTGTACAAACACAAAAACCTCAGCGCCACTCCGCCGACCGACACCTCCGCCCAGCCGTACCGCGAGGCCTTGCTGGCCGGCCCAGAATCGCCGGCGCCGACCGGGCAGGCGGTGCAGGGACGGCTGATGCCATGATCAATTCATCGGCGAAACCCCGAATATCCGAATTTCATGTTCGGTTCCGGCCCGGCTCTCCGTTTACATCAATGGAAGGCAATCCGGTCTTCCCGGACAACAGGGTCCTCAAGGAGCCCCGCGATGTGGAAGGTACTTGGATTTCTCGTGATGCTGTGCGCTTACGTCGTCGCCGGACTGTTATGGTTCGGGCTGTATGTGTACGTCTTTCCATTGATCGGGTTTGTGTGGGCCTGTCTCACGGTGCGTCTGCCCCGCTGAGCCGGAAAAAACGAGGAGGTGAACGACCATGGGCTTTTTCAGCAGTCTGTTCGGTCTGTTGGCCGGCGGCAATCCGCCCGACGACGAGGACATCCCGAAGGGCCAACTCTACGACGGCGACATCAAGCAGGCTTTCTGGAAACTGAGCAAGGAAGAATACGGCGGCAAGAGCGCCTATTTTCAGCACATGAAGCAGGACATGGACCACTACGACGAGGACTCAAGGGAGGAGGACGAGGAGCCGTAATTTTTACGGCCGGCATGTTCGGTTTTTCGCTTCCCGTTCGTTTTCCTTAATAAGAAGGGCAACAGAGCCCAAAACGAAAGGGAGGTGGCGACATGCTGTTTTTCAAACCCAAAAATCAGAAGGCGATCGGGATCGATCTTGGCACATCACGGTCCGGAATTGCGGCGGCGACGGTGGACAAGGAAAAGGGGTTGGACGTTCAAGCGCTTGCCGTCGGCGAGGGCAGTTCAGGCGGGGAGTCGTATCGGATCCCTTCCGTCGTCGTGTGCAGTAAAACCACGGGGAAA
>MFPR01000036.1 GCA_001784175.1 Candidatus Lindowbacteria bacterium RIFCSPLOWO2_12_FULL_62_27
CGGCATATCCGGCGGCCGCAAGGTTGTTGACGGACGCGCGCGGAACCACGGGAGAAAAAACTCCATCAGAGTTGAGCGTGGAAACCAACCCAACCGTTTCGCGAATCAGCGCGTTGACGGTCGACTCCTTCAACCGGCCATCGCGCAGTTCAAACAGGACGGCGTTGCGCTGCATGACCAGCGGGTGTGCCCTGGGATTTTCACCGGCCGGAAGATTACCCGTCGCGGTCAGCGAGAGAAAAACGGCCTTTTCTATCGGGGACAGAAATACTCCCGATTTGACGGAGGAATACCCGTCGACCAGCTTGGCCAGTTGACGGCCAAGACCCGGATGCCGAAACGCGGTTGCGTAGACGACAAACTTCGAGTGATTGCTTTCTGTCCGCAGAGCCGATTTGCAGTCTTCAATCGCCTTGTCCTTTGAAGGTCCAACCCTTGCCAGGATGACCTTCGTCGCGAGAGCCGGCGGCAGAGCCTCGACCCTGGACCATTCCATCTGGCCGAGTTTGCTCACCTTGTTCTCGGCGAGCTGTTCGATAATCTTGTCGTTCTCGCTGACGGCCGGAGCTTCCGTGCGCTTGATCTTCAAGAAATCTTTCCAAGCGGCCTCAGACGTCCCGGCCATTACAGCGATCAGCAATGCCGGCGCCAACCCGTATGTCAGCTTCCTGAAAAACTGTGACTGAATCACTTGTGATCCACCTCCTTTGCTTATTGTGACAACACATGTTGTCCGGCCCGAATTGGCCTGTGTAATGGGAAACGAGGGATGGTGGTAAAACCGAACAGAGATTTATCCGCGGCGCCTGATCGAAAAGGCATCCTTTACAAAAAACGGGGTCCTGTGTAAGATGCAACGGCCGGGTGAGGAAGAGACGGCGGGGCGTGTCGCCGGAATGGGGGCGCTTTCCCAAATGGAAATAAATGTAGTCAAGTTGTTAAGGGAGCCGGGCGGCAGTCTGACCCGGCAGTTTACGCCGCGGGCCGCGGAGCTGGCGTTCGAGGGCATCGAGTTCACCTCCAAGCCGATCCGCGTCAGCGTCGACCTTCAAAACGTCGGCGAGGACATCGTGGGCGATCTTCGGGTGAGCTGCGAGCTTTCGATCGAGTGCGGCCGCTGCGTGGAGCGCTGTTCGTACGCCGTGGAGGCGGATCGCCAGATCGAGTATCTGACGAACCCGACGGCCGAAGCGATGGAGGCGGAGATGGACGGCTGGTTTGTGAGCCAGTACGACGGCGAGCGGGTCGTGCTGGACGACGACGTGTGGCAGATGCTGCTCCTCGCGCTGCCCATGCGATTTTTGTGCCGGGAGGACTGCCGGGGGCTATGTCCGCGGTGCGGTGCGAATCTGAACCGCAGGCCCTGCGGGTGCCCACCGCTCGATACATCGCGCACCCAGGATCATCCGCTTCGGTCGGCGTTGAACGACATACTGCGAAAGAAAAAGCTGTAAGGAGAATCATGCAATGGCAAATCCCAAGAGACGATTTTCAAAGGCAAGAACCCGGACCCGCCGGTCCCAATGGAAGGTCGCGCCCTCGAACACCGTGCCGTGTCCGAACTGCAAGTCCCCCGTTCTTCCGCACCACGTCTGTCCGACCTGCGGCCAGTACCGGGGCCGGCAGGTCATCAAACTCGAATCGACCGACTGAGATCACCGCCGCCCCATGCCCGGCCTGACGCTCGCGCTCGACGCGATGGGCGGCGACCGCGCGCCGTACCCCGCCGTCAAAGGCGCCGTGACGGCGACCGAGGCGCTCGGCGTGAAGGTGATCCTGGTCGGCGCCGAGCCCAAAATCCGCGAGGAGCTGGACCGCCTCCGCGTGCGCGGGGATTTGTCCGCTCGCGGG
This sequence comes from Candidatus Lindowbacteria bacterium RIFCSPLOWO2_12_FULL_62_27, assembly GCA_001784175.1. Taxonomy (GTDB): domain Bacteria; phylum Lindowbacteria; class 2-12-FULL-62-27; order 2-12-FULL-62-27; family 2-12-FULL-62-27; genus 2-12-FULL-62-27. The sequence continues at coordinate 1,852 of MFPR01000036.1, forward strand.
CTGGCCATCGAACACACGGACGAAGTGATCGGCATGGAGGACGCGCCGTCGTCGGTCCTCCGCGGCAAGCGTAACGCGAGCGTGGGTGTGTGTGCGCGGCTGGTGAAGGATCGGCGCGCGTCGGGGTTCGTGTCGGCCGGGAACACGGGCGCGGCGATGGCCGCGGCCGTCGGCGTCCTCGGCCGTCTCGAAGGCGTCCACCGGCCGGCGATCGCCGCGTATCTGCCGCGCATGGATGGGTCATTTTCCATTTTGCTGGACGTCGGCGCCAACGTCGATTGCGCGCCGGAATGGCTGCAGCAGTTCGCGGTGATGGGTGACGAATACGCGAAATTTTTGTTCGGGATCGAACAGCCGCGCGTGGGGCTGTTGTCGACGGGCGAGGAGAAGGGCAAAGGCAACGAGCAGACGAAGGCCACGTTCGAGCTTCTGGAGAGCCTGCCGATCCCGTTCGTCGGCAACGTCGAGGGCCGGGACCTGTTCTCGGGCCGCGCGGACGTCATCGTCTGCGACGGATTTGTCGGCAACATCGCCCTGAAAGTAGCGGAGAGTCTGGCGGAGACGATGATGAAGCTGATCAAAAAAACCCTGACGAAAAATCCTGTCCGGCGCATCGGCGCGCTTTTGTCCCGGGGCGCGTTCCGCGAAATGCTCAAGATCGCCGATTACTCCGAATACGGCGGATGCCCGCTCCTCGGCGTCAACGGCGTCGCCATCATCGGGCACGGCCGGTCGAACGCCAAGGCCTTTCACAACGCGCTGGGCGTGTGCAAGCGGTACGTCGAGCAGAACGTGGTCGGCAAGACGCAGGACCGTATCCTGGCCCTGCAGGCCATGCGGAGCGTTTCATAATAGATATGATAGGCGTCGGACTTCTGGGCGTGCGGTTCGCCGTGCCGGACCGGATTCTGACGAACCAGGACCTTGAAAAAATGGTCGACACGACCGACGAGTGGATCCAGACGCGGACCGGCATCCGCCAGCGGCACATTTTGTCCGAGGGCGAATCGTCGGTCGATCTGGGCGCGCGCGCGGCCGAGAAGCTGCTGCAGGACCTGAATTTCGACAAGACCCGGATCGACGCCCTCCTCGTCGCCACCGCCACGCCCGAAATGCTGTTCCCTTCCACCGCCTGCATCCTGACGCACCGGCTGGGCCTGAACGGCATCCCGGCGTTCGATTTTTCGGCCGCCTGCTCCGGATTCGTCTACGGCCTGTCGATCATCAAGAGCTTCATCGAATCGGGCGCCCACCGCACCGTGCTGCTCGTGTGCGTGGAGGCGCTGTCGAAAATCGTGAACTGGCAGGACCGCAGCACCTGCGTGCTCTTCGGCGACGGCGCCGGCGCGGCGCTTTTGTCAGCGACCGAAACCGACCGGCGCTTGAAGTCCATTCTGATCGGCGCGGATGGGCAGTACCAAGAATATCTGTATGTCCCGCTGGGCGGAACGGTCGCGATGTCGGGCCGGGACGTGTTCCAGGTCGCGTGCAGGAAAATGACGGAGGCCGCGACGGAGGCCCTGAGCAAGGCCCATCTGACGCTGGATGACATTGATCTTGTCATCCCGCACCAGGCCAACACGCGGATCATTTCGCAGGTCGCCAAGCTCCTTCGCATTCCCGAGGAAAAATTTTTCGTCAACATCCAGTCCTACGGCAACACCTCCGCCGCCTCCATCCCGATCGCCTACCGCGAGGCCGAGGAAGCCGGCCGGGTCCGGCCCGGGTCCCATGTGCTCTTCGTCGCGTTCGGCGGCGGGTTCACGTGGGGCGCGGCGGTGCTCAAGGTCTGATCCGGCCATGAAAATCGGTTTCCTCTTCAGCGGCCAGGGGTCGCAGGCGGTCGGCATGGGGAAGGCGTTTTACGACGCCATGCCGGCGGTGCGCGAATTGTTCGATGCCGCCGAAACCGCGCTTTCGATGCCGATAAAAAAATTCTTATTTGAAGGCCCGGAGGAGACGCTGACCCGCACCGACATCACTCAGCCCGCGATCGCGCTGGTGTCTCTGGCGGCCCTGCGCGTGGCAAGAGATCGCGGGATCGAGGCGCATGCCGCGTGCGGTCACAGTCTCGGCGAGTACGCGGCGCTCGTGTCGGCCGGCGTCATGGAGGAGCTGGATGCGCTCCGGGTCGTCGCGCGCCGTGGGCAGGCCATGCAGGCCGCCGCGGACGCCGCGCCGGGCATAATGGCGGCGGTGGTCGGATTGAGCCTGGATCAGGTTCAGGCCGCGCTCGAGGGAATCGCGGGCGTGCAGGTCGCGGCGCAAAACGCGCCGGATCAGATCGTGCTATCGGGCGAGACCGCTGCGGTGGAGGCGGCGGTTGAAAAGATGAAATCAGCGGGCGCGAAAAACGCCGTGCCTCTCAAGACCAGCGGGGCCTGGCATTCGCACCTCATGGAACCGGCCACGGGGCCGCTCGAAGCGGCGCTGTCGTCGGTCCGACTGCGGTCGCCTTCCTTTCCGGTCGTCGCCAACGCGACCGCCGAACCGTTTCCCTTTGAAGATGAGGCGTCGGCCAGGGACCTTCTGGCGCGCCAGCTCACGTCGCCGATCCGGTTTGTCGATTGCCTGTTGACGATGCGGGCGCTCGGCGTCGACGCGTTTGTGGAGCTGGGTCCGGGCAAGGTTCTGCGCGGCCTCGTCAAGAAACTGGATCGAACGATTCCCGCGTTCAACGTCGAGGACCCCGCGAGCCTCGATGAAACGATCAAGGCCGTGTCGGCCGGGCGGCCGGCATGACGGAGATGAACGCGCAGGCCGCACAGGCCGCGCCCGCGCAGAAAGTGGCCGTCGTGACCGGCGCCGGCAGCGGAATCGGCGAGGCGTGCGCCCGGCGGCTGGCGGCCGACGGCTGCCACGTGGCGCTGTTCGGGCGGCGGCTCGACAAGATCGAGGCCGTGGCGCAGTCGATCTGTGGCGCCGGCGGCGTCGACGCCGCCATCGCGGTGGCCTGCGACGTGTCGAGCGAGTCGTCGGTCGCCGCCGCGCAGAAGCAGGTGTCGGACCGGCTCGGCGTCTGCAACATCCTCGTGAACAACGCCGGGGTCACGAAGGACGGCTTGTTTATCCGGATGAAGACGGAGGATTTCGAGTCGGTTCTTCGGACGAACCTCGTCGGCGCCTTTATCGTCACCCACGCGTTTGCGCCGGCCATGATCCGCACCCGCTGGGGCCGGATCGTCAATGTCAGTTCCACCGTCGGGCTCACCGGCAACATCGGCCAGGCAAATTATGCCGCTTCCAAGTCCGGCTTGTTCGGCCTCACCAAGACCCTCGCGCTCGAATTCGCCCGCCGAAACGTCACCGTCAACGCCGTCGCGCCCGGATTCATCGAAACCGGGATGACCCAGGGCCTGACCGAGGAGGTCCGCGCGGAGGTGCTGCGCCGCACCCCCCTCGAGCGGTTTGCGCGGCCGGAGGAGGTCGCGGCGCTCGTCGGGTTTCTGTGTTCCGACGCGGCCGGATACATCACGGGGGAGACCATCCGTATTGACGGCGGGATGGCAATGTGATTAATACGCTACAAGATTGAATATCGAAATCAGAGGGCAGGAGGGTTGAATGGCGAGTATTGAGGAGCGCGTGAAGGAAATCATCATCGACCAGTTGGGCGTGACGGAGGAAGAGGTGAAGGACGCCGCGTCGTTCATCGACGACCTCGGCGCCGACTCGCTCGACACCGCCGAGCTGGTCATGGCCTTCGAGCAGGAATTCGGCATCAGCATTCCGGACGAAGAAGCCGAAAAGATCAAGACGGTCGGTCAGGCCGTCGAGCATGTGAAGAAGGCGGTCAAGGAATAGACCGCAACGCCGGCGCCTCTCCACACGCGCGCAGGAGCGAAAGGTATGCGATCGGATCGGCGGGTAGTGATCACGGGCGTCGGCGTTGTTTCTCCGAACGGTCTCGGCGCGGATATGCTCTGGAGCGCCGTCATCGAGGGCCGGTGCGCGGCCCGGCCGGTCGAGGGGTTTGACGCTCGCCGGTTTCCCACCACCTTTGCCTGTGAAGTCACGGGCTACACCCCTGAAGAGCACTTTTCGTCGAAGGAACTCAAACGGCTGGACCGGTTCGTCCAGCTCGGCCTGATCGCCGCGAAAGAGGCGATCGGGGACAGCGGGATAGACGCGTCCAAGGAGCCGCTGGACCGGATCGGCGTGATCATCGGTTCGGGGATCGGCGGGATCGCGACGCTCGAGCAGGAGGCGCGCGCGCTGGACCCGGCGTCGGAGCATCCCAAGGTTTCGGTGTTTCTGATTCCGAAACTCATCATCAACATGTGCAGCGGCGAAGTCGCCATCCGCTACGGGTTCTGCGGGCCGAACCTGACCCAGGCGACGGCGTGCGCGACGGGGACGCATTCGATCGGCGACGCGATGAAGATCATCCAGCGGGGCGACGCCGACGTCATGATCGCCGGCGGCACCGAGGCCGCGGTCACGCCGCTGGGGTTTGGCGGCTTTTGCAGCATGAAGGCCCTCTCGCGCCGCAACGACGATCCGGCGCACGCCTCGCGTCCGTTCGACGCCGACCGCGACGGTTTCGTGATGGGCGAGGGCGCGGGCGTCGTTGTGATCGAGGAGCTGGAGCGGGCGAAGAAGCGGGGCGCCAAAATTTACGCCGAGGTCGCCGGCTACGGCCTTTCGGCCGACGCCTACCACATCACGGAGCCGGAACCGACCGGCAAGGGCGCCCGGCGTGCGATGTCGATGGCGATCACGGACGCCGGCCTGAATCCGACGGACGTCGATTACGTCAACGCGCACGGCACCTCGACCAAATTCAACGACCGCGCGGAAACGCAGGCCATCAAGGCCGTCTTCGGCGACCACGCCCGCCGCCTTCCGGTCAGCTCCACCAAATCGACGACCGGACACCTTCTCGGCGCGGCCGGCGCCGTCGAGTCCATCACCTGCGCCTTTGCCTTGCAGCGCGGCGTGATCCCGCCGACGGCGCATTACCAGACGCCCGACCCCGAGTGCGATCTCGACTATGTGCCGAACACGGCGCGGGAAAAACCGATCCGGGTCGCGCTCAACAACGCCTTCGGGTTCGGCGGCCACAACGGTTGCCTGATTCTCAAAAAATTTGTCTGACCTCGCGGCGTTAGAGGATATCCTGGGCCACCGGTTTTCAAAACCGGACCTCCTGCTGACCGCTCTCACGCACCGCTCGTACCGCTCGGTCGACGCGGCGTGCGGAGACTATGAGCGGCTGGAGTTTCTAGGGGACGCGGTCCTCGGCATGGTGGTCAGCCAGAAATTGTTCCGCGACCTCGATCTGCCCGCGGGCGATCTCACCAAGCGCACCAGCCAGGTGGTGAGCCGGTCGGCCTGCGAGGGGGTTGCCCGGCGGATGGGGCTCGACCGGCATGTCCGTGTGGGCCCGGCGGCCACCATCGAGGGCACATCCATTCTGTCCAACGTCATTGAAGCCGTGCTTGGCGCGGTCTATCTCGACGGGGGCTTGGACGCCGCGACGGAATTTGTGTACCGCCATTTCGGCGACCTCATCGCCTCCGCGATTCTCGAGGGCGTCGAAAATCCCAAGGCCATGATGAACGAACTTTTCCTGAAGGAGCGCAAAGCCGCCCCGACCTACCGGGTCGTCGAAACCTCCGGCCCGGACCACGCCCCGACCTACGTGGTCGAGGCGATCTTCGAAGACAAGGTCCTGGGCCGGGGCGCCGGCCGGAACAAGCGCGAGGCCGAAGCCGCCGCGGCGCGCAACGCCATCGAATCGCTGCTCGCCGGGCGATAACGGGCTCTTTGAATTCCATCCGGCAGCGCGCGCCGGGTTACCGGAAATCGCGGCGGAAATAACCGATGGCCATTACTGCAAAACTGCATCTCTGACACCGATTACCCACCCTGCGCACACTTGAAATCGTGCCACCCCTGCGGTAAGTTTACACTATAAGTTGCAGTCGGACGTGGTCCATGATCATGGAAGAACTGCAATTCCAAGGAGGATCAACATGGCCAGTGTACAAGAAATCATCAGAGACGCTGAATCGCTCCCCGTCGAGGAAAGGGCGATTCTAGTCGATTCGTTGCTTAGAACTTTGAATGCTACCGATCCGGAAATCGACAAACTCTGGATTAAGGAAGCCAAACGTCGTCTGGAGGAACTTCGTTCCGGGCACGTGCGGGGAATTCCGGGCGAGGAAGTCTTCGAGCGTATTCACAAACGTTTTGAAAAATGATTTTTACCTTTCATCCCGCCGCCGAGACGGAATTTATCGAGGCCGTCGACTATTATGAAAAATGTGGGAAGGGGCTCGGCTATGATTTTTCCATGGAGGTTTACTCGGCAATTCGAAACGTTGTCGATTTTCCAAAAGCATGGCCGATCGTGGAAGGCGATGCACGCCGCTGCCTGACAAACCGGTTCCCTTTTGGAGTTCTCTACAGCATCGAACCAGACAGAATATTTATCCTGGCCATCATGCATTTGCGCCGGCATCCGGACTACTGGAAAGAACGGAAGCCCAACACGACATCCACTCCGTGATCTCCGTGTTCATTTCCGTGTCCTCTGTGAGAACCTCCCCTCTATCTGCCTGTTACAGCGCCGCCGAATGTAAAAATGATTTCCGCTCATCTTGAATTGATCATGTGATCCGGCATGGTCAAACTGCGGATGGCGCATCCCGAACGAACATGTAGCCCGCCGCATATCGCGCCGCATGACCAAACCATCACTCGCTGCTCCTGCGGCGGAGAGGAGGAGATGAGTAGCGCAAATTGACTACTTTGTCCGACTTTGGATATAGTAGGTCTGAGTGAGGGCGGAAGGAGACGACCCATGTATGTAGATCCATCAGCGGGCTTCTGGAAACGGAGCCTCGCCGGAAAAATCCGGGCGGATTGGGCCAAAGAGATTGACGACTATGAAACCGAAGTCGTCCTGAAGAAGCAGGGGAAGATTGAGGAGAAGGTCTTCGCCGAGACGCGCCTGCGGCGCGGGGCCTACGGCCAGCGCTATGACAACGGATTCCGGCACGACGGAAAAATGCAGAGGCCCATCGAGTATCCCGGCACGGGCGTGACCAAGGGTCCGAACACGATGTGGGACGCCCCGGGGATGCAGCGGATCAAGATCCCGTACGGCGGACTTACGCCCGAGCAGATGGAGACGATCGCCGACCTTGCGGAGGAGTATTCCGACGCGATCTGCCACGTCACCACCCGCCAGGATTTTCAGCTTCACTATGTCTTCATCGACACCACGCCGTCGATGTTCCGGCGGCTGGCGGCGGTCGGCATCACGACGCGCGAGGCCTGCGGCAATTCGGTGCGCAACGTCACCGGCTGTCCCTACGCGGGCGTCTGCCCGACCGAGGCGTTCGACGTCACGCCGTATGCCCGAGCCGCGTTCCAGTACCTGCTGGGCCATCCGGACGTGCAGGATTTCGGCCGGAAATTCAAAATCGCGTTTTCAGGCTGCAAGGACAAGGCGTGCGCGCTGGTCAGCATGCACGATTTGGGATTCATCGCCGCCGCGCGCTCGCTGAACGGCAAAGTCGAGCGCGGGTTCGAAATGTACGTCGGCGGCGGTCTCGGCCCGGAACCCTACCAGGCGAAACTGTTCGATCCGTTTGTTACCGAATCCGAGATGCTGGCGGTCACGCAGGCCGTCTGCCGGATTTTTGCGCGGTACGGCGAGAAGAAGAAGCGCGGCCGGGCCCGGATCAAATTCCTGGTCGGCGACTGGGGGATCGAGAAATTCAAGCAGGCCGTGCTGGAGGAGCGCGCGAAACTGCCGGCCGACCCGCGCTGGACGGAGTACCTCGCGCATCTCGGCGAGACGGACGAGACGCCGCTCCGTCCCGCGTCTTCCTCCGTTCCCCTTGCCCGCAACGGATACGAATACTGGTATTCGACAAATGTTCTTCCGCAAAAACAGAAAGGCTACGCCATCGTCACGGTGACCCTGCCGCTGGGCGACCTCACCGCCAATCAGATGCGGGCCCTCGCGGACCTTGTGCGAAAATATACGAAGGGCACCGCGCGCACCACCGTCGAGCAGAACATCGTGATCCGCTGGGTGAGCGAATCGGACGTCCCGGCGCTCTACGAGGACCTCAAGCGAATCGGTCTGGCCGAACCCGGCGCCGGCACGATCGTGGACGTCACCGCCTGCCCGGGGACCGACACGTGCAAGCTGGGCGTGTCGTCCTCCCGGGGACTCGGGGGAGTTCTCAGGGAGCGGCTGGCGGCCAAAGCGCTCGAGATGGACGAGTCGATCCGGGGACTGCGGATCAAAGTGAGCGGGTGTTTCAACTCGTGCGGCCAGCATCACATCGCCGACATCGGATTCTACGGCACCAGCCGCAACGTCGGCGGCTACGTCGTGCCGCATTTTCAGCTTGTCCTGGGCGGCACCATGCGCGAAAACGCCGCGTCCTACGGTCTCGCGATCGGCAACGTGCCGTCGAAATCCATTCCGGACGTCGTCGACCGGCTGACCGACTTGTACGCAAAAGGCCGGCGGGGTGGAGAGTCGTTCCAGGCGTTTATCGCGCGGCTCGGCAAAGCCGAGCTCAAAACTGCGCTGGCGGACCTTCTCGCCGTGCCTGCCTACGAGAAGGATCGAAGCTTCTACGTCGACTGGGGCGACGTGCGGGAGTACTCGACGAAAGACAAGGGCACCGGCGAGTGCGCCGGCGAGGTCGTGAGCCTGACCGAGTTTGGCCTGAAGGCCGCGGACCGCGAGGTGTTCGAGGCGCAGGAGGCGCTGGACGGCGGCCGGCATCAGCAGGCGGCGGACATGGCCTACACGGCGATGAAGCACGCGGCGCAGGCGCTCGTCAAAAAATACAATCCGGACATCTCCGAGGAACCCGACGCGGTATTGAAGGAGTTCACGGAGCGTTTTTGCGACACGCAGATTTTTTACGATCCCTACGCGGGCCCCAAGTTCGCGCACTATTATGCCCGCGCCCACGAACACCGGGCCGACCCGGCCGACGCGGAGAAGGCGCGCCACCGCGTGGGCGAGGCCCAGCTTTTCATCGACGCCGCCTACAACTGCAACATCCGGATGAGCATGGAAAAAACCGCGTCGAACGCTGTCCTCAACGCCTGAACAGTGGATATGCAGAAAATCAACTGGAAACTATTTGTCGAGCGCCCGGAAACTGCGAGTCCCGACGTTTTCTTCAAAGTTTTCAACACCTGGATTCCGGGCAGCCCTGAGGTCTTTGTCGACGTGGCCGATTACCAGCACGCGCACGACGGCCCGCGCACGGCTCTGGTCGGTTATTGCTCGGACTTTTGGCTGGACGATGCCGGGTCCCGCGTCGGGCTCCTCTACAATCGCCGCGCGCCGATGGAGGGAACCGGCGAGGAGAAGCTCAAGCGAACGCTGGGCGAGTTGTTCCGGTCGTGCCGGCGGCTGGAGCAGGACCCCGAGTTTGGCGGCCGGCTGAAGTTCCGGACGGATGAACTGGTGTTTCGGATCAATGACCGCGGCCTTGCGCCCAACACGGCGGAGACGTTCGACCGCGTCCGGGCTGTGCTCGCGGGGGTCCTGTCCGGCGTCTACGGCGGAACGTCGTTTGTCCTCGATCGCGTGACCGACCCGCGGCAGCGGTTCACGGTCAACATTTCAAGCCTTCCCCATCACCCTCTCGATCATCTGATCCAGCGGTTGCCCTCCTGATGCTGCGCGTGTGCCTGCTCGGTACGGGCGATTACGCGTACGTCCATGCCGACTGGTGGGGTCGCGTGCCCGGCGCGCGCCTGGTCGCGGTGGCGGGCCGGACGCCGGACCGGGTCCAGCGCCTGTGCCGTGGCCGGCCGGGCGTCGAGCCGCTGTCCATGGAGGACGTGCAGAAATCCGGCCGCCCCTTCGACCTCGTGGACATCGTGACGCCGCATTCGCTCCACGCGGAACAGACGGTCCGCGCCTTGGAGGCCGGGTATCATGTGCTGGTCGAAAAACCGATGGCGACAACCGCGGCGGACGCCGGGCGGATGGTCCGCGCGGCGGGGTCGGCCGGCCGGAGGCTCTTTGTCGTATCGCAGTACAGATTCATCCCGGCGTTTCGCGTGCTCTCCAGGGTTTTGGGCGGCGTGCGAGTGCGGCGCGCGAAATATTCCATGAAGGCGACGCTGTTCAGCGCGGGCATCAATACGGACCGGGAGACTTGGAAATCCAAACGCGAAACCGCCGGTGGCGGCCTCCTGATCGGCAGCCTCGTCCATCCGCTGGATCTGCTGTTGAAATGGTTCGGCGCGCCGCAGGATATCGTCGCGAAGACCGGCGCGGAGATTCGAAACATCGAGGTGGAGACGCGCGTCCAAGCGTCATGGCGCGCGGATCATGGCGCGCGGATCGAGCTGGAAGGCGCCGCGCTGCCCGGCGTCATCCCGGCGGCGGAGCTTGAAATCGAACTTGAAAATGGCCGGAAGGTCCGCGTCCAGAATCGGCGCTTCGACCCGCGTGGCGTGCCGATCCGGTGGAAACTCATGGAACTCTGGACCGGCTTCTGGGGCCGGGCCGTCCCCTCTCGGCGCGATCCTCTCGCCCGGCAGTTCGCCGACATCGTCCAGTCCCTGGCCACCGGCCGGCGCGCTGCGGTTGAGGGCGCCGACGGGTTGTCGGTGATCGGTGCGGTTGAAAAAATCTACGAGGCGGCGCTCAAAAAATCGGATAATTGAACGGCCGCATGCCCAGTTTTTTGATGTAGAGGAAGAGGCCGCCGACGAGGACGAGCAGGATCAAGAGCGGCGTCAGCCACCACCAGCGGTAGTCCCAGACCATCTGTTTGAAGGACCGGGGCGGCTCGGGCGCCTCCGGCGCCGGTTCCTTTCGAAGATCTTCTCCGGCCATGGCTAGAATTGGAAATAAATAAACTGCTGTTTCGTGAACATTCCGAAGAAGATGATCGCAAAGGCCAAGAGATAAATCCAGACCCACCGGACCCAGATTTTTTGTTGCGCGAACCGGACGTCCAGGCCCCACCGGTTCTGCAGGAGGTCCCCTCCGATCAGCACTGCGATCATTCCCATGGCGGTCAGAAACGACTGCGCGGACCGGCCGAGGAGCAGCGCCGGCGCCAGGGCCGACGGGTCGGTCAGCGCCGACCAGCCGGTTGTGAGGCGGCTGAGAACGGTGAGGGCGTCCGACATGGAATTGGCGCGGAAGAAAATCCAGGCGAAGGCGACCAGGTTGAAGGTGACGAAGACTTGGGCGGCGCGCCGGACCGGATGCGTTTGCGGGCCCGCATTCCCAAAGATCCGGGTCTGCCACGGTTTCCAGAACACCGACGCGGCCAGATACAGGCCATGCAGCGCGCCCCAGACGATGAAGGTCCATGCGAAGCCGTGCCAGAGCCCGGAGAAGAGAAACGTGACCATGAGCGCTGCGGCGACCCCGAAATTCCTTCCATCCCGCCACTGAATTTGCAGGGGCTTGAAGATGTAGTCGAGAATCCATCGCGAAAACGAAATATGCCAGCGCCGCCAGAAGTCCGGCACGGAGGCGGCGAGGTACGGAGAATTGAAATTTTGCGTCAGCCGGATGTTGAACATTTGCGCGACGCCGAGGGCCATGTCGGTGTAGCCGGAAAAATCCGCGAAGATCTGGATCGCATAGAGGTAGGTCGCCCACACCAGCGTGACGCCGTCATGGGCGCTGACATCGCCGTAGACTGCGTCGACATAGACCGCCAGTCGATTCGCCACCGCCTCTTTCTTGAAAAGCCCCCAGCCGAACAGAATGAGGCCGCTGTACAGATTGTCGGTGTTGCGCTCGTAGGGCGTGCGGAGCTGCGGCATCAAATCGCTGGCCCGCTCGATGGGGCCCTGCAGCAGTTTGGGAAAAAATCCGAGGTAGAGCGCGAACCGCCCGAAATGCGTTTCCGGCTCGGCCGTTTCCATATAGACATCGGTCAAATAGGAAACCGCCTGCAGCGTGTAGTAGGAAACGCCGATCGTGACAAATAAATTTCCCCACGCCGTGTCCGCCGCCAGACTTGGATAAAAGGCTTGGGCGAGCGTGTGCAGGTACTTGACGCCGCAGAGGACCCCGACGTTTGCGGCGATGCCTGCCCATAGAAGCCGCCCTCGGGCGGTCTCGGCCGTTTGACGCGCCATTCGGAGGCCGCACTCATATGACACCCACGTGACGCCCGCCCATGCCGCGAGGAGGACCGGCGCTTTGAGGGTCGCGTAAAAGAGGACGCTCGCGACGAGCAACACCAGCCACCGGCGGGCGTCGGGCGTGACCTGGTACACGAGCCAGATCACCGGCACGAAGAGGAAGTAGGCCGGCGAATCGAAGAACATTTACGGCCGCCCCAATTTCGCGTCCACCAGGCGCTGCAGATCCCCCACGTTTTTGAGTTTCAGAATTTCCAGGTTCTTGAACCGGACGGCGAACTTCTGTTCCACGGCGAGGATCACGTTCACGTGGTTCAGCGAATCCCAGCCGGGCACTTCCGGGGCGGTCGTTTGCTCCGTGAGGTTCCAGTCGTCGAGTTTGAGCGCGCCCAAAATGGTCTGCTTCAATTCGTTCGTAATCATGCGCCCTCCAGAAGTCTTTCCTTGTTCGCCCTCCGGCTGGGTTTGCCGGCCGAGCTCTTAATCAACCATCGCGGCGGTACCAGGTAAACCTTCGCGATCGTCACGTCGATCGACATGCCGGCCCGGACCACGGCGAGCTTGAGCGCCTTCCGGCCCGCGTCGTCTTCGACATTCGTTTCGGCCGCGACCGCCACCTGCTCGCTGCCGATATCCTTGTTGTCCTCGGCGAAGGCGATCACGCGCCCGGGAATGACGCCGTCGACTTTCCCGACCGCATCCTCGACGTCCTCGGGATAAACGTTGTTTCCGGCGACGATGATGACATCCTTTTTTCTTCCGATGACGTAATACTCGCCGTCTCTTCTGAACCCGTAATCTCCGCTGAAATACCAGCCGTCGCGAAGGACATCGGCGGTTTTTTCCGGATAATTCCGGTAGCCGTCGAAAAGCGAAACCGATGTAATGGCCAACTCGCCGATGGTTCCGTCGGCAACTTCCCGGCGGTTCTCGTCCACCACCTTCAGCCGGCAGCCATCGATGGGCCGGCCGGACGAGACGCACAACCGGTCCGGCCTGCCGGTCCGGGCGGGCGCTGCCATGCCCTTGGAAAGTTCGGCGCGGTCGGCGGCGAACACGGCCGGCTCGGTTTCAGGCGCCGTCTGCGTGACCGCGAACGTGGTCTCCGCCATGGCGTAGCACGACGAGAGCGCGGCCAAATTCAATCCGCGCGCCCGGAACCGCTCGATGAACTTCTGATGGCTTTCGTGCCGGACCGGTTCGCTGCAATTGACGACGAGCCGCCAGCTTCGAAGGTCAACGCCGTCGAGGTCTTCGTCCGAGATTTTGTCCGCCATCAGGTTGTACGCGAAGTTCGGCAGCCACGAGATCGTGCCGCGCTCCCGAGAAACCGCCTCCAGGAGGAGGGACGGCACCTGCACCCATTCAAACGGATCGATCTGTACCGCCGGAATTCCGAACGCGAGCGGCAGATGAAAGGCCGCGATCAGACCCATGTCGTGATAGAGCGGCAGCCAGCTCACGATCTTGTCCGTGTCGGTCAGCCGAATCGCCTCCCCGTAGAGCCTGACGTGTTCGAGTACGGCGCGGTGCGACAGGAGGACAGGTTTCTGCAGGCCGGTGGTGCCGGAGGAATGCTGAAGCAAAAACGGGTCGGCCGGCGCCGCCGCGCGGTGGGCTGCCTCCACGCGGTCCCGTGCCTTGCCGCTCAGGGTCGTGCCCATGTCCCATTCGAGCGGAAAGTGCAGGCCTTTGATGGTGGTGCCCGCGGCGGGCTCGATCAGAGGGGAAGCCACCGGCTCGAGGTCTCTTTCCGTGAATATCCAGTCCAGTCCGGACCGGCGCGACATGCCGATGATTCCCTCCCGGAATTTGTCCGGATGCAGCCGCGGGTTCGGGTAGGCCAGGATCGCCGGGATCGCGCCGACACAGCTCACGGCAAGGTAAAGCGGATAGAGATGGCGGTTGTGACGCAGCAGGATCGCGCACACGTCGCCCTTGGCGATGCCGCGTTCGGTCAGCGACGCGGCAAAACATTCCGCGGCGCGGACCAGCCCCGAAAAGGTCCACCGGTACGGATCTTCCCCCGCGACCCAGTGGACGATCGCGTCCCGATCGGGGCGCTTCCGCGCGTTTTCAGTCCAGCGGTTCCAAAGAATCATTGGGACATGCGCGCGCTGATTTCGGCCGAAACGAGCGCGTGCCCGAAATCGCTGTAATGGAGGGAGTCGACGTAGGTTGTGCGAATGTCGTGCGACACGAGGGCCGGCATGAGATCGATCCACGGGATTCCCTGCGTCTCGCAGAACGCGCGGATCTGCTCGTTTCTCGGAAACGCCGCCGTTCCCTGTTGCGCCGCCCGCACCTGCGATCTCGGCGGCGACAGCACGAGGATGAACGAGTCGCCGGACCGATCGGCGCGGATGGCCAGAACGGCCTTCTGCCAGTCGTCCAGCGCCTGCGGATCGGCCGGCCTCGTCACGAGATTCAGAAAATACCGGTCGGCCTGTTGCGGATCATCGAGCGCCTGGCTGGACCGCCACGTCAACAGGCGGAACACGCCCTCGCGTTTGGCGAGGCGTTTGATCGGCGACCGCCGTTCAATCATCGGATTGGTCAGGAGCGTGTTTTCATACCGGCTGCGGCCCTCCGCCACCGTGACGAGATCGTCGGCGCCCACCACCAGGACCAGGTGACGCGGCTCCAGCGCAAAGAGGTCGGCCCGGTAGCGGTCCCGGAGCTGATAAACCGTATAGCCGTCAAACCCCGCGTTCACGCCATTCAGCCGGCTCGCAAAGGTCGAGTCGGCCGGCACCTGCTGGCCGAGCGTGATGGACGTGCCGAGGAACAGCCTCGGCACCGGCGCCGCGCGGGGTCCACCGGTGCGCAGTCCGAGGTCGTCAAAGCACAGGGAGAAATCGCCGTAGCCGAGGACGGACTGATGGCGGCACCCGCGAAATTTCCAGCCGACCACCGGATCCTCCAACGCGATGTACTGGACGCGCCGCTGGGCCGGAATGAGGGCATAGGCCAGAACCTGGGCGAGCAGCTCGATTCCGGCGAGATTCAAGAGAACGATGGCGACGCCCATCTTGAGGCTGGGAGTCCCGGACTTATTGTTGTCTGGCTTGACGCCGTTCATCCTTTTCCACCTGATTGCGGGATAGATTGGGTCTGAGTTAACATAGGCGGATCATGCGGCGCAAGACTCTGATCAAACTGTCGTTCGTCCTTGCCAGCGGCCTTTTGGGCCTGCTGGTTCTCGAAATTGCTGTGCGGATTGTCCATCCGCAATTTTTGGCGGTCAGCCAGCTCGCCGACCCGGTCCTTCTGTGGCGCCGCCGGCCGAACCTGGACATGCAGGTGCTCAATGCGGACGGCGAATGGTTCCTGTTCCAAACCAACTCGGACGGCTTCCGCGCGCGCGAGTTCAACGCGCTGCCGGAGGGTCGGCAGGTCCTGTTTTTCGGCGATTCGTTCATCGAGGGCGATTACGTTTCCGACACGTGTCTCTTCGTGAACCATGTCGAATCCTTCCTGCGCGAGGGAACCGGCGATCCTTACGTCTGCCTGAACCTCGGCACGGCCGGGTATGGTCTCGACCAGCAGACGCTCCTGTACAACCGCCTCCGGGGCAGGCTGCGGCCCAGCGTGGTCGTGCTCGCGTACGCGGGCGGGGCGGTCGAAAAGGTGGCGACGCGCACGCTCTTTTCGCTGGACCCGCGAGGGGCGTTGATTTCCAACGTGAACGAATCCGCGGCGCCGCCGGTCTCGCAGAGGCTCTATTACGGCGCCAAGAATTTTTTCCTGCACGACCTGCATCTCTTCAGCGCGATCATCTGGCCGCTTTCCACGAACCCCGATTTCATCCGGCTCATGACGCGGCTGGGCCTGTTTCACGTGGATCTGGCCGCCATCGGCGAATCCGGGCCGGCCTTCAGCTACCGCCACGAGCAGTACCGCCGGGAAGCGCCGCCGAGAATCAAGACGGCGTGGGAAAAATATTCAAAGGTTCTCGCCCTGATGGACGACCGGGTCCGCTCGGACGGCGCGCGGCTCATGATATTGTACATTCCGTCCGAGGAGGAAATGTATCCGGACAAGTGGGCGAAGTTTTCGTCCGAGGCGGCGCCGGGCGAATCGCCGCTGGATTCCGGGTTGGTCGAGCAGACGGTCCGCCGGATCGCCGAGTCGCGGCAGATTGCCTTTGTGTCCCTTCTGCCTGTTCTGCGCGCGGCGGCGCGTGAGGAGCGCCTCTATTATCCGAAGGACGGCCACTGGACGTGCAAGACCCAGCGGATGGCCGCCCGGGAATTTTCGGGGATGATGATCCCGCACCTGAGGAGGATGCCGTGAAGCGGTTGTTTCTCAATCGATCCATGCTGTTTTTCTGTATCGCCCTTCTGTACAGGCTCGGCATCTATTTCCTGGGCCCGCAGATCCAGGGCTTCACGCAGGACAGTTTCTACTACGTGCCGGTGGCCCGGGAGATCGCCGCCGGCCACGGGATTCAGTACGTCTGGAAATGGTCGGAGATCTATTCGTTCGGCTGGGGCGACCAGTGGGGTGGTCAGGACCCGGAGGAAATCCGGCTGGCGAAGGCCGGCCATCCGGCGTTCAAAATGGTGCCCGAAGGCGTGGCGTGCAAGCTCCTCTTGCAGGACCCCGGATACAGCTTCTTCCTCGCGTTCTGGCACATCGTCGGACTCTCGCATCCGACGGCCATCGTTGTGATCCAGTGCCTCCTGGCCGCGCTCCTGGCGCCGGCCATCTACACTTACGTGCTGCGCCGCGCGCCGCCGTCCTGCGCCGCCGCCGCGGCCCTCCTCTATGCCCTCGACCCGATCGCGTCCTCCACGTGCTTTTTCATGCTGCGCGAGGTGTTCGTCATGCTGGTGGTGACGACGGCGGTGTTCGCGCTGGACATGACCCATCGCGCGGCGCCGCTCGTGAAGGGGTTTTTGCTGGGCTGGGGGACCGTGTCGTTCGCGCTTCTGGGACTGTGGTCCAACCTCCTGTGGGTCTGGGACCGATGGCTCTCGCCGCGCCGCAGGGCCGTGACGATCTCGGTCGTCCTCGTGGCGTGGGCGGTCTTCGGCGCGTGGGCCGCGCGGAACATCCTCCTGTCGGACGGCAACTACGCGTTCCGGCGGCACCAGACGGCGCTGCTCATGTATTTCACGGCGCTCTACGATTTCCCGGGCCTGCCGAACGTGTACGACGAGGATTTCAAGAAAGTGTGGGTGGAGGCGAGCGCGAAAGCCGAATACGGATTCACCGTCGAGCAGCGCCGGATGGAGGCGTCGTTCGTCCGGATGACGTGGGAGGTGTTCAAAGCCGACCCGCCGAAGGTCGCGTGGCGGTTCGTGAAATGCAATTTCTGGTTCTGGCACGAAGTGCCGGGCGCGATGGAGATTTTGAAGAACAAACCGGTGATTCATATCGTCCTTCGAACGTTCCATGACGCGCAGGTGATCTTCTTTCTTCTGGGCATCGCGATCCTGATCCGGACCGGCACGGCATCCTCGTTCCGGTTCGTGTGGGGCACCGTCGCCTATGTGGCCATTTTCATTTTTCCGTTCATGCCGATCCCGCGGTACTACACGCCGTTTTTGCCTTTGATCGACATCGTGGCCGCCTACGGGGCGGTCCAGGTGTGTCAGAGAGTGTTCAGTGGTAAAAGGTAAAGTTAAGCGGCGGGTTTGAATGCCCTAAAAGTAATGGGTTGTGTCAGGGGTCAGGGTGGTCAGGGTAGGTCAGGGTGGTCAGGGTAGGTCAGGGAGGTCAGGGGTCAGGGTGTCAGGTTGACACATTTACACATTTGTTCCAGACTTGGTCGGTTGAATCTTGGCTTTGATGGATCGCACATTATTCAAAACCCATTTCAGTTTCAGACGGTCCGAGCGGATGCGACGAATGGCCATACTGACAACCGTGTGCCTCGAAAGTTTTCGGCGGCGACGGATTCCTTCGTAGGTCATTTGTGACAGTTCCCTGTAACACCACCAGCGGAAATGTTCCTTGATCCGCTCTCCGTCCCTCCACGTCCTTCCGCCGGCCCACCCGGAAATATTTCCGGCTGCTATCCACCTGTCTATATCGTCGGCGTCATACAGCTCCGGCCGCCAGTCCAATCGCCGCGCCTCCTGCGGAGGTCTTCGTTCCGATTTCCTGCGGTTCACCCGTCTCAATATCTCGCGCCTGGAGTCGACTCCCATTAGAAATTGACTGCCATCCGCGCACACGGTCGCCCGGTTCCCTTCCACATCCAACCCGTTCAGCCAATCCACAAATCCCGCGCGGGACCTCCCCAAATCCGGATATTCCGCAAGCAATGTCTTGATATCCAGGAGCGACCTTTTCCGTACTTTGATGCGTGCAGACAGCGAACTCCACTTGTAGTCATCACACCACTTCACCATACCCGCCCTGACGGGATTCAACAAAACGTAGGCAATCACCGCGTAAAAATAGTCTTCCCCGTCAATCAGTTTCGACCGATGGCGTCCCTGAAATAAATGCCCCACCCTATTCAAACGCCGGTTCATTTCCCTGGCAAAATTGGTTGAATACTTCTGAAGAAATGTCGATAGATTCGCACGACGGGTATGAACAACCGCATGAAAATGATTGGGCATACAACAGAACACCAGAATGCGGACACCCAGCCTGTCCGCAGCATCCGAGAGGTGATGCAGAAATAATTCGACATCGGCATCGCGCCGGAAAAACTTCTGCCCCCCAACGAACCGGTTCATCACATGATATATCCCGTCGGTTACCTCAATTCGGCGCGGCCTGACCATGAGATTTCATAATATCAGTATTTGTGTAAATGTGTCAACCTGACACCCGGACACCCCGACCGGGATTGGTCTTGCAACCGGAAACCAAGACCGGCCTTATATGCGCTTTCGGGTCCAAACCTCAACAAGTAAACGGGTCGAGAGCAGTACCGCTTCCGGGTTCGGAAAAAATCGGCGTGGGCCTCTTGACAATATGCCAGTACTGGCATATAATCACTGGCATGAAACGAGAGCCGCGCGTTGCCACGAAGCGATTGTCTGTTGCCGATCTGCAGGTTCGTACCGGGCTCCGGCGGCGCACCATTCGGTTTTACATCGAGCGAGGGCTTGTTCCACACGCCGAAGGATCGGGGCGCGGGGGGTATTACACGGAACAGCATGCGTTGGTCCTGCGGCGCGCTCAGAAACTTCTCGATGACGGCCTCACCATCGAATTGGCCCGGCAGGTTCTTCAAGGACAGTTGAGCCTCCGCGAAGCGCGCCGGCGGATGCCGCCGCAGGCCGCGGGGCTTCTACACGAGACCGGCCGGTTCGGCATGCCGCCTCTATTTCGGACTGAGGCCGTCGATGCGTCGGCTGGAACGACCGGAGTTCAGAGAGTCGATGTGTGGAACCTTGCGCCCGGCATTGCCCTTACGGTCCAGTCCGGCCGGAGTCTCACCGTTGGGGGCCGGAACAAGATATGCGGTGCGGCGCGCGCGTGTCTCGCACCCTACATTTCAAAAATCCCATGAGGACAAAAAAAAGGAGTGGACAAATGCCTGCCGCAACCGCCCATGCGCCCGACGCGGGACTCATTCTCATCAAGGGGGAGGGTCTCCCCGCCAAACGCAAAAACTCCCCGGTTCCCCTGCTTGGGGTATCGATGGAATCCGAAGTTCTCGAATCCGGAGTTCGAACGACGGTCCGGCAGCGATACCGCAATGCCGAGACCGTTGCGATCGAAACCATGTACAAGTTCCCTCTGCCGCCGGATGCCGCCGTGTGCGGGTTCGAGGTGATGCTGGGCGGCAGGATCGTGCGCGGCGAAGTCGAGGAACGCGAGAAGGCCTTCGAGCGCTACGACGACGCGATGGCCGCCGGAGATTTTACGGCGCTGGTGGACCAGGAAAGGCCGAATGTCTTCACGGCGTCCGTCGGCAATTTGTTGCCGGGCGAAGAGACCGTGGTGATCCTGCGGTATGTCACGCCGGTTCGGTGGGAAGATGAGCGAATCCGCGTGCAGATTCCCACCTGCGTCACGCCGCGGTACATTCCGAAGGACGAAGACCGGGACGGCTTCGAGGCCGGCCGCGTCACGCCGGAGTACGAGGACGAAGTCCCTTTCGGATTGAACCTTAAAATCACCGCCACCCTCGCTTCGAAAATCATCAGCGCCGAGTCGCCGTCCCACGAGTTCGACGTGAAGACGCAGGGCTGCTCGCTTACGGCGACACTGCGTCAGGACAAGAATGGCCGCGAGGCCGCGCTCGACCGCGACGTCGTCCTGCTCATCGCCGTGGCAAATCCTCACGAACCCGCGGCCTTCGTCGGAGCGACGCCCCGGAAAGACGCGGTTGTCACCGTCCGATTCATGCCCGAGTTCGACCCGAGCGACTATGAGGGTTCCGACATCCTCTTCGTGCTCGACCGATCCGGATCCATGTCAGGGGACTCGATCCGGCAGGCGCGGAATGCTCTTGAAATCTGCATCCGGACTCTTCACGAGAAGGATCGGTTCAACATCCTGCGATTCGACGATGGCTTTTCCGTCCGGCGGGATACGGAAGCGTCTGATGTTCTCTTCCCGGGCGGCTTGAGGCCCTATGACCAGTCTGCGTTGGATGAAGCCGTACGGTGGATCCGCGCCACTCAATCAAGCGGAGGCACCGAGATCATGCCCCCTCTGAAGTACGCGGTGGAGCAGGCGCGCACGGCCGGCACGGGTGGCCGCAAGACGCAGATGGTTCTTCTGACCGACGCCGAAGTCTCGAACGACCGTGAAGTCGTGAAGTTCCTGGAGGAGAACTCTGATGTGGTCCGCGTTTTCGCATTCGGGATTGGCGCGGCCTGCAACTCGTTTCTGATCGAGGCCGCCGCCAAGGCCACCGACGGAATGGCCGAATATATCTACCCGGGCGAAAAAATTGAGCCGAAGGTTCTCCGGCAATTCAGCCGGATCGGAACGCCGGGCATGAAGGACGTTCACATCGAATGGGGCGCGAAGGCCGCGGACCAGGCGCCCGGCCGGGTTCCACCCGTCTTCGACAGCGATCCGCTTGTGGTGTCGGCCCGCGTTCCGGCCGGCCACCGGCTTCCCCGGCATGTCACCCTTTCCGCGCGCATAGGTCAAGAAAAAGTCACGTGGACGGTCGCGTTGTCTCAGCCGCAGGATGCCGGCGATCTTCCCGCCGTCCTCTGGGTCCGCGCGCGGCTGCGGGAACTCGAAGGACATAGCACCCTGGGATCGGCGCAAACCGGACGCGGAGCGAAGACGCGGCACAACCGCCTGGTCAAACTTTCCAAGGAGTACGGTGTGCTGTGCAGTGCGACGAGCATGGTGGCAGTTGAGGTCCGGCCGGAGGGAGAGAAGGCGGCGGGTCAGGCGGAACTGAGAAAGGTGCCCGTCGCGATCGCCGCCGGTTGGCATGGCCGCGGTTCGGTGATGAAGCGTGCCGGGATTGTCGCCGCGGCAAGTATGGTCAGCCTCCCCTCCCCCATGGCACGAATGAATATCGCCGGATATCCATCCTCCCGCGCGCTCCGCGCAAGGGCGTCCGACGTGGACACGGATGACGCATGCCTCGTCATGGGCAGCGCCGAGTACACAGAGGCGAGCATGCCTGACGCGGACACGGAATCCATCGAGATACCACCCGCCGGAGCCGCCACTGTCCGAGATTTCATGCTGGCTCTCGCGATGACTCAGCAAGCTGACGGCTCATTCCCGCTCGGGCCAATCCTCGCTGAGGCCCTCGGCGGCGCCGATCTGAATGAACTCGCCGCGCGATCCAGCGCCCTCACGTTCAAGCCGGGCCGCGAGCACGATGGCGCCGACCTCGCGGCTCTTCTTTCCACGGCCATCGCCGTGCAAGTTCTTCGGGAGGACGCAAGCGGCACCTGGCGGCGCAATATCGACAAGGCGGAGCGATGGCTGGGCAAGTTCGGCTGGGCCAGCGATCTACTCCTGGACGGCGCTCCCCTTCGCGAAGCCGCGGTCGGCATCCTGCGAACTATTCGGCGTGCGCCGCACGGTCAGGCGTAGGTTTGCGGGCGGTCCAGCTGTATCGGAGACTGTTTAGTTCGGTAGGGCGGTCGCCGGAACGGCCGGCGCCGGGCGCAGCGCGTTCGTGACTTTTTGTCGGATGAATTTCCTCGCGTACCGTGCCGCGCGCCTGGGGTCCTTGAGGGCGCGGCCGATGTTGGCGCGGGAGAAGAAATCCTTGAAGCGCAGCCGCCGGGCGTTTATCTCCGCGCGTTTTTCCTCGTAGATCGCCTGCCGCCGCCGGATTTCCCGGGCGCAGTCTTCGAAGATTTCGCGGAAGATCCGCCGCGGCACGCGGTCGGTCATGAGGACGTAGCCTTCGTCGTTTTCCGGGAACCAGGAGTCGGTCCGGAGCGTCAGGTCTTCCCAGCGTTCCATGTGATTGACGACGAGTCCCTTTTTTAGGCCGATTTCCCAGAAGGGCGTCCCGGGCAGCGGCGTGCAAACCGCGATGCCGCCCTTGTCGTAGTTGGCGGTCTTGATGAAATGCAGCGTCTCCATCATCTGTTGTTCCGTCTCGTCGGGCAGGCCGAGCATGAAGGAGCCGTGGGCCTGGATGCCGTATTTGTTGCAGAGTTCAATTGCCTTGTAGTTGGTCGCGAGGCCCGTCCATTTGCCTTTCAGCCACTGGATCAGCTCGTTGTTGCCGGACTCGAATCCGAACGAGATGCCGTCCATGTTCATTTTCTTGAGCGCGCCGCAGATCGGCTCGATGATCATGTTCGCCGTCGAGTCGGCCCAGAACGACACCCGCTGCGGGATGCCGGCGCCGGCCAGCAGGTCGGCGATGACGTTCATCCGCTCCTTTTTGGCGGCGAAGAGGTCGTCGAAAATCAAAATGCTTTTCGTGGACGGGTCGATCTCGAGGATCGACTGGACCTCCGACAGGACCCGCTCGGGCGTGAAGAACCGGATCGTCTCCCAGAACGCCGCCGACGAGCAGAACT
Organism: Candidatus Lindowbacteria bacterium RIFCSPLOWO2_12_FULL_62_27; assembly: GCA_001784175.1. Classification (GTDB taxonomy): domain Bacteria; phylum Lindowbacteria; class 2-12-FULL-62-27; order 2-12-FULL-62-27; family 2-12-FULL-62-27; genus 2-12-FULL-62-27. The sequence continues at coordinate 24,900 of MFPR01000036.1, forward strand.
TGCAGCGGTAGGAACAGCCGCGCGCCGTGAACATGAGCTGCGGCCCCGGCGGAAAGAGGTCGCGGGCCGGAAAGGGGATTTCGTCGAGGTTCTCGATGGACGGCCTCGGCGCCGTCACCTTGACGCGCCCCTCGGCGCGATCCCAGTAGCTGATGCCGAGGATCTTCTGGAGACTCGCCGGCTTGAACGCGCCGTCCTCCCGCCAGGCCTTGACGACCTCGTAAAATCCGAGTTCGCCTTCGCGCAGGACCGCGACGTCCGCGCCGGAGGGCAGATTGTCCGGGATGCAGGAGATGTGCTCTCCGCCGACCACGATCGGGATCCCCAGCTTCTCTTTGACCTCCTTCGCAATGTTCCGCGCCATGTCGAAATTCTGGGTCACGCTGGTGATGGCCAGCATATCCGGCTTGACGGCCAGAACGTCCTTCGCCTCCCACTGGTTGCGCACCACAAACTCGACGTCGGGCATGCGCTGCCGTAGGTACGCGGCGCAATACGCGACCCCGAGCGGCGGATACCCGGTTTCGTAGGAGAGATTTTTTGAAGGCTTCACAGCTTGCAGTATGTAGATTTTCATCCCATCCGTCCTTTTGGCTTTGGTCTAATTATGTCAGCGGGGTGGATCGAAGTCAAGAAAGCCGCAGGGCTATCCTGAAATCGGCTGGTTCATGAAGGTGAGGTATTCGAGCCGGTTGAGATTGCGGTCGAGGAAGAAATAGGCGACCGGGACGGAGACGAGGCATGCGGTGAAATATCCGTAGCCGTAGTTGGCGAATCCGAGGTTCAGCGACACCAGGGTGAAGGCGGCATTGGTGCACAGGAAGACCACCGTCGAGATCAGGGCCTCCTTGCGAAAATCAAAATAGAGCAGGACGACGAGCAGGATCAGGAAGATCGTCTGGAGGTACGCGGCGATGAAGCCGATGCGCATGATGCCGTACTGCTGGTAGCTGAAATGAAGCGCCTCGATCACAAACGGCGTCAGGACCAGCATGCAGAGCGTGATCGCGCCTTGAACCTTGATGAGCTGCCCGAGTCCCTCCCGGATGCTGCTGACGAGCCTGTCGCGTTCCCGCAGGATCTTCGACCGGTTCGCCTTGTGGATGATGGTCGCGTAATAGGTCTTGTACTGCTCGTAGAAGTCCGTTTCGATGCGGATCAAAAAGAGCGCGAAGGCCGGGATGGTGGCGAGGTAGGCCATGAAAATGGAATTATCGTAGAGCCGGTTGGCGTAGAGCGGGCCGGTGATCTGATATCCCGACTCGCTGAGCCAGAAGATGAACTTGTCGATCCAGACGCCGAGGTTGTAGAAAAACCCGATCAGCAGGTGCGGCAGGTAGGGCCCGAAGGCCGCGAACATGTCGCGGTCGATGTAGCGGTCGGACGGAAACTCGACCATGAGGCGAAGGATCAGCCAGAAGAGGATGATGAGCTGCCCGGCCGTGAACCCGCCCAGGACGCCGATGAGACCCTGGGTCGGCGCCAGATACCACGCGCCGAGGACGCTGAAACCGGTGCCGACCAGAAACGCCGTGACAATCGCCCGGTAGTCCTTGGCCGCGCTCAGAAAAATCATGCATATCCACATGCTGCAGATGCACAGATACAGCAGGAAGGCGATCAGGCAGTAGAGAAACGGCAGATCGCAGTGATACAAAAACGCCGCCGCGACCGGCGCCTGCGTGGCGAGCGTCACGACCCACGTCGTGTTGAAAATCGGCAGGACCATGTGCGCCTCGTCGCGGTAGAGGCGGTCCGCGAGGTACCGCGTGACGACCATCTGCAAAATGCCGGTCATGATGATCGAAAAGGCGTAGACGTAGTTGATGGTGGCGCCCATGATGTCGGCTTCGTGGTCGCTCAAAAAAACGCGGACGGTCCGGCCGATGACCGAGATGGCGATGACGGTCATGAGCCACGGCCCGGAACTGATGATGGCCGCGTAGACGTAGGCCTTGATGTGGCTGGTGTAGGTATCCTCGGAGAGGATTTTGCGAAGTTCAAACCCGATGCCGGCCATGTCAGCGCCCGATGACGACGTTCATGTAGTGGCGGTAGAGGTCGAAGTATTTAAAATTCAAATCGGTCTCATTGTAGAAAAGTTCCGTCCGTTTTTTTCCGGCCTGGCCCATCTTTCGCGCCATCTCCGGGTTGGAGAGGATCGTGCAGATCGCATCGGCCGTGTCCTGGGGGGAAGCGAGGTTCGTCACGAGACCGCTTTTGCCGAGGGCCCGGTCCTCGTCGGTGCGGCCGTAGAGCATTTCGGAGCAGGCGCCGACGTCGGTGGCGACGCAGGGCACGCCCTGCGTGTGCGCCTCGAGAATCACCAGCGGCTGGGCTTCGCTGACGCTCGTGAGGACCACGACGTCGAGGCCGGGATAGTATTCCTTGACGTTGATCGGCCCCGTGAAGGTGATCACGTCGTCGAGGGAGAGCATGCGGGTCAGGATCCGGCATTCCTGGTGGTAGGCCTCGTCCTCGTCGGTCGGCCCCAGGATGAGCGCCTTGACGTTCGGGAGCCGGTCTTTCACGATTTTCACCGCCTTGACGAACGTCTTCACATCCTTGATCGGAACGACCCGGCCGACGAATCCGATGTAGAGCGCGCCGGGCTCTTTCGGAAACGCGCATTTGAATCCGGAAAAGGCCTCGACGGAAATGCCGTTCGGGATGATGGAGAGTTTCGCGGGCGGCGCGCCGTCCTCGAGTTGAAGGAGCTGGTTGCCGCTGTAGAGCGTGATGATTTCGTCGGAGTACTGGTAGGTGACGCGGCTCATGAATCCGAAGAGATTGATCCACCACTGTTTGAAAAACGACGCGCCGCCGCCCCTAACGCCCCGGCCGTAGGATTCCTCGAAGATCCATTCGGAGGAGATGATCTCGATTTTCCGTTCGTTGGTGTAGATGCCGTGTTCGGTCAGGATGAGCGGCGCGCCGTTCCGGATTTTGGCGAGCGCGCCCAGAAGCCCCGCGTAGCCGGTCGAGATGGTGTGATAGACGCGCGCCCGAGGGACCTGCGTCGCGAACACGTTGTAGAGGGGCAGATGGGTAAATCGCCAGGTCCAGAAATAGTCGATGAACGAATTTTCCGTCTCGTGTTTTTTGTAGAGCCGTTCGAGAATGCTCCAGGAACGTTTTGAGAAAAAAAACTCCCGCCAATCGATGCTGCCCTCCGGATCGTTCGCAAACAGCCGCGCGAATGCGTCAAAGCTGTCAAGCCGGCCGTCCCAGAGTTCATCGTACAGCCGTTCGATCAGTTCCCAGCGTTGCCTGTGCCGTTTCTTGACCCGGCGCGTTTCGCGGTATTCGTGAAGGTAAATTTCCTGGATGCCGGTGATGTTGTCGGGAATCGGATATTTATACGTCCGGGCCTCGTCGCGTTCCGCCGAGATCAGAAGCACCGAAAACTCAATGTTGGGCAGGGACCGGACGAGGTTGTAGACCCACGACGAGACGCCGCCGCGAACGTACGGAAACGTTCCCTCGAGAACGAGACAGACGTCGCTCATGCCCCCGACACCTTGCGGCGGATGATCTGCCGGACCTGCGCGGCGGTCGGCTCCGGGCAATCCGACTGCAGGACGTCGAAGAGGGTGTCGATCTCGTCCTGAAAGGAGGCCTCGGCAAGATATTTCAGCAGGAGCGGCTCCGGCAAAATAGGCCGCTGTTCGAGGAAGACGTCCACGATATAGTCCGGCACCGGCTCATTCCGCGCCCGGATCACGTCGAACAGAATCTCGAAATAAATCGCAGCCCGCCTGGAGCAGAGGCCGGGCAAAAAGAGCTCATACAGTTCCAATCCGAACTGGGCGCTCCGCGCGGATACGATGGCGCGGATGCGGTCCATATAAGGAACGAATGCCGGCGTGTCGGCGAGCGTCAACAGGTCTTCCAGCGTCTTGAGGCCGAGACCGGGATGCTCCTGCAGTTTCATGAGGAGATCCAGGGCCCAGCGCCGGAACTCCTCTGTCCGGATGTCCTGTTTAAGATGTTCGATGAGCCCGTGGACGGCGTCGGGGCTTCGGCGGATGATCGCGGCCGCGGCGCCCGCGCAGGCTTCGCGTGTGTGCGGGTCGGGATCGGTTTCATCCATGAGGAGAAGCCTGTCGAGAATGTCCGGGTCCGGGTAATGCTCAAGGAGACCGATGGCGAGGTAGCGGATGTTGAAGTTTTCAGAATAGATCAGCCGGATGATTTCGTCCCAGAGCGGTTTGTCAAAATCCGTCTTTCGGGCCAGTTCAGACAGGAACTGCAGGATGGTTTGAATCAGGATCGCGTTTTCTTCCTGCGGAAGCGACAAGTATCGAACCAGGCTGTTAAACTGGTGATGCCGGCTCGCCAATCGGCCGATGGAGAGTACCGCCGAATAGCTGAGAAGCGGATCGCCCGTCAGAAACCGTTCCAGGACCGGGACGGCTTCGATACATCCGCAGGCCGCCAGCGCCTCGATCGCCGCCTGTTTGAGCAGCGCGTCCTCCTGCCGGTCCAGGATGCGGACGAGCGTGTTGAAGGCGTCGCGCGTTTCGAGCCGCCCGATGAGTTCGATGAGGCCGGCGCGGACGTCCGGGTCCCGGACGGCTTGAAACCGGGCTTGGTAGCGGCGGAGCCGAAGCTCCTCCGGCGCCCGATTCAGAAGCCACCGGCTCATGTTCCGGAGCGCCGTGTCAGCGTTCGAGATCACGTGATCGATCAAGAAATCAACGGCCGCCGGATGGTGAAACTCGGACAGCCGCTTCATCATCTCCTGCTTGACCTCCACATTCTCCTCCGTCCGCGCCGCCCGCAGGACCGCCCGGACGGTCCGGCCGCCCCTGCGGCGGGTCACGGCCCAGACGGCCATTCGCCGGATCTGCTCCGACGGATGTTTGAGGAGCGGCAGGAAATGCTTCCAGTACTTTGTTTCGTTGTAATCGATCAAGGTGACCATGGCTTGCCGGACGACGTCGGTATCCGTGTTCTTGAGGAGCCTGCGAATGGGCCGACCGGCGGTCGTGTCCTTTATTTTTTCGAGGACCTTGAGCGCGCGAATGAGGACTTTGGGATCGGGACTGTCAAGCTTTCGAATGACCTGCGGGACGAGGCGGAAGATTTTCTGGTCAGCGACGATTTCCAGGGCGGTCTCCGATGCCACCGCGCTTTCCGACACGATCATCCGGGAGAGGGTCGGAAGGATGGTACGCTCGGGAAACCGTTTCAGGGCCGTGAGGGCGGCCTGCTGAACCTCCTTGTCCTCATGAAAACAGTATCGCTCCAGGAGCGGCAGGCCGTTGGAGTTCCTGGACAGCTCAATGTACTTGCAGAACAGGATCGCGGAATACTTGTCGGAAACGAGGGCGTGAATCCGGCCCGGCAGGTTGGGCCGGTCCAGGACGACGAGTTTTTCAACCGCCTCTTCGCGGACGTCCCATGCCGGATCGGCGAATTCGCGGAGGGCGACTTCGAGGTCGAGGGCTTTCATCCGCTACGAAAGGCTCTCCGCCCACCACGGCGCGATGAGCTGATGGGTGGTGTTGAGGTCGCCGAAGGCGCGCGTCGCCCGGCAATCCTCGGCCACCCGCAGAAAGTCGCGTCTCCTGAAAAAAATCTCGGCCCGCCAGAAATAGGCGTCGACATTTTTGGGATCCATCTCGATGGCCCGGCTCAGATGGCGCTCGGCCTCGTCGATCCGGCCCAATTTGAACATGACGCGTCCCATGCTGAAATGGGTTTCACTGTCCTGCTCGTACGAGAGGACCTTCCCGAAGGTTTCCGCGCATTGGTCGAGATGGTAGCGCTCGCCGATGGCGTCGAGGGTCCCGGCCTGGATGTATTCGAGGTAGGCGTATCCGAGTTCCTTGAGGAGGAGGACATCCGCGGCCCGGGCCGCCGATTCCGCCGCCAGCGTGCGGATCCGCTTGCTGAGTTTTTCGTCGATCTTCGCCAGCGACGACGACGCGTAAAACCGGACCTCGCGGTCGGAGTCCTTCAGGAGATTCTGAAGCAGTCTGACCGAATCGCGGGTCTCGAGTTTGCCGAGATACTTTGTCGCGGCCCGCCGGAGCGTCACGTCGCGGCCATGGATGAGGTCGACCAGCGGCTGGATTTCCATCTGCCGGCCGATCTCCTCCTCGATGTCCATGATCCGGCCGAGCTGGTCCTCCCGCTGCATCTCCGTCTCGATCGCTTTGTGGTAATCCTCCATCACGCCCACTTTCAGCGCGTCCCGCCGGATGAGCATGACGAGCAGCACGAACGAAAAAGCGGCGCCGCCGATCGGATAGAAGAAGAGCGTGCCCAGAAAGATCGCCAGACGCTGGCCGTCAAAATCCTTCCGGACGTTTCCGGCGGCGGTCAGGGCCGCGGTGGAAACGAGGTGCAGGCACACGGGCAGGATCCAGTCCCGCAGGACATAGAGGTTCGTCCTGGTAAAGAGCACCCAGACGGATGCGCCCTCGAACGTCGCGGCGATCGAGACACAGAGGAATACGGCGAATTTGCTCAAGACGGCGCCGAAAATTTCCGCTCGACGCGCCCCACGAGATCGTCCTGCGTTTCATCGCTCATCTGGTACGAGTCGAATTCGGTCCGAAACCGGAATTCCCGCCCGGGGTCGCGGTAGGGCCGGAACTCGAACGCGGCGATGTCGGCGCGGATTTTCTCCAGCCGTTCCGCCGCCTCCTCGTCGCCTTTTGCGATCATGAGAATGCAGAGTTGGTCGTCGGTTTTGTATTTGGACACGATATCGACATCGGTGAGATGCGTTTTCAGTATCCGGTTGATCGACTTCAGCAGCCGGATCAGGGACGGGGCCGGGATCTGATCGACGTCCTGAAAGCGCATGATGGCCAGGGACAGCGGCATCGCATAGCGCGCCGCGCGGTCCACTTCCTCCTTCAAGCGCCGCTGGAGATACGTGTAATTGTAGAGATCGAGCGCCTCGTCCAGGATGTTCTTGCTCTTGTGCCACTCGAATTCATCGATCCGCTCGATGGTCTTGGCGATCCATTCGGCGATCATTTCGAACATGCGGATGGAATTGGGATTGAATTTCAAAAACGGCACGTCATAGACCTCGATAAATCCGTTCAGGCGGCCGTTGGAATCGAGGAGCGGCCCCGCCATGAGAGCCTCTTCGGGCTGCGCGCCCTGCGCCTCCCCCGCCCGGCGGCGGACGGTGTCCCGGACGCTTTTGACGGCCTTGTGCTCGATGGCCATCTGCGCGAGGCCGCGGGCCTGGCTCAACCGTTCGGGCGGGGCCGTGGTCCAGCGGCCTCCGGCGCGCACAAAGCCCTCCTTGTCCTTCAAGTACAGCGCAAACGCGTTGAAGGAGAGCTGGTGGGCGAGGATGTCCTCGACGGCGGCCGCGAGTTCCTGCCGGTCGGTCGTATCGAGTTTTTTGGCGGATTCGTAGAGAACCGAGAAGGTCGAGAAATTTCCGACGACGGCCTTTTCGAGTTCGGCGTTCGTGTAGTTGAGCACCTTGAGATGTTCATCCGCCGCCTTGAATTTTTCCTCGAGCAGGTCGATCCGTCCCTGGAGTTCAACGGCCTTGCGCTTGAAGCGCTCGCGGATCTCCCCCAGCGTGAACCCCGTGAACGTGAGCACGGCCGGCGGGAAATAGGCGTCGAACTCGAACATCACCCAGATGGACATGATTTTCTGATTGGCGTAAACGCAGGCGATGTACGCGACCGCGGCGGCCAGCCCGGCAAACCGGCCTTCCCGGACGCCGTACCAGCTCGCGATGTAGACGACGACGGCCATGAAGGGATGGAGCTTGATCGAAATGAAACCGATGTCCTTGCCGCCGGCGATGAGGCTGGCGGCGATGATGAGGAGGAGGGCGCCTAGGGATTCAAGATACGGAAGTAGTTTTTTTCTCATTCACAAGCGTTTTTCGGATGATGTCAATGATTTCCCTGGGCACGAAGGGTTTTTTGACGTACTGGCACTTGTGGTCGAAAATCTGGCGGCGCTCCGCGTCGTCCAGGACCTTTGCGCTCAACACCAGGATCGGCGTGCCGCGGTTCAGATCGGTTTCGCGGACCTTCGTGACCAGATCCAGTCCGCTCATCTGGGGCATGACGATGTCGGTCACGATCAGGCCGTAGGGCTCCTTGGTGATCCGCTCGAGCGCGGTCACCGGATTGTCGAACCGCACGACCTCGAGCTTGTACATCCTCAGCGCGGCCGTCAGGAGCATCGTGATTTCCTTTTCGTCGTCGACGACCAGGATTTGAGATTGCATGATCCTATTTGGAGGCGGACAGCCGGTCCGCCGCCTTCTGACAGATTCGGCGGGTCACTTCGGTCAGCGACTCGCCGCCGGTGAACGAGGCGGCGCCGCGGTCGGCGCAGGTCGCCGACCAGACGGTTTTTCCGGTCTTCGCGGAAACGGCCCGGATCGTGAACCCGACGACGCTCTGCTCGGTGAGGCCGTGCCGGTAATGATATTCCGTGATCCGGCCCATGATCAGGTGATCCGCGCCGGCGGTCGCGGCCGCCGCGCCGGCGGCCGTCTCGGGAATGAGGGGAATCCCGCGCGATTCCAGTTCCACGCGCAAAATGCCCATGACCGCCTGGGACGCGTTGGGCTGATCCGTCAAATTCTCAAACTCCACGAGGGCCAGCGTGCCAAGCCCCGCCGGCGCCGGCGCTTCCCGAACGGCCTCACGGTTCGAGACACACCCCACCTGCATGAGAAGTCCGGCGGCCAGGATCGCAATCAACTTCATACTCCGGAGATTACTTCAGCCGCCCGATGAAGTCAAAAGTAATGGGTGACTTTCGCCTGAAAGAGCCGGGTTTTGCCGGTGCCGGTGACGGAGCTTTCCGACGCCATCTCGTAGGCCGACTCGAGCAGCGTCGCCGCGTCGACGTGGGCGAAGAGCTGAACGCGGTAGCCGTAGGACTCGAATGAAAACAGGTCGATGTTCCGGGAGTTGTCGTGCGCCGAGAAAACGTCGGCTTCCGCGAAATACCGTTTTGAAAAATGCCGGCCGGCGTTCAGGTGCAGTCCGATCTGGTTGATGGTTTTGGCCAGCGCCACCACGCTCACATATTCGTCCTTCGGCGAATTCCGGATTCCATAATACCCGAGATACCCTCCGGCATAGCCTGCGTGGCCGCTCGGATCGGCCACCGTCCGGAACGCCCGATAGCCGACCGTCATTTCGTAGATGCGCCCAGGGCCGAAACTCCGCGTCTTGTGAATTTTGTACTCCCTGTATTCGAACGCCGCGGACCAGTTGAGGATCTGGTTGGCGGATTGGGAGATGATCTGCGTCGTCGATCCCCGGTATGCGTCGTAATAGCCGTTCGCGAGGTACGCTTCGACCGGATCGTCCCAGAGTTTCCCGAGGACGGCGTCCAAACGGTAATCCCGGATTTCATCCGGCCGGTACACCAGCGTCGTGCCGATGGAGACCCGGCCGTCCGAATCGCTGTAAGCCTCGCCGAGGCCGGCCCATAGTTTGAAATCAAACGGCCAGCCATGCACGCGTCCCCATTCGACCTGCCATGCGTTTGCGCGCGGGTGGACGCTCTGCTTCAGGAAGGATTCCGCGTGCTTGTACTGCCTGAGTCCGGTCGCCAATCGAATGTACGTCCGGTCCTGCAGCGGGAGATAGGCCTCCACGTCATGCGCCGCGCGGTCCTGGGCGGCAAATCGGCGGAGCGAGAGGTCGTAGGCCAGCCGCCGTCCATACTGATACTTGAGCTGAGTGTAGAGTTTTCGGACGTCCTCGTGTTTCGGATCGATCTGGAGGACCTTGCCGTAGAGTTCCAGCGTTCTGTCCCAGTGCCCGAGCCTCTGATAGGCGTAGGCGAGGTCGATGAGGAGGACTGCGTTGGCCGGGTCTTCCTTCACGGCCCGATCGAGAAGTTCGGCCGCCTCCCGGTACCGTTTGGTGTCGATGTAGAGCCGGCCGAGCAGAAACGCCTCCTGGCTTTCCTGCTTCGCGCGCGCGGGACCGGCCAGAACGCAGAGTAAAACAAGCGCGATCCAGGGCCGCGTCCGGTTCATGGCGTTCGGGATTTCAAGACGATTTCGGCCTCGCTGAATTGACGGGTCTGCATGAGCGCCTCCGCGAAATTGAGCCGGATTTCACGATTGTCCGGCGTTTCCCGGTACAGTTTCCGGTACAGGTCGACGGCTTCGGGCAACCGGACCAGCCGTATGAGCACCGATGCGTACAAGACGCGGACCTCCCGCGTTTTCTTCTTCTCGTCCGGCAGTTTCGGGTACTGTCGGTAGATCGCCTCATAGAGTCGCCGGGCGTCCGCCGGTTTTCGCCAGTACGTATATATTTCGGCATCCCGGAACAGTACTTCAAGATCGTCCGGTTTCAGCGCCATGCACTTTCGGAATGCGGCGTCCGCTTCCTTGTAGCGCTGGTTCCAGTAGAGCACCGTGGCCTTCATCTTCTGGACGTCATAGTCCTCCGGATTTTTCTCCAGGATCCTGTCGTAGAATCGGACCGCGAGATCAATCTTCTCGGCCCAGAGAAACTGCTGGGCCAGGACGTTGAGGGTCCCGGCGTTCTTGCCGAACCGCGTCTCGATCCGGGCCAGCGCCTTTTCGTATTTTGGGGCGTCGCCGGTCTCGAGATATCCGACGACCAGCCGCACGTGGTTTTCGACGTCGGCCGGATCGGCCGCCGCAATGCGCTCGCGGATCGTGAGGATTTTATTTGGCGGCGCCCGGGTCTCCTCATAGAGGCGAACGAGCAGTTTGAGCGGGTAGGGATCGGCCCATCCCCCCGCGTGGCGCTCAAGGATCTCCGCCGCCCGGCCATTCTGATTCTGCGCCGAAAACCATTCGGCCAGGAGGATCGCCTCATGCGGATCGAGGGCCTGAAGACGGTATTTGATCTCATACGCGGCCGCGATCTGCCCGGCATGCCGGCTGGCTCGGTACTGGTTCAGAAGCCGCCGGACCCATTGCATCTTTTCCGAATCGGGCGCCCGGGCCATCTCACCTTCGACCTTCCGGATCGCCTGATCGTGGATGCGGTCGCGCTCGGCCTCAAGTCGAGCGATCCTCCCGGCGTCGCCTGGCGAGGCGACCCTGACTGCGTGCGAATACGCGCCCAGGCGCTGGTATATATCTGCCAGCTCCGAATGGCGTTGGGAGTCGAGCAGCCGGGCAAGATCGGGGGTGGAGGGATGCGTGAACAGATAAAAATCTCCAAGCGTCGATCTCAGGCCTGCGACCGACGTGTGGGCGCCGGCATTCTTGAAAAAATAGGCGATCAGAGGATCGATCGTTTCAGCCCTCCTCCGCCAATCGAGCAGCGCCTGTCGTTCCGGCGTGAGGCCGCCATCGATTGGGGCGCCGATTTCCGCGGCGGCGATGAACGTCGCGAAGAGGTCTTCGTGGAGGCGGTCGCGAAGGCCGGTGTCGTTGAGCAAGCGCGCCGGTTTGAGGATCCCGCGCCCGCCTTTCAGCCGGAGCGCCAGGTAATCGTCGAATTCTTCGGGGCGGAGCGCATGCGAATCCATCAGCCGGGCGTACAGGCCGAGCGCCTTCTGCACGGCGCCGCTCCAGGAGTGGTAGTGGATGGCGTTTTCAAGATCGTCCCGCAATCCGCCGCGCTCGTACAGCGATTCCGTGAGTCCCGCGGCCTCGGCGAAATGTCCCGTCTGGGCGTAGAGTTCGGAAATCAGCCGCGTCGCGGCCGTATCGGCGCCGAAACGTTTCTCCATCCTCGCGGCGATTTCGTAGCCCTTCGGAAGGTCCCGGTTCCAGATGTGGATTTTCGCAAGTTTTTCATAAATCTCCATCCGGCCCGGGTCCGCCTTCAGAATGTCCTCGTACTTGCCGATCGCGCGCCCGGCGTCTTTTTTCCAAAAGTAGGCTTCGGCCAGTTCCTCCTTCCATTCGGGAACGTCCGGCTGACTGCGCTCCAGCCCCTCGTAGAGACGAATCATGTCATCCACGCGCTTCAAGGACGAATAGAGCTGGGCAAGCCGTCGCCGGTGTTCGTGGTCCGACGGGTTCAATTTCACGTAAGCTTCAAGATACTTGGCCGCCTTTTCGAGCCGCCCGTACCAGATCAGGTCGTCGACCAGTTTTTTCAAAATGTCCCGGTCCTTGGGATTTTTGACGTGCATGTCCTCATAAATGTCCGTGGCTTTCTCGGGATGCTCCGTCCAGGCGTAGAGTTTCGCCAGATTCTGGAGGATGTCCTTGTTGTCGGGAGACGTCTTCAGGAGTTCCTGATGGAATGCGATGGCCTTGTTGAGATCACCGACCTCCTCGGTGATGTTGGCATACTCCTTCACCGCGTAAAAAACGTCGCCGCCCTTCTGCAGGATCTTGTTCAACTCGACGAAGGCCATGTCGATCTGGTAGGAACGGAAATAGATGCGGGCGAGATCCAGTTGCTGGGGATAGATCACGACGGCCGTGCCGATCACCAGGGCATAAAACAGAAGGAGGCTGCGGAACCTGGCTTTCACGGCCGGAAAATCTCCACCGTTACGCGGCCGTAGGGATCATGCTCGAAAGCCAGTACGCCGTTTTTCGGCTGAACGGCGAACTCCCGCGACCTTCCCTGCCCGGGCGTGATCGACACCCGGCAGGCGCCGCCGTCGCCGGGAACGGCGATCCGGAACCGGCCGCGGCCCTTGATGTCCGCGTCGAATCGGATCTTGCGCCCGTCGGCGCTCCACCGGGAAATTTCGGCGGACGATTCGACCAGATACGGCCGGTGCGCGCCGCCTGTCCCGAACACGATTCGATGTTCCGGACTTTCGTCCAGATGCGCGTACAGGAGATCGCCGTCCCGCTTGTAGCCCAGAAGGCCCGCGCTCCGCGCCAGGTCCGGCGCCTGGCCGGGGGGCAGTCGCTCAAACCGGATCGTCCGGCACCCGCCGTTGTCGCGGATCGAATAGTCCAGAGGCCCCTGGCGGTCGATGCGGGTCGAAAAGAATCCGTGCATCGTCAGGATGTATTCGCTCGTGAACATCGGATAAATGTCCTGCGCGAGCGCGCCGTCATAGATTTTTTTGAGGGCGTTCAGGGCGCCGATCCGCTCGGCGGAATAGAAATGGTAATAGACGTTGATCGGCCTCAGGCGGATCGGCTCCCATGTCCTGGCGAAGGTGGTGAGGACGAGCTGAAATCCGTGGAAGGGCCCGGTCCAGAGATTGGTGTAGACGTTTTCGTTCAGGTTCGACGCGTAATACTGGTGGCGCGTTCCGGCCGGCCCGACCTGCCGGCGGATCGGGGAGACGTACATGTACGACGGATAAAACGCGTCGAACCGCGCGCCGGCGCCGTTGATGCTCAGAAGGCCGTGCTTCTGAATGACGCCGAGCGTCGCGTCGTCCGGCAGGCAGTCGCCGGACCAGAAGAGCGTCCGTGTTTTCTTTTCCGGCGGCGCCAGGTGCGCGTTGATGTAATCGACGGAGGCCTTGATCTCGTCCTCGTTGTTCATGGCATAGCCGCCCTTGATCCGCCGCACGTGCCGGAGAATGTATGAACTCTGCCTGACATATTTTTCGCCGTACTCGGTGATGACTTTCCGTCCGGCCTCCCCGCCGGCGCGGTCGAGCCCGGCCCAGACGAGCGGGTGGGTGAATGTGTGGCTGGCCGGTTCGACGTGCCGCCTCCGGAATATTTTCCGCGCAAGTTCGACGTTTTCCGGGCTGCCCAGATACTCGGGCATGATCTCGGCCGTGATGACGGAGACGCTGATGGGGACGAGGTACGAGTCGAGGATTTCGCCGAGGATGATTTTGGAGCACGGGTCGTGTTTGCCGTGCAGCGCGAGATTGTTGAACCCGTCGCCGTCGATATGCGAATAGAAAATCCGCTTCCCGTTCCGGACCGCGATGTCGGGCGCGACCACGGGGTCGAGGCGCAGGGCCTCCCGGACGAAGAGGAAGGGGTTGAGCCGCCAAAGGCGCTTGCCGGTTTCCTCGTCCTCGTAATAGACATATCCCTCCCCCGCCATCCCGCCGCGCGGCGTCGTCACAATGGCGTCCGACACCGCCGCGCCGCCGAAGGGGTTTCGCCGACTCACGCGCAAAAATGTCTTGTTGGCCGGATCGGTCGACCGGATCCCTTCAAAATGGCCCACCTCGTGGACCAGCGATCGCTCGAATGCGGCCATGGCGGTGTCGACGATCTCGATCTCGATTTCATGCGCGCCGTATCCGGATTCGAAGGAATGCACAAGACCCATCCGGCCCAGAAGGCCGTTGATGTCCGATTCGGCGGTTTTCCGGCCGGTCTTGCGGTCCTCGTAGACGCCGAGATTCTCGAGGACCATGAGTTTTTTCCCCTCGTCGAGCCGGTCGGTCAGCCATCGGCACAGCGCGCGCGCCGACGGATTGTCGGGCGTGTTGAACCACGTCACGACGGCGCCGCAGGCCGCCATCGTTTTGCTGTCCGGCAGGGGCGCCGCGATGTCGTAGTAGTCGACGTCGAATCCGTAGTGGTTCAGGACCATTTCGAAGTGGCGGTGAATCCGGGTCTCCCGCGGCGTCGCTTCAAACTCCGAGTTGTACAGCGCGCATATTTTGCGGTTGAGCGGTTCGGCCGTCGCGCTTGGAGCGCCGAGCGCCGTCGCCAGCAGCGCCGGCAGGACGGCGGCGAATCTGCCCAACCCCCCGGACATCGCGGTCGATCAGCCGGCGCGGTAGAGCCGGCGCAGATCGATTTCGGCGATATACAGGCGGAAGCGGTGGGCCATGCAGAGTTCCCGGCTGCGGCGGATCAAGTCCGGCTGTTCCGCGGTCGCATAGTCGATCACGAAGACCGTTTTGCCGGTCCGGCGCTGAAAGGCTGTGAGGCGATCGAGGATCCACTGCGTCGCCTCCGGATCCTGCGGGCCGTAGGCCCGTGCGGAAAAGTCGTACAGCGTCGCCAGATCCTCGACCAGGACGGCGTCGATGTGGGTATCGATTTTTTCGAGGATGTCGATGCCGCTGTTGGTGAGGAGGGTGAGTCCCGGATACCTGTCACGAATTTTCCGGATCAGCGCCGCGGCCGCGTCGATTTTTCCCGCCGATCCCGGCGCGTTCGAAATCTCGCCGTAGACGGCTTCATTCAAGGTATCGAGAAACAGGCCGTTGAACCCGCGGGCTACAATGGAGGCAATGGCGGTGTCGAGAAGAAGCGCCTGCCACTCCTCGCTTCGAATGTCCACCGCGATGTCGCCGGGCCAGTTCGGATTTTCTTTTCCGACCCAGGGTTTATTCCGGATCAGCGGCCAGTAGGGCCGATAGGTCCCGCACTCGCCGATGCTGAGGTACCCGATTTTTTTTGCCGGCGCGAGGTTCCGGACATCCGGCCATTCGTCCGGCTCGAGGATCGCCAGATCGACCGCTGCAAGTTCGCCCGGCGGAATCGCCGGGCCGAAATAGCAGACCCAGCCGCCGGGATCAAACGGCGGCGGCGTTGTCGCCGGTCCCGAACAGGCGCAGAGAAGCGCGAGCGCCAGACCGATGAACCGTGCCGAAAACGCGCGCCGCATGCGATTTCGCGAAGTGGGTGGGCCGATCAGCCGGCCCTGGCGGTCAACCGGACGGAAGCGACAAGCTCTTTGAGCCCGTCGGCCAGCGAGAACGCGGGCGCGTATCCAAGAATCCGGCGGGCTTTCGAATGGCCGCCGTTCGAAACAAGCGCCCCGGCGATGTGCGAGCCGATGAATCCGCAGCCGCCGGTGATCGCGTAGACGCTCATGCGGGATCAGGTCTCCCGGGGCGGCAGTTTTTTCCGCGGTCGTCCATGCGATCGTTCTCCAACTGCGACAGTTTCTGCAACCGGTGGAACACGGCGTAATCCGCCGCGCTGCGCTCCACTCCCTTCTCGGACGACGCCGCGACATCGCTGATCGCGGTGAGCCATTCGACGCAAAGGTCACATATCCCGTCCGTCACGGGCTTTGCTCCCTTCAGAAGGGGATACAGCACTTCGTCCAGCGCCGCGCCGAGGTCTGCGAGGGTCTGGAACCCGTACATGCTGGCGGCGCCTTTCATCGAATGCGCGGCGCGGAAAATCTCGTTGACGGGGCTGAGATTGGCCTTGTTTTCCTGCATGTCCGCGACCAGGGACCTGAGTTGTGCAACCTTATCCGGCAGATCGGACGCGTAGATGATCCGGAGCCTCCGCACTTCATCATCGATGGCCGAATCGAACTGCCCGGGCACCGGCAGGTCGGTGCTCATGCGACGTGATGGAGCCTCGACAGGGCGGACTCCAAGTTCGCGGCCATGGACAAATAATGATAGGAAATTTCATTTTCTGCCGCCACCTCCATGATGCGAATATAGCGTGAAACGGAGCGGGATGCAACGATTTTGACGATCTGGCGCGGGATGCGGACGGAATCGGGTTGAACTGGATGTGAAAACGCCGGCGGACCAGGCCGTGCATTCTTAGATTGCCCCCTTTTTTCAGGGACTCCGGGTCATCCCAACAAAACAATTCCTGTCACGAAACCATCCGGCGCTGAACAGTCCCGCGTCGATGGACCCTTCGGTCCCGCATCATCAGGTTTCTGATATTGAACAAAATACGCGCTTTCTTTCGAAGGAGTGCGATTCGGAAAGGGTTTTGCACGAACAACTCGCAAAGAATGCAAACTACTTAAAACAACCAAATCAACGAATGTGCGTGAATGGGGGTTGAGGGTGACACAAGGGGAAGAACAGGAAAGATCGTTTATCGGAACGAAGGAGGCGGCCAAACTGTTGAGCGTTGCGCCAACGACGGTCCAGCGCTGGATCGACTCCGGTATCCTGCGGTCATACCGCACACCCGGCGGCCATCGACGCGTGCGGCGCAACGATATGGCCGAATTTGGCAAGGAACACAAATATCCTCTCCCGCCCGGACTTGGTGAGTCAAGCGGCGCGCGTGTGCTCGTGGTCGACGACTCCTCGTCCACGCTGAAAATGCTCAAACGAAAAATTCTTGAGAAATTCCCCGACGTCGCCGTGGAAACCGCCACGAACGGCATCGAAGCCCTTCTCAAAATCGGCCATGCCAAACCGGACGTGATGATCCTCGACATCATCCTGCCCGAGATGGACGGCGTGGAGGTCATCCGCCGCATCAAAAAGACGCGGTCCTACGACGACATCAAAATCCTCGCCATCACCGCCTACGGCAAAAAAATCGGAGACCGCGCCATGGCGGCGGGCGCCACCGCGTTTTTCGCAAAAAATGATCTCGCCCGGATGTTCGACGCGCTGGCAACCCTGCTGGCCGCAGGCGCAAGGGGCGCAAAAACAGAGTGATCCATGGGCCGCGGGCCCACAAAAAGGGAGGTGTTGTCATGTTCAAGCGTTTCCTGATCTGCATGCTGGGCGTACTCACGATGGGATCGTTTCTGCCGGGCGTATGTTGGGCCGGCCTGACCTACGAAGGCTCGACCACGATCGGCGAGAACATCATGCCGGACGCGGTCAAGGCCTTCGAGTCCAAGACCGAAATCAAGTTCGACAAGGTCGGCGGGCTGGGTTCCGGCAAGGGCTTCAAGGCCGTCATGGCCGGCGAGGTCGATCTCGCCGGCGTGTCGCGCCCGCTCGATGCGGACGAGAAGAAACTGAAACCCTACTACCAGACGATCGGCTACGACGCCGTCGCCATTTACGTGAACGAGAAGAATGCGGTCAAGGGCCTGACCAAGGAACATCTCAAGGGCATTTTCACGGGGAAAATCAAGAACTGGAAGGAAGTCGGCGGCAAGCCCGCGGAGATCGTGGTCATCACCGAGATCAAGGCGGGCGGCCGGGCGACGATCAAGGAGTTTAAGGATCATGCCCGCTAAGATAATTTTTCGCATCTGTTCAAATCCTATGAAATCGAATAAGATAGGTTCCCAACGAGGGGTAGAGAGCGGTGGGGAGGA
>MFPR01000037.1 GCA_001784175.1 Candidatus Lindowbacteria bacterium RIFCSPLOWO2_12_FULL_62_27
CGATTTGAGCGCGAGGACCGTCATGTTGAAGTGGGGCGATTGTCCGGGCGATTCCTGTCCGAGGGCCGCGAATTCCGTCCAGCCCAGTCCCAGTTGTTCCTGGAGCCGGCTGAGGTAATGCCGGACGAGGTCGAATTCAAATTTTTCGTTCCCGGCCGGAACGGGCGTATGGGTCGTAAAGACGCTGGAGGCCCATACGACTTCCCGTGCTTCCGCAAACGACAGCCGCTCCGATTCCATCAGCCGGCGAATCCGTTCCAGCACGAGAAACGCGGAGTGGCCTTCGTTCATGTGATGGACCGTGGGCCGCAAGCCCAGCGCCTCCAGCGCGCGCACGCCGCCGACCCCGAGCACGATTTCCTGCCGGATGCGCATGTCGCGGTCTCCGCCGTAGAGCCGGCCGGTGACGGCGCGCTGGTGCGGGGGATTTTCGGGAAGGTTGGTGTCGAGCAGGTAGAGGGGGACGCGGCCGACCCGGGCGGACCAGACCTGAACGGCGACCGTCTCTCCGGCAAGATCGACCGTGATGCGGACAGGCCGGCGATCGGCGCCGGTTTCGATTCGGACCGGCATATTGTACCAGTCGTTGTCGGGGTATCGTTCCTGCTGCCATCCGTCGTGGGTGAGCGCCTGGTGGAAATATCCCTGTTGATAGAGAAGCCCGACGCCCACGAGGGGCAGACCGAGGTCGCTGGCGGATTTGAGATGGTCGCCGGCGAGCAAGCCAAGCCCCCCGGAATAAATCGGCAGGCTTTCCTCGATGCCGAACTCGCAGGAGAAGTACGCCACGAGCGGCCGCTCCTGCGGGCACTGCCGCTGAAACCAGGAGGGCGCGGCGAGGTACTGTTTCAAGTCCCGGTGCGCCGCGTTCATCTCGGCGAGAAAGGATGGATCGGTTTCGGCCTTGCGGAGTTCTTCGGGGCGAAGCGCCCCGAGCATCCAGACGGGATTCTGGTAGGACTTGATCCAGAG
Source organism: Candidatus Lindowbacteria bacterium RIFCSPLOWO2_12_FULL_62_27 (assembly GCA_001784175.1). Lineage (GTDB taxonomy): Bacteria > Lindowbacteria > 2-12-FULL-62-27 > 2-12-FULL-62-27 > 2-12-FULL-62-27 > 2-12-FULL-62-27. Next base: position 973 of record MFPR01000037.1, read on the forward strand.
GTCGGCGTTCAATCGCATGAAGAGCGCGCGGGCCTGAGGGCTCCAACTGAACCAGAGGTTCGTCGCCAACTCTTCCAAGGGGGCCAGCTTCTCCGGCAGATTCGGTCGCACCACAAATGCTCTGGGGTTCATCCGCAGACTATGCCTGAGCCTCCCCATCCCCTGCAAGTCCGAGCCTGTGCCGGGCTTCGGCGATGCTCATGCCGTGGATCAGAATATGGAGGCATCGCGGGCAGACCTTCGTTTGATGGTTATCGATGGCGGCCAGAAAGTACACTTCCGATTTTCCGAAATGGCCCTCGCACACGGCGCAAGCCGTCGCCGGCGTTTCAGGCGCATCGGGGGTTTCGGGACGATTGACCATGTGCTCACTTCCTTTCAAACGTGATGGTAAAACGGATGCAAATTCCAATCCACAAAAAGCGCGCCCGGTCAAAGAAGTCGTAACCAGTCGATCCGGCGTGTCATAGACGTTTAATGGATATCGGCCGGTTGGTCTCTGAGTGTGTGGTGTGTGCGCACAGTGTACTGATTCAAAACAACCTGACACCCCATCCCGCAAACGTTCGCGGATCGCTATCTGCTCTGTTTTATCCCGTTAAGGTTTATTTCAGAATCAGACCCCGGCCGGCATGTGATTCGCATGGACTTGGGCATGACCTCAAATACGGTCAAGCTCTGTTACGACCACGGAGAGCTGGAACTGCCGCTGATTGTCGGATCGGAAGACGAGAAGGCGATCGACATTTCGAAGCTCCGGAGCGCGACAGGGCACATCACCATTGACCCGGGCTACGTCAACACGGGATCCTGCCAGAGCGCCGTTACGTTTCTGGACGGCGAGGCCGGCGTTTTGCGGTACCGCGGATATCCGATCGAACAATTGGCGGAGCACAGCAGCTTCCTCGAAGTTTCGTATCTCCTGTTGCACGGCCGTCTGCCCTCCGAAAAGGAGTTCGATCGCTACGTTTACGAGATCAAACATCACACGATGATCCACGAGGACTTGAAGCGTCTCTACCAGGCCCTGCCGAAGGACTCGCATCCGATGGCTGTCTGTTCGGCGGTGGTCGGGACCTTGGGCGCGTTTTACAAGGAGCTGGTGGACCCGCGGGACGTGGCGCAGGTGGACGGGGCGGCGCTCAGGCTGGTGGCCAAGATGCCGACGATCGCCGCCTACTCCTATAAATACTCCCTCGGCCAGCCTTTCATGTATCCGGTCGACAGCCTCGACTATCCCGCCAATTTTCTCCACATGATGTTCGCCACGCCCTGCGAGGAATACGCCGTCGATCCGCTCATGGCGAAGGTCCTGGACCTTTTGCTGATCCTTCACGCCGACCACGAACAGAATTGTTCCACGAGCACCGTCCGGATGGTCGGCAGTTCGATGGCGAACCTGTTTGCGAGCGTATCGGCCGGCATCAACGCGCTGTGGGGTTCGCTGCACGGCGGCGCGAACCAGGCGGTGGTCGAGATGCTGGATGCGCTCGCGAAGGGCGCAGACACGCCGGAGGAGTTCATGAACAAGGTGAAGGACAAGAAGAACAACGTCCGGCTGATGGGCTTCGGGCACCGGGTCTACAAGAATTTCGATCCGCGGTCCCGCGTTCTCAAGAAGGTCTGCGGCGAAGTGTTGAGCCGGGCCGAAGGAAGTTGCCGGCTGTTCGAGATCGCGCAGGGGCTGGAGGAGGTCGCGCTGAAGGACGAGTATTTCGTTTCGCGGAAACTCTATCCGAACGTCGATTTTTATTCCGGCATTCTCTACCGCGCGTTGGGCATCCCGACCAACATGTACACCGCCCTGTTCGCGATGGGCCGCATGCCGGGCTGGATCGCGCACTGGAAGGAGATGCACGTGGACCCTGCGTTCAAGATCGGCCGGCCCCGGCAGGTTTACGTGGGCGAGAAAAAACGGGACTATGTCTCGATCAGCCTGCGCTGACATGAACGACATCCTGCCCGCCGCCGACCGGCTCCGGTTCGAGGAGGAGGCGCGGCTCTATCAGGAAGGGGCCCGCACCGAGGAGGAATTCAGGAACGCGCGGGTGCCGATGGGCATTTATGAGCAGCGGGAGCACGGCGTATACATGATGCGCATCCGCATCCCCGGCGGCCGGATGACCGCCTTTCAGCTCATGGCGGTCGCCAACGCGGCCGACCTCTACGGCAACGGCGCGCTGCACTTCACCACGCGCCAGGACGTTCAACTTCACGGCCTGACCGTCAAGAGCATCGTTCCCGCCCTGCGGGCGCTGCTCAAAGTTGGGCTTCACACGCGGGGCGGCGGCGGGAACACGGTCCGCAACATCACGGCCTGCACGATGTGCGATCTGACGGGATACGCCATCCTGAACGTTTATCCGTTCGTCCGCAGTCTGACGCAGAAACTTCTGCTCGAACCCGAATCCTACCGCCTGCCGCGGAAACTCAAGATCGCGTTTTCGGCGTGCGCGAGGGACTGCCCGGAGGGGGGGTTTTCGGACATCGGCTTTATGGCGCGCTGGCGGGACCACCGGTTCGGCGAAACGCTGGGCTTTCAGGTGCTCGTGGGCGGCGGCTTGGGTGCGCGGTCGGCGGCGGCCGTCGAGCTGGAACCGTTTGTGTCGCCGGACGAAGTGTATCTGGTCGCGGCGGCGATCCGCAGCGTCTATCAGCAGCGCGGGAATTCCGGCGACAAGAACAATTCGCGCCTGCGGTTCCTTGTGCAGTCGCTGGGCCTGGACTCATTCAAGAGAATGTATCTTGCGGAAAAAGAATCCTTGCGGGACTTTCTGGCGTGGCCGATCGTTCCGCTCGAAGGCCGTCCGCAGCCGGTGGGGGATCCATCCGACATTCCGGCGATCCGGGACCCGGAGATGAACACGTGGGCGTCGGAGTGCGTGCATGAGCAGACGATCGCGGGGTTTTTCGCCGTCACGTCGCCCGTATCGATGGGCGACATCACCTCCGCGTCGGCCGGGGCGCTGGCCGAATGGCTGTGGAACTCGGACCTGAACGAGGTGCGGCTCACCCAGCAGCAGAATCTTCTGATTCCGAATGTTCCCGGCAAACGGATCCCGATCCTGTACGATTTCCAGAAGACGGCCGGCATCGTGCGGCCGGCGCCTCCCGCGTTGTCCGGGATGTGCGTCTGCGCGGGCGCCGGGACATGCCAGCTTGGCATCTGCCGGTCGAAGGACGTGGCGGCCGAAATTTACAAAATGAAGGACAACGCCTACTGGCGGCATCCGGCCCTCCGGTTTCTCTCGATCCGATTCAGCGGCTGTATGAACCAGTGCGCGCGGTCGACCACGGCAGTCCTCGGATTTGTCGGCGCAGCGCGGTCCTTGGATGGCCGCTCCTATCCCGCCTACCAGGTGTTCTGGGGCGGGCAGAGCCGGGGGGCGCATTCGTCCCTGGCGGCGCCGGTGGGGACCGTTCCCGCGCGCTGGATCACGCCGCTTCTGGACGGATTTCTGGACCGGCTGGCCGCCGTGCTGCCGCGCGACGCGGACGTCGCCCGGATCATTCGCACGGGCCGGCCCATCCTTCACGCGTGCCTCGCTGAATTTCAGCAGGCGCCCGGTTACGATACCGCGCCCCTCTTCTACAGGGACTGGGGCGCGGACGACCAGCCCTTCACAACCGAAGATAGAGGAAAGGGGGAGTGTTCAGCCGGCGAAACATCGATTGCTTGCTGAACCGACCGAGATGACCGAAACACTGAACAGCCTCATTGACCGCATTCAGAAAGAAGGCGTCGAGAAAGCCGACGTGGCGTCGGCCGAAATCATCGCCAAGGCCAAAGACACCGCGGCGTTGATCGTGAAAGAGGCCGAATCCAAAGCGGCCGACATCCTCGAAAAAGCGAAAAAAGACACGGAGTCCCTCACGGCCCGCAGCAAAAAGACGCTCGAGCAGGCCGCGCGCGACATCGTGCTCACCGTGGGCCAGGGGGTGGAGAAAGTATTCCGGGACCTGGCCGACCAGGGCGCGGGCGAAGCGCTGTCGGGGGAGGTGCTGGAGCAGACGCTCGTCAAAATCTGCGACGCGTTCCTCGCCCGCGGCATGACCGACGGCCGGCTGGAGCTTCTGGTGAACCCGAGCGACGTCGATCGTGTCAACGCGTATTTCAAAACGAGGTTCCGAAAGGCCCTGGAGGCGGGGGTGCAGATCCGGCCGGACGGCGGCATTGTCGCCGGCTTCAAGGTGAAGCTGGCCGGCAAGTCGCTTTCGCTCGATTTCACCAAGGAATCGATCGCCGAATCCGTCCTGCAACTGCTCCGGCCGCAGCTTGCCGAGATTGTCCGCGGGGGCTTGGCGGCCGGCCGCGGATGAGCGCCAAGTATTTTTATCTGATGTCGAGCCTTCCGACCCTGTCTCTGGACACGCCGCCGCCGCTGACGACGGACCAGTTCCGCCTCCAGTGCAAGACCTGGCTCACACCGCTGGAATGGGCGGCGGTGGAGGAAGTCCTGACCTTCAACGAGTCACGGTCGGCCAACCCTTTTCTACTGCGCTGGCGCGACCGCGAAATCCAGCTTCGGAACGCCATCGCCCGCCAGCGCGCGGCGCGCCTCGGCGTCGATCCCGAGCCGCATCTTCGCGAGCACGGCGCCTACGACGCGTCGACCGACAAGAGCATCATCAACGCCTTCGCGCGCCCCACGCCGATCGAACGTGAGATGGAGCTGGACCGTCTGCGCTGGCGGATCGTGGACGAAACGGCGGGGTTCGATCCCTATCAACTATCCGGTCTGCTCGCCTACGCCTTGAAAATCCGCCTCTCCCGGCGCTGGGCAAAGATGGACGAAGGGCGCGGCCGGGCCGCGCTCGAAGAACTCATACAAAGGACGGCATGACCCCATGAGCAACACAGGAACCATTGTCGGCGTGAACGGAAACATGATCACCGTGGAATTCGGCGGCGACGTTCAGCAGAACGAAGTCGGCTACGCGAAGACGGACAGTCTGGAACTCAAGGCCGAGATCATCCGCATCCGCGGGCGCCGCGCGGACATGCAGGTCTTCGAGGACACCACGGGCCTCACGGTGGGAAACCCCGTCGAATTCAGCGGGGAACTTCTGACGGTGGAACTCGGTCCCGGGCTCCTCACGCAAATTTTCGACGGCCTCCAGAACCCGCTGCCCCAGCTCGCCGAAAAATGCGGATTCTTCCTCCAGCGCGGCATGTACCTTCCGGCGCTCCCGCGCGCAAAATCCTGGGACTTCACGCCGGCCGCCAAACCCGGCGACACCGTCACCGGCGGCGACACGCTGGGAACGGTGCCCGAGGGAATCTTTCAACATCACATCATGGTCCCGTTTTCGGTCCGGTCCGAGTGCCGGGTCGAGGAGGTCGCGCCCGCCGGGGCGTACAAGGTCGAGCAGGTCATCGCGCGCCTGAAGGACGACCGCGGTCAGGCCCTCGAAGTGACGCTCATGCAGCGCTGGCCGGTCAAGATCCCGATCAAGAATTACGTCGAACGCATCAAGCCCGTCGATCCGCTCGTGACGAAGATCCGGATCATCGACACGTTCTTTCCCGTCGCCCGCGGCGGCACCTTCTGCGTGCCGGGGCCGTTCGGCGCCGGCAAGACGGTGCTGCAGCAGATGACGAGCCGGCAGGCCGAGGTCGACGTCGTGATCATCGCCGCCTGCGGAGAGCGCGCGGGGGAGGTGGTGGAGACGCTGCGCGAGTTTCCGGAGGTGATGGACCCGCGCACCGGCCGCAGTCTCATGGAACGGACGATCATCATCTGCAACACAAGCTCGATGCCGGTGGCGGCGCGGGAGGCGTCCGTCTACACGGGCGTCACGCTGGCCGAGTACTACCGGCAGATGGGCCTGCACGCGCTCCTGTTGGCCGATTCGACGAGCCGCTGGGCGCAGGCGCTGCGGGAGATGTCGGGCCGGCTGGAGGAGATTCCGGGCGAGGAGGCGTTCCCGGCGTATCTCGAGTCGGTGATCGCCGCCTTCTACGAGCGCGCGGGTCTTGTGCGCTTGAAGGACGGCCGGACCGGATCGATCACCGTCGGCGGCACGGTCAGCCCCGCCGGCGGGAACTTCGAGGAGCCCGTCACGCAGGCGACCCTCAAGGTCGTCGGCGCCTTTCACGGCCTGTCCCGCGAGCGGTCCGACGCCCGCAAATTCCCCGCGATCCATCCGCTCGACAGTTGGACCAAATACACGAGCGTCGTGTCCGACAAAGATGTGGCGGCCGCCAAGCGCACCCTGCGCGCGGGCACGCACGTCGAGCAGATGATGAAGGTCATCGGGGAGGAGGGCACGTCGATCGACGATTTTGTGACGTATCTCAAGGCCAAATATCTGGACGACGTGTATCTTCAGCAGGACGGCTTCGACGCCGTCGACGGCGCGACGCCGGCCGACCGGCAGAAATATGTGTTCGGGATCATCGTGCGGATCCTCGAAACGGCCCTGAATTTCGCCGACAAGGACGCCGCCCGGAAATTTTTCAACCAGCTCACGCAGAAAACCAAGGACTGGAACCGCGCGGCGTCGGGAACGCCGGAGTTTCAGGAAATCGAAAAGCAAATTCAGGCGGGACTTGCGGAGGTGACGCGCTCATGAAGAAGGTCTATCATCGCATTGAGAAAATCGTCGGAAACGTCCTGACCATCCGGGCGTCCGACGTCACGTACCGGGAACTGGCTGAGGTCACGTCCCGGCGGGGCGTGTCGCTGGCGCAGGTGATCCGGCTCGACGGCGAGTTCGTGTCGCTGCAGGTGTTCTCGGGCAGCCGGGGCATCGAGACGGACGCGCAGGTGCGATTCTTGAGCCATCCGATGACGATCCCGTTTTCGGATTCGCTCCTCGGCCGGATTTTCACCGGCGGCGGCCAGCCCCGCGACAAGGGTCCCGGCCTCTACGAAAACCCGATCCCGATCGGCGGCCCGTCGGTCAACCCCGCCAAGCGCATCATCCCGCGGCGGATGATCCGCACGGGCATTCCGATGATCGACGTGTTCAACACGCTGGTCGAGTCGCAGAAACTCCCGATCTTCTCCGTGGCCGGCGAGCCTTACAATCCGCTCCTCGCGCGGATCGCGCTTCAGGCCGAGGTCGACGTCATCGTTCTGGGCGGGATCGGCCTCAAGTACGACGACTATCTGTTTTTCCGGGATTTCCTGGACGAAAACGGGGCGCTGGGCCGGTCGGTCCTCTTTATCCACACCGCCTCCGACCCCATCGTCGAGTCGCTCCTGGTGCCCGACGTGAGCCTGGCGGTGGCGGAGCAGTTCGCGATCAAGGGCAAGCGCGTTCTGACGCTCCTGACCGACATGACAAACTTCGCGGACGCGATGAAGGAGATCGCCATCACGATGGAACAGATTCCCTCCAACCGCGGATACCCCGGCGACCTCTACAGCCAGCTCGCGTCGCGGTACGAGAAGGCCGTCGACTTCGAGGGCGCCGGATCCATCACCATCCTCGCCGTGACCACCATGCCCGGCGACGACGTCACGCACCCGGTGCCGGACAACACCGGATACATCACCGAGGGCCAGTTCTACCTGCGCACCGGCCGCATCGAGCCGTTCGGGTCGCTGTCGCGTCTGAAGCAGCTCGTGAACGCCAAGACGCGCGAGGACCACCGCACCATCATGAACTCGATGATCCAGCTTTACGCCTCCTACCGCGAGACGCTGGAGAAACAGGCGATGGGATTCAGGATGAGCGTCTGGGACACGAAGCTTCTTAAATATGGAGGGCGGTTCGAGCGCGAGATGATGGACCTGACCGTCAACATCCAGCTCGAAGCGGCGCTGGATCTCGGCTGGAAGATTCTCGCGGACTGTTTCGATCCGGCCGAAACCGGCATTCCGTCGAAACTGCTCAAGAAGTTCTGGCCCGAAAAGGCTGCCGTGTAAGCGCGTGGCGAAGGTCAAGTTCACCAAGAATGAGCTCAAGGCGCAGCGCGACGCGTTCGCGCTCTACCGCCGGTTCCTCCCGACGCTCCAGCTCAAGAAGAAGCAGCTTTTGTCGGAGATGAAGCAGGTGGAGGCGAAGATCGATGAGAAGAAATCGGAGGAGCGGCGGGTCCGTGCGGAGATGGACGCGTGGGTGAAACTGTTTTCGGAACCCGTGCCGCCGGAACATTTTCCGAGAATCAAGGAAATCCGAAAAGGGGAATCGAACGTCGCCGGCGTCAACATCCCCGTCCTCAAGGAAGTCATTTTCAGCGTCGACCGCCGCGATCTCTTCGCGACGCCCGCGTGGATTGACGACGCGGCCAAGGCCCTGGAGGCGCTGGCGCGCATGAGGATCGAGCAGGGCATCCTGGCGGAGCAGGCGCGGCTGATCTCGGAGGAGCTGACCGCGACGACCCAGCGGGTGAACCTGTTCGAGAAGGTCAAAATCCCGGAGTGCCGCAAAAACATCCGGCTGATCCAGATTTTCCTGGGCGACCAGCAGACCGCGGGCGTCGCGCGCGCGAAAATCGCCAAGGGCCGTGTGGTCGAGGAGGTGGCCGTAGCGTGATTGTGGGAATGAAAAAGGTTTCCGTCCTGTGCCTGGCCTCGGCCCGCGAGGGCTCGCTGGAGGCGATGCGGGAGATGGGCGTACTGCACGTCATCAGCGGCAAGGCGCCGGAAAGCGACGAACTGAAACGCGCCGAAGAGAACCTGGGGAACGCCCAGCGCGTCCTCGAGGTTCTCGGGCGGCAGAAGCAGTCGAAGAAACAGATGATGGCCGCGTTCGCGAAGATCCTCCAGCCCGGCGTCGAGATGGTCTCGTCCGTCGATGACCTGCTCGAACGCGTGACGGGGCAGATCAACCGCAACCACGAGCTGGACGTGCGGATCGAGGCGCTGACGCACGAGATCGGTCAGATCGAGCCGCTGGGCCGGTTCGATCCGGAGTCCGTCCGGCGCCTCGGGGAGCGCGGCGTCACGATCCAGCTCTACTACGCGGCCGCGAGCGAGCGCCTCACGGCGCCGGAAACGGCCGTCAAGATCGAGATTCAGAAAACCCGTCGCGGCGAATATTTCGCACTGGCCGCGTTCGGCCCCATCGCGTGGGACAAGGCGCCCCTGCCGATGCCCAAACGGTCCATCGATGCGGCCGCGGCGGAGCTGTCCAAGTCCCTCGCCGAGCGCGAGGAGGGCGAGCGCCGGCTCCAGATGCTGAGCGTGTATCACGACGTGGTCGTCCGCCACGTCCTGCGCCTCGAGGACAGCGTGCGCTTCATCGAGACGAAATCCGTCATGCCGGTCGCGGGGAAGGTATCGTATCTGCGGGGATTCTGCCCCGAGGACAGGGTGGAGGCGCTGCGGAAAGAGTCCGTGGCGCGCGGCTGGGGGCTTTTGGTGGAAGACCCGGCCGAGGGCGAGCCGGTGCCGACCCTCGTCCGAAATCCGAAATGGTGCCGGTCGATCAAGACGGCCTTTGACGTCCTCGGGCTCATGCCGGGCTACAAGGAGGTCGACATCAGCGCGGTCTTCCTTTTGTTCTTCAGCCTCTTCTTCGCCATGCTGGTTGGCGACGCCTGTTACGGCCTGATCTTCCTCGGGCTTACCCTGGCCGCCCGGCGCGCGTACGATGATGCGCCGGCTGCGCCGTTCACGCTGCTCAAAATCCTGAGCGTCTGCACGATTGTCTGGGGCGTCGCCACCGGCACCTATTTCGGCATGAGCGACCCGCCGGCCTTTTTGCTCGCGTTCAAGATCGACTGGCTGGCGCAGGAGAGCAATCTGATGAATCTCTGTTTTCTCCTCGGCGCCGTCCAGCTCACCATCGCGCATGTGTGGAACATCACCCGGTACTGGTGGAGCCTCAAGGTCCTCGACGAGGCGGGCCGGATTTTGATCACGTGGACGATGTTTTTCGCCGCCCGCACGATGATCCTGGGCGCCGTGTTTCCGACCTGGATGTTCTATTTCTTCGGCGCGGGCGTTCTGGCGTTGATTCTGTTCATGACGCCCGTCAAACAACTCAAAACCGAGTGGTACAACCACGTGATGCTGCCGCTCAACATCATCAGCATGTTCGTCGACGTCGTGTCCTACGTGCGGCTCTTCGCCGTGGGCTTTGCGGGCTTCGCGATCGCGAACAATTTCAACGAAATGGCGCTCGGCGCCGGCGCGCCCGGCCCCCTGGCGGGTCTGGGGTCGGCGCTGATTTTGTTTTTGGGGCACTCTCTCAATATAGTTCTTTCGTGCATGGGCGTGCTGGTTCACGGAATCCGGCTGAACGCCCTCGAATTTTCCGGGCACCTCGGCATGCAGTGGTCGGGATACGCCTACAATCCATTTGCTCGAATGGATTCACAACCTCGCAAAGGAGATTGATTCATGGATGCCGCAACAATCGTATCGCTCGGCAAGTTCGGCGGCGCCGCCGCCCTGGGACTGGCCGCGGTCGGATCGTCGATGGGCTCGGGAATCGCGGGCATGGCGGCGGTCGGCGCGTGGAAGAAATGCTACGCGCAAAACCGCCTCGCGCCCTTTCTGCTCGTCGCCTTCATCGGCGCTCCGCTGTCCCAGACGATTTACGGGATGATCACGATGAACAACATCGTCAAGGCCGCCGTGGCCGGCACAAGCTGGCCCGCGCTGATCGGCGCCGGATTTTTCGGAGGCCTCGGCATGGGTGCTTCGGCCTGGGGCCAGGGCATGGCGGGCGCCGCGGGCGCCGACGCGCTGGCCGAAACCGGCAAGGGCTTCGGCAACTACCTCATCGCGCTGGGCGTCATCGAGACCGTCGCCATCTTCGTGATGATTTTCATCGGCAAGGTGATCGCCTGACGACCACGCGCCCCGCGTTACAGTAGATTTCGAAGCTGGTCCGGGGCGTTGCCTTCCAGCATATAGAAGTGCTCGATCGATTCCGTGTCCGGCTGGACCGTGCGGTTGAAGGCGAGGGTGCCGTAGACGAAGACGGGGGCGAGGCCCGCGCCGAGGTCCGACGCGAGCATTTTCTGCAGGTGCCGGACCAGTTCCGCCGTCTGGACTTCGAGGTTCTTCCTCGTGATCGCCATCATCGGGTCGGGGGACTTCAGGATTTCGGCCTGATGGGGTTTCAGCCTGAACTTGATCATGCCCAGAAAGTCCAGGTGCCGTTCGCCGTCCTGGGTCTGCGAAATGGAGAGTTCCTCGTCGGGCTTGGTTTGAAAATCCTCCAGCACATGCGCCAGCGCGCCGCAGGCCGAGCGCTTGCGGCCGTCGCGCCCGATGAGCGATCCGTAGGTCCGGCGGCCGGCCTCTTCCGATTCGCCGATGTGGACATTGACCTCAAAGACGTTGCTGCGGTGCCCCCGGCTGATGGCGACACGGATTTGCTGATAGAAAATCTGGCTTCCGATCACCCGCGTCGTAAAAATGCCGCCGTACCCTCCGAAGACGCCCGTTCGCACGGCATCGGCCGAGCCGGTGACTTCGTCGCTGCACCCGAACAGCGCGAGGTACGGCGTCGTTTCGGGATGAAGTGCGTGAATCGCGTCGCGCACATTCCGGAACAGATAATCCGCGTCGTATTCGGCTCCTTTCCGAACGGGGGTGCTGCGCATGTCTGTCCAATCCTACCTGCGCGCCTTCAAAATGCAAATACAGCAATTGCTGTATTGCTTTTCCCCGCGCATTCATATTACATGCTCCCTATTGGAACCCCCTGACATCCGAAGATGGAGGGCATTCTGTAAAGATGAGGTGATTGGCATGAAATGTTGGATGGGACTGATTGGCGTTGGTTCATGGATTCTGTTCTCAAGCTGCGGAGGGAAACCGGCCGAGTCCCCGCAAGCTCAGCCTGCCGGAGAGGAGAGTCACGGGACGCACACCGAGGCCCAACCCGCAGCCGCCTCCGCCACGCATGCGTGCCCCATGCACCCGGAGGAAACATCGGACAAACCCGCCAAGTGCGCGAAATGCGGGATGGACATGGTCCCGAAGGACGGCGCCGCGCAGTGATCGTTTGAGACTCCCAATTACTGCGCGGCGTCCCGAGGGTCGCCCCGCATCACAGGAGGTATATCAAATGAAGCGCGCTACATTCTTGTTGGTTGGGCTCGCCGCCCTCTTCATGGTCACCGGCGGCTGGGCCTCGGAATATGAGATTGACGCGTCCCACAGCGCGGTGATGTTCAAGGTCAAGCACCTCGGTATCAGCACGGTGACGGGGCGGTTTGAGAAATTTTCCGGGTCGTTCGACTTCGATACCGCGGACATCCCGGCCTCGAAGGCCTCGGCGGTCATCGAGGTCGCCGGCATCAACACCGGCGTCGAGAAGCGCGACGAGCATCTGCGTTCGGCGGATTTCTTCCACGCCGATTCGTACCCGCAGATGGCGTTCGTCAGCAAGGAGGTCACGCGGGCCGAGGGCGAGGGGTTCCAGATCGCGGGCGATCTGACGCTCCATGGCGTCACGCGGCCGGTCACGCTCGACGTTGAAATCGGCGGCATGGTCACGGACATGTCGGGCAAAGACCGCGCGGCCTTCACGGCCACCACGAGCATCCATCGGAAAGACTTCGGGTTGACCTGGAGCAAGATGCTCGAGACCGGCGGGCTGGTCGTGGGGGAGACCGTCCGGATCATCCTTGAGATCGAGGGCATCCGGAAGAAGGAAACGAAGTAGCGCCCGATCGCGGACATGGCCGTTTCGCCTGAAGGCGCCTGGCGGCCCTTTCCGGAGCTGGACGGCCGCATTCTCTTTGACGAGCCGACGGGCCGGATCCGCTTTTCGCGCAAAGCCCCGCTGGTGTCGCTGTCCGCGACCGTCGTGGCCGTCCGGCACGGCGAAACCGCCTGGAACGCCGTCGAGAATTCGTGGCAGGGGAGCGTCAACGCAAGAAAGAACCAGTTGACCGACCACGGGATCGAGCAGGCGGAGCGCGCCGCGCGGCAACTGTTCCGGCAGATCAAGGCGGACGTGCGGTCGAAGAAGGAGATCCGGCGCCGGTTTGACGAACTCGTGATCTTCACGAGCGAGCTCAACCGCGCCCGCGACACGGCAAGAATTTTCGTCCGGTACGCCGCCGCGGAGCTCAGAAAATCGGGTATTCCGTTTCGTCCCCGCATCCGGGTCGACGGCCGGCTGAACGAAATCTCGTTCGGATTCTGGGACAACAAGACCCTCGATGAGATCGAGCGGGAAAGCCCCGAAGAGGGGGAGCGGGCCCGGTCCTACATGCGCCTGAACGCGCTGGCGCGGTCCGGCAAGGGCCGGCGACGCGGGGAGCGGTTCATCGACGTGGTGGGCCGCGGCCTTGATTTTCTGAAGTCGCTTCAGGCGCCGGCCTACGAAGAGAAGCTCATCCTGATTTTCAGTTCGGCCGTCCTGATCAACGCCCTGCGCGTGAGTTTCGGCGACCGGTCATTGGAAAACCGCGACGGCGTGATCGACTGGCGGTCCTACTCGCCGCCCCACGGCCGGCAGTCGCTGCTCACCGAAGGCCGCGGCGGTTCGTGGTTCGGCGATCTCGACAGCGCCGTCGACCGGCTCTACAACGAAATGGACCTGACGCTCCGTGAGGACGTCATGTCGAGATTTCTGGACGAGTTCGTGCGCCAGATGAAGGACGGCCCGGCCGGCAGCGCAGCGTCTTTGGCCATGGAAAAGGGTTTTTTCTCGCGGCCGGTGTCGCTGTCGCCCGGCCATTTCATGGGCGTCGACCTTGGCGGGACCTACCTGCGGATATTGCTGGCGGAAGTGACGCCGGACCGGCGGATCGACGAGGCGTCGATGGTCTCCGAGGAATTTGTCATTCCGGACCGCTACAAAACGGGCGACCGGTACAGGCCCGCCAAGGGTGAGGACCTGTTCCGGTTCATCGCCGGCCTCATCGAACAGATTCTGACTGCGTCGCCCGACCGCGACATCGGCTGGAAAGCGGGTCTGACGGTGGCGTTTCCGATGCGGCTGACCGGCGCCTCCAGCGGCGCGTTCACGGAGGACATCGGTTGGATCAAGGGCTGGAGCATTCCGGACCTGATCGGCCGGGACCCGGCGCGGATGCTGCAGGAGGCGCTGGCGGACCGCAAGCTCACGCGTCCGGAAATCCGGGCGCTGGCGGACGACACGGTGGGGACGCTCTTGGCGGGGGAAGTTTTGGACGGGTCAACGTTTGGCGCGTGCGTCATCGGCACGGGCATGGACGTGGCGGTCTGGGAGGGCGACACGGTCCTGGACGTGGGCGCGGGGAGGTTCGATTTGGCGTCGTGCGCGGACATGATCACGAGTTTCGACCGGATCGTCGACCGCGCCTCGGGCCGGCCGGGCGCGCGGCGGCTGGAGAAGATGGTATCGGCCAAATACATGCCGGAACTGATGCGGGCCATCCTCGGCGAATTCATCCACCACGAGTTTCTCTTCGACGGTTTCCGGTCCTCCGTCCTCGAACGGCCGTACCACGAGCTGGACAATCCGCAGGCCTTCCGCGCCCAGGACCTGTCCACGATGGTGCTCGACGACGAACGGCATGAAATCGTCCGGAACGTTCTCGAACGCGTGGGGGTTCGGGAAAGCACCCTGGATGAAAGGATCGTCACGCGCCGGATCGCGCAGATGATCCTGACGCGGTCGGCTCAACTGTCGGCCCTGGCGATGGCCGCGACCCTCCGGCACGCCAACGGCGCTCCTGACCGGGTCAGCGCCTCCGGCGCCCCAAGTGCCGGCGTCTCCGACGCCGGCCGGGACTACACATTCACGCTGGACGGCAACGTGGCCGGCCGCGCCGCCGGATACCAGCAGATCCTGCGGGACACGCTGGAGCTCGCCCTGGGCGCGCCTCTGGCGGCCCGCGTGCGCCTGCGCTACCGGAAATTCGCAAGCGCCATCGGCGGCTGCATCATGGCATCAAGCGTCGGGTGATGTTTCCCAAATGTGACACGGCCCCGCCCGGCAGGGTAACAAAAAATGTTTTATCCACGAAGCTGACACGAAGCTGACACGAAGGAAATCATAGCGAACAGGCTACAAGAATTTATTTTAATCTTCGTGTCCCTTCGTGTCAGCTTCGTGGATAAAGAGTTCTTAATTTCTTCGCACGTTCTCTGGATTCCCGCTCATCGAACTACTTCAAATCATTCGACCTTCTTCCTCTCCTCGTGCGGTTCGATATGGATGAAGACGGCCGACACGCCGGGGATCCGGGCGATGCGGGCCTTCAAGTCCTCCTCGGCGTCGTGTGCCGCCTCCAGCGTGATCGTTTTATGCGCGAAGACGTTGAGCGACACCTGAATCTCCGGGCCGACGAGGTGGGTGCGCAGGTCGTTCATGCCGAAGAGGACCGGGCTTTCGTCCACGGCGCGCGCGATGGCCGCGCGGATTTCCGGCGGCGCGGTCCGGCCGGTGAGCTGGTGCACGTGCTCGGCGATGGTTTCTCCGCCGACCTTGAAGACCCACAACGAGATCACGGCGCCGAAGACCGGATCGAGGATCGGCGCGCCCCATGCGCCGCCGCCGTAGCCGACGAGGGCCGACATCGTCGCGTACATGTCCATCTGCTGGTCCTTGCCGACCGCGATGAGCGCCGGCCGGTGGTGGCGCTCGCCGGTGCGCCGGCAGAGGCGGGCCATCCAGAGTTTGGACGCGAGGAGCGCCGCCAGTCCGGCCAGGATTCCGACATGGAGGACCGGCGGCGCGCTGTCCAGCCAGCGCCGTCGGCATTCGATGAGAATGTATCCGCCGGTGGCGAGGATGACGATCCCGACGACGAGTCCGATCATCGACTCAAAGCGCCGGTGTCCGTGCGGGTGCGATTCATCGGGGGCTTTTGCGGCGATGTAAAATCCGATGCCGAGGAGGACCGAGTAGAGGGCGTCGGCGAAATTGTTCCAGCCGTCCGACCGCACCGCCTCCGACACCGCCATGTGCCCCATCCATAACTTAAGCCCGGCCAAGGCAACGCTGTAGCCGGTCAGAAGGCCGATGATCCGCAAAACCGGCCGGACGTGTTCGTCCGCCTTCATCTTCAGCAATTCACCGCCACTTCCAGTTCCGGATGGCCGGCATGTCCTCTCCGTGCTGCTCGATGTACTGTTTGTGCTCGATGAGCCGTTCGCGGATCGACTGTTTGAGGTGGGCCGCATGTGCGCCCAGCCGGGGCAGGCGGTCGATGACGTCCTCGGCGAGGTGGAATCGGTCCATGTCGTTCAAGACGGTCATGTCGAAGGGCGTCGTCGTCGTGCCTTCCTCCTTGTAGCCGCGCACGTGAATGTTCTTGTGATTGGCCCGCCGGTAGGTGAGCCGGTGGATGAGCCAGGGGTATCCGTGGAACGCGAAGATGACCGGCTTGTTTCTGGTGAAGAGGACGTCAAATTCCTTGTCGTCGAGCCCATGCGGGTGCTCGCGGGCCGGCTGAAGCTTCATGAGGTCGACCACGTTGATCACGCGAATCTTAAGTTTCGGAATGAACTTCCGCAGAATCCCGACCGCCGCCAGCGTTTCCATCGTCGGCACATCGCCCGCGCAGGCCATCACGACGTCGGGCTCGCCGCCGCGGTCCGTGCTCGCCCATTCCCAGATGCCGGCGCCGGCCGTGCAGTGTTTGACGGCGGCGTCCATGTCGAGCCACTGCGGCGCGGGCTGTTTGCCGGCCACGATGACGTTGACGTAGTTGCGGCTGCGCAGGCAGTGATCGGTGACGGACAGCAGGGTGTTCGCGTCCGGCGGGAGATAGACCCGGACGACCTCGGCTTTTTTGTTGATCACGTGGTCGAGAAATCCCGGGTCCTGATGGCTGAACCCGTTATGGTCCTGGCGCCACACGTGTGACGTCAGGAGATAATTCAGGGACGCGATCGGCCGGCGCCAGGGGATGTGGCGCGTTGTTTTGAGCCATTTGGCGTGCTGGTTGAACATCGAGTCGATGATGTGAATGAACGCCTCGTAACAGTTGAAGAACCCGTGCCGGCCGGTCAGGAGATACCCTTCGAGCCAGCCCTGGCACAGGTGCTCGCTCAAGACCTCCATCACGCGGCCGTCCGGCGAGACGTGGTCGTCGATTTTCAGAATTTCGCCCATGGAACAGCGGTCGGTCACCTCAAACACCGCCGTCCAGCGGTTCGACGCCGTCTCGTCCGGGCCGAAGATCCGGAAGGTGTCGGGATTGAGCTTGATCACATCGCGCAAAAATTGCCCCTGCACGCGCGCGGCCTCCGCCTCCACCGCGCCGGGCTTCCGGACCGCCACGGCGAACTTCCGAAAATCGGGCATCCGAAGATCGCGCAGGAGCGCGCCGCCGTTGGCGTGCGGGTTGGCGCTCATCCGCCGCTCGCCCCGCGGCGCCAGGTCCGCCAGCGCCGGAATCAGCCGGCCCCCCGGATCGAAGAGTTCCTCCGGCCGGTAGCTCTTCATCCATTTCTCGAGGATACTGATATGTTCCAGCCGGTCCATGTCGCCCATCGGCACCTGATGCGCGCGGAACGTGTTCTCGACGGGCTTGCCGTCGACCTCCTTCGGCCCCGTCCAGCCCTTGGGCGTTCGCAGGATAATCACAGGCCAGTGCGGGCGGTGGACCCCCCCAAGGGGGGTGCGCGCGTCCCGCTGAATCTCCCGGATGTCGGACACAACGCGATCCAGCGTCTCCGCCATGAGCCGGTGCATCTTCGGTGGATCGTCGCCCTCGACGAAATAGGGCCGGTATCCGTATCCGCGAAAGAGCGCCTCCAGCTCCTCGCGCGGCATGCGGCCCATGATCGTAGGGCCGGCGATTTTGTAGCCGTTCAGGTGAAGAATCGGCAGAACGGCGCCGTCGCGGGCGGGATTCAGGAATTTGTTCGAATGCCAGCTCGCGGCGAGCGGCCCGGTTTCGGCCTCGCCATCGCCGATGACGCAGGCCGCAAGGAGTTCCGGATTGTCGAAGACCGCGCCGAAGGCGTGGACGAGCGCGTAGCCGAGCTCCCCGCCCTCGTGGATCGACCCCGGCGTTTCCGGCGCGACGTGGCTCGGGATTCCGCCGGGAAAGGAAAACTGCTTGAACAGCCGCTTCATCCCCGCCTCATCCCGCGAAACGTCCGGGTACACCTCGCTGTAGGTCCCTTCGAGGTACGCGTTGGCCACCAGTCCGGGCCCGCCGTGTCCGGGCCCGGTGATGTAGATCGTGTTGAGATCGTTCACCCGGATGAGGCGGTTCAGGTGGGCGTAGATGAAATTCAACCCGGGCGTGGTGCCCCAGTGCCCGAGGAGCCGCGGCTTGATGTGCCGCCGGGTCAGGGGAATCTTCAAGAGAGGATTGTCATAGAGATAAATCTGCCCGACGGACAGGTAATTGGCGGCCCGCCAGTAGGCGTCGATTTTGCGCAGCCAGTCGGGCGTTGCAGGTTTATTTTTTGAAGGCATTCGGACGATGTTTTCAAGCGTCATACAGGGTACACCTCCCACGGTTTTTTCAAGATGGAGTATAGCAGAGGGAGTGGAAGTACGAAACCAGTTTACCGATCGAGGACCTCCCGGATTTTACGCGCCATGTCTTCCGGCCGGAATGGTTTTGGCAGAAGCGGCGCATCGGCCGGCGGCTCCTTTGCGGTCACTCTGAACGGACCGAAGATCGCGTCCACGTCGCCGGACATGAAAAGGATCTTGATGGCCGGCCGGATCCGTTTGATGGCGTCGGCCAGCGCCACGCCGTCGGTTTGGGGCATGACCACGTCCGTGATCAGGAGATGGATGTCGCCGGCGTGGTTCCTTGCGATGCTCATCGCCTCCTCGGGGTTTGGGGCGGTCCGGACGGTGTAGCCGAGGTCGGACAGGGCGCGGGAGAAGACGTTCAAGAGGACGGCATGGTCATCGACCATGAGCAGCGTTTCCGCGCCGACGAGACTTTGCGGATGAAGGAGGCGTTGCGATCCGGAGTCCCCGGCCCCGGTTGCCCGCGGAAGGCGGATCCGGACCGTCGTGCCTTCGCCGGGCGTGGTTTCGATCTCGATTCGGCCCTGATGGCGCTCGACGATGTCCCGGCACGTGGCGAGTCCCAGTCCGCTCCCCCTGCCTTTTTCCTTGGTCGAGAAAAACGGCTCGAACACGCGCGCCTTCACTTCGTCCGTCATTCCGACGCCCGCGTCGATGATGGACACGGTCACCTCTCCGGCGCCGGCGGGATCGTTGGATGTGTCGATCCGGATCGTCCCGCCGCCCGGCATCGCGTCGCGGGCATTGATGACAAGATTGGCGAGCACCTGCTCGATCTGGGCTGGATCGATCCTGACGGGCGCAAGGTCCGGAGACAGGTTGATCTCCAGCCGCAGGCCCTGGCCGATGAACCGGCGGAGCAACCGCTCGATGTTCCTGATCGAGTCGTTGAGGTTCAGGCACACAGGCTCGGCGGGCCGGTTGCCGGCAAACGACAGGAGCTGTCTGCTGATGTCCGCCAATTGCCTTGCGCATCGCCGCAGTTCCTCCAAGTCGGTCCGGGCCGCGGACTCCGCCGGAAGGGCTCTCAGCGCGACTTCGGCGAATCCCATCATGCCGGTGAGATGATTGTTGAAATCGTGCGCCACGCCCGCGAGCAGGCGCCCGGCGGCGGTCAATCGCTGCGCATGGTAAAACTGCCGCTCGAGGCGCTGCCGGTCGGTCATGTCCCGAATGGCCGCAATGGCGTAGATGCCCTCGTCCGTCTCCAGCGGGCTGAGACTCACGTCCGCCGGAAATTCCTTACCGCCCTTCCGAAGGCCCGTGATATGGAGGGAGGTGCCCATCGGGCGCGAGTGGGGCGCCGCAAAGTAGGACTGGAGGTGACGTGCATGGTCGTGGCGGGTGGCGGCGGGGATCAGCATGTCGAGGGGACTGCCGAGGAGGTGTTCCCGGCGGTGGCCGAAGAGCCCTTCCGCCCGGGCGTTGGCTTCGACGATCCGCCCGGTTCGGCCGACGATCACCACCGCGTCCGGCATCCATTCGAGCGCGGCCCGAAAGCCCACGTCCTCCAACCGGGGGACCCGGCGCGCCCCGGGCGCGGAGTTTTCTTCAGGAGCGGCCATTCACATCACGCGCAGCCGCGCGCAAGCATTTTCAAGATCGAGCAGCGTTTCGGCGCGCACGTTCCCCTGCATCCGGCGATCGCCCGTGACAGAATCCGTTTCCTCCGGGCAACCCTCTTCAACTCTTTTTCCATTTCGGCGATTTTGAGTTTGACGAGCGCCCGGATATTCCCGCAGAGGGGATGCGTCGCATTCCGCCATTTCAGAATATCGGCGATTTCCGAAAGCTTGAATCCGCATTCCTGCGCCTTCCGGATGAACTGCAGCCGCGCGACCGCCTCCTCCGGATAGACCCGATACCCGCGGGGACTGTGCCGCGCCGGACAGGGCATCAGCTTGACGCGCTCGTAGTATCGAACGGTTTCGGTGCCGACGCCCGCAAGCCTGGCCAATCGGCCGATCGTCAGCGCCTTCATGGAGATGAAACCTTTGTACCAACCCTTACAACCCTCATCCCGAGGCAGAGCGTAACCATAAAGTCCGGTACGGATGTCAAGTACGCTTTGGAAATTCTCTCACCTCACACCAGCGGGATCGCCTTGATCCGGCGGCGGTCCGGATCGTATTTGAAGCGGACCCATGAGATCGGCTCGGACACGAGGTACAGCGCGTGCCCGATCTGAATTCTCACGCCCGGGTGCACGCGCCCGCGCACGTCGACGGTTCCGGTCGAGCGGTTTTTCATGGACTCCATGAATTTCGTTTCCTCGATCTCGATCTTGCGCTGCCGGGTTTTGAGTACAAGGATGGTCTTCGCAAGTTTCAGCATCTGCCGGCCGTCGTCCGTCAGCGCCTCCGGCCGGAGGGATTCGGAGGACAGGCCGAAATGGGCGAGGGCCAGTTCTGCGTCGTTGAGGGATTTGAGAATCGCCTGCATGCGCTGTTTGAGCCGGGACAGCGCCTTGAGCTGGTCCGGCGTAATGCCGAGGTGGACGAGCGTGGGCTCGCCGGTGCCCGCGCCGAGGTCCCGGACCTCCACGCGCTCGCCCGCGTAGATCGTCCCGCCGATCACCACGCCCCGGCCGTCGGTGACGGTCACTGACTCCCCCGCCGCGAGGGTGCTTCCGACGGCGCTCTCCGTCTGCAGCGCGCCGCCGGCGCAGACGCTTGCGTGCTCGATGAATTTGACGCGGACGTCGCCCGCGGCCTGGATCATCCCAAAGCCGGATCCTTGGATGCCCCGCGCGACCAGGACGCTTCCCTCCTGCGATGTCACCGTCGCGGACTCCACCCCGCCCTCGATCACGATGTCCTGCCGGGCCTGCACCGAAAGGCCGGTCCGGACCCATCCGCGGACCAGGATTTCCCCGGGGAACAGCACATGGCCGACCGAGATGTCGATGTCGCTCGCGAAGCGCATCATCTTTTCGATGTCGATGCAGCCTTCGTCCAGGATCACCCGGCCGGGTTCCTTTGCGTAAAAGAACCCGGCGAGCGCGTCGAAGGAAACGTTGGGACCCGGATCGGGAACAAGGGGCCGCCCGGCGCCGGCGGCGATCTCCTTTCCAAAGATATCCTTCCCCGGGGTTCCCGCGGTCGGGGCCACAAGCCTCGCGATTTTTTGGTCTTTCTCCACTGTTTCAAGATCCGCAATCAAGCCCCCCGCCGCCTCCGCCGCCGGCCGCGTCATACCGGCGGGAACGGCGCCCCACGTTCGGATGAGTTCGATGCGCCCGTCATGTCCGGGCGACGCGGGGACGCCCTTTGCGATCACAACCCCTTTCGCCGGCTCCGTCCGGCCGCGTTCGACCGCCGCGGTGATGGCCGTCTCATCGATCCCAAACACGACGCCCATTTCATCCAGCCGGCGGCGGACATCGTCCGCCGAGATCGCCGGGCCATCCGACACGGGCGGCGTCACATCCAGTTCCGCGACGGTTTTCTCCCGGTCGACGCGCACAGCAAACCCGCCGGGGATGGCGGGAAATCCGAGAAGCTTGATGATGTGCGGCCCGAATCGCCGGCTCATCTGCCGGATTTCCTCGTACATCTCGTCCGCCTGCGCCGATTCGGCCGCGATCGCGCTTTGAAATTCCGCTTCGACATCGAGATCGCCCTCAACGGCGGACAGATCGACGAGCACGCGTTCCAGGCGGTTTTCCAGGTCGAGAATCTCCGATTCCGTCAACATGCGTCGGACCATGCCTGTCACTCCTCCGCGGGCTTGTCGCGGAGCGCGCGTGCGGCGAGGGCGGCCAGGCCGGTTTCTTTTCGGCGCCGGGCGGGATGCGCCTCCGTGGGTGCGGCGTCCGGGTTGCCGTCCGCCGGGACCCGTCCGAGATGTTTCTCGATTTTTCCGACGAGCGCCTCAGGCTCGAAAGGTTTGGCCAGATAGTCATTCGCGCCGGCGTACACCGCCTGCACAATCGTGTCCTTGTCGGCCACGGCGGTCATCATCACAACTTTGGGTCCGGCCATGCCGTCGGACTTGATGCGTTTCAACGCTTCGATCCCGTTCAGCCTCGGGAGATTCACGTCGAGGAGAATCAAATCCGGTTTTTGCGTGGACGCAAGCAGTACGGCGCGGAGACCGTCCCGGGCGGTATCGGTGTCAAATCCGTGGGCCGAGAGGGTCTTCGAGACCGAGTCGAGGACGCCCGGATCGTCGTCGACGATCAGAATCCGGCCGGTCATGGCGCTCGTGCGCCCTCCGGCGGGACGGCTGTGAGCGTCGCACGAATGCGGCGTAGCAGACCGGCTTCCGTGAAGGGTTTTTGGATGAACCGCTCCTGCATGGTTTTCTCTCCAAATCGCGCGAGCGCATCGTCCAAGTATCCCGACATGAAAAGGACTTTCATGTCCGGCCGCAGGGGTGCCAGCCGGTCCGCAAGTTCGACTCCGCTCATGCGCGGCATGACGACGTCCGTCAGCATGAGATCGATCGGCGCGGCATGCTGCTGGCTCACGACAAAGGCTTCCCCGCCGCCGGCCGCCTCCAGGACCTTGAATCCGTTGGATTCGAGCATCTGCCGGACCACCGTGCGGACCCGGTCCTCGTCTTCGACCAGCAGGACCGTTTCGGACCCGCCGGCCGCCCTTCGTGTCGAACGGGCGGGCGCGGCGCGTTCCGGCTCATCGACGAGGGGCAGGTAAATGGAAAACAACGTTCCCTTGCCGGGCGCGCTTTCCACGGAAATCGCACCGCCGCTCTGCTTGACGATCCCGTATACTGTGGAGAGCCCCAGCCCCGTTCCCGTGCCGGGGTGTTTCGTGGTGAAGAACGGCTCAAACAGATGCTCGAGAACATGCTCATCCATGCCGGTTCCGGTGTCCTGGACGGTGAGGACGGCGTAGGCCGCCGGCGCCAGGGTGTCGTCCCGGAGGCACAGGGGCGAGTCGATGCGGCGCGCGCGCGACTGGATCGTCAGTTTCCCTCCGGCCGTCATGGCGTCGCGGGCGTTGACGGCGAGATTCATGACGACCTGCTCAAACGACACAGGATCGATCCGGATCAGCCCCATGCCCGGTTCCAGATCTAGCCTCAGCGCGATGTCCTCGCCGATCAGCCGGCCGAGGAGCCTTTCCATGTCGCGGATCAGCCCGTTCAGGTCGAGCACGACCGGCGTGAGGACCTGCCGGCGCGTGAAGGCAAGGAGCTTGCGGATGAGTTCGGCGCCGTGGAGGGATGCCTTGCGGATTTCATCGATGTCCCGGATCCGCGGGTCGTCCGGCGACATGGTTTTCCGGAGCAGCTCGCAGTAGCTGATGATGGCGGTAAGCAGGTTGTTGAAATCATGTGCGACCCCGCCCGCGAGCCGTCCGACCGCCTCCATCTTCTGCGCCTGCAGGAGCTGTTCGCGGACTTTCTGCAATTCCTCCTCCTTCCGTTTCATGTCCGTGACATCCTGGAAGATGCAATGGAATAACGTCCGCCCGTCCAGCCGGATCGCATTCGCTTTCACGATCACGTCCCGCATCTCCCCCGTCTTGGTCCGGTGCCGGGTTCGGAACAAGTCCTGGCCCTGCAGGACAATTCTGTCGACATGGCGGACCGTTTCGTCCGGCGTTTCAGCGGCCTCGAAGTCGGAGATTTTCAGCTGCGAGAATTCCTCCCGCGTGTATCCGAGCTGTTGGCATGCGGCGTCGTTGAAGAGAACGAGCCGGTGCGTTTCCGCGTCGATCAGGAGGACGCCCGCCTGTGACTGCTCGAACAGCGTCCGGTACTTGAGTTCGGTTTCCTGCATGTCCCTCAGGAGTTCGGCGTTTCGGCTGATTTCCTTGCGCATCGGACGAAAGACGAACCCGTACAGCACGGGGAACATCGTCACGGTCAGAATCAGGCTGGTCAGGATGCCGTGGGCCTGCGGCGCCATGCCGGTGACAATGGTGTGGAAAATGTACTGGATGGCGCCCATGAACAGGAACGTGCTCGCGGTGAGGACCACGAGCAGGCAGAGAGGCGAGCGCGGGAATTCCGACCTGCCCGGCCAGCACATCCGCCACCCGGTGCGCGCCGGCTTCATACGAACCACCGTTCCGTGATCTTCTTGTCCCGCGTCCAGAATCGGACGGCGGCGCTGCCGGTGATGTCGCCGGCGCCGAAGGCCGACCGGTTCCATCCGCCGAAGGCGTAGGGGTCGCGCGGGACCGGGACGCCGACGTTGACGCCGATCATGCCGGCGCTGGCGCGCCGCGCGAAGGTCCGCGCGGCGGCGCCGCTGGAGGTGAAGATCGACGCGCCGTTGCCGTAGAGGTTTCGGGTCTGGATTTCAATCGCCTCGTCGAGCGTGCGCGCGCGGATGACGGCAAGGACAGGGCCGAAGATTTCCTGCTGTGCGATGGCCATGTCGGGTCCCACGTCGTCGAACATCGTGGCGCCCATGAAGAGTCCGTCCGGATAGTCCGCCGACCGTTTCGGCCTCCCGTCGAGGGCGAGTTTCGCCCGCTCCTGAACGCCGCGCCCGATGAAAAACAGGACGCGGTCATACAACTCTTGCGACGTGAGCGGGCCCATGTCGTACTTGTCCGGGTAGAGTCCGTGTCCGAGCCGAAGCGCCTCCGCTCGGTCGTAAACGGCCTTGAAGAAGCGGTCCTGATCGGGCCGGTCGCCCACGAGGATCAGGACGGCGGCGGCCATGCAGCGCTGGCCGGTGCATCCGAAGGCGGAGTTGATGACGGCGTCGGCGGTCCGGGCGAGGTCGGCGTCCGGCATGACGACCAGGTGGTTCTTGGCGCCGCCCATCGACAGGACCCGTTTCCCGGCGGCGGCGCACCGCATGTAGATTTGTTCGGCCACGGCGCTCGACCCGACAAAGGAGATCGCCTTGACGCGCGCGTCGCCGATCAGCCCGTCCATGACGCCTTTGGCGCCGTGCACAAGGTTGACCACGCCGGGCGGCAGGCCCGTTTCATGCAGAAGCTCCACGAGCCGGACGGCCGTCATCGGCGCTTGATCGGAGGGTTTGAGGATGAAGGTATTTCCGCAGGCGATCGACACCGGCAGCATCCAGAGCGGGATCATGGCCGGGAAATTGTAGGGTGTCGCGCCGGCCGTCACTCCCAGCGGCTCGCGGACCATGCGAACGTCGACCGACGTGGCGGCGTCCCAGAGCGCTTCGCCGCGCAGAAGGTCCGTCATGCCGGTCGAAAATTCGACGACTTCCTTGCCGCGCTGGATGTCGCCTTTGGCGTCGGCCCACATCTTGCCGTGTTCGCGGACGAGGATTTCGGTCAGCTCGTCCATGTGCTCGCCGATGAGGGCGTTGAATTTGAAAAGATACTGGACCCGGTCCTTGACGCTGGTGCGCGACCATTCCGGGAATGCGTGGCTCGCGGCGTCGACCGCCTTGTGAACCTCCTCCGGCGTCGCGGCCGGGCATTCGGTCAAAAGATCGCCCGTGGCCGGGTCGACGATTTTTCTCCGGTCAAACGATGCGGACGGTTCCCAGTTTCCGCCGATGAAGTTCCGGCAGGGTTTGACGGCATGTGCGATTGTTTTCATGGACGTTCCTCCTTCAACAGATTCTGGGCAGCGGGTCGCCGTCGAGCATGAGCAGACGGCGCGCGCCGCCGATGGGTGTTCTCATGACCACCCCGGCTTCACCCTTCAATACCGTTCCGATCCGGACGGCCTCCCGGCCGCGCGGGTGGTCCCGCATGGCCCGCAGGACGCCGCTTGCGTATGTCTCATCAACCATGGCCACCAGTTTCCCCTCGTTGGCGACGTAGAGCGGGTCGAGTCCGAGCATCTGGCAGCCGGCGAGGACGCTGTTGCGAACCGGAACGGCGGTTTCCTCGATTTCGATGAGGACGCCGGATGCGCGGCTGATTTCGTTGAGGGCCGTCGCGAGGCCGCCGCGGGTCAGATCGCGCAGGACACGGACGGAACTGTGGACGCTCAGCATGTTTTCCACGAGGCCGTTCAACGGCGCGGCGTCGCTGCGCAGATCGCCCTCGAATCCCAGTCCTTCCCGCGCGTTCATCACCGTGATGCCGTGGTCGCCCAGCGTGCCGCTCACCAGCACCGCGTCTCCCACCCGCGCGTTGCGGCCCGACAGGGAAAGACCGTAGGGAATCATCCCGACGCCGGAGGTGACGATGTAGAGCCCGCTCGCGGCGCCGCGCTCGACGACCTTGGTGTCGCCCGTGACGAGTTCCACGCCGGCCTCTTTTGCGGCGTCTGCCATCGAATCGACGATGCGGTTCAGGGTTTCCCTTTCAAGCCCCTCCTCCAGGATGAGCGCGACCGAGAGGCCGAGGGGCCGGGCGCCGAGCATGGCCAGATCGTTGACCGTGCCGCAGACCGCGATGCGGCCGATGTCGCCGCCGGGAAACTCGATGGGCTTGACGACGTAGCCGTCGGTGGTGAAGGCGATTCTGCAATCGTCGGGCAATTTGAGTTCGGCCGAATCGTCGAGCGCCGCCAGCGGCTTGTTGTCAAACCGGCGGACAAACAGCGATTCGATCAACTCGTGGGTGAGCCGCCCGCCCGCGCCGTGCGCGAGGAGGATCCGGCCGTTGGCTTCATTCATGATCGGACCGCCACCTCCTGCCGCCGCCGGGATTTCTTCCAACGGGACGTTTCGGTCAATCCATATTTGTACGCGGCTGCGCACGCGCCCTCGGACGAAACCATGCACGGGCCCACCGCCGTCTCCGGCGTGCAGGCCGCGCCGAAGAGGGGGCAGTCGGCCGGAAGGATCCGGCCCATCAGAATCGCGCCGCAGAGACAGCCTTTGGGTTCCGGAGGATCATGTGCGGGCATCCCCGGAAATTTTCTGACGGCATTGAACGCGTCGTATTCCGGCCGGAAGGCGAGCCCGGAGTCGGGGATCGCGCCCACGGCCCGCCACACGGCCTCGGCCGGGAGAAAAAATTCCTTGAGGATTCGCAGGGCGGCCGGGTTTCCTCCGGCGGGCACGCCGCGCGTGTATTGAATATCGATGGCCGCCTTTTCTTGACGGCAGAGCCGGAGGAGCATCGGGAGAGCCTCCAGAAGATCGAACGGCTCGAATCCCGCGATGATCCCGGGGACGCCGAACTCGTCGGCGACGAACCGGTACGGATCAAGTCCGATGATGGCGCTGACGTGGCCGGGCAGAATGAACCCGTCGATGTGATGGTCCCTGCGGGCCAGAATCGCGCGGAGGGCCGGCGGCACGAGCTTGAACAGAGGGAACACGGAAAAATTCCGGATGCCTTCCCGCGCCGCCGCCCGCACGGTCGCCGCCACCAGCGGCGCGGTGGTTTCGAAACCCACGCCGAGAAAAATAAATTCTCTTTGCGGATCTCCCCGGGCCAACTCCAGCGCGTCGGCGGGCGAGTAGGCCATCCGCACGTCCGCGCCGAGCGCCCGCGCATCGGAGAGGCTTCCGGCGCTGCCCGGAACCTTCATCATGTCGCCGAACGTGACGAGCGTTACGCCGGGCTGCCGGGCGAACCATACGGCCCGGTCCACATCCCCGGGCGTGGTGACGCACACCGGACAGCCGGGGCCGGACAGAAGGCGGACGGTGTCGGGCAGCATCCCGCGCAGGCCGGAGGCCGCGAAGGACATCGTGTGCGTGCCGCAGACCTCCATGATCTGCACCGCGTCCCGGCCGGTCCGCCGGCAGATTTCAGCCGACCTCCGCACGATCTCGTCGAGCGTCGCGCGGACCGACTCGATCGCGCCTGCCGGAATCATCGGGCGATCAGCCTCTCCGCGATTTCAGGCTCCATCGAAAGATCGACGGTCTGGATCGCAAAGCCCGCGTGGATCAGCACGACATCGCCGACCTCCGCGTCCGGCAAAAGGTCCAGCGCGACGGCGCGGACCAAGCCCCCAAAATCGGCGCGACCCATCGTTCCGGTCCGCTCAATGATCCGACCCGGTATGGCCAGACACATGCGCGGTCACCTCCCGTCAGAAATACGGCGGCGCGCGACCCAGGCCTGGCCGAGCGCGATGCCGCCGTCGTTGGCCGGAATTTTTTCCGGCGCGTACAACTCCAGTTGCGCGTCCATCAAGGCGCGGTCGAAAAGTTCCAGAAACCGCATGTTTTGAAATACCCCGCCGCCGGCGACCACCGGGGCTGAACGCAGATTCCACTCTTGCGCCAGTGTCTCGCACATCCGCGCGGCTCCGGCCGCCAGTCCGCGATGGAAGCGGGTCGAGATCACCACCGGCCCCAGGTTCCGTTGACGGTCGGCCACCGCCGCGCGGATGGCCGGCCGGGGATCGAGGACGAATCCGGACGGAAGGTGTTTGACTCGAAACTCGTATTCTCCGAGTACGCTGTCGCTGTACATGTCTTCCAGCTCCATGGCGCCCTGCGCCTCATACGTGACGGACGCTCGAAGTCCGGCGATCGCCGCCACGGCGTCGAAGAGCCGGCCGGCGCTGGACGTCGTGAAGGTCAGGCCGGGCCGGCGCGCGATGCGGGACATGGAATCGAGCGTCCTCGACGGGACCGCCGGAAAAAGGTTCCGAGCCGCTGACAGAGCCTCCTCCGGGCCGAGCGATACCATGAGCCACGAAAGCGCCATCCGCCAGATTTCCTCGACCGCCCGGTCTCCTCCCGGCTGTGGGACAGGCAACAAGTGTCCGAGCCGTTCGAACCGGTCGCCATCGATCCGAAGAAACTCGCCGCCCCACAGCGTCCCGTCCGTTCCGAGTCCCACGCCGTCGAAGGCGACGCCCAGGACCGGCGGCTCCAGGCCGTGTTCGGCCATCGTCGCGGCGATGTGCGCGTGATGGTGCTGCACGGTAAGAACGGCGCTTTCGGGAAGACCCCACGCGGCGGCCAGCGCCGTCGCTTTGCGCGAGGACACCATGTCCGGATGGAGATCCCTCGCCACACAGGCGGGTCGCACGTTGAGAAATCCAATCAGCCGCTCGACGGCCTCGTCATAAAACGAGCCGTTGGCCGTTCCCGCAAGATCGCCGATATACTGCGTCAGAAACGCCTCGTCCCCGCGCGTCACGCAGCCGGAGCCCTTCAAATCGGTGCCTGCCGAAAAAATGCACGGGCCGGCCGCAGCCAGGCGTACCGGGTTCGGAACAAATCCCCGCGCGCGCCGGATCACGCGCGCGGTTCCGCCACTCAGCGCCACCACGCTGTCATCGCAGCGGTTGTGGATGGGGCGGTCGTGGATCAAAAATCCGTCCGCGATCCTGCCGAGCCGCTGCAGTCCCTCCTCGGGATCACGGCAGATCGGTTCTCCCGGCGGATTGCCCGAGGTCATGACGAGAAGGTCCGGCCCTCCCCGCCGGCCGAGCGCATGAAACAGCGCGACATGCAGAGGCGTGTAGGCGAGCATGAGACCGATCTGGTCAAGTCCCGGCGCCAGCCACTCCAAAAAACGGGAGGCCGACGACAGCGTGACGACCGGCGCGGCTGTGGATGTCAAAAGTGTCTCCGCCTCCGCAGAGATTTCTGCGGCCTGTCGTGCCGATGCAAGGCCGGCGGTCATCACGGCAAGGGGTTTGTGCGGCCGTCTCTTACGGAGGCGCAGCGTTTCAACTGTATCTTTTCTGGCGGCGTCGCAGGCCAGGTGAAATCCGCCAAGCGACTGGATCGCCACAATTTCTCCTCTCACGAGCGCCTCGACTGCCGCGCCAAGCGCCTCTCTTCCGCGGCACGCCGGAGAACCGCGGGCCATCCACGACAGGCGGGGGCCGCAGGCGGGGCAGGCGTTGGGCTGGGCGTGGAATCGCCGGTCGGCCGGATTCTCGTATTCCGACCGGCACTCGGGGCACATCCGGAATTCGCGCATGGTCGTATTGGGCCGGTCGTAGGGCAGCGCGGATACGATGGTGAACCGCGGGCCGCAGTTCGTGCAATTCGTGAACGGGTAGAGATACCGCCGGTTGGAGGGCGTCCGCATCTCGGCCCGGCAGTCCCCGCAGACGGCCGCGTCCTCCGGCACCAGCGCCGCCGCCTCACCCGCCGATTCCGTCCGGCTCGGAAGGATGGCGAACGGGCAGGGCAGATCGCCGGCCGGCGGCACGGACAGCACATGGAACCGCCGGATGGCGGACAGAACCGGGAGGCGACCCCGCAGGCGGTCAACAAACGCCGCCACCGTCTCCGTCGGACCCTCCGCCTCGATCGTCGCGCCCTCCGGGCCGTTCGACACCCACCCCTCCAGCCCGATTTCCTGCGCATACCGGCATACGGCAGGCCGAAGGCCCACGCCTTGGACTTTTCCGGTTATCTCAATCCTTACCCGTCTCCTGCCCATTCGGTCTATCCTTTCGATTCGGAATTCTCGGGCGTCTGCCAGTCGTGAATATTCAAAAGCTGAAGGCGCGTGTGGCGAAGGCGTTTCGAAATGAGCTGGGCCACGCGGCACATGAGTTTGTATCCGGACTGCGGCCGGGTCTTGAACAGCTTCGCCAGTTTCCTGCCTTCGACAATCAGCGCCTCTGACGGCTCGACGGCGACGGCCGATGCGGTGTACCGGCGCGGCGGCACCATGGCCGACCAGGAAAAGGCTTGGCCGGGCTGGACCGTATAGACCAGCGCGTGCTGGCCCCGGACGCCGTTCATCATGATCACCACGCGGCCCTTCAGAAGCGTGTATAGATGCGTGGCCGGCCGCTCCTCCGCAAAGAGCGTTTCTCCTTTCGAGAACTCTCTGATCGAGCAAAGCTCCGCCAGCTCCTCGATTTCTTTGCGGTCAAAGTCCTCAAACAGCGCCATCTGGCGGACCAATTTCGTGTCAACCATATTGTTCCACCTCCTTCTTCCATGTTGACGCCCCCGCCTGAGCGTCCGACATCCCTGTCGGACGGTGGGCGGGAACGGCTGACTTCCATGTCGCCGCCGCCTCCCGCCGGACCGCCTCCAGGATGTGGGGCCATGCGGCTTTGAGTTCGGCGCTCAGCTCCGTCCCGGGCCGGACTCGCGCGGGCTGCACGCCCAGAATGCGCACGGCGCCGGCCGCCGGATAAAACTGCATGAATCGAAGAACCTCGACGATTCCGTGATCGTGCGCCGACCAGGCGCGGCGCGCCGTCAAAAGTTCGGGCCGGATCGGCGCGACCTCGCCGGGCTGCCCGCCG
Organism: Candidatus Lindowbacteria bacterium RIFCSPLOWO2_12_FULL_62_27; assembly: GCA_001784175.1. Taxonomy (GTDB): domain Bacteria; phylum Lindowbacteria; class 2-12-FULL-62-27; order 2-12-FULL-62-27; family 2-12-FULL-62-27; genus 2-12-FULL-62-27. The sequence goes on from MFPR01000037.1 coordinate 32,380, forward strand.
AATCCGGCGGCGTCCACCACCAGGATCTCGTCGTAGGCGTCGAAATATTCCAGGAGCGCCAGCCCGCCCGTCCCGCCGTCCTCCACCGTCACGCCCAACTCCGCCTCCTCCGGTTTCAGCGCGCGCGCCACATGCACGCCGACGCCGTCGTCGCCCATGAGGAGGTTCCCGACGCCCAGGAGCAGCCGGCCCATGGCTACTTCCTGAACTCCACGTTCAGCATATGCGTCGAACACGAAATGCACGGATCGTAGGCGCGCAGCAGCATCTCGCACTGCAGGCGCACCTCCGATTCCGGCCGGTCCAAAATCTGAGGCACCATTTCCCGGAGGTCCTGCTCGATCCGGGCAAGGTTCTGGCCCGTGGGGATGACGCAATTGGCGTGGGCGATATGCCCCAGGCCGTCCATTTCGTATTCGTGATAGAGCGTGCCGCGCGGGACCTCGACGGCGCCGACGCCGTGGCCGGACGTTTCCGGGACCCGCGCCGGTTTTTCGTCCTTCAACCCAAGCGAGATCACCGATCGAACCGAGTCAGCGATCTCGTCCAGAAGGTGGACGCATTCGACGACCTGCGCCGCGTTGTTGCCGAAGGGATTGTCCTTCATCTGTTCGAGATCCAGCGCCGCGGCGGCCCGGCGGGCGCGCGGGGACAGGGTCTCGCGGCCGTTCAGGTTGTACCGGGCGAGCGCGCCGACCGCGAAGGGTTTGTGGTGGAAGTGCGCGTGTTTGGCCGTTGAATGCCGCACGACCGACTCCTTGATCAGGCTGAGGTACTGGTCCGGGTCGACGGGTCCCAGCTTGCTCGATTCGATCCGCCCGCCGTAGAAGGAGTAACGGTCGGCCTGCCGAAGCGCCAGATACTCGGTGTCCCGTTTGAAATCCGGAAACCGGATGCCCTCGAACAGCTTCACCGTCTCGTCGATGTCCGCATCCGCCGCCGGCGCCGCCTTCAAGATCTCGCGGAGTTCCCCCTCGGCCGGAATTCGCGTGAACCCGCCGACCTTCATCGACACCGGGTGGATGTGCCGCCCGCCGATCACGGCCATGATCCGGTTCGCGAATTTCTTGAGCCTGAGCGCGCGCTGCACCACTTCGCCGTTCTTCTCCGCCAGCGGGATCACGCTGGGCGCCGAGAAGGCGTCCGGCGCCACCAGGAAGTACAGATGGAGAATGTGGCTCTGAAGAATCTCCGCGTGCAGCATGATCTGCCGAAGGAGGATTGTCTGGGCCGAAGGCTCGATGCCGTAGGCCGTCTCGACCGCCCTGATCGACGCCGTCGTGTGGCCGACCGAGCAGATCCCGCAGATGCGGGAGGTCAACTCCGGCGCGGCCGGCGCGTCCTGGCCCACCAGCATCGACTCGAAAAACCGCGGCGACTCGACGATCTCCAGCCGCACCTCCTCCACAACGCCCTCCCGGATGTTCACGACGATGTTGCCGTGCCCTTCCACGCGCGCCACGTGCTCGATCGTCATCGTCCGGTCGGCGCCAAGCGGATGGTCATGCATAGCCGGTCAGCTCTCGTCGAAGATCCTCGGGAACGGCCGACGCGTTGAAAAGGTCCACGCGCCGGCGGATCGCCTCCGAGTTGAGACCCTTTTCCCTCAACAGGGTTCGCATGAGCGCAACGTTCGGGTCCGGCGCAAGGCCCCGGCAGCCGTCGCAACCGGCGCCGTACGCCGGGCAGATGGCCCGGCATCCTCCGCGAACAACCGGTCCCATGCACGTGCCGCCCTTGTGGAAGAGGCAGATGTTTTCGCGAAGCTTGCACTCGAAGCAGACGGGAGCGGTCGGATCGGCCGGTTTCCGGCCCACGGCGAGAGCATAGAGGTAACGGACCAGTTCATCCTTGTCGACCGGACAGCCGTGCAGTGTGAAGTCGACCGGGACGACGGCCGAAACGGGCCGGACGTCCGACGTGTGGATCCAGGACGAGTACGGGCCGTACACGCGCTCCTTCGCCGCCTCGTTGCCCTGCCGGTTCTTGATCGCGTTCACGCCGCCAAGGTCCGCGCACGCGCCGAACGCCACCACCCGCCGGCTTCGCATCCGGATCGTCCGCACCGCCGACTCGTCGTGCGCGGTGGAAACCGATCCCTCCACGAACGCCACGTCCGCGTCCGCGTCCAGCTCGCCTCCCTCGTAGGAACTCGCCTCCCGGAACCGGACGATCTCGACCTGCTGGAGGATATCCAGCAGCCGGTCCTCACATTCGAGAAACGCGAGCTGGCAGCCCTCACAACTCGTGAGGCTGTAAAACGCGACCCGAAGCTTGTTCATGAAACGGCCTCCGGGAGGGCGGCGAGCCGATCGTACCGGAAGACGGGGCCGTCGAGACAGACGTACACATCATTGATCTGGCAGTGACCGCATTTGCCCATGCCGCACTTCATGCGGCGCTCCAGCGACAGGTAGATCCGGTCGTCCGGAATGTGCCGTTGCTGGAGTTTGCGCATCACGAACCGGTACATGATGGGCGGGCCGCAGGCGACGACGACGGTCGAGGTCGGCCAGATCTCGATCTGGGGGATGAGGTTGGTGATGAGGCCCACACTGCCCGTCCATCCCTTCTTGGCGGTGTCGACCGTCGCCTCGATGTTGATTTTCCCCTCGTTTCGCCAGGCGTTGTATTCGTCGGCGAACAACAGCGTTTCGGGCGTTCGGGCGCCGATCAGAAGCGTCACCTTTTTGAAGCGGTCCCGGTAGTCGCAGATGTATTGGACAAGGGACCGGAGGGGCGCCAGCCCCAGTCCGCCCGCGATCATGAGCACGTCCTGGCCCATGCACTTCTCCAGCGGCGCCCCGCAGCCGAACGGCCCCCGGATGCCGACCCGCCCGCCCGCCTTGACCCGGTGCAGGGCCTCCGACACGTTCCCGGTCCGGCGGATGCACAGGTCGAATCCGCTGGTGCGCGTGAATGACGACGAAACGGAAATCGGCGCCTCGCCGATGCCCGGCAGCGACACCTGCACAAACTGGCCGGGCAAATGCCCCAGCGCGCGGTGCGGCAATATGAGATGGAACAGCCGTTCGGTGGCCGTCAACGGCCGAACCTCCGTCGCGGTCGCGATTTCCGGCCGGTAGTCTCCCTGGTCAGGCGGCGCGTCCGACACCGGATCCCACCTCCTTCTGACATTGTTCGAAAACGTCGAGCGGGCTGATTTTCCCGAGGCACACGTGCGGGCACCGGCCGCAGCCGACACAGAAAACCGGAAGGCCAAATCGCCGCGCGAGGTACGACCCCTGGCGCATCATGCGGTGGCGGATCCGCTCGGCCCGCCGGCCACGGAAATTCTCGCCGCCGGCGACCACGGCGAAATCCTTCAACAGGCAACTGTCCCAACTCCGGCAACGGTTGGCGGTTCGGCAGCCGTCCGACATCTCGTCCCGCACGTCAAAACAAACGCAGGTCGGGCAGACGGCCGTGCAGGCGCCGCAGGAGAAGCAGCGTTCGGCCAGTTTCTCCCACATGCGGTGCGGGTAGATTTTCGGAAGGTCGGCCGCCAGTGTTTTCAGATTCAGCCGGCGGCCGGCGAAGGTCGTCTCGATCCCCCGCCGGACATGCTCATATTCGGCGCGCTGCCGGTCGGTCGGGACTTCGAACAGTCCCGTGTCATCGGCAAGCGCGCGGCCAGCGTCGCTCTGGACCGAGGTCCAGAAACCGCCTTCCATCGGAGTAAGATGCAGATCGAAGTGACCGTTCGGCCGAAACGTTTCCGTGCTGTCGCAAAAGGCTTCGGGCCGGCATTTCTTCAGACACGCAAGGCCCACGATGAACGCGCCGGCGTTCGCCCGATGATACGCCGCGTCCGCCGGCGGCTCCCGCATGGCCTGATCGAGCCGCGCGAGGCCGTTGAGATCGCAGGGGTGAACGCCGAAGATCGCCGGCGGCGGATCGTCCGGCCGTACAGAGTCCGCTTCACCGGTTTGCAGGTCGACGCTTGCCAGAATCTCCGCCGTCGGCAGGAAGGCGTGTTTGGGCGGAAGGAGCGTCGTTGAATAGTCCATGCTGATGTCGCCGGCATCCACGACCTGCGCAAAAACGAACGCGCCCTCCTTTGCGGCCGGCGCCCACAGCCGGTATCTCTGCGACAGATACTCGGCCAGATCCTCAACCCGTTCCCCGGGCAGAAACTTTTCCTTCATGGCTCACCTCACCCACCCGCCGATCTTCAGCGCGGACTGGACACGCGCCCCAGGATCGCCGCAAAATCCCCGGGGTCGGGCACTGCGTCGATCACTTCGATCCGGCCGTCCACCATCAACGTCGGGGTTTTCCAGACGCCCCGCGCGGCAATCTCGGCCGGATCGTCAATGCGCACCACCTCGTCCTGCAGACCCATCTGGCGTACCGCCAGCTCGATGTTCTGTGTAAATTGCTCGCACCGTTTGCAGGCTCCGCCCAGCACTTCGATTTTCATCCTCGACCACTCCTCTCAGCGTGACGGTTGGATGTCCGACGGGCGTAACTTATTACAGGCGCTGCAAATACCATTCCGTGGTCCAATGATGGTCCGAAAAAAAACGAAGGGCAACAGGGTCAGGCTATTGAAAGGGGCCCGACGGGGACGAACACAGGCTTCTTGACCCGTCTTAAGACAGGCCGGTGACTTGAATCAATACAAATCGGAATCTCGGCCCGTCGCGGGCCTCTGGCCGACATGCTCCTCTAACTTGCGTGACTTCCAACACTAAGCCATCTTTTCAGGTTGCGGCGTCGCCGCGGCGCAGTTTGTGCATGAAGGAGGAATCTATGCGTGTTCTCGTCGTCAATTTCGGAAGTTCCACGCTGAAGTATAAACTCTTTGAAATGCGCACGGAGAAAGTCCTGCTCGACGGTCACATCGAATTCAGTCGTGGAGGGCCGGTTCCGGCCGCCCGCCGCATGCTCCGGCACATTCGCGGCAAGTTTCCCCTGTCGACCCTATCCGCGGTCGGACACCGCGTCGTGCACGGCGGGCCGAAGTACGGCACCAGCGCGCTCATTACGGACGAGACCCTGGAGGACATCGCGGACTACGCTTCCTTCGCGCCGCTCCACAACCCGCCGGCCGCGCACGGCATCCGGCTCATGCAGCGGCTCCTTCCGAACGCCGACCACGTCGCCGTCTTCGACACCGGATTCCACCGCGACATGCCGCCCAAGGCCTATCTCTACGGGCTGCCCTACGATCTCGCGCTCAAACACGGCATCCGGCGATACGGGTTTCACGGCGCGTCTCACCAGTACGTCGCCCAGCGATGCGCCGTCCTGATGGGTCGGCCCCTTCGGAAAATCAAGCTCATCACCTGTCACATCGGGTCCGGCACTTCCATCGCCGCCGTTTCGGGCGGCCGGTCGGTCGACACCTCGATGGGCATGAGCCCCCTCCAGGGCGTCATCATGGGTACGCGGTCCGGCACGATCGACCCGGCGATCGTCGAGTTTCTGATGGAAAAGGAGAAACTCGGATACCGGGCGATCATCGAACTTCTGAACAAGCGAAGCGGACTCTTCGGCCTGTCCGGTCTTTCCGGAGACATCCGCGTGCTGGAGTCGGCGGCGAAAAGCGGCCATCGCCAGGCCCAAGTGGCCCTGGATGTCCATGCCTATCAAATCAAGAAATTCATCGGGTCCTATCTCATGGCGCTGAACGGCGCCGACGCCATCGTCTTCACCGCCGGCGTCGGCGAAAACAGCGCGCGGCTCCGGGCCGATGTCGCGTCCAGCCTGGCCTTCGCGGGCGTTCGGCTCGATCCGCCGGCCAACGAAAAAGGCACAGGCGAGCGCCGCATCTCCACCGACCGGTCCAAAATCGCGCTCTGGGTGATCCCAACCAACGAGGAGCTGATGATCGCACGGGAAACGGTCCGCTGACAGAAACTGTTAAAACATGTCCTGAATCGGAACAAATCGTCCGTGAGCCGATCCTGTCGCGTGGAGTAATATTCACTTGGCCGTCAGAAAATTACCGCTTTTTCTTTGATTCGCATGAGCGGCGGAACGTATTTCGCACTCCGTGGATGTATGTCGCCCGTGATGTCCGGTAAACCCTCGATCGAGTGGCACACCTGTCCCTTCACCGGCTTGCCGGTCGAAATGGCCGAGGTCCGGGCCGGAGGTCCAAAAGGCGTTTCCATTCGGTATCAGTGCCTGACGCGCGCCGAATCCTGCCGGCCGGATGTCTGTCCCCTGTATCCGCCCGAGGGCGAGGAAATCGCGCGGGGCGGTCCCTATGAGCTGCCCTACCGGGCGGAGCGCGGATTTTGCAGCATTCTCATGTCGGCCCTGGGCGGGGACGGCGCCAACACGGCCGCGAAGCTTCTGTTTGAGGTCGCCCTCACCGAAATGGGACTCGACGGCGGGCTGGACGCCAAGTACGGCTCGGAGAAAACCGGTACGCCCACGGACGTTTCCATCCGGCTGACCGACACCGCCGCCCCCGTGCGGGCCAGCGGCCCCACGCGACGCCCCCACATCCTCGTCGTTTTTCATCCGCAACTTACCCGCTCTCTCGGCCTCTTGGAGGGCGTCCGGCCGGACGCGACGGTCATCGTCAACACGACCGGCTCGCCCGAGGAAGCCCGCGAGTTGCTGGAACTGCACAGCGGCACGGTCCGCGTGCTGGACGCGACGGGCATCGCGCGCCGCGCGAAGTCCCGGCTGAACATGCCGCTTTTGGCGGATCTTTGCCGCGTCATGGGATTTCCGGACGCGTCTTTGGAAGGCCCGATCTCCCGGAAATGGCCCCGGCAGGTCGAGGCCAATCTTGCGGCCTTTCGCGGGGCCCGCGAGGAGGTCCGGGCCGTCTATTTCCCCGCCGCCGGCCGGTTTCCGCTGCGGCCGCCGCGGTCGCTGGCGACCCGCGTCGGATACAACACCATGCTGAACGGCAGCGCCATCCGCGCTTCGGAGTTTCTTTCCGCCCCCAAACCCGGCAGCCGCCGGTCGCTTCTGGCGGCGCCGGCGTTCAATCGCGAAGCCTGCATCGACTGCGTCCTGTGCCTGACGGTCTGCCCCGACCCCGGCGCGCTTGTGTGGCGGGACGGGAAAATGGCCGGTGTCGATCCGGGCTACTGCAAGGCCTGCATGCGGTGCGTCACCGTCTGTCCGACGACAAAAAAAGGCAAGGCGCTCACAGCGCCATGACCCGCGCAATTACCCCGGTCGGCGAAACGCCCGCGACGCAGTCGCCGTACGTCTGCGACGGAAACCACGCCGCGGCGAAAGCGATCCTCCATGCCGGCTACGACGGCGAGGGCTATTATCCCATCACGCCGTCCAGCGACGTGGGCGAGGCGGTGAGCGAGGCGGTGGCGGCGGGCGAGACGGACATTGAATTTGTGATCGGCACGAGCGAGCTGGCGGTGGCGGGGATCGTGACCGGCATGAGCATCGCGGGCGGCCGGGCGGTCGACGTGACCAGCGCCAACGGCCTCTTGTTGAAAGCCGAACAGATGCCCGTCATCAGCGGATTGGGCCTGCCGGTCATCCTCAACCTCTCGACCCGCGCGGTGTCGGGGCCTCTCAATATTAAAAACAGCCATGACGACCTCGTGCAGGCCCTGGGCTGGGGCTGGATCATCCTCTGTGCGCCGACCGTCCAGGCCATCTACGACATGAACTTCATCGCGCTCAAAATCGCCGAACGCGTGAACCTCCCGGCCATCGTCGCATACGACGGGTTCCACACGTCGCACGCCGTCCGAAAAATCAGCGTCTTCGCCGATCCCGCGCCCCTCCGCAAGTTTCTCGGCGCGCCGGCGCCCCGGCCCACGCTGCTTGATTTCGACGACCCCAAGACGTTCGGCCCCTATATGAACGACGACCTGATCAACAACAAGGTCCTGCTGGAGGAAAAAATGACAGAGGCGGCGCGGCGCCTGCCGGAAATCTTCGAGGAGTACCGGGCCCTGTCCGGCCGCGCCTACGGATGGCTTCAGCGTGAGGGCGACCCGGAGGCGAGGTCGATCCTGGTGGCGCTGAACAGCGCGGGCGAAACCGCGAAGCTGGGTCTTGAGCGGATGCGGTCGGCCCGCGAACCCGTAGGGCTCGTCATCCCGACGGTGCTGCGCCCCTTTCCGGAGAAGGCCTTTGTCGAAGCGCTCGAGGGCGCCCGCACGATCGTGGTGGCCGAACGCGTGTCTCAGTACGGCGCCGGCAATTTCCTCGCCAACGAAATCGGCGCGGCCCTTCAGCGCGCCGGCCACGGCGCCGATATCCTGCAGCGCACGTACGGTCTCGGCGGCATCACCTTCACGGAGGACGACTCGCTTCACCTCTTCGACCTCGCGCTGAAATTCCCCGACGTGCCGGAGGCGGAACGGCGCATCAAGGCCTACCACGGCGCGTGGCCCGGCAGAACAGATGGCAATGGGCAGAAGGGCGCGTTCTGTCCTTTGAAAGCGGAGGACCTGCGCATCGGCGCAAACGGCGGGTCCGACAAGATATCCCTCAAGGACATCGTCCGGATGCCGGACCGGATCGGCCAGCACAGCGCATGCCCCGGGTGCGGAATTTTCTCGAACTTGGGCCTGTTTTTACGCGCGATCGAAGGACATGTCGTCCTGATTTTCAATACCGGCTGCGGCATGGTCGTGACGACGGGGTTTCCCAACACGAGTTTCAAAGTCCCCTATTTCCACAACCTCTTTCACAACGGCGCCTCGACCGCGACCGGCGTCGTCACGATGATCGAGCGGTTCCGCCGGCAGGGGCGGCTGGACGCGGGGGAAGTGACGGTCATCGTCGTCACGGGAGACGGCGGAGACGACATCGGCATGGACCAGGTCATCGGCGCGGCCCTCCGGGACGATCCGTTCATCCTCCTCGAATATGACAACAAGGGATACATGAACACCGGCGGGCAGCTCTGCTACACCGGCATCAAGGGCCAGATCAGCTCCAACGCCCGCGTCGGGCCGGCCCAGACCGGCAAGCGGACGCACCACAAGGACATCGTCGAAATTCTGCGCGGGACCCACGCGCACTACCTCTTTCAGGCCTCCGAAATCTTTCCGGTCGATTTTGTCCGCAAGGCCCGCAAGAGCCAGCGGTTCGTGCGGGAGGGCCATTTTGTGTTCGGAAAAGTGTTTTCGGTCTGCCCGCTCAACTGGGGCATGGAGGCGTCGACGGGCCCCGACGCGGCGCGGCTTGCGGTCGAGTCGTGTTTCTTTCCGCTTCTGGAAATCGAACACGGCAAAACGAAAATCAACCATGATCCCGACGTGAAGAAAACCCGGGCGCCGATGAAGGACTTACTCGCCAAACTCGGCGGCGCGTTCCGGCATCTCGCCTCGGACGCGCACTCGGGCCTGTGCGCCGAAATCCAGACCGAGGTCGACCGCCGATGGGCCCGGCTCAAGGCGATGCACGAGAGCGCGCTCTTGTAATGACGCCGGCGGAGGCCGTGACTGCCACACGCCTGCGGGCCGCCCGGCATCTCTTCTATGAAACGTCCCATGGGCCGGCCCTCGCGGACCTCGTCGGCCCCGATCAGGCCGGGGACATTCTCGATTTCTGCTTCGCCGCCAATCCCTACTATCCGACGCCTGATATGCTGGCCGACCTGCAGGCGCAACTGCCGGCGCTCATCAAGTCCTACCCGTCCTGCGATCCGAACATCAGCCGGCGGCCTCTGGCCGCGTTTCTCGGCGCCGACCCGGATCGTCTCCTGATCGGCAACGGCGCCTCTGAAATCGTCTCGGCCGCCTGCCGGTCCCTCGCCCGGTCCATCGGGATCGCCGTGCCGGCCTTCGGCGAGTACCTGCAGAAACTGCGGTCCGCGCGCGCGGCCAAACTCTACAGGCTCCGGGCCGACCAATCCTACCGCCTGAATCTTGCGGCCTTCCTGGCCTGGATCCGGAGCAACCGTCTCAAGGCGGCGCTGGTGATCAATCCGGCCAATCCTTCCGGGCAGTTTTCTCCGCTCGAGGATATGCGGGCCTTTCTGACATCGGCCCAGGACCTCGACCTTGTGATCGTGGACGAATCCTTCATCGATTTCGCGGGCGATCCGGCCCCCAGCCTCCTCACCTGCGCCGCCGACTTTCCGAACGTTCTCGTCGTGCGAAGCATGAGCAAGCCCTTAGGCGCCGCCGGACTTCGGCTGGGCTGCGGTTACTCATCGAACCGCGAGCTCCTGGACTCGATCCGGAAGGCCCTTCCGGCGTGGAACATGAGCGCGATCGCCGAGTACTTCCTGTCGCTCCTCCCCGCGACCGCCGGGGACTACGAGCGGGCGAGAAAGGCGGTGATCGAGGACGCGCAGCGGCTCTTCGAGGGACTGTGCGGCATCCCGGGCCTCACGCCGTATCCGACCGGCGCCAATTTTGTCCTCGGCCGCATCGACGCCGGCATGGGCGCAACGGAACTTCGGGACCGGCTGCTGCGCGAGCACAACATGTACGTCCTCGATTGCGCCAACAAGGTCGGCATGGACGGCCGGCACGTGCGTATCGCATCGCAGGGCCGAGACAAGGACCGGTTATTGACCGACGCCCTCAAACGAATCTGCTGATCCCCGCCCTGTAACGATTTAGGACACTTTTTGCCGTTCACCGCCACGCCCCGAATCTCAACCGAATACGGTCAATCATTTCATATTCTAAGAAATGCGAGCCTTTTTACGCGGAGATTTCACATGGTGCGGTTATTGCATGGTGCATTTCATCATGATCAACATCTCAACGCTTTATGCCGGACAACTGAACGAGTCTGACCTCGTACGATACGCCAAACCGGCCGACCCCCGGGACATCCGGCCGATTGTGGTGATGAACCTCACGCGCCGGTGCAATCTCCGGTGCATTCACTGTTACTCCGACTCGGACGGCCGCCTGGCGCCGGGGGAGCTGACGACGGACGAGGTCCGGGCCGTTCTGGAGGATCTGGCCGCCTATGGCGTGAAGTTCGTGTTGTTCTCCGGCGGCGAGCCGCTGACGCGGCCGGACATTTTCGATCTTGCGCGCCACGCGATCCGGCTGCATCTTCGCGTGACGCTTTCGACGAACGGCACGCTGATTACGCCGAAGATGGCGAGGAAGATCGCCGAGGCGGGATTTTCCTACGTCGGCGTGTCTTTTGACGGGCTCGGCGCCGTTAACGACGCCTTTCGCGGCGCGCCGGGCGCGTTTGAGCAGGCGAAACGCGGCATGCGCCACATCGCCGCGCTGGGTGTCCGCGCCGGCCTCCGGCTGACCCTCACCAAACACACGGTCGACGATCTCGACAGCGTCCTGCAGTTCATCGAGCAGGAGCCGATCAGCCGCGCCTGTTTTTATCACCTGGCCTATGCCGGCCGCGGCGATCTCATCCGGCCGGACGACCTGCCGGCCTGGAAGCGCCGGGCGGCGATCGACAAGCTCTGCGAGGTCGCGCGGCGGTTTGCGGACGGCGATGTCCGCAAGGAGATTCTGACGGTGGACAATCATTCCGACGGGCCGTACCTCTACCTGAAACTGCTCGGCGAAAATCCGGTGCGCGCGGCGCAGGTGAAAGAGCGGCTGGAACGTCACGGCGGCGCGCGGACGAGTTCGGGCGTGGGTCTTGCCGAGATCGACTGGGCGGGCCATATTCATCCCGACCAATTTTCGATGCACCGCACCATCGGCAGCGTGCGAACCACGCCCTTTTCGCAGATCTGGTCCAATCCGGTGGATCCCTATCACCGGCAGCTTCAGGACCGGCTCGCGCATTTGAAAGACCGCTGTGCCGGATGCCGGTTCAAGACGATGTGCGGCGGGGGTCTCCGGTGCCGCGCCGAGGCCGCGACCGGCGACCCGTGGGCGCCCGATCCGGCGTGTCTCCTGACGGACGATGAAATTTCCCCTGAGAGCCCGGCCGAACCGGCTGGAGCAATTGCGGAAAGGAGGTCCTGAATATTATGGAGTTTGAAAGGATGGCGAAGTGTCCGTATCAGAAAGGCAAGAATACGATCCTTTGCGAAGCCATGGAACTGATGGTGCCGAGCATCGAAGAGGAAAAACAATACTGCGAGGGCGATTTCAGGAACTGTCCTTACTACCAGAGGGCCTGGTTGCTCGATATGAAAAAGGAAACGAACTCGGTGTGATGAACCCGGACCCGGCACCCGTTCGGGACACAGGCGGCGCGCCCGCGGGCCGGGTCAGCGCCTCCGGCGCCCCAAGTGCCGGCGTCTCCGACGCCGGCCGGACACTGGCTTGGAAGGAGCGGCCGGTGCCGTCCGTCGATTTCAACCGCGCGCCCTACACCGTCATCTGGGAAGTCACCCGGGCCTGCGACCTTTGCTGTATCCACTGCCGGGCCTCCGCGCAGAAGGCGCGCGATTCCGGGGAACTGACGCTCGCGGAAGGATACCGGCTGCTGGACAGCATCGCCGAATTCGGATCGCCCGTCTTCGTGATCACCGGCGGCGATCCCATGAAACGCGCGGACCTCGAAGACATCATCGGCTACGCCGCGCGGGACAAGGGACTCCGGACGTCGCTCACGCCGTCCGCCACGCCGCTGGTCACGCGGGACCGGCTGGCCTCCATCAAAGCCGCCGGGATCGCACGGATCGCCCTGTCGCTCGACGGGCCGCGCGCGGCCGTTCACGACGCGTTCCGCGGCGAGCGCGGGTGTTTCGACCGCACCATCGAGATCATCCGGCACATGCAGGACCTCGAGATTCCCCTGCAGATCAACACGACCGTGGCCAAACCGAACGTCGCGGACCTCGTCGAAATTGCGCGGCGGGTCGAAGGATTCGGCGCCGTCCAGTGGAGCGTGTTTTTCCTGGTGCCGATGGGCCGCGGCAAGCGGGAGGACATGATTTCGGCGGCCCAGCATGAGCGGATTTTTCACTGGCTTTGCGATTTGAAGCACAAGGTGTCCTTTGACATCAAAGTCACCGCCGCGCAGCATTTCCGCCGCGTGGCCATCCAGCGGGAGCGCCGGGCCGGCCGCGCGATGCGGACGGACGAGCGGGGCTGCTACCTCGAGGTGAGCGGCGCCGGTTTCCAGTACACCGATGGCATCCAGCGGCCGACGCAGGGCGTGAACGACGGCAAGGGCCTCGTGTTCATCTCGCATGTCGGCGACGTCTACCCGAGCGGATTTCTGCCGATCCGGGCGGGCAACGTGCGCGGGCAAAGCGTGGTCGATATTTATCGAAACAGTTTCATCTTTCACGAGCTGCGCGATCCCAACAAACTCAGGGGCAAGTGCGGCGTCTGCGAGTACCGCGTGGTCTGCGGCGGAAACCGCGCGCGCGCATGGGCCATGACCGGAGACGCGCTCGCCGAAGAACCCATGTGCGTCTACGTGCCGCCGCTCCAACGCGCCGGTGCTCCTTCTATTCCAGATGGCGAATTGATAAGCTAACATTCAGCGTATGGACGGGACCTTGAACGTGTCACCGCCGAAAATCATCCAGGGAGGCATGGGCGCCGGCGTTTCGTGGTGGATGCTGGCCCAGGCCGTGTCGAAACTCGGCCAGCTCGGCGTCGTGTCCGGCACCGCCATCGACCTCATCCTCGCGAGGCGCCTGCAGGACGGTGACGCGGGCGGCCACATTCGCCGCGCGCTCGATCATTTTCCGTTTCCTGACGTGGCGGCCCGCGTGTGGGACAAGTACCACGTCGTGGGCGGCAAGCCGGCCGATCAACCCTACAAGTCCGTGCCGATGCATTCCCAGAAACCGTCGCGGGAAATCGTGGAGCTTTGCATCGTGGCGAATTTCGTGGAAGTGTTTCTCGCGCGCGAAGGGCACGAGAATCCGGTCGGCATCAATTTTCTCGAGAAAATACAACTCCCCCATCTGCCGTCCATCTACGGTGCCATGCTGGCCGGCGTCACCTACATCCTCATGGGCGCCGGCATCCCGACGCGGATCCCCGGCGTTCTGGACCGCTTCGCCCATCAGGAATCCGCCACCTACAGCATCCATGTGAGCGGCGCGAACAACGGCTGCGAGACGTCCATGGTCTTCGATCCGCGCGAGTACTTGAAAGGCAGCCTGCCGGAGCTTCAGCGGCCTTATTTTCTGCCCATCATCGCCTCCAACGCGCTCGCCGCCCTCATGCTGCAAAAATCCAACGGGCGCGTGGACGGATTCGTGATCGAAGGCCCCACCGCCGGCGGGCACAACGCGCCGCCCCGCGGGAAACTGCACCTGTCGGAATCGGGCGAGCCGATTTACGGGGAGCGGGACATCGTCGATTACGGCAAGATCCGGGAGTTGGGCCTCCCGTTCTGGATCGCGGGCGGCTACGCGTCGTCGCAGAAACTGCGCGAGGCCCTGGCGGTCGGCGCGGCCGGAATTCAGGTCGGAACCGCATTCGCCTTTTGCGAGGAATCGGGAATGAAGCGGGAGTACAGAGAACATCTCTTGAATGAGTCCCGCGCGGGTCGCGCGCGCGTGTTCACGGACGCCATTGCCTCGCCCACCGGATTTCCGTTCAAAGTCGCGCAAATGGAGAACTCGGTGTCGGAGGCCGGGACCTATCAGGGCCGCAACCGCATCTGCGACCTCGGATATTTGCGCGAGACCTACGGCAAACCCGACGGCTCGCTCGGGTATCGTTGCCCGTCCGAGCCGGTGGATATCTATCTGTCGAAGGGCGGCGCGGTGGAGAGCACGGTGGGGCGGAAATGCCTCTGCAACGCCCTCATGGCCAACATCGGCATGGCGCAGACTCGCAAGGACGGCTACATGGAACAGCCGCTGATCACCTGCGGCGATGATCTGGCCGGCATCGCCCGGTTTATGCGGCCTGGCGGAGGCTCCTACTCGGCCGCGGATGTCATCGCGGAGCTCCTGTCATGAAACAGACCTCCCGCATGCTGGTCGTCCTCACGGCGCTGACGCTGTCGGTGCTGGTGTGGGGCGTGTTTCAGTTGGTCGTGTCGAACTATTTTCTGGAGTTCACCATCCAGGAGGTCCACGCGATGTTTGTGTCCCACGGCCTGGTCTGCGCGGTGCTTCTGTCGGCATGGGCCGCCTTTTTCATCCTGCGCAGCCGCAAAAAATTCGAGGCGGAGATTGCCGAAAAGGAGGCGCAGTTCGACGACCGCATGGCCCAGGCCGAAAAAATGGCCGCGATCGGCCAGATCGCCGCCGGCGTCGCCCACCAGTTGAACACGCCCCTCGGATCGATCATGCTCACGGCCGAGATGATCGCCGAGGAAGTCAACGGCAACGCGGAACTCAAGGAGGAATCGCGGAAGATCATCCGCAACGCCAATTATTGCAAGGGCGTTGTCCGGAACCTCCTCCTCTACGCCAAACCGCAGAAGCAGGAATTCAAGGAGGAGAGCGTCTGTTTCATCATCCGCCGGACGGTTTCCCTCTTCGACCATGAAATGAAGAAGCGCGGCATCCGGATGAATATGTCGGTCGACTGCAAGGAGTGCGCGGTCTTCTGCAACGGCAACCTCATCGAACAGCTCATCTTCAATCTTCTCCAAAACGCCGTCGACGCCCAGCCGAACGGCGGGGAAATCTCGATCCGCACGATCATTCCGGGCGACGGGAGTCTCAAGATTTCCGTGCGCGACGCCGGGCCGGGCATTTCCGGAGACGTCCTGCCGCACATTTTCGAGCCGTTTTACACGACCAAGTCGGTGGAAAAGGGAACCGGCCTTGGGCTTGCGATCGCGAAACGCATCGCCGAAGATCACGGCGGCGTCATCGACGTCGAATCGGCGGGAAAGGGGTCGTCCTTCACGGTGACCCTCCCGGCGCGGCCGGCGTCTCCGACGCCGGCCGGGGCGCCGCATTTCCATGACCACGCCTAATTCCATGCGCATTCTGATCGTCGAAGACGACCCGGACATGCTGTCCAGTTGCGAGCGGCTCCTGAAGCGGGCCGGCTACAAGACGCTGGTGGCGCCGAGCGGGGAGGCGGCGGTCAAGGAACTGGAGGAAGGCGCCGATCTCGTCCTCACCGATCTTCGAATGCCGTCCCCGATGGATGGCATCGGGCTTCTGAAATGGATGGCCAAAAACAGGCCCGGCCTTCCGGTGATCCTCATGACGGGGTACGGCAGCGTCAAGAATGCCGTCGAAGCGATGAAACTCGGCGCGGCGGACTACATCACCAAGCCCTTCACCAAGGAGGAACTGCTCGCCACCGTCGGCCGGTTCAGCGAAAAACGGAAACTCGAATCCGAGGTCCGCAAACTCCGCCAGGAAATCCGCCGCACGGTCAGCCTCGAAGGCATTGTCGGAAAATCCAGCGCGATGCGCGCCGTCTTTGAAAAAATATCCGCCGCCGCGCGGGTCGACAGCCCCGTCCTCATTCTGGGGGAAAGCGGCACCGGCAAGGAAATGGTGGCGCGCGCCGTCCACGAACAGAGCCCGCGGTCGAAATCCCCGTTCGTTCCCGTCAACTGCGGCGCCCTGCCGAGGGAACTCATTGAAAGCGAACTCTTCGGCCACAAAAAGGGCGCCTTCACGTCGGCCGTCGCCGACCACGACGGCATGTTCTTCGCGGCCGACAAGGGCACGCTCTTTTTGGACGAGATCGGCGAGATGGCGCCGACGGCCCAGGTGAAACTTCTGCGGGCGCTCCAGGAGAAAACCATCCGGCCCGTGGGCGACAGCCGGGAAAAATCGGTCGACGCGCGGATCCTCGCCGCCACCAATCAAAACATCGAACACGCGATCGAATCCAAACAGATCCGCGAGGACCTCTATTACCGCCTTTCCGTCATCACCATCCAGATCCCGGCCCTGCGGGACCGCCGGGAGGACATCCCGCTTTTGATTTCGCATTTCACCGAACGGTTCAACACGGCGTTCGGCCGGAGCGTTGCGGGCGTGTCGGCGGATGCCGTGGACATCCTTCAGTCCCATCCGTGGCCGGGTAACGTGCGGCAGCTCGAAAACGTGATCGAAGGATGCTTCGCGATGGGCGTCGCCGAACGGATCGATGCGGCGGACCTGCCGGCCACGATCCGCGTGGCGACCGCTGCGCATGTGGGCGAGGTGCCGAAACTCACAGAATCGGAGAAAGTCCTGATCGAGCGCGCGCTCAAGGCGTCCAGCGGCAACAAATCGCATGCGGCGCGGATTCTCGGGATCTCGCGGACCCGGCTCTACAACAAGATCGAAACCTACAAGATCGAGGAGTGAGTCCGGCGGAGAGACGTGCCGGACTTCGGCGGATGGCCATGGCAATCATCGCCCTGACGGGTGTCGCCTGCGGCGCCGCGCCCGCCCTGACCCCCGTCACGTCCGAAGGTCTGCTCGAGCGCGTGCGGGAGTTCCGTGGCCGGAAGGCGGTGGTGGTCCATGTATGGGCCACGTGGTGCGCGCCGTGCGTCAAGGAGTTTCCGGAATTCGTCCGGATGGCGCAGGCACGGGCGGACCGGATCGCGGTTATTTTCGTCTCCGCCGACTTTCCGAAGGACGCGGACAGGGTCCGGGAGTTTCTGGCGGCGCAGGGTGTGACGCGGGAATCGTACATCAAGTCCGAATCAGATCAGAAATTCATCTCCGCGCTTTCGGATCAATGGACCGGCGCTCTCCCGGCGACCTTCGTGTTCGACACCTCCGGCGCGCTCGTGGCGTTCGCCGAAGAGGCCTTGCCGGAAGGGGGAGTTTCGCAGTATATTGAAGAGGTGTTGAATCCATAACACAGGGAGGATGATTTCAATGAAACTGACATACCGCATGGGTGCGACGGTTCTCGCGCTGTCTGCCGCCGCGTTTCTCGCGGCCGGTCCGGCCGGCGCCGAGCGCATGAACAAAAAAGCCAAGGGCGGCGCCAAGGCGTCGCAACAGGAGGAGCTGGCCATTGGCTCTGCCGCGCCCATGGCCGACCGGAAAATGACCGATGTGTCCGGCAAGAAGCTGTCTCTCAAGTCGATCGCGGGACCCACCGGTCTCTTGGTCGTTTTCTCCTGCAACACGTGTCCCTTTGTTCTCGCGTGGGAGGACCGCTACGCGCAACTCGCCGCGCAGTCCGCCCAGGCGGGCGTCGGGATGGTCCTGGTCAACTCGAACGAAGGCAAACGGAACGGAGACGATTCGCTCGACGCGATGAAGGCGCACGCGAAGGACCGGGAATACGCGGTCCCCTATCTCGTCGACGCCCGGTCGGAACTGGCCGACGCATTCGGCGCGTCCCGCACGCCGCATGTGTTCTTGTTTGACAGGGACCTCAAACTCGTCTATCGCGGCGCCATTGACGACAACAGCGAGAACGCAAAAAAGGTCAAGGAGGATTACGTGGCCGACGCGATCGGCTCGCTCGTCGCGGGCGAGGAGGTTGAAATCAAAACCACCCGGTCGATCGGATGTTCGATCAAGAGGAAGTGAGTCCGGCGGGCACTCAAAAAAAAGAGAGAGCTCGGAATTGAAACGCCGGCCCAAGCTCTCTGAAACTGAAACGGGATATGATGGTATAGATCAAGTCAGACTGTAATCCGGTGCCGACGCGAATCGGTACGGGATTATGTTCTGTGACGCTTATTTCAACAACAGATTTGCGATTTTCTCCGCGATCTCATCCACGACTTTCGGTGAAAGATAATTTCCGCCCAGGATGCGCTCTCTGGCCGCCTCGACCCTCTCCCTGCGAACCAAATCCGGAACTGCCTTGACGCTATCCACCGCGCGCTGAACGCTGGCCGCCTCACGGGCCGTCTTGCTGATTTCGACGGAATCGCCCGTTTTGGATGTATCCACCGCATCGGCGCGTTTCTCGACGCCTCGGTTCTTGATATTCTGCGGTTTCTGGACTTCCTGTCCGCCTTGAATCGGCTCCACGACCATGTGAGTGACCTCCTCTAGTCTTCTTTATCGGCAGGGTAGGCCGAAAACTTTAGAAGCATGTTAATCTATTGATGGTGAGGAAATTCCGTCAAAACTTAACAACTTACGGTCTGGCCCCAGTCTGAGTCTGGTTGATTTTACCGTGTTTTTCACGCTTGTCCAATTTTTTTGCGCAATTCCTGCGCCACGAGGCCCGGGTCGGCTTGGCCGCGCGTTTTTTTCATCACTTGGCCGACCAGAAAGCCGATGGCGGCCTGTTTGCCGGATTTGAAGTCCTCGATTGCTTTCGGGTTTTCCTTCAGCACCTCGGCGATCGGCGCTGCGAGGGAGGAGGCGTCGGAAATGAGCGACAGGCCGTGCTCCCGGATGACCTCCTTCGGCGGCTTGCCGGTTTGGAACATGATTGGGAAGACGTCCTTCGAGATTTTCCCGCTGATCTCGCCGCTCGCCACGATCTGGAGCAGGTCCGCGAGGTGCTCGGGCCGGACGGGCGAGCGGTCGGCGGCGAGACCGGCGGATTTGAGGTCGCGCAGAAGCTCGGTCATGATGAAATTCGAAGCCTTCTTGGCGTCGGCGCCGGTACGAACGACCGCTTCGAAATAATCGGCGGTGGCTGATTCAGCCGTGAGAACGGCCGCGTCGTAGGCCGGCAGGCCGTAGGACGCCTCGAACCGCGCGCGCCGCACGGCCGGCAGTTCCGGCAGCGCGGCCCGGGCGCGTTCGATGTCCTGCATCGAGACGGCGAATCCGGGCAGGTCGGGTTCGGGAAAATACCGGTAGTCGTGCGCCTCCTCCTTGCTGCGCTGCGAATACGTGATGTTTTTGGCGGCGTCATATCCGCGCGTCTCCTGGACGACGCGCCCGCCGCTTTCGAGTACGCCGGCCTGCCGGTCGATTTCGACCTCGAGGGCTTTTTCGACGAACTTGAACGAATTGAGATTTTTCAGTTCCGCCTTCACGCCCAGCTTGCCGGACCCGGCGGGCCGGAGGGAGACATTGGCGTCGCAGCGGAGAGACCCTTTTTCCATGTCGCAATCCGATACGCCGATATACCGCACGATCTGTTTCAACGCGTCGAGGTAGGCGTGCGCCTCCGCGGGCCCGGCGATTTCCGGCCGGCTGACGATCTCGATGAGCGGCGCGCCGACCCGGTTGTAGTCGACGAAACTCGTGCCGGGCGGCACGCCGTGCCCGGGCTCGGCGTGGACGAGTTTGCCGGCGTCCTCCTCCATGTGGACGCGCTCGATGCCGATCCGGCGGGAATGGCCGTTGGTCTGGATTTCGAGAAACCCGTCGAGCGCGAGCGGCAGGTCGTACTGGGAAATCTGATAGGCCTTGGGAAGGTCCGGATAAAAATAATTTTTCCGGTCGAACTTGAAAAATTCCGAGATCCTGCAATTGAGCGCGAGCGCCGCCCGCATGGCCAGCTCGACCGCCCGGCCGTTCAGGACGGGCAGGACACCCGGCAGGCCGAGGCACACGGGACACGTGTTGAGGTTGGGCTCCTGGCCGAACTCGAGGGGGCAGGCGCAGAAGAGTTTCGACGCGGTCTTGAGCTGCACGTGGACTTCGAGTCCAACGACCGGCTCGTAGGCGCTCATGCGGCGGTTCCCACGCGGCTCGCATCGCGCCGGGCGAGCCGGGGACGGCGCAGGTGCCAGTCGGAATTTTTCTGGTACTCGTGGACGATCCGCAGCAGCCGGCCTTCGGAGAGCGCCGGGCCGATGAGCTGGGCGCCGATGGGCAGCGCTCCGTCGAATCCGCAGGGGAAGGAGATCGCCGGCAGGCCCGCGAGATTGGCCGAGATGGTGAAAATATCCGAGAGATACATCTGCAGCGGGTCCGCGACTTTTTCGCCGAACCGGAAGGCCGGCGTGGGCGTCGTGGGCGTGAGGAGGACGTCGACGTCCGCGAAGGCTTTCATGAAATCCTCGTAAATGAGCCGGCGGACCTTCAGGGCCTTGAGGTAGTACGCGTCATAGTAGCCGGACGAGAGGGCGAAGGTCCCGAGCATGATCCTGCGTTTGACTTCGCGGCCGAAGCCTTCGGACCGCGTCTTGAAATATTGCTGGATCAGGTCCTTGGTTTCGACGCGGAGGCCGTACTGCACGCCGTCATATCGCGCAAGGTTGGAGGACGCCTCGGCCGGCGCGATGAGATAGTACACGGGGATCGCGCAGGAGGTGTGGGGAAGCGATACGTCCTTGAGTTCGCATCCAAGGTCCTTCAGTTCCGATTTCAGCCGGTCGAGCGCGCTCGTCACCGGGCCGGTCAGGCCCTCTCCGAAATATTCTTTCGGCAGCCCCACACGTATTTTTTCGAACGGCCGGTCGAGCGCCTGCGCGAAGGCCGGCGGCGGATCGGGCAGGCACGTCGAATCGCGCGGGTCGGGCCCGGCGATGGCGTCGAGGAGGAGCGCCGCGTCGCGCGCGGTCCGGGCGAACGGCCCGATCTGGTCGAGGGACGACGCGAAGGCGATGAGGCCGTAGCGGGACACGCGGCCGTACGTGGGTTTCAGTCCGACGACCCCGCAAAATGCGGCAGGCTGGCGGATGGACCCGCCGGTGTCGGACCCGAGCGCGAGCGGCGCGAAATCCGCTGCGACGGCGCAGGCCGATCCGCCGGACGACCCGCCCGGCACGCGGTCAGGGTCGTGGGGGTTGCGGGTGAGGAAGAGCGCCGAGTTTTCGGTGGAGGATCCCATCGCGAACTCGTCAAGATTGGTTTTCCCCAAAAAAGGCGATCCGCCGGCCCGGAGCCGCTCGACGACGGCGGCGTCGTAGGGCGGGATGAAGCCTTTCAAGATTTTGGACGAGCATGTTGTTTCGACACCGCGCGTACACAGGTTGTCCTTGAGTGCAATGGGCACGCCCGCGAGCGGCGACAGCGCCACGCCCGATTTTCGGCGAAGGTCGACTTCCTCGGCCGCTTTCAACGCCTCCGGTTCCATCACCGTCACGAACGCGCGGACCGCGGGATCGTGCTCGCGGATGTGCGCGAGGCGCGCTTCGCAAATCTCCGCCGCCCGCAGGTCTCCCGATCGCACGCGGTCGGCCATCTCGGCGGCCGTCAGGGTCGGGATCATGACTACTCTTCCAGCACGTTCGGCACGGCGAAAAACGGCGGGCGGGACTTGGGCGCGTGCTGGAGGACATCGTCCCGCACGCCGCTTCGGGCGGGCGCGTCGTCTCGCGTCACATTTTTGATCGGCAGGATGTGATAGAGCGGTTCGACCTGATCGGTGTTCCACCGGGAAAGGTCGGCCACGTGGTCGAGGATGCCGGAGAGTTCCCTGGCCAGCCGGTCCTTTTCCTCGTCCGACAGACCCAGCCTTGCGAGGGCGGCGACGTGCTCGACCGTCTTCCGGTCAATGGCCATCTGGGCAGTTGACCTTGTCCGCGATGAAGTAAACGGGCTTGCCGCTCGACTCGTGATAGGTGCGCGTCAGGACTTCGGCGAGCAGCCCCACGAGGATGAAGAGGATGCCGAGCTGGAACAAAAAGATGGCGAGCAGGATGAACGGATTGGAGTGGACGTAGGCGCCGGTCAGGTATTTGACGATGAGGGTCTCGATCCCGCACAGAATGCCGAGTCCGCAGAGGATAAAGCCGAGCCCGCCGAAGAAATGGATGGGCCTTGTCAGGTAGCTCGTCAGAAGCTTCACGGTGAAGAGATCGAGAAGCACCTTGTAGGTCCGGCCGAGTCCGTACTTGGCGACGCCGGCGATGCGCGGCCGATGGTTGACTTTGAGTTCGGCGATGCGCGCGCCGTAGAGCCGGGCGTAGACGGGGATGAACCGGTGCATCTCGCCGTAGAGCCGCACGTTTTTCAGGACATCCCGGCGATAGGCCTTGAGCGTGCACCCGTAATCGTGGAGGTGGACGCCGGTCACGCGGGAGATGAGGCGGTTGGCGACGATTGATGGGATCAGGCGCGTGATCGTCGCGTCCTGCCGGTTGTGCCGCCATCCGGAGACGACGTCGAAGCCCTCGTTCATCTTGTCGAGGAGTTTGGGAATGTCGGCCGGATCGTTCTGGCGGTCGGCGTCGAGGAAGATGACGACGTCGCCGGCGGCGTTCTCGGCGCCGCAGGCGAGCGCGGCCGTCTGGCCGAAATTCCGGCGGAACCGGATGATCCGCGCGTGCGGATCGGCGGCGGCGATTTGTTTCAGGATTTCGAAACTCTTGTCGGCCGAGCCGTCGTCGACGTAAAAAACCTCGTAGGATTTGCCGAGCGGCCGGACCGCCGCCGTGATCTCGTCGTGGAGTGGCTGGAGGTTTTCCTGCTCGTTGTAAACAGGGACGACGATCGAGAGGTCCAGGGGCGCGCTCAATTCAGCGCCTCGACCCAGGTCCAGAATTCCGCCGCCAGGCGCTCCTTGGGCATCTGCTTGAAGACGCGCCGCCGGCCGCCGGCGCTGAGGCCGATGCCGGCGTTCAGGTCGGCGCCCATGGCGGAGGCGCGGTTGAGGAAGACGGCGTCGAGATGTTTTTCCTGCAATTTTCGCCGGGCCGCTTTTTCGTCGAGCGAGGATTCGAGGGCGAACCCGAGAATTTTTTGTCCCTGCTTTTTCGCGCGCGAAATTTCCGCGAGCAGGTCGGGCGAGGATTTGAATTCGAGCGTCAGGCGGCCGTTCGTACGCTTGATCTTGCCTCGGACGGACTTCGCCGGAATGAAATCACCGACGGCGGCCGCCGCCACGAAGTAATCGGACTTCGGCGCCAAGCGCGCGTAGGCCCGGCGGAAGGAATCGATCGAATCGGCGTGGACGATGTCCACCGGCGGCAGCGGGCACACCGAGGACCGGCCCAGAATGAGCGACACGTCCGCGCCCCGCCGGTAGGCCGCGCGCGCGATCGCCACGCCCATCTTGCCGCTCGACCGGTTCGTCAGCACGCGCACGTCGTCCAGAGGCTCGACGGTCGCGCCGGCCGACACGACCACCCGCTTGCCTTCGAGCGGGCGCGGCCCGGCGGCCCGGAAGATCGCCTCGAGGAGGACGGCCGGGTCGGGCATCCGGCCGGCGCCGTAAGTCTTGCAGGCGAGGTCCCCGACGTCGGGCGGGAGGACAGCGGCGCCGCGGGCGCGGAGGTCATTGAGATTTTTTTGCAGCGCCTCCGCGTCGTACATCTGCGTGTTCATGGAGGGCACGATGAGTTTGGGCACGCCGGACGCGAGGAAGGTGGTGGTGAGAATATTATCGGCCACGCCGAGCGCGAGTTTCGCGATCGTGTTGGCGGTCGCGGGGGCGATGACGAAGATGTCGGGCCACCGCGCCAGTTCGGTGTGGCCTTCCTCGAGAAACAGCGGCTCGAAAATTCCGGTGTAGACCGAGTCGCCCGAAAGCGCCGCGATCGCGTCCCGCGTGCAGAAGCGGGTGGACGTTTCGGTCATCAGGGTCTTGACGGCGGCGCGTTCCTTGACGAGGAGCCGGACGAGTTCGGGGATCTTGTACGCCGCAATGCCGCCGCTGACCCCCATGAGAACCTTTTTCATGGGCCGGTCAGCGGGCGCGCGTGGGCGGCGCCCCGAGGACCTGAATGCGTCCTTCGAGGCGGCCTTGATAGACGCCCTGCGGGCTGCCGGTGAGATGCCGCAGGTAGTCGCGGATGGCGTCTCTCATGTTTCGCCCGCTGTCCTTGCGGTCCGTTCCATTGGGAAAAACGTCAAAGTGATCGCCGCCTTCGGCCAGAAAGGAATTCGTGGCGATGCGGTACGAGCGGTTCGACTGGAGGTCGGCGCCGCCGACCTGCGCAAAGACCACGCGCTCGCCGGCCGGCCGCGACACATCGGCGATCATCCGGACGCCGGACATCTGGAGAAACCCGCGTTCGAGGCTCGCGCTTTGTTCGAGGAGATCGAGAATCTGTTCGCCTGTCAACGTCATGGAAACGATTGTATTATCAAAGGGCATCATCGTAAAGAGCGTCCGGAGCGTGATCGGGCCTTTGGCGAGGTCGGCGCGGATGCCGTAACTGTTTTGAAAGGCCGCGTCGGCGCCCGTGGCCCAGCGCATGGCGTCGGTCATGAGATTTCCGGGCACGCATTCGGTGTCGGACTCCTTCAGATAATCCTCCGCGGACACGGCCACCTGCTCGTCCAGAAGTTTCCCGACTTTTTGCGCGACCCCCTGCGCCCAGCGCCGGACGGCGGGGTCGGGGGGAAATTCGGACTCGTAGAGCGGGATGAGCCGGGAATTGGCGCGGACGATCTTGTGGGTTTTCGTGTTGTACAAGAGGTCGAGCACGCCGAGGTCCCGAAGGTGGCTGCCGGCCTGGACCACGATGGCGCCTGTGGAGTCGCTCTTATAATATGGAGAGAGGGCCGTATGGCTGTGCCCGCCGACGATCACGTGGATGCGGGTATCGGCGTTGGCGATCACCGTGTCCTCGTGGAGCCCGGCGTGGCTGACAGCGATGATGAGGGCGGTGGTGTCGCGGACGGCGTTGGCGGCGCGGTGGGCGGTTTCGAGTGCGCTGTGGAATGTGAGCCCGCGGCGGCCTTCGGCGGTCGTGAGGCTGGCCATCTCGTCGGTGATCCAACCGATGACGGCGATGCGGAGGTCGAGTTTTTTGAAGTCCATGAGGATGGTTTTCGACAGGCCGAGCGCGCCGGCGCCAGTCTCCTCCTCGATGTTGAGCGCGATCATCGGCCAGGCTGCTGCGTCCGCGAGGCGCTTGAAGGTGTCGACGCCGAAATCAAATTCGTGATTGCCC
Source organism: Candidatus Lindowbacteria bacterium RIFCSPLOWO2_12_FULL_62_27 (assembly GCA_001784175.1). Taxonomy (GTDB): domain Bacteria; phylum Lindowbacteria; class 2-12-FULL-62-27; order 2-12-FULL-62-27; family 2-12-FULL-62-27; genus 2-12-FULL-62-27. The sequence continues at coordinate 57,823 of MFPR01000037.1, forward strand.
ACCGCCTGGAAATCCAGGCCCAGTTGGTCGAACAGCTCGATCATCGCCGTTCCGCGCGTGAGGGTTCCTTCCGGCGCGCCCTGGAAAAAATCGCCGGCGTCGAAATAGAACAGCACGTCCGCCGGGCGGCCGAACACGGCCTCGCGCCGGTATCGCTTCATCGCCGTCGCCAGGCTGGCCGCGCCGCCAAAAAGCGCCGGGGGCGTCACGCCCGATTTGAGGTCCGGTTCCGGCAGGATGTGTCCGTGAATGTCGTTGGTATGAAGGATGCGGATGGCCACGAACGGCGAAACGGTTCGGCCTTCCGCCAGAACAGGCAGAGAAAGAAAAGCGATCGCGAGGGAGAGCCGCCGTCCGATCATGTAGGGGGATGCTCCTTTGCCGCCGCCCCCTCTTTCCTGCGTCTCACCTTGTCCAGGATGCGGTGGTACAGGTCGAGCGCGATTTTGTACAATTTCCGCGCCCATTCGTATTCCGGCGCAAGAATCGCCAGGCCCGCGATGATCACCGGCAGGCCCCAGCCCGGCACGAGAACCGGCACGCTCATCACAATGCCGCCAATCAGCAACGCAAACCCCGACACCTTGCGGAACCACCTGCTCACCGCGCCCATGCGGAGGGGACTGTATCAAGTCTCTTGACGAATCGCCACCTGCAAGGTGATTTGAAGGGATGGAGAAGCTCTTCAAGGACGAGCCGGTGGTGTTGGTGGACGCCTACGCCCTGATTTTCCGCGCGTTCTACGCGCTGCCTGATTTTCGGAACCGGGACGGCCAGCCGACGGCGGCGGTCCACGGATTTTTGTCCGGCCTGCCGAAACTGGCGGCCTGCGCGGAGGATCTGGCGGGGGCGCCGCCGGAATTCGTCATTTTTTTCGACCGCGGCGGTCCCCAGGAGCGGCTGGCGGCCTATGCGGACTACAAGGCGAACCGTCCGGAGACGCCGGAGGATTTGAAATCGCAGGTGCCGCTCATCGAGGAGGCGCTGGCGGCGATGGGCCTGCCGCAGGTCGCGATCCACGGGGTGGAGGCGGACGACTCGATCGCGTCGGTCGCGCGGGCCCTCGAATCGGCCGGCCGGCGGGTGCTGATCGCGTCGAACGACAAGGATTTTTTCCAGATCCTGTCGGACCGGATCGGCCTTCTGCGCGCGACGAGCAGGAGCGACGAGATGGATTATTACGATGTCGGCGCGCTGAAACGTAAGTTCGGCCTTGCGCCGGAGGCGATGGTCGATTTCTACGCGCTGGTGGGCGACAAGGTCGACAACGTTCCCGGCGTGAAGGGCATCGGGGAGAAGACGGCGGAGAAACTTCTGAAAAAATACGGAACGCTGGACGCCGTCTACGCGAATCTGGAGCGCATGCCCAAGGCCACGGCGCGGTGCCTGTCGGCCAACCGGGACAACGCCTATCTGAGCCGTGACCTCGTGCGCCTCCGGACGGACCTCGAGGTCGACGTGACGCCGTCGGCGCTGGACCCGGCGCGGTTCGACCGCGCGCGCCTGTCGGCCCTGCTGGAGCGCCTGGAGCTGCGGCGCCTGGCGGAGAGACTGCTGGGGTTGGCTGTCGAAAGATGAAGATTGAAAAACCGGGCTCATTTGCTACGATCAATATTTTCCGGGGCGTCCGGCCGTGATCCGCGTGATCGGCGTGACGGGCGGGATTGCGTCGGGCAAGAGTACGCTCCTGGGTCTGCTCCGGCGCGAGGGCGTGCCTGGGATTGACAGCGACCGGATCGTGCACCGGCTCTTGCGGCGCGGAACGGCCGTCTATTCCGACGTGGCGGCGGCGTTCGGCGAGGCGTATCTGGGCGCGCGGGGCGAGATCGACCGCCGCAAGCTTGGCCGGACGGTGTTTGCGAGCCGGGCGGCGCGGCGGAAGCTGGAGCGGATTGTGCATCCGGCGGTTTTCGCGCAGATTGCGGAAGAGGCCGGGCGGTTGCGCCGGCGCGGGCACCGGCGGATGGCGGTGGATGTGCCGCTCCTGTTCGAAACGCGCGCGGACGAAGGCGTCGATGTGGTCGCGGTTGCCCATGTGCCCCGCGCCGTACAGGTGCGGCGGCTCCTGGCCCGCGGACACACGCGCGCCGAGGCCACCGCGCGGATCGGGTCGCAGCTCAGTTTGGATTGGAAGCGCCGCAGGGCGGACAAGGTGTTCGACATGACGAAACCCATCAATCAGGTGAGACAGGAGGTCAGGGCATGGCTGAAGCAGTTGAGTTAAAGGGAGACAACATCAACGAGGCATTCAAGAGAATTCTGGACGGCATCGAAAAGGTGCCGACCCTGCCGGTTGTGGTGAACAGCATTCTGGAACTCATGGAAAATCCCAAGACCAGCGCCGAGGACGTCAACCGGATCATCCGGATGGACCAGTCGCTGGCGTCGCGGATCCTGAAGATCGTCAATTCGGCCTTCTACGGATTTCCCCGGCAGATTTCCACCGTCACGCAGGCCGTGGTGATTTTGGGATTCAACGCGGTCAAGAGTCTGGCGCTGTCGGCGTCGGTCATCCAGATTTTCGGCACGAAAAGCCAGGAGGGGTTTGACATCCACGCCTTCTGGGAGCATTCGATCTCGACCGGCGTCATGGCGAACATGACGGCGCGGCGGATCAACTATCCGCTGCCGGAGGAATGCCTGATCGCGGGGATCCTGCACGGGATCGGCAAGCTGATTTTCGACCAGTACCTCCATACGCTTTTCGTTCAGGCGGTGAAGCGGGCCAAGAAGGACAAGAAGCTCCTGCATCACGCCGAACGCGAAATTTTCGGCACCGATCATTGCCGGGTCGGCGCGATGCTGGCCGAGCGCTGGCGCCTGCCGCTGCAGCTGGTGGAGGCGATCAATTATTATCCGAACCCCGGCTTGGCGAATTTCAACCCGACGCTGGCGTCGATGGTGCACGTGGGCAACTACATCGCGCGAAAGCGCCGGTGCGGCGATCCCGGGGACCTGGTGGTGCCGCGGCTGAGCGACGACGCGAAGCGAATCCTGAAAATCACCCAGAACGACATCGACCAGCTCATGCGCGACTCGCAGGGCGAACTGGCCAAGGTGGATGATCTCCTCGACAAGCTCCAGGAATAGGGCGTCGAGCGCCGGATTCGGTCCGGGCCTGGCGATCCTGCTGTTTGCGCTCTCCCTGTCGTTTGCGTTCGGCATCGGATACCGGGTCGGCCGATATTCGCCGCCCGACGCCGCGCCCTCGCCGGTCCTGTCCAGGGCCTCCGCCGCGCCGACCACCCGTTCGCACGCCGCCCCATCCGCCGCGGCGCCCTATCGAACGGTTCAGGGCGCCGGCCAGGGCGGTCTGATCTGGTCGTCGCTTCAAAAACACAAATACACGCTCTACATCGCGTCCTTCCAGAATTTGCCGGAAGCCGAAAAGGAAAAATCGCGGCTGGAGAGCCGCGGCCTCAAGGGCATCGAGATTGTGGAGCGCCGCGTACCGTCGGCCGGCGGGCCGGTATGGTACCGGCTGAGTTACGGCCGATTCGACAGTCCCGAATCCGCCGCCGACCACGGCCGGCAGTTGACCGAACGCGGATTGATCCGGGATTTCTGGCCGAAGGAGATTTTATGAAACCGGGCGTGGTGGTGGTCGGGTCGGTTGCGCTCGATACGGTGGAGACGGTGCACGGAAAACATGCCGACGCGCTGGGCGGCGCCGCCGTTTATTTTTCGCTGGCCGCGCGGCATTTCTCGAAGCCGGGCATGATCGGCGTGGTCGGCGGCGATTTTCCGGAACGGCATGTGTCGATGCTTCGGAAGCGCGGCATCGACACGGAGGGCCTCCAGCGCGTTCGCGGCGAATCGTTCCGGTGGGCCGGCCGGTACAGCCCGGACGGCAACACGGCGCACACGCTGGAGACGCGGCTCGGCGTGTTCGCGCAATTTTCGCCGCGGGTTCCGGACACGTACCGGTCGGCGGGCGTTTTGTTTCTGGCGAACATCGATCCGGAATTGCAGTATCACGTGCTGCGGCAGATGCGGGGCGCGCTGTCGGGCGGCGACACGATGAATTTCTGGATCAAGAGCAAGCGGCCGCAGCTTCTGCGAATGCTGCGCCGGCTCCACATCCTTTTCGTGAACGACCAGGAAGCGCGGATGTTGACGGGCGAACACAGCCTCCTCAAGGCGTCCTTGGGATTGTTGCGGCTGGGGCCTCGGGTGGCCGTGGTCAAGAAGGGCGAGCACGGTTCGATGATCCGCTCGCGGGCCGGCGTTCAGTTTTGCCCGCCCTTCCCCGTCCGCGACGTGCGGGACCCGACGGGCGCGGGGGACAGCTTTGCCGGCGCGTTCATGAGCGTGCTGGCGAAGTCCGGGCGGCGCAGCCGGAACTTGGACGAAAAGATTCTCGCGCGGGCCTGCGCCTTCGGCAGCGTCGTCTCCTCGTTCACGGTGGAATCGTTCGGCGTCGCGGGCCTCGTGCGGCTGAAACCGGCGGCGATCCGGGGCCGGTACGAGAAGCTCAAAACGCTGGTGGCGATCTGACCATGCGCGTAGGGTTGATCGGACTGGGCACGGTGGGCCGCGAGGTGGCGCGGCTGCTTCTGGAGGAGCGGCGCGCGATTTTCGAGCGGACGGGCGCCGAGCTGGACCTGCGCGTGATCGTCGACAAGGACCTGTCCCCGCGGGAGGGCCTGGCGCTTCCGGCCGACGTGCGGTTCACGGACGATCTGGGCGCGATCATGGAGGACCCTTCGATCGAAGCGGTCGTCGAGCTGATCGGCGGGATCGAGCCGGCGCGAAAGATCCATCTGGAGGCGCTCCGGCGGAAAAAACATCTGGTGACCGCCAACAAGGCGCTCTTGGCCGAGCGCGGCTCCGAGCTGTTTCAGGAGGCGCGCCGGCAGGGCGTGCAGCTTCGGTTCGAGGCGAGCGTGGCCGGCGGCATACCGATCATCAAGTCTTTTACGGAGGCGCTCGCGGCCAACCGGATCGAGCGGCTCTACGGCATCATCAACGGCACGGCCAATTACATCCTCACGCAGATGACGCAGAAGGGCCTGACGTTCGAGGAGGCGCTCCGCGAAGCCAAGCGGCTGGGATTCGCCGAGTCGGACCCGACCTTCGATGTCGAGGGCACGGACACGGCGCACAAGCTGGCGCTTCTGTGCCGGCTGGCCTTCGGCGTCGACATCCCGTTCTCGCAGCTCAGTTACGAGGGCATTTCCAAACTGTCCCAACTCGACCTGCAATTCGCCGCGGAACTCGGATTCACGGTGAAGCTCCTCGCGGTCGCGATCCGCCGCGGCGAGGGCATCGAAGTGCGGGCGCATCCGGCCCTCATTCCGAGCGGGCACCCGCTGGCGGCGGTGTCGAACGAATTCAACGCCGTGACGGTGGTGGGCGACCGCGTGGGCGAGATGATGTTTTACGGGCGCGGGGCCGGCGGCCGGCCGACGTCGTCGTCGGTGGTGGCGGACCTGATCGACATTGCGCTGGGCCGCGCGTACGGGGGCGTCGTCAATTTCGATTCGAAACTGCGGATCATCACGAAGGAGGATTCGATCAGCAAGTGGTATCTGCGGTTCACTGTGGAGGACCGGCCGGGCGTGCTGGGCCAGCTTGCGACCGTGCTGGGCCGGCACCACATCAGCATCGAGGCGTGCCTCCAGAAGGGCGCGCCGATGAACGGCGCCGTGCCCGTCGTCCTGCAGACGTTCGAGTCGAACGAATCGGCGGTCCGGCAGGCGATCGACGAGGTCGCCCGGATGAGTTTCATGCGCGAGGGCGCGCGGCTCATCCGCGTGGAACCTCTGAGGGCGGACTGAGCCGCATGTCGACCCGCGGCGTCATCGCGCGATACCGGCCGTACCTGCCGGTCACCGAGTCGACGCCGGTCATCACGCTGCAGGAGGGCGATACGCCGCTTTTGCGGCTGCGCAACGTCGAAAAACATATCGGATGCGAGGCGGAACTCTACGCGAAGTTTGAAGGGCTGAACCCGACGGCGTCGTTCAAGGACCGCGGCATGACGCTGGCGGTTTCGAAGGCCATCGAGGAAGGCGCCGACGCCGTGCTCTGCGCGTCCACCGGAAACACCTCGGCCTCGGCCGCCGCCTACGCCGCCCGCGCCCGCATCAAGTGCGCGGTGATTCTCCCCGAGGGCGCCATCGCGCTCGGCAAACTCGCGCAGGCCCTCCTGCACGGCGCGGTGGTCCTGCCGGTCGCGGCCAGCTTCGACGGCGCGCTCGACCTTGTGCGGCAGATCAGCGCGACTTACCGGATCACGCTCGTCAATTCCGTCAATCCGTACCGGCTGGCGGGCCAGAAGACGGCGGCGTTTGAGATTTGCGATCTCCTCGGCGACGCGCCCGATTTTCACATCCTGCCCGTCGGCAACGCCGGGAACATCACCGCCTACTGGATGGGATACAAGGAATACTTCGCAGCGGGCCTCAGCAAGCGCCGGCCGAAGATGTATGGCTTTCAGGCCGAAGGCGCCGCGCCGATCGTGCGGGGCGCGCCGGTCGAAAAGCCGGAGACCATCGCCAGCGCCATCCGGATCGGCAACCCCGCGAGCTGGCGGCAGGCCCTGGAGGCGCGGGACGAATCGGGTGGCGAGATTCGCGCGGTGTCGGACGCCGCGATCCTCGAGGCCTACCGGCTCCTGGCGCGGCTCGAGGGAATTTTCGCCGAGCCCGCATCGGCGGCGGCGCTGGCCGGCGCGATCCAGATGCACGCGGACAAATTGCTGGTCCGCGGCTTCCGCGCGGCGCTGACGCTGACGGGCCACGGCCTCAAGGATCCGGGCACGGCGCTGAAAGTCGTGCCCGAACCCAAATCGGTCAAGGCGGACGTCGGCGCGATCGCGGACTTTCTTGGATTGAAAAAAGGCGTTCCCACCTGAAACGATTCGCGGCGCTGGCCTGCCTCGCGCTGCTCTTGCGGCCGGCGCCCGGATGTGCGGCTGGAGAGGCCGCCACGGTTACCGAGACCATCACGGTCGGCAAGAGCGTCGAGGTCCATACCTACGAGGTTTCCGGCAAGAAAAAAACGCGAACCGGGATGGAAAAATATGATCTGAAGGGCGTGAAGAAGAAGGAGGAGCACTACGATCGCGCGGGCCGGCGACACGGCCGGCAGACCGTGTGGTACGAAAACGGCCGCAAGGATTACGAGAAGGAATTCGTCAGCGGCGAAGTGCAGGGGCGGACCGAAACCTGGTATCGCGACGGCCGGCCGCGCGAATCGTCCGAATGGTCCCGCGGCCTGCGGCACGGCCGGACCGTGATCACCGACACGCACGGCGAGCGGTACGAAAGCGACTGGTGGGGCGGCGGGATCGCCAACGGCACCGTCATCGTCGAATGGTACGAGGGAAACAAGGCGCAGGGCGCGTACCGGACCTACACCTCCGATATTCAATACATCCTGGATGGCCGCCCGGCCCGGGCGTACGTGTTCCGAAAAGGCGTGCAGGTATTGGAAACCGAATGGTTCCCATCGGGCCGGAAAAAGAGCGAATTCGAATACAAAGAGGGTGTGATGCACGGCCGCGCGCTGATGTGGCACGAAAACGGCGTCCACAAACTGGAGGCGCAGATCCGCGCCGGCCGGCTCGAGGGCCCGAGGGTCCGGTGGTACGAATCGGGCGAGACGGAGGCGGTCCAGACGTTTCGAAACGATCTCGCCCACGGGCCCTACCTGGAATGGTACGAAAGCGGCGGCCGGAAATGGGAGGAACTCTGGCAGGACGGCCGGCTGTCGAAGGTGGTGGGCCGCTGGTATGAGGACGGCCGGCCGATGGATTTGTCGGTCCATGAATTCGAGTCGTTCAATTATCGCCTCCGCGAACTGCCCGCGCCCTGGTTTCAGGTCAACGCGGAGAAGCTCGAGCCGAAAGCGCAGGTTGCCTACCTGCGCACGCGGCCGGACATCTATCTCTTTGCCGTCGCCGAACCCCTGCCGCAGAGCGTGTCGACGACGGAGGACCTGGCGCGCGCGATCTTGGCCGGTATCAAGACCACCTCGGAGGCCTTCGCGGAATTCAAGGGCGGCCCGCTCGAGGCGAACGGCCTGAAGGGGATGTACACCGGCGCGCTGCGCGTGGTGAAGAACACGCGCGAGACGCATTTCATCTGGACCTTGGCGCATCACGGAATGGCTTACCGGATCGTGCTTCTCACGCTGGGGGACGTGTCGCAGACCGTATTGCTCGGCGAACTCAAGAAGATCCTGCCTTACTTCGATCTCATCGATCCGGACCGCCGGTTCGGCGTGGAGGAGCTCAGGCAACTCAAGCCGGAGGTGAAGGTCAAGCCGGTGGAGGAGTACCGGTCGGCGGCATTTGCGTATTCGCTGAAAAATCTGGGCAAGGGCTGGCTGGAATGGGACACGATCAAAAAAATGTTTCCGTCCGTCGATTTTGCGGCGGTGACGTCGGACAATTACGCGGGTGTCATCGTCGTTCCGGTATACCTCCACGATCTCAAGCCGACGCCCGAGGAACTCACGGCGGTTCTCTTCGGGCGCTGGGGCCAGCCATGGCCGCCTCCGAACCTCCGCACGGTGTCGGCGGCAACGGACGCGGGCGCCGAGTACGAACATCGCGGGCAGCTTCTCGGAAGGGACCTGTTCGTCCGCACGCGGATCGTTCGGAAAAAATCGTTCGCGTATCTCTGCTCGACTATCCGGACATCCGCCGACGAGCGGTACCTCCGGCTTCTCGACGGCGTGCTGGCCGGCGCGGCGTTCGGGGAGGGCGAGCTGTCCGGCCCGCCGGCGTTCTCGACCGCGCAGACCATCGACAACGCCGCGGTCCTGAACCAGATCGGGCTGCACCTGCAGGACGCGAAGGCGTACGATCGCGCGGTCCCGTTTTTCAAAAAGGCGTGGGAGGTCCATCCGGAGGAGCCGGTGATTCTGGAAAATCTGCTTGCGGTTCTTCATCAGACGCGGGCCTACCGGGAGGGCGTGGAGGTGCTGGACCGGGAGATCCCGCGGTTTGAGCGGCGCCTGAGCCTTCGGCGAATCCGCGCGCGGTTCAACATGGAACTGGAGAGCTTCGCGGCCGCGCGCGCGGATTTCGAGAAGCTTCTGGCGGCGTCGCCGGACGACGAGGATCTCATCTTCAACCTCGCCGGTGTCCTCTGGAAACTCGACGAAAAGGACGAGGCGATCCGGCAGGTCGGATCGCGCTGGGACAAAAACAAGTCACCCAAACTCGGCGTATTTCTCGCGCAGCTCCATCGCGCCCGCAGCGAGTACGACACCGCCCTCTCGGTGCTGGACCGCACGCAGAGCGGCCGGGCCGTTCATCCGGAAATCACCTACGAGCGGATCGAAAACCTCCTGGCAAGGGGAGACTACACGAAGGCCCGCGATCTCGGGCAGATGCTGATCGATCAGCGCATCGGGAGCGCCGCCGCGTACACCTACCTCGGGATGGCGGAGTATCTGCTGAAGCAGTACAAGCGGGCGAAGGAATCGCTCGAGAAGGCGCTGGCGCTCCGGCCGGAGGACGAATCCGTCAAGAAGACGCTGGCCACGGTCTCCGCCCTCCTCGGGCAGGGCGACAACTCGCTGCTGAAAAATCCGATCCCGGCCGTGCCCTACGCGGCCGCCTTCGATGTCCAGGCCCTGCGAAAGACGCCGACGGCCTCGCCGTATTTCTCCGACCACAACGCCGCGTATCTTCTCAAGGTCAAGGCCGTCGAATATGAAAAAGGAAAGACGCACCGGACGACGTACCGCTACGTCATCCGGATTCTCAACGAGAAAGGCAAGGCCGATTTCGCCGAAATCGATTTTTCGTTCAATCCCACCTACGAATCGCTCTTCGTGAATCACCTCGCCGTCTACAACGCGCGCGGCGATAGGGTGGCCGAGGGACAAATGGACCAGTTTTATGTGGTCGACGCGGCCGGCGAGATCCGGACCACGGGGGAAAAGAGCGCGAAACTGCCGGTGCCCGGCGTCGCGCCGGACCACGTGATCGACGTCATGGTCACGCGGGAAACGCGCGGGTCGGACCGGTTCGGGTTCGAGCGCCATTTCTTCACGTCGGTCTATCCCGTTCAGGAACAGCACTACGCCCTCTCGGGGGACGTCGGCAAGCTCGTGTACACGGCCGAACGCCTGCCGGCGCCCGTCGTCGAGCCGGGCCGGCTGGCGTTCAAGCTGGTCCAGCCGCCGGTTCTTTATATTGAGTCGTTCCTGCCCGCCGTTTCAAAATTCATTCCGTACGCCGCGGTTGCCGACCCCGGTTCCTGGCAGGCGGAGTTGTCCGAATACTACGCCGGCGTCAAGACGCTGCTCGAACCGGACGACAAGGTCCGCGGGATTGCGCGGGAGCTGACGGAAGGATGCCCCACGGACCGGTGCCGGGCGGAACGGCTGGTGCGGTACGTTCAAAAAAATCTCAACTATGTCGCCATCGAGTTCGGCCGCCGCGCGCGCACGCCGAACCCGGTGTCCCAGACGCTGCGGCAAAAATACGGCGACTGCAAGGACCACAGCGTCCTGCTCCACGCGCTCCTGACGAGCGCCGGCATTCCCTCGAAACCGGCGCTGGTGCACGCCACCGGTGAGATCGACAAGGGCGTGCCGTCCCTCGACCAGTTCAACCACATGGTCGTCCTCGCGCAGGTGGGGGGTGAGGAGGTGGTCCTCGATTGCACCGGCAAGTATGTCTCGGACCTCTTCCGCCCGTTCCCGCTGTCGGGCCGGCCGATTCTGCCGGTGGCGCCGGAGGCGTCCTTTACGGCGGCGCCGGCGTATCCGGCCGACGCGGCGGGTGTGACTTGCGTTCGCGATGTGACCTGGTCGGGTCAGACGGGCGTCGACGTTCAGGAGACGGTCGTGATGCGCGGATATCTGAGCGACGGGTTCCGCGAGATTCTGGGATCGCAAAGCCGGTCCGTGTGGTCGAACCTCATCGCACGGTATCTGGACCGAAGCGGCCGGGACCTGGTGTTGCGGTCATTTTCGGCCGAAGGCATCGATCAGTTGGATTCGCCGGTGGTCCTGCGGTTGGACTACGCGGTGGACGGAAAATTCGAAACGCTGCCGGACCAGACCGTCGGCATTCTGCCGGCGTACTGGGAAAATTCGCTGCTGGCCGTCCCGAAAGTCTCGCGGCGCCACCATCCTTTTGAAAACGACCTGACCGGCCGATTCGAAACGGAGGTCCGGTTCCGGATGCCCGCCGGCCACGCGTTGAAAAACGCGGACATCCTGGGCGCCGCGCGCATCGACGAGCCGTTCCTCAAGGGCGCCTCGGGTGGCGACGTGTCCGAAGACGGTTTCCGGTTCCGCTCCACCTGCGATTTCCTCCCGGCCACAGGTGATGCCGCCGCGTATGCCTCCTATGCCCGCGCGGTCAGCGCCGCCTTGGACCGCCTGCAACCGAGGGTGGTTTTGGGCCGGAAGGCAAACTGATTCGACAGCGCCGATTCGGCCTTTCAACGCGCATCCACAGGACTGTTATAAGAGTATTGACTAATTGAAACGATTCACATCCTCTCCCCCCGCAGGGGGGAGAGGATTGAGGCGAGGGGGTCGGACGTGGCGATTGGCCACCCTCACCCCGACCCTCTCCCGCCAGAGGCGGGAGAGGGGGGATAGATGAACAGTTACGTGCATTTGACAAAAGACCTTATCAACACGCATCATTAGATCATGGTTGCCGGTGTCATGCTTTTTTGTTTTGGTCTGATGGCGATCCCCGTTTCCGGGGTTTCGTCTCCAACTGCCGAAACCGTGGCGGTGACCGTTTATGTTGGAAACGGCCGGACTGAAGCAAATCCGGCGGGGTTGGTATTGGATACGCAAACCCTTATCCTTACGGAATCGGGGACATCTACCGGCATATTTCGTTCGGCCCTCCAGATAATCGTTACGGATATCGATGAAAACGTCGATGATACCGATATCTGGTTGTTCTGGACAGACCGAGACCAAAGGGATTTTAGCGTGGTTGACGTGTATTCGGAGGTGTATTCATACGAATATGAAATCCTGCGTGACGACCTCGTCGGCATCCGGCCGTTCATTCCTTCCGATCGCAGGCTTCCGGCGGAAAATAAAATTTGGCGTGAGACCCGCCTGGCAGGCTTCGACCTGTTGCATACCATTTTCGCGATCGCAGGGATATCGTTGTTTTCCTTCGCGTGGGCCTTCTACCGCCGGCATTTCAGTCCCGCGCGACCGGGCGATCCGCCCGCCCAGCCAGAAGAGAAGATCGCCCGGCGCGACTGGCGGGCGCTTTCGGACTTTCTGTGCCGCCATCCGCGGCATCCGGCGGCGCCAACGGTTGCGATGGAGCTGGCCATGGTGCGATATCGGGACATGGATTACGGGCGCGCGGCGGACTATTTTCTGCAGGCGATACGGCTGAACAGCGCCGCGAAAAATCCTGAAGCGCATTTTTATCTGGCACACTGTTACCGCCATCTCAACTACCTGTGCGACGCAATCGACGAATGGATGGCCTGTTACCTGGACGATCCAACCGGGCCGCTGGCAGCGGAGGCTTTCCATGAAGCCCAGCGCTGGCGTGCGCGCCAGATCGTGGAGGACACGGCGCCGTGCCCGCGTTGCGGCGTGGCCTGCCGGTCGACCGACCTTCGATGTCCACACTGCCACGGCGACTTGGGCCATACGCTGGCGACGTGCGGCGCGTGCGGAAAGCCCATGGTACGGGAGGCCCAAATCTGCATCCATTGTTTGCCGGACGACATCAAAACCGAAGTGTCGTTGGGAACGGACTGGCCGATTCTGAAAACCACGGCCCTGGACTGGGAGGCCGAACTGATCAGGAGCCGTCTGGAGGCCGAAAAAATCCCCTGCGTTCTGACCGGCGAAAAAGGCCGCGCGATCCCGTTGACGGTCGGATATCTCGGCGAAATCCACATCCGTGTGCCGGTGATCGATCTCCCGGACGCGCAGGCTGTTTCTGTGTATTTGTTTACTAAAGCGCTTTAGTATATAATTGGGGCGATGATCAAAACGGGAACCAAAAATCCGCATGCGGTGGCGTTGGGTAGAAAAGGCGGGGTCCTAAGCGCGAAGGTCCGGTTGGCGGGCGCGTCCAAAAAGGATCTGTCGGCGTGGGGAAGAAGGACCGTCCAGGCCCGCTGGGATCGGCGGCGGGTGACCCTCAAGCGTGCGGCCGAATACGTGAGCAGTGCGCGGTCCGATATCGGGGCGGCTCTGCGTGAATTTTACCACGACCTTGCAGCAGCGCCGTCCCATATCCTGATTGCGGATGAACCGCCGCCGACGGGCAACGCCGCGTACGATGCCTACCTTGCAGCGGTGGCGGAAACGGCCGCCGCACGGTTTGATTGGAACCCGCCGGCATGGGTCGACCATAAAAGTCGTTTCCTTCCCGCGCCGTATTTTGCGAATGCTCCGGCCGGGATGAGGATTTATCTTCTTCAGGCTTCTCCGGGGCCGTTTCGGCGGCGGAACATTTTTGTCGACAAAGACGCCGTAACCGGCGCCATCCGAAAATGCGGGATGGAGCGGAGCCGATGAAGAACGAATTCCGTTTCGGGCGGGAACGAATCCGCCGGCTTCTCAATCGGTTGAGCGAAATGCTCGAACGGGAGAAAATCCGGGGTGAGATTCTCCTGTTCGGCGGCGCCGCCATGGTCCTGGGGTGGAACGCCCGGCGGGCAACCCGCGACATCGACGCGGTCTTTGAGCCTCCGGCCAGGATCAGGCGGCTGGTCAGGGAGATTGCGGAGGAGGAAGGCCTGCAGGATGCGTGGCTCAACGATGCGGTCAAGGGGTTTATCGATCTATTGCCGGACAAGGCGGATTTCAGAAAATCCGTCTTTTCCACCGACCATCTCCACATCTATACGCCCCCGCCGGAATATCTTGTCGCCATGAAGGCGCTGTCCGCCCGGACGGAGGTCGAGGCCGAGGACACCCATGATCTGAAATTTCTGATAAAAAAAATGCGCCTGAAATCTCCCGCCGCCGTTTTTCGGCTGGTATCGAAGTACTATCCCAAAAGGCCCATTCCGGCCAAGACAGTGTTTTTCGTCGAATCCGTGTTCGAGGACATTGGAAAGTAGCGATGTAGAAGTATGGCACCGTGACCGTGACCCGCCGGTGCTGGAAACTTCGATCATTCCGTAACATTAGAACATTGGTCGGGTGACCGCCGCCAAAAATTTTATCGGCGCTCCCGCAGGCTGAATTCCCAGGATTGCTGGAGCATGTCGCTGGACATGAAGAGCGTCTGCCGGAGGGCGTCCTCTTCTCGCCGGCCGTCTTTGAAGGCCTTGAGGAGGCGGCGGAGGCCGAAGATGCCGAAGCGCGCGTGGATGAATTGGGCGATGGAGAAGGCCTGGTCGTAGGCGAGAGTGACTTTTGTGTTGTTCTTGAAATTCCTGAGCGTGTCCGAGAGGTCCTTGATCGGCACGAGCGCGTCTCCGGTTTCCCGCGCCCGGTCCAGCGACCGCGTGGGTCGGTCGGGACCCACCGAGAGGAATTCGGCGAGGCCCTCGTTGAGCCATACCGGGATGTCGGGCCCGCCGAGGTCGAACAAAAATGCGTGGGCCACTTCGTGCGACAGCGTCTGCTCGATCGCCTCCCAGTCCGGCTCGTCCGGGATCGGCAGGCGGACCTTGCCGTCGCTGAAGATGCCGACGACGTTGGAGGTCAGATCGTGCGTGCCGGCGAACTTGTCCCTCGAGGAGTACAGCACCGCCGGGATTTCCCCCTTGGGCGCGCCGCCCAGCGCCATCCGGTGTGACTCGTAGGCGCGGTCGAGTTTCCACGCGATCGTCGACACGCTCTGCGCGGGCAGATCGGGCGAGTAGAAGATCCGGAAATGCGACCCGCGCTGCTCGAAGAAGTCTTTCTCACCCTCCATTTGTTTTCTGATTTTTTCCGAAAACGCCCGCAGCTCCTCCCGGTCCTCGATCTCGAGGGCCCGCTCGACGGACGCGAGGGATTCCTTGAGCCGGCCCTGCTCGTAGAGGCTGCGTCCCAGGGACTCGTGGGCGGACCGGGACTCCGGGTCGGTGAGGACGGCGTCGCGGAAATACTGCTGGGCGAGTTCCGGTCTTCCTTCCTCCGACTCGAACCGGCCTTTCATGATGAGCGCCTGCGCGAGGTTCTTGTTGATGCGGTCGTCCGCGCGGACCTCCTGGGCCTGCTGGAGCCAGCGCATGGCCTTGTCGGGTTCGGTGTCGTTCAGGTACTGGACGCCGAGATTGTTCATGGCCGTCGCGAGATTTTCCACGAGGGTGTCCTCGGGGTTCATCTGAACGGCGCGCTGCAGGAGCTGGATGGCTTCCTTGAACCGGCCCTTGTTCATGGCGGTGACGGCGCGGTTGTTCAGCGCGATCGGATCTTCCTTCTCCCTGGACGCGGCGAACACGGCGGCCGGGATCAGGAGGACGGCGAAGACGGCCGCGACCGGTGATTTCACGACGAGAGCGGTTTGTAGAAAATTTTTGCGAGCACGATCGAGACGCCGTAGAGCGCGATGAGCGGCCCGGCGAGGAGGATCATCGTGAGGGAGTCGGTGGACGGCGTGAGGAGCGCGGCCAGCACGAAGAGGATCACGATCGCGTGCCGCCAGTAGTGCGTCAAAAAAGGCGCCGACACGATTCCGAATCGCGCCAGCACCACCGTCAGGACCGGCAGTTCCGCCATGATCCCGCAGACGAGGAGCATCGAGAGGGTGAACTTCATGTAATCGAGGATGCGCCATTCGGCGGCCAGACCAAAATCAGTGTTCAGGGTCAGAAAATATCGCAACGCCGGCGGGAGAAGCACCTGGTGGCCGAAGGCGACACCCGCGAAAAAAAAGGCCGTTCCGAAAATCAAGAGCGGCGCCACCGCCCCGCGCTCCTTGCGCGTCAGGCCCGGCGCGATGAACTGCCATATCTCGAACAGGAGATACGGCAGCGCGACGGCCAGTCCCGCGAACGCGGCGAGCGTGAGCAGGGCCGTGAAGGACTCGGCCACGGACAGGGTCCTCAGCGGTCCCGGCGCGTCGGCGAGTCCAACCCCGGCCTGCCGGAGCGGCCATTCGAGGAATGCGAGGAGGCGGCGGACGAAGAAGAGCGAGCCGACGAATCCGACGGCCAGCGCGATGAGGGACCGGATGAGGCACCAGCGCAGTTCCTCCAGATGATCCAAAAACGACATGCGTTTGTCAGGGGGCGAAATGCTCTCTTCGACCGGATCGCTCATCTCAAGGGCGGGCGCGGGGGCGTGCGGTTCAGGCTTTGCCGTTGCGTCCCTCCGGCGGTTTGGGCGCGTCGTCTTCACCGGAAGAAGCCTTCTTCAAGGACCGGATGCTGTCGCCGATCATTTTGGCCAGCTTGGGAAGCTGTGACGGTCCGAAAATGATCAGGATGATGACGAGGATGATGGCCAACTCGCCGAACCCTATGTGGGGAAACATCTCCGATACCCTCCCTTACAGCGTTTTGATCGCCCGGCCCGCGCGGTCCAGGGTCTGGTCGATCACGTCGTCCGAATGGGACGCGCCGACGAACCACGATTCGAACTGCGACGGCGGCAGATACACGCCCTGCCGGAGCATGGCCCGATGAAAGGCCGCGAACCGGCGCGTGTCGCAACGCAGGGCCTCCTCGAAGGACGAAACGTCCCGGTCCGTGAAGAACACCGTCATCATGCTGCCCACCCGTTTGAGGCGGTGCGGCACGCCAGCGCTCCGAAGGCGCCACGAAATTCCGCGCGCCAGCCGGTTGGCCCTCGTTTCCAACATCGCATACGGGGGATGGGCGCGCAAGTGCCGCAGGGTGGCGAGGCCGGCGGCGACGGCGAGCGGATTGCCGGACAGCGTGCCGGCCTGATAGACGGGGCCGAGCGGGCTCAGGCGCCGCATGATCCGGCCGGGCCCGCCGAACGCGGCGAGCGGCATGCCGCCTCCGACAATTTTTCCGAGACACGTGAGGTCCGGCTCGATGCCGAACAATTCCTGCGCGCCGCCCGGCGCGACGCGAAAGCCGGTCACGACTTCGTCAAAAATCAGTAGCGCGCCGCACTTGCGCGTGCTGCGCCTCAGCGCCTCCAGGAACCCGACCCGCGGCGGGATCACGCCCGCGTTGGCCGCAACCGGCTCCACCACCACTGCGGCGACTTCGCGGCCGCGCGCCGTGAGGAACCGCGCGACGGCGCCGATGTCGTTGTACGGCAGGACCGTCGTGAGCCGCGCGAGCGGCGCCGGCACGCCCGGCGAACTTGGATGGCCGAACGTCGCGGCGCCGGAGCCCGCGGACACGAGGAAGCTGTCGGCGTGGCCGTGATACCCGCCGGTGAACTTGACGATCCGGTCCCGCCGGGTGACTGCGCGCGCAAGCCGCGCCGCCGACATGAGGGCTTCGGTGCCGGACGACACTAGGCGGACCTGCTCCACACCCGGAACGCTCGCGCAGATCAACTCGGCAAGATCGACTTCCTGCCGCGTGGCCGCGCCGAACGTCGTGCCCCGCTTCACCGCGGCGCTGATCGCTTTGACGACGGCCGGATGCGCGTGGCCCAGGATGAGCGGTCCCCAGGAACACATGTAGTCGATGTACTTGCGCCCCCGCTCGTCGTACATGAACGGGCCCTGCCCGCGCGCGATGAACGGCGGCGTTCCGCCGACCGCGCGAAACGCGCGAACCGGACTGTTGACGCCGCCGGGGATTGACCGTGCGGCGCGCGCAAAAAGGTTGGATCCGCGGCTCATGGTTCTCTACTACCTTATCATCCGAGCAGGCTCAATACGTTCTGGGGCAGAAGATTCGATTGCGCGAGCATGGCGTTGGCGGACTGGACGATGACCTGGGCCTTTGTGAATTCGATGATCTCGGCCGCCATGTCGGTGTCGCGGATCCGGGATTCGGCGCTTTGCATCGCCTCGCCGGCGACGCGCGCATAATCGAGCGTGAACCCGAGCCGGTTGATCTCGGCGCCGATGGAGGACCGGATCCGGGTCAGCCGGTCGATGGCGGTGTCGATGAAGGAAATGGAGTTTTCGGCGGCCGTCTGGGTGGACGCCGAAACATTCCCGGCCAGTCCCAGCGCCCGGGTGCTCACGGGCGCCTGGAGAGCGCTGGTAAAAGTCTGATTCTTGTTCGCGCCCACATGAAATTTAAACAACGTCCCGATGGCCGAATCGACCTGGGCGGCGAGGTTGGACGCGAACGTGCCGGCCAGCGACGTGAACGTCCTGCCGCCGGTCGCGTTTGGAACGCCGATGCCGTTGTCGCCGGCCACCTGTGTGGAGGCGTCCCGGTATTCGATGTCGGCCGGCAGACCGGGATTGGCGCCGGCGCCGATGATCGCCGCGGACGTGACCACGTCGACCACGATCTCGTTGGACGTCATGAGGGCATTGGTCGACGCGAGGATGTCGGCGCCCGTAAAATTGTTGCCGCCGTCGTCGGAGTCCTCGTCGGTCAGGATCATGAAAAACTTCCGGGCGTTCTGGCGAAAGGTGAGGTTGTTGAGGGCAAACTGGAGCGCGGCCATTCCATTTTCGGTGCCCGAACCACCCGTGCCGACGTTGCCGACGTCGGCAGCGAACTGGCCGGCGTTGCTGGTGAAGTTTCCAACGACGCTTGTGTTGGCGGCGTTGGAAAATCCGATGGTCGCCGCGCGCGCGTCGACGTTCCGATTGGCGAGTTCGCTGAAAAACGAGGGCGCGGCGGCTTTCAAGGACGCCTGTTGGCCGCCCATGCTGCCCGAATTGTCGATGATCCAGACGATGTCGGCGGTGGAGTAGTCGAATATCCGGACCTTGTTGAATTCGGCCGACGTATGAATGCGGTCGATCTCGTCCATGAGCTCGGCAATTTCCTGCTGGATGAGCGCGCGGTCCGAGTTGCTGTAAATCCCGTTGGCCGCCTGGATCAGCAGCTCCCGCATCCGCTGGAGGATGTCGTGGATATCCTGGATCGCGGCGTCGGCGGTCTGGAGGAGGGACGCGCCGTCCTGGATATTGAGGGCGGCCCTCTGAAAGCCGCGCACCTGCGCCCGCAGCCGTTCGGACACGGCCAGGCCCGCCACGTCGTCCGAGGACCGGTTGATCCGGTAGCCGCTGGACAGCCGCTCGAGCGCCTTCGAAAGCGTCCCGTTATTTAACATCGCCTGCCGGTGCGCGAACATCGCCGTGACGTTGTGCTGCACCGAATAGATACCCGACATCACATTTCTCCCGGCCCCATCGTTCATCGACCGGCCGCGGGCGGACGGAGAAACCCCTGCCGTCTGCGGACAGACGGATACTTATGGCCTCAAATATAAAACAGGCAGGGGCTGCGGTTCAGCCCCTGCCGTTTTGAGGATCGCGCGATTTAGCCGTACAGAAGCAGATGCCTGACCTCGTCGATCAGCTTGCTCGCTTCCTCCGGTGTCTTGACCTTGGGCAGCGCGTCGTGCGCCACCAGCCGTTGTTCCCGGGCTTGCTTGACTTCCTTGCTGGGCTCCCGGAACGCGGGCAGATTCGAGTGAATTCCCTGGACATCCATGTCCCTTTCACCTCCGCATGTGGCGTCCGTCGGTCGGACGTGCCTGTATCCATCCGTGGATACGATGTCAGGGGCAGGAAAGGTCGTGGGTTGGAAAATGAGAGGACCAGTGTGAACCTCCATGTTCGCGCCAACGGCCTTCCCTGGCCTGACCAATACGGTTCATTTTACTCATCGGCCGTCGGGCGGCGGTTCTTTAATCCGCTCCAACAAGTTACAAGAGCCCCATGTTGCTCAGGAACCCGGAACGGCTGATGCGGATTCAACGATGGATCGAACGGGCCTATCTCGCGTTGTTCGAGCGCCGCTGGAGGGTGGCGGGCCTGAGCGCCGTGCTGTGCCTGGCGGCCCTGACAGGTCTCGCGCGGCTCCGCGTGAACAACACGATGGACGTATGGTTTTCCGACGAGACGCCTTCCTATGCCAGGTATCGCGCGTTCACTCGGATGTTCGGCAGCGATGAGTATCTGTTCATCACGCTCGATATGGGAGATGTGTTTGACAGGTCCAACCTCGAAAAGCTGGAGTGGCTGACCCTCGCGCTGCGGGACCTGCCCGGCGTGGTCGAAGTCATGGCCCTGCCGACGGCGGCGGACGTCCGGGGCGATACCGACGGCGGCATCTATGTCGACGAAGTCAGGGGCAGATTCCAAACCGAGCCGGCCGCAACGCTCCGGGCGCGCATCCTCGCCGACGAGCGCTTCGTGCAGACGCTCGTCTCGCGGGACGGCCGTGTGGCGGCGATCCTCATGAGATTTGAAAGCCCGAAGATCGGCGAGGGCCTGGTGGCGCCGGTGGAAGGCATCTTGAAGTCGGCGGATGTCCCCTACTACCTCGGCGGTTACATTTTCGCGCAACGGGAGATGGACCGCCTGACGTTCCGGGATTATTTCCTGTTCGGGACGATCTGTCTCGTGATCCTGACGGCCGTTTTCTGGATTCTGTTTCGCGACGCGTTTCTGACGGCCATCTTCGTCGGCGATTGCGTCCTGACCGTCGGCGTGGTGTTGGGATGCATGGGGCACATGGGCGTTCCCATTCATCTCATGACCGGCATCCTCCCGCCGCTGCTCATGGCCATGGCCATCGCGGACGACATTCACCTGATCGAGCGGTTTCTGAGGATCGACCCTGCGGGTTCGATCGAGGCGCGGGTGGCGCGGTCGTCGTCGGAGGTGGCCATCCCGAGCTTTCTGTCGGGCCTGACGACCTTCGCCGGGTTTTTCAGTTTGAGCGGCGGCGAGGTCCCGGCGATCGGGCATTTCGGATTCTGGTCGGGCATCGGCATCCTGTTCACGTACGCCTTTTCCTTTTTGACCGTTCCCGTTCTCCTGACGATGCGTCCGGCGGCCGTGTGGCGCCGGCACGAGAGGCCGGCCCGGCCCGGCTGGTTTTCCGAACAGAAGCTCGTGGATTTCTGCGGCCGGCGGCGGTGGTGGCTGGTTGCGGTGTTCGCCGGGCTGAGTTTCATCTCCTTTGCCGGAATTCAACGGATCGTCATCGACACCCAGCTCACAAACTTTTTCGAGCCGGACAGCGACTTCATGCGGTCGATGGATTTCATCGAACGGCGGTTCGGAAACACAGGCCCGGTCGAAATCGTGTTGACATCGGACGCGGCCGACGGCTTGAAATCCCCGGAATTTCTGTCGAAGGCCGACGATCTGATCGCACGGCTTGGACGCATACCGCGAATCGAAACGGTTCTCTCGATCAATCCCGTCCTGAAGACCGTGACGCGCGCGCTGTACGAGAACCGTCCCGAGGCATACCGCCTGCCGGACCGCCGGGACCTTCTGGAGCAGGAACTGTTGGTGCTGTCGCTGTCGGCCAGCGGCGAGGAGGCGCTGAACCGGTATGTCAATCCGTCATGGACTCAATTCCGAATTCAGGCGCGATTGCCCCGGATGTCCAACAACGAGGCCCTCGAAGTGTTCGACAAGATCGAGTCGGAGGTTCGGGAGGTCTTCGGCGCCGGGCAGGGATTTTATCTCTCAGGCGTGGTGGAGGCCTATTCCCGGCTGGACCGGTTCATCCTCGAGAGCCAGTTGCGAAGCCTCGCGATCACGCTGGCGGTCGTGACGCTCGTGTTCTGGCTTCAGGTGGGCCGCCCGCTCTGGGCGGTGCTGGCGCTCCTGCCGAATCTGTTTCCGATCGTCCTGATGTTCGCGACCATGGGGCTCTTCGGCATCACCCTGAACGTGGCGACCGCCACCGTCGCTGCGATCACCCTGGGACTGGCGGACGACGATACGGTGTTTTTCTTCTACGCGTATCTGCGCCGCCGTCGCGCGGGCCAGACGGCCGGCGAGGCGCTGGCGCCCGCGCTGGACGAATGCCGGCGCGCGATCTGGCTGGCGACGCTGCTCAACGTCATCGGATTTTCCATTTTCATTTTTTCGAGTTTCCGGCCGACGGTGTATTTTGGGGTTCTGACGAGCGAAGTGTGGGCGCTGGCGCTTCTGGCCGAGTTGTTTCTCCTGCCGACGTTTCTGGTGATGCTGGACCGGAAATTCGCCGGGCCGACTCCCTGAGCTTGTCGAGCCCCGGCCGTTTGAGGGGGCTCTTGCGAAAAATCCTCTGATATTCGTCCGGCGGCATTGCGGCCAGATCGCCCGGCTGGATCGAGCGGTAGGCTTCACGTGTCCGAAACGCCGCCTCGATCGCCGTCGCGGGACCGGCATCCGCCGGGATCGGGCGGTTCCACGGGCAGACCTCCTGGCAGATGTCGCATCCGAAAAGGTTGCCGTGCAGTTGTTCGCCGATGTCGGACGGGATGGCCGTTTTCGTTTCGATCGTGTGATACGAAATGCAGCGCGTGGCGTCCAGAACGTACGGCGAAACAATCGCGCCCGTCGGACACGCCTCCATACAGCGCGTGCATGCGCCGCACCGGTCCGCGGCGGGCCGATCGGCGGGTAGCGGCAGATCGGTGACGATTTCGGCGAGCAGGAGGTAGGAACCAAGCGATTCGTTCAGGAGCAGCGAGTTTTTTCCGACCCATCCGAGGCCGGCGGCGGCCGCGTGGTTTTTTTCGAGGATCGGTCCGGTGTCGATGTACCCCCGCGTTTCCGCGGCGCGGCCGCCTTCCCGCAGCGTCACGTCGCGAATGAATGTCTCGAGGTCCTCCAGCGGCCTGTCGAGCGCGTCATGGTAATCGTCGCCCTGCGCGTATCGGGCGATATGCCCCGCGATTCCCTCGTCCGGCCGGCCGGCCGGATGTCGGTAGGCCACGCAGACAAGGCTTTGGGCCCATGGAAATTTTTCACGCAGGTTTTTCCGCACGGCGGCCGTTCGACGGAGATAATCCATTTCTCCGGCGTATCCTCTTGCAAGCCAGATGTCGAGAAACTCACTGCGCGCCGGCGGATCGGCGGGAGCGATGCCCGCGCGATGAAATCCGGCCTCGACCGCCCTTTCTTTGATGCGAGCAGCGAGTGCGGCTAGGTCGATTGCAAAAGCGCTCGGACCCGGCTCAGGCGGCGCTGGAAGTCCGCGTCGCTGAGCGCCGGAGTTGCGTCGTCGGTGGGAATCGGATCGTCGAGACGAATCCATGAAACACATCCTCCGTACTTCGTCTTGACCGCGATATCGACCGCCCGCGGCAGCCGGTACACCCGGACCGCCATCGCCGTCAGCGGCTCGCCCGGCCGGAACTCGTATCTTTTGAGGATCTCTTCGACCGTGTACACGTACTCAGGCGCCAGCGCCCGCAATTTGTCCTGGGTGTCGATCGCGAACGTTTCGATCACGCGGGCGGCCGCCCGTATGCTCGCCCGGCCGTCCGGTGGCCGTTCCGCGAGGGCTTCGTCCATCAGATGCCGGTGTTCCGGCCGGAGCTTGTCCGGCGTCTGATGAAAGCCGGTCGGATACAGGTAAAAGGCGTCGGTGTCGGCCGAGAATCCGTCTTCGCGGACGCCGCCTTTTCTCAGGATCAGAATCTGCGCCCCGCGCTCCAGGGCGTGGACCACCGCCGCCCATTCCTTCAGCGCCGCGCCCCGGTCCACCGTCACTGCGGACATGATTACCAGAGATAGGCGTTGGAGAATTTCTTGCTGAGAAAATAGTCGATCCCCATGAACCGCCCGGCGGCGGCGCAGAGAAGGAGAAGCTGGATGAGGATGAAAAAGGCGTTGTTGTCGAAGGTCAGGAAACTGCCGCTCGTGGCGATGAAAAAATTCGCGTTCATGAAAATCCCGCAGACACAGGCCAGCCGCGTGGCGGTCCCGGACAGAAGCGCCGCGCCCACCGCCATCTCGCCCAGCACCACCATCCAGGCCAGGAGTTTCGAGTGCGGCAGATAGTAGCCCTGGATCAGGGCCGAGCCGATCGTGTTGGGCTCGCAGGCGGCGAGTTTGACGTTCAGAAAATGCGCGATATCCTCGCCCGTGGTATAGGGCGGCGTTTGCGTCCATTTGGACCAGCCCGCCATCAGAAACAGGTAGCCGACATAGAGGCGAAGAAGCAGAATGGCAAAACGTTCAGATTTCATGCGGCCGTCCCGCCCGCTATTCCAAAAGCCGGCCGGCGTTCTGCCGGTTGATGTTTCCCTGAGCGGTCCCCAGAAGTCCCGCGTTTTCCCGAACGGCGTTCAGCGTCAGCTCGACCAGTTCAAGCGCGGCGTCGGCGTCCTCGATTCGGGCCTGGGCGGCGGTTTGACTTTCCCTGGAGGCGAGCGCGGTATTCAGGGCCGAGTCCAGCCGCCGGAGCGTCGATCCGATGTCGGCCCGCTCGGTCGCGACCGTGTTCACCGCTCCCTGCGCCACGCCGATGGCGGTCTGGACGCCCGCGGCGGTGGTCACATCGAGGCCGGCCAGACCCAGAGCGTCGGACCGGGCATCGGACAGGATGAGGGTGAGGGTGTCCGGAGCGTTGGCGCCGAGTTGAACCGTGCCGGAGAATGCGCCGGACAGAAGTTTCTGCCCGTTGAATTCGACGGATTCCGCGAACCGGTCGATTTCCTGCGTGACCTGATCGATTTGCGTCTGAATCTGTTTCCGGTCTTCCGCGTTCAGCGTCCCGTTGGCGGCGCGGCCGGACAAATCATTGATTTGGCCGGCGAGGTCCTGGATTTGTGAGAGTCCGGCGTCGGCGGTCTGCACCAGGGACGCAAAATCCTGGATGTTGCGGCTCGCTACGTTCAGCCCACGGCTCTGGAGGTTGATGCGTTCCGCAACCGACGCGCCGGCTGCGTCATCGGCGGTTTCCTGGATTCGAAGTCCGGACGCGATGCGGGCGAGTTGCTTGCCGATTTCGGAATGCGTGACCTGGTGTTGCCGCAGAGCGGAGATCAAATTGTCGTCATGAACTTGGATGGCCATCTGGGTTCCCTCCCAATGAATTGTACGCCCCCAACTCCTTTGGGGTCTCCCGCCCACCGCGGGCTTAGGCGTTTTGGCGTGTCATTCAAGTCTATCGAACGCCTTGGGGGCTGTCAAGAATCCGGCTGCGGCTTGTCGACGTCTGATTCATTCATCGTCACGTTCGGGCTGCGACTTGAGTGATCCGGGCACTTGCGGGTGGCGGGTTCCGCATATATTTTCTGTTTGTGACTTCAGACTCCACTGGAACGCTTTACTTGATTCCCACGGCCCTGGGTCCGGCCGGCGATGCGGGATGCGTCGACGAGCGTGTCCGGGAGATTGTCCGGTCGCTGGACGGGCTGGTCGCGGAAAGCCGCAAGGGCGCGCTGTTGTTTCTCCGGACGGCCGGCAGCATGGACCGGAGCGGGACGATGCCGATTCGGTTGTTGAACGAACATTCCCGGCCCGCGGACCTGGAGGATCTGATCGAACCTGTCGCTCAGGGCGGTCCGTGGGGCTTGGTGTCGGACACGGGTTGTCCGGCCGTGGCGGACCCCGGCGCGGGGTTGGTGCGTCTCGCGCATCAAAAGGGGATCCGTGTCCGCCCTCTGGCCGGCCCCTCGGCGGTGTTGCTGGCGCTCATGGCGTCCGGCCTGAACGGCCAGCGGTTCGTGTTTCACGGATATCTTTCGCGGATCGCGCAGGACAGAAAAAAGCAGATCAAAGAAATGGCCGCCGACTGCAAACGGAACGACCGGACCCACCTCTGGATCGAAACACCGTACCGGAATCTGGCCGTGTTCGACGACCTGATCCGTCATGTCGAGCCTTCCCTCCATCTGTGCCTCGCCGTCGATCTGACGCTCCCGACCGAGGACATCCGGACGCGCACGGTCGGCGGCTGGCGCGCAGCGTCCAAACCAGACCTGAAGGACCGGCCGGCTGTTTTTCTCCTCGGCCGGCCGGCGATGATATAATATCCGCACATGAACTCCCCTGCGGACTATTACGCCGATCCCCACGTGCGTGAGCGGATCGCCGAATATTGTGGCGGCGTTGGCGCGGAGCCGATGTCTTTTTCGGCGGAGTATCTGGTCGGATACGGCGCCTATCTGAAATCGTCGGCGCACAAGGAATATTTCTCGTCGGACGTTTCCAACTTTCACTGGATTCTCGATCACGGCCTCGACATTTTCAGGTCGGTCTGGGACAAGGAGTCGACGGTGGTGGTCTTGGACGTCGAATACTTCAATATCGATTATCCCGGCGAAATCTATCATGACCCGGCCGCCTGTTTTCTCAAGCTGGAGCCGTTCCATGAAGTCGTTCAGAAAAAATTTCAGGAATGGGGGATTCCCCATCTCACCATCATGACCGGGCAGGGCTACCATTTCGCTTTCAAAGTCCTTGCCGATTCGCCGGCCGACCAAACGCTGGAGCGGATCGGCTGCCTGCCCGACTCCCTGGTGGGCAAGTACACCGCGACGTCCGAGCACCGGCACCGGCGCGTGTCGCTGAAACACGGGCGCGCCTTCGACGGATTGGGCCGGGTCATGGAGTACGTCGGCCACGAACTCGTGCGGGCCACGGCGGGCGTCGGGCCGGTCCCGGTCGTGTTTTCGGATATTGCGGTCGGCAGCGTTGATGGGCGGTACCGGGAGGCCATCTCCGTGGATCTGACGGCCTACGGCGACCCGATTTTCATGAGGGACATTCGTTGCCCCTTCTCCACGCATCAAAAGCACAAAGTACAGGTCTACAAGGTCGGACAACGCATCGCGCGGGAAATCCCCGTGCAGATTTCCCTGCCGCGCCGGCCGGATACCCCGCTCCACGACCTGCTGACCCGCCGGCGAAACTTCGCGGCCGCCGCCGAAGTGGCGAAGACGGGCGACTGCATCCTGCCGGGCGCGGATGATCCGTTCGACAGGCTGATCCGGACGTATCTCGAAAGTCCCCTTGCGGCCTTTCACCGGGAATTCGATTCGGCCGATCACGACCCCTGGCAGGCGTGGCCGCGCACCTATGACCGGTTGAAACTGTCAAACCTTCCGCCCTGCATCGCCCTGCCGATCCGGCACCCCAACCCGAGCCTCCTGCAGCCGACGCATGTCCAGAACGTCGTGCGATATCTCTTCATGAACGGGTGGCATCCCAAGCATATCGGCGGGCTGATCCGGTCCAAATACGAGCGTCCCTACGGCTGGTCGGAGGACTGGACCCATTTCGACGCCTGCAGCCGCGCCAATTTCTGGGCCCGGCTCTACGCCGGCGCCCTGGCGGCGGGCCTCGACGGTCTCACCGATTTCAACTGCGTGTCCATGCAGGAGCGCCGGCTCTGCCCCAAACCCTGGTGCGGCCACAACCTCGCCGACATCCGCCCGCGGCCGGCCGCCCTGCGGCGATCGGCAAAGTGATATCATGATATCATGATGGCTATCATGATATCATGATATCATGATATCACCTTGGCCGGGCGCCCGTCTTTTTCGGAGGCGTTCCAGTTCTGGCTTAAACTCGGGTTCATCAGTTTCGGCGGGCCTGGCGGCCAGATCGCGATCATGCATGCCGAGCTGGTCGAAAGGAAACGGTGGATTTCGGAAGAACGGTTTCTTCATGCGCTGAACTACTGCATGATGTTGCCCGGCCCCGAGGCCCAGCAGCTCGCCACGTACATGGGGTGGCTCCTGCACCGGACCGCCGGCGGCGTGGTGGCGGGTGCGCTGTTTGTGCTCCCGTCGTTTTTCATTCTGGTCGCCTTGAGCTGGGTGTATGTGACCTACGGGGCCGTTTCGTCCATTGCGGCGATGTTTTACGGCCTCAAGGCCGCCGTCCTGTCCATCGTTGCCGCCGCCGTGATCCGGATCGGCTGGAGGGCGCTCAAGAACGAGATGATGGTGATGCTCGCCGCATTGAGTTTTGTCGGAATATTTTTTGGCGGCGTTCCCTTTCCACTCATTATTATTTCTGCGGCGGTCATTGGGCTCATCGGCAGCCGGCTCCGGCCGGACAAATTCTGTACCATTGGGGGGAATCGAACCGACCCCCCTCCCGGCATCGGCTCCCACGCTGATCCATTGGAAGAACATACCCGGCCAAGTTGGCGCCGGGCCCTGACTGTTTTGGTTGTCTGTCTGACACTGTGGACCGGCGCGCTGGCCTGTCTCGCTGTCTGGGGCGGATCGGCGGGCATTTTTTATAAAATGGGGAAATTCTTTTCGAAAGCCGCAATGGTGACGTTCGGCGGCGCGTATGCGGTCCTGCCGTACATCGCCCAGGCCGGCGTCGAAACCTATCACTGGCTTCAGCCGGGGCAGATGATCGACGGGCTGGGCCTCGCGGAAACCACGCCGGGGCCGCTCATTATGGTCGTCACGTTTGTCGGATACGTGGGCGCCTGGTCGAACCCGGCCGGCTTGACGCCGCCGGTGGCAGGGTTCGTGGGGGCGCTGGTCGCCACCTATTTCACGTTTCTGCCGTCATTCCTCTGGATTTTTCTGGGCGCGCCGTATATCGAGCGCACACGGGGCAACGCGCATCTGATGGGCACGCTTTCGGCCATCACAGCGGCCGTGGTTGGCGTGATCCTGAATCTGGCGGTTTTCTTCGGACTCCACGTTTTTTTTCCAACGCCGGGGGCCGTTGACTGGGCATCGTTCGTTCTGGCGGTCGTGACGTTTGTTGGTTTGTGGAAATTCAAATGGGATGTGGTGTACGTGGTATTGGGGAGTGCCATGGCAGGCCTGGCCTACCGTGCGATCGTCCATTAGGCGGCCGTGGTGGCCCGTTCAACCAGCCTGCGGATTCCGGGCGATGCGAGTCGAAGAGCGGCGGATGCGAGAAAAGGGGCCCGAAGCAGACGGGCGGCGAAATGAAGCAACGGCCGGTTGGGGCGATGGGGGTCTCTTCTCAAAAGCCGGCCATATTCTCGAGCCGCTCTCACGGGATCGTTCTGATATTTTTCCAGCGCGACTCCCATCAACCGGGCCTGCCGGAGCGCCCGGGCGATGCCGTCGCCGAACGCCGATTCGCTCATGCCGGCGGAATCCCCGACGATAAAAATGGGCGCCGTCATTTTTGCTCCGGCCGAAATTTCCGCCGCGCAGGCCGGAACCTGGAATAGGGCCGCCCGCGCATCGGCGGGGATGAGGTCGGCCCAAGCCGGAATCTCCGAACACAATCGGCCGCCAAATCCCGGCCGTCCCGGGGCCAATCGGCGATAAGCATCGGCCGAAAGAAGGCCCGCAAGGTTGAGGCCGTTCAATCCAAGATCACACAGGCCCACATATCCGCTTTCAATAGCCGCCAGCGCCACCGCGCCGTTCAGCCGGGCTGCCAATCGCGTTGAAAATCCATAGACGAGTTTGAACTTGGATCGGACAAATCCCAATTTTCTGGCCGCGAATGAATTCGCGCCTTCGGCCACCACCAGCAATTCGGCCCTGAAGAGGTCATTTCCGACTCGAACCTTGATCCGCCCTTCTGAAAGCTCAGCGACGTCGCCGGACACTTGCGTCCGAATCATTACGCCGCAGGCCTGCGCTGCGTCGATCAGAGATTCGGAGAGCGCCCGTCGTTCGGCGCCGACGGCGCCCGGCGAGATCGGGAATTCCCTCATGAACGGCCCCGCGAGAATCTGCACGCGGCTGATGGGTGCGCCCTCCGGCGGGCGGCCGACCAGCCGGCGCACTTCCTCGGCCGCGCTCGGATGAAGGAATTCTCCACAGCACTTTTGTTGCGGCAACGCCCGCCGCTCAAAGACCTGCACCTGGGCGCCGGACCGGGCCAGCCGGATGGCCGCCGCGAGGCCGGCGGGGCCGGCGCCCAGCACGATGGCGTCGTACACGAGGTTGGACCGGTTCATCTTTCATCCCACCCTTTCTGATATACATTCTAATACAGAAATCGTTTCCAAGTGGATTCGGATGATATCTCTTGCTACGATCCGTCCCGCAACGTCACAACGCCAAATTCCAAGGAGGTGCAAGACATGAACCGTTTGATCGGAATCGGAGAGAAGTTTCCGGAGTTTTCAATGCAGGCCTGCGTGTCCCTGGAGCATGGGAAGGAATTCGTCACGGTCCACCGAAGGGACATGGAGGGGAAGTGGACAGTCCTGTTCTTCTGGCCGCTCGATTTCACCTTTGTGTGTCCAACGGAACTTGCGGAATTCAACCACCGCCTGAAGGATTTCCGGGATCGGGATGCGCAGGTTCTGGGGATCAGCAACGACAGCCACTTTGTGCATCTGGCCTGGCGCAATGCGCATCCGGACCTGAAGGACCTCGGCTATCCGATGCTGGCCGACAACAAGAAGGATCTGAGCGAGGCGCTGGGAGTCCTGCATCCCACCGAGAAGGTTCCCTTGCGGGCCACATTCATTGTGGATCCCGAGGGAGTCATCCGCTGGGTCAGCGTGAATGATCTGAACGTGGGCCGAAACATCAACGAGGTGTTGCGCATCCTGGACGCCCTGCAGACCGGCGAACTCTGCCCGTGCAATTGGGAAAAGGGCCGGCCGACGCTGAAGGTGTGAACCGCCGGGCTATCGGGACACGGTCTGCATGGTCGCCGCCCAAAAATAGAGCGGCGCTATTTCAAGCGGTAAAGGTAAAAGGGCGGGAACGCGATTGTAATCTGCCCGGCCTGATCCAGCGTCCGCCGGATCTCGGCTTCGCGTCCTGGCGGCAGGCTCATGCCTTCCACGAGGAGAAAATACCGTTCCGGCAGATCCGAAACAGTTTTCCATGAGTCGTAGGGCTGGATGTCCTCAAATCGGTAGATGGCCTGCCGGCGCGGCTCGTTCCCCATTTCCTCCAGCGTCTTGCCGTCCATGTATCGCATCTCGTAGCAAGGAGCATCCGGGTCGGATTCGACGACTTTCAGCATGAACTCATAGAAATGGACGTTGCCCAGGTTGTATTCGAGTCCGGCGTATTCGGCCGGTTGTTTGAATCGATCGAGGCGTTCGCGGATGCGGTCCGGCGTCAAAAACAGCCGCCCTTTCCACACGTCGCCGCTCATCGCGGCGATCGACTCGCCTCGCGGTAAATTCCTTCGAACCCAGACAATCATATCATGCGCGGGCGCCTTCGCGGTGAAGTAATATGCGGCTTGTTCATACAGCGGCGTGTAACCTGACAGAAAAAATGTGGAGGACACGATCCCGATCGCGCCCAAGGCCGGCCCGGCCATGCGGTGAAGGTTCGCGCTGATCCAGACCACGCCAGCCGCCGCCAACGCGATCAACATGGGCCAGATGGCCATCGCATAGAGCGGCCCGATGCCCCAGCCGTGGCCGAGCACGGCCAGAAAACCCACGATGGGGCAAACCGCCAGCGGCCAGAGGCGGCGCCGAACCTCAGGCGGCGAGAAAATCCCCAGAATCGCCGGCAACGCCACAAGATACCCGAGCATCTGGCCAAAGATCATGTGGAGGGTCGTCCACAGCCCCTGCCGTTCGGTGGCGCTTTGACGAAGTTCGACATCGCGCGTGAAGGATGCCAGCGAAAGCTGGAGGTTCGAAAAGACGTACGGGTTCATCCCCGCGTAACAAACGCTGAATACGACGACCGCCAGTCCCGCGCGGCGCCATTCCCGGCCGGCCAGA
This sequence comes from Candidatus Lindowbacteria bacterium RIFCSPLOWO2_12_FULL_62_27, assembly GCA_001784175.1. GTDB lineage: Bacteria > Lindowbacteria > 2-12-FULL-62-27 > 2-12-FULL-62-27 > 2-12-FULL-62-27 > 2-12-FULL-62-27. Next base: position 89,199 of record MFPR01000037.1, read on the forward strand.
AGAACGGCCAGAACAGCTACCAGCGCCAGTCCCCCCGGGATCTTCGAGGACGCCGCAAGGGCCGAACACAGGCACGCGAGGAGCAGGTCCTTCAATTGCCTTGAATCCTGATACAGCGTCATGCGATCCAACGTCAGAATGACAAACAGGACGGCCAGCATATCCTCCGACGCGTGCCGGCTGATTTCGGCGTGAACGGCCGAAAACACGCCGAAGGCCAGAGCCCAGAAACCACCGGCGTCCCCCAGCCACCGCCGGCAGAGTCGGAAAAGAAGCCAGAGCGACAGCACCGCAAGGATCATCTGGCCGATCCGGTCGATCAGATAGAGTTCCGTATGGTCGAGAAAAAAATCCCTGGCAAAATCAAAGGACGATTCGTACCGGCCGATCGCCCGGCCGACGAGATAATAAATTCCGAATTCCGCCAAGAGCACGTACCAGATCACGCCCTTGCCGATCTGCTGCGGATTGAGGTCCCGCGCGGCGGCCATTTTCAGCGCCGTGTTGACGTTTCGCTGTTCCTTTTCCGACTGCGAAAACGGCAGTCCGTAGGTGATGCTGGTGGCGCGAATGCCGAACGCGACAAGAAGCAGCAGCGCCAGCCCGATCCATGATGCCCTTGTCATTGGATCATCATATCCTGCGGCGGTTGCGGCTTGACAGACCTACAAATGTAGGTTATCCCGCCGGCATGGGGAACAGGGTTATTGCCCTCATGGACGCGGATGCGTTTTTCGCGGCGTGCGAGCGGACAGTCGATCCGCGCCTGGCGGGCCGGGCGGTGGTGGTGGTGGCGGACGCGAAGCGGCGCAGCGTGGTGCTGGCGGCCAGTTACGAGGCGCGGCCCCATGGCGTGCGGACGGGGATGGTGCTGCACGAGGCCAGAAAGCTCTGCCCGCAATTGGCGGTGGTGGAAAGCCATCCGCCTCTGTATCTGCATCTCTCCGCGGAGATAGAAAAAATTCTGCGGGATTTCAGCGACCGGGTTGAAATGGCGTCGGTCGATGAGGCGTATCTGGATCTCACCGGCGTCTTGGATTACTTTCGTCTTTCCGCCCTTGATCTTTGCCGGATGGCCCAGCTTCGCATCCAGCGGGAGCTGGGCCTGCCCGTCACGTTCGGCGTCGGGCCCAACAAACTGCTCGCAAAACTTCTGGCGGATCTCGCCAAACCCGAAGGCATCCGCGAAATCCGGACCGTGCCGGACGCCTCCGGCGATCCGTCGCCCGTGGAGGCGCTCCTGGAAACGATGCCGGTCGAAAAACTTTGCGGCATCGGTTCGCGATTGAGGGAGGCGCTGGCGGAGATGGGCGTCCGAACGGCGGGAGAGCTTGGCCGCGCCCCGCTTCAGGCGCTGACCGCCCGGTTCGGCGTGATCGGCTGGACATTGAAGCGCATGGGGCAGGGATTGGACGACCGCCCGGTTCTTGCGTGCGCATCCGGCCCGGAGGAAGTCAAATCGGTCGGGCATGCGCACACGCTCGCAGCCGACACATCGAACCCGTTGGTCGTCCGCTCATTTTTGTTTTTTCTGTCCGAAAAAGTGGCGGCGCGTCTTCGCCGGTACGGCCTTGCCGGGCGGGTGGCGCACGTCACGATCCGGACCGCCGGCTTTGAAACGTTCGGCCGGCAGAGGAAGATGAGCGTGCCGGCGTCCAGCGGCCCGCAGATTTACGGCGTGGCGCGCGGCCTTCTGGACGAGCTCTGGCCGTGCCCGCGAACGCCGCTCCGGCTGATCGGCGTTTCGGTTTCTGACCTTTCTGCCCGCTCCGCCCAGCCGCCGCTTTTGGCGGCTGAGCGCCGGCGGCTTGAGCTGGACGACGTCGTGGATCAAATCAACGCCCGGTTCGGCCGCTGGACGATCCGACCCGCGGCGCAAATTCCGGCCGAACGGTTCGGCATTCTCACGCCGCCCGTCCCGCCGAAACTCGGACCCCTACACAGAACGCTTTGACGATAGTACGATCCGCCCCGTGATGGATTCATTGGCGATCAAAGCTGGCCGGGCGCTGGATGTGCGGTCGGGAAAGATGATGGAGGACGTAACCATCCTTGTGGAGCAAGGCCGGATTGCCGGCATCGGGCCTGGCGTGGGCATTCCGAAAGGAACGCCCGTTGTGGATGCGGGCGGGCTCACGCTCATTCCGGGCCTCCATGACAATCACTGCCATCTCATGCTGGAGCCTCGCAATTTTGACGAACTCATTTACAAGCGCGCCTCGGCCGCGATGGCGCTGGATGCGTGGATCAACGCCTCCAAGGCGCTTCAGTCGGGATTCACGACGGTGCGCGATCCGGGGGACTGTGACCGCGAATACGGGCTGGTGGATCTTCGGAAGGCGATCGATCAGGGGAAACTGCCGGGCCCGCGCGTGATCGTCGCGCCGCATTTTCTGTCGCCGACCGGCGGCCATGGCGACGCGAACGATTTTGCCCACGACCTGCGCATGGCCGGCATCGGCCGGATCGTGGACGGGCCGGACGGGATGCGGAAGGCGGTGCGGGAGGAGATCAAGTACGGCGCGGAGTGGATCAAAGTTTTCGTCAGCGGCGGCGTATTGTCCAAGGGCGACAATCCCGCGCATTCGACCTACACGATCGAAGAGGTCCGCGCGGCCGCGGAGGAGGCGCACCGGCTCGGCCGGAAAATCACCGCGCACGCGCACGGCGCCCAGGCCATCCGGTACTGCGTCGAGGCCGGGTTCGACGGCGTCGAGCATTGCACGATGGTGGATGACGACACGATCGGCCTCATGAAACGGAGCGGCACGTTCTGCGTTCCCACGCTCTACGTGCTCGATTTTCTGGTGAAGGAGGACAACGGCCTGGACCTGACGCCGGATCTGGTCGAAAAGGCCCGCGTGATGCGAAACGTCCAGCGCGAGCGGTTCCGCAAAGTGGTGGAGGCCGGCGTGCCGGTCGCGTACGGCACCGACATCGGCGTGTTTCCGCACGGCGAAAACTGGCGCGATTTTTCCGTGATGGTCGAGTGCGGCATGACGCCGCTGGAGGCCATCCGAACCGCCACGCTGAACTCCGCGCGGATGAATGGCATCGACCACGAAGTCGGGACGCTGGAGATGGGCCGGAAGGCCGACATCATCGGCGTCGACGGAAACCCTGTCGACGACGTTTCGAGTCTCCGCCGGGTGCGGCTCGTCATGCGGGATGGAAGAATTTTCAAAACGCCGGCCGAATGAGCCGGCCGGACAATTCAAACGGGAGGTGAGAGTGACGTGATCCGCCGCATATCCAGTCGGTTTCTTTTCACATCTTTGGCTGTCGGACTGCTCTTTGCCGCGTGCCGGGAAGGTGCCGATCGGGGTGAGTCTTCTCCGAAACCGGAGGGGAAACCCGTTCAGGTGATCACAACACGAAGCGGAATGAAATATCAGATATTGAAAGCCGGCGCCGGAGCGGAGGCCCGGCCGGGCCAGACCGTCACCGTTCATTACACGGGCTGGCTCATGAACGGGAAGGAGTTCGACAGTTCCCGGGGACACGAACCCTTCGTGTTCCCGCTGGGCGCGGGCCAGGTGATCAAGGGATGGGACGAGGGCGTGGCCGGAATGAAGGTCGGCGAGACGCGGCACCTCACGATCCCGCCGGAACTGGGATATGGCGCGCGCGGCGCGGGCGGAGTGATTCCTCCCAACGCGACATTGATTTTTGAAGTGGAACTTTTGTCCATAAAGGAGCAACCATGAGCAAAAACGATTTTCCCCGTGTGGCGATCTATCTTCAGGACAAGCATTCCCTGCAGGATGGGATGGACTACGTGAAGTATGCGGAATCGCGCGGATTCGAAGCGGTATGGCAGGCCGAGTCGCGGCTGGTGCGCGACGCGATCGTGCCGATGGCCGCGTTCGCGGCGGTCACGCGGAAACTCAAGGTCGGCTCCGGCGTCATCAACAACTGGACCCGCAACATCGGGCTCCTCGCGTCGACGTTTCTCACGCTCGACGATCTGGCGCCGAACCGCGTGATCTGCGGCATCGGGGCCTGGTGGGATCCGCTGGCGGCCAATGTCGGCATCAAACGCCACAAGCACCTTCTGGCCATGCGGGAGACCGTGACGGTCCTCCGCCGCCTGTTAAATATGGAGAAGGTCACCTTCGAGGGGGAGTTTCATCAAGTCAAGGGGATTGAACTCGACGTGGTCCACGGCCGGCGCGAGCCGCGCAGCGTCCCGATCATGATCGGCGCGACGGGGCCGAACATGATGGAGCTGACCGGAGAGATCGCCGACGGCGCCGTACTCAACTATTGCGTTGCGCCGGAATACAACGACGAGGCGATGGAGCTTCTGGAAAAAGGCGCCCGCAGAGCCGGCCGGAAGATCGAAGACATCGACCGGCCCCAGCTCGTCGTCTGTGCGGTCGACCGCGACGAGAACAAGGCCCGCAACGACGCCAAGTGGCTTCTCACCCAGTACCTCGCCCAGCAGCCGCACATCGCCAAGGCCAGCAACACGCCGCAGCACATCGTTGACAAAATCCAGTCCATTCTCGGCTGGCCGGCCACGAAGGAACAGATTTCAAAAGCCATGCAGTACGTGCCCGATGACCTGGTGGACCGCATCACCGCGAGCGGAACGCCGGACCAGGCGCGGGCCAAGGTCCAACAGTATGTCAAGCGCGGCGCGACCTGTCCGATCCTCTACCCGATGTCCGACGACGTCAAACTGATGATCGATACCTTTGCGGTTGTGTAGAGGCGCGCTTCGGATTTACGCAAGCAAGCGGATCAAACGCGAGATCGCATAGGCGACAGACCGTTCCCGGACCGCCTCACGGTCGCCGACGAACCGCTGGCGCTCGGTCTGAACGGCATTCCCCCGCACGGCGAACCCAAACCACACGGTGCCGGCCGGTTTCCCGCGCGTGCCTCTGGTGGGTCCGGCGATTCCGGTGATCGAAACGGCGATGTCGCCGCCCAACTTTTTCAGCGCGCCCGATGCCATTTCTTTCGCACACTCACGGCTGACCGCCCCGGCCCGGGCCAGCGTGTCCGGCCGCACTCCCAGGAATTTCCGTTTCAGCGCGTTGCTGTACGCGACCACACCGCCGATGAGGACGCGGCTGGCGCCGGGGACATTCGTGATCGTCGCCGCGAGAAGTCCCGCCGTGCAGGATTCGGCCAGCGCGAGCCGGCGGCGGCGCCTCCGAAGGAGCCGCACAAGTTTCTCTTCCGGCGCGGCATCGCCTTCGACCACCAGAAATTTTTCGAGATGGGCCCGGACCGTTTTTCGAAACTCCGTGCGATCCCTCCCTTGGTCCGTTCGAAGGATGACGTCCACGCCCCGGAGTTTGGGGTAGATGCCGTACCGGGTTCTCAAATGAACGGGCAGTCGCTCCTGCAGGATCGTGTCGAGGGTTGATTCGGGAACGCCGGTGAACTGATAGACGTCGGCGTATTCCGCGCGTGCGGCCGACCGTTTCGGCCGGCGGCCGCCCCTTGCCACGTGGCGCGTGACCATCGCGCGAAATTCCTTTGGAACGCCCGGGAAAAAGTAGTACCGGGTTTTCGCCCGGCGCACCGTAAATCCGACGGCGCCGCCGACCGGGTTGTCCAGCGGCGCGGCGGCGGCCGGATACAGCGCCTGGGCCGCATTGTTGGGCGTGATGTCTTTAATGCCGGCGCGGTGAAGTTTTCCCGTGAACTTGCGCAGCGTCGGCCGGTGCTGTTGGACGCCGCATCGAAGCCACCGGCATGCAAAGTCGCGCGTGAGGTCATCGACCGTCGGGCCAAGCCCGCCTGAGACCACGACCACGCGGCACCGGCTTAAAAATCGCAGCGCCGGCAAAACTTCCGCCGCGTCGTCCCCCACGGCCATCGCGATCGTGCGGCCGAATTGCCGGCCGAACCACCGCGCATTGTCGTTGTCGACCCGGCCCTCGGCCACCTCGTTGCCGATGGCGAGCATGCCGAACGGTATCACTTAACTGCGGATGAGTTTCCGGTATCGGATCCGGTGGGGCTGGTCGGCCTCGCCGCCGAGACGCTTCCGGCGGTCCTTCTCGTAGTCGGAATAATTTCCATCGAACCACACGCACCGGCTGTTGCCTTCGAACGCCAGAATGTGCGTCGCGACGCGGTCCAGGAACCAGCGGTCATGGCTGACGATCACCGCGCACCCGGCGAACTGTTCCAGCGCCTCCTCCAGCGCCCGCACGGCGTTGACGTCCAGATCGTTCGTCGGCTCGTCCAGCAAAAGAACATTGGCGCCGGATTTGAGCATCTTCGCAAGGTGGACCCGGTTTCGCTCGCCGCCGGACAGCGTGCCGACGGGTTTCTGCTGGCCGGGCCCGACAAAATTAAAATGCGCGACGTAGGACCGGGAGTTCATCTGGACGGCGCCGAGGTTCAGAATCTCCTCGCCGCCTGAAATCTCCTCCCACACGGATTTGCGGCCGTCGAGCGCGTCGCGGCTCTGGTCCACGTAGCCCGGCTTGACGGTGTCCCCGATCTCGATTTTTCCGCCGTCCGGCCTTTCCTGGCCGACGATCATGCGGAACAGCGTCGTCTTGCCGGCGCCGTTCGGGCCGATCACGCCGACGATCCCGCCGCGGGGAAGCTTGAACGAGAGGGATTCGAAGAGAAGGTTGTCGCCGTAGGATTTCGACACGCCCTCAAAATCGATCACCGTGTCGCCCAGCCGGGGACCGGGCGGGATGTAGATCTCGAGTTCCTGCAATTTTTCCTTCTGGGTCTGGCCGTACAGGTCCTGATAGGCGCTGAGCCGGGCCTTGCTTTTGGTCCGCCGGGCCTGCGGCGTGGTCCGGATCCATTCGAGTTCCCGCGCCAGGACCCTCCGGCGCTTGCTCTCGGATTTTTCCTCGACCCGGAGCCGTTCCTGTTTCTGCTCGAGCCACGACGTGTAATTGCCCTTCCAGGGGATGCCTTCGCCGCGGTCGAGTTCCAGAATCCAGCCGGCGACGTTGTCGAGGAAATACCGGTCGTGCGTGACGGCGATGACGGTGCCCTGGTATTGCTTGAGATGTCTCTCGAGCCACTGGACCGATTCGGCGTCCAGGTGGTTGGTCGGCTCGTCGAGGAGAAGGATATCGGGTTGCTGAAGCAACAGCCGGCACAGCGCCACGCGCCGGCGCTCTCCGCCAGAAATGACCTTCACCGGCAGATCGCCGGGCGGGCACCGCAGTGCCTCCATCGCCATCTCGAGGCGGCTGTCGAGGTCCCACGCGTTCAGGCGGTCGATTTTTTCCTGAAGCTCGCTCTGCCGGTTGATGAGTTTGTCCATCTCGTCGGCCGAGAGATCCTCGCCGAGCCGCGCGCTGACGTCTTCGAATTCCTTGACGAGATCGACCAGCGGCTGCACACCCTCCTGCACGATCTCCTTGACCGTCCTGCCGGAATCGAGAAGCGGCTCCTGCTCGAGAAAGCCGACCGAGTATCCCTTCAAAAGGTTGAACTGCCCGTCGAAATCCTTCTCGACGCCGGCCATGATCCGCAAGAGCGTGCTCTTGCCGGAGCCGTTCAGCCCCAGCACGCCGATCTTCGCGCCGTAAAAATACGACAGCGAAATGTCTTTCAGCACCGCCTGGTTCGGCGGATAGGTCTTGCCGACCCGGAGCATCGAACAAATGATCTGTTCAGCCATGCCGACCTTGTACCATAAGTCCGCGCGGTTGTGGACAGGGGGTCATTCGCCCCGCGTCACGGGGCGTAACCGTATTTTTTTGCCGTCTCCTTCTCCATGAACGGAACGCCCCAAGTATTGGCGCGTTCTTCAATCGGATGCGTGTTCCGGGTTGCAGGGCCGGGCGCCGGGGGGCCGGCTCCACTCCGCGGCGTGAATTTGACGCGGGCAATCTCTTCCTCCGTGGGCCCTATTTTTTCGCCCAACGTCTCCTCTGTCGCCTTGAGCATCTCGGCCTCCAGGGCCGGCGCCTTTGCGCCGTTTCGTTCATAGGCAACGATCGAGGCTGCCGCCCGCCTGGCGCGGCCCCGCATGACCTCCTCCATTTCGTCGGCCACGTCGTCCTTGCCTTCCTTCCTCAAGGATTCTATCCACTTCATCTCACCCGCGATCATTTCCTTCGGCCCTTCATAGGCGCCGCTGAACCCGCGGGCCACCACGTCCGTTTTCTCCGCGCGTGCCCTGTAGCCGCGGTTGGACGCCCCCAGCACGTCGATTTTCTCATCGTGCCGGTCGTATGCATAAGGCTTGCCGCCGGGACTCCCGAAATTCAGAACTTTGTCCGGATCAACGCCCAGACGGTCCATTTCCTCGATGCTCTCGCTCATGCCCGGCAATTTCTTGAAATTTTTCTGAAAATGCTCTTGGATGGCCTGGTTGGCCAGACGCTCCGCCTTTTCCGGTTCCTTCTCGACATCCACCCCCTTGAGGGCGTCCCGGATGGCCGCTTCGCTGCTTTCAACATACGCCTGCATCTGCGCGTCATAATTTTCAGCGGCCTTGGCTTGCCGTTTCGAGGATTCATAGCCCCGGTCGAACTGGCTGAGAACGTCATCCAGCGGCATCATAAAATCCGCCGCGGAAACCGCGCCGCCTCCGCATCCGGCGGCTGCGAACTCCGCGATCCGGCTGGTGATGAATTCATGCTCTGTGCCGTCCGATTCCGAATATTCGACGCCGAAGGAGGCGATGGGTGCCAAAGCAAATGCCAGCACGGCGCAGGATGTCGAAAATAGAATGCAAGCTGTGCGCGGCACATGCCCCGGCCCCGGGTTTGTTTCCGATCTTTTCATTGACGGCATGCCTTAGTGTATTGGCACTGATCATACAATGTCAAGATCATTTTTCAGGGTCGCGGCGGCGGCCGGACCGTGAGGAATGCGCCCAGAATGTCGAGGAGGCCCGAGTCGATGCCGGGCACGCGCGTGAGGTCGGCCAGTCGCGTGAACGCCCCGCGCCGGCGCCGCATGGCGACGATGGCGCGCGCACGGTCGGCCCCCACGTAGGGGGCGGCGGCGAGTTCCGTTTCGGAGGCGGCGTTGACGTCGATCCAGAACGTGTCGAATCCGATCTGGGCGGCGGCCGGCATCCCGGTATCGCCGGGCTGGACGCGGCCGGTCAGTTCGAAGAGCAGGGGCATGGCGGAATCGTGGCTGGAATAGACGGTGACGTATTTGTGGGCCTCGCCGGGGAATCCGGCCGTCCGGAACGCCACGTCGACCGTCGCGGTTTCGCCCGGCCGCAACCGGCTGTCCGACACGGAGGCCGATGAACAGCCGCAGGATCCGACGACGCGATAGAAATCGACGGTATCGGCGCCGGTGTTGTGGATCGGAAATGATACTCTGACCACGTCGCCTTCCTTGGCCGTGCCGAAATCGAGCGCGCGGGTTTCGGTTTCAATCGTGGATTTCGCAGAAACCGGCCCTGGAAAGATCGCGGCCCACATGAGCAATATCCAGCCGGCAAGCGAGCGTGAGCGAGTCATCGCGGACATCCTACCATACGAGAAGCGTCGTGCCGGGGGCGGGAGTTGAACCCGCACGGCCCTTTCGGGCCACAGGATTTTAAGTCCTGAGCGTCTGCCAATTTCGCCACCCCGGCCTGCTTTGAGAAAAAAACAGTCCCGACGAGTTTGTCGGGACTGCGGTTGTTCGTTGGTGAAGATCAGCTTGAACCTCAGGCCATCACTTTCTGGACATTCAACGCCTGCTTGCCTTTTTTGCCTTCGCCAATTTCAAACTGGACTTTCTGGCCTTCTTCGAGGTTCTTGAATCCCTCGCCGGCAATGCTGGTGAAGTGGACAAAAATGTCTCCGGCTCCGCCTTCGAGCTCGATGAATCCATAGCCCTTTTTGGAGTCAAACCATTTGACTTTGCCCTGCGCCATCTGCTCCACCTCCTTCTCAATGTTCAGCCTCAATCAGGAACGCCTTTCATTTTCCGCTTCTCACTGTTATCGGCTGACGCACTCGCGTGGAGAACACTTACCGGCACAGCTTACGGGACAATCCTGGCTTCCTCACCCGCGTCGATGTCCATGCATCTGGCGGGCCAAGGCATTATGAACCAACGCTCATATCACATTATAATCTTCCACCTGTCAATCTCAGCGCTCAAATTTAATCGCGGCGTCGGCCTGCGGCCCGTCGATGGCGTCCCTCCCTGCCTGTTTGTCCGGAAATGTTGGAAGGCGGCGACCGGATTTGAACCGGTGAGTCGCGGTTTTGCAGACCGCTCCCTTGGGCCTCTTGGGTACGCCGCCGAACACATGGATGTGTCCGAAGTTACATGACTACCACCGAATGTTGATATAATTCTCCAGTTGCTCAATTACGAATTTCTGGTCCTCGATGATCGCCTTCACCAGGTCCCCGATCGAAACGAACCCGACGGGCTTGCCGCTTTCGAGGACCGGAAGATGCCGGATCCGCTTGTCGGTCATGAGCGCCAGCGCCTCCGCAACCTTGATGTCGGGCTGAACGAAGAGAACGCGGTCCGTCATGATGTCCTTGACCGGCGTGTCCTTCGAGCTGCGGCCCTTCAGAATCACCTTCCGCGCGTAGTCCCGCTCGGACAGAATGCCCACCACCTCATCGCCCTTCATCACGAGGAGCGCGCCGACATTCTTCTGGGCCATGTAGTGCAGCGCGTCCAACACCGGCGCGTCCGGACCCACGACCCATACCTCCGGTCCCTTTTTGGCCAGAATATCGCGTATCGTTTTCATCGGCCCATGCCTTTCCTTGATAAAAAAGCCGAGGATCGGAATTGAACCGACGACCTACTCCTTACCATGGAGTTGCTCTACCGACTGAGCTACCTCGGCAGATCGGATGCCAATATTACATCCGTCTGTTTCGATAAACAACAACGCGCCGAAAATCATTCGGCGTTCACAGGCGCGCTCCTATTGCGCGTCTGTTTGGATCGGATTTTTTCGGCGCGGGACCTGTAATATTCGGCCGAGAGGTTGCCGGTTTTTCGGTAGAGTTTGGCGAGGTTTTCCAAAATGGCGAGCAAATCGGGATGCTCCGGTCCAAGGAGGGTTTCTTTAATCTCCAGCGCCCGGCGAATCAAGGGTTCGGCGTCGGCATACCGGCGCTGGCTGTAATAGACGGCGGACAGATTCACCAGCGTCGTCGCCAATTCACCGTCGGTTTTCCCCCGCGCCCCTTCCTGGATGGCCGCCAGGCGTTTGAACACCACCTCGGCATCCGGATGGCGGCGCAGATTCAGGTACAAATCTCCCAAATTGGCCAGGACATTTTCCATCAGCGGATGATTCGAACCCAGTGATTTCTCTCTGATCGCCAATGCCTGCTTGTAAACGTCTTCGGCCTCTGCGGAGCGTCCCTGATGGGCGTACATCCATCCCAGATTACTGAGCGCCGAAGCGATCTCGACATACTCGGGGCCGTGGGCCTTCTCCCACATTCTCGCCGCCCGCTTGAACATGACTTCGGCTTGCACGTACTGTGTGCGATCCCGATGGATCACGCCGAGGTTGTTCAACCTGCGCGCGGTGTCCCGCTCGTGCCCCGGCGGCCAATGGGCCGACATCTCGACCAATCTTCCGTAGACGGCTTCCGCTTCCTTGTTTCTGCCCGGTTTGCTGTAGATGACCTCCAAATTTTGCAGGATCATTAATATATCCGGATCATTCGGATCGGGCCTGCGGTCTTTCTCCTTGACCTCCAACGCGCGCCTGTACAGGATTTCCGCGTCGTCCTGCCGTCCCTGTTTCATATGGAGACTTGCCAGGTTCAAGAGACACGCGACCCGCCGGTCCGGCCGGCCCGGGAAGCGTTCCTGGATGGCCAGCGCCCGCTGGGAGAAGGACAACGCCCGGTCGAAACGATTCTGGTTCATGTAAAAGCCGGAGATGTCGAGAAGGAGCGGCGTGAGGGCCGGGCTGTCCGGACCGGACAGGCCCTCTGACATTTGCAAAGCTTCCGCGTAAAGCAACTCGGCGCGGCCCGGGTCCCGGGTGGTGTACAGTCCCGCCAGCGCGACCATGCTCTCCATCACCAAGGGGTGGGCGGGTCCGAGCGACTTCTTTCTGAGTTCCAGCGCCCGCGACAGATGTTGATGCGCGTCTGAATAGCGTTCCATTGAAACATCCGTTCGTCCAAGTCGATCGAGGGCGTCCGCGTCGTCCGTCGCGGCCGACGCGCGGGTGACTGTGTCCCCCGGCCTCTTTTTCCGTGTTTGCGGCGCGGGGACAGACTTGTCCGTGACAATCCACGTGTCCGACGTGAACTGCAAATCATACGACACGCTCGAATGGGCTTTGAGGACCAGTTGCAATCCCCTGTTTGCATGGTTGGGCGGATAAACGCCGTCCTCCAGGCGGAATATTCTTTCGTACGGGACACCGGTGTCAAAGATCGCGGCGATTTCATGTTCCCCCGTCCGCCTGTGGCGGATCGTGACCCGCCGGAGGGTCGCGACCGGATTCGATGGGATCCAGTACGAGTTCAGTTTTTGAAGCCACCCTGTATCATTCCTGTAAAAGAGAACCTCGTTTGTGCCGTCGCCGTGCCGCAGAAATCGAATCACATAGCCCGTCCGGTCGCCCGTCCGCTTGTTGGCTCTGGGACCGTAGGGGAATGGGGTCAGCAAAAAGCCGCGGCCCGGGCCCGCCGCATAGCAGACAAATGCGCTGTTCGACACGTCCGCTCCGCCGCCCATGAAGTTCATCTCGATATCCCGCTCGTCCGGAATGGCGGATGTGGCCGGCAGGGCGCACTCGAGGCCCACGGGTTCGCTGTTGGGGGCGGTCGTGTAATGGAACACGATCCGGCCATTTTCGATTCGATGGTTCGAGAAGTCGGACCGATAGAGGTCCTTGTTCAGCGGATGATCCGTGTCGAAATCTTCCCGGAAAATGACGCCCGCTCCCGCCCGGCTCGCGAAGAAAAGAATGCCGCATACAAGAACCAGGCAAGGGATGTGACGAAAGAGACCCAGTTGATGCACGCGCGCATCCTAGCATGAACCGCGGAACGCCAATAGAAGCTGCGAACGGAATGTGGTACGAAGGGGGCGCAGATGAAGAAGCGCATTGTTTGCGCCGCATGTATATGGATTTTAGCGTGGTCCGTCGTGGTCGAGTCAGGACGGGTCCGGGCTGACGACGAAGGCCAGCTCCGGCGGGTCGAGGACAAGGCCAACCGCCCGAAGGAGACGTCGCCGGAAGAGGCGGCGCGGCAGGCCGCGGCCGAACGCAAGGAACTGGAACGGCAGCGGCGCCGGGAAGAGGAGCGGGAACGGTGGCGGCGCGCGCATCCGGGCGAGCGGACGCCGGAGGGGGTGGGGGGCGACGGGTCCGACTGGATCTGGAGCGACCTCGCCATGATCGGGCTGATCGCGCCTTTTGCCGGGCCTTATTATCTGCTGGACGACCGTTACGATGAGCCGGTAGGGTTCGAAGCCTATCCGTTCGCCGATGACGCGGAAGGGTGTACCCGCCGGGACGGCCGCGACTGGCTGATGCAGACCCATCTTTCGATCCAGAGCGTTTCCGGAAACATTCTGGCGACGCGCGCCGACGGGTCTCTGAATTTCTGGCAGCGGCTGGCCCTCGAGGGCGCGTACAGCCGGTATGAGGAGCGGCTGAAAAATCACACGGAGATTCTGCGCCTCCGCGAGGCGCTCGTGACGTTCATGTTCGCGCAAAACGAGTTTCTGGATTTTCGTGCCGGCGTCGGATCCCAAGCCATCGATGGCCGGAATTTGAACACGGGCGTCAAGTGGGTTTACCGGATCCGGTGGTTTCACCGGCCGTTTCAATTCAATCTTGACCTTGGCGTCACGACGAATCTGGGGGCGTCGACGCTGTCCGAAATCTCACCGGGCGTGGGCTGGCACGTAGGCCGCTTCGAGTCGCGCCTGAGTTACCGGCGCCTCAAAATCTCCGGCGACCGGCTCGCCGGGCCTGAACTGTCGGTCCGGGTCTGGTTTTAGCGCAAGCCTACTCCAGATTCGACACGTGTCGCGTGTGCCAGACGCGATCGTCGTGTTTCCGCCGGGCGCCGTCGGGTGGCCGGGGAGGCGGATAGGCCGTCATGTTGTGATACGGCATGGGATCGACGGAATCCGGGAAGGCTGTATATAGGTCCATATCCTTGCAGTATCCGTCGGAATGCAGGACGAACGTGCGTGTCCAACCCGGCGGAATCGCCGGAAGGCCCGCCGCGTCAAAGGACAGAACGATTTCCTCGCCGCGCCCCATGATCACAAACCGGTCGTCCACGTCTTTCAGCAGGTCGCGCACGTCGCCGAACCGGGTGAATCGTCCTTCCATGTTTTTGAACGGCACGCCCTGATCGATTCTGTCATAATCGTACAACGTAGGGTCGTCGCCGTCGGGAGAATACTCGCGCGGATAGCCCAGATATCTGAGATCGGCGGAAACGGGCCGGAGAACGCGCCGCCGAATGGCTGCGGCGGGGGTTTCCGTCCCGACGAATATCTGGTCCCAGTAAATCTCCATGTTCGTGTGGATGCGCATCCGCGCGTCTGCGCGGAACGGAAGGGCTGTGATGTCGAACGTCATCATTCGCGGCAGGCCCGCGGGGAACCCCATATCGGCCACGGCCGTTTTCCAGCCGCCTTTCCCGTCCGGTATTTCGATCCTCGGCGGTGACATCGCAAGGCCCGCCTGATGGGCGGCGTAGTTGACATGCGAGTAGGTGTACTCGACCCATCCATGGAGACAGAGCACCAGCGTGTCTGCTGGAGACAGGCGCCGCAGTTCATCGCCGAAATTCACTTCGATCCAGTGGTCGTGGGCGTATCCGACGAACCGGCTGTCTTTTGGAGGCTCGGCATAGCGGCGGTCAACGGAACGAATCCTGTCAAGGACATCCCCGCCGCCTGACGCTCGCGCAGAGACGGGAAAGATTCGCCGGGACAACAGAATCGGCCGGCCGGTCGGCGCGGGTTCCACGCCGCCGAACCGTTCATCCGGGAAAATCTCAATGTTTTCCGGATGGTCGTAGGCGATCAAATAGAGCTGATCCATCCAAGTGACTTCTTCGAGAGGTTCTGCGACTCGCAGAAGATACCGGCCGTCCCGCGGGGCGATCATATCTCGCGGAATGAGCACCCGCTCCGTGGGATCAGGTGGGCCGTAGACGCCGGGAGACAGGAAGAATCCGACGCCGCCCACGCCGAGGAAATCGGTGACGAACGAAAATCGAGCGCCATCCCACGCGAAGAGAATCGGGCAGGACGAAGGTTTTCGATGGATCTTGACGATGCCCCACCGCTGGTTCGCCGGCACCTCCAGCTCGCTTTGAATGACCCCGTCCGGCCACGCGAGCCGCACGTAATCGGCCTTGACGCGCGCCCCCAGCCCGAAATGAACCTGAGGCGGCGGCGATCCGAGATAGCCGGCCGACTGCGTCACCTGGGCCGCTTGAATCGACCTGCCGGTTTTGATCTCGACTCCGAGCCCGGCCACGCCTGCATCCGGACAGCGCACATCGTCTTCCGAGGATTTCAACGGCACCACCGTCAGCCAGTGCCCGTCCGGTTTGGTTTGCGCACGCCATATCTCAGGGCGCATGCCGGCGCGGGCCGTGACGATTTCGAGTACGCCGTCGCCGTTCAGATCCAATGCGAGCGCTCCGCGCGCCGTGGGCGTCGCGCGGGTTGATCCCAATCGCGCCGGCGGCGCGAATTGGCCCATCCCCGCATTCATGAGAATGCGGTGGGCGTAACTTCTCTTCGAGCCGGCGTCGAGCAATACGATGTCCGCATCGCCATCGAGATCAAGATCAGCGGCCATGGCGCCTGCCGATCCGCCGAGTTCCGCCGCCCGTTCAGCAAACACCCTGTCTTCGACGAACCGTCCACGGTCCACATTCAAGAACAATCGCGGAGGCGCCGGGCCTCGGATCAAAAGGATGTCCAGCCGCCCGTTTTGATCGACGTCGGCTGTGACCGCGCCCATGGACGGCGCGGCGTCGGACAAATCAGGGAAACGGTCTGTCGCATCGGTGTACTGGCCGACGCGATCGTTCAGATAAATGCGGTTGGGGGAGCCGGAATTGAGGAGGCAAATATCCAGGTCCCGATCGTCGTCCATATCGAAAAACAAAACGCCCACCGTCACCGCCTGCCCGCCCTCGAGGCGCGCCTCGGGGGCAACGTCCGTGAATGTGCCGTCGCCGTTGTTTCTCCAGAGCGTGTTGGGAGCGCCGGCAGACAATCCGGCCGCGGAACGCGCCGCGGCGTTCGCCACGTACAAATCAAGATCCCCGTCATGGTCGGCGTCGGCCCATGCGGCGCCGACACTGAGGGTCTGTCCGCCTGCCGTCCGGGTTTGCGCGGTCACGTCCGTGAATCGGCCGGCGTCGGAGACGCCGGCACTTGGGGCGTCGGAGACGCTGACCCGGCCGGCGTCGTTTCGGTACAACCGGTTGGGGCCATCACAGGTCAGATAGAGGTCGGGATCTCCGTCGCCGTCATAATCTCCGAAAAATGCGCCCACGGCGTTCCTGCCGTCGATTCCGCTGTTCGGAACAATGGAGAAACGCCCATTTTGAAGACGGTACAACGCGCCTACATGATCGGGGCCCGCGCCGGGAATGTACACCGACAACTCTCCGCGCCCCTCCAGATCGGATGCTGCGAGACCTGGCCCGAAGGCGGGTGCGTCCATTCGGCTGGATTCCGCAGGCATGCCGGGGACGGCGCCGTTATCAGCATTCAGTTGCGCATCGGCGGAGATGTCGGCGTAGTCGGGCGGCTCATCCCGTCCCTGCGATGGTTCCGGCGAAAAAGCGCGAAGTATGTCGGCGTACCGGCCCATTTCTCCATATTTCATTCCCGCAGCGACGCCGGCCCCGGCCGTCTTGAGCGCCCGAAATCTCTGCATAAGCTCACGGGCCCTCTCGATTTCTCCGGCTTCACGGAGAAGGGTGACGAGGCGGTAGCAGGCGGATTCGTGGTGCGGCGCCTGGTCGAGAGTTTGCTCAAAGTGCCTCCGCGCCGCCGCCGGATCGCGGTCGGTCATGAGGACGCCCATCTGATAGTGCGCGTCCGCGTCGCCGGAATCCACCGCCAGCACTGCTTCAAACTCCCGCGCGGCCTCGCGCGCCCGGTTCAGATGCTTGAAGAGCATGCCGAGAGCGAACCGGGCGTGGGCGTCGGAGGGGTCGATGCCGATGAGCCGGGACAATTCCTGTTCGGCCCTGGCGTAACCGGATTCTGTCTGGGTGTTGAGAAGCGCGACGCCAAGATTCAATCGCCCGGCACTCCAGTCAGGGGCGATTCGTACGACCTCCTCAAAGGCCTTCACCGCCTCCTGCGGGCGGTACTGGTCCATCAGCGCGACGCCGCGATTAAAGGGCGAGAAGATGCTGTCGATTTGGGCGGGCGGAATGCCCACAGTGGATGGATCGAGTCTCCCGGCCGGTTCAGGAGGATGCTCATGTTCGTACGAGGACGGCTCTCCACAGCCCGCCATGGCGATCCCAAAGATCAAGACGATCATCGCCGAAGTTTCATTCGACCTGCTCAATCCGGTTCCTCCATCACCACCAGCGTGCCGGCCGCCGCCGGAGCCGAAGAGCTTTTGCCCGACGGCCAGATCACGTCGATCGAGGCCGCGGATTCGTCGGCCCGAAGACCCACATGGACGGTGGGATCGCTCGCGCTCAGATACGAAGCGGCGGTTCTGACTTCGTTGTGAATGGCGCGCGTATCGGTCCGGACGACCACTTTCGCGCCGATGCCCTGCGTGTTGGGCGCGCGGCCATGCAGTCGGATCTTGAGCCATCGCGCGCCGGCGGGGGTTTCATTACGCAAAAGTTCCGCCCACGATCCGGAATTGGAGGCCAGGATGTCGATGTCGCCGTCGTTATCATAATCTCCGAAGGCCGCCCCGCGGCCGACGCGTTTGCGCACGAAACATTCTCCGCAGCGGTCGGCGGCGTTTTCGAAGGTCCCGCGTCCGGTGCCGACAAACATCATCTTTTGCTGCGGATAGGTGATCTCCTGCGAGAATCCCTCTATGTCATCCACCACATGCCCGTTGGCCACAAAGCAATCCAGGTGGCCGTCGTGATTGAAATCGGCGAATCGCGCGGCCCAGCCCACGTGCCGGTAGGTGTCCTCATCGAGGCCCAGGGCGCGGGTCAGATCCGCGAAGAACCCGTTGCCCCGGTTCACGTAGAGATTGTTGAATTCAAACACCATGTTCGTGACGAACAGGTCCTGAAGGCCGTCGCCGTTCACGTCGACGACGTCGACCCCCATCGCCGCCGTGACGACGCCGTCCGGATCGTATGCCACTCCGGCCTCAACGCCGATTTCCACGAACATGCCTCCCTCATTCCGATACAGGAAGTTGGGCGTGGCGTCGTTCGCGACAAACACGTCCTGGTCACCGTCGTTGTCGAAGTCCAGCGCCACGGCCGTCAGGCCCTTGCCGTTCGCGGAGAGTCCCGCGGACGCGGACACATCGGTGAACGTCCCATCGCCGTTGTTGCGGTACAGAACATCCTCCTCGCCCTCAAAATCGCGCGGGCCGGGGAAGGATCGGAATCCGTATTTTTTGGAGAGCGTTGAGACATGGACGTCCTTGCGGTTGACGAGAAATTTGAGGTAATTCGAGACATAGAGATCGAGGTCGAGGTCCCCGTCGTAATCGAAGAAGACCGCGCCGGCGCTCCACCGCGGGCAACCTACGCCCGCCCGGTCGGTCACGTCCTCAAACGTCCCGTCGCCGCGGTTGCGGTAGAGGGTATTGCGGCCGAAGTTCGTGATGTAGAGATCGACGAATTCGTCGGCGTCGTAGTCGGCCGTCGCAACGCCCTGCCCGTAGCTGGCCGCCGTGATCCCCGCCGTTTCCGTGACGTTGCGGAAGGTCCCGTTTCGCTCGTTGTGAAACAGGGCGTGAGTCGCGGCATTCCTGCGGTCCATCAACCCATGTTTGTCGAGTTTCGCGCCGTTGACCAGGAATGCGTCGAGCCGGCCATCGTTGTCGTAATCGAAAAAGGCGCACCCTGAACCCGTGGTCATAAGGACATTCTCGTTTTGTTCCGCCCCGAAGGTATGCCGGAACACGATCCCGGCCGATCGCGCGATGTCCGTGAATTTCGGCGGCGGGTCGGCGGCGGCCGTCGCCGCACAAACCGCCGTGATGGCGACCGTCATCCACAGCCATCGAAACCCCGCGATCCTCATTCCTTTCACCGCCCGTAATAGACGAACGTGAGATACACCGCGTCGCTCTTCGGCGCCATGACGCGGTTCGCCTCCTCGCGATAGGCCAAAAAAACGCTGACGGCGTTGGTGAACGAGTAACTGAATTGATAGAGGGCGGCGGTGTCGTCGGAGTTGTGAGTGGAGGTGTCCCTTCGAACCGATTCAACCTGCCATGAGAGACCGGCATTTTGAAACCGCGGGATGATCCACTCCAGCGTCGCGCGCACGCCGAGCACGTTCGATCTTTGCCCGCCGGTGACCGCGACATACTGCGCGTCGTCGCCGAATCCGTCCTGTCCGCAGGCGACTTGGCCGCTCAGGATCAGATAATCTCCGGACCGGCGGAAAAGGTCATACGCGACGCGCCAGCGCGAGATGGACGCAGCGCCGAACACGGACGGCCCCATGATGGCCGGCAAATCGCCGACCAGGATCGACAGGCCGTTTTGAATGTCCCAGTAGGTCGGCGCGCCCAGCCGGGCTGTGAGCAGGAAGCTCGTGCGTTCGGAAGCCGTCGACAGGCGCGGCGAGTGCAGCCCTTCGCCCAGACCCAATGTCGCCGCCGCCTCCCAGTCCAATTTTCCGAGCGGGCCTTTGATATTCAGCCCCCAGTCCCATTTCAGCCCGAGGTCGGCGGCCTCGAGCGGCAGAAGAAACCGGTGCCGGGGCGCCGTCATCGGATTCATGCCGTACGGAATGACGAACTGTCCGAGCCTCAGGCTCAGCCGCTGCGAGCCGCCCGGATTCCATCGGATCCAGAAATCCTGCGGCGCGAACTTCACGGCGTTCATGCCCCGGTTGTCCTGCATCCGGTCGTACACGATGCGCGGGTGAAGTGTCATGGCCTCCAGCGGCATCCAGCCGCCGAATATCCGGCGATTGAGGAGTGACTCGGTTGAGAACGTCCTGACGTAGTCGAGCCCGATGGAATTACCCGGCGGTCGAGGCGACAGCTCAACGTAGTCTTTCGACCGGTCGCCCGGCGGCAGGCCTGTCGCGCCGTCGAGCGGGAACACGGCTGAGGACACGAATTCAAGGTACAAAAACGATCGACGCACTCCCTCCTCATCCGCCGGAACCGCAGCGCAGGCCGCATGGACGACCGCCGCGATCAGAAGAACGGTTGTCACAGGCCGTGCGTGCCGGACTTTCGTCATGGCGCGACTCGGACGGGTTGGCGCTCGCGGATGGAATGCAGAAACCAGTCGAGCCGCCGGTATTCGTCGTCCACCTTGATTTTTGTGACACCGGTTTCCTCCCAGCTCGATATCCCGGACCAGTACGGCGTCAGGAGACTCAAGCGGCCGGCGCCTTCGGCCGGAGGCGCGGACTCTCTTCCCGCTTGGATGGCGCGCTTAAGGCGGATTGCAGCCGCAACCGCGTCTCCTTCCAACCAGAACAGGTAGCCGGCGAGGTAAAATGCGCCGCCGCATTTGGAATTCGATGCGGCCGCCGCCTCAAGATAACGCCGCGCGCGGGATATGTTTCCGCGCAAAAGGGCGATCTCCCCGATCCTGAGCACGGCGCCGGACTCCTCCTTGTTGATATCGAGCGCCTTCTCGAATTCCCTTTCCGCCTCCGCCGGCTCGAAGGGCGCGCCCGCAACGCCGCATGAGAAGAGCGCGCCGAGCTGGGCATGCGCCCTGGCGCTGGACGGATTGATTTCCGCCAGCCGGCGCCATGTCTCCGCCGCCTCGGCGAATCGCCCGAGTTCGAACAGAACATTGCCGAGGTTATACAGGGAATCTTCGTGCCCGGTGTCCAGCCCCAGCGCGGCGTGGTACGCAGCGTCGGCGCCGGGCCAGTCGCCTTGCAGCCGAAACCGGGTGGCCTGATCATACAGCTTCCAAAACTGCAGAACTTCCGCCTTTCGGTCCGGCGACCACGCCGGGGAAGGAACGGGATCAACTGCGGATGGCCGCATTTTGAGAATGGTCAGAATGATGAATCCCGTGGCAAACCCCAGAGCGAGAAACCCCGCCGCGCGCTTCACGGCCCGTCCATGCCAATCGCCGGCGCTCGGCTGCCCGGCTCCGTGATCGTCACGATCTGATCGGCGCTGACCCATTCCAGCGTCTGCGTCCGTCCGCTTGGCCATGCGACGTCGATCGCGTCGACGCGGTCCGCCGAACCCAGCCCGACCAGCACCTCTCTCGCGGCATTCTGAGAGCAGTACGAGGATCCGGCGCCAGATTCGCGGAGGTAGATATGCGTTCCCGCGCGGAACCGCAATTTCGCGCCGACGCCGTCCCTGTTTCCCTCCGTTCCTCGCAGACGGACTTTGATCCAATGATTGCGGTCCCCCCCATCATTTCGGAGAAGAATCGGGGCGTCACCGTGGACAACGATGAAGGCGTCCGGGTCGCCGTCATTGTCATAATCTCCGATCGCCAGCCCCCGGCCCACGCGCCGCGCCCGGAAGATTTCACCCGATACGGAGCCCACCTCATAGTAACCTCTTCCGGCCCCGGCATTCCAGAACAGCAGATTATTCATCGGCGCAAGCAGGGTGGAGTCGTCTTCGCGCGGAAAGGTGCTGCCATTCACGACCATGAGATCGAGCAGGGCGTCGTTGTCGTAGTCAAGAAACGCCGTGCCCCAGCCGATGTAATCCAGCGCGATCTGTCCAAGGCCATACTGGTCGGCAACATCCACGAATGCCAGCCCGCGCGATTTGCCCTCCATGCGCAAGTCCGCGTAATCGGAGGACATGTTGTTGTAGAGCGCGTTTTCCTGGGCAAGCCAGTGGGTGATGAAGATGTCCTGATCTCCGTCTACATCCCAGTCTCCCACCGCCAGACCCATCGCGCCGCGGTAGTCGGCCACCCAGGCTCTGTGGCTGATGTCCTCGAAGGTTCCATCACCCCGGTTGCGGTACATCGCGTTGTCGGAAACATCATTCGCGACGTAAAGATCAGTCCGGCCGTCATTGTCGAAATCCGCCCAGGACGCCGAAAGACTTCGCCCGGCGGGATTGTCAACGCCGGCGTCCCGGGCCACTTCCGTGAATGTGCCGTCGCCGTTGTTGTGGAACAGAAGATTTCGCTCCGGCTTGTAGGTGGAAGGATTGAGAGACGCGGGAAGCACGGCGTCATATTGCCGGCTCTGCGTGTAGAGGTGCGCCTGCTCGAAACGGTACTGCACGTATCCACAGACGTACAGATCGAGCAGGCCGTCACTGTCATAGTCACCCCACGACGCGCCGGTCCAGAAGCCCTCGAAACGGCCGATGCCCGAACGATTCGAGGCGTCGGCGAAGGCGCCGTCACCGTTGTTGTGAAAGAGGAAGGTGTGGCCGTAGTTTGTCACAACAAGATCGAGCAGACCGTCATTGTCGTAATCGCCCCATGCCGCTCCCTGGCCGACGCTTCGGACATCCAGTCCCGCCCGGAGCGTGACATCCGCGAACGTGCCGTCGCCGTTGTTCCGGTAGAGCGCGTGCCGAGCCGGCGATCGGGCGAACTCTTCCGGCGTCATGGTCAGGCTTCCGGCTTCGTTCACGATAAAAAGATCGATCCAGCCGTCGTTGTCAAAATCGCCCCATGCCGCGCCCGATCCCATGTCTTCCGGGAGCTGGGTTGACCGGGTTCCGTGAAAATGCCGAAACCGGATGCCCGCCGATTCGGTCACATCCAGGAAGGACACGCGCGGATAATTCGCCGGGGGATCGCGCGAAAGGGAATCGATGAGGCCCTCCATTTTTTCGCCCGGCACATACGGTTTCGGCGCAGGTCCCCGCCATATCGCGACGGCGCTCGCGGCGATCGCCAGTCCGCCCAGTACCGCCGTCCGCATCAGAAGCCGCCGGCGCGGCGTGGGTTCTCCGGGACGCAAGGTCTTCCGAGTCAACGCCTCACGATCAGTATCGTTTTTGTGTCCTCCGCCATCGAACTGACGGTCGCCGTCAGTCCGGACGTTTCGCCCATGAGAAAATTGAGGAGGAACTGGTCGATCTTGCGGTAGAGCAGTCGGGCGTTCACGTGCATGCGGCCCGGAGAATCGGGGGGCGAAGGAAAGCTGTACCCGGCGGCGTCGGCAAATCCGGGGAAGACCGACCGCCTGAACCGCACACCGACCATCTCCCACAGATTGTGCCGGTCGATCAGGTTTCCGTACTGGTCCACCGCCTCGGCCTTGAAGATGAACGAGCCGGGTTTGATGAAATGCCGGGTGTCCAGATCGCCCGATTTGTACACGATCCCGCCGCTGTCGTCCGTCACGGTCAGCTCAACCCACGACTGGATGATGTCGAGCGGGCCGGTCGGAAAATCGTGGCCGACCTTGTTGTTGGTGATCACCACCCGGACCGGTGTCTGCTCGCCGGGGGCGACGCGGTCGGGAGCAACCAATTCGATGGGAGTGGCGGGTCCCTCGCGCCATTTATGCGCGATTTCGTTCACCGGGATTTCCCCGCGCAGCCAGCGGACCGTGAGGTCGTGGTGCTCGTCGGCGCCCGGGAGGGCAAGGAGTTTCGGCATGAACTGGTTGGCGCCGAGGAAACGGTGACTTCGGTGTTTGCCGTCCGACGCCGAGCGGTTGTAGTCGAGATCATCGCCGGCGGCCGGCTCGCGCGAGCCGTCCACCAGGGGCATGTGACACTCGCGACATTCGATGGTGCGCGCGGCGTCTTTCCCGTGGTTCCACCGGCTCTTGCGCCAGTTGTCGTACTGGTTCTGGAGCTGGACCCATCCGACGTTGTTGATTTCAGCGTCAATGAACTGCTTGTGGCATGCTGCGCAGAATTCGGGGCTCTTGAACAGCCGGTGACTCAGGCTCTCCGTGTGCTGCCGCGGATAGGCGCGAATCAAGAAGTCCCGCAGGAAGCGCGACGCCGTCCCCTGCTTCAATTCATACATATACCGCGGCGGCTGAACGATCACGTAATTCGCGTTGCCCTTGATGTCCGTTTTCCGGATGGAATGGCAGACCAGACAGGAGACGCCCTCCTGGTAGCCGGCAAGATTGGTCAGATTTTCCGAAAAGACGTTTTTCGCGCCGGAAAACAGCGAGATCGGATCGTGACACCCGCCGCAGTAGCGCGTCGATTCCGGACTGTTCTGTTTTCCCATGACAGCTTGCACCGCCTGAAACGCCGGGTCCATCGCCGAATATCGGTGGGCGCTCGGCTGCCACTCGCGTACGATCTGGTCGTGACAGCGTGCCGTGCCGCACGAGAGAGACCCGGAGATCGAGCGTGCGTCGAATGCGCCGCTGTCGGAGGTCGTCGCGAGGCTCGGGCCGAACGGGCGGTCCCTGCCGTACTTGTAATTGTAATCCGCCGGAAACTCGTTCTTGAACTTCACTTCATCGTAACCATAGGTCCATAGCCCGACCAGACATACGCCGGCGGTTGTCACCAGCACAACGCCCTGCCCGAACCGCTTTTGCGATTCACCGACCGGCGTCCCATGTCCGGCGCCCCGTGCCTTCCGGTCCCTCGTGATAATCAGCGTGACGTGGGGAACGATGGCGGCGATCAGGGCGAACGTGCTGACCAGGTGAACGCGGTCCCAGAAGTGGCTGATCCGCGTGAGAAAGAGCGCCTGAATCATCACCACGATACCCGACGCGCCGCAGACGGCCGCGGATGCCAGGGAAAAGTATCCCGTAAGCTTGAAATGACTCATCAGGGCGGGCTGGTACACCCGCCAGTGCCGGATCTGGTACACGACGTAAAGAACCGCAAACCCGACGCTGGCGATCGTGTGGACCAGTACGGAGACTTGGGCGACGAAACTGAAGGGCAGAAAGGTGATGGCGAGTCCCGTCAGAGTCTCGAGGAGCAGCAGTCCCGATACGAGGATCGCAAGAGGCGAATCCCATTCGGCCGCGCGGTCGACGGTTGAAACATACCTTTCATCGTTCATGACCGCTTCCATTCGTGACAGATGTTGTCATCACGTGCAACGGCGGTAAACGACGTATTTTGCGCATGAAATTCGCGTTATAGGTAGATTTGAAGCGCCCCCTCGCGCAAAGTCAGGATCAAGCCGCTAGGTTAACTCCATCACTTCCCGCCGCTCTGCCTGCGCCATCCGCCGCGCGCGCGCCAGATCGGCGGGGGTGTCGATGCCGATCGAATCATGGGGCGTGACGGCGATGGCGATCGATTGTCCGTTTTCGAGGATGCGCAACTGCTCGAGTTTTTCCGCCTGCTCCAACGGCGTCTCGCGCCACTTGGAAAATTCGACCAAAAACGACCGGCGAAAGACATAAAGGCCGATGTGTTTGAACCATTTCGCCGCCTTCGACCTCTGCGTGTCGCGGTAGAATGGGACCGGGCTTCTCGAGAAATAGATCGCGCGGCCCTTTGAGATCGCCACTTTCGCGACGTTCGGATTTTGCAGATCTTTGACGGGGCACCTCGCCGCCAGCGTCGAGACAGGGCAAGCGGAGGAGAGGAGCGTTCGGACGGCGAGGCGAATGTTGAATGAGGGCTGAAACGGCTCGTCTCCCTGGAGGTTCACGACCACCGGATACGCCGGAAAATACTGCGCCGTTTCCGCGCACCGGTCGGACCCGCTCTTGCACGTCCTGGACGTCATGACCGCCGTCGCGCCGAATCCATGGGCCGCCTTGAGGATCCGCCGGTCGTCCGTGGCCACCACCACCTTCCAGTCCGGCAGGGCCGCCTGGCAGGCTCTTTCGTAGACATGTTGAACGATCGGTTTGCCGTCCAGGGTCGCCAGAGCCTTGCCGGGGAATCGCGTCGATCCGTATCGGGCCGGAATGACGATGAGCGTTGGCTGCGGCAGGCGGGCTCGCATGGGATAAACCTGCGGGACGGCCCGGACCTTCTCAATGATGCTCGAGGTGCTTCGCCCCGGTGTGAGCTGCACGCGGACGACTTTCCCGCCATAGGACCGGGCCACATCGGCCCCCACGATGTCTTTTTCGCTCCAGTCCGCGCCTTTGACGAGGACGTCCGGCCGGATGGCCTGAATGAGTTTGAGCGGTGTGTCCTCCGAAAAGGGAATGATGTAATCGATCATCCGCAGCGCCGACAGGATCGCCGCGCGATCCGCCAGCGTCGCCACCGGCCGCGCCGGTCCCTTGAGGCGGCGGACGCTGTCATCGGAGTTCAGGCCGAGCACGAGAATGTCTCCGCACAGTTTGGCCTTGTTGAGATACTCGACGTGTCCCCGGTGGAGGATGTCGAAACAGCCGTTGGTGAACACGACTTTCTTTCCGGCGCGCTCGGACTTCAGCCGCCGGGCCAGTTGCGGCAGGTAGTAGAATATTCTCGCGGACATTCAGCGGGCGTGGGGCGGGAGGGTCAAACCGCCTCGAGGATTTCCTTCGGCGACGCCACCGCCGTGCCGATTTTCCCGACCACGATGCCGGCCGCGAGGTTCGCGATCTCGAGCCCTGTTCGGAGATCCAGCCCGGCGGCCAGCGCGAGACCGCAGACGGCGGTGACCGTGTCGCCGGCGCCGGTCACGTCGAACACCTCGCGCGCGCGCGTCTGAATGTGCGTCACGCGGTTGTTCGGCTCAAAAAGACTCATGCCCTGCTCGCCGCGGGTGATGAGAAGCGCGTGGAGGTTGAGTTTCTTTCGGATGGTTTTTCCGGCCGACTCGATCTCGGCCTGGGTCCGGAGTTTCCGGCCCAGCGATTCGCCGGCCTCCTTGGTGTTGGGCGTGAGGAGCGTGACCTTCTGATAGGACCAGAAATTCTGGAGCTTGGGATCGGCGACGACCGGCAGGTTCAGCCGGCCTGCGTGGCGGATCAATCTATTGAGAACAGGCTGGCAAATGGCGCCCTTGCCGTAATCCGAAATCACGATCGCGTCGGTGCTCTTCATCGCCTCCACCAGGCTCCGGCACATCGACTCGATCGTTTCCGCTTCCGGCCGGCCCCGCACTTCGCGGTCAATCCGCACCATCTGCTGGCTGCCGGCGATGACCCGCGTCTTGCGGATCGTCGGCCGATCGAGGGACATGGAGGCGCGAAGAACAATTCCGATCGACTCGCACTGCTTTCGGACTTGATCCGCAAAGCCATCCTCTCCGAGAACTCCGATCGCGGTGGGCCGGCCGGCCAGCGCGGCGATGTTGGCCGCCACGTTCAGCGCGCCGCCCAGCCGGTACGACTCCTCGCGAACTTCAACCACGGGCACCGGCGCTTCCGGCGATATGCGCTCCACGCCGCCCCACACGTAATGGTCGAGAATGAAATCGCCGACCACCAGCACGCGGCGGTTCTGAAACCGGGCCAGAATTTTTGAAACTGCAGTGCGTGTCAATTTCATTCGGGGGACTGTAGCACGAAGGTCAAGCGACTGTCCATATTCCGCGGCGCAGAAAAAGGGTCGGGAGGCCCACGTTCAAATGTGTGGTGCGGGCAATCGCCCGCGAGAGGGTGGTGTGATCGTAAGGTGGCATAGCACCCACTCGAACGTGAGCCTCCCGTGCTCGCAAGAGGTCGTATGGATGTCGTAATATAATATAGAATAGCAAATAGCAGTCCCGCCGGAGATGGATTTTCATAACTTCGCTGTTGCTAACAAGTTAAAAAAATAGGCGGGAAAAGGCTTGCGAGTCGACTGTGTAAAATATGCTGCTGTTACCCACCGAATTGCCCAGTTCAGATTTCTTACGCAGGTGAACTTGACCTGCATGATCAAAATAGATAAACATACCGCTTATGAAGACGTATCTTCCTTCAGGAACAGTCTCTGATATGCGGAACTGGTATGTGGTGGACGCGGCCGGGCAGGTTCTGGGCCGGCTGGCCACGCGGCTTGCCACGATGCTGATGGGCAAGCACAAGGCGACGTATGTTCCGAACGTGGACATCGGCGATTACGTGATCGTCGTGAATGCGTCGAAGATTCGCGTGACAGGCCGGAAGGTCCGGCAGAAGATATATTTTCGGCACAGCGGATATCCGGGCGGGCTCAAAGAGCGGACGTTCGAAGAGCAGATGGCCCGGGACAGCAGGCAGGTGATCCGGCTCGCCGTGAAAAATATGCTTCCCAAAAACGCGCTGGGCCGGAAACGGCTCGGCAAGCTCAAGGTCTACGCGCGCGAGGACCATCCTCATGAGGCGCAGTGTCCGAAGCCGCTCGAGATCGGCCGGGCCTGGCCGGTGATGCCGGCGCCAAGGATGTCGCCGTCCCCGCCGTCCGCGACGCCAAGGATGGCGGAGCCTCAGGCGGGGGCACAGGAGGAGAAGGCATGATGGCGGAAGAGCAGGAGCCGACGGCGGCGAACGCGCAGACCGGCGTGCCGGCCGGTCCGGCTGCCGCAGAAGTTGTGGCGCCCGCGTCTCCGGCCGCGCCTGCCGACGTGCCTGTCGACGCGCCTGCCGCCGAGCCGGCTGCGCTGTCCGCGCCGGTCGCGACGTTGCCTCCGCCCGCATCCGGAATTTTTCTGGGGACGGGCCGGCGAAAGACGTCGATTGCCCGCGTGCGGTTGATCCGGCCGGGCACTGGAAAAATCATGGTGAACGGCAAGCGCCTGGATGAGAGATTCCCGAGGCTCCTGTTGCTTGAGCATATCCGGGAGCCCCTCAAAGTGACCCGGCTTGAGAATGCCGTGGATATCGACATCAGTGTCCAGGGCGGCGGTGTCAGCGGTCAGGCCGGAGCGCTCCGGCACGGGATCGCGCGGGCCCTCCTGGCATTTTCCCCCGACCTTCGGAAGTCCCTTCGCCGGGCAGGATGTCTCACCCGTGATCCGAGAGCTAAAGAGCGACGCAAGTGTGGGCTCAAAAAAGCACGCAAAGCTGAGCAGTATTCCAAGCGATAAGCGAATTGCCGTCGGTGTGGTCGGCGCAACCGGCTATACCGGGCAGGGGTTACTCCGAATTCTCGGCCGGCATCCGCGGGTCCGGCTGGCGGTGGCGACGTCCGTCCGGGAGGCGGGCCGGCCCGTCGCGGAGGTACTGCCGGAATTTGACGGGCTTTACGATCTGCGGCTGTGTTCGCTCGATGAGGCAAAACGGCGGCCCGTGGACGTACTGTTTCTGGCGGTGGGGCATGGCGAGGCGATCTCATTTTTGTCCGACTACCCGTATCTCTCGAAAACACGCGTGATCGACCTTTCGGCGGATTTCCGGTTTCGAGATCCGGCGGTCTATCAGTCGGTATACGGCAAGGCCGTGCCGGCCGGCCTCAATCGGAAATTCGTCTACGGGCTGACCGAGGTATTCCGAAAACAGATCCGGCGAGCCCGGTTTGTCTCCAATCCCGGCTGCTACGTAACCAGCGTGCTCCTGCCGCTCTATCCGCTTCTGGCCCGCCGTCTTCTCCGGCCGGACGGCGCGATCGTCGTCACGTCGGCCAGCGGGGTGAGCGGCGCCGGAGCGACGCCCAAGAGCGAAACGCATTTCTGCGAAGTCGCCGGGGATTATTCTCCGTACAAGCCGCTTCGCGAGCACCGGCACCTGCATGAAATCGAGGCGTATCTGTCGCGGTTCGGCGCAAAGCTTGTGTTCACGCCGCACCTTTTGCCGATCAAGCACGGCATCCTGTCGGACATCGCCGTCCGGGTGAAGGATGCGCCGAAATTGCTGGAAGAGAAAATAATGAGCGCATGGCGGAACGCCTATCGCGGGTGCGCGTTCGTCAAACCCGTTGCGCATCTCGTCCGGGTCGCGGAAACCGCCGGGACCAACCTCGCGAAATTTGCGGTGCGGGTCGATCCGGAGACGCGGACCGTTCTGATTTTTTCGGCGCTCGACAATCTCCTCAAGGGCGCGTCGGGCCAGGCCGTTCAGAACCTCAACGTCATGATGGGCTGGCCGGAAGAAACCGGGCTGCTCGGCAGAATCTGACCATGCCGGAAAAAACCATCGAGGTTCTGCTGTCGCCGAAATTCGGCGATGTGCGGGGCTTCGCCTCCATCGGGATGGCGGTGGGTCTCAAGCGGTCCGGCAAGCCGGACTTGGGAATCATTTTTTCCGAACGGGCCTGCTCGGCCGCCGGCGTGTTCACGACCAGCCGCATGGCGGCGGCGCCGGTGGACCACGACCGGGCGGTGCTCAAAAAAAATTCTTCCGGAATCCGCGCCGTGGTCGTCAACAGCGGCCACGCCAACGCTGCCACCGGCGCCGCCGGCCGGGCGCTGGCGCGGCTCATGTCCGAAACCGCGGAACGGAGCCTGCAGGTTCCTCCGAGGTCCGTCCTCGTTTGTTCGACGGGGATCATCGGCGAGCTTCCGAACATCGTTATTCTCCGGCGGGGCATTGAACTGGCGGCCCGGCGGCTGACGGCGGCCGACCGCGATTTTCAGAAGGCGATCCTGACGACCGACAAGGTCGAAAAAGTGGCCGGCGTGAAAGTGCGGCTGGCGGCCGGCCGATCGGCGTCGATCGTGGGCGTGGCGAAGGGCAGCGGGATGATCGCGCCGAACATGGCCACGATGCTGGCCTTCATCGTCACCGACGCGGCCGTCCCGCCCGCCGCCCTCCGCGGCATGCTGCGGGCCGCCGCGGCCGGCACGTTCAACGCCGTGACCGTCGACGGCGACACGTCCACCAACGACACGGTCCTCGCGCTGGCCAACGGCATGAGCGGGGTTGGAATCTCCGCGCGGGCCCGCCCGATTTTTTTCGAAGGCCTTCGACAGGTCTGCGAGCGCCTCGCGTGGAAACTGGCGGAGGACGGCGAGGGCGCGACCAAGGTGGTTGAAGTGCTCGTGCGCGGCGCGCGAACCGCGCGGTCGGCCGCGCGCGCGGCGAAGACGGTGGCGGAGTCGCTCCTGGTCAAGACCGCCATGCACGGCGAGGACCCGAACGTCGGCCGGGTCCTGGCGGCCCTGGGCCGAAGCGGTCTAAAGGAGGTTCAAGCCGACCGCATCGACGTTTCGTTCAACGGTCTTCGCGCCGTGTCCCGCGGCGTGCTGGACCGGACGCATCCGGCGCCGGCGCTCAAGAACGCGCTGCGGCCCAAACAGGTCCGGATCGAAATCGATCTTCACGCCGGTCCGGGCGCCGGCCGGTCCGTCACGTGCGATTTGTCGGCCGAGTACGTCCGCATCAATGCGGAGTATCATACGTGATGACGCATGGCCCGCCTCCTCGTCCTCATCCTGACGTTTTTTGTCGGATTCATTCCCCGCATCCGTAAGATCGCGCATACCAACCTCCGAATCGCCTTTGGCCCCGCCGGCCGGCGGATCTACGCGCGGTCCCTCCTCCGGCTGGCCGACAACGTCTGCGCGCTTCTCAGCGCCTGCCGGAAAAATCCAGCGCGGCAGCCCCCGATCCGATTTGACGCGCAGGCGCTCGCGAATGTGCCGGCCCCGCCGCCGTGGATTTGCGTCACCGGCCATCTGGGACCGATCGACCTGCTTTCAAAATTTTCCCGGGTCTTCAACAGTCCCATGGCCGTCGTGGTTCGCCCGCCGGACAACTGGATTTTCCGGAAGATCCTGTCGTGGGCTCGCCGGAGGATCGGCGTCGAGACCATCGAAAAGCGGGATGTGATCCGGGCGGCGTATCGCGCCGTGAAAGAGGGGAAAACGGTTGCGATCATCGCGGACCACAATGCCGGCTACCAGGGCGTGTTCCTGCCGTTCCTCGGGTTCCCCGCGTCGACCACGCGCCTGCCGGCGGTCCTCGCGCTGCGGTTCAACAAACCCATGGTCATGGGATTCATTCGCAGGGACGGCGCGGAGTTTCTGGCTTGGATCGAAAAGGTCATCGTGCCGGACCCGGACGCGGACCCGAAGGAGGAGGAGCGGCGGCTCCTGAGCGAAATGAACGCCGTCTTCACCGACGTCATCCGCCGGTATCCCGACGAATGGTTCTGGTTTCACCGCCGCTGGAAGACGCGCCCGGGCGACCGCGAGGCCAGCATCCTCAGATGACCGCGGCCGGCCTCTCGGTGTTCGTGCTCGCCAAAAATGCCGAGCGGGACCTCGCGGACTGTCTGGCCACCGTGCGGGAAATCGCGGACGATACGGTGATCGTGGTCGACGCCGCCACCCGCGACGCCACCGCCGACGTTGCGCGATCGATGACGCCCAAGGTCTTTGTCCGTCCCTTCGACGGATTTTCGGCCATGAAAAGTTTTGCGCTGTCGCAATGCGCCGCCGAATGGGCCCTGAACCTTGACACCGACGAGCGGCCGACGCCGGATTTGACGGCGGAAATTCGGCGGGTCAAGGAGGGCGGGGGCCGGTCGGTGAACGGCTACTGGGTCAACCGGCTGCCCTTTTTTTTGGGCAAGCCCATCCGGCATGGCGGCTGGTTTCCGGACTGGGTGATCCGTCTGGTCCGGCGCGAATTCGCCGCGTATCCTCACCGGTCGGTCCACGAGCGGTTGGAAGTCTCTGGCCGGACGGAGCGGCTCGGCGGATTTCTGAATCATTATACGGCCGCCACATGGCGCGGGTTTCTCGACAAACAGCGCCGGTTCGCCGGACTTGCGCCGGTGGTGCCGTCGGCCCTGGCCCGCTGGACGCGCCCACCCGCCGCGTTCCTGAAGAGTCTCGTGTTTCGGATGGGCCTTCTGGACGGCTGGCGCGGGTGGGCGGTCGCGTATGCGCAGGCGTATCATGTCTATTACAAGTACGGTCCGCGCGGATGAATATAATTTTTAATTTTGTCTGAAGTTTGCCGAAGGGTTATTTGGAGTGTATAATTTAAAATATTCATGACAGGCATGGATCGGATTTTGAAACTTCTTAAAATTGCTTCGCTGACCGGCGTGGCGCTGGCGTTGGGATTGATCGTCGGAAAAGGCATCTCCGCCTACACGGGCGCCTCCGCCACTGTTTCGGCCACGGCCGAACCGGCCGATACGTCCGCCCTGCCGTCGTCCGTCATGGCGGCGCCGGAGTCCCCTGCGCCGGACACCGCAGCCGCAACGTCGCGCCCGACCATTTCGAGCAAGGATTTCGACCGCATGAGCCAGGACATGCGCCGGGCCGTGCGGACATTTCAGGGCGGGGTTTCCATCTACGTGAAGAACCTGGAAACCGGCAAGGAATGGGCGTACAACGCGGACGAAAAAATGCCGAGCGCCAGCCTCATCAAACTGCCGATCATGATCGGCGTGGTTGAGAAAATCGGCAAGGGAGAACTCAGTTTGGACCACCCGATGGTACTCACCCGGGAAGCCCGCCGGTCCGGTTCGGGCCACATCAAGTGGCGGCCGAACGGCGAAGTCTTCACGATCGGACAACTTCTCGAAGAGATGATGGCCTACAGCGACAACATCGCGCAGGAGTTGCTCATCCGGGCTGTCGGGATGAAATATCTCAGGGAGCGTTTTGCCGCGTTCGGCCTGACCGCCACCAACATCACCCGCGAGGGATTGTCGCTGGCCCCGAGGACCCGGATAGAAAATTACACAACCGCCCGAGAAATGGGAATGCTCCTGGAACAGATATATCGCGGCCAAAAATTCGGCGGGGACTCCAGCGCGCGGATGATTGAGCTCATGAAGCATGCCAAGTACAACGACCGCCTGCCGAGGCAATTGCCGGCGGGCTGGACGATCGCCCACAAGACGGGCCTCCTGCGGCGCGCCTGCCATGATTGCGGCATCGTCTATTCCCCCGCGGGCGACTACATCATCTGCGTTCTGACAAGGTCCGGCCGCAGTTACCGGGACGCCAAGCGGTTCATCTCCAAAGTCGCCGCGATCAGCTACCGGTATTTCGAAACGCCCACCGGCGCCGTCGCCTCCACCTCGGGCTTGCCGTCCCGCGCCGTCTTCAAACCCGCCTCCTGACCCGCCCGCCCGTTTGACGGGCGTGTGGTTTCTTAGTATATCCGATACGTTCTTCTTTTCGGGCGCATAGCTCAGCTGGTTAGAGCGCCTGCTTCACACGCAGGAGGTCCGAGGTTCGAGTCCTCGTGCGCCCATTGATTCATACCAACTTACGTTTTCCGCTGTTTGCCGCTTTTCGCCGTTTTTGGCCGTTTTTTGAACATCCGGCTTAGGCCACGCTTAGGCAAGATTCCCCCAACGGCAATGAATAAAGGCTGGATAACCGGTTGACGGATACCTGGCTGTCAGCTTTCAATTCGTCACCCATTAGTGACATGTTGGTCGGAACGCCGATTCTCCACCCGTCGGGTGGGGAATCCGCCGAATTGGCGAGGGCAGGAAAAAGATCATTCCGTGGGTAACCTGACGTCGGCTGGGAATTCCTACCAATCTATGGGGTTTTCTATCCAGCCTCCATGTTTGTTTGACACATGCTTGTCGTGCGTGAACAGAGTGGATCAACTTTTATGGGTCTTCCGGTTTTCCTGTGGGTAAAAGAGAGGCATTTTATCGGGAGACGCGCCCCCTCTCCCGAACCCTCTACCCCACATTCCCCCTT
>MFPR01000038.1 GCA_001784175.1 Candidatus Lindowbacteria bacterium RIFCSPLOWO2_12_FULL_62_27
ATCGTCCACGCCGCCCAGCCAGAAATGCACCTTGCCGCTTCGCGTCACCGACCCCAACGGCAGCGTCGCTTCGATCGGCCACGTCCCGTTGCCTGCGTTCTTCTCGCTCATCGCGGCGCTGCCCGTGATCGGGCCGTTCCAGTACAGCGTCACGGTGCCGCTGCCGTCGATGCCTGCGCCCGAGTCGAACAAATACCCGAATACCCGCGTGTCCGCCGGGTCCACCAGCCATCCGCTCTGCGCCGACGTGTCCCCCAGCGCCGACAGCCTCGGATGCGTCGTGTCGTACCGGACGGTGATCGTGTCCTCGGCGCGCGAGTAGTAGCCGCCGAGAACAAAAAGCCGGGCCACGACCGACTCGCCGCCCACGTCCTGCAGGCTGACGCCGGTCGCGCTCCAGACGCCCGCGCCCGAATGGGTCGCCGTCAACGAGTCGGCGCCGTTCACCGTCACGAGCACCGTGTCGCTCGCCGAGCCGGACGACGTGCCGCGCAGGGTGAAACTCGCCGCCGTCGTCTCGTGGTCGTCCGCCGGAAGCGAAATCGCGATCGTTTCGCCCGCAACCACGGTGACGGTGGCCGAATCGGTCTTCGACAAATACGGCGACAGCGCGCTGCTCAGGCTGTCGTTGTTCACGTCGTCCCGGGCGCCGATCCAGAAGTGGACTTTGCCGGTCTTGGCGACCGCCGACAACGGCACGGTTTCCTCCACCCGCCACGCGCCGCCGCTGGAGTCGTACTCGCTCATCAGCGCGGAACCGGCCACGGCGCCGTTGTAGTAGAGCGTCACGGTGCCGCCTCCGTCAAAGCCGGAACCGGTGTCCGTCAGGAGCAAAAATACCCGCGTGTCCGCGGCGTTCACCACATGGCCATGCCGAAGCGACGTCTCGCCGTACTCGGAGATTCTCGGATGCGTCGTGTCATACACAATGTTCGTCAGCGTGTCGCTCGTCCGAAGCGTTCCCAGAATGAAAAGGCGGGACACCAGCACTTGGGCGCCCTTGTCCCGCAGCGGGATGCCGGACACGGACCACAAGCCGGCGCTCGTGTGCGTGTTGGTCGCCGTGTCACCGCCGTCGATCCAGATCTGGACCGTGTCGGCCGCGCCGCCGTTGGAGTTTCCGGTCACGGTGATCGTGGCCACGCGGGTCTCGTGATTTTCAGCGGGAATGACAATGACGATGCTGTCGGTGACGTCGACCTGGAGGGTGGCCGAATCCTCAAACGTCACGTACGGGGACAGGCTGCTGCTGTAACTGTCGTTGTTGACGTCGTCCGTGATCCCGAACCAGAAATGCGCCTTGCCGGAGTCCGACACCGACCCCAGGGGCAGCGTGGCCTCGAACGTCCACGTGCCCGACGCGTTGTCTTTCTTGCTCATGAGAACGCTGCCGGTCAATACGCCGTTGTAGTACAGCGTCGCTGTCCCGGTGCCGTCAAAGCCCACGCCGGTGTCGTAGACGTAAATGAAAACTCGCGCGTCGACGTTCCCCCGCGTGTCGCCGTGCTGCACCGACGTGTCCGCGAATTTCGTCAGGCGCGGATTCACGGTGTCGACGACGAACGCCCCGAGGGCGGCGTAGGGGCCGCCGTTGCCCAGATCATCGATCGCGCGAATGCGCCAGTAGAAGGAATCGCTCGAAAGGCCGGTCAGCGTGTCCGTCGTCTGCGAGCCGTCGATCGTGTCGGTGAATACCGGGCCCGTGAACGCGGCGGTTCGCGCAACTTCGACGGCGTAGGAATCCACGCCCACGCTGTCCGTTACGGCGCTCCACGTCGCCACCACGCGGCCGACGTTCGTCTCGTGGTTGGCCACGGGCGTGCTCAACTGAACCTGGTTGACGATCGTGTCGGTAATAAATCCGCGCGTCGACGAAAAGACCCCTCCATTGCCCAGATCGTCCAAAGCCCGGACGCGCCAATAGTACGTATCGTTATAGAGCCCCGTGGCCGTGTCGTTCGTCCACGTGCCCTCCACGGTGTCGGTGAAGGCGAACGACGTAAACGCCGTGGTCTTCGAGATCTCCACTGCGTAGGAATCCACGCCCACGCTGTCCGCGGTCGCCGCCCAGCTCACCACCACGTTGTTGGCCGTCGTCTCGTGGCCGTCCGCCGGCTGGCTCAGGACCGTCTGGTTCACGATCGTGTCGGTCACGAATCCCCGCGTGTCGGAATACGGGCCGCCGTTGCCCAGATCGTCCACCGCCCGCACCCGCCAAAAGTACGTGTCGTTGTACAGCCCCGTCACGGTGTCGCTCGCCTGGCCGCCGTCGATTGTGTCGGTGAAGGCGATCGCCGTGAACGCGGTCGTTTTCGACACCTCCACCGCGTACGAATCCACGCCGACGCTGTCGATCACCGCCGTCCAGCTCACGAGAATGTCGATCGCCGTTGTCTCGTGGCCGGTCGCCGGCTGCGACAGCGACGACTGGTTTACGATCGTGTCCGTCACAAACCCTCGCGTCGCCGAATACGCGCCGCCGTTCGCCAGATCATCCACCGCCCGCACCCGCCAGTAGTACGTGTCGTTGTACAACCCCGTCACCGTGTCGCTCGTCTGCGTGCCTTCGATCGTGTCGGCGAAGGCCATTGACGTGAACGCCGTGAGCTTCGAGACCTCCACCGCGTAGGAATCCACGCCCACGCTGTCGGCATTGGCGGTCCAGCTCACGAGAATGTTGATCACGCTCGTCTCGTGGCCGTCCGACGGCTGGCTCAAACTCACCTGGTTGACGATCGTGTCGGTGATGAACCCACGCGTGTCCGAGTACGGGCCGCCGTTGCCCAGATCGTCAATGGCGCGCACGCGCCAGTAGTACGTGTCGTTGTAAAGGCCCGTCGCGGTGTCGCTCGTCCGCGTGCCCTCCACGGTGTCCGTGAACGCCAGCGCCGTGAACCCCGTATTCTTCGACACCTCCACCGCGTAGGAATCCACGCCGACGCTGTCGCTGACCGCCGCCCAGCTCGCTACCACATTGTTGACGGTCGTTTCGTGCGCGTCCGCCGGCTGGCTCAGACTCACCTGGTTGACGATCGTGTCCGTCACAAATCCGCGCGTGTCGGAATACGGGCCGCCGTTGCCCAGATCGTCGATCACGCGGAGGCGCCAGTAGTACGTGTCGTTGTACAGGCCCGTCACCGTGTCGCTCGCCTGGCCGCCGTCGATGGTGTCGGTGAAGGCCATGGCCGTGAACGCGGTTGTCTTCGATACCTCCACCGCGTATGAATCCACGCCCACGCTGTCGCTGACGGCCGTCCAGCTCACCAGGAAATCGATCACGCTCGTCTCGTGGCCGGCCGCAGGCTGCGACAGCGCCGCCTGGTTCACAATCGTGTCCGTCACGAACCCCCGCGTCGCCGAATACGGCCCGCCGTTCGCCAGGTCGTCGACCG
Source organism: Candidatus Lindowbacteria bacterium RIFCSPLOWO2_12_FULL_62_27 (assembly GCA_001784175.1). Taxonomy (GTDB): domain Bacteria; phylum Lindowbacteria; class 2-12-FULL-62-27; order 2-12-FULL-62-27; family 2-12-FULL-62-27; genus 2-12-FULL-62-27. The sequence goes on from MFPR01000038.1 coordinate 3,393, forward strand.
CGCGCACGCGCCAGTAGTACGTGTCGTTGTACAGGCTCGTCGCCGTGTCGTTCGTCCGCGTGCCGTCCACAGTGTCGGTGAAGGCCATCGACGTGAAGCCCGTATTTTTGGAAACCTCCAACGCGTAGCTGTCCACGCCCACGCTGTCCGCGTTCGGCGTCCAGCCCAGCACAATGCCGGTGGCGGTCGTCTCGTGCCCGTCCGCGGGCAGCGACTGCGTCACCTGGTTCACGATCGTGTCCGTCACAAACCCTCGCGTCGCCGAATAGGCGCCGTAATTCGCCAGGTCATCGATCGCGCGCACGCGCCAGTAATACGTGTCGTTGTACAGCCCCGTGATCGTGTCGCTCGTCCGCGTGCCATCCACAGTATCGGTGAACGCCATCGCCGTGAACGCCGTGTTCTTCGAGACCTCCAACGCGTATGAATCCACGCCCACGCTGTCGACCACCGCCGTCCAGCTCGCCACGATATCGATCACGCTCGTCTCGTGGCCGTTCGCGGGCTGCGACAGGCTCACCTGGTTGACGACGGTGTCGTAGACGAGACCCTTGATGGCCATCGTCTCGTATTTGTTGTAGGTCGGATACTGGTTCGCCGCGCGCGCGATGACCCGCCAGTAGTAGGTGTCCGGATCGGGCAGGTTCTTCTTCAGCGTCGCGACCTTCGTGTCAACCGCGCTGTCCACGATCGTCGTGAAGGCGGCGGTCTTCGAAAGCTGCCACGTGAACGTGTCCGCGCCCGAGGCCTTCCACGTGAACGTCATCTGCCTCGACGTCGTTTCGAACCCGTCCGACGGCGACACTGCCTTGACCACCAGCGGCGCGGCGGTCCAGCGCGACATCTTCAGGTAGGATATGGTCAGCGTTTCGCCCAAAGCGTCGGTCGAAAACGTCACGCTGACGGTCTTGGTGCCGTTGTCGGAAATGTTGTAGATCATCGAGTCCGGCGAAGTCGTGATCCCGTTCGTCAGGCTCAGGACGATCGTCTCCCCAAGATCGCCGAAATCGGCCACCAGATAGCCGTTCGGGTCCCGCACCGCTACCGTCACGCTCGCCGTGTCCAGTCGCGCCCCCGTGTCCGGGCCGGTCGAATTGAAGATGAACTCCATCGCGCTGTTCGTCGGGCCCGTGTCCACATCGCCCGTACGGTTCGTGTTGCCGGGCGTTGGCCACGCGAACATGTCGTCCCCCGTGCGCAGGTTCGGCGTCGGCCAGCCGTCCAGAAGACGCGCCCAGCTCCGGTTCGCGCCCGAGTCGTCCTCCGACCGGTTGTAATCCTGAAACACGATCACCTGGCTGTTCTTGTTCAATATCCGTACCCGGTCCTCCTCCAGGGTCTGGTTCCCGCCCTCCGAATTGTCGAGCGCCGACCACGTCCCGCTCATCGTGAACGTGTCCCGGACCGTGCCGTCCACGTTGTACCGGTAGGCCGCCAGGCTCTGGTACACGGTCACGATCATCCGCGGACCGAGCGTCGTCCCGATCGGAAAGGAACAGCCGACGCCCGCGGCGCCGCCGTCGTCGTCGATCATCCACTGCGAGATGTCCACGGTGTCCGATTCGTAGGCGTTGATCAGCTCGACAAACTGGTCGTTGCCGCCCGCGTTGCCGTCGTTGTTCCAGTCGGTCGTGCCGTCGTTGATGAGAAACTCGTTGATCGTGACCGTGTTCACGAAAACCGTGATGACGGCCGGGTCACTCGTGAGATACGTGGGTGAGAGCGCGCTCGTCAGGCTGCCGTTGCCGTTGTCGTCCTGCGCGATTACCCAGAACGTGACCTGGCCGGTCGTCGTCAGCGTGCCCAGCGGAAGAATCCCCTCGGCCGCCCACGTGTCCGTGCCCACCTTCGAAAGCGTCATGTTCGCCTCGCTGCTGAAGGCGCCGCTCCACTTCAGGACCGCCGTGCCCGTGCCGTCAAAGCCGGAACCGGTGTCGTATAAATAAATGAGGACGTACGTGTCCTCGTTCACCACCGACTGGCCGTTCGACAGGGACGAGTCGGCGATCTTCGTGATTCTCGGCGAAAGGATGTCCAGAACGATCGTCCGCGAGGCCGAGTTGGCGCCGATGTTGCCCAGGTTGTCGATCCCCCGCACCCGCCAGGCGTAGGAGTCGCTCGACAGGCCCGTCACCGTGTCGTTCGTCCGCGTGCTGTTGACGGTGTCGGCGAAGACCGTCGTCGAAAAGAACGTCGATCTCGCCAGCTCCAGCACGTACGAGTCCACGCCGCTTGAGTCCGGGACCGCCGTCCATTCGAGGACCGGGCTCATGTTCGTCGTCTCGTGAAGGTCGGCCGGGGCCGAGAGCGTCACCTGATTGACGTCCGTGTCGATCAGGAACCCCCACGTGTCGGACGAGGCGCCGAAATTGCCCAGATAGTCGATCGCGCGGACTCGCCAGTAATACGTGTCGTTGTACAGGCCGCTCAGCGTGTCGCTCGTCTGGCCGCCGTCGATGGTGTCGGCGAAAATGATCGACGAAAACCCCGTCGTCTTGGAAACCTCCACCGCGTACGAGTCGACCTGCGGGCTGTCGTCGTCCGGACGCCACCGGACCAACAGCGTCACGTTTGTGGTTTCGTGGCCGTCCCGCGGCTGCGCCGGATTGCTCAGCGCGACGAACTTGATCAGCGCGGTGTCGACGTTCGTGTCCGACGCGGAACTCTGGTCCGTGTAGGTCACGTGCAACGTGTCGTGCTTGCGGACTTCCAATAGACCGTTCAGGGGCGTCGGCGAGATGAACGTGTCCGTAAAATTCAGCGCCACGCTCCGGAACACGCCCGAGGCGGCGCCGCTTTCCGTCAGCACCCGCGTCTCCGTGTCACGCACGAGGCCCGACGTGTCGGACACGTAGATCGTGACGGTCACGGTGTCCAGCGCGCGCGGGTCCTTGTTCTCGTCTGTGTCGATCACCTGGATGTACACCGAATCCGACCGCGCCATGAACGTGTCCGTGAGGTCCACGCCCGAGTCCTTGTCGAACAGGCCGATCTCCGCGCCGATCGACGTGTCTCCGATGCTCGCCGAATCCTCGGCCACGTCCGGGGCGTCGTATACGTCGATGTACCGCACCACGACCGAGTCGTTGATGCCCGTCAAAAGCGTCCGGTTGTTCGCGCCGTTGCCCAGATAGTTCGAGGTCGGCAGCGAGTCCGACCGGAACACGATCGAGACGTCGCCGGTGGCGGTCAGGACCAGCGTTTCGGTGTCGCCGACGCCGTAGTTGTACACCGTGACCGTCACGGTCTCGACGAAATTCGTCGGGCGGCGGTTGGCGTTGGCGTCTGAGACTTCGATGTAGAGACTGTCGAACAGCGTGTAGACCGACACGTCGGCGCCAGCGCTCGTGATGAACCGCGTCACGCCCGATTCCCAGATGACGGGCGTCGTGTCGAAGCCTGAGTCCGTCGGGTCGTCCGGATCGTAGTAGAAGGCGCGCAGCGTGTCGCCCTTCGTGACCCACAACGCGCCGTTGCCCACGGCCTGGCCGAAGGCCGTGTCCGTCGTCACCCACAGAGTCGCGTCGAAAATGCCGGCGGTCGCGCTGATCTCCGTCACGAGAAACGTCTCCGAGTCGCCCCCCAGCGCGCTCTCCACATGGATCGACAACGTGTCGGCGTAGGTGTCGGCCTTGTTCTGGTCCAGGTCCTGCACCCGGATGTACAGATATTGCCGGCCGGCCGGAAAGGTGTCGAGCGTCGTGCTGTCCGGCGCCACCATCGTGATCTGGCCGTCGTCGATCAGAGAAATGTTGGCGCTGTCCTGGCTGTTGAGGGTCGAGGTGAAGGGGTCGGTGTAGTAGACGGTGATGATGTCGTTGGCCGCGACGAACAGCTTGCCGCTGTTGCCCGTCGAGTCGTTCGTGTTCGTGCTGCTCGGCAGAGGATTGATGTTCGTGCGGAAAATCAGGCTGCTGTCCGTCGTCTCCGTCAGCTCCCATCGCTCCGTGTCCTTGCGCTGGTAGCCGTACACGATCACCGACACCGTGTCCCGACGGCGGAAATCGACGTTCGCGCTCATGTGCTCCACCTGCAGATAAATCGACGCGCCCGTCGTGTAGGTGTCGGTGTTGTCGAAGGCCGCGCTCTTGAAGAGAACCACCGGAGTCGTGTCGTGAATGTGCAGCGTGTCCTGCACGGTGGTCTGCCCGCCGGAGCCGGGGAAGGAATCGCCGTAGAAGACCGTCAGCGAGTCGCCCCACGTGCCCTGGATATGGTAATTGCCCGCCACCGGGCCCGTGTTGCCCTTCGTCAGCAGGACCGGCAGGCCCCGCCCGATGAAGATGCCCGCGGTCTCGCCCTCCTCCGTCAGCGTGAAGACCTCGCTGTCCTGCGTCTGCACGTTCAGCACACGCACCGCCACCGTGTCCAGACGGTTCGGATGAAGGTTCGCGTCCGTGTCGATCACCTCGATCCACACGCCGCCGCTGTCGCCCAGCCATACGCTGTCCGCGTCCTCGCGGCCCGACAGGTCCCGCACCCACCGCGCGCTGCCGGTCGTCGGCAGGCGGTTGCCCAGCGCCGTGTCGGACGCTACGTCCGACGGCGCGTTGTGGTCCTGATACGACACGCGGATCACGTCCGTGCCGCCCACGGTCAGCGTTCCGTCCGCAAGCGCCGCCACGATCCGGTCCGAAAGCGGGAGTCCGGCGCTCCGGAAAATGCCCGTCGTCTCGCCGCTCTCCGTCAGAATCACCGTCTCCGTGTCGAACTCCAGCGTGCCCTGATCGTCCACGGCCGCCACGGTCACCGAGATCGTGTCCTTCGACTGCGGGTTCCAGTTCTCGTCCGTGTCGCTCACTTCGATGTAGGCGCTGTCCGAACGCGTGTAGTACGTGTCGGTCACGCCGGTGTAATCGGACTCCCAGTAAAACCGCACCGTGCCGCCCGTCGTGATCTCCACCGCCACCGCCGTGTCGATCGACGTGTCGGTCGAGTTCGGGTCCACGTCGTCGTAGCGCACAAACAGCGTGTCCGTCCGGCCCCAGCTCAGGCGGCCGTCGCCGACCGAGGGATACTCGGTGTCCGTCAGCGTGATCGCGACGCTCCGAAACTCCCCGCTCGTGTCCGTCGACTCCGTCAGCGTGTAGCTCTCCGTGTCCAGCACCAACCCTTGCGCTCCGCCGCCCAGGGGAACGTTGCCGGTTCGGACGACGACCACCATCGTGTCTTTCTGGAACGGATCGCGGTTTTCGTCCGTGTCAAAGACCGCAATGTACATGAGATCGCGCGTCTGAAAGGTGTCGACGTCGTCGATGAACGAGGCGTCCTCGTACAAAACTACCCCGGACGCCTCCTGACGGTTATAGACCGTCGCCGAGTCCTGCGACGTGTCACTGCCGTCGCCGCCGATGTTGTCCCACAGATCGTTGTAGATCACCGTGATTGAGTCCTTGTGGCCCACGAGCAATATCCGGTCGGCGAAACTCGACGGAATGGGACCCGTGTTCGAAAAAACGATCGGCAGGCCCGGCGCCGTGAAAATGCCCGAGGCGGCGGCGTTTTCCGTCAGCACGTACGTCAGGCTGTCGCCTGTTTCGGCGTTGCGCACCGTTACGCGGATCGTGTCGGCCGCGGAAAAATCGACGTTCGCGTCGGGATCGGTCACCTGAAGATGCCCGGAATCGATGACGGTCGTGTACGTGTCCGCATTCGCCGTGGCCGCGCCGTTTCGCCACTGAACGTCCGACGAAGGGAAATGCACGATCATGCTGTCGCTCCATACCGTGTCGCCGTACGGGTCGGTCGCGTCCACGTACTGGAAGAAAACGCTGTCGCCCTCCTTGACGTACAAAAGCCCGTTGTTCTCCCCGCCCCCGATCGCTTCGCTGGCCGTCAGCGGAAGGCCCGTTCCGGTGTCACGGAACGGGATCGAAAACCCGGTCAGGCCCGTCGCGATCTCCGTCAGCGTCCACGTCTCCGTGTCGCCGCCCAGCTTCGAGTAGACCGTCACCGTCACATTGTCCTGCGTGCCCGCGGCGGCGTTCTGGTCCGTGTCGTGCACCTGCAAATACAGGCGCGTGCCGGCGTAAACGGTCGTCGTGTCGCCGCCCGACACCGAGATCACGCGGGCCTTGGCGTGCGTCTGAATATATAGGTAGGCGTAGCCCGTACAAAATGCGTCCTTGTACTGGATCACGTGCTGCGAACTGTCCGTGACCGCGTACGTCCATGTGTCCCCCAGGGCGGACTGCGTGTACAGCCCGATCACCGACGAGCAAACGCCGCCGACGAAGAATGCCTCGGACCGCCGCGACCCCCGAGACCCGCTCGTGTCCCGCAGGTCGCCGCTCTGGTAGAAGAAGGAGTTCGTGTCGTTCAAAAGTACATTTGAAAACGCAAAGGGGCCGAACGTGTCGGCCGAATAATCCTGGACGACCGTGTCGAACCCCTCCCACGGGTCGAAAAACCACAGGTCCTGCTCCGACGACACCACATACCGGCCCACCGCCGTCACCGCCACCGTGAAGGTGTCGTTCATGTACACGGTTTTGACGAGGGGCGCCACGTGAAAGATCATCCGCTCATGCGGCGAAGACGTCGTGTGCGGCCGGCTGTCGCTCACGGCGCCGCCGGTGTCGATCTCGAAATTGCCGGCGTCCGTGTCCGCATTGATGCCCGCGCCCGCGCGCCAGGTCGTACTCCGCCGGCGGCCCGGCAAACGGATCACGACGCTCCGAGACGACAGCGCTTGCCGCAGAATACCCGTGCCGTACGTGCTCTGGATCGCGATCTCGTCCATGTCAATCGTGACGTCGTTCACCCACTCAAGCTGCAGGCGCTGGGAGGTGCCGATCGCGTTGTTGATCAACAACTCGTCGGCCGCATCGAAAACGCCGTCCCGGGTGGCGGCCAAGTCCCCGTCGCCGCCGGTGATGCCGGTGGTCTTGCCGTATTCGTTTGTTTGCACTGTGTTCGCGTCCGCCACATCGCTGTCATGCACCAAATACCAGCCAAACGGTGGAATCACGTCAACACCGCCGGCGTCCAAGTCCGGATCCTCGCCGACGCCCACCTGGCCCCCGGTGCCGTTCACTTCCAACTGCATCCCAGTCAAATCCACCGTGTCCTTCGTCGGATTGTAGATCTCAATATATTGCCCGTCCGCGTCCACCGTCGTCGGCGGCTGCGCATACAACCGGCTCATCACCAGCGTGTCCGACATGAGAAGCGCCCAAGCCCGTTCCGGACACCCGGCCACCGCCCAGACAGACAGGAGTCCCGCCACCATCGGCCTATAGTATTTCCTCTCCCCTCCTCGCGGGGTAAGAAAGTGAATAGCTGCAAGAAACGCATTTAGTAATATACGGTTATTTATATACATATAATAATAGGGTTTGCAAAAACTGTACCTGTATTAGGACTGTGGTTTAATTAGTTGATAATGAAGATATTAGATGCCATCATGGTCTGCATGGTTCATTTCTGGCATCTGAAGTGAAGCCTGGTTGATAAATATTTCTCTATTCAGAAAGTTGTCGTGGATTTTCCCCTATGAAAAGTTCAGAAACAAGCATGCAGGCATCGAACAGCATAATCTGATCACGGCATCCGAATCGAAGGGCAAATCGCCATTGCGGCGGAGGAATAGGAATATTCTATTATTATTAGATGTTGTGTCTATTACGACACAGCCAAAAAATCCGGTTGCAAAAATCGATGGCATGAGGGCGGCGTTGTGAGAAATAATTCTCTATACATGCGCCGAACTTATCATGAGCGCCGGACAGTTGATGTCACGGAACGGATGCGGAAAGATTATTTGTTATTGGTCATTTGTTGTTTTCTATTTGTTATTTGGAAATATCCAATAACCAATAACAAATGACAAATAATCATTCATGCTTATAGGGTTGCAACATAGGGCCGAGTCTAGGCGAGTCTAGGTGCCGGACATAGACTTATAGACTTATTTCATCAGTCTATGCCGTTTCATTCTGAACCGCAGCGTGTCCCGCCGGATGCCCAGTATTCTCGCCGCCTCCGATTGGTTTCCCTCCGCCAGCTTCAGCGCCGCCTTGATCCGGTCCTTCTCGAATCGCGCCACCTGACGGTCCAGGTGCTTCAGGTCCGCCCGCGTCAGGGGGTCACGTCCGTCACCCGAATCCTCGGCCGGCGTCGGAGACGCCGGCACTTGGGGCGCCGGAGGCGCTGACCCGGCCGGCGGCGCGGGCGCCGCGGGCGCGCCGGGCAAAACGGCAGGGGCGGAAGGAGCCGGGGACTGGAGGAGGACCGGGGGTTCCTCCTGTATTTTTGCAGTCCCCCGGGGGATATAAATTTCAGGGTCCGCGGTCGGAAGGCGCTCGACGCCGGTGATGACTTCCAGCGGCATTTCCTCTGGCCGGATCCGGCCCTCGCTTCGCAGGATCATCACGCGCTCGATGGTGTTCCGAAGCTCCCGGACGTTGCCGGGCCAGGGGTAGTTCAGCAGAATCTGCTGCGTCTCCTCCGTCACGCCCTCCACCCGCTTGGCCATCTCCCGGTTGAAATGCTCGATGTAGTGCGCCGCCAGACTCACAACATCCTCCGGACGGCGGCGAAGCGGCGGAATTTCGATCGGGAACACACTGATCCGGTAGAACAAGTCCTCGCGGAACTTCTTGTCCTCCACCAGCTTCTTCAAGTCCTGGTGCGTTGAGGCGATCAGACGCACGTCCACCTCGATCTCGGCCTCGCCCCCCACCCGCCGGAATCGCCTCTCCTGAATTACCCTCAGAAACTTCGCCTGCAAGCCCAAATCCAGCTCCGCCACCTCGTCCAGAAAAAGCGTTCCCCGATGCGCCTGCTCAAAAAGTCCCCGGTGCCGGCGCTGCGCGCCCGTGAAGGCGCCCGGCTCATAGCCGAACAGCTCCACTTCCAGAAGCGACCCCGGAAAGGCGGCGCAGTTGACGGCCACAAACGGACTCCTGCGCCGCCCGCTCTGCTCGTGGATCAGCCGCGCCGCCACCTCCTTGCCGCTCCCCGACTCCCCCGTGACCAAAACGGTCGAATCGGTCGGCGCCACCTGCCGTATCTTCGACTGGACTGCCTTCATGGCGGGACTGGCAAAAATGTATTTCATGCGTAATCCGCCGCGTCACAACGTGAGAATTTTTTCACAGTCCATTTATACCACGCCGGCCCGACGGAATCAAATCCGCCCACGTGGGCTTGCATATGCGCGTGAAAAAATCTACCCTCGACCGCGTTCCCATGCGTGACAACGTTCTATGGATCGCTCTGTCTTTCTGCGCCCTCTTCGCCGCACTGTCCCGGCCGGCCGCGGCCGGGTCAGCGCCTCCGGCGCCGGCCGACTCCGCCGTGGCCGTTCTGAACCGGGAGTATCTGCCGGCGGTGCTTGACATGATCGGCGACGCCCGGCGGAGCGTCCGGATCATCCAGTACGAGTATGTGTCGTATGGTGCCGTCCGGGAAATCGAAAAGGCGATTCTGGCCGCCGCCCGCAGAGGCGTGTCCGTCCGGATGCTCGTCGACGACTCGGTCCGCGCCAGCCGGAAAAACGTTGAGTGGCTGGCCAAAAAAGGCATCGACGTCAAACTGGACGAGACGCGCGAGTACCGGGAGCCCGGCGACAGGACAACGCATGCCAAGATGATTCTGGTCGACCATCAACGCGTGATGGTCGGGTCGACCAATTTCAGCGACAAGTCGATCTCCGACAATAATGAGGCCAATGTGCGGCTCGACCATCCGGCAGCGGCGAAGGCGGCGGGCGCCTACTTCGACGAGCTGTGGAACGATGCATCGAAAGAGCCGGCCGTTTCGCCGTTTCGATCGGCGGACGTCGACCTGATATTCAACCGGCAGTACTTGCCGGCCGTCACGCAACTCTTTCAAACCGCGAAACGGCGGGTATACGTTGTTCTCTACGGCGCCAATGTCGGCCGCCCAGGGTCATCGGTCCGGGAATTGATCGACGCGCTGGCGAGTGCCGTGCGGCGGGACGTGGATGTGAGAGTGATTCTGGACAAATCCGGCGGATCTTTCGCCGAAAAGACGCTGAAGTTCAGTCAGGAGGCGGCCGGCGCGATGGAGAAGGCCGGAGTCGCCGTGAAATTCGATTCCGAAGAGGTGATCACCCACGCCAAGGTGCTGGTGGTGGACGACGCGGTCGTGGTGGGCGGAACCAACTGGGGATACGGGCCATTGCATGAGTACAATGACATCAACGTGATCGTCCGCCGGCCGGATGTCGTCGGGCGTTTCGCGGAACGGTTTCTGGCGATGTGGAAGGGAGATCAGCGGTTTTAACGTTCGCTCAGAAGGGTTTCTTGATGAGCCCCCGCCGAAGCAATTCCTCTTTCATGATCTTTCGCTCGCGCCGCGCGTATTGCTTGTAATTCTCGCCATGTTCCTTCAATAGTTCCTGGTCTGACATCTCCCGGATGACCTTCATGAATCCCTCCGGGCTGGGCAGGTCCACCGGCGGGATGGCCGATGGATGGGGAGGTTCCACGAGTTTGGTCCTGCTCACCGGCTCCCACTCGTCCCAGTCCGTATGTTTCACCATATCCTCGCCGCTCACCTCGCCGGATTGGATCATCTCCGCAAGCGCGCCCCTCGCAAACGGCCCGAGGATGGCCCCCGAACCCTCCAGCCGCACCATCCAGCCGACGCTCGGCGGAAGCTCCACGGGAACGCCACTCCACAAAAAGGAGAGCTCCGGGAAATCCTGGGCGCCACGCCATTCCTCCGTGCCCTCCCGGCACAACCTCGTCTCCGGCCGGATGAACTCGGACAACTGCTCCGGAAGATACGGGCCGTAGAGTTTGTCGTCCACCCACGCGTACCATCGGTTCATCTTTGTTTCGCCAGCCTACGCCGAAATGCCGGCGCTGTCAACAAAATCCCGCGCGCCGCAGGTCCTTCAAGGTGTCGATGTCATACCATGGATCCAGGATCGCCGCGCGAATCCGCCGCCGGATCGCGCGTTCGAGGGTCATTCGAAACACGGTGGGACCGCCCCAGCGGATCCGATAAAACAGGTCCCGGCCGGCCTTCCGAAATCCTGCGCGCGTCAGCCCGATCAGATAATATCCGCCGTCCTCCGCGGGCCCCAGCACGAGGTCGTGGTCGCGGAGCCGCGCCGCCGCTCGCCGGATGAATCCCGCCGGCAACGTGGGACTATCGCTGCCGATCAGAATCACGGACGGCGATTCGGCCAGCATCTCAGCGAACGCCCAACGCATCCGCGCGCCCAGCGTCCGGCCCCTCTGGCGGGACATGACGCCACGAATCCCAAACCGCAACCGCAGCCGCCGCTCCGCGCCGGCCGGATCAGCGCCTCCGGCGCCCCAAGTGCCGGCGTCTCCGACGCCGGCCGGCGTGTAAAACACGCGCCACGCCAGCCCCGCGCGCCCGGCCAGCCGCAGCGTTGCGTGGACGAACCCCTCATACAGATCGCACGCGCGCCCCTCGCCGACCTCCCGGGCCAGCCGCCGCTTGACCCGGCCGGGCACGGGCTCCCGCACGAACACGCCAAGCGCGACGCCCCCCACGCCCGCGGGCGCGCGGGGCATTACAAGACGGCGGGAAAACATTGGCCACGAACGAACACGAACGAACACGAACTTGCACGAACAAAAACGTTTTCCCAGGGGGATGAAATATCAGAAGACATCGTCTGATCCCCTCTCCCCCGAAGGGGGAGAGGGTCAGGGTGAGGGGGTTCTTCGGCGCCAGAATGGCCACCCTCACCCCGGCCCTCTCCCGCCAAAGGCGGGAGAGGGGGGAAATCCAGGAGACGGCGCATCAAATTTCCAGTCTGTGCGCTTCAGCGCACAGTGATTGAACACCGCTGTTCACCGAATTTCTCGAGGAGCGGGTCCGGGCGCGGGCCGGCCCGGCTCGGCCCGGGCCAGCATTTTTCGGCAGGCCCGGGTGGAGAGCAGGCGGCGGCTGAAGCGGTGGGCCTCGTCGCGGATCCGCTGGAGGAGCTGAAGCGCGGGGTCCGTTTTTCGGAGCCGAACGACCCCCCCATCCTCGAGGACGATCAGCTCCTCCTCCTTGGCCAAGCCTACGATTTCGAATCGGAGATTTTGGATTTTCGATTTTAGATTTTGGATTGTGGAGCCAGAGTTCCTGAGGGGTGAAGACGGCGGAGAAGCAGGAGCACACGGCAGCGCCAGGGCTTTGCGGGCGGCGCGGACGTGGCCCAGGCCGCCGTCGACGAGGATCAAGTCGGGCGCCGCCGGCGATTCCTCCTCGAGGGCGCGCCGGATCGAGCGCCGGACCAGTTCCTCCATCGCCGCGTAGTCGTCCTTGATTTCCAGGGTCTGCAGGCCGAAGGAGCGGTACAGCGATTTGTCCGGCTTGCCGCGCCGGAACACCACCCGGGCGCCGGTGACGATGGCCGGGCCGAGGTTGGCGACGTCATAGCCGTGAATGCACTCGGGCCGGCGCGCGAGCTGCAATTTTTCACGCACGCGGTCCAGTACCTCCTCCGCCTGCGGGTCGGCGCGCTCGTAGAGTCTGGCCCGCGCGTTTTTCTCCGCCAGATCCAGAAGATCATGCGCGTATCCCCGGCCCGGGGACCACAGCCGCACGGGATGGCCGGACCGTTCGGCCAGCCACCGCTTCAGGCTCGACATGTCCGGCGGTTCGGCCTTGATCGCGATTTCCCGGGGCACGCCGCCCGGCAGTTTGTAGTATTCCATCAGAAACTGGCCCAGCGCCTCCGGCTCGGATCCGCCGCCGGCCGGAAAGACAAATCCGGAGCTTCCGGTGATGTGACCCTTTCGGACTTTGAACACGCAAAAACAGATTCGGGCGCGGTTCGGATCGGACACGAACGACACGGCGTCCATGTCGCGGGCGCGCGCGGTCGCCGCGCGCTGTTTCTCCGACAGTTCCCGGAGGGCCGCGATCCGGTCGCGGCAGAGCGCCGCGAGCTCGTAGGATTTCGACGCCGAGGCGGCGCGCATGCGCGATTGTTGGTCCCTCAGAAGCGCCTCGTAGTCTCCGCGCAAAAAGCGTTCCGCCTGCGCGGCCTGCACGGCATACTCGGCCTTGGACACCAAACACTCGCACGGGCCGTCACAGCGCTTGATGAAATACTGGAGGCACAGGGGCGGACTTTTCCTTCCTTCCACGAGCTTTCGCTTGCACGTGCGGATCTTGAAGAACCGGTGGACCATGTCGAGGATCCGGCGCACGTTGAATCCCGACACGTACGGCCCGAAATACCGGGCGCCGCGCGCCGTGTCGTCCTCGATCCGGCGCGTGAGAACGATCCGCGGGAAGTCGCCCGCCGTGATTTTGATGTAGGGATAGCGCTTGTCGTCGCGAAAGACGATATTGAACGGCGGCCGGTGTTCCTTGATGAGCGTGTACTCGAGCATGAGGGCCTCGTACTCGGACGCGCAGATCAGCGTTTCGAGCCGCGCGGCCCGGGCCAGGAAGTAGCGTGTCTTGTCCGGCGCCTGCGCGGAAAAATAATTGGCCAGCCGGTCGCGCAACCGGGCGGCCTTGCCCACATACAGGACCCGGCCCGCCGCGTCCTTGAACCAATAGACGCCGGGCAGACGGGGCGCCGACCGGGCGATGTCCTGAAGAGGCGTGGTGGGTTTGATTTATTTCAATATCGGATGACGGGCGGCGCGGACATCGTCCACGCGCCGGACCGGCGTGCGAATCGGCGCGTCATGGAGGCGCTGCGGGTTGGTTTCGGCCTCGCGCAGGATGGTCTGCATCAGTTCCACGAAACGGTCGAGGGTTTCGCGGCGCTCGGTCTCCGTCGGCTCGATCATCAGCGCCTCCCGCACCAGCAGGGGGAAATAGACGGTGGGGGCATAGAGTCCCTCGTCGAGAATGCGTTTGGCGACGTCCATGGCCGACACGCCGAATTTGTCCTTGAGCGCGATCGCCGAGGCGACGAACTCGTGCATGCACCGGCCGTGGCCGTAGGGGATGGGGAACATCGGCCGGAGTTTTTCCTGAAGATAATTGGCGTTCAGGACGGCGCCGAGGCTCACGCGCCGAATGCCTTCATCCCCGAGGAGACGCAAGTAGACCCAGGCTTTCAGGAGATTCAAAAAATTCCCGAACGCGCCGTGATACCGCCCGATCGACCGGCGGTCCGCCTCGGCCCATCCCCATGCGCCCTCCTCCCGTTTCAAAAAGGGGCCCGGCAAATACGGCGCCAAATGCGACTTGACCCCGATCGGGCCCGCGCCCGGGCCGCCGCCACCGTGCGGGATGGAGAAGGTCTTGTGAAGATTGACGTGGACCATGTCGAAGCCCATGTCGCCGGGCCGGACGCGTCCGAGGATCGCATTCAAGTTGGCGCCGTCGTAGTAGAGGAGGCCGCCGGCGTCATGCACCGCACGGGCGACATCCTCAATACATGTTTCGAACAGGCCGAGCGTATTGGGATTCGTCAACATGAGAACGGCCGTGCGGTTGGAGACTTTCTGCCGCAGGTCCGCGAGATCCACGCGGCCGGTCGCATCCATCTTCACGACGACGACGGTGAGCCCCGACATCGCGGCGGAGGCCGGGTTGGTGCCGTGCGCGTTTTCCGGAACGAGGACTTCCGTGCGGTCCGTGTCGCCGCGCAGCCGGAAATACTGCCGGGCGGTTTTGAGCGCGCAAAGTTCCCCGTGCGCGCCGGCGGCCGGATAGAGACAGACGGCCTCCATGCCGGTCACCGCCGCGAGGTCCTGCTGAAGTTCCCCGAGCGCCTGCAGAACGCCTTGGACCTCGGAGTCCGGCTGCCAGGGATGGGCCTGGAGGAATCCGGGTTCGGACGCGACCGCCTCTCCAGCCTTCGGGCTGTATTTCATCGTGCAGGACCCGAGCGGGTAAAAACTCGAATCGACACAGAGATTCTTGCGGGAGAGATTGACATGATGACGGACCAGGTCATTTTCGGGCAGCGCGTCCAACGCGAGCGGCGCGGCCCGGCGCGCATGGGCGGGCAAGGCGGGGATGCCGGAAGAAACAGCGGTATCAAACAGCCGGCTCATCTATTTCCGCTTTTCTCAATTTCTGAAAGCAGCCACTCGACGTCGGACTCGGTTCTCCGTTCAGTGAACGATACCAGGTAGGTATGCGGCAGGTCGGAATAATACTTGTGCAGATCCAGAACCGGCAGATGATCGAGTTTGCATTTCGCGCGGATGGCCACTTCGAAGAGCGACGCCGAGCCGAAGGCCGGGCCGGCCACCCGATCGAGCCGCCGCAGTCCGTCCAGAAACTGCTCCATCCGCGCCGCCGACGTTTCCGCCACCGCGCGCAGGCCGGCGGCGCCCAGAAGCCGCACGTACGCGCCGGCGTAGATCGCGCAGAGCGTGTGGTTGGTGCAAATGTTGGACGTCGCCTTTTCGCGCCGGATGTGCTGTTCGCGCGTCTGGAGCGTGAGGCAGTACGCCTCCTGGCCCAGCGCGTCCAGCGTCTTGCCGACGAGCCGGCCGGGCAGGCGGCGCAGATATTTTTCGCGCGCGGCGAACACGCCCAGCGCAAGCCCACCATAGACCATGGGCAGGCCCAGGGACTGCCCCTCGGCGACGGCGATGTCCGCGCCGACTTCGCCGGGCGCCGCGAGGACCGAGAGCGACGCCGGCTCGAAGATATGGACAAACCCCGCGCCGATTGTGTGCGCGGCCGCGGCGAGCGACCTCATGTCTTCGATCACGCCGAACAGGTTCGGATTCTGGGCGATGACGGCGATCACCGGCGACCGATCATCCGGCCGGAACATCTCCGGGTTCGTCCGGCCTTCCCCTGAAACAAACGGAATTTCGACCAGGCGCAGCGGCAGGTCCGAAAGATAGGTTCGAAGCACCGCGCGGTAATGCGGATGGACCGCGGTTGAAGCGTACACCGTGCCCGATTTATGTTCCGACGCGCCGAACAGACACAGCACGGCCTCGGCCAGCGCGGTGGCGCCGTCATAGAGCGACGCGTTGGCGACGTCGAGCCCGGTCAGCGCGCAGATGGCCCGCTGGTATTCGAAAAGCCCCTGCAGAATTCCCTGGGACGCCTCCGCCTGATAGGGCGTGTACGCCGAGTAATAATCGGTCCGGCGCAGAATCGTCTCCACCAGCGCCGGCGGTACCATGCGATCGTAGAACCCGGCGCCCAAAAAGGTCGGGCGATCCAGCCGCGTTTTCCGCGCGAGCGCCGAGCCTTCCGCCAAAATTCCGTTCTGCGATCTGGCGCTCCGGCCGAGGAGCGGACGGGAACATAGAAGATGTTTGGGAATTTCAGCGAAGACGTCCTCCGGTTGGGACAGGCCGATGGACCTGGCCATCGACTCCATTTCGGAATCCGTATGCGGGACGAACCCCACGCCTTGCGCGCCTTGGTCAGCCATCGCGGTCAGCCGCTCCGGGCCTGCCTCACTTGCCGCTGTTGATGTGTTTTTCGTACTCTTGCGGCGAAAGGAGAGACGACGCGTCGGAGGGACTCTTGACTTCGATCTCCATCATCCAGCCCCGGCCGTAGGGGTCCGAATTGACCAGTTCCGGCGTCGCCGCAAGGTCCGCGTTCACGCGGGTGACTTTGCCGGACACCGGCGCGTAAATGTCGGAAACGGCCTTGACCGATTCGATCGACGCCAGTACGTCCGACTGTTTGGCCTCTTTGCCCGGCGCCGGAAGGTCCACATAGACGACGTCGCCGAGCTGGTCGGCGGCAAACTGCGTGATGCCGACGACGCCGACGCTGCCGGTCAGCCGCAGCCACTCATGCTCCTTGGTGAATTTCAAATCCGCGGGCGCACCCATGGATGCATCCTCCCTTTCACGCCGGATGCCCTTTCACCCGGCCTTTGACGAATCTCCGTGATACCTGCCGCACCGGAATTTCCTTCCCGCGGCCTTTCACGGCCAGCGCCGCGTCCGGCGGAACGGCGACATCGACCGATCCGAATCCGATGCTGCGGCCCAGGGTCTTTGAGAATACGCCGCTCGTCACCTGCCCGACCTCGCGGCCGTCCAGGACGATCACGTGGCCGTGGCGGATCAGCGCCGATGGATCGGTCCCCGCGTCCAATCCTGTGAGCCGGCGGCGAGGGGCGCGGGTCTTGAGCGCCTCGGCGCCCCAGTACCCGCCGGCGGGCGACACGGCGAATTTCAGTCCGCACTCGAATGGACTGACGGTCTCATCCATGTCCGAGCCATAGAGACTGTAGCCGGCTTCGACGCGCAATACGTCGCGCGCGCCCAATCCACAGGGAGCGACACTACCAGCTTTTAAAAGCCATTGCCACATTTTTTCGGCCTGGGCGTTCGGCGCCACCAGTTCAAATCCGTCCTCGCCCGTGTAGCCGGTCCGGGAAATCCACACGGGTCCGAGGCCTGTCCATTCCATGTCGGCGCCGCCGAAATACGGGATCGCGGCCACGGTCGAATACGGCGATCCCGTAGCCGGCGGCCGAACGACGGCCGACAGGATCGACTCGGCCTTCGGCCCCTGCACCGCGATCATGACGGTGGCGTCGGACCGGTCGCGGGCGCGGCCTCCGCGCGCCTCGATCCATCGGAGGATTTTGTCGCGGTTGGAGGCGTTGACCACCAATAGAAAATCTCCGGAGACTTTCCGGTACAGGATCACATCATCGAGAATTCCGCCCGACTCGTTGAGGACCAGCCCGTATCGGCCGAGCGCGGGCCGGATGTCTGAAACGCGGCAGGTCAGCAGGCGCGAGAGAAACGGCTCGGCCTCCGCCGGAAACTCCAGACGGCCCATGTGGGAGACGTCGAACATGCCGCAGGCGGTTCGAACCGCGGCGGTCTCGTCATAGATTCCGCGATAGAAAATCGGCATGTCGTATCCGGCGAATCCCGCACGACGGGCCTGCAGGGCGGCGTGCTGGTCGAAGAGGGGGGTGTGGCGCAGGTCGTCCATCAGGTGAAACTACCGAGGAGCCGCCGGAGGGCCTTGCGAACGAGAATACGGATTTCTTCGCGGCACCGGCGATACGTTTCGAGATCGCCGCCGATGGGATCGTGCACGTCGGGGCCGGGCTTGCGCGTGGCGTACTCCCTCAGCGTGAAGATCCGGTCGCGCCGCGCGGGGAAGAGCGCAAGGAGCAGCATGCGCTGGCTGTGTTCCATCGTGAGGATCAAATCGGCCCGGGCGACGTCTTCGGCCATGAGGGGCGCGCTCAGATGGGCTTGGAGGCTGACCTGGATTTCGTCGCAGACGGCGCTCGCCCCCTCGCTGGCCGTCCCACCGGCGCGCGCCATGAGACCCCGGGAGAACACCTGGGCCATGTCCGCGAGCGGCTCGAGTTCGCCGCGCGTGATCGCCTCCGCCATCGGACTTCGGCACGTATTTCCGGCGCAGACGTAAAGGACGCGAAGCGGATCCGGAAGAACGTCGGGCGGGATCGCGCCCTGACGAATCACGTGCACTTCGTCCCCCTCGACGGCGACCACGGTCGAGGCGACCTTGCAGGAATGCCGGTCGTCCCGGATGGCCACCTCGACGCCTTCGAATATTCTGGGGTCGATGTCATCAAAGCGCCCTACGGCGCCCCGGCCGGACCGGTTGGCGCTGGTGGAAACGATGGGACCGATCTGGTTGAGAAGGTCGCGCAGTTGCCGGTGGGCCGGGATCCGCACGGCGATGGTGCCGTCGTCGGCGCAGAGGCTCCGGCTGAGTTCTTTTTTCGCCGGCAGCGCGACGGTGAGGGCGCCGGGCCAGAAGCGCGCCATGAGGATGCGTGCGCGCTGGGGGATTTCGGATGCGAGTTTTTCGATTTGCATGCGGGACCCGGCAAGGATCGGAAATTTCTTGTCCGGGCTTCGGCCTTTGAGGTCCATCATCTCCTTGACGATTTCGTCCCGGATCATCCCGCCGATGCCGTAGACGGTGTCGGTCGGAAACAGGATCAGCTTCTTTTTGCGGATGGCGGAAACGATCGGTTTCGGACCCGGCGGATCATCGGCTTCCCAGTCCAATATCTGCGGCGACATGCGCGATCAGGCCCGATCCGCCGTGTACTTGGAGACATGCCGCCGGGGCGACGGCGGGGCCGGCTCCGCGACGACGACGACCTCGCCCTTGACGGTCCGCGCGGCGAACGCGCCCGCCGCGTCGGCCGCGGTGCCGGACCAGACTTCCTCAAATTGTTTCGTCAGCTCCCGGCCGATGACCAAGCGCGCGCCGGGCGCGGCTTCCGAAACTTGCGCGATCGTTCGCGCGAGCCGGCCCGGATGTTCGAAGAACACGGCGGCGGACCCGCTGTGAAGAATCTCGAGGAGGTCCAGCGCCGGATTTTTCCTGGACAGAAAGCCGACGAACGTCACGCGCCCGGCAAAGACGCCGGCGATGGACAAGGCCGCCGTGAGGGCGGAGGGGCCGGGAATGGGGACGACCCGCACGGCGGATTCGAGGCAGCGGCGGACCAGAAGCGCGCCGGGATCGGACACGGCGGGCGTGCCGGATTCGGTCACGAGCGCCGCCTCCAGCCCGGCCTGCAATCTCGGCAGAAGCTGTTCGACGCGCGCCGATTCGTTTCCTTGATACAGGGAATACACGGGCTTCGGCGGCAGGCTGTGCCGCAGAGACAGCTTCCGGAACGTCCGCGTGTCCTCGGCGATGACGGCCTCGACCTCTTTCAGGATTTTCAGGGCGCGCAGAGTGATATCTTCGAGATTCCCGACAGGCGTCGCCACAACGTACAGCGCCAGACAAATTCCCCCTTGCGATCGTTTACCTGCTCCATGTTCCTGATACCTGCGCCGGGTGAGAGCGTCAAGGGAGAAATTCGTCAGAGAGAAATGGGGCCGGTAAACAGGGAAACCATTGGCCACGAACGACACGAACGATCACGAACAGACACGAATTAAACATTCTTCTCATGTAAAAATGTTCGTGTTCGTTCGTGTTCCAGGTTCGTGTTCGTTCGTGGAGGATGTTTATCATTGACCTGATTGACGGCGCATTTTTCCGATGCTAATGACTGGATTCAAGATGAAGCGTTTCTCAGTCTGGTTCATGCTCATGGTCGCGTTCGCATCGGTCGGATGCACGGCCCGACGGGGGGCGTCCAAAGAGGAGCAGTTTATCCCCCTTGAGCGCGGAATGGCTGTGATCCAGTCCACGCCGCCGGACGCCTCCGTTTACATCAACGGCGCGCTGGTCGGCAAAACCCCGCAGAAAAAACTATTCTTAATTCCTGGGACTTACGACCTTGAAATACGAAAAGAGGGGTTTGGCCCCTGGAAGGAAAAAATATTGATTCTTGAAAATACCGTCCACGAAATCCAGGCCAAACTGCCGGGGTTTAGCCCCACCGACACGCCCGTGCTCAAACGGCCCGCCGAGAGGCTGTATTAATATACTGTATATATATAAGGGGAACCCAGCCGGATGCAGGTGAGTTTGAGGGCCAAGTTTGCGGGCGTGGTGCTCGGGCTGATCCTGGTGCTGATCTGCGCCATCTGGGCGCTGATGATGCGCCAGCAGGCGGAGATGGAGAAGCGCATTTCGGAGCATCAGCGTGGGGTCATGCTGGCGGAACTCAAGAAACGGACCAGCAGCATTTTTGCGTTTCTGACGGCCAACAGCGAGGCCCTGTCGATCGAGGACTACCTGACGGTGGACGCATTTGTCCGGGAGATGTCGCGGTCCTCCGACATCCGGTACATTCACATCGTCGTCGATGGCCGGCTCGTCGTCCCGATGGTGAAAAATCCTCCGATGTACGAGCTTCCCCGAGGCGTCGCGCCGGCGGGGACCGACGTGCGTTTTGACGAAACGACCGGGCCGGACGGCGAGCCGCTGGTGCTGGTCAGCGGGCCGATCGTGGACAAGACCATCCGCCTGACGGTGGGGTCGGCGTACGTGGCCGTGTCGAAGCAGCCCATTCTGGAGGCGATCGAGCAGGCCGCGCTGGAAGTCAGCCGCGTCGCGCAGTCGGTCCGGAGGCGGGTGACGCTGATCACGCTGATTTTCGTCGCGCTCGGCGTCGCCTGCTCGGTCGTGCTGGTCAGCATGATCGTGCGGCCCATCCGGGAACTGGCGGCGGGCGCGCGGGTGATCGGGAGCGGCAATCTGGACCATCAGGTGGAAGTGCGGTCGAGGGACGAGGTGGGGGACCTCGCGCGGACCTTCAATGAGATGACGCAGGACCTCAAGGCGGCGCAGCGGAGATTGATCGAGACGGAAAAATTCGACCAGGAGCTGAAAATCGCGACGGAGATCCAGCAGGCGCTTTTGCCCAAAAGTCTTCCGAAGGTCCTCGGCCTGGATCTTGGAGCGTATTACAAGTCGGCGAAGGACGTCGGCGGCGACTATTACGATTACATCCCGGTCCAGAGGGACAGCCGCGGAAAAATCGCGGTCGTGGTCGCGGACGTGGCCGGCAAGGGCCTTCCGGGGGCGGTGGTCATGTCGATGACGCGGAGCATTCTGCGGTCGCAGGTGACGCTGGCGCTGTCGACGGCCGACACGCTGCGCCGGACGAACGCGGTGCTGCAGCCGGACATCAAGGCGGGGATTTTCGTCAGCATGTTCTACGGCCTGGTGGACAGCGGCACCGGCGAGACCGAATTCAGCAGCGCCGGGCACAACACGACGCTGATTTACCGCGCAAAGACCCGAGAGGTGGAGAAGATCGACTGCGGCGGGATGGCGCTGGGCGTGGTGAGTCCCGAGCGGTTCGACGGGATGATCGAGACGAAGAAGACGGTCTTGTTGACCGGAGACATTTTGATCCAGTATACTGACGGGGTCGATGAGGCGATGAATCCGGACCACGAGCAATTCGGGATGGACCGGCTGTACGAGGCGATCCGGAAGTGCGGAACGCGCGGCGCGCAGGAGATGCTGGAAGAAATCCAGGAGCGGATCACCACCTTCGTGTCCGGCAACCCGCCTTCGGATGACATCACGATGGTCGCCGTGAAACGGGTGGCCTGAGGAGCGACGCGGGCATGGCGAAAACACAGGAACGGAAAAAATCGGCGGGACCCAGACTTAGGAAGACGGTATTGCGGCTGGCCGCGCAGCCGGATGCGCTCAAGGTTGTCCGGAACACCATCCTGAAGGAAGCCGGAGCGCTGCGGATCCATCCTGAAGAACTCTACTCCATGGTGCTTGCGGTGGACGAGGCCTGCGCCAACGTCATCCGGCACGCCTACAAGGACGGCCCGGCGAGGCCGATGATCATCGAGATTGAAATTACCAGCCGCCAGATGAGCATCGTGATCCGCGATTCGGGTCAGGCGTTCGATTTCGGCGAGTATCCGCGCATTCCGGTCCGGGAGGCCATCGCACAGCGGGCCGAGCGGGGATACGGGATTCAGATCATCAAGTCCGTGGTGGACCGCTGGGAACACACGCGCACAAAATCCGGCGAGAACCGGCTCCGGTTGATCAAGTACTTCCATCCGGCCGGATCCTGAGCGGCCGGATGCGAGACCTGCGTGTGCGTGGGCTGCCGGCCGCCATCCTTGCGATCCTGACGCTGGCCGGCGCCGACCCCGGCCGCGCGGACGACGTGCGGCCGCAGATTGCGGCGAGCGACCGGATTCGGATTCTGCTACGGTCGGAGGGCCTGGCCGCCCCCGAGGAGGACCATCTCGCGAAACTCCTGGAGGAAGCGCTGGACCGGCTTGACCTCGTCGACGTCAGCCGCGAAATCCGGCGCGGCCCCGTTTCGTCGGAGGAACTGCGCAAACGCGCGAAGGCCGAGGCCGTCCACGCGTTTTTGATCGTCGACGCCGGACTCGCGGGCGCCGCGGATGCGCGGCGCCTGACGTTGGACGGAAAATTAATTTTCCCCGAAATTTACGATCCGGTCTGGACGGCGCGGGTCAGCGCCTCCGGCGCCCCAAGTGCCGGCGTCTCCGACGCCGGCCGGATCCGTACAGGCGGCGCGACCGATACCTCGAAGCCGGCGCGGAATCCCGTCACGACGGAACAGATGCTCGAAGACGGCGCGCGGAGCCTGACGGGAGAGTTCAGCCGCGACTGGATGACGCAGGTCGCAAAAAACAAGAGTGAGCAGGCGATGGTAGGACTGCGCGAAAAGCGCAGGGAGTTGGAGAGCCTGGAGCCCGCGGAGGCCGCGCGCGAGGCGGCACAGCTCGCGCGGGGATTCGAGCGGAGCGCCGAAAAATCTTTTGCATCAGGCGCGCACACCGAAGCGATCGAATACGCCCGGATTGCGCAGGGCCACTATGAACGGGCCATCGGCACCGCGCGCGGGGAGAGAGAAAAGCAAACGTACCGCCGGGAGCGGCTGAATCTCCTGCTCGAAGCCATCCGGAACCGGATCGACAGCGTTCCGGTCGAGCTATTGTCCGAGGATCAGCGCCGGGACCTGATCGATCTTCAGGCGGCGCACCGCGCCGTTCGTTCCATGCAGTCGCCCGACATCGAGCTGGCCATGGCAAAGGTGGAATCGATCGACACACGACTCGCCGCACTTGCGCGGGCCGCGCGCCAAACGTTTCAGGCCAGGGTCCGGGAGATTGAAATTGCGCTCGTGTCGCTCCGGGAATGGGACGCGCCGCGGATGGATGGAAAGACCTATCAGGAGATCCTCAAGGGGTTTGACGAGGCGCTCGCCGGCTACGAGCGCGGCGCCTGGCAGCAGGCGCTGATCCACCTGCGGCAGGCGGAACGGGGTGCGCAGA
Source organism: Candidatus Lindowbacteria bacterium RIFCSPLOWO2_12_FULL_62_27 (assembly GCA_001784175.1). GTDB lineage: Bacteria > Lindowbacteria > 2-12-FULL-62-27 > 2-12-FULL-62-27 > 2-12-FULL-62-27 > 2-12-FULL-62-27. The sequence continues at coordinate 26,987 of MFPR01000038.1, forward strand.
TGACGCTCGATTTTCTGACGCGCCATGCCCGCGAACACGCCGAAGAGGAATACCTTCAAACGGTGGAACGCATGGGGCGGCTCATCAAAAAACTTTATACGGTCGCCGGCGACCGCAAAGATCTTCTTGAAACGGCGGACGCGGCCTTCAAGAGATTTCAGACCGTCAAGGGCGAGTACACGCGCGAGAAGGCGACGCGAGCGGCGCGGCAGGCGACCGATCTGTTCCGGGAGTGCGTGCAACTTTTGCAGCAGTTTCAGGAAAAACAGACCGAGCGCGCGGCGGAACTGAAGCGGCGGAAGGAGCAGATGGGACAGAGCCTGTCGGGACTGGGTCAGCGGGGCGCGAAGCTGATGTTTCCGGACCGGTGGGTCGATCTCCAAGGGCTCTGGCGCGCCGTCGAGCCGCTGGAGGGGGAGCGTCTCATCGAACAGGATTCGACCCTCCTGCATCTCAACCGGCTCATCGATCAGATGGACCAGAGCATTTCCTCCATGATCGAACAGCCGATGAGCGAGTTTTCGCGGGCCATCGTAAAGCGCCGGGAAAACGGGAAGCCGTGGGAGGCGCTGGAGCGCAAGCGCCGCCTGGCGGAGGTCTACCTCCGGGAGGGCCTCGTCCCGGACGCGCTGGTAATCTTCAAGGAGTTGGAGACGGAGATCGCGGCGGGGCAGTGACCCCCCTCAGCGTCGCCTTTTCCCGCGCTCCGGTTTGACCGGCGCGGCCGGCGGAGGCAATCTCGCCTGAAGCTCCGAAAGGAGCGCGCCGGCGTCCTGCCAGTTGCCCAGGCTCAGGGCGCGCTCGGCCAGCCGGTGGAGCGTGCGGAGATGGGCGGGAAATCCCGAGTCGGTGACGCGGCCGGCGAGGGAGGAGAGGGTTTCCCTGAAAGATTCCTGACAATACGCCTGAACAAGGATCGTATAATGATTGAGGAGCCTTAAGGCTCGGATGGCCGTCAGCGTGTCTCCTTCCACGTAACTGTTCATGGCCGATTCGTAGAGTTGCTCGAGCCGGCGGTCCATGCCGGCCGGCGGATTCTGGTGCGCCGGCAACGGCAGATGGGACTTCAGCCATTTTCGGGCCGTTGCGAGGGAGAGTTCGAGCGGCGTGACGAGAAGCGGCGTATCGGATTTGAGCGAAAGCTCGCGCACGTCGGTCAACTGAAACTGGTCGACCGGCGCGGGCAGGATTTGGGGAGAGGACGGAAAGACGAGAAGGGGGACCACCAGCCGGCTTCCGGCCTTCACCGGGACGGCGGGATCGAGCCGGTTGATCTGCGCGAGGAAATTCTGAAGGCGCGCGTCCTTGTAAAAGAGGAGGGCCAGGCGGGACAGCTTATCGGGCTTCGCCGCCACGGTTTCGATGTAAAGATCGAGCGGCTGGGGCCGCCGCTCTTCCCGGCCCAGACGTTCGTACGAGGAGAGAATCGAGCGGATCACCATGTCGCCTCCGACCACGGCGCCGGGAACCGCGATGCGGGCGCCATCAAACAGTCCGGGGACGGGCGCATAATGAACGTCCAGCCGCTGCCGGACCGTCGCCCCGGCAAGATCCCTGGCGGTGACGATGATGGCGTTCGGTCCCTCTCTTAGAAGGAAATCCGCCGAAAATGAATCGGCGCCGCCCTGCACCAAGACAGGAAGCGGGTCGAACAGAACCGTGTCCGGAAACCGGTCGATCACACGGCCGGTCACGCGCAGAGCTGGATCGGAGGTTCTGGCCGGGGTGGAATCCAACGCGAGACGCGGCGGCGCGGAATCCCACACAAGGGTTTCGCGGAATTCGTCCGTGTTGAAGAAACGGTCTTCGGCCGTGAGGACCATCATCTGCGTTTCGGCGGACAGCGTGGTCTCGATCTCGAATTTTCCGGTCGTCGGATCGAAACGGCGGAGCGCGCCGGCCGGCGACACCGTCAGCTTGGCCAAGGCGTCGTCCTCCAACTGGCCCTTGATCGAAACGGCCGGCGTTCTGGAAAATCCCGGCCGGTCGAGCCGGACGAGCCGGGGGGGTTCATGGTCGACCGGCAGTCTCAACTGGCTTTCATTTCGGTCTGTCCTGATTTTCATCACCGCGACACCGCCCAAACTCTGCCGGCTGTCCAGCCAGACGCTCCGGCCTTCCACGCGAACGGGGCCGCTGTCCCAACGGTCGGCGCCCGGAAGGCGCACTGCGGCGAGGCGGGTCCGTTCGGTCGTCAACACATCGACCCTGATCTGGCCCGGAGAAAATATTTCGATGTCGGGCTCAAACTGGATCAGAGGCCGGACGAAGGGCCGCAGGACGAGTCCCAGAGATTCCGTTCCGATCAGCCATCCCTTTTCAGTGACCAGGATCCGGTTGATCGACTCGGACCGGGAACGGTCCGGAAAGAGATATATTTTTTCCCAGGTTTTCGTTTCCGCGTCGTAGCGGCTGATTCCGTCGACGGTGGAAACCAGCCGTTCCAGGCCGTTGGCCGCGATGTGCCGGGCCTCGTCGTCCGTCAGTCCCTGCAGCGTCGTGTAGTGCTCCCAGCGGGTTTCGTCGATATGATACCGGAACACGCCGCGCTCGGCCGAGCCCAGCCAGAGTTCCTGCCCTGCAAGGACGGCCGAGGTGAAGGCCGGCATGGCGTAGCCTTCCATGAAAGGGATGGATTCCCATTCATCGGAACGCGGTAGATAGCGCCGGACGTCCGCGCGCGTTGCGACAAACAAGTCGGCGGGGCCGGGGGCAAACGCGGTGATGTCATTCGATTCGCGGCCCTTCCCGAACACGGCGTAATCCAGATCGCCGGTCGACAGGTTCATCCGCGTGATACCCCAGCCCCGCGTGCCCATCCACAGGTTGCCGCGCCAGGCCGCCAGCGCCGTGAGAAAATTTCCGGAAAGACCATGTTGCTTCTGCAAAACTTTTTTCACCGCGCCGGACCGGTCGAGACCGGCCAGTCCGCCATCCGTGGCGGCCCACACGGTCCCCCCGTGCGCCAGGAGGCCGGACACGTATCGGCCCGGCAATCCGTGCTCGGGGCCGATGCGGCCCACCTGCTCCATACCGGCCGCCGTGTCAACCAGCCGGACCCGCACGATCCCGTCGGTCGTGCCCGCCCAGAATTCCGGGCCGACCTGCGCGATGGACTTGATTTGCAAGCCCGCCCCAAACGACGCGTCGGACATGGCCCAATTCTTGCCCGGAGCAATCCCCCCTCTCCCGCCTACGGCGGGAGAGGGTAGGGGTGAGGGTGGCAGGGTTCGATCGCCGCCCTCCGCCCCCCTCACCTCAATCCTCTCCCCCCTGCGGGGGGAGAGGAGGTGAATAGTTGCGTCTGGGGCGAGCACGATCAGTACGGCGAGGACGCCTGTCATGCGAAAAATTCTCATTCGGTTTCGTTCCGTTTCAGTTTCTCAATCTTCTTCCGGGCGCGTTCGATGTAATCCCGGGCCTTCACGTTGTCCGAATCGATCGCCAGGACCCGGTTCCAGTCGGCGACCGCTTCGTTCAGGCGGCCCTCCTGGTAGTGGCCGAGACCCGAGAAGATATACTGGCTGATCGCGCCCGACTTCTCTGTTTTCCATCGTTGCTGCAATTCTTCAAGCCTCCGGGCCCATTCCGTCTCGCCGGACCGCGCCGCCGCATGGCGCGCGTCCAGCGTGAGGATCTGGCGGTAGAGAGACAGCACATGCCGGGCACGCTGCATCGCGAGGTCCGTCCGGTTCTGATCCACCGCGAGCTGGACTTTCTGACGGTAGCGGTCCGCTTCCTGCAACCATCCGGCGATGTGTTCGGCCGAGCGGTCCACGACGGGCGCGCCCTCGATCGCGATGGCGCGCTCCGCCTCGGCGCGCGCCATGCTCAAGCGGTCGATCTCGTTCAAGCCGGTCCGGGCACCCGCGTTCTCGGGATCGACGCGCAAGACAGCCCGGAACGCGGCGCGGGCCGATTCGTACTGGCCGGCGTCGACCGCCGCCCGGCCCTGGTCCATCCACTGGGCCAACTGTGTAGCGAGGCCGCTGCGTGCGTCCGCCAGACGCGTGCGAACTTCCGGATGGTCGGCATGCAATTTTTCCGCGGCCTGATAGGATTCGACGGCCTTCAAAAGATTTCCCTGCTCGCGCAGCCGGTCGCCCTCCCGCAGGTGCCACGCGATCTGATCGTCCAGGGACTGCCGGGCGCTCGCGAGATAATTGTTGACGAGCTTGCGCTGCGGATCCGCCTTCCGGACTTCCTCCCAGACCTCGATGGCCTTCATGAAATTCCCCTGCTCGTACAGGTTGACGCCGGTGACGAATTTCTCCTCAAGGTCTTTTTCGCGCACCGCCTGATCGATGCGGCCCCGCGCTTCCTCGATCAGCGAGCGGGCGCCGGCCAGGCTCGAATACTCGGACAGCGCCATCTCCCAGACCGCGATGGCTTGCTCGAAATGGAGGTTGCGATAATGCGTGAGGCCCGCGTTGAACAACTGCTGGGCCCGCGCCAGATCCGTCTTTTCCTTGTTCCTCCGCTCCGCGTCCGCGCGGAGCTGCCTTGCGCGAACGTCGTCGGGGTCGACCGAGATGATCCAGTCCAGCGTCGCGATGGCGGGCTCGTATTCTTCCTTCGAGAACCGCCCCAGGGCGTCGGCGTATTCTCTCTCGATGCGCGGCAGGAGGAGACTTCGGATCTCTCCGCGGCCTTTTGCCGCGGCCTCGTTGTAGGGATCGACCGCGAGCGCCCGATTGTAGAATTTCAGCGCCTGCTCCGGATCGCCGCCCGCTTGGAGACGCGACGACTCCGACACCATCGACCGGACGAACGACAGGAACCGTCCGGCGTGGGCCTCAATGCGCTTGCGGACTTCCGGATGATCGATCTCGCGCGCCAGGATCTCCTGCCAGGCCTTGAGCGCGACATCGACATTGCCCTGGTTCATGGCGGCGTCGCCGAGCTTCAGTTTCTCCGATATCTCCTCCGCCCGGCGGATCTGCACCTCCTGCAGGATGGCGCGGGCCGGAGCGTAGTCCGGGTCGAGGGCGAGACTGTGAGAGGCGAGCAACTCGGCCGCGTCGATCTGGCCCTTCAGAAACTCCGCCTGCGCCAGAAGCTCGAACCGCGCCGCCTCCTGCTTGCGCTCGTCCGGTTCCAGTTGCGCCTGGCGGAACTGCGCGAGCTGTTCGAGCACGGCGGCGGCCTTCGGATGGCCGTCGGCGCGGCGGACGAGAAGCTGGAGCCGGCTCTCGGCCTCGTCCCACCGGCCCCTCCGATATTCCTCAAGGCCTTTCCGGTACAGCTCGTAGCGGTCCCGGAACTGTTCGCGCTCGATCAGCCGCGTCTTGGCCGCCTCCAGATATCGCCGGGCGGCCGAGTGGGCCGGCTGGAAGTAGAGGACGCGTTCCATCTCCCGCGCGGCGTCGCTCAGATTGCCGATCAGATATTCGGTCAGGCCCCTCACGAAATGCTGTTCCACGAATGTGTCGCGCGTCGATTCGATGTGCGCCTTCGCGGTCAGCGCCTTGTCGAACGCCGGGTCGTGCTCGAGGATCGACCGCACGATCCGGTCGGCCTCCACGAGGTCGCCGGCGGCCAGACGCCGCTCCGCCTCCGACCACGGGGCGAGGACGTTCTGGTCGTAATCCTTGCGCGTTTCCGCCATGTACCGGCGGGGCATGGGGTTGGACGGCTGGAGTTTCTGCGCCTCCTCCCATTCCTGCATCGCCTTCGGATATTCCTTCTTCGCCCGGTGCGTCAGCCCGCGCTGCAGCCGCTCGCTCGCGACGGTGCCCTGGGACTTGCCGAACTCGTACGACAGCGACAGCCGCTGGAAGTTGTCGAAGAGGCTCGACGGGAGGATCGCGTAGTCGAACTTGAGGTCGCTGAACCGGAACCCGAACCCGAAGGTCGGATCGCCGTTGTCGAGGCCGGTGCGGACCGCCAGCCAGGACTTGGGCAGCCACTCGAGGCCGAAGTGGATGCGGTGGACGTCCACCGTTGTGAGGTCGAGATCGAGCGCGAACTGCAGCCAGTCGAACATGCGGTAGGAGGCGCCGAGCTTGGCGGCCATCGGCAGTTTTTCGGCGACCGTCTTGAGCTTGATCTGCGGCTCGATGAAGTTCTGGACGTTGAGGCCGAGCGACAGCTTGTCGGTGATCCCGTCCGACTGCGCATGGCGGATGACGCCCTCGAAGAACGGAATGGCCTCCCGCAGCTTGCCGGCGTCGTACAGCTCGACGCCGCGGTTGAACCACGCGGACAGCGTCGCCTCCCGCAAGGACATCGGCGGGTTGGCGCGGAGGAACTCGACCATCGCGCGATGGCCGTTGGTGATCGCCCGCGCCTGGAACTGATAGCCCTTGCGCCGGCCGGCGTCGATGGTCCGGTCGCGCAGCTTGCGGGCTTCCTTGTAGTCGCGATCCAGCTCGAGCGCCTTCTCGAGCATCGCGAAGGCCCTCGGCAAATCGCCGTTCTGGAAGGCCTGCGCGCCCTGGTCGTAGAAGCCCTCGGCCTGGCTGCGAATCTGCGCCTTCGCCAGCGTCAGGTACGCGCGGCTGAACTCGACGTAGGCGTGGGTGAACCGGTAGAGCGCGCCGACGTCGAGGCCGAATCCGGTGCCGGAGAATTCCGCGATCTGCTCGCGGAGCACGTGCAGGGTGCTGCCGACGTACAGCGAGTTGGTGATCTGCTTGCCGTAGCCGAGCATGAAATTCATCTTGCTGATGTCGAAGGTCCCGATGTTCCCGCCCGCCGTGTTGCGGCGCGTCAGGTCGCCCCAGCCCTCCAGCACCATGCCGCCGCCGATCGTGCCGAACCGGCCGACCGGATGCTTGTAGGCGAACATGTTGTACCAGGTCTTGTCGAAGTACGTCTTCGAGTACTGCCCGAAGAGTTCGTACCGGCGGTCGAGGTCGAGCGCGGCCGGATTCCAGAAGACGGCGGTCGCGTCGTCCGCCATCGCCATGTAGGCGTTGCCCATGCCGGCCGGCCGAGCGCCGAATCCGAGTTTCTTGCTCGGCTCCACCACGCCGCCCTTCTGGGCTTCGGCGAACGTCGCGGCCGTCCAGACCAGGAGGAACGCCGCGGTGATCAGCACCCGGAACATGCGGTTAACGGTGGTCATCACTTGGCCACCGCGATTCTGTCCGTGGCGACTTCGGACGAGCCGTCGGTGTACTCGACGGTCAGACGGACGAAATACCCGCCATTCAGGACGACGCGGCCCTGGCCGTTGCGTCCATCCCAGGTCGGCGCCTGGACGAGCGTGTTGAAGAGGTTCACACCGGCGCCGTAGGTGACCGGGCCGATCACCCGCACCAGTTCCCCGGTGAAGTCATAAATCCGGATCGTCGCGGAACCCGCCTTGGTCATGTTCCACGCGAACTTGAATCCGCTCCAGGTCGTTCCCTGCTCCGTGTAGCTCTCAAACGGGCTGGCCGGGTTCGGGAATCCCCGGAAGGTCTCCTGGGCGGACTGGCCGGCGGCGAATTCGAAGACGACGGCGTACATCGAGAAGTTCTTGGACGAGCCTTTGATGGTGGCCGTCTCCCCGTATAGATTCAGCGACGCGTCGGACACCGACTCCCACAGGCGCGTGGTTTCGTTGTAATGCGAGAGCGTCAGCATGTGGGCCGTCAGCGGCGTGCCGTCGGCCTCGTAGAAGGCCGTGGGTTGCGTCACGTCGAGTTCGATGCCGAGCGGCTCGGCGAAATCGTCCGGCACGAGCGGGGTCAGGACCGTCGGATTGGCGAGGTTGATCTTCGCGATCGTGAAGTCGTAGATGGACTGGCCAAGCTCGGCCGGCAGAAGCTCCATGAACGGCATGTTCTTCGCGGTCTCTTTCGACTCCTCGAGCACCACCTTGTTGGTCGAGTCGGGATCGGTCACCGCCATCCAGACGGGCCCGAGACCCGGCTTGAAGAGGCCCGGCTTCAGCTTCAGCCGCGCCTTGCCGTCCGGCGACGCCGCCGAATCGATCGAGGCGAGCTGCTCGGCCGAGATGAGCGTGTTGAAGACGGTCGTCGTGGTCGCCTGTTTGTAGTCCGCCGGCTCGTCCTGGTCGCGGACGCTGGTGTCGACGCGCAGGTAGAACCGCCGGAGCGCCGGCCAGGCCGTGTCCGCATAGACCGCCTGGATCTGCACCGTCCGGCTGTCCAAGACCGTCACGGACTGGGTGACGCTCACGCCGGCCGCGTCGACCAGCGCGACGGAGGTCTCGGTGACCGTCGACGAGTCGACCGGGATGTTGAAGGTGACGATCAGCGGCAGGAGCCGGTTGTCGGTGTCAAACGGCGGCGGCAGGAGATACGTGCCGTCCGTCGGATGCGTCGTGTCGACGGCCGGGTATCGCGTGCGGACCGTGTAGGTGTCGGACCGCACGGGCGCGCCGAGGACGTTCAGATCATCGAGCGAATCGATCCCGCGGACCTTGACGTCCGAGTTCGACGCGATCTCGACGTAGAACATGGAGTTGATCGTAAGATTCGCGGCCGTGACATACGCGACGAGCACCGGAACCGTTTCGGCGGCCTGAACCGTGAACGGCGTCCCGCTTAGCGTGGCCGAGGAACCGGAGAAGGTTCCGGACCAGAGGAACGTGTCGCGCGTGCCGAGGGATCCGATCGTGTCGGCGTCCATGTAGAGCCGGACCTGCGTGACGGCGGACGCCGGCATCGACCCGGTGTGGGTCACCTTGACCTGCGAGACCGACACCGCCTCCTGGCGGTCGGCGGCGAAGTTGAAGACGGCGACGGCGTTCGTGTCGCTCTCCTGGACGGTGAACCGCTTGGGCTGCGTGTCGGACCGGGTCAGGAAGAGCCGGCCGGGCCGGGCCTTGAGCGAGATCGACCGGACGGGCGCGCCGGTGATGCGGATCGTGTCGCCGGTCACCACGCCGACCGCATAAACGTCCGCGTTCGCGGCCAACACCAGAGCGTAGGTGTCGCCCGCGACAAGGGTCGTGTCCATGTTCGCAACCACGAGGACCGAGATGCGGCCCAGGGACGGCACGCGGACGGTGTCGCCGATGTTGCTGAAGGTCGCGATCGAGCCGGCCAGCGCGGCGCGCTGGACGAACGTGTCGGTCGGGGACGCGTCAAGAACTCCGTCGGAATCGCCGTCGAGGTACAGATCGACAAACTCGATCTCGGTGTCCGGACCGAGGGAGCCTGTGTCATAGCGGAAGACCATGGTGTCGATCCGGACGGGTTCCGGCGCGCCGGCGGCCGTCAGCGCGAGCTGCAGCCATTCGACGTTCGAGGAATCGTCGTCGACCTCGGTGTCGACGGGAGGATGGGCGCCCTGGCCCAGCGCGAGGCTGGCCTCGAAGAGGACGCGGATCGTGTCCTGGCTGAAGTTCGACAGCCGGTCGTGTCCGAAGACGCGGAGGACGTAGATGCCGGCGGTGTTGAGGCTGACGTCCACGGCCCAGCGCGAGTCCGCGCTCAGGATCGCGACGCTGTCCACGATCACGCCGTTGACTTCGATGCTGACCGAATCCATGCCCACCAGCGTGTCCCGGGCCGTGCCGAAGAACCGGATCGTCGACTCGATCGTGTCGACGCCGTCCTCCGGCCCGTCGATCGTGAGGATCGGCGGCGCGGTGTCCACTGTGAACTTGCGGGTCACGGTCGTGTCGAAGTTGCCCGCCGTGTCGATCGCCAGGACGCGCCAGTAGTAGAAGCTGTCGGCGAGGGTCGCCGGAACGAACGTGGTGTCAAGCACGATCGTCGAGGCCTGGAGGACCGACGCGAAGGTCGTGTCGCCCGCGATCTGGAGGACGAAGGTCTCGCCGCCGTCGTTGCTTGTCCACGTGAACCGCGGCTGACGGTTGATCGTATCGTGGTTGTCCGCCGGCGTGAGGAGCGTCACGATGAGGCTCGTGTCGATGACCAGTGCCCTCGAATCGGAGGCGCGGGTCGGCACGCCCGCCGTGTCGACCGCCACCACGCGCCAGCGGTATGTGCCTTCCGTCAGGAACGGCGTCACATCCCATTCCGTGTCGTACTGGGTGTCGGACCGGATGGGCGCGGTGAAGCTCGTGTCGTCGAGCGCGGCGACCTGGACGACGTAGAAGTTCAGGCCGGTGACGGTGTCGCGCGACGCTTGCCACGCCATGGTTGGCGTCGTGTCGTTCCGCGTGTAGCCCTCGGCCGGAGACGCCAGGGAGACCTCGACCGGGGCGCCGGTATCGACGTAGAGCCGCCGGATCACGGACGTGTCGTAATTGACGGCGCGGTCCTCGGCCAGGATTCTCCAGTAATAGACGCTGTCGGTCAGGCCCGGCGTCCGGTAGGACGGCACGCCGACCACCTGCGTCGTCTCGGCCACGCGCGTGAAGGCCGAGTCGAAGGCGATCAGGATCACGAAGGTTTCGCCGTCGCTCGACCAGACGAAGGTCGGCCGCGTGTCGGTCGTGAACGTGTCGTCCGCAGGGGCGGTCAGGACGACCCTCACGCCGGTGTCGAGCCGGAAGTCGAACGAATCCGAGTAGGGGCCGCGGTTGCCCAGATCGTCGATGCCCTGGACGCGCCAGTAATAGGTGTCCTCCACCAGGATCGTCAGCGTGTCGCTCGTGACGGCGGCGTCGACCGTGTCGGCGTAGGACACGAACGCGAAGGACGGGCTGGGTGTGACTTCCAGCGAGTAGCTGTCGACGCCGACGCTGTCCGCGGCGATCGCCTGCCACGTGAAGGTCGGCGTCGTGTCCTTCGTCACGAGGCTGTCCACCGGCGAAAGCAGCAGCACCCGGGCGACGTCGGTGTCGAGGAGGAACCCGCGCGTGTCGGAGTAGGCGCCGATGTTCGCGAGTTCGTCGATCGCGCGGACGCGCCAGAAGTACGTGTCGTTGTACAGGCCGGTGACCGTGTCGGCCGTCCGGGTCCCGTCGATCGTGTCGACGAAGTCGGCGGCGGCGAACGTCAGGAGTTTCGAGAGTTCGACCACGTACGAATCGATGCCGACGCTGTCGGCCACCGACTGCCACGTCACCACGGGCATGGCGTTCGTCGTCTCGTGGGCGTCGGCCGGCTGGATCGCGGAGACCTGCGCGACGAACGTGTCGAGGAGAATGATGCGGAAAGTCGTCGTGTCGTAATTGCCCGCCGCGTCCTGGCCGATCACGCGCCAGTAGAACGTGTCCTGCTCCGGCAGGCGCCGCAGGGCCTGCAGCGCGGCGGTGTCGACGACGGAATCGAGGGTCGTCGAGAAGGCCGGGCTCTTGGAGAGCTGCCACGTGAACGTTTCCGCGTCGGTCGTGCTCCAGATGAACATGACGTTGACGTTGGTCGTCTCGTGGCCGTCGGCCGGCGCCACCAGCGAGACGGTCAGGCTCGTGTCGATCACGAGCCGGAACGTGTCCGGCGCAAGATCGGTGCGGTTGCCGAGATCATCGATCGCGTGCACGCGCCAGTAATAGGTGTCCTCCGTCAGGAACGGGCCGATCGTGTAGCTGGTGACGGCCATGTCGACGGTATCGGCGCGGGCGATCACGGCGAAGCTCGCGCCGGCCGAGACCTCGATGGCGTAACTGTCGATGCCGACGCTGTCGGTCGTGATCGCCTGCCACGTCAGGGTCGGCGTCGTGTCGTTGGTGCGCGTGCCCTGCGAAGGCGACAGGAGGACAACCTTCTCGACGGCCGTGTCGACGATGAAGCCGAACGTATCGGAATAGGCGCCGACATGACCCAGATGGTCGATCGCCCGGACGCGCCAGAAGTAGGTGTCGTTGTAGAGGCCGGTGATCGTGTCGGACGCCGACGTGCCGTCTACCGTGTCGATGAGGACCGCCGCCGTGAACGCCGCCGACTTCGATACTTCGACGATGTAGGAGTCCACGCCCACGCTGTCGGACAGCGTCTGCCACGAAACGACGGGCGTCGCGTTCGTTGTCTCGTGCGCGTTCGCCGGGCTTGCGGCCACGACCGCGTCGATGTCCGTGTCGACCACAAAACCGCGGGTGTCGGAGAACATGCTGATGTTGCCGAGGTCGTCCACCGCGCGCACGCGCCAGTAGTACGTGTCGTTATAGAGTCCCGTGATCGTGTCGCCGGCGGCCACCGCATCCAGGGTGTCGGCAAAGATCGCGACCGAGAACGACAGGAAGTTGGAGGCTTCGACGACGTAGGAATCGACGCCCACGCTGTCCGACACCGCCTGCCACGTCACGACCGGCGTTGCGTTCGTCGTCTCATGCCCGGCGGCAGGCTGAACGAGGGCGACTTTCTCGACCGCCGTGTCGATGATGAATCCGCGCGTGTCGCTAGTCGGGCCCACGTTGCCCAGATCGTCGATCGCGCGCACGCGCCAGAAGTACGTGTCGTTGTAGAGACCCAGGACCGTGTCGGCCGTGAAGGCGCCGTCGGCGGTGTCGACGAAGACGGTCGAGGTGAAGGCCAGAGTCTTTGAAACCTCGACCACGTACGAGTCGATGCCGACGCTGTCGGACACCGCCTGCCAGGAGACGATCGGCGCCGCGGTCGTCGTCTCGTGGCTGTTGGCCGGCGCGGCGAGCGCCACCGGATAGACCGACGTGTCCAGGACAAGGGTCCGGGCGGCGGCGGTATCGAAATTGCCGGCGGCGTCGGACCCAATGACCCGCCAGAAGTACGTGTCCTGGTCCGGCAGGTCGCTTCGGACCTGGATGGCGGAGGTGTCAACGGCGGAGTCGATGATCGTCGTGAACGCGGCGCTCTTCGAGAGCTGCCAGGTGTACGTTTCGGCGTCGAGCGAGGACCACAGGAACGTCACGCGTGCGTTGGTCGTTTCATGGCCGGCGGCCGGGCTGACCAGCGACACCGCCATGCTCGTGTCGACGATGAACCGGAACGAATCGGGGGCAACATCCAGGCGGTTGCCCAGCTCGTCGATCGCCAGGACGCGCCAGTAGTACGTGTCCTCCACCAGGAAGTTCTGGGCGCTGTCGCTGGTCCGGGATACGTCGAGGGTGTCCGCCAGGATCAGGGACGTGAAGTTGACATTTCTCGAAAGTTCGATGGCGTAACTGTCGATCCCCACGCTGTCCGCCAGTGCCGCCCAAGTAAAGAGCGGCGTCGAGTCGTTGGTCCGGAGGCCATGGACGGGCGCGAGAAGCGTGACGTTCCGAACGGATGTGTCAAGGAGGAACCCGCGGGTGTCGGCGTAGGCGCCGATGTTGCCGAGATCGTCGATGGCCCGCACGCGCCAGTAGTACGTGTCGTTGTACAAACCCGTCACCGTGTCGCTCAGCCGCAGCCCGTCCACCGTGTCCACAAACTGCGG
>MFPR01000039.1 GCA_001784175.1 Candidatus Lindowbacteria bacterium RIFCSPLOWO2_12_FULL_62_27
CGAGCCGACGACGACGGAGACGCTGAAGTTCACGGGACTGCGCGAGGACAAGAAGGCCTACATCCCACCGTCCGAGCCGACAACGACGGAGACGCTCAAGTTCACGGGCCTGCGCGAGGAAAAGAAAGCCTACGACCCACCGAGCGGTCCGACGACGACGGAGCCGCTCAAATTCACGGGACTGCGCGAGGATGAAAAACCATATATCCCGCCGGCCGAGCCGGTGACGCCGAAAGTACAACCCCTGTCTCTGACCCTGACTCCGGAAGAGGGCAAGGGCGGCGTCCTGTCCACTTCCGCGACCGTGACTTCCGATGAATAACGCCCGTCCGTTGCCTTTGAAACGATTGACGGTAATCGGTCGGTCAAGGGCAGAACCCATTACCACGAATGGGTTCGAATGTCACAAATATCCACCATACGGTAAAGGTTTTATTCGTTTAATTCGTGTTAATGGTTTTCCGGCGTTTACCGATGGGTTCCGATTGACGCTGTCTGTTGTCTCTTGCCTGTTGCCTCTAATATTTTTTCAAACCCTCTCGGCCCACGCGATGCAGATTTTTGTCAAGACCGCAGCAGGCAAGACGATCACGCTCGACGTCGAGCCGAGCGACGGCATCGAGAACGTCAAGGCGAAAATTCAGGATAAGGAGGGAACACCTCCGACGGAACAGAGCCTGAAATTCGCCGGCAAACAACTCGACGACGGTCGGACGCTCTCCGACTACAACATCCAAAAAGAATCGACGTTGCATCTCGTCGTGAAGAAACAATCGTCCGCGGAGGCCAAAATTTCGTTCTGGGCATACTCGGGCGCCACCGTGCGCGCGACCGTGGCCGGCGGCGTTGCCCCGTACAAGTACTCGATCCAAACCAACAACTCCGGCGCGTCAGTTTCATCGGACGGTCTCTACACCGCCGGTTCGACGGCCGGCGTCACCGACATCATCCGCGTCACTGACGACAACGGAACATATCTCGAAGGCAAGGTCGAGGTGCGCGCCATCCCTAAACCCTACATCCCGCCCAGCGAGCCGACGACGACCGACCCGCTCAAATTCACGGGACTGCGGACGGAAATCGCGAAGCTCTCAATCGAGCCGCCCTACATCACTCCGGATGCGCCGACGGCCGGCGACCTCTTGACGTGCAATCTCAATGGGTTCACGGGCAATCCTGTCGAATTCAAATATGAATGGTTGATCACCGGCCAGGGAATGGTTGACAAACGGCTTTCGGAAATGAAAATGCCCGACAGTCAAAAAAATGTGTTTCAGACGCAAGTGGGCTGGCCGTCGGTAGAATTTAAATGCGAGGTCACCGCGATCGGCAGTGACGATGCGAAAGTCACCGCCGTCTCACCACCCGTCACTCCGAAGGCCTCTACCGAACTCGCGATCAACCCCAAACAGACAAAAGTAAAGACCGGGGGCATGTCCAACTTCAACGCGCTGAACGGCACGGGCAAATTGACGTTTTCAATATCGGAGAATAACTCGGGCGCGTCGTTACAAGAGATGGTGGGGAATGCTTCAGCAACCTCCTACAAAGCCGGCGCCACCGCGAATGTCACCGATCGCGTGCGCGTCACCGACGAGGCCGGCAAATTCGCCGAGGCCACGGTGGATGTCTACATCGGGGTTACCATCTCCCCGGCGGTGGGAGAAGCCAAGCCAGGCGGCGAGTTTCAGTTCACGAGTTCTGGCGGCGTCGGCAAGAAGACGTTTTCCATTTTATCGGATCCGGCCACCGGGCAGTATGGAACAACAAACACCAAGTCCGGCGCGTCGATCGACCCCGTGACCGGTCTCTTCAAATCCGGCGCGAGCGCTTCGTTCGAAAATGTCAAGGTTCAGGACGAGGCATACGATCAGGCGTATGCGAGCGCGCAGGTCAAGGAACCGGCGGTCCCGCCTGCAATGACCGGGAAGCCCGTCATCACGCCGGGTAAACCGTTCGTCGGCGAAAAGCTGACCTGCAGCGATGGAGACTGGACCGGAAATCCTTACTCCTACGCGTATGACTGGAAAAAACCATCAGGCCTGATCCAGCATGGAGGGAATACCTACATAACCGTCGACGTGGACTTCGGGCAGGAGATCACTTGCGAGGTCACGGCAACCAACCAATACGGAAACGTATCGGCGCTTTCCGACCCTGTCGTTCCCGGGGTCAAGGAGGGTCTGCCGGCCCTTGAGGGCGATCCGGTCGTCACGCCGGAGAAGCCGTTCGTGGGGAATACCCTCACCTGCGACCAAGGTAAATGGAAAGGCGACCCTACCGATTACTATTATCAGTGGTTCAAGGATAATTGGAAAGATCCGCAACAGACGAGTCAGACATACACAACGACGTCCGGCGATAAGAATAAAAGTTTCTACTGCGAGGTGGTCGCGGAGAATGGCGTCGGGAAGTCGCTTGCCGCCAAGTCCAACACGGTCAAGGTGACCGCCGGCCCGCCGGCCAACTATAAGTCGCCGACCGTCGACCCGGGACTTCGCAAGGACGACGGGAAGTTCACATGTATGAATGGAAGCTGGACCGAATACCCCACGTCCTACACCTACCGCTGGCTGATCGACGGCGTGGAGGTCGAGGCCGCGACGGAGCAGAACTACGCGCCGACGCCGTCGGACGCGAACAAGCCTATCACCTGCGAGGTAACGGCGGTCAACAACACCGGCACGTCCGAGCCCGCGCTATCGTCCAATCACGGCATCTTCCAGCTCTCTACGCCGAAGGGCCAACCGAAGATCACCCCTGCGAACGGCACATTCGGCGATGTCTTTACCTGCGACAAGTCTTCGTGGACTTTCAAGCCCGACACATTCCTTTACCAGTGGCGCAGGAACGGCGCGGACATTCCCGCCGCCACCTCGACGACCTACCAGGCGGGGGATGAAGACATGAAACAGAGCCTCACCTGCGTGGTCACGGCGTATCGGCCGGGCCTTTCCGAACCGGGAGTGGGAACCTCGGATCCGGTGACTCCGAATTGGTTCCAACCGAACCAACTCGGCGCGCCGACGATCAGCCCGACGTCGTTGATGGTCGGTGAGATGCTCACCTGCGATCCGGGACAATGGAGCGGCAAGCCGGCGATCACGTATCAGTGGTACAGACAAGGATGGGAACAGATCGCGAACGCGACGGAAACGACTTATGTCACGGCAGAGAAGGATGCATGGCAGGAAATCCACTGTCAGGTAGCCGCGACCAATCCCTCAGGTGTCGCAACGGGGACGTCGAATAAGGTCAAACCGAGCGCTCCGGCGCCCATGAATACCGATTCTCCAACACTGACTCCTATCGAGCCGAAAGTCGGCGAGAAGCTCACCTGCGATAAAGGCGCGTGGACCAACGCAGCCTCCTTCACATACAAGTGGTACATCAACAACGTGGAGTCGTCGTGGCGGGCAAAGAACGAGTATCTCCAGACGTCAAGTTCCAGCGGCGACGCGGGCAAGGAGTTTTACTGCGTCGTGACGGGAAAATCGGCCGATCCAAACGGGCCGACGGCTTCCGCCCGTTCGAACACTGTCATTCCGAAAGAGCCTCCGCCGGTCGCGTCGACAAGTCCGTCGATTTATCCGAAGGAACCCTTCATTGGAGATGCTCTGACCTGCAACCCGGGAAGCTGGAGTCCATCTCCGGATAAAGCCGTTTACCAGTGGCGGCGGGACGGCGAGGACATCGAGGGCGCGACGGGCAAAGCCGAACTCGGCATGTACGCGACTCCACCGAAGTATACGACTGTTCTGGCGGACGGCTTGAAAAAGATCACCTGCGTCATCTTCGCGTATAATAAGTCCGGCGATTTCGCGACTGGCGTTTCGAACGAGGTTGTTCCCAAATTCAAGGCGCCGGTGAACACGATTCGCCCCGTGTCTTCTGCCAGTAAGACCACGAACAACGGGATTCCGAAGGGCGCGACCCTGACGTGCGATACCGGCGTGTGGAAGAATTATCCCACGGATTACTCCTACCAGTGGATGAGAGGGAGCACGAAAGACCAGACGAAAGGGACGAAGATTCCGGACGCGACATCCAAGGATTACGCGGTAGCGCCGGCAGACGGCGGCATGTACGTCTGGTGCGTGGTCACGGCCACGAACTCAGCCGGATCGGCCGAGGCCCCTTCTTCGACTGTTTTCCTCATCATTAAGTTCCCCCCGGCCGGCGGCGTACCCACCCTTTCGCCGGGCAAGGCGCTTGTTGGGGAAAAACTCACCTGCGACGCGGGTACATGGACGCCAACGCCCTATTCTTATACACATACATGGTATCGGGACGGCAAGGAATTCTGGGCGCCAAGCGGCAGCGGCGCTCCACTCGACCCCAAGGCGCAGTATCAGACCGTCGCCACGGACGTGGGCAAGATATTCACCTGTGAAGTGACCGCAAAGGAAAAGAACGGCGTCGCCTCGGACCCGGCCACGTCAAACGAGGCCACGGTGATCTGGCCGACGATCGATACATCCGCAATAACCGTGAAAGTCACGCCGGCCGCTCTCGTAGAGGATGCGCATCCGGTCGAACCCCAGCGTCTCGATTGCGCTCCGCAAGACTTTAAGATCGACCTGGATAATTTCACATACAAATATTCCTGGTTCCGGGGTGGAGACAAGGTTTCGGACAAAACCGGTAAAGAATATGTGACAAGCATCGATGACGCGGGCAAGGATATGACCTGCGCCATGTCGGTGTCGAACAAGGGCGACGAGTTATTGGGATCGTTCCCGTCCGTCAATTCCGTGACCGTGACGCTTCGAAAGCCGGTAATCACGTCGCTCGAAATCCCCATTGACAAGGAAAGCATGACCGGCAAGCTGACCTGTTCAGGGAAGTGGAAGGGGCAAGCGGACGAGGTCAAATACTGGTGGGAGGTCGACGGCGTCGCGATTCCGGGCGCGAATTCGAACGTCTACCAGATGGCGGCGGCGGACAACAAGAAAGGACTCACCTGCGCGCTCAAAGTCTCCAACAAGGCCGGCGATGACAGCAAGAAAAGCACGCTCACGATCCCCGAAGTGACGGCAACCCTGCGGCCGACCAGCCCGGCCTTTAAGGGAAAGACGGAGGAACTGGCGAATTACACCTTCCCACCGGGCAGCGTGTTCGACTGCAAAGCCGGCGGTTGGACTGAGGGTACCAAGTACGCATACAAGTGGCTGATAGACGGGGTCGAAATTCCGGGCGCGAAGGACGCCTCATACACGGCGCCCATGGATCCGGCGAGTCAGAAAATCAGCTGCAAAATCACCGGCGACGATTTCTTCGGCGAACGCTCGGCGCTGAGCAATCCTGTGGCCGTCCTGGATACCACGTTCAGACAAACTGAATTTACGCCCGAAAAACCGAAGTATGACGGAACCATTAAGCAAGAAGTATTCGTGGGAGGCCTAGAACATAATGCGGCCACGCAGAATGTGCGGCTCAAGTGCAATCCCTCCAAGGAGTGGGACGCAATCAGCGCCGACAATTGGACGCTTACATGGTATAAGGACAACGCCGTTCATCAGCGTAATACCAAGAAAGGACAAGCGGGAAACGATCCGGCGATCACTTACAATGCTTTGTCGCCGAGTAATGGGTGGTATTTGGGGCTGGCCGAGGCCGACGTTGGCCATACGTTCACATGTGAATTCACCGCCACGGAAGGTGGCACTGCAAAGACCGGCCGCTCCGCGCCATTCATGGCCACGGCGGGGGCGAAAGCTTTTTATATTGACCAGGGAGAACTGTTCGCACCGGAACCGCGGAAAGATCCGAATCTCACGTTCGCTGACCAACAGGTCATGGGGGGCAGGAACGAGGCGACCTGCAACGTCGGCACGGGCTGGAGTCCGCCCGCGCCGTTCTCGTATCGAATCACGTGGTACAGAAACGGCGACCCCATCAAGGAGGAGAATATCGACCTGCCGAAGAACAGTGTGAAGTACACGCCGGAATATTCTTTTCCGGACATGCAGCGTATTTCGTGCGAGGTTGTGGCCGCCCGCTATGCGATGAAGATGAAGGTGTCAGTGACGTCGGGCAGTCTAATCTACGATGTCGGCGAATCCCCAAAAGATCCGACCGTCTGGGTCTTGACCAATCCCAATGGGAATACAGAAACGGTGAAAAAGAGCGACCTGCCGTCCGGCTATGAGTTGTACATCGATTATGACGCATCTGCCCTCGTCGAACGACGCCCCTCGTCGAATCATCTGATCGTGATGTACAATGGCGTGCTCCAACCCGTGGATGCCGCAGATACTTGGGGCGTGGCAACCGGCGCCGCCCCGACGTCCACAGGCGATGTCACGCTTTACACCGCCGGCAAGATATCGGGATCGATGACGTTCACCCGGCGCGTAGACAATGCAAACGTTATCAAAGCCGGCGGATCGGACTTTCCCAATAACACAACAAGCATGACGTCCAGCGCCACGGCTTATGAAATTATATCGACTACCAAAGGCCTTACTCTTCTTCTGACGCCGACGACCACCAAGTCCTCCGTAAAATTTGCCGTACAAGCGACCTATGCCAACGCGTTTGCCATGAAGTCATACACGATTAACATAGAACTTCGCAAAGAGGGATCCTACATTTCGCTGGACAAATTCAAGCTGACCATCGATCCCGGGAAGGGAGGATAATCGTCATGACGGATTTCCCGCGGATTCTGCGCCGGGCGATGTTGCCTCTCCTCTGTCTCTTGCTTTTGAATACCGCCGCGCGGGCCGACGATGTCGTCGAGGTCGCAAAACCGTCGGCCGCCCGGGAGTCCTACGCGCCGGGCGAGGACGTGACGATCCAATCCGAGGTGAAGAACACGAAGGCGTTTCCGATCCTCGTCGTCGCGCGGCTCCGCGTCATCGGGCCGGACGGGACGGAAATCTACAATGAGGAGAAAGACCTGGGCGAAATCGCCGGCAAGGCCGCCGCGATGGCGTCGTTCACCCTCAAGCTCCCCGCGGATGCCGGGGCCGGCGATTATTCCGCGACATTCGAACTGCGAAACCCATATTTCGCCACAGCCTCCTACTTCCAGAACAAGGGCAAACCCTTCGTCGTCTTCGAGGTCAAACTGTCGGAAGGCGCGAGGGCCGATCCCATCAGCGAGGCCAAAAAAATCCTTTCCCGCATGGTCGACGCGATGAACTGGCGCGACATCGACGCCCTCATGGACCCCGTCGCCCGCGGCGCGCGGGTGTCGATGAACGGCAAGGCGTCGGGCGCCGGAGATTTCCGGATGGCGCTGTCGTCTGTCCTCCCGTTTCTGTCCGACCTTGTCTGGGACGCGCAGGTGACGCACGGCACGATCGATCCGAAAACCGGCGCGGTCCGCCTCCGCGTCCGGTCGACCTATTCGGCCAAACTCGCCGAACCCGTCGGCGTCACGTCGGCTTCGCTGGCCAAGCCGAAGGACCTGGAATCCGAGCAGAAACGCATCACGGAGGCGTTCAACACGTCGGCGGAGGAGATATATGAGTTCAACCGCGCCGCGGGCGGCCAGTTGCAGGTCACCGAAATCGTCTCGGCCCTGCCGCTCGACGCCAAACTGCTCGATCGCATCGCCCTCATGGGCGCGGAGTGGGAGGCCAAGGTCGCGGTGTTCGGGCTGTTTTATTACATGGAGCAAAACGATCTCGGCAAATTCAGCGCGATGATCGACGATGGATTCGTCAACAATGACGACAACGGATTCAAACACAACAAGGCCGATTTTATCGAGTCCATCAAAGCCGACCTCGACCATCTCACCGCCATCGACCACAACGTCCGCGTCGAGGACATCCAGTTCAGCGCCGGGCATTCCGCCGCCCGCGTCCCCGTCACATGGGACCGCCGCGCCCGCATCGCCAACACGAGGTCGGAGTGGACCGTCAAGGATCAGAAGACGACCATGACGCTGAAATACGACGCCGGCTTCAAACTCGCGCAGATCGAGGGCAAGCCTTTGTTCGGCAACTCGAGCCGGATGACGAGAAAGACGCTGATCGGCGCGGGCGAACTCGACGGAACGACGATCACGCTGGCGATCGCGATCAGCGACGCGAGAGAGACGGCCGTCGCGTCGTCGTCCGACTTTCCGGGAAGTGAGTTGACCAACGTCTTGGCGCCGTCCTCCGGATCGTCGCAAACATTTACCTATACCGGCGCCGTGCAGACCTTCACAGCGACCGCGAACGCCGTGTTTACCATCAAAGCCTGGGGCGCCGGCGGTGGCGGCGGCGGATGGGACGCCGGCAATGGAGGCGCTGGCGGAGGCGGCGCCTATTCGACGGCAACGGTCACTTTGGCGAAGGGCGATATTATTCAGATCTATGTGGCCCAAGGCGGTGACTCGGGGGCCAGTGAAGTCGGCAACATTGGTCTCGGCCCCGTCCTCGGCAACGGGCCGGGCGGATTTGGATATGGGACGGGCGGCCGGGGCGGAAACGTCGCCAAATTTGCATCCGGCGGCGGAGGAGGCGGTGGTGGATCGTCCGCGGTTACGAATCAAAGCGGAGCGACGATCTATCTGGTTGCGGCCGGCGGCGGCGGCGGCGGTGGCGGGAATTCGGTGGGTGTTTTAAATGGTGGAGCGGGCGGCGCTGGCGGTGTGAGTGGAACGGCATCCGCCGGCGCAGGTGGAGCGACCGGCGGTTCCGGATCAAAAAATGGAACCAACGGTGACGACAAGGGCGTGGGATTAGACGGCGGCGGCGGTGGCGGCGGCGGTGGCGGATATACCGCCGGCGGCACGGGCGGCAGCGTGACTGCGGTCGATGATGACGGCGGCGGGGGCGGTGGGGCCGGAGGAAACAGCACCGGCACAGTCACGACCGGCAACGGCACAGTGCCCGGCAATTCGGCCGACGCGGATTTGACCGCCCTCGCGGCAGGCGGCACCGGTTCTACCGCAAATGTACCCGGCAACGCAACCCGCGGCGGCCACGGCCTGGTCAAAATATCATGGTGAATTTTTAATGGCGGCGGTTATGGATACTTTATGGTTGTCGCCCGTCCACGTTTTGCAATGGGCAGTTCGGCAAGAATCATGGGTACAAGACGCTTCAAGTCGGAAAGTTTATTCGTGGGTGCGGCGAGAATCAGGACAGCGATGTTTAACGCGGCAAGATTCTGCTGATGAGGGAGGTTTTGATCGACCGTGATGAATACGTCGAATTCTTTTTCGCAGAGAGACAACAATCTGCCGTTCCGGACGCCTTTCCATCTCATGTCCTCGACAGTTTTGACGTCATGCCCGGCGATTTCCCCGGCTAACCGGCGGTCAATGCATTCGTCAAGCAGTATCTTCAATTCAGAATGGGCCGGCCAGTACTTTCGACTTGGCTTCCTCGAGGAATGCGATGACCTGATCACGGCTGACCGTCGGGAACCCGTCGAGGAACTCATCGATGGACGATCCATCTTCCAGGTATTCTATCAGAGTCTGGGCGGGCACTCGGGTCCCCGCAAATACGGGTGTCCCACTCATAATTTGCGGGTCAACAATAATCACGCTGTTCATGAGTTTATTATGCGCAATACCGCATCTAATTGCAAGAATCGGAGGGTCAAAATATCATGGTAACCACCTGCTGCAACCTCCGCGTTTCTCTGCGTCAACTCTGCGCCTCCGCGGTGCGGAAGATGGGGAAGATGGTGCCAGCCCTTAAGTTATTCAAGTTATTTGGAAACTTCAATAACTTAGGGGCTGGCGCCGTCACAGGCAGCGCCGTCACAGGCACATCTTGTGGACGGTTTTTCTGCTGTTTTGAGTCAGTGCGTAACTCGTGTAAACAATTTCACACGAATGAACACGAATGTTCGAGCACGAATGAGCACGAATTTTTTTATGGTTTAACCCTCGAAAATCCCTTATTCGTGAGCATTTGTGTTCCATATTCGTGTTCATTCGTGTCAAATGTTTCCACTGTTTACCGACAGATTCCCGAAGGTTCCGCATCATGACACGCCGGGAAAGGGAAAGGGGTCATTCCCAAACATTCACACCACGGGAATCAACGCTTCTGGATGATTCAGCCTGTGCGATGGACGCGGACGGACGCCGGCCGGATCAAAAAAATACGGCCGGAGGTTTCTTTGTTGCCGTATCGATTGAGAAAGGCAGTCAGAATGGGATGAAGGACTTCAATCGTCTGCGGTCTAATGCGGAGGATGACAACACCGGGATGGGACTTCCCGGCGCGAAGAGCGCGCAGTCCGAATCCTCGGTCGAATGTGATCAGCACACGATTGCGGCGGCACGCCACGGCAAAGACCAGATCGTCGTCCGCGCCGGGCTGGATGTCGCGAATCTCCTCGACGTCCGAGCCGAGGGATATCAGGAACGTCCCGGTTTCCGGGGAAAGATTCTGGTCAAGAAGAATGCGCAATCAGGTGAGAGGGACTTCTTCGGTCATTCGAACGGCCGACGCCGCATACCGGATGGCGGCTTTGACGTCGGCCCGCGTCAAATCCGGATAATGCCTGAGAATCCGCGGAATGTCATATCCGCCCTCGATGAGGGACAAAATGTTGGCCACCATGATGCGGGTCCCATGGATGTGCGGCTCTCCGTGACAGATCTTCGGATCACTCTCGATGCGTTTCATGCCCATATCGTATGGCATGCCCGCGGATTAGTCAAGAATCGAATGGTTTCGAATCGGAAACCTTCCATCTCCTCCGTGCTCTCCGTGTTCTCCGTGGTTACGCTTCTGATGTTTCTCCTGCCTCGTACCGCCCTTGCTCTGTCGATTATGTATCCAGGAGAAGGAATCAAGACCGTCGTGTCGAAGACCGGCGAAGAGATCAAGAAAGTCCTCGCCGCCGACAACGACGCGAGCCGCGCGGCGAAGGGCGTGGTGAACACGATCGACCCGAACGCGTGGGCGGCGCATTTCGACCAGTTCGACATGGACCTCACGCTCTCGGCCTATCACAACACCATCGACGGCAACCGGACGCGCTCGTTCCTGAAACCGGGGACGCAGACGCAGGAGCAGGTGAACGTCGGCGGCAAAAAACGCTACGCGAGTTTCGGCGGCGGCGAGTTCGAGTTCAAATCTTCGCTCCGATCGACGGACGACCGGCAGGTCGACGCGGTGAAACGCACACGCCTGCAGGGATTGTATGGCACGTTCTCACGGCCTGACGATTACACGTTGAGGCTCGGCAACGTCAGCGGGAGTTTCACGTCGTACAGCCTGTCGGCGAGCGCGAACGTCGGCGCGCACCTGACGAAAGAGCTTGGCGGCAAAAACATGTTCAAAGAGATGCAATTGTATTTCGGCCGGCCGACGCGGCACATCGAGGGCAGCTCATTCACGCGGTACGTCGGAGGGATGCGCCTGTCGGACCTCGAAGTGGATGGCTGGGACGAGTTGGACAAGTTCGGATTGTCGTACGTGATGACGAAGGACATCGTGGACAGCATCAAGGACACGAGTGCGCGCCCGGCGAACGCGGTGGAGAACCAGGTGGTGTCGACGGACGCGAGTTTCAAATTCGGCGACGACGCCCAGGTAGCGGCCGAGTGGGCGTATTCGAAGACCGACCCGAACACGCAGTCGAATCCCGCGGACCGCCTCAAGGGGTCGGCATACAAGGTGAACGGGTCGTATCGGGCGAAATCGCGCCTGGGATTCGACGCGACGAGCGTGACGTCGTCGTTCGAGGAAGTCGACCCGGACTTCCGGTCGACCAGCGGCGGCGGATCGCCCGACGCGCGTCGGGTGACGCTGGGGCTGAACAGCGGGATGAAACTCCACGGCAACCTGCCGGACCTCACGATGTCGTACAGCGGCAATTCGAGCCGGAACAATCTGGAGAATCAGATCGCGCGGCGGACGACCTCGACGGTGCACAATTTCAATTTCAGTTTCAAGCCGTACCAGAAAACGAAGGACGTTTCCGGTGAATTGTGGAACACCGCTCGGA
>MFPR01000040.1 GCA_001784175.1 Candidatus Lindowbacteria bacterium RIFCSPLOWO2_12_FULL_62_27
TATTACGATCGTGTCCTCGACGCCCCCGCCTCGCACGATCACCGTCGTACGCGTGTCCACGTTCGAGCCGCGCACGATCAGGACGACCTTCGAAGATCGTGGCAGCACCGTGTCGCCGCCGGCGGCTACCGCGATTGCCTTGCCTGCCGTGTCGGCGCCGTTCACGCTCACCTGCCCGCCGCTGCGCACGCTCTTGTTGCCGACGGCGTCTGTCGCCGTCGCGTAGATCACATTGTCGCCCTGCGACAGAGTCACGGTCGTCGTCCATTCGCCTGTCGTCGCGCTCGCCGTCACTGTGCCCTTGTCCGTGCCGTTCACGTTCACCGTTACGGTCGCGCCCAGTTCCGCAATGCCGGCCACGGTCTGCGTCGTGGCGGACACCGCAAGGTTGTCCGGGCTGGTAATGCGTGGCGTCGGCGGCGCCGTCAGGTCCGCGACCACCGTCAGTTCCGCCGATACGACGTCGTTGACGGTCGGGTCCTGCGCGATCAACTTCACTTTGTACGTCCCCTCCGTCGCGTAGGAGCCCGTGTCGGTCCGGCCGTTCCACGTGAAGGTGTAGGTGTCGGCGGCGCTGGGTTTGGTCACGTCCGAATCGGCCCGGATCGTCCGGACGATCGAGTCGGACGAATTCAATACCTGCAGCGTCAGGAGGGCCGCCTTGGTCGTGCTGAATGACACGATTGTCTCGTCCTTCACGCCGTCCCCGTTCGGGCTGATCCGCGTCTCCGTTACGGCGAAATTGACGATCTGAAGCACCGCGCTCTGCGCGCGCAACGCCGCTGTCTTGATCTCCAGATTGCCCGACAGGTCCTGCACGGTGACCTTCACGTCGTAATCGCCGTCGGCAATGCCGCTGGGGCCGGCCGTCGCCGTGTAGTCGCCCGAGCCGGCAAAGGGCGGCTGGTAGACCAGGTCCTGAACTTTCGCGCCGTCTTTCTTGAACAACTCCACCCGCATGTTGCCGCCGGGCTTGGTCCGCAATTCAAAATCGAAGTTCGAGGCCAGCGCGGCGTTCGAAAACTGGCCGCTGACGCCGGTCACGGTCGCGAATTCCGTGTTCACGTCGTATACCGTGTTGACCGGGTCCGACGACGACAGCGTGACGGGCGCCGACTGGATGGTGGCGCCGGTGGCGTCCGTGCCGTTGACCTGCAGCGTCAGGCTCTGGTTGCTGATCTTCGTCTTGACGAACTGCAGCTTCGACGGTTTCGACGGGTTCACCGGCCCGAAGAGCGGCGTCATGCTTCCAAAGGCGTCCCCGGCGTTGTGGAAGAAGTTGATCCGCTCGAGGAGTTCGGAGCTTTCGACGTTTGACACGGTGACGGTGATGGTCGCGATGTCGTTGAGGTTGTCGTTGTTGGGGGAAAACGGGTTCGGCGTGACGCCGGTGATGACCACCGTCGGCAGGATCGTGTCGAGAATGACCTGGCCCAGCTTCTGTTTCGTCTGATTCCCGCTTACGTCCGTTGCCGTGATCCAGACATCGTAGGTGTTGTCCGCCACGCCGCCGTCCCACTCGAATTTCACCTGGCCGCCGATGCGCAGCGCGCCCACCGACACCGTGTCCAGCGCGTTCTCGGGACCCGCCGCGCCCGCCGACGTGATTACGATGGTGCAGTAGGCGTTCTCCGACAAAAGAAACAGGATGTGGGCTGTGTCGTTCACGCCGTCGCCGTTGGGCGAGAAGGGATTCGGCATGATTGAAGCGTCCGAAACGTTGGGCGAGATGATGTCGGTCGCGCCGGTGTCGTACAAGACCGTGATCGTGTCCATGGCTACGGAAACGTTTCCGGCCGAATCGATCGCGCGCGATACGATGTAGACCACGGTCTCGCCGTACGCGCCGCTCACGCCGAGCTTGGTCCAGTTGATGTAATAGGACCACGCGGTCGTCCCGGTGGCCGTGTCAAAGGACAGCGCGCCGCCCGCGCCGCCGGTGTCCAGGCCGATTTCGACCCGCACCACGCTGGAGGTCGTGTCGCTTGATTTGCCGGACATCGTGAAGTTCAAGTTGAACTGCTTGTTCGTGGCCGGGAACAGGATCAAGGCACTCGGCGGGGTGGTGTCGAAGGTGAATTTCCGGGTGAAGGTCCCCGAATTGCCGGCTTTGTCCTTGCGCGTCACGCTGATCTCGTACTGGCCGTCCTCGGAGGCCGTGTCCAGGGGGTTCGACAGCGTCAGAATCACCGAATCGCCGCTCGAAGTCTGCGTGGCCGAGATCAACGCCACGCCCTTCGTCAAGGTCACGATCGACGACACGCCGTCCACGCCGGAAAAACTGTCCACCAGCGCCACCACGAAACTGTCGATCCGTACGTTGAAGAGTTCGGCCTCGGTGATGTTGTCGGTCGTGCCGTTCCGCAGGATGTTCGCCACCAGGGGTGCGGTCGCGTCGAAGACGATGGCCGTCGTCTCCTCCGTCATCACGTTGCCGCCCTTGTCCCCCGCGCGGATGTTTACGCGGTAGACGCCGTCCGATCCGCCCGTCTTGGTCAGCGGGCTGATCAGCGTGAGGGTGGCGGCGGACACGCCGTCGTTGGTCATCGTGCCCTGCAGCACATTGCCGCCGGCGTCCAACAGTCGGATGAGAACGCTGTCAAAACTGATCCCCGCGCCCACTTCGGTGAACGTCGCCTGGATCTGCGTCACCGTGTCGGTCACTGTCGTGTCCACGGCGGTGACGGTGTCGGCGCCTGCCAAAAGCGTCGTGCGCGCCGGCGCCTGCTGGTCGAAGACGAATCCGCGGCGCTCCACTTTCTGGTTGCCGGCCGCGTCCAGGGCGGCTACGGTGATGTCGTAGGCGCCGGATGCGGGCGTCGAATCGGTGAGCCGGAAGACCAGGAGAGAATCGCCGGCGTTGCTGAGCGAGCCGCCGATGGTCTGGCCGGTCGTCAGGTTCGTCAGCGTGATGACGCTGGCGCCCAGGCTGACGCCGCCGCGGTACTTGAATCCCAGCTCGCCCGCCGTCTGGCTCGAGGAATCCGTCATCTGTACGGCCACGGTCTCGATCGTCGCGCCGGCGCCGAAGAGCCGGCCCTCCGAGATCGAGTCGCCGCCGCCCTGGTTGTTCACCCAGAAAAATCCGTCGATGACGCTCGGGCCTACGCTGTCCACCACAAAAGAGTCCGTCAGCGTTGTCGTGTTGCCCGCGTTGTCCTGCGCCACCACATAGATGCCGTACACGCCGTCCTTCTTGCCGTCCCCCACGACGTCCAGCACCAGGTCCATCGTGATCTGGTCGCCCGGCGTCGGGCCGTTGTTGGTCAGCGTGACGCCCTGATTGACGGCCTCGGGATTGACGAGGCGCGCGCCGCCGGTGGTCGCGTTGATGTTCAGGCCGGCGTTCTGCCCGGTTGTGCCCGGATCGACCAGCTTGACCTTGACCTTGCCGATGCCTGTCCTGACCGTCGAATCAAAACTCGAGATGATCTTCGTCGTCGCCGCCTGGCCGGGCTTTGTGTCTGATTCGACCGACAGCCAGTCCGTCGTCGTGAAGGCTGGCGGCGTGGCGTCGTAGACGAATTTGTCCGTTGTGCCGACGGCCTGCGTGTTGCCGGCGTTGTCCACGGCGGACGCCGAGATCGTGTATTCGCCCTCGCCGCCGCCCACGAGCGTGCTGTTCGGAATCCGCACCTGCCACGTGTCGAACCCGCCGCCCGATACGGAGGTGTCGATCGAGCCGCCGGCGTCCGTCGTCTTCGCCGTCGTCACCGACCCGTTCGGCGCTGTCACCTGCACGTCCACCCGAACGAGACCCCCGGTCTTGCCGGCCGGCGTGCTTCGGCCGATCACCACGAGGTTCTCCGAGGCGCTCTGCACGCTCTTGCCGTTGAACGGCTTCGCCTGGCTGCTCAGCTCCTCCTTGACCGTCGTGATCGTCGTCACGGGCGCGGCGTTGTCCAGCCGGAAAAAGACGAATTGATCGTCCGCACGGACCTCCAGCGACAGGCCGGTCGCGTCGCTGTCGCCGGACTTGACGCCGATCGTGTCCAGCCGCGTGAAATCGATCGGTCCGACCACGGACTGGCCGATCAGCGTTCCTGTATCTATGACGATCGTGTCCTCAAGACCGCCGCCCCGCACGATCACCGTCGTCCGCGTGTCCACGTTCGAACCGCGCACGATCAGCGCGACTTTGCTCGCGCGCGGCAGTACTGTGTCGCCGCCGGCGGACACCGCGATCGCCTTGCCCGCCGTGTCGACGCCGTTCACGCCGACCTCCCCGCCGCTCCGCACGCTCTTGTTACCGACCGCGTCCGTCGCCGTGGCGTAGACGACGTTGTCGCCCTGCACGATCCCCACGGTCGCGCTCCACGCGCCGGTCGTCGCGTTCGACGTGACGGTGGCGACGTCCGATCCGTTGACGTTGACGGTGACAAGCGCGCCGGCTTCGACCGAACCGCTGATGGTCTGGCCGGCGGCGGAAGTCGCGAGGTTGTCGGGCGTGAAAATCTGCGGGGGCGCGGGGCGCTCATTGTCGAGGGTGACGTTGCCGCTGGCGGTCAGGATCTGGCCGTTGCCGCCGTCGATGGCCGTGACTTTCCAGTAGTATGTCTTCGTCGCGTTCGGGCTTAGGATGCCGCCGGTGTCGGTCTTGCCCCGGAAGATGAACGACTTCGACGCCGGAAAGACGTTGACGGTCACGCTGTCGTTGAAGACCGCGGTCGTGTCGCTCGGGTTCGCAAAGACTTGGAACAGCACCGTCGCGCTGTCCTTCGCGCCGTCCGACGTGAACCGGATGGTCGTGAAATCGTTCTGCGCGTCGCCGTTCTCGGGGCTGATGGTCGCCGGGGTGATCGAAACGCCGGTCAGCGAGAACGGTGTGATGTCGATCTGCACTTCACTCGAGGCCTCCGACGTCAGGCCGTGCCCGTCCACCGCGGTCACCACGATCCGGTACAACCCGTCTGGAGGCGTCGGCGCGCCGGAACCGGTCCACGTCACGAGCGAGTCGGTCACGTCGCCCGGCACGTTGACCAGCGTCGCGATCAGCGCGCCCGTC
This sequence comes from Candidatus Lindowbacteria bacterium RIFCSPLOWO2_12_FULL_62_27, assembly GCA_001784175.1. GTDB lineage: Bacteria > Lindowbacteria > 2-12-FULL-62-27 > 2-12-FULL-62-27 > 2-12-FULL-62-27 > 2-12-FULL-62-27. The sequence goes on from MFPR01000040.1 coordinate 5,006, forward strand.
GTCTTCGCGTAGACCTCCACCCGGCTGCTCACGGCGCTCACGGTCGTGTAGCGGATCGTCGTCACGTCGTCCTGGCCCGGGGTGGCGGGCGAGGGACTGAACGGATTCGGAATGGGCGACTGCGTCAGCGTCAGCACGGGCGGCAGAACGTCCTTGATGCCTTTTACCGTCACGCTCGTCTTGTTGCCGCTCCGGTCGGTCACTCGTATTTCAAATGAGTAGGTGTCGTCCAGCACCAGGTTGCCGTTCACATCTTTTCCGTCCCACACGATCGCGTTCTGGCCCGCGCCCTGAGTCACACCGTTGGTCGGGACCGTGTCGATGAAGGTCCCGTCGCTGGACTTGATCACCACGAGCGCGGTGTCGACGGTTTCGTTCAATACATATTTGATGGCCGCGCCGGCCGCGCCGAACACCCCGGGATCGACCACGGCGTCGCTGATCTGCGGCGCCGTCACGTCGGTGATGCCGGTGTCGTACCGGATCGTCAGCGTGTCGCTGAGCGCGCCGGTGTTGCCGGCGGCGTCCACGGCGTAGGCGACGATCTTCCAGTCGCCCAGCGTGTCGCCGAGGAGCGTGAAGTTGATGGTGCCGATCCAGGAGGCCGCGCCGGAGGCCTGGCTGTCCTGCTTCAGCTTCGTGATCTGGCCCATGTCGGTGTCCGGAACGTAGACCCGCACGAATACCTTCGCGACGCTGCCGGTCGTGTCGCTCGCGGCGCCGGTCACGGCGATCGGCCCGATGTTGAACTGCGTGTTTTGCGCCGGCGTCACGATCCGAGCCTGCGGCAGGTCCTTGTCGAACACGAACGTCGCGGTTTCGCTCATGTAGTTGCCTGCCGCGTCAGCCGCCGTCACCACGATCGTACAGACGCCGACCTCCGACGCAAGGTCGAGGATGTTGCCCCCGCTCAGTTGCCGGCCCAGCGTGTCGGCGCCGGCCTCAAAGACCAACGTGCCGACTTTCTGGTTGGCCGCGTTGTAGAAGGTGAGGGTCGTGGTGTCGTTGTAGCCGGTGACGTCGGTGACCCGGCCGTTCGGGCTTGTCACGGTGTCCACGAGGTCGACGCCGGCGAACACGACGCTGTCATTGTAGGCCCGTGTCGCCACGTGGACGGTCTGCAGGCCCGATCCGGTCTTTGTCACCGGGATCGTTTCGGTCACGCTCGCGCTCGAGCCGTGGACCAGCACGAAATCCTGCAGGGTGGGTTTCACCGTGTCATAGCGGAGAATGCGCGTGTCTTCTAGAATGTTGCCGGCGCGGTCTGTCACCCGCACCCACAGGGCATAATCGCCGTCCTGCGTGCCGCCGGTCGCGCGGCCCAAGCTGAGCGAGCTCACGTCGATCTGCGCGGCGACGCCGCTCGCGTTGAGGGACAGGGTCGTGGCCGGCTCGGTGAAGGCGCTGTCGCCGTTTTCATCCCAGATCCATTTGAGTTCCGGCGGCGTGTCGGAGCTGACGCCCGTGACCGTGTCGCCCACCCGGACGGTGATGCTGTCCAAGCGGTTCATCTTCGCGCCGGTGTCGGGCGAGATCGTGAAGAACGGCAGTTGCGCATCATATTTGAACGTCCGTTTCTCCGTCCGCTGGTTGCCCGACTGGTCAAAGGCCGTCACCTGCACCTCGAGGTCGCCGCTGATCGGGGTCGAGTCGGTCAGCCAGAAAATCACCAGCGAATCGCCGGCGCTGCTCACCACGCCCGATACGCTCTGGCCCGTGGTCTTGTTCGTCGCGCTGATGGAACTGCCGGAGAGGTTGACGCCGCCGTTGAATTTGAAACCGAGGTCGGTCGTGACCTGGCTCGACGAATCGGTGATCTGGACGACGATCGAGTCGATGACCTGCGTCGCGCCGAAAATCTGGCCCTCCGAGATGGTCGCGCCGCTGCCGCGCTCGTTCAGGTAAAAATTGCTCCCGACCACGGTCGGGCCCACGCTGTCGATCACGAAGGAGTCCCGCAGGGTCGCCGTGTTGCCCGCGTTGTCCGACACCACCACCTGCACGCCGTAGACGCCGTCCTTCTTGCCGTCGCCCGCCACGTCGAACACCAGGTCCAGCGTGACTTCGTCGCCCGGCGTCGGGCCGTTGTTGCTCCGCACGATGCCGACGTTCGCGCCGGCCGGATCGATCAGACGCGCGCCGCTCGTCGTCGTGTTGATGTCGACGCCCGCGTTGTTCTGAGTCGTCACGGGCGGCGCGGGGTCGGCGAATTTCAGCTTCACCTTGCCCACGGCCGTGCGGACGGACGTGTCAAAACTCGTCAGCGTTTTTGAGCCGGCGGCCGTGTCGAGCACCACGATCGCGGCGGTCGAGGCGAAGGCGGGGGCGGTCTGGTCCAGCGTGAAGGTGGACACGGTGGAACTGTCCAGGTTTCCGGCGTTGTCAATCGCCACCGCCACCACCTGATAATCTCCGTCGCCGCCCGCCACCAGCGTCGAGTTCAAAATCCGCGCTACCCATGTGTCAAACACCGCGCCCGCGTTCGTGTCCGGATTGTTGATCCCCGGAAACTCCGTCGTCTTCACCGTCACCGTCGTCTTGTTCGGCAGGGTCACCGTCACGTCGAGCCGGGCCAGCCCCCCCGTCACGCCGGCCGGATTGCTCCGGCCGATCACGAGGACGTCCTCCGTCGCGTCCAGCGTGCTCTTGCCGTTGAAGGGACTCACCTGGCCCGACGCCTCCTCCCGGATCGTCGTGATGCTCGGTTTCGGCGCCACATTGTCCAGCCGGAAAAATACGTATTGATCCTCTGCGCGCACCTCCACCTGCAGGCCGCTGGCGTCGCTGTCGCCTGACTTCACCACAATCGTGTCCAGCCGCGAGAACTCGACGGTCCCCACCACTCGCTGGCCGATCGTCGTCCCCGTGTCGAGCACGATCGTGTCCTCCTGAGCGCCGCCCTTCACCACGACCACGGTCCGCGTGTCCACGGTCGACGCGCGCACGATCAGCACGACCTTGCTCGCGCGCGGCAGAACCGTGTCCGCGCCCGATTCGAGACCGATCCCCACGCCTACGGTGTCGCTCACACCCGCCAGATTCACCTGCCGGCCGCTCCGGACGCTCTTGTTGCCTACCGCGTCCGTCGCGGTCGCATAGATCACGTTGTCCCCCTGCGCGTTCGACACCGTCGCGCTCCATAACCCGGTCGACGCGTTCGCCGTCACGGTCCCCACGTCCGTCCCGTTCAGGTTCAGCGTCACGCTCGCGCCCGGATCCGCCGATCCGCTCACCGCCTGATTCGCCACGGACACCGCCAGATTGTCGGACGTGAAAATTTGCGGAGGCGCCGGCTTCGTAAAATCAACCACGATCGTGGTGTCGGACGTCACCACGTCGTTCAGCGTCGGATCCAGCGCGCTCAGCTTCGCCCGGTACGTTCCTTCCGTCACCACAAGGCCGGCATCGCTCTTGCCGTTCCACGTAAACGCGTACGGCCCCGCCGCGCTTGGCTGGGTGGCGAGGGTGTCGGATTTCAGCGTGCGGACCACGGAATCGGCCGCATTGAGGATCTGGAGCGTCAGGAGCGCCGGTTTCGTCGTCGTAAACGATATGATCGATTCGTCCTTGATGAAATCGCCGTTCGGGCTGATCCGGCCTTCCGTGACGGCGAAAAAGTTGATCTGCAGCCGGGACGAGGCGGCCGTCACATCGGCCTTCTCCACGGTCACGTTCCCGCTGTTGTCCTGCGCACGCACCACCAGCACGTAGACCCCGTCCGACAGCGTGGTGGAGCCTTGCGGGAAGGTCACAAAATACGTTCCGTCGCCTTTGAAGACGGGACTGAACGTCAGATTGTCCTGTCCGGAAATTACATTTCCGGACGGATCCTCCGCGCGGACGGTCACGGCGCCTTCCGATGAAAACACGATGATGGGAATGCCGGTTTTGCCGTCCCAGGCGGTCTGGCTGGCGCCCGTGACGGACGCGACGGAGATGGCGTCGATTTTGGAGAATTTCTGGCTCGTCGAAATCGTGCCGTTCGCCGGCAGGGACACCGTCGGGTTGATGCTGTTGCCGTTTTCATCAATGCCGACCACCTGGATGTTCACATCTCCGTTGGCGGGCATCTGCCCGGACCCTACAAAAAAGACGCGGGCCGGCGAAACCAGCGTCCGGGGCAGGGTGAAATTGCCGGTGGTTCCGAGGTTGGTCGAACCTTGCTGGGTGGCCAGATCGGACACGGACAGCGTTCCGATATCCTCGCCCTGGACGCCGGCGACGGAAAACGTCATGGTGGTCGCGTCGTTGATGTTGTCGTTGTTGGGCGAAAACGGGCTGGGCGAAATGCTCGTGATGGTCACGACGGGCAGAATCGTGTCGAGCCGGATCCGGCCCAGTTTTTGCGTGATCTGATTGCGGCTCGCGTCCACCGTCACGATCCAGATGTCATACGTGTTGTCGAGCAGCCCGCCGTCCCAGGAGAACTTGACCAGGCCCGCGGATTTGGACACGTTGACGGCAATCGTATCGAGGGCGTTTTTGAGGTCGGTGGAGAGCGTGCTCAGGACCAGCAGGGTGCAGGAGGCGTTTTCGGACAGGACAAAGACAATATCCGCGGTGTCGTTGACGCCGTCGCCGTTCGGAGAGAACGGGTTGGGGGTAATGGAGACATTCGACACATAGGGAGGCGTGATGTCCGAGGCGCCGGTGTCGTAGAAGATCGTGAGGGTGTCGGCGGGAACCTCCGCATTGCCGGCCGCATCGACCGCACGGGTGACAAGGATGACAAAGGTTTCTCCGTATTGCGACTTCACGCCCAGTTTGGACCAGTCGATGAAGTACGACCAGTTCTGCGCGCCGGTGGCGGTGTCAAACTGCAGGACACCGCCGGCGCCGCCCGTATCAAACCCGATTTCGACCCGGCTGATCGATGAGGTCGTGTCCCGCGCGGTTCCCGAAATGGTGATGTTGGAGTTGAATTTCTGGTTGCTCGATGGATAGACGAACGCGGAGGAAGGCGCGGTCGTGTCAAACGTGAATGTGCGCGTGAAGGTGCCGGAATTGCCGGCGCGGTCCTTCCGCGTGATGCTGAGGATATAGGGGCCGTCCTCGGGGGTGGTGTCCAGCGGGTTGCTCAACGCCAGGATCACGGAATCGCCGGCCGTCGTCTGCGTGGCCGTGAGCGTCGTCACGCCTTTCGTGAGCGTCACGATGGCCGACAGGCCGTCCACGCCGGAAAAACTGTCGACGAGCTGGACGACAAAACTGTCCACCCGGACGTTCAGGATCCGGCTGTCCGTGATGTCGTCCGGCTGGCCGTTGCGCAGAATGCTTAAAACCGCCGGCGGCGTCACGTCGTACATGATCGTCGTCGTCTCCTCCGTCATCACGTTGTTCGCCTGGTCGGCGGCCCGGATGTTCACGCGGTAAATGCCGTCCGAGCCGCCGGTTTTCGAAAGCGTGGTGACCAGCGTGAGGGTCGCGGCGGACACGCCGTCGTTGGACATCGTGCCCTGCAGGGCGTTGTTGTTCGCGTCAACCAGCCGGATCACCACGCTGTCGAAACTCAGGCCGGAACCGACTTCGGTGAAGGTCACTTTCACCGCCGACACCGTGTCCGTCACGATGGTGTCCGAAACGGTGACCGTCTCCGATCCCACGATCAGGGCGGTCCGGGACGGCGCCTGCTGGTCGAAGGTGAAGCCTCGCTTTTCCGTCTTCTGATTGCCGGCCAGATCGAACGCGGCCACCAGAATCTCGTAGACGCCGGAGGCGGGGGTCGAATCGGCCAATTGGAAAATCAAGAGCGAATCGGTCACGCTCGACAGCGTCCCGCCGGCGCTCTGGTTCGTCGTCTTGTTCGTCAGCGTGATCAAACTGGCGGCCAGACTCACGCCGCCGCGGTATTTGAATCCCAGATCGCCCGCCACCTGGCTCGACGAATCGGTGAGCTGGACCGCGATTGTCTCGATCGTCGCGCCCGGGCCGAACAGCCGGCCCTCCGCGATCGAGTCGCCGCCGCCCTGGTTGTTCACCCAGAAAAACCCGCCAACCACGCTCGGTCCCACGCTGTCCACCACAAACGAGTCCGTCAGCGTCGTCGTGTTCCCCGCGTTGTCTTGCGCCACGACGTACACGCCGTACACGCCGTCCTTGCGGCCGTCGCCCGCTACGTCGAACACCAGGTCCATCGTCACTTCGTCCACCGCGTTGTTGCTCAAGGTCGATCCGATGTTCGACCCCGCCGGGTCCACCAGCCGGGCGCCGGTCGTCGTCGCGCTGATACTGAGCTGCGAAACCTGCACGGTGCCCGGGTCCGTCATCTTCACCTTGACCTTCCCGACCCCCGTCCGCACGGTCGTGTCAAAGCTGGAGAGGGTCTTGGACGGGATGGCGCCGACCCCCGTGTCCGCCGTGACGTCGATCGCCCCCACGCTGACGAAGGCCGGCGGGGTGGCGTCATAAATGAATTTGTCCGAGGCCGGGAGCGGCTGCGTGTTGCCTGCGTTGTCCACGGCCGCGGCGGTGATCGTGTATTCCCCCTCGCCGCCGCCTTGCAGCGTGCTGTTCGGAATCCGGACCTGCCACGTGTCGTAGCCGCCGCCGGAGACGCTGGTGTCGATGGACCCGCCCGCGTCTGTCGTCTTGACGGTCGTCACCGATCCGTTCGGCGCGGTCACGGTCACGTCGACGCGCACGAGGCCGCCGGTCTTGCCGGCCGGAGTGCTCCGGCCAAGAACGAGTATGTTTTCAGACGCGCTCTGCACGCTCTTGGCGTTGAACGGCCGGACTTGCCCGGAGAGTTCCTCTTTCTGCGTCGTGATCGTCGTCACGGGCGCGGCGTTGTCCAGCCGGAAAAAGACGAATTGATCGTCCGCGCGGACCTCCAGCGAAAGACCGGTCGCGTCGCTGTCGCCGGACTTGACGCCGATCGTGTCCAGCCGCGTGAAATCGACCGATCCGACCACCGACTGGCCGATCAGCGTTCCTGTATCTATGACGATCGTGTCCTCGACGCCCCCGCCTCGCACGATCACGGTCGTCCGCGTGTCCACGTTCGAACCGCGCACGATCAGAACGACTTTCGAAGCACGCGGCAGCACCGTGTCCCCGTTCGATTCGATGCCGATCTGCACGCCCGTGTCGCTCACGCCTGCCATGCTCACCTGCCGGCCGCTCCGAACGCTCCGGTTTCCGACCGTGTCCACCGTTATTCCATATATAATGTTGTCCCCCTGGGACAGGCTCACGGTCGCCGTCCACAGGCCGTTGATCAGGTTCGCTGTCACTGTGCCCGCGTCCACGCCGTTTACGTTCAGAACCACCTGCGACCCCGGCTCCGCCTGGCCGGTCACCGTCTGGAGTCCCGCCGACACCGCCGCGTTGTCCGACGTGAAAATCTGCGGCGCGGCCGGACGCAGGTTGTCGATCTCCACGCTGCCGCCGGCCGTCAGGACATGCCCGTTGCCGTCCACCGCCGTGACTTTCCAGTAATGGGTCTTCGTCGCCTTCACGCTCAAAACCGCGCCGGTGTCGGTCTTGCCCCGGAACGTGAACGTCTTGACGGCCGGAAAGACGTTGACGGTCACGCTGTCGTTGAATACCGCGATCGTGTCGCTCGGGTTCGCGAATACCTGGAACCGGATCGTCGCGCTGTCCTTTGCGCCGTTCGCCGTGAAGCTGATGATCGAAAAATCGCTCAGGCCGTCCGCGTTCTCCGGGCTGATCACCGTCGGGCTGATCGCGACGCCCGTCAGTGTGAACGGCGTGCGGTCGATCTCCACTTCGCTCGATACCTCCGACGTCAGGCCATGCCCGTCCACGGCGGTCACCACCAGCCGGTACAGACCGTCCGACTGGCCGCTGCCGTCCCATACGACCTGCGTGTCCGTCGCGTCACCCGACACCGTCGCGCCCGTGATGCCTGCCGGCACGAGCGTCGCCACGAGTATCCCCGACGACTTCGCAAATACATCCACCCGGCTGCTTACGGCGCCTACGGTCGTGTACCGGATCGTCGTTACGTCGTCTTCGCCGGGCGTCACACCGGGACTGAATGGGTTCGGAATCGCCGATTGGGTGAGCGTCAGGATCGGCGGAAGAACGTCCTTGATCCCGCTCACCGTCACAATAGACTTGTTGCCGCTCCGGTCCGTTACGGTGATCGCAAACGTGTAGGTGTCGTCCAGCACAAGATTGCCGTTCACATCTTTTCCGTCCCACCCAACCGCGTTCTGGCCCGCGCCCTGCGCGATCCCCACGAACGGGACGGTGTCCACGGCCGCGCCGGCGCTGGTCTTGATCACCACGAACGCGGTGTCCGCGCTTTCGCTCAATACATATTTGATGGTCGCGCCGTTCGCGCCGAATACCCCCGGATCGACCGTCGCGTCGCTGATGACCGGCGGCGTCACGTCCGTGATCGACGTGTCGTACCGGATCGTCAGCGTGTCCGCCAGCACGCTCGTGTTGCCCGCCGCGTCCACTGCATACGCCACGATCTGCCAGTCGCCCAGCGTGTCGCCAAGCTGCGTGAAGTTCACCGTGCCGACCCAGCTCGCGGTCCCGGTCACGGCGCTGTCCTGTTTCTGTTTCCGGACCTGCCCGAAGGCCGTGTCCGGCACGTACACGCGCATGTAGACCCGCGCCACGCTCCCCGTCGTGTCGCTGGCTGCGCCCGTCACCGCGATGGGGCCGATGTTGAACTGCGCGTTCTGCGCCGGCGACTGGATCTTCACCTGCGGGTTGTCCTTGTCGAAGACGAAGGTCGCGGTCTCGCTCATGAAATTCCCCACGGCGTCTACGGCGGTCACCACGATCGTGCACACGCCTGCCTCGATCGCGGCGTCCAGAATGTTGCCGCCCACGAGACGCCGCCCCATCGTGTCGGCGATCGCTTCGAATTCGAACGTGCCGACCTTCTGGTTCGACGCGTTGTAGAAGGTCACGGTGGTCGTCTCGTTGTACGCCGCAACGTCCGTCACACGGCCGTTCGGGCTGGGCGAGCTGTCCGCAAGGTCCACGCCGACGAAGATGACGCTGTCGCTGTAGGCGCGCGTCGCCACAAAAACCGTGCGGCCCTGCGTGTCGGTCACGGCGGTGACCGGCATCGTTTCCGTGATGCTCGCGCTCGTGCCGTGCACGATCAGAAAATCGATCCGCGTCGGCTTCACCGTGTCGTACCGCACGATCCGCGTGTCCTCCACGACGTTGCCGGCCTTGTCCACCACGCGCACCCACAGCGCATAGTCGCCGTCCTGCGTGCCGTTCGTGACCCGGCCCAGCGATGTGACGCTGGTGTCGATCTGGCCGGCCGTCCCGCTCGCGTTCAGCGTGATTGGTGTCGCCGGCTCGGTGAAGAGGCTGTCGCCGTTTTCGTCCCAGATCCACCGAAGCTGCGGCGGCGTGTCCGTACTCACGCCCGTGATCGTGTCCCCCACGCTCACGAGGATGTTGTCCAGCCGGCTGGTCTTTGCGCCGGTGTCCGGCGCGATCGTGAAGAACGGCGCCTGCGCGTCGTATTTGAAGGTCCGCTTCTCCGTCCGCTGGTTGCCGCCCTGGTCAAAGGCCGTCACCTGGACCTCGAACTCGCCGCTCACCGGCGTCGAATCTGTCAGCCAGAAAATCAGAAGAGAATCGCCGGCGGAACTCACCAGTCCCGCCACGCTCTGGCCGGTCGTCTTGTTCGTCATCGCTATGGAAGTCGCGGGCAGATTCACGCCGCCGCTGAAGCCGAATCCGAGATCGCTCGACACCTGGCTCGACGAGTCCGTGAGCTGCACCACAATCGAGTCGATGGCGCTGGTCGCGTTGAATATCTGGCCCTCCGAGATCGTCGAACCGCCGCCTCGATTGTTCAGATAATAATTGCTCCCGACTACCGCCGGGCCCACGCTGTCGATCACGAAAGAATCGGTCAGGACCGCCGTGTTGCCCGCGTTGTCCGACGCCGCGATGTAGACGCCGTAGACCCCGTCCTTCCGGCCGTCCGTCGCAACGTCGAAGACCAGGTCCATCGTGATCTGGTCGCCCGGCGTCGGCGCGTTGTTGCTCCGCACAATCCCCACGTTCGCGCCCTTCGGGTCCACCAGGCGGGATCCGCCGGTCGTCACGTTCAGGTCCAGGCCCGCGTTCTTCTGACTGGCATCCGGCGCCGCCGGATCGCTCAACGTCACCCGCACGGCGCCGACCGCCGTCCGCACGGTCGTGTCGAAATTCGTCAGCGTCTTCGAGCCTGTGCCGGTGTCGAGCACGATGATTTTTCCGGTGGTCGCGAACGTCGGCGAGGTCTGGTCCAGCGTGAAGGTGAATGCCGCCGCGGTGGCCTTGTTGCCGGCGCCGTCGAACGCGTCGGCCACGAGCGTGTAATCGCCGTCGCCGCCGGCCAGAAGCGTCGAGTTCGGGATGCGCACGATCCACGTGTCGTATGCGCCGCCCGATACGGCCGTGTCCGGATTGCCGGCCCCGGTGAAATCGGTCGTGCTCACCTTCGTGGTCGTCGCCTGGTTCGGATACGTGATCGTCACGTCCACACGCGCGAGACCGCCGGTCGCGCCCGCCGGGGTGCTTCGGCCCGTCACCAGCACGTTCTCCGACGCGCTCTGCGCGCTCTTGCCGTTGAAGGGACTCGACTGGCCCGACAGCTCCTCCTTCGCGCTTACGATGGTCGGGACCGGCGCGACGTTGTCAAGACGGTAAAACACGAACTGGTCGTCCGCGCGGACCTCCACACTCAGCCCGATCGCGTCGCTGTCGCCGCTCTTGACGCTGATCGTGTCCAGCCGCGCAAATTCGACGCTGCCGGCCACCCGCTGGCCGACCTGCGTGCCCGTGTCGATCACGATCGTGTCCTCCAGCGCGCCGCTGCGCACGATCACCGTCGTCCGCGTGTCCACGGTCGAGCCGCGCACGATCAGGACGGCCTTCGAAGGACGCGGCAACACCGAGTCGCCGCCCGATTCGATCCCGATCGACACGCCGCCTGTGTCGCCCACGCCCGTCAGCGTCACCTGCCGGCCGCTTCGCACGCTCTTGTTGCCCGCCGAGTCGGAGGCCGTCGCGTAGATCACGTTGTCGCCCTGCGCAAGCTGCGCCAGCGTGACGGCCGCGGTCCACAGGCCGGTCTGCAAATTGGCCGTGACCGGCGGCTGAAGGTCCGTGCCGTTCAGGTTCAGCGTGATCTGCGCGCCGGGCTCCGCGGAGCCGCTCACGGCCTGGTTCGTGGTGGTGACCGCCAGATTGTCCGACGTGAAAATCTGCGGGGGCGCGGGCCGGCTGTTGTCGATGTCCAGGTTGCCGCTCGCGGTCAGGATCTGGCCGTTGCCGCCGTCCACCGCCGTCAGTTTCCAGGAGTATGTTTTCGTCGCGCCGCCGCTCAGGATGCCGCCGGTGTCGCTCTTGCCGCGGAACGTGAACGTCTTCGTCGCCGGAAAGACGTTGACGGTCACACTGTCCGTAAAGACGGCGGTGGTGTCGGTCGGATTTGCGAACACCTGAAACCGCATCGTCGCGCTGTCCTTCGCGCCGTTGACCACGTAGCTGAGCGTCGCAAAATCCGAAACGCCGTCGGCGTTCTCGGGACTGAGCAGCGTCGGCACGAGAAGCACGTTCGTCAGGGAAAACGGCGTGACGTCGATCTCGACTTCGCTCGAGACCTCCGCCGTCAGGCCGTTGACGTCCACCGCCGTCACTACGATCCGGTACAACCCGTCCGGCGGCGTCGGCGCGCCCGCGCCGTCCCACGTGACCGGCGTGTCCGCGATGTCCCCGAACCGCGCCGCGATCTGCCGCACGAATGCCCCGGTCGACTTCGCGTATACGTCCACTCGGCTCGTCACGGCGCCGATCGTCGTGTACCGCAGCGTCGTTGCGTCGTCCTCGCCGGGCGTCACCGGCGCCGGGCTGAAGGGGTTCGGGATCGGGGACTGCGACAGCGTCACCACGGGAGGCACCACGTCCCGCACGCCGCTGACCGTGATCGTGGCGCGATTCCGGTTCCGGTCCGTCACTTGGATCTCGAAAAAGTAGGTGTCGTCCGCCACGAGGTTGCCGCTCGCATCTTTTCCGTCCCACACGATCGCGTTCTGGCCCGCGCTCTGAGGCGTGCCGTTGGTCGGCGCGGTGTCGACGAAGACGCCGCCGCTCGTCTTGATCACCACGAGCCCCGTGTCGATCGGCTCATTCACGACATATCGTATCGTTGCGCCGCCCGCGCCGAACACGCCCGGGTCCACCGTCGCGTCGCTGATCTGCGGCGCCGTTACGTCCGTGATCGTCGTGTCGTACCGGATCGTCCGCGTGTCCGACAGCGCGCTCGTGTTGCCGGCGTCGTCCACGGCGTAGGCCACGACCTGCCAGTCGCCCGGCGTGTCGCCGAGAAGGACGAAATTCACCGAGCCGACCCAGCTCGCGGACCCGATCGCCAGGCTGTCCTGTTTCTGTTTCCGGATCTGCCCGAAGGCCGTGTCCGGGACGTACACGCGCATGAACACCCGCGCCACCTTGCCGGTCGTGTCGCTTGCCACGCCCGTGATGGCGATGGGGCCCACGTTGAACTGTGCGTTTTGCGCCGGGGTCACGATCCGGATCTGCGGGGCGTCCTTATCGAATATGAAGGTCGCGGTCTCGGCCATGAAGTTCCCTGCGGCGTCGACCGCCATCACCACGATCGTGCAGACGCCCGCCTCGGCGGCGGCGTCCAGAATGTTGCCGCCCACGAGTCGCCTCCCCATCGTGTCTGTCGCGGTGTCGAATTCGAATGTGCCGATGGCTTGGCCGGCGGCGTTGACGAAGACCACCCGCGTCGTGTCATTGTAGGCCGAAACGTCCGTCACCTTCCCGTTCGGGCTTGGCGCGCTGTCCAGAAGGTCCACGCCCACGAAAGTGACGCTGTCGCCGAAGGTCTTCGTCGCCACAAATACCGTCCGGCCCTGCGTGTCGGTCAACGCCGTCACCGGCAGCGTCTCCATCACGCTCGCGGACGCGCCGTGCTCGACCAGAAAATTCACCCGGGTCGGCCGGACCGTGTCGTACTTCACGATCTTCGTGTCCTCCGTTACGTTGCCCGCCTTGTCCACCACGCGCACCCACAGGAGGTAGTCGCCGTCCTGCGTTCCGTTCGTGACGCGGCCCAAGGACAGCGTGTTCGTGTCGATCTGGCCCGCAACGCCGCTGGCGTTCAGCGTGATGAGCGTCGCCGGCTCATTGAATATGTTGTCGCCGTTTTCGTCCCAGATCCACCGAAGCTGCGCTGCGCTCACGCCCGTGATTGTGTCGCCCACACGCACCACCACGTTGTCCAGGCGGTTCACGATCGCGCCGGTCTCCGGTGACTGCGCGTAAAAAGGACCCTGCGCGTCGTATTTGAAAGACCGCTTCGTGATCCGCTGGTTGCCCGACCGGTCGAAGGCCGTGACTTGGATTTCGATGTCGCCGCTGACCGGGGTCGAGTCCGTGAGCTGGAACATCAGGAGCGAATCGCTCACCGTCCGGATCACGCCGCCGATGCTCTGCAGGGTCGTCTTGTTCGTCATGTTGAGCGAGCTGGCCGTCAGATTCACGCCGCCGTTGTAGAGGAATCCCAGATCGCCCGCCGTCTGGCTCGAGGAATCCGTCAGATACACGGCCACGGAATCGAAGAAGTCCGAGCCGCTGAAAACTTGGCCCTCCGTGATCACTGTGAAACCGCCCGGATTGTTGATCCGGTAAAAATTGTCGCCGATCACGCTCGGTCCCACGGCGTCGATCACGAAGGAATCGACGGCCGTGTCGCTGTTGCCCGCCTTGTCGCTCACCACCACATAGATGCCGTAAACGCCGTCACGCTTGCCGTCCGACGTGATGTCGAATACCAGGTCCATCGTGACCTCGTCGACGTTGTTGTTCGCGCGTACGATGCCGACGTCCGCGCCCTGCGGGTCCACCAGGCGCGCGCCCGACGTCGTCAGGTTCAGGTCCAGTCCCGAGTTTGACTGGCCCGAAACCGGCGCGGCCGGGTCGGTGAACCGCACTTTCACTTTCCCGACGCCGGTCCTCACCGCCGTGTCGAACGTGGTCAGCGTCTTCGTCGGCAGGTTGGTGGCGCTCGGGCCTGTATCCGCTTCGACCACGATTTTGTTGGTGGCCGAAAATTGCGGCGAGGTCTGGTCGAAGGTGAACGTCAGGGCCGGCGACGTATCCTGGTTGCCCGCGTTGTCGATCGTCGTCGCCTCCAGCTTGTAGTCGCCGTCGCCGCCCGCGATCAGCGTTGCGTTCGGGATGCGCACAATCCACGTGTCAAACGCGCCGGCGTTCGTGTCCGGATTGCCCTTCGTCGCGGGAAAATCCGTCGTGCTGACCTTCGACTTCGTGCCGTTCGGCAGCGTGATCGTCAGGTCCACGCGCACAAGGCCGCCGGTCACGCCGGGCGGGGAACTGCGGCCGATCACCAGAACGTCCTCCGTCGGGTCCTGCGCGCTCTTGCCGTTGATCGGACTTTGCTGGCCGCTCGCCTCTTCCCGCACGGTCGTGATCGTCGCGTCGGGCGCCGAGACGTCCAGCCGGAAAAAGAGGTATTGATCCTCGGCGCGGATTTCAACGCTCAGGCCCGCCGGGTCGCTGTCCCCCGTCTTCACGCCGATCGTGTCCAGCCGCGTCATGTCGAGGTTGCCTACGACCCGCTGGCCCACGAGTGTGCCGGTGTCCAGCGTGATCGTGTCGTCCAGCCCGCCCCCGCGGAGGATGACGGCCATCTGTGAGTCCACGTTCGAACCGCGGATGATCAACACGGCCTTGCTCGCGCGCGGCAATGCCGGGTCCCCGTTCGATTCCACGCCGATCGACACGCCGTTCTGACCCACACCGTTCAGGCTCACCTGCTGGCCGCTCCGGACGCTCCGGTTGCCCGTCGAGTCGACGGCCGTCGCGTAGATGATGTTGTCGCCCTGCACGATGTTCACCGTCGTCGTCCACTGGCCGGTCGCCGGGTTGGAGGTTACCGGCGCCAGGTCCACGCCGTTGACGGTCAACACCACCTGGGCGCCCGGCTCCGCCGAGCCGTTCACGGTCTGCGTCGCCACCGATACCGCAAGGTTGTCCGGCGTCACGATCTGCGGCGGGACCGGCCGCAGGTTGTCGATGGTCACGTTGCCGCTCGCCGTAAGAACCTGGCCGTTTGTGCCGTCGATGCCCGTGACTTTCCAGTAATAGGTGCGCACGGCCTTCGAACTCAAAATCCCGCCGGTGTCGGTCTTGCCCCGGAACGTGAATGTTTTGGAGGCCGGAAAGACGTTCACCACCAGGCTGTCGTTGTAGACGGCGGCGGTGTCCGACGGGTTGGTGAACACCTGAAAGAGGACCGTCGCCGAATCCTTGACGCCGTCCACCCGGTAGCTGATGACTGTGAAATCGTTCACGCCGTCGCCGTTTTCCGGGCTGATCACCGTCGGGTTGATCGCAACGCCCGTCAGCGTGAACGGCGTCACGTCGATCTCGACCTCGTTGGAGACCTGCGCCGTCAGGCCATTTCCATCCACGGCCGTCACCACGATGCGGTACAAGCCGTCCGGAGGCGTCGGCGCGCCGCCGCCGTTCCACTGCACGATCGTGTCGGTGACGTCGCCCAGCACCGTGGCCGAAATCGACACGAGGGCGCCCGTGGTCTTGGCGTATATTTCCACCCGGCTGTTCGCGGCGCCCACGGTCGTGTACCGGATCGTCGTCACATCGTCCTGGCCCGGGGTCGTGGGCGCGGGGCTGAACGGATTGGGAATCGGCGATTGCGTGAGCGTGATGACCGGCGGCACCTGGTCCTTGATGCCCTTCACTGTCACGTTCGCCTTGTTGCCGCTCTTGTCTGTCACGCGAATCTCGAAACTGTAGGTGTCGTCAAGAACAATATTGCCGCTCGCGTCCCGGCCGTCCCACACGATCGCGTTCTGGCCGGCGCCCTGCGGCAGGCCCGCCGAGGTCGGAATGGTGTCGACCGCGGCGCCGCCGCTCGTCGTGATCACCACGAACGCGGTGTCGACGGCTTCGCTTAATACATATTTTATGGCGGCCCCGTTCGCGCCGAACACGGCGGGATCGACCACGGCGTCGCTGATCACCGGCGCCGTCACGTCCGTGATCCCCGTGTCGTACCGGATCGTCAGCGTGTCGCTGAGCGCGCCCGTGTTGCCGGCGGCGTCCACGGCATAGGCCACGATCTTCCAGTCGCCCAGCGTGTCCCCCAGTTGGGCGAAATTGAGCGTTCCCAGCCAGGAGGCCGCGCCGGACGCCAGACTGTCCATCCGCGCCACCGCTTCCGAAGCGCCGAAGTCGGTCCCCGGAACGTATACCCGCATGTAGACCCGCGCCACGCTTCCCGTCGTGTCGCTCGCGGTGCCGGTCACCGCGATCGGGCCGATGTTGAACTGCGACCCCTGGGGCGGCGTCACGATCTTGACCTGCGGGTTGTCCTTGTCGAACACGAACGTCGCGGTCTCCGCCATGAAGTTCCCCGCGGCGTCCACGGCCGTCACCACGATCGTGCATACGCCGGCTTCGTTCGCCGCGTCCAGAATGTTGCCGCCCACCAGCCGCCGGCCCATCGTGTCGGCCACGGGCTCGAATTCGAATGAGCCGACTTTCTGGTTCGACGCGTTGTAGAAAAATACGACGGTCGTCTCGTTGTATTTGGCGATGTCGCTCACTCGGCCGTTTGGATTCAGCACGGTGTCGAACATGTCCACGCCGGCAAACACGATGCTGTCGCTGATCGCGCTCGTCGCCACGAAAATCGTCTGGCCCTGCGCGTTGAGCGTGGCGGTCACCGGAATCGTCGAGAAAACGCCCCCGGAGCCGCGCTGCACCAGAAAATCCTGGCGCGTCGGTTTCACCGTGTCGTACCGCACGATCTTCGTGTCCTCAAAGACGTTGCCGCCCTTGTCCACCACCCGCACCCACAGCGCGTAGTCCCCGTCGGCCGAACCGTTCGTCGGCCGGCCCAGGCTGAGGTTGCTCGTGTCGATCTGGCCGGGATTGCCGCTCGCGTTCAGGGAGAGGAGCGTCACCGCCTCCGTGAACTGGCTGTCCCCGTTGTCGTCCCAGATCCACCGGAGTTCCGCGCTGGTCAGGCCGGTCACCGTGTCGCCCACACGAACCACGATGTTGTCCAGGCGGTTCACCACGGCGCCGGTGTCGGGCGTGATCGAGAAAAACGGCGCCTGCGCGTCGTACCGGAACGTCCGCTTCTCCGTGCGCTGGTTGCCGAACTGGTCGAAGGCCGATACCTGGACCTCGAAATCGCCGCTGCTGGCCGGGGTCGAATCGCTCAGCCAGAAGATCAAGAGCGAGTCGCCGGCGGAACTTACCACGCCCGCGATGCTCTGGAGCGTCGTCTTGTTCGTTACGCTGATGGAACTCGCCGCCATGTTCACGCCGCCGCTGAACCGGAATCCGATGTCGCTCGAGTTCTGGCTCGAGGAGTCCGTCAACAGAACTGCGATGGTGTCGATGAAGGTCGTCGCGTTGAAGACTTGGCCCTCGGCGATGACCTCGGTGCCGCCCCGGTTGTTCACATAAAATACGCCGCCGATTACGCTCGGGCCGACGTTGTCCACTACGAAGGAATCCGTCAGCGTCGTCGTGTTGCCCGCGTTGTCCTGGGCCACGAGATAGACGCCGTACACCCCGTCCCGCTTGCCGTCACTGCCCACCTTGAACACCAGATCCATCGCCACTTCGTCCACGCCGTTGTTGCTCCGCACGATTCCCACCGCCGCGCCTGCCGGGTCCGCCAGGCGCGCGCCGATCGTCGTCTGGTTCAGGTTCAGGCCCGCGATCTGGTTCGCGGTCCCCGGATCCTGCGTCCGCACGCGCACCTTGCCCACCGACGACCGCACCGAGGTGTCGAAGGCCGACAGGACCTTGGAACCGGCCGCGGTGTCGTCCACCGTGATCGCGCCGGCCGCGATGAATTGCGGCGGGGACACGTCATAGATGAAACTGGATGCAATGGACTGCGAATTGCCCGCGTTGTCCGCCGTCGCTACCGTGAGCTGGTAAATCCCCTCGCCGCCGCCCACGAGAACGGAATTCACAATACGCACCTGCCACGTGTCAAACGTCGAACTTGAGGTCGTGTCCAGAAGCCCCCCGGCGTCGGCGGTCGTTACGGTCGTCACCGCTCCGTTCGGCGCGCGCACCGTCACGTCCACACGCACGAGGCCCGCCGCCGCGCCCGCCGGCGCGCTCCGGCCCGATACCTGCACGTCCTCCGCCGATACGCCCGGGCTACGGCCGTTCAACGGGCTGACCTGGCCGCTCACTTCCTCCTTGATCGACGTGATGCTCGGCGCCGGCGCCGAAACGTCCACGTTGTACTGCACAAATTCCTCGTCCGCGCGCAGCGTCACCTCGATCGCCGAGTCGACGCCGTAGCCGGAAACGCCGCCCAGAAAGACCGTGTCGAACCGGTCGAACGTCTGGCCGCTCTGGGCCGCGATGAGACGGTTCACGGCCGCCTTTGTGTCCACCACCACGCTGTCCCGCACGATGCTGCCCGCAAGCGACCCCCACACCTGCAGGACGGTCTGGGTGTCGGGCGCCTTGTTGATGAATATGTTTATCTTCGACACGCGCGGCAGCTTCAGATGCGTCGTGTCGGCGGAGATGCCCTTCGAATCGGTCGAGGTCCACGTGATCTTCGATCCGCTCGGCGTGGAAACGTTTCCGACGCCGTCCTTCGACTTCGCGTAGATGTTGTTGTAGCCCTGGACCAGCGGGACGGTCGCAAACGAAAACGTGCCGTTCGGCGAGGTCGCGATCGTCGTCAGGCCGAGGCTCGTCGCGTCCCGGAACAGCTCCACGGTCGAGCCGGCTTCCGCAATCCCGCTGATCGACGTCTGCGACACGTTCTGCGTCTTGTCCGCCTCCGTGATCCGCGGCGCGTCCGGCGACACCAAGTCGATCGTCGCCTTCGTGTCGAACGCGATCGTCAGGTTGTCGTTCGGGTCGTAGGCCGTGATCTTGATGACGTAGTCCCGGCTCGTCACGAATACCCCCGAGTCGTTCTTGCCGTCCCACGTGACCGTGTAGGTGCCGGCGGCCCGCACCGACGTGTCGGCCACGATGGTGCGCACCGGAATGGTGTCGTCGGAGGTCTGGAAAATCTTGATGGCCAGTTGGGCCGACTTCGTCGTCGTCGCCGCGATGAACAGCTCGTCCACCACGAAATCGCCGTTCGGGGAAATCGTCCCGTTCGTCGGCGTGAGCTGCACGTTCGTCACCTGCAATATCGCCGTCTGGACGGTCACGGTCGTCTGGCTCTGCACGAAATTGCCGGCGTCGTCCACCACCTGCACCACGATGGTGTAGTCGCCGTCGGGGGTCGTTCCCGCGGCCGGCGCCCACTGCGAGGTGTAACTGCCGTTGCCCGTGAAGGCCGGGACGGTCGTCAGCGAACCCACCGAGGCGCCGGAGGCGTTCCGGACGTTGATCGCGATCTCGCCGGTCTTCGTGTACAGATCAAAGGATAAATCAAAACTCGTCGTCGAGGTGCCGCCCGGGCCCGTTACGCCCGTCACGCTGCCCCACGTGCTCAGGATCGCGAGGATGTCGTTCGGCTGCGTCGTCGCCGGGATCGACACGGCATTGCCCGTCTGCGACGTGCCGTTCGCCGCCGTGCCCTGCAACGACAGCGTGATCGCCGCGCTCCCCGAGGCCTGCTTCGCGATCCACACAAGCTCCGTCGGGCTCGGGATCGTGAACGGGCCCGACGTGAATACCGGCGCGTTCACGGTGAACGGCGACTGCGCGCCCGTGGCCGTGATCCGTACCGTGCCGATGAACGTGCTCGTCGGCAGGTTGCTCACCGAAAAGGACAGCGTCGTGCGGTCGTTCAGGTTGTCGCCGTTCGGCGAAAACGGGTTGGGACTGAGACCCGTGATGTTGACCAGTCCCGGCGTGAGATCCACGCGGACCGACGTCGTCTCCGTCGTCGTGTTGCTCTGGTAGTCCGTCACCTGCAGCCGGATGACGTAGATGCCCTCCGCCACCACCGCGTTGCCGTTGTCCTTGCCGTCCCACGACACCTTGTTCGCCCCCGCCGTCTGGCTGTCCGCCACCAGCGTCCGCACCAGATTCTTCGCCGGCGAAAAAATGTCCACAACCACGGTGTCGGTGTTCTCCGACAGGCTGTAGCTGATGAACGTCAGGTCGTTCTGGTTGTCGCCGTTCGGTGAAAAAGGGTTCGGCGAGGCCGAGAGATTCCCGATCACCGGGGCCTGAATGTCGGTCAGGCCCGTGTCGTACGTGATCTCGATGGTGTCGCCATAGCCCGAGTTGTTGCTCGCGCGGTCCTGCGCGCGTATCAGAATCCTGTACCGGCCCGTGTCCGAGCTGTTCGTGAACTTCGAATTCACCAGCGCCGTCGGGTCCAGCACGAAACTCCACGAACTGTACGGCTGCTGGCCCGCCGTCGTGTCGGATTCGCTCCTCACCGGCGAGTCCGTCACCAGCGGCGTCAGGTTGTAGCTGTTGCCGGTGCCGCTCGAGTCGAACCAGATCTGCAGATAGACCGCCGACAGGTTCGAGGCCTGGATGCCCGAAATGAACGTGTTGCCGTCCGGGTCGACCGCCGTGCCCAGCACGGTGATGGGCTTCGAGTTGAATTTCGTCCCGGTATTCGGAAGCGTGACGTCCGCTGTGGGCTTGGTGTTGTCCAGATTCACCACGGCCGAGTCCGGCCAGGTCGACGTGTTGCCCGCCTTGTCCTTCAAGGTGACGGGCAGTTTCAGGTTCACGTTGTCTTGAATGGCGTTCGTCGGCGCGATCGTGTGCGCCGTCCGGATGAAGGTCGCGGTCGTGACGCCGAGGTTGATCGTGCCGGTGTCGGTGTTGATCGAGTCCAGCGAGCTGTAGTTCACGCTCGTCACGATCGTGTCCGTGCCCACCTGGTCGGTCACGGTGAGGTCCAGCGTCACGACGTCGCCGTCCTTGAAGTTCGTGTCCGACGGGACCACGGCCGAGATCAGAATCGGGCCCTGGTTGTCCAGAACGATCGTGAAGGAGTCCCCGACGTTGGTGGTGTCGTTCGAACCGTCCGTGATCGTGATCGGGACGGTGCCGCTGTAATTTTCGAAGGTGTTCGAACTGTTGAGCGTGTACCTCACCGAAAACGAACAGCCGATGTTGTTGGCCGTGAACGGCCCCTGGATCGTGTAGCCGCCGCCGCTGAATTTCGAGTCGATCACCCCGAAATTCGGCGTGATCCGAACGTTCAGCGTGTCGTTGTCCTGCGGATTCACGTACACGTCGAAGTTGATGACTTCGCCCGCGTTCGCCACCGCGCCGCCGCCACGGTAGATCGTGTCCGGGTCCCGGCTCACGATGAACCGGAAGGACGGCTTGATCGTGTCCAGCTCGATCGGGACTGTCTCGTAGGCTTCGTTGCCGACGTCGTCCTTGAAATACAGAACCACCCGCGCCGGGTCGGTGTTGCCGCTGTTGCCCGAATAGGGCACGTAGGTCATCCGGTAGGTCGTGGAGGTGTTCGCGCTGATCACGATCGTGTTGCCGTTCTGGGCCTGGAAACTGTCCTGCAAAAAGCCGGCCTGCGGGGTGGGGTCGAAATTGTAAAAGTTCACTTCAAAGGTCGGCACGTTCGACACCGGCTCGTCCAGCGTGACCAGCATCCGCACCGATTCGCCCGACGTGTAGGTCGTGTCGGTCACCGGCGCAAAGGCCGAGTCGGTCTGCTGCACGGTCGCCAGGGGCTTGCGCGTGTCGGCGATGATCGGCTGCTTCTGCGTCAGGTTCTGCGTGGTCGAGATGTTCGCGTTGTTGTTCAGCGTCTCCGTGTACACGACGTCGTCCGTGTCGACCGAATAGCCGAACCGGTCGTTCACGTTCGACGTCCGGTCCACCGCGTTGCCCTGCCACGTCGTGCTCGTGGCCGTCCGGATCACCACGAAAAAGTCCGCGCCGGCCGAGTCGCTCGTGTTCACGTTCGGGACGTCTGCCACGTTGCCGATGCCGCTGCGCGGCGTCAGTTTCACCTTCAGGCCCTGCGGATTGGTGACGTCGCAGGGGATCGGTGTGTCCGGGGCGTCGAAAACGCCCGGAATGCCCTTGTCCAGCCACAACGATATCCCGCTCGAACCGTCCGTGTCCGTGTAGCCGGCGCCGATGGTCCGCCGGAAATCGTCCAGACCGAAATTGTTCACGTCGATGAAATTCACGGTCACCGACGCCAGCCGCGCGCCGCTGTCCTTGTCGAAGGCGTCGATCCCGATGATCGCGCGCGTTTCGGAATTCGCCGGTAAATATATGGAGGAGGTCTCCGTGACCAGATTCGTGATCAAGGTCGGGACGCGGGCGCGGAACGTGTTCGAAAGCTGGGTCTGCTTGGCGGTGTTCGAACTGTACTGAATGCCGGTCGCGGGGATCTCGAACTGGAACTGGTCGTTGAACCGCAGGCCGGTGTCGCCGTAGCCGGAGGTTTTGAACGTGATGTAAAAGTCGTTCCCGTTGTTCGTGCCGACGTCGTCGTTCGGAAGGTCCACGGGAGAGGCCGGGGTCAGGATGATCTGCAGGCCGCCGGAGATCGCCAGAAAGGACTGCGTGCCGCTGAGCTGGATCAGGCCGTTGGCGATGTCCGAGGCGTCAAAGGTCCCGTTGCCGTTGATCTCACGGTACAGCGCCATGCCGCTCGCGTTCGACACCGACGCGAACCAGTTCGCGGACACGGAGCCGTTGTAGTCCTTCACGTTGACGGTGACGCTGTTGAGCTTGATGCCCTTGTTGGCGTCGCTCACGTTGACGCCGAAAAACGCGGTCGAGAGGCTGTTGATGTCGATCCGCTGGTCGGTCGTGGTCAGGTCCTGGATGCCGGTCGTGTTGATGTCGCCGCCTTCGATGGTCTTCGTCGCGACGGTCGTCTTGTTGTAGCCGTTCGACAGCACGATGCCGTTTTTCTCGATCGAAACCTGAAAGTCGTCCCCCAGATTGATCGTTACGCTCGGGCGCAGGACCACGAAGAAATCCGTCAGGTTGTCCTTCGTGTCCGGCAGGTCCGTGTCCTTGATGCCGCTGAATACGAATTTCACCACGTTGTTCGCGTACGTCACCGACTGCGCCGACAGCGCCGTGTCCTTGTCCTGCTCGAACACGCCGTCCCCGTCGTCCCGCCAGATCGATACGCCGCTGCGCGAGTCGCCCGTCAGGTCCGCCAGGTCCGAAATGTTGAAATTCGTGGTGAGGGTGTCTGTGAGCTTTACGTTCACTTCCTTCAAAAATTCGTAGGAAAGCCCGCTGTCCGACATCCGGATCCCGATTACGGGCAGAGGCGAGTTGTTCTCCTTGAGAAGCTGGCCGGTCACCGTCAGGTCCGTGAATTCGACCGGAATGCCGAGCGTCAGAAAGTTCGTGGCGATCGCCAGGTCGCTGTCCGATTTGCCGACCCGGAACTTCAGGGCGCCCCCGATGATCCGCGCGTAAAAGGTGTCGCCGAAATTCGCCTTGGAACTTGTCCGGACCACCACGAAAAAGTCGTCCTTGCCGTCTGAAGCGTCCGGGATCGCCTCCGGCGTCACCGGGATCAGTTTCACCGTGTCGCCGGTCCACGACGGCTGGATGATGCTGATGATCGGGTCCACGTTCGCGTCGAAAAGTCCGTCCCCGTTGCCGTCCTTGTACAGCGACACGCCGCTGGCGGTCGTCGTCGTCAGCGTCGCCAGAACGTTCGAGTCCGCGCGGCCCGGATACACGAAATTCACCGCCACCTCCTCCAGCGTCTGCGAACCGCCCGAACCGTCCGACACGTTGATCCCGATCATGTTCACAGGGTCCGACAGCGCGTCCACCAACTGGCCGGGCGTCGTCCAGTCCGTGTAGGACAGAGACGTGATCGACCGCACCGTGATGTTCTTGGTGTAGAACCGCTCGGTGTTGTTGCCCGCGGTGCCCGTGGTCCAGATGCGGCTCCGAAGGGTCTGGCCCGTGTCGTAGAACTCGATGTTCGGCGGGAAGGCCGGCAGCGCCGGAATGCCGTCGCCTTCCGGATCGATCAGCACGTTCCCGAACGTCACCTGGAAGGAATCCCCGTTGTCGGCTGTCAGCGAGGTCCGGACCACGAGGAAGAAGTCGTCGCCGAGATTTTCGGATGTGTCGTTGTCCGGCACCTGCGTGTCGAGCGATCGCTCGAAATTTAATACCGCGTATGGATCGTCCGTGCCGCCCCACCCCGGCCACACGGATTTGGCCATGTTGAGCGGTACCAGCGTGTCAATGCCGGGGTCGAATACGCCGTTGGTGTTGTCCGGATGGCCGTCGTTGTCCCGGTAGAGCGCTAGACCGCTCGCGGTCGTCGCCGCCAGGGAATTGAGGTCTGTGGTCGTGAACGACGTCCCGGCGCGCTCCAGGAAAAAGGACAGTTGATTCAGCGTCACCGGCTCGTTCCCGCCCCGGTCCGTCACGTTGAGGCCCACCACCGCCAGGGGGTCGCTCGCCTCCGGGACCTCCTGGCCGCTCAAGGTCACGTCTGACAGGAACGTCAGCACCTGCTGGCGGTAGGAGCCGACAGTCCCGGAACCGCTCGTGACGGCCGGGCGGACGCTCTTGCCGTGGCCGAAAATCACGCCGCGATCCGGAATCCCCAGATGAAACGTGTCTTCAAAATCGATCGTCTTCGACGTGAGAATCGCCACCCAGAAGCTGTAATCCGCCGGGGGCGGGGTGCCGTCCACGTCCATCGTCTTCGTCGAACGTAGCGTGTAGCCGTTCTGCAGGAAGATGGTACAGCTCGTGGCGCCCGGGCCCCACACGGTCTGCGCGGGGGACAGCGGCAGAAGCACGTCGGCCCCCTGGCTGAACGTCAGGCCGCCGTCACCGGAATTGTTCTCCCAGATCGATATGCCGCTGAACTGGTCGCCCGTGATCGGGCGAAGATCCGTGCGCGGATCGAACCCCTGCGAGTCGGGAAACTGGATCACGAGTCCGTCCATCGTCGTCGCCAGGTGATTGCCGTCCGTCGGGCCGCCGATGATGCGCATCGCGAATACCAGCGTCGGATTGAAATCGAGGGACGTCAGGTCCGTCATCAGCGATACCGGGCTGCCGAAAAAGGCGTCGACGTTCCGCTCCAGGGCCCCCGTCAAACTCCCCGGCGTCAGCGAACGCGGCGTTTCCATGACCTCCTTGATCTGGCCGCCTTGGTTGTTGCTCGGCGCTACCTGCGCGCTCGGACCGATCACGGCGGAGTCGTCGTTGGAACCCGGGGGGTTCGCGAAAACATTCGGAATCTTGAACCCCACGCCCGTCGGCGGGATCGTGCAT
This sequence comes from Candidatus Lindowbacteria bacterium RIFCSPLOWO2_12_FULL_62_27, assembly GCA_001784175.1. Taxonomy (GTDB): domain Bacteria; phylum Lindowbacteria; class 2-12-FULL-62-27; order 2-12-FULL-62-27; family 2-12-FULL-62-27; genus 2-12-FULL-62-27. The sequence continues at coordinate 30,242 of MFPR01000040.1, forward strand.
ATCCACTCGTCGCCGTATCCCACAAGGCCGGTGTCCCAGCCGCCGCCGGTCTTGACGGCGACGAAGTAATTGTTGTTCCCGGACGCGTTTCCGGCGTAGGTGGTCGGCAAATCGCGCGTGGCCGAGCCGCTTAACTGAAAGATCATCGTACACGACTGGCTCGCGTCCAGCGGCGTCGACAATGTCGGATGGCCGCACAGGTACCGCGTGCCGTCCCGGTCAAATTCCTGGATGAAGGTGTCAGTGCCGAAATCGAACGATCCGTTGCCGTTCGCGTCCCGGTACAGGCGAACCCACTCGAAATCCCAGTAAGGTTGAAAATCGCCCACGAGTCGCTGGAAGACCACCGTGACCGAATCGATCTGGCCTGTGCCGGCGGCGTTGAGACCCACCAACGAAAATTCCGAGTTCGCGCCTGCAATGTCCGGTACTTGGCCGTCCGTCAGGCCATCGATGGTAAAGGCCACGCTCACCGTGTTGGTCGCGTTGGCTGCAAAAACGGAGTTGCCGCCGCCGGAAGTGCCTCCCGTCCAGTTGACATCCACAGCCGTGATGGTGAACTGGTCGTCCTGGTCCGCCAGACCGGCAACATAAATCCACGAGCCCAGCGTCAGGCTTCCGTTGACCGGAATCGTGTTGCCGCCCACCAGCGTCACTGTCACGTTCCCGGGGCCGCTGCGCGTGTTCGACCCGTTGTTCGTCGTGTTGTTGGCGTCGGTGATGACAAACGTGTAGACTTCGCCCGCCGCCACGTTGTTCACGCTGGTAAGAGTAAACTGAATGTCGGTTACGGTCACGGGGTTCGTGCCGCTGCTGTTGTTCAACGTGATCGTGCCCCACCGGAATGCCTCCCCGGGCATCGCCGCCTGGTTCGAGATCACCAGACTCGTGATCGACCCGCTGCTCAGATTCGCCGCCGCCGGCCCCGCCAGGATCGCCTGTACGAGAAGAATGCACCCGATCAGAACGCAACCGAATTCTCCTCCTGCCTTTCTCACTGCCTTTCTCCCCCCTCCCCCCTTGTGGGGGAGGCTGGGTGGGGGGTTTTTGGGGTGTCTTTCATTGGGCTGTCTCATGGCTGGTCCATATACTGGAGAAATGCCGTGCGGTTTTTCTGGTCTTCACTCGGCAGCGCCCGGATGAAAATCACGCCTGCCGTCGTCGGCGCCTGCGGCGACGTCGCCACAATGAAGTAATTGTCGTCCGCGGCCGTCGGCCACACCGTGATCGTCGCCTTGCCGAACGCGTTGCTCACCGCCGACTTGCTCATCACGCCCGGCGCGTCGATCCCGCCGGCCTCCGCGCGCAGCGTGAAATCGACCGGCTGGCCGGACCATGGCTGACCCTCCATGTCCCACAACTTTACGGTCACGGTCACCGGCTGGCCCGCCACCACCGCCATGGAACGCTTGCCCTCCACCGTCAACACCGGATCCAGCGACGCGCCGCGTTTGATGATCCGGTCCGACGCCTGCCACGCTTCGTGGCCCGCCTGGTCCACCGTCGCGATGTTTACGTAATAGTGGCCGCTCGCGCTCACGGAAAACGTCTGGTTGCTCGCGCTGATGTTGCCAAGAATGGATTTATTGTATTTGTCCAGATACGTCCACGTCCCCGAGGTGCTGGGCCGGTACCGAATTCGATAAGTGCTGAAATCCGACATGCTCGCGGGGCTCCACACCGCCGTCAACGACGGGCCGTTGTCGATCACGTTCACGCCTGCAAGCGGCGCCGGCGGGGTCGCGTCGATCTTGAACTTGAAGTCCACTCCGTTGTTGTCGAACTTGATCCCGTCCGCCCACAACGCATACTGAACCACGGCGCCGTCCGCGATCAGGGCGTCGCTCGCGCCCGCAATCACGCCGTCGTAGACCAGCGGGTTCCACGGACGCGCCGTCATCGCAACCGCACGGCTCTGGCCCTCGCCCGCGGCGCCGCCGACGTTCCATTTCAGCGCTACCGTCGTCACGTCCATCGGCGACGACGTGAACTCGAACGTCACCGTGATGTCCGCCTTCATCAGCCACTCCGTGCCGTCCAGCGCGTGCGCCACGTTCACGCCGTCCGTCGCCGGGTCCGTGAACGGCACCGCGTTGATCGTCGCCACTCGGAACGTGTCCGACACCGCCGTCTGGTTGCCCACGCCGTCCACCCACATGATCGCCATCGTGTAGGTCTCGTTCGCCGTCAGATTCTGGACCGCCGTGCCGCTCGCGCGGATGTCCTTCAATATCGGCGCCTTCGCCGGGCCCCACACGTTCGCCGTCGCGGCGCTTACCGTGTCTCCCTTCTGATAGAGGATGCGGTACTCCACAAAATCCGAAACAGCCGACGAAACCGGCGCCCACGTCACCGCCACCGAGGTGTTCCGGTTCGGGCCCACGTCAAAATAACCGCCGAATTTGAACTGCGTTACCGTGTCGCCCGCCACGCCGTCCACCTTGTACGAAAAGGTCGCGGCGCCGTTGCGGATCACGCCGGCGTCGGTGTTGAATACGAAAAAGACCGTCGAGTCGTTCGACAGCGACGGCAGCGTGCACGAATACTGGTTCGACGCGACCGCCGTCATGGTCACGGTCGAGTCTGAACTGCCGCCCGGGCCGTCTGCCGGCGCCGCCGAAATTGTGTTCCAGTACAGCACCGGGTTCGCCACGCTCCGGTCAAACGTCACCGAGATTGTGTGCACCGCCTGCCGAAGACGCGCCGCGCCGGAGAAAATGTCGATGGTGTTCGCGCCGTCCGCCGCCGTTACGTAGTTCGCCTTCACCGGCGCCACCGTCGTCTCCGATACGGTGTCCGACAGGCCCGAGATGTTTCCGAGCAGGTCCACCGCCGCCACGCGCAGGTTGTAATAAAGATTGGCGCCGAGCCCCGCAAGTTGCGTGGCGTTGGCCCCGACGTTGGACAGGCCCGGGTCCTGGGAGTTGGACCAGGACTTGGAGGACACCGTGACGGCGCCTGTGTCGTAGAATACCGCGTAATTGGAAAAATCGCCCGGGTTCGCAATCGGCGTCCACGCCAGCTTGAAGCCGTTCAGCGTCTTGTCGAGGATCCGCACGCCTGTCGGCGTGTCGGGGCCTACGATGTCCACGGAAAACCGGTAGGGCAGGCCGCCCCGCGTCATCAGAATCTCGTCCTGCGCGTCGGGATTGGTCGGATCGTTTTCGGAGGATAAAATGAAACGTATTTCTTTGAGATGCTTCGCCTCCGGGATCGCCACGTCCGTGTCCACGGCCTTCGATCCGGCCGGTATCGAGATCGACACGGCGGCGTCCGTCGCCACACCCGCCGACCGGCCGTCCGGCGTATTGTCGGTGTCGTACCAGAATTTCAACCCGCCGCTCACCGCCGGAATCTGCGTCAGCGTCAGCTTCAGCCGGTAAGGACCGGTCTTCAGTTTGTCCAGGCCCGACAGGTCCGTCGCCGTCCGTACCGTTGTGAGATTGGTCGTGTCGCTGATCGAAACGCCCGAATGCGACAGGAACTGGTTGAGACCGCCCGGCGTCGTGTCCGTCACCACCGACCAGTCCGTCCGGGCGTTCACGTCCGACAGCTTCGAGCCGCTCACGTCCCGCTTGCGCGCGATCGAGGGCGTACGCTGGTAGGCCACCGTCGTGAAGGCGCGCACGGCGCCCGCTGAATCCGTCCCGGCCCAGTGCGTCGGTGTCAGCGCTGCCAGGTCCGTCGCGTTGATGTTGTCCAGCTTCGTGCCGCGATACACGACCGCGTCGATCGTGTCGCCCGCCGCCGACAAGAGCGCCACCTCGTCCGTCGCCGGCTCCAGGATCGGGCCGGCGACGTACAGGTCCCGGATGCCGTTGCCGTTCGCGTCGCCCGCCGCGTCCGTCTCGTCCGCGCCCGCCGTCAGCCACACCACGACGCGGGCGCCTTTTTGCAGCGTCACCGCCGACCCCGCCAGCGTCACCGGCGCAACGTCCAGATCGGTGATCTGAAAGGCCGAAATGTCGACCGGGCCGGTCACCGCCTCAAGCTCGATGAATTCCGGGCTCTCATTGATTCCCAATTCCGTGATCAACACCGAACCCCGCACGCCCGTCGTGCCTACGACTTGATTCGACAGCGGTCCCACGTTCCCGAGTCCGTCCACGCCTGCGATCCGCATCTTGTAGCTCGTGTTCGGCGCCATCTCCGTGATCGTCGTGATGTACGTCGACGCGAAATACAGCGCCAGATCGTCGTTCCGGTCCCACGTCAGGGAGGAGGAGGTCACGGTGTCGGTCGCGTAATAGATGACGTAGCCGGAAAAATTCTTCTGCATCCCCAGCGGGTTCCAGGTCAGCGTGAAACCCGTGCCCAGCGTGTCCGTGATCTGCAGGTTCGTCGGCGCCACCGTGATGCCCTCCACCACCTTGAAGAGATACGGAACGCCCGTATTATTGATGACCTGGCCGGAAATCACAAACACGAATTTAATCAGCGCGCCGTCCTGAATCTCACCGTCCGTGCCCGGAATCACCGCCTGCCACTGCGCGCCTGAGCCCGCCGCGAATACCTGCCGGTCCTGGCTGTTGATGCCGCCCGGGCCGTCCGGATTGTCCCCCACGTCGAACCAGATCTGAACGTTCGACGCGCTCGCCGGAACCTTGTCCAGCGTGAACGACACTGTGATCGCGTTGTCGGTCAGTGTGCCTGATCCGTCGAATTGCGTGATCTGCAGAATCCCGTCCGATGCGTTGCTCACGCTCACCAGCGTGCCGGTCTGCGTCGCGCCCGAAACCTGCGACGACAGCCCGCTGACGTTTCCCAGCACATCCCGCGCCTGAATCGCGAAATAGTACGTCGTCGACAGCGTCAGCCCCGTGATCTGCGCGCTCGTCTGCGTCCGGCTGGACACCGTCAGGCTCGGCGACGCCGTCGTCACCGGACTTGAAGCCGAATAAAAAATATCGTACTGGAGAAAATCCGTGTCCGGAATCGCCGTCCAGCCTACCGTGATGTCGCTGTAACTCGTCGTCTGAACCGCAAAGCCGCCCGGTAGCGTCACGGAATCGTCGATCGTGTATCTGTAGTAACTGCCGCCCTTCGTGTCCAGAATGTTGTCGATCTGCACCAGAAACCGCACCTCGCGGCCGTTCGAGATGTTCGCGTCCGTCGAACCCGGAATGATCGCCGAATAATTGACCCCGCCGCCCGAACTCGTCACCTGCTGGTCCGCGCCCGATCCCCCCGGACCGTCCGGGTTCGCGTCCACGGCGTACCAGATCGACGTGCCGGTGTTCGGCGCTGTCTGCACCGCGTAGGTCACCGTGTGGTTGGTCTGCAGAAGTTTCTCCCCCCCGGTCAAAAGCGTCGCCGCGTTGTTGTTCGCGTCCGTCACCGAAATCGACGTCACCCCGTTCGACCCCGGCGCCGGCGGGGGCGCGGGCGCCGCCACCAGCGTCACGAAGCCCGCGCTCAGGCCGCTGATTGTGGCGTTGTTGTTGTCCGTCGTCGATACGAAAATCGTAGCGCTTGGGCCCGTGTTCGGCGAGTTCGTCACCGCGATCGTGAATACCAGCGTCTCTCCCGCGTCGATGTAGGCCGGCACCGAGGCCGTCGTGTAGGTCAATATGTTGCCGCTCTTGCTCACCGACCAGTTCGCCGGCGCCGCCTGCGCCGCGCTCGCCGTCTCGCTGCTCACCGACGAGCCCAAATCCACCACCACGGTCGTGATCGGCCGCGCGCCCGCGATGTCGTTGCCGACCGACAGCGCCAGCGAGGACGGCGTGTTGACGACGTCCGCCGGAACCGGCGTGTCAAACACCACGCTCGCGGCGGGCTTCGCGCCCGGCAGCGCCGGCAGGCTCTGGGCCGTCACCACCGACAGCGGGCCTTCGTTGCCGTGCTTGTCCACCGCCACCACCGCGATGTAGTAGGTGATGTTGTCCTGAAGCTGGTCCCCGGCGTTGACGGTCGAGATCGTCGTCGTCACAACCGCGCCCGCCGTCTGGTTCTTCACCTGCGCCTCCGGATACATCCACGGGTCCTCGTCCGTCTGGCCGTCCGCGTCGTCGTTGTTCGACGTGAGACTCCCCGACCCGCTCGCGAATCCGTCCGCATCGCCCACGGGGTCCTCATCCAGATAACCGTCCGCGTCGTTGTCCAGACCGTCCCCGATGTCTCGCTGGGTCGAAATCGCCGACGTCGACACAAAAATAAAATACCGGGATAGATCCGTATTGTTCGGCGCCGTCCAGCTTACCGATATCTGGTTCGACGCGCCTGAAACGTCCGTCGCCGTCAAGCCCGTTACCGCGCCCGGCGCCGTGTTGTCGAAACTGTCCGGCTGGCCGACGCTCTCGCTCGCCGGAAGCGCCATCGACCGCCGGTATTCCAGGGTGAATCTGCGGGCCAGACGGAAATCATAAACCACCAGGAAGTTCTCCACGTTCGCGCTGCCACTGGTGCTCCGCATCGACGCATAGGTGTGGTTTGCCGACCCGAAGGCGACTTTGTCCATGTCGAAAATCATGACCTTGTGGTGGCCCTGGGCCGTAGTGAACGCGCCCCAGTCCCGGCAGGTGTGGCTCGATTGCAGGGAAGGGAGGTTCGCGAAATTGTCCACGTCCAACCAGCCCTCCACCAGCTTCGAGCCGGCCGCCGAGTTCAGCGCGTTGGCCAGCTCCGAGCTCATTCCGAACTGGTTGATCATGTAAAAAACCGATTCGTTGCTGTTCGAAATGTGGTACATAATCACGTCCTTGAGCGCGCTGTTCGACGAATACGGCGACAGGTTGATGTTCCCGTTGTCGTCCGGAGCGAAAAACAGTTCGATCCGGTCGCCGTTCGGCGCCGTGAACAGGTTCTGGGGGGATTTCGTGTTTTCAACAAAGGCGCCGTTCACGAACTGGTCGTCCAGCTCCGTCAGATACGCCTGGGCAATCGACGGAATCCGGATGATCACCATGTTGTTCGGCTGCTCCGAATAGGCCCCGGCCGTCAAATTCATCGACCCCGTCATCACCATCTTGGCGCCGATCGTGATGACCTTGTTGTGCGTGTTGGAGGAACTGGAGGGCGAGGCGATCATCGGAATTTGAGAACTTTTCGTTGCGTTGATGTCTGTCAGATCGTCCCCGTCCGCAATGACCCGGATCGGCGCCGCGCCCGATTGGCCCGACCGGGTCGAAAATATGTTGTTGATGCCCCACGTCCCGTTAATGATGTCGTTCGTTCCCGACCCCCAGGAAAACGATGCGACGTAGATCGTGTCGGAATTCTGGGCCGAATACGCAAATTGCGATAGGTACCGCTCCATGTTGGAGCTGGTGGAAAAACTCGTCCCATTCCCGTTCGAGAATACCGCCCACCACCACGGCGCCCCCCACGCGCCGGACACACCCACTCCCAGGACCAAAAACAAGCCCAGACAGACCGCCGCCATCCTCTGTCCGGGCCTCCTCTGCGCGGTTCGGGTTCGTATGATTTCTAAGCTACCCCGCACTCCGTATGCGTTGCAACGCCCACTGCCGTCTTCACTTTTTACCTTCCAAAGAACGTCGTTATCCATGAGACGAGATTATGTAGCGCCCAGAACAAGATACCACGGCCCCCAATTATATTATAATAATGTATATTTATATTAAGCAATTTTAGGACCACTGGCGGGAATTGCGCTATTCAAAAAGGGATTTTTAGTGACTTTAAGTTAAAGTTGGTGGGTTGTTATATTTGAATTGTCAATAGGTTATATGTGAAGTACATCCAGCCTGTTTAATGCAGTGAAATTTTTGGTTATCGATGTGAGCGCCATCACTGATTGCCACTGTATGCCAGTTTACTCAACATTACGCTTTCTATGTTGTTGTTTTTTCCACCATAGTGTTATGGTTTTCTATATATCTTTCCGTATTGTCTGTATGTATTTTTACTGCACTTTCTCTCCTACCTACAGCCCCGATTCCCTCTTCACCGCCTTCTCCACCATCTCCCTCACTCCTTTGTCGACCGCGAACACCAAATCCTCGTACTCGTCGCCCTTCTTCACGCTCGGCCACGCCATCCATATCCCATCCTTCCCATCAATCAGCTTGCATCCCTTGATCGTCACCGCATTGTTCAGCGTCACATCCGCAAATCCCTTCACTTTGCTGTGCCCATCCAGCTCCTTCCACCTGACTTCCGTCACCTTCAACGACCCAGGCTCCGCTCTCCCCTTCGCCCTCCCGTCTTTTATCGCATCCTTGATCTGCTTGGCTATGCTCTTATCCTCTAGAAACACAATATTATACTCCCTGCCGCCCTTCCCCGGACTCTTCGGAAAAAACAATAGCTCTCTTCCATCCTCCTCTCGTATCTCCAAGCCCTTGAAAACAATAGCCCTGTTTAGCGTTGCCGAATATTTGCCGCCCTTTTCCTTACGAACCTCCGTAACCGCCAACTCACTCACCGGCTCATCCGATTTCGACTCCTTGCCCGCCGGCTCCCCCGCTTCCTCCTTGGCCTCCGGCTCTGCCGCCGGCTCCTCCGCAACGATTGTTTCTTTCTTGGCTGCCTGTTCTGTTTTACCGCAGGAAACCACAAACGGGACCAGACCGAAAGTTATTACAGTTATCGCTACGACTGGTGAAAATTTCTTCAGCACGGAAAATTTTTTCAAGGGACGGACCTCCTTTTGTTGTATAATGGTACAGACCCCGATTCTGATTCTTCTCCCTAATAATGTCAAGCTCTTTCGATTAAGAAATTCCATATACCTTTCCCTTGTTTCCAGCCCGCTTTTTGCATATAATCCCAGTATCTATGAACGATCGAACAGGAATCAGGATCGCGATTGCGTTTGTGGCGCTCGCCTCATGTCTCTTGCCTTGCGCCTACGCCGCGGCCGACAACACCAACATGGACATCCTGCATTTTGCCACGCGGCTGCAGCGGTTCGATGAACTCGTGTTCAAACTCGAGCCCGGCGACAACAAACAGGCGCGCCTCATTCTCAAGGGTCTCGATGTCCTTTCCGGCGAGATCGCCGATTACAGGATTCGCAACAAGGTCAGCGCCGACCCCACGCTCGAATCCATTTCCCAGCGCATCAACAAACTCCGGCAGGACATTCTCAGAATCGAGTCGGCCACGCCCGAAGAGGTCGAGAACGCTACGGCGCGCCAGGTCGAAGTCCTCAAAACGGTGTCATGGGACGTCGGGAATCTCGAAGACAAAGTTGCCCGGCTCGCCGGCGCCGGATACCGGCAGGAGGAAAAAACACGGATCCTTTCCGGTAAGACCCTCCCGGCCGTGGCGGAGGACATCGGCAAACATATGGAATTGATCGCGGACGGCCTGGCCCGCGTTTCCGAAGGCAACGCCATGATGTCCCAGATCCAGGAACGGCTCCTCGCCAATCCCGGCATCTACGGGTTCGACGCCAAGCTCATCGACCGCCTCAACACCGACCGCCGGTCCCTCGACGACCTTCAGGCGATCCTGTCCCAGCGCCAGCATGAGTACACGTCCGTTCGGTCCGCCATCGAGGAACTGACATCGATTGATGACGAAATCCAGCTCTACCCCGCCAACTACGCACAGGCCATCGCCGATTTCCGCTCGCATCTCTATCTTTCCAGCCCCGAAGCCTTCTCGGCCGAAATGCGCCATGCGCATGGTAAACTTCAGCAGGCGGAAAAGATGATCGAAGAAGGCCGCCGGACCGAAGCCACCGTCCTTTTGGTCGAGTCCCGGGAGGCCTACGACAAATGGGCGCCGACGTACCAGAGAGCGGAGGAACTTTACCTCAATGCCAAGGGCGAGCATGACCGCACCGACGCCTTGGGCGCCCGGCGCACGGCCCTCTACGCGTTCCTCTTCCAGACCCTCGCCGGCACCCTCCGCGACCCCTCGGCCCTCGAGCAGTCCGAATCCAAAGGCATGCGCAAATACCTCCGGGCGGTCGAGCCTCTCCACGACGATTTTGCGTTCCTCGTGGACCGCTACCAGACCGTCGCCGAAACCTGGGCCTACGTAGGAGGCGCCGGCCTCAAACAGCGCCTCCAGGCGCTCCTCCTCGACGCCCCGGCGGGCCTCGGTAAAACGCGCGTCGTCCAGAAATAAAGGAATGTGACCAAGATCACAATCTTTTCCCTTGCCTTGTCCCGGAAATAACTTAAAATAAGGAAGGTAAACCTCGTTTCTCGTAAATATGGGATAGCATCAAGCTGATCGTTTTCGTCCAGAGGGGGCAACCGGGGTTTTGGGGATCGGTCATGAATGCGCCGGGATTGAAAATCGATTGGCGCTTTGGGGTGGTTGGGGTACTTCTATCCGTGACGGCCGCGTGTAGTCCTCTGTCCATGGGCTATACCCAGCGGCTCAAGCCTCTCCACATCGTCACCTATGCGACCACCGACAACAAGGTGCTCAAGAAACGCGCCTATTTCGAGGACAATTACTCGAATGTCATCACGCTGACCGACTATGTCAAAGACGGGCTTCTTCCGTACGACGACCGCGATGGGATGGTCGATCAGATCAGCCTGGAGGTCTACAACCGCGGCCTTTTGATGGATTTCTTCGTTCAGGACGGGTCCATCTACTCGGACCATCTCCTGTTGCAGAAGGAGAAGTCCATGGATGGCGTGAACATGGACGCCATCCGGGTACTGACTGAGAAGTTCGTGCATCAGAACGATTATGTGAAGACGGCCTCCGTCAAGACCGAATATGAAATCGCGCTCCACCGGATCATCCCCGAACAGGCCCAGGCGGTCGTCGAAGTCGACGGGCAGCAGGAGAAGCTCCGGCAGGGCGTGCTGCAGAAAGTCGGCGGCGTCTATGTGCTGCTCGACAGGATCACGCGGTATGGCATCAAGGAATTCGACGACCGGCTCGATTCCGGGTTCGTCGTGGTCCGTATCGGCAACCAGGGCGTGCTCCTCCAGGCGGGCCAGCGGTCCAGGATCAGCATCGACCCCGCCCAGGCCGGCCGCAAGAAACTTCTCAAGACGGAGAAAACCAATTTCGTCTTCGTCGTCCACCGGCACGACGCTCCGGACCGCGCGCAGAGCGAACTCGAAGACATCTTCCACACGTTCCTGGTCGATCAGCCGGGCCACGAGCACGTCTGCTACGACCGGATCGTCCGGGAGATGGACGCCGCATTTTCGTCAGACTCGAGCGCCGTCTCCGGATACAAGGTCGTCGAGGACCCCTTCGCCAAAGACCGCCCGGCCGGGTTTGCGGCCCAGGTCAAGGACCAGATCAAAACCCGCATGGGCGAACTCTACCAGTTCCTCTCCTCCCTCACCGGCCCCACCCTCGCCATCCGCGGCTTCGTTCGGTAGCGTGTAAGTTATTTCCCCCATTGAAAAGGGGGGATGAAGGGGGGTTCAAGCTCGCTATTGCCCCCGCCGGGGTTTGCTGTCATGATGCGCCGAAACGGAGGTTGTCCATGTGGAGCCGCGCTGCCATTCGGTCGTTCATCCTGTGTGCGTTGATGTCCCTCGCGCCGCCTGTGTGGGCGGCCGAGGCGAAAATGTCGGTCATCGAGAAGTTCGAGACGGCGGAGGGCTGGACCAAATTCCAGGGCGACGGCGTGGGATTCGACATCGGTTCCGAGGAGGGCGTCGAAGGCCGCGCGCTGGCCCTCCGGTTTGATTTCACCGGCAACAAGGCCTTCGCCGTCGCCGGGAAAAAGATGCCGGTTCGGCTGCCTGAAAATTACAAGCTCACCTTTTATGTCCGCGGGGACGCGCCCGACAACCATCTGGAGTTGAAGCTGGTGGACGCAGCCGGCAATGTCTTCTGGAAAAAATTTTCCGATTTTGCGTTTCCCAAAGACTGGAGGAAAATCTCCATTCTGAAGCGGGACATCACGTTCGCATGGGGACCTTCGAAATATGACGACCTCCGGGAGGTCGACCGGATGGAAGTCGGCGTTTCCTGCGGGAGCGGCGGGACGGGCGCCGTCTGGTTTGACGAGCTGACCCTGGTTGAACTGCCGGCGTCCCCGCCCGAACCGAAACCGGACCTGCAGCGCGCCCGCGTCACGGCGTCGAGCGTTCAGGAGGACCGGTTCGGCGCGAAGGCCGCCATGGACGGTGATTTCGGCACGCGGTGGTCAAGCGGGTTCAACGACGCCGAATGGCTCGTCATCGATCTGGGCGAAATCCGCGATCTGGCGGGACTCACGATCTTCTGGGAAGCCGCCTTCGGCGAGGCGTACGATGTGCTGCTTTCGGAGGACGGCGATGTCTATCGAACCGTCCACACGGAAGCGCGGGGCGACGGAAACCGCGATCTCATCTTTTTCCGGAAACAGAACGCGAGATTCATCAAAATCGCCGGCCGCCGGCGCGGGACGGCATGGGGATACTCGATCTTCGAGGTCCAGCCGGTATTTGGCGCGGTCGCGCCCGACATCACGGCGTCGTCCAATCCCCATGATGCCCCGGCCGCACTGGACGGCGACCCGCAAACCGTTTGGGCGGCCGGCAAAGGCGCCCGGCAGAGCCTGACGATCGATTTCAAAAAAAGTATGTCCCTCGGCGGTTTTTTCATCCGGCTGGGATCATCGCCCGTCGTCCGTCGGGTCGTATCGGTGTCGGACGACGGCGAATCCTGGGAGGAGGTCGTGTCCTCCAACCGCAGAGCGGCCGGGACCGATTACATTTTCATGCCCGCGACGGATGGGCGGTACTTCAAACTTGATCTCACTGCGACCGGTGGGCCGCCGGCCGTCGCCGACATCACGCTCAAAGGGCCGGAGGAGAAAAGCACGCCCCAGCGGATCCTCGAAATCGCGGCGCTGGAATCTCCCAGAGGCTCATACCCGCGATGGCTCAGCAAACAACAGGAGTACTGGACGGTCGTGGGCGCCGTGGACGACGACCAGGAGAGCCTTCTGTCGGAGGACGGCGTGCTCGAACCGTGGCACCGGAGCCACACCGTCGCGCCGTTTCTGAAAATCAACGGGCGACTGCGGACGTACGCGGATGTCGAAACGGAACAAGAGCTCGCCGACGGGTATCTCCCGCTGCCCCGCGTTGTCTGGAAAAGCGTCGAGTGCGATTTGATCATCGAGGCCTTTGCGGCGGGCAGCGCCCAGAAAACGTCCACGTATCTGACGTATACGGTCGTCAACAAAACGGCCGCGCCGCTCGCGGGGCAATTCTATCTCGCCATCCGGCCCCTGCAGGTCAATCCGCCCTGGATGCACGGCGGGCTGGCCGAAATCAGAACGATCGAATACGATCGCCTCAAGCCCGGATTCATGAGCCTGAACGGCCGCCCTGCTCTGTTCGTTCCGCGTCCCCCGGACACCTATGGGACTGCGGCCTTCAAGAGCGCCGACCAGTACGGCGACATTGTCGAGGACATTCGAGCCGGCGCCCTGTCCGTGGGCGCCGACACGTTCAGCGATCCGCAGGGCTTGGGATCGGCCGCGCTCGAGTATGCGTTCAACATCGAACCGGGCGCGCGGGCGCAGTGGAATTTTGCGGTCCCGCTGCACGAGGAAAGCGAGATCGATCCGGCCGGCGTCAGAGACGCCGGCACTTGGGGCGCCGGAGGCGCTGATCCGGCCGGCGATGTGGAGGCCGGACGGTCCGCCGTCCTGGAATTCTGGAGGGACAAACTGAGCCGGATCCGGATCGAGTTGCCCGATACGGAATTCGTCCGGACACTTCAATCGAACATCGCCTACATCCTCATCAACGACGACCGGTTCCGGCTGCAGCCCGGATCGAGAAACTACGAAGCCTCCTGGATGCGCGATGGGTCGATCGCGGCCCAGGCGCTCCTCGCCATGGGTTACACCTCGGAGGTGGAACGGTACCTGAACTGGATTTCCGGGTTTGTCGGCGCCGACGGATGGGTCCCGTTCATCGTCAGCAACACCGACAAGATCGAAACGCACGGCTGGAAGGAATTCGACAGCCAGGGCCAGTACATCTTTGCGCTCCTTCAATATTATCTGTATACAAAGGACGAGCCGTTCCTGCGCGACAAGGCCGGCCGTATCGACAGCGACGTCCAATTCATCAGGAACCTGCGGGCGGAGCGAAAGACGGCGGACTATGAGAAGCCGGACCAGCGCGAATTTTTCGGCCTGTTTCCGGAATCGGTCAGCCATGAGGGATACATCGATCCGCCGCGCCACAGTTACTGGGATTGCTTCTGGGGCGTGAGGGGACTGGAGGACGCGGCCCGGATTTTCCGGATTCTCGGGGACGGCGAAAAAAGCAAACGGGCCGAGGAGGAGCGGCGTGACTTTCAAACCTGTTTGTACGAATCAATCGGGCGGGTGGTCGAGAAGAAGAAGATCGATTACATGCCCGGCTGCGCGGAATTGGGCGATCCAGATCCTACCGCGTCGGCCGCCGCCCTCTGGCCCTGCGGCCAGCTTGGAAACCTCCCGCGGCCGCTGGCGCTCGCGACGTTCGAGCGGTACTGGACCGATCTTCAGAAGAGAGGCGATCCGAACTGGAAGGGCGGATTCACGCCCTACGAAATCCGGAACGCCAACGCCTATCTGTTAACCGGGCAGGCGGACCGGGCGCACGCCATGCTGAAGAGATATTTCGAATGGAAGCGGCCGAGGGCGTGGAACCACTGGGCCGAGGTCGTCGTGTCGGACTACCGGCTCGCGCAGTATCTCGGCGACATGCCGCACACGTGGATCGGCGCGGAATTCGTCAACGGGGTCCGGAACATGCTGGTGATGGAGTCGGGGGACGCCCTGTATCTCGGCAAAGGCATTTGCAGAGAATGGGTCGAGCCGGGTAAGACCGTCGCCGTCACCGAACTGCCGACGCACTTCGGCCCGGTTTCATACAAAATTGAATCCCGTGAGCAGTCGATCGAAGTCCGCGTGGACGGCCAACTGACAGGGGCCGACACCATCGTGTTCGCGTCGCCGCCGGCCGGGAAAGACATCGCCGCCGTCCTCGTGGACGATCAACCCTACGCCGGCTGGCGCTCCGGCGAGATCGTTCTACCGCAACTTCCGGCCAAGATCGTCTTTCAACTCAAGTAGACGCGGACGGCGTGGGATCGCCGGTCGTTCGTCAGCGGCACCCGCCCGTCGTTCACGGGCCGGCCGTCCAGAAGAATCTTTGCGGCTGCCCGACGGCCACGGATCGTATTGCTCACCTCGATCCGGTACACCGTATCGCGGTACCGGTACGTCATCGAGTACCCCGGCCAGTCGGCGGGAACGCAGGGATCGACGGTGAAGGACTTGCCTTGAAGCTTCAGCCCCAGCAGCCACTCGATACCGATGCGGTACATCCAGCCGGCCGAGCCCGTGTACCACGTCCATCCGCCGCGGCCGGTGTACGGCTCGACGCCGTACACGTCGGCGGCCATGACGTAAGGCTCGACTTTGTAGCGCTCGACGGCCGCCGGCGATCCGGCGTGCCGGACGGGATTGATGAGATTGAATAGGGATACGGCGCGGGCGCGGTCCTTGAGCATGGCGTATGCGAGGATCACCCAGGTGGAGGCATGCGAATACTGGCCGCCGTTCTCGCGCACGCCCGCGACGTATCCTTTGATATAGCCGGGATCCAGTTTGGATCGATCGAAGGGCGGAGTCAAAAGAAGGATGAGCCCGCTCTTGCGGCGAATCAGATGCCGGTCCAGCGCCTTCATCGCGCGCCGCGCGCGCGCGCGGTCGGCCGCGCCGGAAATCACGGCCCAGGATTGCGCGAGGGAGTCGATCCGGCACTCGTCATTGCGCGCCGCGCCCAGCGGCGTGCCGTCGTCCATGTAGGCGCGCCGGTACCAGCCGCCGTCCCAGGCGTGGCGTTCGATCGAGCCGGCGATATCCCCGGCGGTCCGGCGAAACTCTTGCGCGCGACGGCCGTCGCCAAGCGATTCGCACACGCGCGAGAACCGGTTCAGCACGTCGATCAGAAACCAGCCCAGCCACACGCTCTCTCCCTTGCCCCGGTGGCCCACCCGGTTCATGCCGTCGTTCCAGTCGCAGGAACCGATGAGCGGCAGACCGTGCCGGCCGAGGCGGACGCCTTTCCGGATCGATTTCAGACAATGCTCGTAGAGCGTGCCCCGCCGGGCGGAGATTCTCGGAATGAAACAGCATTCCTGCTCGTGCTTCGGTACCGGTTTGCCTTCAACATAGGGAATTTTTTCGTTCAGCACGGAGTGATCGCCCGTCGCGGCGATGTAGTCGGAGACGACGTACGGCAAAAACAACAGATCGTCGGAACACCGCGTGCGTGGCCCCATCCCAAACGGCGGATGCCACCAGTGCTGCACGTCCCCCTCGACGAATTGCCGCGCGGCGGACCGCAGGATGTGTTCGCGAACGAGATGGGGCGCTGAATAAACGAGCGCGCGGGCGTCCTGAAGCTGATCGCGAAACCCGAACGCGCCGCCGGATTGATAGAACGCCGACCGCGACCAGATCCTGCACGACAGGGTCTGGTACAGGAGCCAGCGGTTGAGCATGAGGTCGAGCGCACGGTCCGGCGTGCGGACCTGCACGGCGCCGAGGACGCGGTCCCAGTGTTCCCGGGCCGCCGCGAGCGCCCGGTCGGCCGCGCCGTGTTTCCTGTATTTCCGGGCGACGGCCCGCGCCTCCCGCGCATCGCGTCCTTGGCCGAGGAGAAACACGATTTCGCGGCTTTGATTCGGCGCGAGGTCGAACACGACTTGGAGGGCGGCGCAGGGATCCTGAGGAATCCCCCTCTCCTCCTGAGGATTTCCCCTCTCCCCCCTTGGGGGGAGAGGGTTGGGGTGAGGGGGCTGGAAGGCCGCCGGCGAGCGCAGGACGCCCTGCGGCCCCAGAAACTCGGCGCGGCTGCAGGTGCCGGCGCGGGGAAACGCGGCGGCGCAGTCGAGAAACGCGACGCGCCCGGGAAACGGGCCGGCCTTTCGATTCCGCGCCATCAATATGCCGGTCCGGCGGTCCTGCCAGGACTCGACGTGCGGATGGGTTTCGGGGCGCGTCACGCCCAGGACCCACTCGGCGTAGAGCGTAGCGGACACTTTTCGATATCGACCCGAACGGTTTTTCAAAACAAGCCTGTATATTTTGACCGGATCATTCATCGGGCAATACAGGGACAGCCGCTGGTCCATGCCGTGGCTCGAATGCTCGAACACGGAGTATCCCTGGCCGTGGCGGATCACGTACGGCGCGCCGTCCCGGATCGGCGAGCAGGTCGTTGTCCAAACCTCGCCGGTTTCCTCGTCGCGCAGATACAGAACTTCACCGGGTGGATCGCTGACCGGATCGTTCGACCACGGCGTCAGCTTGTTCTCCCGGCTGTTCTCCGACCACGTGTATCCGGCGCCGGACTCGGAAACCTGGAACCCGAACCGCGGATTGGACACCACGTTCACCCACGGCGCCGGCGTCGTGCGGCCTTTCTCCAGCACGATGATGTATTCGCGGCCGTCGGCGCTGAACCCGCCGAGACCGTTGTATTCGACCAGCGTTTTTTTGTCCCACCCTCTCCCCCGTGTGTTCCCCCCTCTCCCCCGTAAGGGGGAGAGGGTTGGGGTGAGGGGGCTTTGAACCGGTCCCGGACTGAAATTCTCGAACGGCGCGCGATTCTTAGGAATGCGGCCGAACACGCGCGCGACCGCATCCGGATTGTGATATCGAGAAATCATTTCTAGCGCGCGCCGTCGGTCGGGCGCGGCGCCGGTGATGAAGCTCACGCGCGCCTCCGCGCCGGCCGGGATCCGAAGGATCGTCCGGAGACTCAGAATCGGATCGAGCACAGCGCCGGTCGATCCGCTCATCCGAAAGCCTTTCTCCATCGCCGCCGGATGATCGACCGTCCGGCCGCGGCCGATGAAGCGCGCGCGGTCGGTTTCGTACTGGACCCGGCCGGGCGGTTTCCCGTTTGGCCCGACGAGCGTATGAAACATCCAGATGGTTTTTTCATTTGCCGACCGGGGCCGGCGAAACGCCAGAATCGCGCTTGCGCGTTTGTCAAATTGCGTCTGGACAAACAGATTGCTGAACGCCGGATGGGACAGATCCGCCGAGGCCGGCGCCAGAACCGCCTCCAGGTAGCTGGTCAGCTCGATGTCGCGAGATTCATCGGAAAGATTGCTGATCGTGACCCGCCTGATTTCCGCGCGTTCATTCGGTGTAACGACGATTTCCGTCCGCAACTCCATGAACGGATACGAACTCACATACTCGGATTTGTCCGAAGAGAACCTGTATCGAAAAATCCCGGAAGCGGCCCGGACCGGCAGAAACGCCGCCGACACGACGGCGTTCGTCATCCTATCCCGCGCGTAAATAAACGGCCCCCACCCGTCCGTCGTCGGGTCATCCCGCCAGCGCGTCAGGTCCAGAGTCTGGCCGTGGATCGAGCAGAAGCTTTTCCCGCCGCCACCGTTCGTCAGAAGAACGGAATAGAAGCCGTTAGAAAGAATGCAGCTTTCCTTCCGCATAGACTCTGGCCAATATCAGCATCAGCGGCAATTCGCAAGTGATTACAAAAGTCTTGTTTTCCTTCCGCTGCGGACTTAGGATCGCCTGCGATGAGACCGTACTGGGGAGGATTTGCCGCTGTGGTCTGGATCGCCGCTCTTTCGGCCGGCGGCTCGGCCGCCCGGTGGGATTTGCGGAAGGTCGGCGTGGAAATCCGCGCGTCGTCCGAGGAGAACAACGGCCAGCTCGCCGCCGCCAATGCCTTCGACGGGAACACCGGCAGCCGCTGGTCGTCCCATTTTTCCGATCCCCAGTGGATCCAGATCCGGTTCGAGAAACAGGTGCCCATCGACGAGGTGGAAGTCTGGTGGGAGGCGGCCTGCGCGTCCGATTATCGCATCGAGGTTTCGGACGACGGGAAAACCTGGACGAAGGTCCACGAAGTGTCGGGCGGCCGGGGCGGGAACGAACGCTTCGAATTCAAAGACGTGCGGGCGACGTACCTCAGACTGTACGGCGTGAAACGCGCGACCGAGTGGGGCTATTCGATCTTTGAGCTGATCGCGAGCGGCGATCTGCCCGATCCCGAGCCGGAATACGCGGGCCTCATCAAGGAACCTCCGCCGCCGCCGGTCGTCACGATTTACGACCAGCTCAAGGCCGAACTCGATCCGATGTTTCGCGCGAAACTCGAGTCGGATCCGCCGACCGCTGAGAATCTGTCGGACGACGAGTTCCTTGACCTCATCCAGCGCCGCGCCTTTGACTATTACTGGTACGAAGTCGACCCCGAATCGCTCTTTCCGGTCGACAGCCTCACCTGGAAGACCGCGACCTCGACGGCGGCCGTCGGATTCGCGCTCGCCGCCTATGTCGTCGGCCACGAACGCGAATACCGGCCCCGGCAGGAAATCTACGCGCGTGTCGAGAAACTCGTCGATCACGTCTGGGACGACCCCGCCGACCCCGGCGACCTCTGCATCGAGCACATGTCGGGTCACCCCTACCACTGGACGAACATCCGGACGGGCCGGTGGGAGGAAATCGAGGGCATCATCACGCACGATTCGATGAAGCTGTTTTGCGGGATGATTCTGATCAAGCATTATTTCAAAGGCACGAAGGCCGGCGACATCGCCGAGAAATATCTCGACGCGATCGACTGGCCGTGGCTCGTGCACGGCGTGAAGAACCGGCAGTATCTGTCGAATTTCTTCACCCGCCACAGCGACCCGTCCGGACCCGGCGATGTCCTCATGTACGATGGGATGAAGCTCGATTATCTGGTCCCGATGGGCGCAGCCAAAGGGGTGGCCGCGTATTTCTGGGACAACTGGGCCATGAGTTACCCGTGGGACGACTACCGCGGGCATTTCTGGCGGATCCAGCGGCCCGCGATCTGGATCCACCAGTGGGACAACGTCTGGTTTGATTTTCGAAACCTGCGCGACGCGTACGCGGACTATCACCAGAATTCCGTCGAAGCGACCCTGGCCAACCGCCAGTGGTGCATCGACAGCCGCACCTACAACGAGTCGCTCTGGGGCATCAACCCGTGCGCGGGTCCGGGACCGGCCGGCGGCGAGATCTACGGAAATTTCGGCGCGCCGCCGGACGAACTGCCGTTTCAGAACGGCAAGGGCAACGACGGTACCATCGCGCCCACCGCCGCCCTCCCTTCCATTATTTTTACGCCGAAGGAATCCATCGCCGTCGCGCGATATCTGTACGACCGCTACCGCCGCAGCATATGGGGCCGCTACGGGTTCATGGACGCGATCAACCCCTCGAAAAACTGGGTGTCCAAAAACGTCATCGGCATCGATCAGGGGCCCATCCTCACAAACATCGAAAATTACAGGACCGGGCTCATCTGGAAATACTTTGCGATGGAAGACATGGTCTGGCGGGGTCTCGACAAGGCCGGCTTCGTGGGCGTCATCGACAACTTCGACCCGTCCGAACACTCTCCGCCGTACGCTGTCTGGGTCGCCGACAACCGGCGCGTCTCCATTCGAAAGCAGTCGGACGAAGTCAAAGAGGCCGAACACGCGCTGAAGGTGCAATACAAACTGGAGGAGGGCGCCTCGGCCAGTTTCGTGGCGCGGCCCGCCCGCCGGGATTTTTCGCGGTGGCGGTACCTCTCGTTCTGGCAGAAGGGCGGCCCGGACCTCGCCGTGACGCTGTCGTCCGAAACAGGCGCGGAAATCGCGCTGGATCGCGCGGCGGTGGTGGAGGCCGAAGGCGGATGGCGGAAAGTTTATTTTTCGGTGCCGCCGGAGTTTGTCCGGGAGCCGGCGCTCGAAGTCTGGTTTTCGTTCACAGCGTCCGGCAAGGGCGAGTTTTATCTCGACGCCGTCTTCCTCACGAACGATCTCGACCGGACTCCGCAGCCGTTTTTACTCGATGATTTTGAGGCCGCCGCCCCGGCGGAGTGGGTCGTTTCGGACGGAATACGGGTTGCGAAGTCGGCGGAGAAAGCGCGAGGCGGCGCGGGCGCGCTCAAAGTCGAGGTGCGCAAGACCGGCGACGATGACAAATGGGCTCATCTGAAAATCAAGCCGCGCGTCCGCGACTGGCGCCGCTTTCATTCGGTCTCCCTCTGGGTCTACGGCCAGGCGGAGATCCTCCTGAAACTGGCCGACGCCTCCGGCCGGTCCAACGACGCGTGGATCGCGCGTGCGCCGGCCGCCGGGCGGTGGAATCATGTCTTCTTCAACATCCAGAGAAACACCGATCCGAAGAAAGCCGTTTGGGATGGTGTCCTGTACGACAAAACCAACATCGCGGAACTCATGCTCTTCATCGAACCGGGCAAACCCCGGGCCAAAGCGGACCTCTACATCGACGATCTGGCGCTGACGGACTGACCCCCCTTCATCAACCTTCGCCTTCCGATTGACAAACTCGCGATCTGAAGTAAGTTGTCGTCTGGGACGAAAGCGCTTTCGTCCCGGCGGTGCGACGGGTGACAGGGGGGTTTCTCGGACATGCGCGGTCTTGCGGGACGGTTGGCGGGTTGTCTTCTTGCATCCATCGGGGTTCTCTCGTTCCCGCCCTCTCTGGCCCGCGCCGACACGCTGACCATCGCGCTCGTCAAGCTTGGCGACGTGTCCGGCTATCGCGGGGCCTGGCGGATCGACCGGCAGATCACGCGGCTTTTGTCCGAAGCGCTTCTCAGCCTGAACGGCGTGTCCCTCGCGCCGGCCTCGGACGTGTCGGAGGCGGCGCGGCAAACGATCGGCATGCCGGACGAGTCCCTTGATCCGAAAAAACTTCTGATGATCGGCCGCGCGGTCGGCGCGGACCTGGCGGTGGGCGGGACGGTCGATAAACTGTCTCTCGAGGGCCAGGGCGTCGTCAGCTACCGGGCCGGCGGGTATGAGCGGTTCGTGGGCGAGGTGGACCTGACCCTGACGGTGATCGAGACGCGCGGCGGTTCAGCGCTTGTCAACAAGGAAAAGATATCGATCTCCCTCGCCGACGACGATGTCGGCATCGCGATCCTGCAGGGACCCGGCAACCGGCCGACCGAGGAAACATTGTACAAAATCTGGAACGCGCCCGTCGAATCCGACCTCGTCCAGGGATCGATCATCGGCCGCGCAATGGCGCAGGCGGCGATGGAGGCGTCCTCCCGCGTCGCTCGCGCCATCTCCGGCGTGCCCGCCGGCCGGGAGGGCCGCGTGGTCCGCGTGCGCGGGCGGGACATCTATATCAGCCTGGGGTCGGAGGACGATGTGCGCGAGGGCGACGTCGTCATGATCTGGGAGAACGTGGAGGCGGTCCGCGACCCGAAAACCTCCGTGATGCTGGGGTTCACCCGCGCGTCGGAGGGCGCCGAAGCCGAGGTCCGGGAAATCCGCGGCCGGAAACTCTCGATTTGCCGGACGGCGGAAGACCAGGAATTCCGCGAGGGCGACACGGTCCGCTTCCTCGGCGGGCGGCGCGCCGGCAAATGGGCGGGCGCGCGGCGCCGGCCTGTCCAGGAAACGGAATGATCCTCCTTGCCGCCGGAGCCGTGCTGCTGATGATGGAAACGGCGACTTCGGCAATCCAATTCGACCGGCGCGCGCCCGAAGGGCTGGTCGGAAACGGCCGGTCGGTGGTGAAGGTCCGGCCGGGCGGTTATGAATTTTTTTCGGGCGGGAAAGCGTCGGGCCGCATCCGGGTTATGATCGGCGGGAAACGGCGTGAGATTGGCGCGGGGGATGTGCGGCGGTCGGAATTTTTCCCGGGCGGCGTCATCTATTCATTAAATATCGACGGCGTCGATCTCGACGTCCTGCACGGCGCGCTGAAGGAGGTCGCGTATGTCGCGGCGTTCCGCACGAGGGGTACGCCGCCGCCGGATGTTCAGATCGATCTCGAGTCGACTGAAACGCCGGCGGTGTCTCCCTCCGGGCGATTGGACCTCTCGGGCAAGGGCGGGTTTCTTGCGGTTTCCACCGGGTCAGCGCCTCCGGCGCCCCAAGTGCCGGGGTCTCCGACGCCGGCCGATCCGTCCTATTCGACGAATTCCTGGGATGACCTGCGGGCTGCCGTTGAGGCGCCGTACCTGAAAGGATTTCAGGTCCGCACGCCGTCGCCGGCCGTCGACCGGGCAGCCCGGTTCTGCCAGTTTTTGCTGGACCTCGGATTTGACGGCCGGCTTCACGTCAGCGAACTTTTCCGCTGGCGCGACATCTGGTCGCGGGATCTCGGAACGGGTCTCGCGCCGGGCTCGCTGGTCGGCGGCCGGTTCGACGCCGCGCGCATCTCCATCCAGTATGATCTCGCGCGATACAAAGCGGCCAACCCAAGAGGCCTGCGGATCACGGAGGACGCGTCCCAGGGCGGGTCGGCCGAAGGGACCGCGTGGCTGACACGCGCCGTATGGCGCGATTACCTTTTGAGCGGCGACCGCGCGTTTCTCGCGGAAGCCGCCGGGACGTTGCGTCCGTGGGTGCGGGCGTGGATCGACCGGGACGCCGACGAAGACGGCCTCGTGATCGACGTCACCGAATGGATGGACCACTCGCGGTTCTTTCTCTTCCCGGACGGCGCCCTCGGGCTGTATTCGAACGCGCTGTTCGCGGACCTCCTGGGAACGTTCTCGAAAATCGAAAAGGAACTAGGAGACGAAACCGCCGCCGCCGCCCGGCTCGATGCTTTGCGGCGGAAGACCGCCCGCGCGATCAATGACGTTCTCTGGAACGAATCGGCCGGCGCGTACGATAATCTCTCGATCTTCGGGCGAAACGATCAGCGTCTCTCGTCGGCGGAAAACGCGCTCGCGGTGCTCGCGGGCGTCGCACCGCCCGACCGCGCCCGCCGCGCGCTCCAGACGGTGCGCGACCGGAACTGGCGCAAGGCCGGGTCCGTCACGATCGCGCCGGCGATGACGCATGTGGACGACAAGAACGACCAGAACGTCCGCGTCTGGCCGTGGTGGAACGCCGTCGAAGCCCGCGCGAGGTTCCGGACGGGCGATACGGCGGGCGCCGTGCATCTGCTCGAAAAATGCGCGGCAACGCTGGAGGACGAACACTATCCCGGTCTCATCGAGGAACTGCTGACCCCGGAGGGCGTGACGGAAGGCGGCCACGCCTTTTTGAGCGCCGCCGGCACGTTCTTGGACGCGCTGTATGAAGGATTGCTCGGGATCGAGATTCTCGAAGCGGGTTGCGCGCGCATCCGCGTGTCGCCCCACACGCCCGACTGGAAAGCGTGGGAGGCCGCCGTGCCGCTGCCGGGCGGCGATCTCTCCGTGTCTTTCGCCGACGGCGTTCTGCGCATCCGCGTGACCGACCCGCGGGTAAAAGTGGTGGAAGCGCCGGCGTCGGCAATTGTTGAGGGAGCGACGCGCGCTGATTTCTCTGTTTCTCCTGATCCGTCCGAATCTGTTTTCTCAGAATCCAAAATCCAAAATCCAAAATCCAAAATCTCCGACCCGAAGCCCCGCCGCGCCGCGCTCTTCTCCGAGCCCGGCATCCCGCGCTCGTCCGCCGCGGGCCTGCCCAAGCAGACCATCAACGCGGAGGCGCTCTTGACACTCGACCCCGCCCGGACGCCGGCCCTCGTGATCGCCGGCAACGCTCTGCCGCGCCGGACGAAATCCGCCGGAGATGTGCAGAACGCGCTGGCGCGGTACCTGGACGGCGGCGGCGCGATCGTGTTTTTCGGCGCGACCATGCACGACCGCGGCACGATGGGTGAACACGGCGGCGTGATCGATTGGTACGAGCATCTCCCGCAACTGAAGTACGAGCCGCTGGCCGGCTGGCGGTTCTCGATCTCGCCGGATGGCCCGGCGGCGCCGCAGGACAAGGAGCACGGTCTGGCCAAAGGCTGGCACCGGCCGGACTTTGACGATCGCGAGTGGAAACCGATCCGCGTTCCCGGCTGGTGGGAGGACCATCTCGGCCGCGCGCAGGACGGATGGGGCTGGTATCGGACGGAGTTTCTTCTGCCCGAGTCCCGAAAAGGAAAAACGGTCATTCTGGATATTGGCCGGATCGATGATGACGACTGGATATTCGTAAACGGCGTTCCGGCCGGCTCGGACAAGGGCTGGCAGACGCGGCGGCTGTACCATCTGAAACCGGGCAGTCCGGCGCACGCGGCGCTGAACTTCGGCGGCCGAAACGTCGTGGCGGTCCAAGTCCTCGATTACGGTGGCGGAGGCGGCATGCATGCGGACCCGACAAAACTGGCGGTCGAAACGGACGAGTATTCGTGGCAGCCGATCAATCCCAAGACCGGCGTCGTCAGCGAGCAACCAGTGCGGCACGGCGTCGTGTCCTGGGGGCCGGGCGGAGACTTCTTCAATTCGTGGGAAACGTCCAGAGGCGCATTCGGATTCCGGATTGAAGGACGAAATGTCTCGTTCGATCCGGAAGGCCCTCTGAAGGGCCTCGCGCCGATCGCAATGACGGTCCATGAAGCCTTCACGGATTTCGCCGTCGCCCGGCCATGGCAATTCCAGCCGCTCGCCTTTACGGAAACACGCCGGCGGCTTCTTTACCCGGACAATGGCGAGCGCTACCCGTGCGCGGCCCGCGTGGTGAACACGAAAACCGGAGGTGAATTCATCCTCGTGCCTGCGTCGCTGGCGGCATCTCCGGCCGGACCTGAACTTCTGCAGAAACTCAGAATCCATTGAAACGACAGGAGACGAATCCCTATGAAAAATCTATGGCTGGTGCTTTTCATGACGTCGGTCGCTGCGGCCGTTGAGCCGGCTTCGGCAAAAACGGTTTCCGGAATCCCGGAGAGCCTCTCGGGGTACTGGTTCTACTGGTCCGACCCCGACGGGACCCTTCGGGCGACGGACATCCAGCAGAGGATGGCGCAGGGCGAGAAACGCAAGATGCTCATCCCATCAAATTGGTCGAGGCACGATCGAGATTTACTGAATTACAACGGCGTCGTCTGGTTCGCCCGCGCGTTCAACGCCAAAAAACCACGGCTGACCGAGCGGCTCTTTCTGCAGTTTGACGGCGTCGATTACGAGGCGGACGTTTTCCTCAACGGCCGGCCGGTAGGACGGCACACCGGATATTTCGAGCCGTTTCGGATCAACATCACCGATACGGTCCAGGCGGGTGAGAACCTCCTGATCGTCCGCGTCAACAGCCCGAGGGACGAGGGATACGCCGACAAGAAAACTCTGATCAAGGGAATCTTTGTTCATCACGACTGCCGCCCCGGGTCCAATTCCGGCCAGCAGAATCAGAACGAGCCCACCGGCGGCATCTGGGGAGATGTCCGGCTGGTCCGGACGGGGCCGGTGGCGGTTGAGGGCGCGCGGATCATGACGGAACTCAAAGACGGCAAAGGCAGGATCACCGCGCGGTACCGGCTCCGCAACTACTCGGCCTCCACGCAGTATCCGCGCCTGAATCTTTCCGTGGCCGGCAAAACCTTCGAGTCGACGCCGGTCAAGGGCCGCGCCAACGTCAAGATCAATCCCGGCGCGATGGAGGAAGCGGTCGTGACGCTGGACGTTCCCGACCCCCGCCTCTGGTGGACCTGGGACCACGGCCGGCCTGATCTCTATCGGGTCGTCGCCCAGCTCGTGTTCGAGGGCGTGGTGACGGAGACGCGCGAGGATGCGGTCGGGTTTCGGACCATCGAGTTCGACGAGAAGGCCCTCATCATGAAACTCAACGGCCGCCCCGTGTTTCACCGAGGTTCCAACTACATCGCGACGCAGTGGCTGGCCGGGTACGGCAGGGAACAGTTTCAAAAGGACATCGATCTCATGAAAGGCGCCAACCTTAACTCGATTCGTGTCCACGCGCATGTTCTGCCCCACACGTTTTACGATCTCGCCGACGAGTCGGGCGTCCTCGTCTGGGCCGATTTCGCGCTCATCTGGGGATACGACCCCTCCGAATCCTTCGCGCGCGATGCGCTCCGGCAGTACCGCGCGTTCATCGACGGCTGGTTTCACCATCCGTCCATCTGGCTCTGGTGCGCGCACAACGAAGGCAGCGCCAACGATCCGCTGAACATCCGGCTGGTCGAAATGGCCCGCAGTCTCGACCCCACGCGCGTGCACCTTAAAAACTCCGGCAAGTGGCCGCCCGGCCCGGGCGGCTGGGACGAACACGAGTATGCGGGGTGGTATGGGGGAAACTATTTGGAATTCGCGGACAAGCAGCATCAGTTCGTCACCGAATACGGCGCCCAGGCTGCGCCGGCGGGCTTCGAAAAAATTCTCGCCTCGGGCCACCGCTGGCCGCCGGATCTGGACGACTGGCGTTACCATGATTTCCAGCTGACTGAAAATCTCCGGAACCTCGGCCCGCTGGAACTTTTCAACAGCGTCGCGGATTTTGTCGAAACCAGCCAGAAATACCAGTACGACCTGCTGAAATTCTCGACAGAGGCGTATCGCCGGACAAAGTATCGCCCGCTCGGTGGCATCTACCACTTCATGTTCACCGAATGCTGGCCCGCCATGACCTGGGCGGTCGTCGATCACGAGCGCGCGCCCAAGCTCGGCTATCACGCGCTGCGCGACGCCATGGCGCCTGTGATTGTTTCTCTGGAAGTTCGCCGGCGCGAGGTTGCGCCGGGCGAAACGATTGATATCCCGGTCTGGGTCGTGTCCGACCTCGACGAACCCCTGAAGAACTGGCGCGTCCGGTTCGGCGTAGAGGGCGGCGAAGCGCAGACATCGGAAGTCAGCTTGGGCGCGGACGCGGCCATGCAGGTCGCCGTTCTCAAAGTGACGGCGCCTGAAACGCCCGGCACGTCCGTTCGAATTTTCTCCGAACTGTTTGACTCCGAATCCAAAATCCAAAATCCAAAATCCAAAATCTCAATGTCCGAGTGGGGTTTCGTCGTAAAGAGCGATCCCTTTCGGCTCGGCCACTGGACCTTCCGCACCGGCGACGACATGGCTTGGGCGAAGGGCGACGCGGCGCCGGAGGGATTCAAGCCCATCAAGGTTCCCGGCAACTGGGAAAACGACGGGTATCCGGATTACGACGGATACGGCTGGTACCGCGCGACATTCGTCGTGCCGCCAGCGCACAAGGGAGAACTGCAACTCATGCTGGGGCCCGTCGACGACGTGGACGAATTGTACGTCAACGGCGAGTTCGTGGGCCGGACGGGCCGGTTCCCGCCGAATTACGAGACGGCCTGGACCGCGGAACGCGCGTACATGATTCCGGAAAAATTGTTGCGGAAGGACCGCCCAAACGTGATCGCGATCCGCGTCTATGATTCTACCGGCGGCGGCGGGCCTTACAAGGGTCCCGTCAAACTGATCGTTCCGGTCGGAGTCGATCTTGCGTCCGACCGGTGGCGGCTGAAACACGGGGACGATCCGGCGTGGAGCGATCCGGCCTTCAACGACAAGGATTGGAAACGCGTCCGCGTGCCGCAGACGTGGGAGGGTACGCTGGGGGAAGTCGACGGATTTGGGTGGTATCGGTTGAAATTTGATGTCCCCCCCTCCGCGCTGCCGGCGGGCCCTCTGACGCTGACCATCGGCGCGGTCGATGACGTCGATGCGACGTATCTGAACGGCAAAAAAATCGGCCAGACCGGCGAGTTCCCGCCGTCGACGGGCGGCGGCGCCACATGGACCACGATGCGGAGATACTTTTTGCCGAGAGACCTTTTGCGCGCGAAGGACAACGTCCTCGCGGTGCGCGTCTACGACGGCGGCGGTGGCGGCGGCATATGGCAGGGCCCGGTCCGCATCGACGCGATGGACGCGAGCCTCCGGTACCGGCCGGTGAGGGCCACGTACCCATGAAAAGCCGGAGATTTTGGATTTTGGATTTTGGATTTTGGATTTCAAACATTCCAAACATGATCTGGATCGTGCCGGCGCTCACGATCGGATGCGCCGCGCCGAAGGCCGATCTGCAGCGGCCCGACGTGACGATGCCCAAGCGCCTGGAAGTCGTCGGAGCGTCGGCGTCCGGCCAGGAGTCCGACGATGTGCGAGCGATGAATGCGTTCGACGGCGATGCGAAAACCCGCTGGTCGTCCCCGCATGCCGACCACCAGTGGCTGGTGGCGGATCTCGGGTCGGACCGCACCGTGATCGGTGTCAAGCTCGTGTGGGAGGCCGCGTTCGGAGAGGAGTATCGCGTGGAGGGATCCTTGAACAACGAGGATTGGTCCAAACTCGCAACGGTCCGGGGCGGGGACGGCGAGGAGGACCAGATCGAGTTTCGCCCGGCCAAGCTGCGGTACCTGCGGATCAACTGTGTCCGCCGCGGCACGGAGTATGGATTTTCCCTGTATGAGGTCCAAGTCTGGGGATTTTAAAAAACATGTGCGCCATTCACCTCCTCTCCCCCCGCAGGGGGGAGAGGATTGAGGTGAGGGGGGTGGCCGGCGTCGATAAAATCCTGCCACCCTCACCCCAACCCTCTCCCGCCAGAGGCGGGAGAGGGGGGACACAGTTGCGAAACATGATATTTTGGAGTCTGAGCTGTCTCCTCCTGTCATCGGCCACGGTCGCGGACGCGGTCGAGTCGCTCCGGAACGTGTCGCTGTCCGCCAAGCCAACCGCGTCTTCTCAGTTCGATGCCGCGTCGGGCCCGCGCAACGCCATCGATGCGTCGCGGCGATCCACCTGGATCCCCGCGACCGCCGGGTCAGCGCCTCCGGCCGGAGAGGAGTGGCTGCTCCTTGAATTCGACCGCGAGGAAAACCTGCGGCGCGCGGTCCTGAACTGGGAGTTTTCCCTCAAGGCGAACTGGCGCATCGAAATTTTGCGCGGCGGGATGTGGACCGAAGCGGCGCGCGGCGTCAAGGACGGAACCGCAACGCGGATCGTCGAACTTGGAGGAAAGCGCGCGGACAAGGTGAAGCTCGTCTGCTCGGGCGCCACGCCCATGGCCTGCTCGCTGGCGGACTTCCAAGTCTGGGCGGTCGAATCGGATGTGTTTGGCGGGACGTTGGAACCGGCGGCACCGGCGCCGCCAAAATCTGAACCGGCGAAACCCCAGCCGTCCGCACCAGTCCCTGTCTTCGTCCCCGTTCCGGCGCCACCCAAGCCTCCGAAACCCGCTCCTCCACCACCGGCCGTTCCGAAACGCGAACCGGCGCCGATCCTGTCCCGGGTTCAGGCTCCGTCCAAACTCCTCGCGCCCCCGCCGCCGGCCGCAAAGAAAGCGAGCGCGCCCAGCCCCAGCCCGATTTTGCCGATCCCTTCTCCGGTTTCTCCCCCCTTTACAAGGGGGGATCAAGGGGGGTCCGGTCTCGGGTCACGGCCGCCGGCCGACGTTCGGCCGCATCTCACGACGCTTGTAGAATCGTTTGACAATATATTGGAAAGCGTGCCCTTGGGCGCCGCGCCGGTGGCGGAGGCGTCCGAAGGCTGCGTGATGCAGGGCGCCGTGACGGGTGGCGGCTGGGGCCGGGGCGGAAGGGGCGAGGCGTACCGGGCGCGGTTCGTGGTCGTGCCGGACGGCGTCGCGACGCTGAGCCAGAAATTG
The DNA here is from genome assembly GCA_001784175.1 of Candidatus Lindowbacteria bacterium RIFCSPLOWO2_12_FULL_62_27. Classification (GTDB taxonomy): domain Bacteria; phylum Lindowbacteria; class 2-12-FULL-62-27; order 2-12-FULL-62-27; family 2-12-FULL-62-27; genus 2-12-FULL-62-27. The sequence continues at coordinate 60,545 of MFPR01000040.1, forward strand.
AAATCGTCGGCCCCGAGCGGATGGTCGGAACTCTCCTTCTGGGTCAGAGGGTCATGGGCGGCCGGCGCCCCGCTCGAAGTCGTTCTCGCGGACGACGCAAACCAACAGGCGGCCTTGGCGGCGCCCGGAACGGAAGGCGGCAGTGCGCTCTGGCGCCAGATTAAAATCCCAGCCGGCGCCGTCAAGAAAATCAATCGCGACCGCATCAAGTCCTATATCCTCCGGTTCACGCCGGCGCATCAGGCGGGAGAAGTCTACATCGACGACATTTATCTCCACGGCGGCGCCGCACCGGGGAAGCCCCGCTCCTCCGCGGCGGATCCAAAGAAGGCTTCCGCCTCCATCTCTCCAGAACCTCCGGCCTCTATCCCTGTTTCCGACCTCGATCCGCCAGAATCTAAAATCCAAAATCCAAAATCCAAAATCTCAAATGTTTTACCGGAGGTTCGCCCCTTCACCTACGACCCCAAAGACCGGCAGGCGGTCCACGAGATGCTGTTGGCGGCCGCCATGAACGACCCGAAAACATCGGAGGGCCTCTCGGACGACGAATTTCTTGATCTGGTCGAACGCCGCGCGTTTTTGTATTTCTGGTATGGCGCCAATCCCGAAAACGGGATCACGCTGGATGGCGCGAAAAACTGGAAACCGGACGATGACCTCGACTGGAATTCGATCGCGGCGGTCGGGTTCGGCCTCACCGCCATCTGCATCGGCGCCGAACGCGGGTGGATCTCCAAAGAGATGGCTTACGAGCGGTGCCGCGTGACGCTCGACGCCTACTTGAACAAAATACAGAACAACCACGGGTTTTATTATCATTTCACCAATCGCAAGGGCATGAACGACCGCAATACCGAGCTTTCGTCGATCGACTCCCTCCTCATGTTTTGCGGGATGCTCTTCGCCGCTGAGTATTTCAAGAGCACGGAGGTCGAGAAAATGGCCCGGCAGATTTTTGAGCGGGTCGACTGGCGGTGGATGCACGACAACCGTAAGTTCGCGTCAATGGCGGTGGACCCCGGCGGTAAATTTAATCCCGCAAGCTGGGACCGGCACTGCGAAGGGCAGATCCTGTCCATCCTCGAACTCGGGCATCCCCAAAACATGCCGACAGACCTCTGGTTCGACATGCCGGAACAATACGGCACATATCGGGGGTACCGCAGCCTCAACCAGGGGCCGCTCTTTACGTTTCAGTTTCCGTCCAACTGGATCGATTTCAGGGACCGCAACGACGGGGCCGTCAATTTCTGGGAGAACGGGATCGAAGCGACGCTGGCCAACCGCTTTTACGCCATTGAAAAAATGCCTGAACGCAAGGGGTACGGCCCGAACTCGTGGGGATTCACCGCCGGCGATTTCCCCGGCGGATACCATGCGTTTGCCGCTCCGCCCTCTTATCCGGGCGAGGACGGCACCGTCACGATCAACGCGGCGGGCGGATCTGTCATATTCACGCCGCATCTGTCCACCCAGGCGCTCCGATGGATGTACGACAACCTGCACGACAAAGTCTGGGGCAAGTACGGGTTTACGGACGGATACAACCTCGACAAGAACTGGTCCTGCGACCGCGTGATCGGGATTGGCACAGGACCCGTTCTCCTCTCCATTGAAAATCACCGCACCGGATTCGTCTGGAAATATTTCATGCAGAACGACTATGTCAAACGCGGCATGGAACGCGTTGGCTTTAAGGACGAGCCGCGCCGGACCGCCAAAGCCCGGCCGCTGGACCTTGCCGGATACTGGAAATGGAAACCCGGCGACAACAAAACGTGGAGCAAGCCCGAGGTCGACGACTCCGGCTGGCGCGACATGTACGCGCCCGACAAGTGGGAAGTACAGCTCACGCAGGACGGCGACCGCAAGATGGCCGAGTACGACGGGTTCGGCTGGTACCGCCGCCGCTTCACCGTGCCGCTGGATACGTGGGAATCCTGGAAAGGTCAGGACCTGTTTTTCCACGCCGGCGCGATCGACGACGCCGACGAGGTCTTCCTGAACGGCGAGAAGATCGGTTCGACCGGATCGATGTCCGCCGGGTCAGCGTCTCCGACGCCCCAAGTGTCGGCGTCTCCGACGCCGACCGGCGGGGAGAGCGCTTGGGAAAAACCGCGCAAGTACGCAGTCCCGCGCAAGCTCGTCAAGGTCGGCGAAGACAACGTGATCGCCGTGCGTGTCTTCGACGCCGCCGGCGGCGGCGGCCTCTGGATGCGCCCGGTCGAGCTGGGCCCGTTCCTGCCGCTCGATTTCAAACCCTGGAAGCTATAAATCGTGGAACCGAAAACTTGGGGCGTGAGCGTGATTGTTGCGCTCCTCATGAACATCCTGGGTCTTGGCGCCGGGCTTGAGCCGCCCCGGTATGAGATGTCACTCGAAGGGCAGTGGAAGCTGTCGGCGGGGGACAACTACGAATGGAAATCGCCCGAGTTCAATGATGAGAGCTGGAAAAACGCGCAGGTGCCCGCCGCTTGGGAGTCCCAGGGGCTGACCGATTACAACGGATACGGCTGGTACCGCTACACGTTCGTCGTTCCCAAAGAGTGGGAAAAAACGGCGCGTGGGTTCATCCTCGACGCGGGACAGATCGACGACGAGGACATCACGTTCGTGAACGGCCATGACGTCGGCTCCTCCTCGGGCTGGGACGTGTCCCGGTCCTACGGCGTCCCCAAATCTCTCATCAAGTTCGGCGAAAAAAATGTGATCGCCATCCGCGTCTACGACCGCACCGGCGGCGGCGGGATCCACAAAGGCCCGGTGAAGCTACGCAGCGGCGTCGTCGGCCGGTTCGACGTCGAAGGCTATTGATGTTTGGATTTCCCGTCAGTCCTTGGGTGTGGAGATAGATCAATCGTTTCGATCGTTTCTGAACACAAGTTCAGAAAAATAAAGTAGGAGGTGATTCCAGATGAGAGTAGTTATTTGTTGTCTTATGCTTGTTGCAGTTTTATCCGTGACAGCGTTTGCGGTCGATGTATTCTACGACGATGTATTAATTTCAGGTTCAACAGGATTTAACGCACCTGGAGAAACTGCCACTTTGTACCTAGGAGATTTCAATAACAGAGTGAATGCTGTTTGGGGATCTGGTTTGCGTTTTTCCGCATACAATGCGGAAGACCTACTTGTGTTAAATGAAGTAACGGGCAATGTGGGTATCGGGACAGTCTCTCCACAACATAAAATTCATGTTTTCGATGACACCAATCCCCGAATTGAGATCGAGGCCAAGTCGGGTATCGTCCCGCTCAGTTCCGAATTGAACCTTGTCACACAACAAGGGGACAGCCCCGCAAAATTTGTCAATCTCTTTGCAGACGAGCAAGGGAAATTCGGCATTTGGACCGGAGGGCCGGGTGGTGCAGGCTCCACAAAGCTGACTTTGACCTCACAGGGGGACCTAGATGTTACAGGAAAGATCAACAGCGGGAGTAAAGGCTTGGTCTACTCCACGACAACAGGTTTGAAGAAAATGGTGACTACATCCGTCAGCGTCAACACAAGTATTTCAGGTGGCTCCTCGGGTGGCGCTCCTGCGACTGTGTCCTTTAATTTCTCTGAATCGTTTTCAGGAACACCTGTCGCTTGGGTTGGAGATATCACTGCTGGATTACCAAGTTTTTTCATTTTCACTCTCAAAGATGTCACCAGTACCGGTGGAACGCTCTCTATATCGAATCCAACATCTAGCTCCGCAACGTGTAATGTGACCATAAGAATCGTGGCGTTGGGTTCAGAGTGAAGCATTCCACATATTATTGATAGCTGTTAGAGCGTTTGGTTTGCCTTAAATTATCCCTCTCCCGTCCTATGCGGGAGAGGGATAAAAGGGGAATGGATATGACAAGAAGGGAGGGACTTTATAGATATGGCGCCAAAAACTTGTGGTATTGGTGTAATTGTTTCGCTTCTGATCAGTATTCTCGGATTAGGAACCACCTTTGAGCAACCGAAATTCGAGATTGGCTTGGAAGGACAGTGGTTGTTGTCGGCAGGGGACAATTACGAATGGAAGTTGCCCGAGTTTCATGCCGAGGGCTGGAAGACCACGCAGGTGCCTGCCGCGTGGGAGTCCCAAGGACTGACCGATTACAACGGGCATGGCTGGTACCTGTACACCTTTGTCGTCCCCAAAGAGTGGGAGAAAACAGCCCGCGAGTTTATCCTCGACATGGGCCAGATTGACAACGAAGATGTCACGTATGTAAACGGCCAAGACGTCGGTTCTACCAGCGGCTGGAACGTACTCCGTTCCTACGGGATACCGAAACCCCTTGTGAAATTCGGAGAAAAAAACGTCATCGTGGTCCGCATCTACGACCGCACAAGCGGCGGCATTCTTCGGGGTCCGATCAAACTCCGCAGCGGCGGCGTTGGCCGATTCGACGTCGAAGGCTATTAAAATCAAAGCCGACAATTCCAAAACGTTGCCTCCCTGCAACAAATTTCTGGTTGTGTCTCTCGCGCTGGTCCTTTCGGCCATCGGCGTTCTCCCGGACCCTGCCCGGGCAGACTACCGGGAAGTGTTTGACATCAGTGGCAACCACGTTTTCGCTGGTGAAGAACTCCTACGGATGGAGGGTACGTCTACGACCGGTCCAGGGTCTGGTGCGTTTGATTTTGTCAATGACCAGCGTCTGTACCGGGACTGGGGTGCAACGGTCAACGTCACGGAATGGGTCAACAATATGCAGTACAATCTCGATTTTGGCCGTGTCGGTACATGGTTCACGCCGCTGACCCTTCACAAGGAACGGTTCCGGCCCGGATACGCGAATAAGTTATACGACCGCTGGTGGGACCAGCGCACCGTGCGGTTCCGGCTGTCCAAGGCCGACCGGGAAACCACCATGCTGTTCGCCAAGACCGCGAACGCCAACGACGACGATGAGTGGTGGGGAAACACCGCCGCGTACGACAACATCGACATCGACCGCTACTTTTTCGCGTTCCGCCACCGCTTCAACCTCGCCGGCCAGACGCTCGGGTTTTCCTTCGCCAATGAGCATTTCTCATCCTTTAAAGGCGGCGGGATCGACCTCGAATCGCCTCTGCAGGGCGACATCCCGGACGATACACCGGTGGTCATCGCGGTGCTCGTCCGGGATGATTCGCCGCTGGACAAGGACGGCAATACCGACCAGGCCGGCGCCGCCGTGTACAACATCAGAACCTTCGTGGATGGCGCGGAGGACGCCTCCTTGGCGATCACCAACGGCGATCCCGCGGGCGCCAATACCGTGCGGTACGGCAATTTCATCGAGTCGGCCGACCGCGTTGAGATGATCGGTCCGACGTCCACCGGTTTCTCGCACTTTGTGGTCTTCTATTTCCTGCCCCCCACCACCGCCAAATCCGTGAAATTCTTCATCGATGTGGCCGGCGATTACAACATCATCGCCGCGCCCATCTCTCTGGCCGATTTCAACGGCCGAAGCCTCACCCCGTTCAGCCTGCCGTTTCTCAAGACCACGCGCGCGAAAGGGAACATCCGCGATAACTCGAACCGGCAGACCGTTGAGGTGTCGGTCAACAAATTGACTGGCCAGAGCGTCTTCGGCATCGATCTCCATGGGCTTGTCCCCTGGGTCAACGTCGCCTTTAACGCCGAAATCGCGCGTTCGTTTCGGTACGGCAAATATCCCGTCCAGAAGGGCATCCAGACCTCGGAACACGCCGATGCCCTCTATCTGGAGCTTTCAAGGGATTTCGGCAAGGTCCTCATGGTCACCAAGGCCTGGGATTTCGATCTCGACTACGACGCATCCTTCGCCGTGGAGGACAACGACGACCGCGACGATCAGCCGGATGTCGTCGATTACTACACGTCGAATCTGCCGGGCATCGACCGCAACAACGAGAGCGGCCCGGATTACGAGGAGGACTGGCTGCTCTTTACGGTCGACCCGCCCGTGTTTCTGGAGGGCGTCGATTACAACAACAACGACGTGCTCGACAACCTCGAAAACGACGCCAAGCCGGACTACCCGAACGGCTGGATCGTCGGCACGCGCGGGTTCCACAGCACCCTCGCATGGAAGCCGGTGGCGGGGCTTCGGCTGACGGGCGGGTACCGGGACGAGAAGCGGGCCGTCGATGAAACCTCCAACCGCCTGCATCACGCCCGGGCCCGGTATTCGTTCGGCCTCCCCGGCGGCGACGCCGTCCTGCGTTACGATTTCAAACGCGCGAAAGACACGATCAACAACGACCTCGTGACGATCCCGTACGATTACGCCCAGCGCACGGAAAACCAGACGGACACCTTGGTGTTTCGCGACGCCATTCGCCAGCAGGCCGACGTCACCCTGAATTTCCGGCCGGTCGAAAAACTGCCGATCACCGCGCGATACGCGCACGTGTTCCAGCGGCGGAAATACAACACGAGCATCGTCAACCAGGGCATCGCGATTCTGCGCGGGCAGTACGAGAACTGGCATCCGTTCCGGAGCGTCGGGTTTCTCGCCGACTGGCAAATCCTGCCGCTGTTCAAATTCCAGCGTGAATTTTCGTTTTCGGAGGCGGCCCAGAAACGCACCCACCTCTCCGACTTCTTCACCCAGTCCTTCGGAATCGAGGCCATCCGGAAGCTTTCGGACAAGACCAAGTTTTTCATGGGACACCAGATCCAGAGCCAGTCGAATTTCCTGTCGCAGACCGACTATGACCGGGGCGTGACGGCCTTCCAGCTTGTTCACAAGAACCGGTTCCGGGACAAGGAGGTTGTCATCACCACCGGCGTGAACATCATCTCCAAACGAAGCGAAAACGCCGCCGACAACCTCGAAACGATCTTCTCGTATTTCAGGTCGTACTTCCAATGGTAACTATCCACCTCCTCTCCCCCCGCAGGGGGATGCGATGTTGGCCGGCCGTCCTTGTCCTCGCCTTGATGTGCATGTCTCCATCGGCGGTCCATGCGGCCGGGCTCATTGACAGTTTTGAAAATGACAATGCTCTTTCTGACGGTTCTGGCGCAGACGGTAAATGGGTTGTCGGATCCGGGACTTATACGCTGACTTACGAATCGAACCGAACGTTTTTTTCGAAAGGCGCGATGCGTGTCGATTATAACAAGGCAGGCACGGCTTATACTTGGATTGAAATTAAGGGTGTCGATACAAACATTGGCGCCAATTTCTCCAACGACACATTCATGACGGCTCGAGTTTTTGGCGCCGTCTCCATCCTGGCTAAATTCCGCGATGACGACTGTGAAAGTGATGTGCAGGTCGCCACGACTACGAATGCGACGGGATGGTCGCTTGTCACTTGGAAATATAATCCCAATGCACAGGTAGTTGGCTTATGTACCATCAATCCGAATAATATAAAAGATATGCTGTTCTTTGTGGCTCCGGGGGATACTGCCCCATCCGGAACCTTTTACATGGACAACCTCTGGCTCGGGTACGGCTATCCGAACGCCCCCGACACCGTGACCAACCTCATCGCCGTGCCGGGACCCAAAAACGGGCAGGCGCGCCTGAGCTGGACCGCGATCGGGGACACGAACGGGCAGGACCGCGTCAAGCAGTATCTGATCCGGCAGAGCACGAGCACCATCACAGAGTCCGGGTTCAATTCCCTGACGGACCTGACCGGTATTCCGGCGCCGTCGGCCGCCGGAACGCTCGATTCGATGATCGTGTCCGGCCTCACGGCCGGCCAGACCTATTATTTCGCCATCAAGGCGGTGGATACGAACAGCCAGACCGACAGCCTGTCCAACGTGGCCCAGTCGGCCGCGCTGTCCTCCTCGGCCGGCAGCCTCGTCTTTGACGATTTCTCCGATGGATACACCAAGCCAAACGGATTCGGCAAGGACGTCGGCCAGTGGTCCAGCGGCGGCGCGACCATTTTCATCTCGACGGCCGCTCCCGCCAATTCGCTCGGCAACATCGGCGGCGCGCTGGATATCACCTACAACCGAGGCACCGGCGAGTGCGGGTACTATTCCGTCTTGGGCGAAACGGACCTCTCCGCCTACAAGGGCATTTCTTTCTGGGCGCGCGGCGCCCTCGGTGGGGAGGAATTTCTGATCGGGTTGAAATCGGTTGTGAACGGCAAGGAATCGAAACTGCGCGCCCACGTCTATCTCAAGCAGGCGCGGATCACGGCGGCGTGGCAGAAAATCGTGATCCCGTTCGCCGCCTTTAACAAACTCGATCCCAGCGAGGTCGCCACGAGCGGGACGCCGACCAATCCGCTGACGAAAATGGAAAACGTGTCGTTCACGTTCGGCACCCAGACGGCCTCCGCCTCCGGACAGGTCTTCATCGACGACATCGCGTTCGTGAAATCCGTGCCGGTCGTCTTCCTCGAAAATTTCGACACCACGGCCGATCCGTCCGAAGGCACCCACGCGGCGGGCGGAAACGAGGGCGACCTCAATACGAACAACGACGATCCCTTCATAGTGGAAAACGGACACGCCAAACTCACGTCGACCATCGCCAACCAGGGGGTATTTCTGACCCTGCTCCAGTTCGGCGACAGCACCGGACTCGGGGACAAGACGACGCCCTTCATCGAGGCGACGCATATTTCCTTGTACGCGCGCGGCAACGTCGGCGGAGAATCGCTCGAGATCAACCTTCAGGACAAGTACAATCAAAGCCGGGCTGTGAACGTGCGGGACGTTCTCGGCACGGCCCTTCCCGCCGTCTGGACAAAAGTGTCGGTTCCGCTGATCCTGTTTCCCGGGGTCGACATGACGTTCATGGACGCCGTCCATATCCGTCTGGCCGAGGCCGGCAAGATCGCGTTCATCGATTCGATCGTCTTCGACGACAGCGCCACGCCCACCGCGCCGTCCAATCTCCTCCTGAACGGCGTCCTCGCCACCGCCAACGCGCCCCTCACGACCCGCAACACCCTCAGCGTCACGGCCGACGACGGCGCCACGGACGTCAGCATGCAGGAGGTCCGCTTCGAGTACTCGACCACCGGCGGGTCGGACTGGAGCCTGATCGGTGTCGACCGAGACGTCGCCGATAACACGTACCAGGTAATCTGGGTCACCCGCAACATCGCGGGCGCCCCTTTCTACGCGGCTGTTCCCGTCAACCTCTCCTACCGCGCCGTCGCCGTGGACGTCGCGGGCAACACCACCGCCACGGCCGCGCTGGCGGCGTCCACGATCAACACGAGCAACGTGGTCGTCTATCCCAATCCCTACTATCCGTTGCAGGGCGGAAAAATGAAAATCACCAACCTGTCGACCGGCGCGACGGTCAATATCTACACGCTCTCGGGCGAGCTGGTTGTGCAGCTCCTGGATTCCGACAACGACGGCCAGGTCGACTGGACGGGCGTCAACAAGGGCGGCGACCGCGTCGCCAGCGGCCTGTACCTCTACGAGGCGATCCTCTCGGCGGGTAGAGAGCGCGGAAAGCTGGTTGTAATTAAATGAGAATACTTGTTTCGTCGCTCCTCGTGGTCTGTGCCTGTTTCAACGCGTTTGCCGGCGGCGTCGGCACCACCGGCGCGAATTTCCTGAAAATCCCCGCCGGCGCGCGCGGGATGGCGGTGGGCGGCGCGTTCGGTGCGGTGGCCGACGACGCGTTCGGCGCGTACTGGAACCCGGCCGGGATCGTGGAGACGGCGCGCGCCCAGACAGGATTCAGCCACGTCGAATGGTTGGAGGGGATCAGTTACGAACACGTCAGCGCGGTGGTCCCGCTCGGCCGCGGCCGCATCACCTCCCTGCCGCTTCTGGTCGACGATTTCGACGACGGCGCCGATCCCAACGCCCTCGGCGGGCCCATCGGCGCATGGTCCGATCAGGACGCCGGCGGATCGTCCATCCTCACCACCGGATATCGCGCCGAAAGACGCGGGCGGTCTTATCGCGTCACCTATCTGGTCCAACCCAGGCCGGACGGCAAGCCCGGTGCGGCCGGATGGTGGATCGGGATGGAGGGCCGGAACGTGAAGAGCTACCGGTTTCTGGCGTTTCGCATCCGCGGCGCCTACGGCGGGGAGACCGTGACCATCGGCCTGAAGGACAAAAAGCAGGTTGAAACGCGGGTGGCGCTCTCCGCCTACGGCGGCGTGACGGCGTCCTGGCGAGAGGTGCTGATCCCGCTGGCCGATTTCAAGAACGTCGATCTTACCCAGCTTGACAATATATCGCTGGCCTTCGCCGGGTCCGGCGCGGTGTATCTCGACGACCTCATGTTTTCCGGCAAGCGGTCCAGCGTCCACGGCCTCGGGGTTTCCGCCGGGTATCTCACGTCCGGCAAAATCCCGAGAACGGTCGAGATCGCCGCGTTTCCGTTTTATCAGGAGGTCGGCAGTTTCGATGTCGGCGCGTCGGTCCTCGGCGTCACGTACGGCCGGGGATTCCTGCTCGGCCCCGTCTATATGCCGGCCGGATTCACCCTGAAATACATCGGCGAGAATCTCGCCGAGGAACACGCCTCCGGATACGCCCTCGATGTCGGGCTTCTCCTCTCCCCCGCCGACAGCCGCCGGTTCCGGTTCGGCGTGTCCATCCAGAACATCGGATCGATGAAAGCCTTTGTCCAGGAAGCCGACCCGCTGCCGCTCAACGTCAAAACATCGTTTCTCCTCAAGTCCGATTCCGGCCGCACCCTCTTCTCGGCCGACATGGACCTTCCCGTCGACGAAGAACCCAGGTTCCGGCTGGGCATCGAGTCGTGGCTCTTCAGATTCTTCAGCCTGCGCGCCGGGTATGCCTTCGGCGAAAAAGGCGAAGGACTGCGCGGCGCCGCCGCCGGCCTGGGCGTTCAACTCGGCGGCGTCGTGATCGATTATGCGTTTACCCCGTGGGGCGATCTGGGCGACGCCCACCGGTTCTCGGCCACGCTGGTGTGGGGACAGGCCCGATGAGAAGGAGATTTTGGATTTTGGATTTTGGATTTTGGATTGTCGGGATACTTCTGTGCTGGAGCCTCTCGGCCGTCGCCGCGCAGCCGCCCGCTGCGACGCTCCTGTTTGCGCCGCCTGGCGCCGGGAGCGTCGGTATGTCGGCCGCCGGCGCCGAGGACATCGGGTCGGCCCTCTGGCACAACCCGGCCGGACTTGTGCATCTGCGGTACCGCGAGATCGAGGCCGGGTTTGGCAGCAACTCGAACGGATTCGACGCGCACGCCGGATATTTCGACCCGGGTAAACCCATTCTCGGTTTGCCGATGGCGTTCCGCTTCGACGCGCTGACCTCCAACGTCCTTCTCAGCGACACCAGCCCGGATCGGAAGTTCGGCGACGGCCATCTGATCGCCGTTTCCGCCGGCGCCGGTTTTTACGCCGCTTCGCGGTTGTCGCTCGGTGCGGCCACGCGGTTCTTCCATCTGAAAGCTCCGGCCGGAAACGGCGTTGGCGCCGTCGCGGATCTCGGCGCGATCTACCGCCCCGGCGAATTGATCCGATTCTCATACGGCATCAAAAACCTTGGCTTCGTATCCAGCATTCCCGGTAGCCAGGGCGACATGCCCGTGACCCAGCTTTTGGGCGTTCACGTCAAATCCCCCGCGCGGGGCAACATCGCGATGGACGCCGTCCTGGGCTGGCCGGCCGACCTCAAGGGCTTCTGGAGTGTGGCCGGGACCTACCGGTTCACGGAGTCGTTGGGCATGCGATTTCATCTGGCCGAGGCCAAAGACATCCCGGTCATCGACGGGCGCGGGATTGGATTCTTTCTAAACACATATTGGGGCAAGTTCGATCTGTCGTATCAGTTGGCGGAGCTTGGAAATTTCCTCAGGTTCACCTGGATCCGCCGATCGAGCCGGCCCCCTGAAACCTACCCACCCCTCCTCCGGAGCCGGCCGCGTCCCCCCCCCGCCGCGGGCTCTATTATATATGGAGAGGCGGAAGGTGAACCTGCGAAGGAAAAGACCGGGTCGCCGGCCGGATCAGCGCCTCCGGCGCCGCCCGGGCGGATCAAGGATGCCGAAGGCACCCCGGCGGTGGCGACGCCGGTGGACGCGGAACCGCCGTCCACGGAGGAGTTTTTCCGTCCGGCCCCCAAGCGTCCTTCTGTGCCCGAAGGTCCGGCCGCCGACGCCGACGCCCCGGCGGCCGTCGCTGTCCCGGTGGACGAACGATGAAAAAGGATCCGTTGCCGTACTTCACCGCAATGACAATATTGCGAACCCATGCTATAAAGGAGGTTCTACCGATATGATCAAGAAGAAACTGCTCCAGAACGGGGCGTCCCGCAAGTCCAACATCTATGACGTGGCCGAGGAGGCCGGCGTGTCCATCGCGACCATTTCCCGCGCCATGAACAATCCCGCGATCGTCTTTCCCGAAACTCTCAAGCAGATCGAGACGGCCATGAAAAAGCTCCGGTACCGGCCCAGCCCCGAGGCGAAATGCCTCGCGCAGCAGAAGAGCGACCAGATCGCCGTGTTCCTGTCGCCTCACGATGAGGTCCACTATGCCCTCGTCGTCATGAACTTTCTCGTCGGCATCATCTGGGGCGCCGAAAAGAACCGGCTTCGCATGACGGCGCATATGCTGTTCAAGACCGAGGAGGAAAACGCCGCCGTGGACGTGACGACTTCCCTGGAAGGCGCGATCATGATGGCGGACATGAAGCGCAGCGGGGCCTTGAGGGAACTCGAGCAAAACAAAGTCCCGGTCGTCTATTTGAACTGCACCGACCATCCCAAAAAACACCGGATCACGGTGGACGACGCCGCCGGCGCCGGACTGGCGCTGGAGCATCTCATCCAGCTCGGCCACGAGCGTATCGCGTTTCTGACCGGCGAGATGACCACGATCAGCGGCCTCGCCCGCGCCCGTGGCTGCCAGGAGACTTTGAAAAAGCATGGCCTGCTCGAAGCGACGGAAAAGAACAGGTTTTTCCGAAACGCGCGGTTCGACCAGAAGATCGCCTACGCCGAAACCCATGACCTCCTCCGGCAAACCCCGCGGCCCACCGCCATCTTCGCCGCCAGCGACTGGATGGCCCTCGGGGCCATCACCGCGATCCGCGAAAAAGGCCTGGCCGTGCCCCGCGACGTCTCCGTGGTTGGATACGACAACTCCATCCTCGCCTCCCAGGTCACGCCGCCGCTCACCACGGTCCACCAGCCGTTCGTGGAAATGGGCAAGGAAGCGGTGGCGGCCATCCTGAAGATCCGCGAGGAATCCGGCCGCGTCTATCACAAGACGCTGGAGCCGAGTCTCGTGATCCGGGAAACCACGGCGCCGCCGGCCAAATGAACCGCCGGCCCGACGGGTTCTGAAATGCGGCTCGTCAAGAAGGATCTCCTCGGGAAAATCCTCCTCACCACCAGGATCATTTCCAAAGATCAGCTCCGCGAGGCTTTGGAGCGCCAGCAGAAGTCGCCCCTCAAACTCGTCGGCGAAATCCTCATCGAACTCGGATACGCCACCCAGGCCGACGTGCTCACCGCCTACGCCCTTCAACACGGCATCCGGTATGTCAACCTCGACGACACCGACCTCCCTCATTCCTCCATCGCCGGCCGCTTGCCCGCCAAATTCGCCTGCAAGTACTGCATCCTGCCGCTCAAGGAGGACGACGCGACATTCACCATCGCGTCCCACATGCCCAAATACGTCGACAAGACCATCGTCGACGATCTCGAATTGATCCTGGACAAAAAAATCGAGCTGGTGATCTGCGGCAAAGACCAGCTCATCGCCAAAATATGCGAGTTCTACCGCATCGCACGCGAGGAATATGACCGGCTGCGGTCCATCACCGACCGCGTGGCCATGGAGCTGCCGGACCTGGCGGAAGATCTGGCGCAGGAACCGTTCGACGGCGACCGCCTGGCGGTCGTCAAAAACAGCCCCAAGATGGCCGCGCTCTATGAAACGATTCTGAGAGTTGCCAAAAGCAACGCGGCCGTCCTGCTCCTCGGCGAAACCGGCACCGGCAAGGAGGTTTGCGCCAAGGTCATCCATCAGAACAGTCTGAGGAAGGACAAGCCGTTCATCAAAGTCAGTTGCGCCGCGCTGCCGGAGACGCTCCTCGAAAGCGAGATGTTCGGTTACGAAAAAGGCGCGTTCACCGGCGCATACAGCCGCAAGCAGGGCCGGTTCGAGCTCGCCAGTGGCGGCACCCTCTTCCTCGACGAAATCGGCGAGATTACCATGCCCGTCCAGATCAAGCTCCTGCGCGTCCTCCAGGACGGCGAGATCGAGAGGCTCGGCGGCGTCCACTCCATCAAAACCGACGTGCGGATCATCGCGGCGACGAACCGCAACCTCGAACAGGAAGTCAAGGCGGGCCGGTTCCGGCAGGACCTCTTTTACCGGCTGAACGTGGTCGCGTTCCAGATCCCGCCGCTGCGCGACCGCAAGGAGGACATCCCGTACCTGATCGAGCATTTCATCCAGAAGTTCAACCGGAAGAACGACCGGCACGTAAAGTACGTGTCGCCTAAGGTCACCGACCTTTTGATGGAATACGACTGGCCGGGAAACATCCGGGAACTCGAAAATTGCATCGAACGCATGATCGTCACGTGCACCTCCGACAAAATCCTCGTCGAACACATTCCGTTCCACTTGAAATCGCTCCAGATGCAGGTCGCCTACAGCGGGATTTCGGACGACACGGCCGCATCTCCAGCCGGGCCGGCGCCCGGCCATGCTCCGTCTGCCGGTCCGGCAACATCGGCGGCGCTCTCCCGAGAACAGATCGAGGAAGCCCTGCGGAAAACCAGGTGGAACAAAGTCCGCGCGGCCAAACTCCTGAACATCCACCGCAACACGCTGATGAAAAAAATCAAGGACCTCGGGTTGTAATCGCCGGGCGGTGGAACCCTATTTCACATCCACCGTCATTTTTCGGAGGTCGAAGGTTGCGATCCGGCCCGTGATGATTTCCATGCCGACGAGTCCGACTTCGGCGTCGGTCAGACTCAGAAGCACAACGATCCGGCGGCCGGAAACTTGAAGTGTCCCTCGATATAAAATGTCCTGCACGACGCTGCCGTCCGCCAATTGATATTGGGTCCGGTTGAAAGGCTCCAACCGCGCGCGCCGGCCGATCTTTCGCGGCAACACGAGACTGCCGTTGAATCCGGTGTCCAGGATCGCGTTGAATTGAATGCGCTCACCCCTCATTCCAAGAATGGACACGTCTTCGAGCATCGGTTCGAGATTGGCCGTGATCTGGCCTTTCAGGAATGTCACCTGAAGCGAAAGAACGGGGTATGGATCTTGAAGGCCGTCGGATACCCGACGCGGATGAGGCGCACGTCGCTGCCGTTTTTCATCGGCGGGCAACTCCGGACAATGTCGGACCCGCAGAAACACCGGCCGCTTTTTATATCCACCGCCACCAATATCCCCTTGCGAAGCCTCCGGCCTTTGAAAAATTTCCGGGCGGCCAAAAGCGCATCCCTATTCCAAGCCGCCGGCGTTTTGGAACTCCGTACGGATCGTTTCATGACCTTATGCTATCCCCGGGTTGTCCGAAAGGCAAGCTCGCAAATGAGAAAACGGAAATGCATCGTCTCGCTCAGAACGTGTGAATAAATCCCTTATCCACGAAGGAGCACGAAGGGGCACGAAGAAACATTTAGATAACATATTGAATATCTGGATTCCCTTCGTGTCAGCTTCGTGTCCCTTCGTGGATAAAAAGTGGTTTATTCAATTTTTTCACACGTTCTCACCGAACGGCGGAACTAAACAGCATAATGCACATATAATTGTGCATATAGCCTATATATCTGCCGTGAATATGCAGTATGCACACATCATCAAGCGTGCTTTCACGATGGGCGCCCACTTTGGCGCATTCGAAACCTTAAGGTTTCAAATGATTTGTGAAAATTCCACGTTTTAACAGTAAGCGCTTTCATCACCGGGCATACCCTTTGCAAGAGATGGAGTAAGCGCTTACAAGCGCCAAACAAAAATGGGGTGGAGGTCAGACATGAAAACTGAGATTTTAGATTTTAGATTTTGGATTTTGGATTCCAATAAGGGCGGTTTGAGATGGGCTACCGCGATTCTCATCCTGCTGCTCTGCGCCGGCCTTCCTGAGGCTCAGGCCGCGCTCAGCAAATCATCGCCGACCGGCGAGGAGGTCTGGCGCATCAACTGCGGCGCCACCGCCGCCGATTACGCCGATCCGGCCGGGAACACATGGGTCAAGGACGAGGATTTCTACTCCATTTACCGCTGGGGCTACATCAACGGCAACACCGCCTCCACCACCTCCAACATCACCAACACCTCCACGCCCGAAATTTACAAGTCCAGCCGCTGGGGCGGAACGAACCTGTCCTACAAGGTCGAAGTCCCCAACGGCACCTACCGCGTCCGGCTCATGTTTGCGGAGACGTACTGGAACCAGGCCGGCAAGCGCGTGTTCAACGTGGCCCTCGAAGGCAACACGCTGTGGTCCTTCGTCGACATCTGGGCCTGGGCCGGCAATGCGATGAACAAGGCGATGGACCTGACGGCCGACGTGACGGTGACGGACGGCGTCCTCGACGTGACGTTTCCCGTCGTTCAGATGGACAACGCCTGCATCAGCGGGATCGAGGTCAAGGTCCTCACGCTGGCCGACGACGCGTTCCTCGATTTCGTGCAGAAAAAGATGTTCTGGTTTTACTGGAACGAGGCCGACGTTCAGACCGGCCTCGTCAAATGGGGCGAGAACAATTTCGCCCAGGGGTACGGCAACACCTCCAGCATCGCCACCGATGGGTTCGCCCTCTCCATCTATACGATCGCCGCCAGCCGCGGATGGATCACGCGCCAGCAGGCGTACGATCGCGTCATGAAAATGCTGAATACGTTTGAGACTGTCATCCAGAACGTGCATGGTTTCTGGTGGCATTTCGTCTACACCGCCACCGGCGCGCGCGAGGGCACAACCGAAATCTCGACCGTCGACTCCGCGCTCTTTATCATGGGCGCGCTCCAGGCCGGCGAGTTTTTCCGAAGCGACCATCCGGACGTCGCGTCCAAGGCGGACCTTCTGTACCGCCGCATGGAGTGGAGCTGGTTTCTGAACGTCAATGCCGGCGATCCGTATCTGAACCGGTTCGTCAACATGGGCTGGAAGCCCGAGTATCAGCCGGGATCGCCGCACGGCTACGTCATCGCGAGCGGCCGGCCCGAAGGCGGTTATTTCGTGAACGACTGGTGGAACCGGTACAGCGAATCGGTCTTCGTGAACTTCCTCGCGCTCGGCTCGCCCACCTACTCGGCCGGTCCGGCGGCTTGGACGGACATGGGCAAGCCGTGGGTCGACGATTTTGGCTATCACTACGTGAACGAGCCGCCGCTTTTCACGCACCAGTTTCATCATCTCTATTACGACATGCGAAACCGGCACGACGGCAAGGTCGACTACGTCGACAACACCCGCAAGGCCACGCAGGTCAACCGCCTCACGTGCGAGAACGACAGCCGCTATGAGCCCAAACGCTGGGGGCTGTCGGGTTCCAACGGGCCGACGGGCTATCAGGCCTACGGCGCCGGCACGGGCGGGTTCCACGACGGCACGGTCGATCCGGCCGCGCCCGCCGCCACGATGAACATCACGCCCACGGAGTCGATCCAGGCCACGCGGTTCATGTTCTTCCAGTACAAGCATCACATCTGGGGCCAGTACGGGTTTTCGGACGCGTTCAACGTGAGCGCCGACTGGAAGGACTGGCTCTTCGACGGCCTCAGCGCCGGCGCGCTCGTCATTGGCATCGAAAATTACCGCACCGGCATGGTGAGAAACGAGTTCATGAAAAATCCATACCTTGCGACCGCCTACGCTCAGGCCGGCATCAAGACCTTCGGCCAGTCCGCGCTCTACAACGCATCGACCGGCAGTGACGCGCCGAACGCGTTCGACAACAACATGACCACGCGCTGGGGCTCGGCCTTCGCCGACCCGCAGTGGCTCGAAGTCGACTACGGCGCCGGACGGACGTTCAACAAGGTCACGATCAACTGGGAGGCGGCCTACGGCAAGGACTACAAGATCCAGGCGTCGTGGGACGCGAACACGTGGTGGGACGTCGCGACCGTCGTGAACGGCAACGGCGCCACGGACATCCTGACCTTCCCGATGAACACCGCCCGATACTGGAGAATGTACGGCACGAAACGCGGCACGGCGTGGGGCTATTCGATCTGGGAGATGAAATTCGAGAACACGGTGAATCTCGCTCTGAACAAGCCGGCCACGTCCTCATCCAACGAAAACTCGGGCGTCACGGCGCCGAAGGCCTTCGACGGCAGCTTCACGACGCGCTGGGCGTCACTGTGGAGCGACCCGCAGTGGGTCCGGGTCGACCTCGGCTCGAACCAGAACGTGAGCCGCGTGATCCTGCACTGGGAGTACGCGTACGGCAAGGACTACAAAATCCAGACCTCGACGGACAACATCAACTGGACGGACCGCTTCACGGCGGTCAACGGCGACGGCGGCGTCGATGAGTGCCCGTTCACGGCCGTGAGCGCCCGGTACATCCGCATGTACGGCACCGCGCGCGGCACCGGGTTCGGGTATTCGCTGTGGGAGATGCAGGTGCAGTGAAAAAACCTGAGATTTTAGATTTTAGATTTTCGATTTTTCTTCCATTCTGTCCAAAGTCGTCGAAGGAGTCGTTGGCCATAGTCTTACTGGCGTGCGCCGTTGTGATGTGCCCGGAGGCAACTTGGGCAACGCATCTGGGCACCTGCCATGACAGCAATCACGTGACATGTTTCTCGACGGCCCCCAGTCACACTCAGGAATTCATCAGCATGGGCTGGCTTAGCTACCATGACATCGCGTTCGGATTGCTGATCAAACCGGGATGGAAACAGGGAATCCTGAGCGCATATAATTGGAGTCCGCACGTTCCCAACCATATCACGGAGGTAACCAGTGTGGATCTGGTGCGATGGGATGTTTTCGGCGATTTTCCAGGCTATTATCGAGACGCGCTGGCTTCAGGAATCCCAGTTCCGATCGCATCGGGTGGGGGCACCGTAGGTTCCTTCTTGCCAACGCGCGGGGGAACATTTTATACGGGAACGAAGATAAACATCTCCGCACGCTATGAGGGTTATTATCCATGGCTGGAGCCGCTGGGCGGATATAATTCAGACGGATCGGCCAACAAAGGTCCCATCGAGTTCACCAATCCAGAGTGGGGCGTGGGACCCCAATTCGACGAATGGGGGTTTGAGGTGAGACCATGGTGCATCGCATTGCAGATGCGGCTTGAGAATTTGACCCCCGGGGACCTGAATCCGCCGGAAGAGGTTCAGCCAAAGAACGCCGATCCGGGCGATCCCACGAATGAGAAATCGAAGGTCCGATCCAGGTTGTCCGGAACATCTGTGCCGTCCTTGCTGGCGGGGGGTGCATACGTGGGGTGGTATATCGAAGGAGAAGGCGGGGGACATGAGGAAGCGCATCACGCCACACCAAGACCGGTCGGCACGTTTGAGAATGGCCAGTGGCTGCATTTCGAACACGTGCCGACGGGGCAGACCGTCGATCTCACTCGGACATATACCGCTGGCGAATTCGGGGGCGACGAGCGAATCAAGGTTGTGGTCAGCGACAAGCCGTTGACTGCTTCGAGCCTTCCGAGATCGACGCTTGCGGAACAGGCGTCGGCCCGGGAGGTATTGAAGCAGGAGGGTATCGCGGCGGCGGGAAACGACGAAGGCGTCCGCGGCGACGGCACCGGCTGCGCGTTTGGGACCGACGTCTACGTTTTCTGGCCGGGCCTTCAAGAAATCTCGGATGGGGCGGATTACGAAAAAACGGGACAAACCCCTTCACACCCTCGGAACCACCATGGAACCTCAGATTTGATTATGGCTATTGAGAAAGTAGCCTTTAAATATAGAGAAACCACGAAGAACAGCCCCGGTCTTGATGAAGCCATTATCCGTGTCAATGACATGAGTCTTGAGAATGGCGGAGCGTTTGATATTTGCGCCACGTGGGATATACACGATAATAGTTGTTTGTCTGATCCCAAACCGCCGACGGCTCACAATCGTCACAGAACGGGAAAGAGTGTGGATATCAGTAAATTCCATAAAGTGATATCTACTGGGTCCGTGGTCCTCCTCGGGAATAATACCTTTCTGGTACAACAATTATTTACAAATGAAAATCTAAATATTTCTTCACAATTATTTGCGCAATTCGGAAGACTGCATTTTGAACTGCAATGAAAAAAACAAACGTGGTGTTATCTCTGATTCCATTTTCGGTGGTCATCGTTACCAACTGTTGGGCATTTGAACCAAGAGAAAATTTGCCGGTTCTCAGACAGATACGATTATCGTCCACGATTGCTAAGATTGCCGGGTCGATAGATTATTATGAATATGACTACTCATTATACAATTCCAACACGAACAGTGGAAGTGTCATGTCAATTGTTATCGATCTGACGGAGCGGGCGAAGAGAATACAACAATTCAATAGTTCTGTCGGATTTGTGGACAATCGTATGGCGGGGTTTGGAAAGGAGCATGGATATCCCCCAATTGTGGCGGTGAGCGATCTAAAAATTCCAGACCGCTGGTTTGGCTTTTTAGGATCGGTTGCCGTCAACTGGGTTGTGCATGGAAGTCAGGATGATCATCCATGGTTGGTAGTCCCCGGAAAATCATTGCAAGGTCTTGGATTTAAGTCACCGGCGGTGCCGGGTATTACAACATTCGTGGTAACACCTGTCTTGGATCTTTCCAAGTTCTATCCGGACATTCATGATGTTACCGGTGGATTGGAAGAAGAAAACGCTTTAATGCGACAGATAAATCAAGATCGTGATGCCATTAAATTTACCGGCAGGACATTGGGACCTGTGGCTCCACCGGTTGATTTATCAGAACTATGCGATACATTTATCCTCGACCTGATCGGCCAAGTGCGAGAGGCGGAGGTATTGGGCTGGATCAAGCACGACCTGCGGAAAGACCGGGACGACGATGACGACCACGGCAAGCGGACGGTCGACGAGAAAGGCAAGAAGAAAGGCCGCGACAAAGACGATGACGAAGACGACGACAACGGCGATGACGACGATTCCGACCTCGACGAGAAGAACAGGGGCCTGCCGGGTGTGGCGAAGTCGATCATCAAGAAGCTGACGAAGGTGCGTCAGGAGTGTCTGCGTGAGAAGTTCGGGATCGCCCGTGAGAAACTGCGGGCGCTGATCAAGCAGGTGAGCGCGCAGCGAGGGAAGCACTTGACCGATGAGGCCTATTATCTGATCCGATTCAACGCGGAATTTCTGCTTGAAAAAATATAAGACGGTCGCCCCAATATGCTTGGTGGCCGTCCCTTTTCCATTTGGATGACAAACTTGGCCCACTTGCGGCTCTGGAGTTGCCAAAACAATAATGGAGGATGAGTCATGAGAAACGACCTGCCAACATTTTTTTTTGGCATCACGAAGAAAGCGCTTACAATACTCATACTGTCTGTGGTCGTCCTGTCACGCGCATGGGCGGCCTCCGACTATCTCCACACCATCGGCAACCGCGTGTACGACGAGAACAACACGGAGGTGTTCATCACCGGCGTCAACTGGTTTGGATTCGAGACCACCGATTACGTGTTTCATGGTCTGTGGGCCAGAAACATGAACGACATGCTCAATCAGATGGCGGGACTGAAATTCAACGTCCTGCGCGTGCCGCTGTCGAGTGAGTTCATCAAGAAGGTCCGCACCGGGCAGACGGTGAAGCCCGGCAAGAGCAAGATCAACCGGAACGTGAATCCTGATCTGGTGGGGAAAACGTCGATCGAAATCCTCGACATGGCCATCGCCTACTGCCGGACGATCGGCCTCAAGGTCATCCTCGACATGCACCGAACGCCCGCGTCCGGCATGATCGACCTCTGGTACAACTCGTCGATCACCGAAGAGGACTGGATGCTCAACTGGGAGTGGCTGGCTGGCCGCTACGGAGGCAACGACGCCGTCATCGGCGCCGACATTTTCAACGAGCCGCACGGCGTCGCGCGCTGGGACGGATCGAACTCGGCCGTGGACTGGCGGCGCGCGGCGCAATTGTGCGGCAACCGGGTCATAGCCATCGAACCGAACTGGCTGATTTTCGTCGAAGGCGTCGAGACGCCGGACGGCGCCACCTACGGCTGGTGGGGCGGGAACCTCCGCGGCGCCGCCTCGTATCCCGTCACGCTGAGCCGGCCCGACAAGCTCGTCTATTCTCCGCACGAATACGGGCCGGCGGTCTACAATCAGTGGTGGTTCCATAACGGCAGTTTTTCCTATGACTCACTGATGAGCGAGCACTGGAAACCGAGCTGGCTCTTCATCAACGATCAGGCCGACGTGCATCCCCTCCTGATCGGCGAATGGGGCGGCCGCGAATACGACCTCGCGAGCGACAGCGGCCGATGGTTCAACTATCTTGTTCAGCTCATCGCCAACAAGAAACTCAATCACACCTTCTGGTGCTGGAACCCCAACAGCGGTGACACCGGCGGCGTCCTGAACGACGACTGGACGACGGTGAACTGGGGAAAATACAACGTCATTCTGGCGACCCTGTTCGGCAATGGACTCGGCCATACCGTCGGACTGGGCGGCGGCGCGCCCTGGCCAGGGTTCACTCAAAGCTGGCCCCGGGCCGTCGCATCGACCTACGACGGAAACGGGGTGGAGCCGGCGAACGCCATCGACGGCAATTACAGCTCGCGCTGGAGTTCGACCTTCAACGACAATCAGTGGATCTCCATCGACTTTCAATCGAACCGTTCCTTCGACGGCGTGACGCTGACCTGGGAGGCGGCCTATGGCCGCGCGTATGAAATCCAGGTGTCGGCGGACGGCGCCAACTGGATGACCGTGGCGGCCGTGACCGACGGCGACGGCGGACAGGATGTGGTCTCATTTTCGCCGCAGACGGCGCGGTACGTGAAAAAGAAGGGCGTGACGCGGGCGACATCGTGGGGATACTCGCTCTATGAGTTTCAGATCAACGAGGTAATCCCCTCCATTTTCCCGATCGTCACCGAATCCTCCTACGAGTCCGCCGACCGGGACGGCCGCAAGGCCTTCGACGGCAGCATGGGCACGCGGTGGGCCTCAGAGTGGAGCGACCCGCAGTGGATCAAGGCCGATTACGGGACGGAGACGACCTTCAACAAAATCACGATCGACTGGGAGTCCGCCTACGGGAAATCCTACGCGGTGGAGATGTCGCACAACAATTTCAACTGGACGCCCGTCTATTCGACCGCGACGGGTGACGGCGGGCAGGACCTCCTCACGTTCGAGCCGGTCTCTGCGCGGTACGTGCGGCTGTACGGCACCGAACGGGGAACAACGTATGGATATTCGATCTGGGAAATAAAAATCGAAAACACGATGGCCGCCATCTCCAATCTGGCGCTCGGTCGCACGGCCTACGCCTCCTCCATCGAGGATTCGGGCATGGAACCCATCAGCGCCTTCGACGGCAACATCTCCACGCGCTGGGCCTCGCAGTGGTCCGACCCGCAGTGGCTGGCGGTCGACCTCGGGTCGGCGAAGACCGTCAGCCAGGTGACGCTCGACTGGGAATACGCGTCGGCACGGTCGTACAAAATCCAGGTGTCGCAGGACATGTCGAGCTGGACGGACGTCTACTCGACGACCACAGGCGATGGCGGATACGACGATATCACTTTCCCGGCAGTCAGCGTGCGGTACGTGCGGATGTACGGCGCCCAGCGCGCCACGACGTTCGGGTACTCGCTGTGGGAGATGCAAGTACGGTGAAAAAAGACGCGGGCGGCAGGGTTCGCGATTCCGGAGAGTGGATAATCGGTGTCGGGCTGATCCTGGTTGCGGCCGGATTTCTCGCTCTGTTCCTCTTATTTGTCGGCGCCCGGCAGGCCCACGCGGCCCTCAGCAAATCCTCGCCGGCCGGCGAGGAGGTCTGGCGGCTGAATTGCGGCGGAGCGAATTACGATTATACGGATCCCGCCGGCAACTGGTGGACGAGGGATGAGGCCTTTGCGTCCCTCTACCGCTGGGGCTATGCCAACGGATCAAATCGCTCGACGGGGAACGCGATCTCCGGGACGACTCAGGGGCCCGTCTATCAGGACTGCCGCGAGGGCGGGACGACGTTGTCGTACAAAATCGAAGTACCGAACGGCACGTACCGGGTGAGGCTCATGCTGGCGGAACTGCGCTGGACGGCCGCCGGAAAGAGGAAATTCAACATCGCGCTCGAGGGAACGACCCTGTGGACCAACGTCGATCCGTACGCACTGGCGGGCGGCCGGCACAAGGCGGTGGACTTGACGGCCGACGTGACGGTTAGCGACGGAGTGCTGGACGTGACGTTTCCGGCCGTGTACGCAGACAAGGCGTGCCTGAACGGGATCGAGATCAGGCCGCTCGGCGTGCCCGACGGCGCGTTTCTGGATTTCATTCAGAAAAAGATGTTCTGGTATTTCTGGAACGAAGCCGACGTCCAGACCGGGCTGGTCAAATCGACGGAGAACAACTGGAAAACCGGATACGGCACCGTGTCGAGCATCGCCGTCGACGGGTTTGCCCTCTCGGTCTACACGGTCGCCGCCGAACGCGGCTGGATCACGCGGCAGACGGCGTACGACCGTGTCATGAAAATGCTGACCTCGTTCGAAACGCGCCTCCAGAACGTCCACGGATTCTGGTATCACTTCGTCAACATCGGCACCGGCGCGCGCGAGATGAACAGCGAAGTCTCCACCGTCGATTCGGCGCTCTTCATTCTCGGCGCGATTCAGGCCGGCCGGTATTTCTTGAGCGACCATCCGGATGTCTGGGCGAAAGCGGACCTCCTGTACCGCCGGATGGACTGGACGTGGTTTATGAACATCGGCAGTGACTGGCAGAAGCGGTTCGTGAACATGGGATGGAAACCGGAAAACGACGGGTATTCCTATATCATCTCCAGCGGTCGGCCCGAAGGCGGGTTTTTCTGCAACGACTGGTGGAACCGGTACAGCGAATCGATTTTCGTCACGCTTCTTGCGCTCGGATCTCCGACGCACTCGATCGGCCCGGCGGCTTGGACCGACATGGGTCGATGGTGGGCCGAGGCGTTCGGATACCGGTTCATCCAAGAACCGCCGCTCTTCACGCACCAGTACCACCATCTCTACATCGATCTGCGAAACATCCACGACGGCGGCGCCGACTATTTCGAAAACAGCGTCCGGGCGGCGCAGACCAACCGCTTGACGTGCGTGACGGACGCGCAGGCGCGATACGAGCCGGACCGCTGGGGCCTGACGGCCTGCGTCGGGCCGGACGGCGCCTATCACGCGTATGGCGGGTCGCCGGGCGGATCCCATGACGGCACGGTGGCGCCGACGGCTGCCGTGACCTCGGTGATGCTGACCCCGGCCGAATCGATCCGCGCGGCGCGGTACATGTTTTTCCAGTACAAGCATCACATCTGGGGCCGGTACGGGTTCACGGACGCGTTCAACGTCGGTCAAACCTGGAGAAGCCAGTTCGTGGACGGCCTCAATCAAGCGCCGATGATTCTGGCGATCGAAAACTACAACGCCGGCCTCGTGCGAAACACGTTCATGAGCAATCCCTACATTCAGTCCGCCCTGGCGTTGGCGGGCTTCAAACCGTTTTCGGAAGAGCCGTTGGTGTCGTCGTCGACCTTCGAAGCGCCCGAACGAAACGGCGCGAAGGCGTTCGACGGGGATCCGAACACGCGGTGGGCCTCGCAGTGGTCCGACCCGCAGTGGCTCGAGATCGATTACGGGGGCGGGCGCACCTTCAATCAGGCAACGATCGACTGGGAATACGCGCATGGCCGGTCCTACAAGATCCAGTCCTCCTCGGACGGCGCGACCTGGGTCGATGCGTTCTCGACGTCGTCCGGAGACGGCGGTCAGGATGCGGCGGCGTTCGGCGAGATGACCGGCAGATTCTGGCGTCTCTATGGAACGGAGCGCGGGACGCCGTACGGCTACTCGATCTGGGAAATGAAATACGAACACTCAGTCAATCTGGCGCTCAACAAAGTGGTGGCGGCATCCTCGATCGAAGACTCCGGCATGGAGCCGGCCCGCGCGGTGGATGGAGACTTGGGCACGCGGTGGGCTTCGCAGTGGAGCGACGCGCAATGGATATGGGTGGATCTCGGCTCGCCGCAGGCCATCCGCCGGGTGACCCTGCACTGGGAATACGCCTATGGGAAGGACTACACCCTCCAGACGTCGGACGACAGCTTCAACTGGACGACCCGCGCGACGATCGTGGGGGGTGACGGCGGCGTGGATGAGGTGCCGCTGGCGGGTGTGACCGCGCGATACGTGCGGATGGATGGCACGCGCCGCGGCACGCCGTACGGTTACTCACTGTGGGAATTTCAGGTTCAATAAGACGATCGGCAACCCCTTGATTTCTCTCCTCGGAGTGTGTTTGATGCACGGGTGACCAAATATCCGATGACCCTACGAACCATTCTCCGTCTGACGATCTGGATGGCCGCATTCGGTCTCTGCCTCTTTTATCCGACCGGCGCATCGGCAGATCGAGGCAAGAGAATCGTTGTGACAATGGAGGCGGTTTCTCAAGGGGCGGTCGAATTCTTCAGCACCCTGTCGACGGTGGATTTTCGGATGTCACCCGTACGGCCGCCGAAACTCCGTGAAGAGCCGCCGACCGGGGGACGCATGAAACAGTTTGGCGCGCTCCGGCTTGGAACGGAACAGGCGGAATTTGCGGTCATGGAAGACGTGATCGCCGAACCCTTGCTGATCGATCTTGTCCCGTCGCCCGAGTCGCAGGCGATGCGCGTGACGGGGCTTGGAAGGCGGTTTCTGCCTAGTTTGAAGGATTTTCGGTCTTATCGGGCGTTTCCAACCCGCCTCCTCAATTCGGACTGGGAAGTCGAAGCGACCTTTGCGGGGAACGCTTCGGGGGCCGCCGATCCCGTCGTGGTCCGCAACAAAAATGACGGTGGACGGGTGGCCGTCCTTTACCAAACCGACAACGACAGTCTTCCGCGCGCCGCGGTTCTTCGCGAGTTTTTTACCCGCTGGGCGCCGACCGTTGCGCCGCTCGCCAAAATGGACATCGCGCTGTACATCGATCAAACGTGGTGGATTTCAAAGCCTGCGGCCGTGCGCGTCGCAAAGAACCTGATCCGGTCTCTGCAAAAAATAGTGAGGAGCATCGCAATCGTTTCGGAAGAAGATATGCCGGCGTGGGCGCAGCGAAACACGGGCGACGGCGACTTCGATGTCCTCGCGCTCTTTGGAGATTTCCCTCAATCGATCTATCCGTCCAACAACACCCAGCCGGACGGTTCGCCGGCGGAGCGCTTTCTCGAGGATGGCAACATGATTCTCAACACGGCGGACTACATTTTTTGGGGTCAGGGACGAAACGCCGCCGAGGGACTCATCCACATGATGGACAACCCGGGCAAGACCGACCTGTATGTGGACCGGGACGCGGACGGCGTCCTGACGGCGGCCGACCGGGTGGAATGGTCGCCGTGGACAAAAAGTGACAGAGTCCTGGCGGGGTCTGCGGTATTGAGTGTGCCATACAGGATCGGCAAGAACGCGTCGAATTTGCCGTGCGGAATCCAGTTCATCCGGCGTCCAGGCGACGGGACTCTGCGGCCGCTTATCATTCCAGACTATTACCGCCGGGGCGCCGTCAAATTGGGAACTCAAACGTATACGGTCGCGCTCAGAAACGCTGCGGGCGATGGGCTTTTCAACCGGATGGAGGGGAATGCCAATCGCGTGTCGATCGATCTCAACAGGAACGGGAAAATTGAAGCGGACGTGGAGGAACGGGATCTCTCCCAGTATTTTGTGATCGGGGACCGGACATATCAGGTGGCGGACATCACGCCGGATGGACTGAAACTGACGTTTGTCGAACGGCGGTTCGGGGATTCCGAACGCAAAACTTCCCGACGCCCGTCCAAACCGGCCTATCCGGTTACGTTTCGGTTTACATTTGCCGGCGCCAAACAGGTCTACCTGCTTGGATCCTTTAACGACTGGGACCCCTCCAGAGCTTCGGCCATGCGATTTCGCAAAGGGGAGTGGACCGCGACGCTGAATCTTGACACAGGCATTTATGCCTACAAATTCAAAGTCACTTCCGACTCGCCGCTTCCGGACGACGGATGGATGCGCGATCCGGGAAATCCCCTGGTCGCCGAAAACCAGTTTGGGACATTGAATTCACTGGTGGCGGTTCCGCCCGGTTTCAAACCGGACACCGGGGCGCTCCTCGCCGCTTTCCGCGAGGCCCTCAAGGACGAGGTTGAGGCGCTCGGAAATATCGTAGGCTATCATCTGGCGCAAAACGACGTTCCTGCGGCAGAGCGGACATACAACCGGATCCGGCAGTCGATGGATGAGGACTTGAGCGAACACGCCGGCCGCATGGTCTGGACGGCCAAACAGCGGGAGAAAAAGCGGAAATACACAGCCCGGGAGGCGCCGGACATTCGCGGCACGACGCTGGCCGGCCGCCCTCTGGCGCTCTCCGATTTTCGAGGGAAAATCGTGCTGATTGATTTCTGGGCAACCTGGTGCGGGCCGTGCATGTACGAACTTCCGAACGTGAAAAGAATCTACGAGACCTACAAAGACAGCGGACTGGCGGTCATCGGCATCGGCCTCGACCATGACACGGATCAACTCAATAAAACGATCAAGGACAAATCGATTCCCTGGCCGCAGATGTTTGACGGCAAGGCCTGGGAAGGCCCGCTGGTCAAAGCCTACGGAGTCGACGGCATTCCCGCGACCTATCTGCTCAATTCGAGCGGCCAAATCGTCGCGATGGATTTAAGAGGCGGGGAGCTGGAAAAGAAAATTGGAGAGATGCTCGAGGGTATTAAATAGGGAGATCATCACCCGCGAAAATTCTGCATGTGGTAACAATCGCAATAACAGGTAGTTAAAGGCTTTTCGTTTTGGCGGCCTTGACTTTGTGTGCTACATGGTGTAAACGCTTACATGAGGGTCGGGAACGTGTCGGTCAAAATCGAGAGGTCGGGTCTGACAACTTTTGAAATTGAATAGATCGGGTTGGGACGCTGTCTTTTAGAAACGACAAAAAGAGATTAAAGGAGATTATGATGAAAGCGCTTTCAACAACGAGGTATCCGGAAATCCGATGGGCGACGATTGGGCTGGTCAGTGCACTCATACTTTCCTGCTGGTTTTGTATCGCCTATGCTTCTCCGAATCTGGCGTTGAACAAGTCCGTCACCGTGTCGAGCGCGGAAGGCGGGAACGTCGGATCGAACGCGGTCGATGGGAATTCCGGAACCCGCTGGAGCAGCGATTTCAGGGATCCGCAATGGATACGGGTGGACCTCGGGTCGACGGCGGCGGTCAACCGCGTTGTTCTGAACTGGGAGGCGGCCTACGGGCGGGAGTATCGGATTCAGGCTTCTTCCAACGGCGTCGATTTTACGGACATCCTCTATATTAATAATGGCGATGGCGGATTTGACGACCTCGGGTTTGCTCCGGTTCAAACGCGATATGTCCGGTTGTACGGGATCGCGCGCGGCACGCCCTGGGGATACTCGCTGTGGGAGCTCGAAGTCTACGTCGATGACGAGTCGCCGGCCGCGCCCGTCGTGAACGCGACGTCGGCGTGGTCGAACATCGAGATGGAGGCGCGGACGATCAGCGGGACGGTGGAGCCGAACGCGACGGTGATCCCGTACGTAGAGGTGTTCGGGTCGTCGTACGAGCAGACGAACGTGCAGGCGGGCGGCGACGGCAACTGGAGCGCGCCGGTGAACATCTGGGGACCGGACGGGACGGAGTTCAAAGTCTACGCGGCCGCGCGGGACGCGGCCGGCAACTGGAGTGGGCGGTCGAACGAGCAGATCATCCGAAAAGATTTGTCGGCGCCGGCGGCGCCCGTCGTGAACGTGACCTCGGCGTGGTCGAACGTGGAGCAGGAGGCGCGGACGATCAGCGGGACGGCGGAGGCGAACGCGACCGTGATCCCGTACGTCGAGGTGTTCGGATCGTCGTATGAGCAGACGAACGCGCAGGCGGGACCCGACGGGACCTGGAGCGCGACGGTGAACATCTGGGGTCCGCACGGGACGGAGTTCAAAGTATATGCGGCGGCGAGGGACGCGGCCGGCCACTGGAGCGGGCGGTCGAGCGATCAGACGATTCGAAAAGACCTCCTCGCGCCGGCGACGCCTCTTCTTTATCCGATGTCGCCCTGGTCCACCACTGAAAACGAGGTCCGGATTATCTCGGGCCGCGCTGAGCCTTACACGACGATCGTTCCGTATGTTTCGGTTCTCGGCAACGGCACCTTCGAGCAGACGAGCGTGCGGGCCGACACGAGCGGTTCGTGGCTGGCCACGGTCAATCTGTTCGGGCCTGACGCATCTGAATTTGATATTTATGTTCAGGCCTTGGACGACGCGGGCAACGCCAGCCCCCGCTCGAACTTGGATCACGTCCGCAAGGATGTCTCGGCCCCGGCCGCGCCGGAGGTGTTCGCGACATCGGAGTGGTCGAACATCGAGAACGAGGCGCGGACCATCAGCGGCGTCACGGAACCTTACGCGACGGTCGCGCCGTTTGTAGAAGTGGTCGGCATCGGCACGTGGGAACAGGCGAACGTTGCGGCCGACGCGTTCGGCGCCTGGAGCGCCTCCGTCAATATCTGGGGGCCCGACGCCACCGAGTTTCATATCTACGGCGTCGCCAAAGACGCGGCCGGCAATGTCGGGCCGCGGTCGAACGCGCTGACCGTCCGCAAGGACCTCGTCGCGCCGGTCATCACGATCGATGCGGTCGAAAGCCCGACCGATCAGGACGTGACGCTGCGGTATACGGTGGTGGACGCCAACCCGACGGCCGTCACGGGAGACAACAGTCCCTACACGGCCGAGGGCGAGCACACCGCGACGCTGACCGCGACCGACGCGGCCGGAAACAGTTCGAGCGCGTCCATCACGTTCGTCATCCATCGCGCGCCTCCGCCGCCGGTCGACGGCGCCGCGCCGGTGACGACGCTTTCCATCGATCTCATCAACGAATCCACCAAGACCGCGATCTCGCAGAGCCTGGTGACGCTGAGCGCAGAGGACGCCGCGGGCGAGGGCGCCTCGGGCGTGGCGGCGATCGAGTTCCGGTTTGACGACGGCGCATTTCTGAACTACGCCGGCGCATTCACTCTGGAGGGGTTGGCCTTGGGCGCGCACACGCTGGAGTACCGGAGCCGCGACGTGGCCGGCAATGTCGAGACGGCGCACCGGCTGGAGTTCAGCGTGGCCGACGCGCTGGCGATTTCGCGACAGACCAACGAGGGCATCGCGCCGAACCTCCTCGTGTGGCTGAACTACCGGGAGGGCAAGGGATCGAACAGCGGCAAGCTCTTTGCGGATGGTGAGGATGAGGTCGACGTGGCGCTCCTCGATCAGGTTCTGGCGGACGCCGGCGCGCTGTCGGTCACGAAGGTCGTGTCGCGCCAGGATTACGTCAAGGCGCTGCGCAGCGGCGATTACAACGCGTATCTCATTTTGGGCAACCGGTCGAACTCAAAGAACGCCGGCACGTACGACGAGGAGCTTCGCGAGCGCGTGCGCCGCGGAGAAGCGGTGGTGGCATCATTCTGGCGGAGCGGCCGGCTGGCCGACGCGCGGGTGGAGGGCCGCAGTGTGTGGGGCGCGCTGGTGCGCGACGGCAAGACCGGGAAGCGCGATCTGACCGCGACGTTTTTCGGCGGCAACCTCGTGGCGGACACGCTGTCGATCCAAGCCGACGGCAAGACGCGGCGGGTGAGTCTGAGCGCCAAGGATCAGAGTCCGGACGTGTCCGTGATCGGCGTCGTCGACTGCGGCGCCGGCGCTCCGGACGACGAGTGCGAGGACCCGGACGGCGGCGATGACGACGAGTGCGGCGACGACGACGGCTGCGGGGACGACGGCCCTGAAATCCAAAATCCAAAATCCAAAATCCAAAATCTCAATCAGAGCGTGGCCGTGAGCAACTCGTATCATCAGGGGCGCGCCGTTTACGTGCCGTTTGACTTGGGCGCGGCGCTGACGGCGGGCAACGCGGGTCAGATCAAGGACGTGCTCCGGTCGGCTCTGACGTTCTCGCGACCGGAAGTGACGACCGTGGTGGAAGGCCAGAGCGTGATGGTGTCGATTCAAGTGTCCTCGCCCGTCGTGGATCTTCTGACGAAGACTGAAGTGTCCCTGCCGGCGCAGGTCGCCGTGGTGAACACTTCGGCCGGCGCGGACTTGGGCGAGGCCGGCAAGATCAAGTGGCTGGTGACGGTGGCGGCGGGCGGGGGCGCGAATCTTATGTTCACCGTGAAATTCCCGGACGGCGACCGCTCGGCAGCGGCCTTCACGACCACCGTTTCCTACTTCGTGCGCGGCCGGTTCTATCCGGTCTCGAATTCGTTTATCGTTGTCGTCGACGGCGGCGACGTGGACGCGCTCGTTCAGGCCGCCTCGGCGGACATTTCGGCGTTGGCGGTGAGCGGCAAGAAGGACCGCCATTACCAGGAAAAGGCCGTTCGGGAGCTGGCCCGGATCAAGGACCGCCATCTGGACGGGGCCGGAAAAGTCCGCGACGCGCTCAGGAACTGGAAGGACGCCGTGTACGGCAACCTCCTGCGGATCGAGACGGCGGACCCCGCCGCTTTGAGCGCGATCCGCGACCGGCTGACGACCCTGATGCTGGTGCTGGAGCGGAAGTTCGTGACAGCCGCCGCCACCCATGGAGACCTGGCGAGCAACTGACATGGCATGATTCGGAACACTTATTTGTCCACGACCCAACCTCTGTCCCTAGCCCTCCAAGGGACAGGGGTTGAATTTTTTATCCGCGGATGCGTCACTGCCGGCGTGGAGAGACGAAAAAGACGAAAAGGGGCCGGGTATTGACTAAAGTGACTTATTTCAGGCTGGAACAAGTCAATAAAGTCAATACCCGGCCCCATATGCGGCCCCCGTATGCGGCCCCGTATGCCCCGGCCCGTATGCGTGTGAAACGCCTATTATATTTCTGGTTTCTGTTCACCGTCATTGTCTGGTCTGCGTCCCAGGAAGCACTGGGACTTTCGGTCGGATTCACCGCACCGGAATTTTCCGCCGATGATCTTTATGGCCGGCCCCTGAAACTCTCGGATCACCGGGGCAAGTGGATATTTCTGGATTTCTGGGCAACCTGGTGCGGTCCCTGCCGATCGGAGACGCCGCATCTGATGGATGCGTATCGCCAGTATCATGGGCATCCGATTGAATTTGTTTCGGTGAGCCTTGACAACGACAAGGAGGAGTTGATCCGGTACACACAGGAACTTGGTTTGCCCTTCCGGCAGATTTTTTCCGGCAAGGGTTGGAATGATCCCATCTCCAGACTCTACGGCGTGCGGGCCATCCCCGAAAATTTTCTGATCGATCCAACCGGCCGAATTCTGGCGATGAGTCTGAGGGGTGGAGCTCTTCAGGAAAAGCTCAGAGACATTTTTTCATCCGCCAAGCCCGTCAAACGATCCCAGCCGGAACTTGAGATTCCGCCGAGCGGCGCGCTTGAGGTTCTCGACCGGGAAAGGGCCCTTTTAAAGGGAGACCTCCAAGTCAGCGCGTCCCGCGAAGTGGACGAGCGCGGGATGCTGACGGTGGAAGACCGGCAGATACAGTTGCCCGGCGGAGCATTCATTTCGAATCCCGGGCCGGAACTGCCCGAATCCGAGCAGGAATTTCTGGCAAGATCGCAATTGACAGAAATGCCGCCGAGTCCATTTGGAGGGATATGGGTGTACATTAAAACACCCCATCAACCGACGTTTACCCTGCATGCCTTCGATGCCGAAGGCGCGCTGAGATTCAGTTATCATGTCTCGCCGATTTCGAAGCCGGTCTGGTATGACCGGGTCGAAGGCGATTTGGTTCTGGGCTCGGCCCGTGACAATCTCCTTTGGACGCCGCCGTGGGAGCAACCGGGTCTGGGCGTTGTGATCGCCCGCGCGCTGCGAAAACAAACCAACTCGGATGTGGGCCTCTATCCGGCACTGGCCATCCGGGGAAACATTCCCAAAGGAGATGTCCGGCGCTCTCATCTCGAGGATGCAATCGTCGGATCAGATTCCGTGGTTGTATTATTCATGAAGGGTACCATTCTAACGAACCTTTTGAGCCAAGCGCACTCGAATGAGAACTGGGTTCATGTATCGGGCGCATCGGTTGAATCTCGAGAGATGGGACCGGGGATGCCTTTGATGACCACCCGTCTCGAAGATGGAACGATGGCAGGTCTTTCGAAATCCTATACCGTCGCGGCCCCGGCTTGCATGGCGGCAACAATAAAGGCGGCCACCGTAAAATGGGTCGGATCAAACGTAGTGGAAACCGTGTCCAATTACGTCTCTTCGGTCAGGCAAATCCCGTGATCGCCTTTTTGAGAAGCGCGTGTATTGGCATCCTGATCTGGTGGTCCTGCGTTTCGGAGTGTGTGCACGCGCAGGTGACCGCGACGGCGTCGAGCGAGGACAACGCCGAACTCGCGGCGGACCGTGCTGTCGACGGGAACGTGCAGACCCGGTGGTCGAGCAAGTTCGAGGACAAGCAGTGGCTGGAGATCGATCTCGGAGAGGCCCGGGACATTTCCGGACTGTACATTTTCTGGGAAGCCGCGTACGCGAAGGAATATGATGTTCAGGTTTCGACTGACCGGGCGGACTGGAGTACCGTCCATTCGACGCGGGACGGCCGGGGCGGGACCGACAAGCTTTTTTTCTCAGGCCGGCCGGTCCGTTACGTCAAGATCGACTGCCTGAAGCGTGGCACGGACTGGGGGAACTCGATCTATGAAGTCCAGTTCAGGTCCGCCGAGCCTGCCGCCGCGGGTGGCGCGGGGGGGATGCGTCTTCTCGAGGATTTCGAATCGACCGACGGCTGGGCCGAGATCAAATCCCAGGGCGCGGAGTTTCGCCTGTCGACCGAGCGCGGGCCCGAGGATAAAGCGCTTGGACTGAACTTCGAGTTTCCTTCACCGCTCGGCTACGTCGTGGCGGGCAAGGACGTGGACCTGTCCCTTCCGGAGGATTACAAGCTGTCGTTTCTCGTCAAGGGCGAAGGCCCGCCGAACACGATCGAGTTCAAGCTGATGGACGAGGCCGGCAACACCTACTGGAAGAAATTCGAGGAATTTGAATTTCCGCCGGACTGGAAAGAAATATCGGTCCGGAAAAAACAGGTTGTCTTTGCGTGGGGTCCGTCCGGCGGCGGGTCCATCCGGGACGTCCGGCGGATTGAATTCGGCGTTTCGTGCGGCCAAGGCGGTAAGGGCCGGCTCCTGATCGACAAGCTGTCGATCACGGATGTCTCCGCGTCGAAAACGCGCTTTTCCCCGAGCGTGACCGCATCGACGTCCGAGAAAGACGAATTTAGCGCGGCGCGCGCGGTCGACGGCGACCGAGGCACGCGGTGGTCGAGTTTGTTCGAGGACGGCCAGTGGCTGGAGCTGGACTTGGGCGAGGTGCGGGAATTCGTCGGGCTGACCATTCACTGGGAAGCGGCGCACGCGAAGGAGTACGATGTATCGATATCGACCGACCGCGAGAGCTGGACGCGCGTGTATACGACGGACGCAAGCGAGGGTGGCGTGGCGGACCTGTATTTCAAAAAGCGGACGGCGCGGTACATCCGGATCGACTGTCGCAAGCGCGCGACAGGGTGGGGGAACTCGATCTGGGAGGTAGAGCTGAAGGGGCCGGAGGAGGAAGTGCGGCTGAGCGCGTCGTCGTCGGATGATCTGGCCGAAAACGCGCTGGACGGCGACCTGACCACGGCGTGGAGCAGCGGGCCGTCCGACAGCGCCTGGATTATGTGCGATCTGGGCCGGCCGCGCGACATCGGGGCCGTCTTTATCTCGTGGTCCGAGGATTTTGCGCGTTCCTATGACGTGTATTTTTCCCGGGACCTTGCGCAATGGGACCGCCGGTTTTCGAGCCGGCGTGGCAACGGCGGCCGCGACCGGCTGGTGTTCAAAGATCTGGAGGCGAGGTACGTCATGATCCACGGGCAGGAAGGCGCGGGCGGGCGGGGAATCGGGGTCCGCGAGATCGAGGTGAAGGGATCGGAGTATTCCGGCGACCGCAACACCTTTTACGAGATCGCGGCCGAAGAGGCGCCGCGCGGATTTTATCCGAAGTATTTTTCCAAACAGCAATCCTACTGGACGGTCGTCGGCGTGAGCGAGGACAAGGAGGAGGCGCTGATCAACGAAGAGGGCGCGTTCGAAGTCGGGCGGGAGCAGTTTTCGGTGGAGCCGTTTGTGTACGTGAACGATCGGCTGATCACTTGGGCGGACGTCACGGCGTCGCAGTCGCTTGAAAAAGACTATCTGCCGATCCCGTCTGTTCAGTGGACGCATCCGGAGGTCGGGTTGACCGTCCAACTGTTCGCGCATGGCCCGCCCGGCGGGTCTTCGATGTATGCCGGCTATCGGGTGAGCAATCCGACCGAAGAGAGGCTTCAGGGGAAACTCTTTCTGGCCATTCGGCCGTTTCAGGTCAACCCTCCGTGGCAGACGCTGAACCAGAAGGGAGGCGTGGCGATAATATCCAGTATCGAGTATGGCGGCGGCGCCGTGTCCGTCAACGGCGGAAAAAAAGTGATTCCGCTGGTTCGACCGGCAGGGTTCGGCGCGGTCTCGTCCGCGTCCGGTGATGTTACGGATTATCTGCAGAACGGCCGGGTGCCACCGGAAGGGTCGGTCACCGATGGGGATGCTCTGGCATCGGGCGCGTTGGAATTTCCGTTCGATCTCGGCGCCGGCGAATCGGCGTGGGTTTATCTGGCCGTTCCGTTTCATGACCGCATGCCGGCCGGCATCGGAGACGCTGGCCCGGCCGCAAGTCCAAACATGGAGGTGGACCGCGCGAGAGAATTGTATGAGAAGCGCCTGGCGGAAACGGCGGGCTGGTGGGACGACCGGCTGAGCCGGGTGACGTTCAAGGTTCCGGAGAAAGCGCAAAAATTCGTGAACGCGCTGAAATCCAATCTCGCCTACATTTTCATCAACCGGGACGGCTACCGGATCCAGCCGGGGTCGAGGTCCTACCTGCGGTCGTGGATCCGGGACGGGGCGATGACGTCGTCGGCGATTTTGCGGATGGGAAACATCCAGGAGGTGCGGGAGTATCTCTCGTGGTATGCGCCCAACCTGTTCGAAGACGGCCGTGTCCCCTGCGTGGTGGACGACCGGGGCGCGGACGGCACGCCGGAGAACGACTCGAACGGCGAGTTCATCTACGGATTTTTGCAGTACTATTATTTCACGCAGGACAAGGCGTTCCTGAGGGAGCATTTCCCGAGCCTCCGGAAAGCCGCGGATTTCATCATTCAGATGCGGAATCAGCGAAAGACCGACGAATACAAAAACGGCGGGCCCGAAAAGCGGATGCTGTACGGGCTGGTGCCGGAATCGATCAGCCACGAAGGTTATTCGGCCAAGCCGGCCCATTCGCACTGGGACAATTTCTTTTCGCTGAAGGGCCTGAAGGACGCCGCGACGATCTGCGAGATTCTCGGGGAATCCGACATGGCCGCGAGCTACCGGCGGGAGGTCGACGATTACCGGGCGTGCCTGTACGACTCGATCCGCCGATCGATGGAATTTTTCAAGACCGATTTCATTCCGGGCGCGGCCGATCTCGGAGACTTTGACGCGACGTCGACGTCGATCGGTGTTTTCCCCTGCGGCGAGCTTGGCCACATTCCGCAGGAGGCGTTGATACGCACATTCGACAAATACTACGCCGATCTCGAAAAGCGCCTGATCCCGGGAAACAACTGGGGCGAGGCCTACACGCCGTATGAAATCCGAAGCTGCCGGACGTTCATGATCATGGGGCAGAAGGATCGCGCGGCCGTCATGTTCGACTTTTTCTTCAACGACTGCCGCCCGCGCGCGTGGAACCACTGGGCCGAGGTCGTCTGGCGCCTTCCGGAGACGCCGCGGTTCATCGGCGACATGCCGCACACGTGGATCGGGTCGGACTACATGAACACGGTCCGGAGCATGTTCGTGTATGAGCAGGAGGAGGACCGCTCATTGATTTTGGGCGCCGGGATTTTCGAGGATTGGCTGGACGGCGGGGAGGAAGTCGGCATCGAACGGGCGCCGACGTACTGGGGATCGGTGAACTTCTCCATGAAGCGCGCCGGCGATCAGACGCTCCTCGTGCGGGTCTGGGGGGACGCTGCGCCGCCAGGGAAGATCTACGTCCGCCCGCCGCTCAAGGCGCCGATCCGGTCGGTGAAGATCGACCAAACGCCGGCTGGTGAGGTGGCGTATGAGCCGCCGCGTACGGATTCAAAGGATTGTGCGTCGTGTCCGAAGGGAAGCGGGACGTGGGCGTCAGCCGGGATCCGGGTGGATCAACTGCCGGCGGATATCCAGATCAATTATTAATGTTCCGGCGATTCTTCCCGATCGGTATGGTCCTGTTTTCGATCGTTTTTCCGCGCACCGACCTCCCGGCGGCACCGGCCGGTGTTACCCCCAGCGTGGCGGCCTCCAGTTACCGCAATCCGAAAGTCGACGTCGAATCCCGCGTCTCCGATCTTCTGGCGCGCATGACACTCGAGGAAAAAGTCAGCCTGCTTGCCGGAAGCGGGCGCGAGAACGGATTCAACACGCGAGCCATCGAACGGCTCGGCATCCCGGAACTCAAGATGACGGACGGACCGCAGGGAGTTCGATGGGAGAGCGCGGTGGCCTTCCCGTCCGGAATCGCCATGGCTTCCACGTGGGACCCAGGTCTCGTCCGGCGTCTCGGAGTTGCGCTCGCGGAGGAGACGAAAGGCCGCGGTCGGCATGTCCTTCTCGGGCCGTGCGTCAACATTCACAGGCTTCCCCTCGGCGGGCGGAACTTCGAGAGTTTCGGAGAGGACCCGTATCTTGCGGCGCGGATTGCCGTGGGATACATCGGTGGCGTGCAGAGCAAGGGCGTCGTTGCCACCGTCAAGCACTTTGCGTGCAACAATCAGGAACATTCCCGCGGGGAGGTCGACGTCACCCTCTCCGAACGCGCGCTTCACGAAATTTATTTTCCCGCGTTCCGGGCGTCGATTGAGGAAGCCGGATGCTGGGCCGTCATGTCCGCATACAACAAGGTCAACACATTCTGGTGCGCGGAGAATGAATATCTCCTGCATCAGACGCTCAAGATGCGCTGGAAGTTCCGCGGCCTCGTCATGTCCGACTGGGGCGGCGTGCACAGCACCGCCCCGACGCTGAACGCCGGACTCGACATCGAAATGCCGGCCGGCCGAAACCTCGACCACAAGGTCATCGACGAAATACGTAATGGCGTCATCGCCGCGTCGGCTGTCGACGACGCCGTTCGGCGGACGCTCCGCGTGATCTTTTCAATCGGCCTCTTCGATCAGCCCATCGAATCGGACAATTCGCAGGTCAACAGCAAGGCGCACCGTGAAATTGCCCGGCGCGTGGCGGAGGACGGGCTCGTGCTTCTCAAGAACGACGGCGCGGCGCTGCCGCTGGAGGCCGGCGCGGTGGAACGTATCGCAGTCATCGGCCCGAACGCCGCGCAACTTCGGTTTCACGGCGGCGGAAGCGGCCATGCCGAGCCTGTGCAGACGGTTTCACCCCTGGACGGCATCCGGGCGCTGGCCGGGCGCAAGACGGAGGTCATCTATGCTCCAGGGACGATGATGGAAAACGAAATCGATCCGATCGAACCGGAACATCTGTCACCGCCGGCCGGCGGCGGCGCGCGCGGGATTCGAGCGGAGTACTTCGCCAACCAGACTATGGAGGGGAAACCCGCGCTCGTCCGCATCGATCCGCAAATCAACTTCAACTGGGGCGGCGGATCGCCTGCGCCGGAGATTCCCGTCGATCATTTTTCCGCGCGCTGGGCCGGAAATCTGACGCCGACCGAGAGCGGCGAGTATGAGATTGTCGCGAGCAGTGACGACGGGATTCGCGTGTTTCTCGACGGGAAAAAAATTCTCGACATCTGGCGCGACCACGCGGAAGAGGCCGCGCGCGCCCGTGTTTCCCTCACGGCCGGCCGGCGATATGCGGTACGGGTGGAATACTACGAGAACGGGGGCGGCGCGATTGCGCGTCTGGGATGGAACCGGATCGAGGATGTCACGAACCGTCTTGAAGCGGCGGTGCAGGCCGCAAAGGATGCGGACGTTGCGATTGTCTTCGCGGGTCTCACCGAACGCCACGAGACGGAGGGCAGGGACCGCGACACGCTCGCTCTACCCGCGGGCCAGGACGAACTCATTGTTGCGGTTTCACGGGCGAATCCAAAGACGATCGTTGTCCTGAACAACGGCGGGCCGCTTCTGATGGACCGCTGGCTCGACAAGGCCGCCGCCGTGGTTGAGGCGTGGTATCCGGGGCAGGAGGGCGGCGCGGCCGTCGCCCATGTTCTTTTCGGCCGTGTCAATCCGTCAGGGAAACTCCCGATGACGATGCCGAGAAGCTGGGAATCGTCGCCGGCCTATGGAAATTATCCCGGAGAAAACCTGCGCGTGGAATACGCCGAAGGCATCTACGTCGGCTACCGATACTTCGACGCAAAACATCTCGAACCTCTTTTCCCCTTCGGCCATGGCCTCTCCTACACGTCCTTCGAGTACAGCAATCTGACAGTCGCGCCCGGCAAGACGGTGAAGGTTTCCTTCGATATTAAGAACACGGGGAAGCGTGAAGGCGCGGAGGTGGCGCAGGTCTATGTTGCCGAGGATTCGCCGCGCATCGACCGGCCGCCGAAGGAACTCAAGGCATTTCGAAAAATCGCTCTCGCGCCCGGGAAGAAGACGCGCGTAGAAATCGATCTGGGGCGTGACGCGTTTTCCTATTTCGATCCCGTCCAGAGGGACTGGGACGCCGCAGCGGGAATGTTCACGATTCTCGTAGGCAGTTCGTCCAAAGACATCCGGCTTCAACAGAAAGTCGAGTACATGCCCTGATCCGGGGAATGGAAGGGTGGAAAGGAGCCGGGATATGGCTTCCCGCAGCCTTTGGCGTGCTCCTCGGAAGTCTGCCGGCGCTCGCGCTGGACATTCATGACGGCTGGGGATTTCAGACCGGAGACAGGAATGAATGGGCGTCGCCGGCGTTTGACGATTCGGCATGGCGGAAAATCCGGGGCGGCCGGTCGTGGGAGGATCAGGGACATGCCGGATATGACGGCGTGGCCTGGTATCGGAAATGGATCAGCATTCCGAAGGAATGGTCCGGCCAGGACTTGATTCTGGAACTGGGTCCGATCGATGACGCCGACGTCACGTACGTCAACGGGCGAATCGTCGGCTCCTTCGGAGGATTCCCTCCTGCCTTCCGAAGCGCCTGGACAGCGGCGCGTGTCTATCGGATTCGGGCCGACCATGTACGGCCCGGCCGGCGGAACCTCATCGCCATCCGAGTGTACGACGGCGGGGGCGGCGGCGGTCTGCATGGATGGCCATATCTCATCAGTCCCGATTCCGAATATCAGCAGAAACGAAAGTTGGCGGACCGGCCTCACCCGTCGCTGATAATTCCTTCGAATGTTCAATCCATACTGGAACAATCCGAACCTGAACTGAAAGGCGCCGATCTGGACGATGATCGTTCGTTTGTCATCCGCCGCGCGGTCGCCGCCATTCGCGCGGCGACGGTCCGGGAAGGCGCCGCGGCCGGACAGATTCGCGCCAGCCTGCCGCCCGGCGAATACCGGGACACGGCATGGGCGCGCGACATGGGCTACGCCCTGTTGGGCCTTTTGGATGCGGCGAGTTTGGGCGCGCAGGGCGTGCTTGACGACGTCCGGCGAGGACTGGATTTCTTCATGCGGGCCGAAGCCGGCACGTACAAACAGTACGTCTGGAACGGTCTGGACCGGGGGGTCGGCAAGCCGTATCGCATTTCGGTCTGTCGCTATTCCGCCGGTGGTCGCGAGTATTCGGACATGGATGCGTCTCGTGGCCCGAACATCGAGCTGGACGGATTCGGTCTGGCGCTCAGCGTGTTTGAACGATACGTCGAACAATCGGGGGATCGGACGTTTTTGCGCAAGCACTGGCCTGTGATTTCCAAGGAAATCGCTGACGTGTTGATCCATACGACGGATCAGGCAACGGGATTGATCCGGCCCGAATCCGGAATCTGGGAGGTTCATCTGCCCGGCATGCGTTTTCTGCACACAAATGTGCTGGCTGCCGCCGGGCTTTTTTCCGCCGCGCGGATGGCGGCCGCGCTGAATGACGGGGCCTCCCGGGAGAAATACCAGCGCGCGGCCGAGTTGTTGGCGGAATCCATTCGCTCGCGGCTGGTTGAACCCAACACGGGCGTCCTCGCGGGAAATCTGGAACATTTGAATGAAGGCCGGGCGCTGGAGGAATACGCGGGCTCGGCCGGCCCGGGCGTGGCGGACGCAATCCAGTTTGAAGTTTTCGATACCGGCGACGCTGTGGTTCAGGCGTCGCTGGATCGCATCGCCGCCGAACTTCGGTGGGCCGGCGCCTACGCGCGTCTGGACGGCGGCGGGACGGTAGAGGAATTTTCGTTTACGTCGTTGCGCCTGGCTGCGGCGTTCCTTCGGGCCGGCAGAAAAAAGGAGGGCGAGGCTCTCTTGAACTGGGCGGAGCAGAACGCCCGCCAAAACCAGGGCTTGTTCGCTGAAGTCTACACGCGCGATGCGGGCGATTACGCCGGATCGTCGCCCTTGGTCGGGATGGGCGCCGGCGCCTATTTGACGGCCGTCGCGCAGCTTGTTCCGGGCGTGTCCTTCGGGCCAACCTCTGACCACGAAATTGAATTGATTGTGAAGTAAATGTCAAAAAGTGTGGGCCTGTCTTGTCTATCAACCAACTTTTTATGCCGGATCGAAGGGGTTTACGACAGGACGCAGGAGAAAATGGAAATGGCCGATGTTGCGAGTTGAAAGGATGAGATCATGAGCGACGGCCGTGGCCGCGATCAGACCGTCCGCAGTAGAAAGCTGAGACTGGCGCGAAGAGAGGCGTCCCCATTCTTTGGCGACGGCTTTGTCAATCGAGAGAAATCGATTGCTGAACCGCTCCTGAATTTGTCCGAACCAGAGCATCAGATCATTTCGGCGGCGGCCGGTTTCCATGCCCTCCATGCCCTTCTCTATTTCGCCCAGGGTGATGACGCTTATAAAAATGTCATCATCGGCGATCGATTCAAACCACCGCTTGACCCGGGATTCCGGCCGGAGCTTTGACATTTCTGAAATAATATTCGTGTCGACCAGATATTTCATTTGAGCTTGATGCCGCGATGCGGCCGATTGTCGCGTTCCAACTTGATCCCGCTGCCGACCATGGGTGACTGACGAATCAAGTCCCAAAATTTTCTGCCGGTCAGGCGGTTTTCGCCGTAATCCTCGACGGCCGTGACGACGGCAACGGGTTTGCCATGGACGGTGATCTCCTGGGGGCCGTCTTTTCGCGCGGCCGCGACAAGCGCGCTCAACTTCGCCTTGGCGGTCTGCATCTGCCATTGTTCCATGGGTATCCTCCTTATAGTCAGATTGGTCAGATTGTCCTCGAGGACCAGGCATTTGTCAAGCGCAACCCCGGGTCCCTTTCGGGGCCCAGGCAGGGGGTTGGGGGGGCCTTTCCATTACCCACAATTTATCACCACGGAGGCACAGAGACACTGAGAATATAATTTTCGCATCTGCTCAGGCTGATTATGTGGGAATTTACCACGAATAAGAGATGTTCGAAGTTTGAACCATAAAAAAATTCGTGTCCATTCGTGCTCAGCATTCGTGGAAATTGTTAATGTCCCCTCTATCGACCCGGTTACATAATGTAAGCGATTTCACTTGACAACCGGGTACCGACGTGGGACACTGTCGTGGTGGGTGGTCAGCGGGAATGCCTGCCAAAGAGACTTCTGCACAATTGAATCGCCGGATGGAAGGAAGGCTATTTTTTTACAGTGCGCAGGAAGCGCTTACATCATTTTGGGGAGCAGGCTGTAGGTGTCATCTGGATCGGCAAAACTCTTCACATGAAGGGTGCAATAACATGGATATATATCTGTATATAATTACAAAAGTATTTCCTTGACAAACCATATACCGACTAGGACAATCATGGGGTTAGGATAGTGGGACCGTGAGGGTCCGGCGTAATTTGGGGCGCTTGGAGAGAGGCAGGGGGTTGGTTGTTATTTTTACAGGCGTTGTTGGAAGCGCTTACAACACAACCGGGGGGCCGTAATGCCGAACGCGGGGTTGAACGGGAGGACCCGAACTGATTTGAGGATACTGGCAACGATGACGGTGGGGGTCTGCCCGTTTGTTCTGATGCTGCTGTGGGCGGTGGATGGCTGGGCGACGCCATTTCAGTATATGGGGTTCAACAATGGGACCGTGTATCGGGTGAATGTGGGGTCGACGTCGAATTACACCGACACCGGCGGGAACATCTGGTACGCGGACCGGGCGTACGACACGAACAGCACGGACGGGTTCGGGTATTCGGCGGGGAAGGGCGGGACGGCGGACACCGTGAGCGCGGACATCACGAGCACGACGCTGGATCCGCTGTATGCGTCGCACCGGTGGGGGGCCGAGATCGAGTACCGGTTTGACGTGCCGTCGGCGGGCTGGGACACGGGCGGGATTTACGAGGTGATGATCCGGATCATCGAGCCGTTTTATCAGGCCGGGGGCCAGCGGGTGTTCAACATCTATTTCAACGACCTCAGCATCTCGGCGCGCGGGT
Source organism: Candidatus Lindowbacteria bacterium RIFCSPLOWO2_12_FULL_62_27 (assembly GCA_001784175.1). Classification (GTDB taxonomy): domain Bacteria; phylum Lindowbacteria; class 2-12-FULL-62-27; order 2-12-FULL-62-27; family 2-12-FULL-62-27; genus 2-12-FULL-62-27. The sequence goes on from MFPR01000040.1 coordinate 105,281, forward strand.
ATCTGATGTTTCAGAGCGTGGATCCGTATTCGTGGTCCGGCGCGCGGTACAAGGCGATGGACATCACGGTGCCGTATTTTCCGTGCAACGAAGGGACGCTTCGGATCACGTTCGTGCCGAACGGCGGGGACAACACGGCGCTGGTGTCGGCGATCCAGGTGCGGAAAGTGCCGTACATCGTGGACAACCTGAATATGACGAACGAGCAGTTTCTGGACAGTTACGAGCGGAAGATATTCAACTGGTTTTACACGGAGGTGATCGACAATCAGTATTATCTACCCCCGTCGGAAGGGGGCTATGACGTGCCATGGAACGAAGCCTTTACGAGCATTGCCTCGATCTCTCCTGCGATTGCCGCGTACGTGATCGGCCATTACCGGCAGTATCCGAAGCCGGGTACGACCCAGGCGTTCAGCTACAATGACGCGTACACGCGGGTGCTGGGCATTCTCAAAGGCGTGGGACAATTCGTCAAAGGCCCGAACGATCAGGACACGCCGGAGTGCACGGGCGGTCCACGGGCGTGTGATACGGTCTATTCGACGACCAGCATCTATTCGGATCCAAGTCTCTATAAGAATCATTACACACAGACCTATCATCACCACTATCACCGCGAGCCATGGTGGAAATTCGGCCATCCGTTTCCGGGCTTTGACAAGTGGCGGTCGATCGACGACAACGGTGATCTGATGATCGGCATGATGCTTGCCGCCGAATATTTCAAAAACACTGAAATCGAGCTTAGAGCCCGCCAGCTTCTGGAGAGCATCAACTGGGGGAATTACTGGTTTGATCCGTGCTACTGCGAGCGGATGATGGCGTTTCTCGAATCGGCCGGTCAGCCCAGAGACGACCGCCGAACTGCGAATGACATCAACGCTTGGAACAATGCGTACTGGCAAGGCAATTACGGCGCCGCGATCTACTGGCACCAGTGGCAAAATCTCTGGTACGACGGCCGCAACACGCAGACCACGCAGGGCACTCAGGTAGGCCGAAATGATTTCAACGCGGATCAACAGCTCACTTTGGAGTTGCGCAAGCGTCAACAGGATATGTGGAAATACTTGCCCGATTGGTATAACACTTACGACTGGGATGCATGGGGCATAACGGCCGCTTCGCAGACGAACAGTTGTTACGGCGTAAACGGCTGGATACTTCCCACAAACAACTCAACTGACGCGGCGGCGATGAATGGCCAGGCCGGGTTTTGCGGAACGAACGAGTCAAGGAGCTACGGAGGCAACCTCAATCCCTTCGCCACCGTCGCGTCTCTGCCGTTTGCTCCGACAGAGGTTCTCAACGCAATGCGTCACATGTTCTGGCGTTTTGGTCCAACGTCTGAAGGAGGCTTGGGATATCCGCAATACATGGGAGGCCCCATCACCAGCACATACGGTTTCGCTCAGACGTACAACATTGGCGATCAGCCAGATGGTTCCCTTTGGTACAGGGCCACCGGCAACGCCGGATTCGACAATGGCCCGCAGATCATGGCAATCGAAAATTACCGCACCGGCCTGATTTGGAATTACATGATGCAAAGCGACTACATGAAGCGCGCGATGTGGCGGTTCAAGATGCAGGGCTTCAGCGATTCGCCGGCGCTGCCGATGAACACTGTCACCGGCATCCCCGGCGCCGTCCACGCGTCGAATTCGACCGCGTCGCCCACCGACTGGGACGGGTACGGGCCGCCGCAGTCGTCGGGCAAGGCGATGTACGCGTTCGATCTTGACAAGATGAAGCGGTGGCACGCGATGAAGGCGGACGCGGACACCGGAAACGTGACGCTGTCGGTGACGTTTCCGAACGGGAGCGAGCAGACGGTGGGGAGCGTGATTTTATGGTGGCATGACGAGTACGCGACGGCCTACGACATTCGCGTCAAATCGACATCCGACACGTGGCACACCTATTATACGACGACGAGCGGCGACGGCACGGTCGACCGTCTCACCTTTTCGCCACCGATCGCCAACGCGCGCGCGGTCGAAATCGTGATGAAGACGCGCGTGAACGCAACGCTCGGTTATTCGATCTGGGAGGTCGAAATCTACCCGGACGTGCTGGTGGCGACGGGCGCGCTGGTGGACGATTTTGAGGTGACGAGCGGCAAGAACCGTCTGGGCGGATCGATGGATCACTGGCCGTCCGGCACGACCTACGCGAACCACGCGTACGCGAGCGACAATTACTACGCCGGCAGCAAGGGCATGTGGATCTGGTATGACGTTCGCGCAGGGAATCCCTCCGGGGAGGCAGGATACTGGACGCAGGTCGCCAATTACGACGCGCGCAACTACAAATATCTGTCGCTTTGGGCGAAGGGATCGACCGGGACGGAAAATTTCCGTGTGCGCCTCAAGACGGAGCTGACGCCCGGCAATTTTGTCGAGGACGCCGGCGACACCACGTTCACCGCGTCGACGACGTGGACGCAGGTCATCATTCCGCTGGTCGTGTACGACGCGTCGAATTTGGCGGACTTGGACAACATCAACGTGTATTTTCACAACAGTTATGGCGGAAATCAAAACAGCCAGATCTGGATCGACGACGTGCGGTTCGTGCAGGAGGAGGACCTTCCGCCGCCGGCGCCGACGGGCGCGGCGTCGGCCGCGTCGGGCGGGGACAATCTGATCACGTGGACGGCGATCCCCTCGCAGTATCAGGCGAATCTGGCCGGCTACAACGTGTACCGGAAGAAATGGACCACGACCGACACGGCGACGAAACTCACGGCCGTGCCGTTTGCCGGCACGACGTACAGCGACGCGTCGCTGCCTGCGGCCGACAGCACCGTGTGGGAGTATTACGTGACGGCGGTCAGTTCGAAGGGCCCGGAATCGGCGAAGAGCGGCACCGTGACGGCCATCCAGGGCAACGTGGATTTGAATTACAGCGACAGCCGGACGACGAACGCCTTCGGGCAGAACGACCTTGGCGCCTGGGGCGGCGCGATCAACACGTGGATCGACACGACGCAGAAAGACGGGTCGACCGGCAAATCGCGATACGTCAGCGCCGCGAACGGCGCCGGCGTATTTTCGTCCCTGCTGGACGTGGGCGTGACGGCGGACGGCGTGGTGGCACTGACGTTCGACGCGAAGGGAGCATCGGGCGGCGAGACGTTTCTAGTGGGGTTCAAGGACGGCGACGGCGTGTCCCCGCTGGAGGTGCAGGTGTCCATCGCCACATACGGCGGCGCGCTGACGACGTCGTGGAAGAGATACTCGATCCCGCTGGACGATTTCACCGGGATCAATTTTACGAAGCTCGACAACATTTCGTTCAGCCTCGCCGTCCCGTCGGCGAATTTTATGATCGACAACGCCGCGTTCAGCCCGTCGGACACGTCGACGGTGGTGATGGACCATTTCGACGACGGCATCACCGATTTCAATCCGGCGATCTCCGGCGGCGGCGAGTTCAGCTGGGGCGGCGCGGGCCGGAGCAAATCGCAGGGCGGCGCCCAGTTCTGGCGCTCGCCGCCGTACGGGCTGAATGTGAGCATCGTGTCCGGCGCGGGGCAGGGATTCGGCCAGTCGGTTCCGAGCTACAACGTATCGACGACCAAGTACCTCAGCCTCTGGGTCCGGGGGAGCGACCACTTTCAGAACGAGGACGTGCTGATCGGACTCAAGAGCTACACGGGCCCGACGGAGACGTATGTGCTTTTGTCGAAATACGTCACCCTCACCGACTCGGAGTGGCGCCGCGCGGTGATCCCGCTCAAAGACGTGAGCATCGACACCAAGGCGATGGAGAACTGGTCGCTGCAGTTCCGGAGCGACAACGGCTATCGTGTACCGGGCAAGGGCGGGAACATTTACATTGACGACATCATGTTCAAGGCCGGCGCGCCTCAGACCCACACGAATTTCGACGTGATCTCGCCGGACACCATCACGATCGGCGAAACGTTTTCCGCCACGTTCAAGGCGACGCACCAGGACCGCGGAGTGCTGTCGACGTCGACGTACTCCGGCACCGGCGTGATCAGCCTGACCGGCATCGGCATCGACACGTATTTGCCCAAGTCGCTTGCGGCGTTCGCGAACGGCCAGCGCAGCGACTCGATGATCGTTTTCACCGACACGCCCGGGTACATCACGATCAAGCTCACGCATCCGACCGACTCGCTGATTTACGGCCACAAGGTTGTGCGGGCGATCAGCGGGAAGATCCGGCTGGAGGTTCTGACGGACCCGGTGTATTCCGGACGGCCGATCAATCTTCGCGCGACGGCGCTCGATTACAAGGGCGACACGCTGGCGTCGTTCAAGCAGTCCGCCGGGTTGGGCGTTTCGGGCGGCGTGGTCACGCCGGGGGGCACGTCGGCATTCGATACGGGCGTGTGGACCGGCGCTGCGACGGTGCATGCCGGGGGCACGGTGACGATCCGTGTGGAGAAGGACGGCTCGCAGGGCACGGCCGTGATATTTGTGCGCGCCCCGATTCAGATCGAAGAAGGCGCGGACGGCGGCAGTCCCAATTTGCTCGGCGGATGGACCTTCACGTGGCCCGACCCGAATTTCTCGATGACCTACTCGCAGACCCGGTCGTTCAACGACAGTTACGCTCTTCGATATTCCTACAACGTGCAGAGCGCGGGCTCGGGCGGCGGTTTCGGCCAGAGCCTGCAGAGCATCGACATCCGGACGGCCTCGACGCTGTCGTTCTGGATTCTCGGGGAGAACGGCCTGGGTCTGAGCGGAGATCTGCGCGTGGGGATCAAGGACTCGAACGGGATCGAAACACTGAAGGTCGTGACCGATTACGTTGTGCCTCGGCCGGACACATGGCGGCGGGCCATCATTCCGCTTACGGCGTTCACGGGCGTGGACACGTCGAGGATGGACAACTGGAATTTTCAGGTCGCGCCGACCGTCGGGCCGGCGCTTGTGACGGGGTACATCGATGACATTCGGTTCGACACGCACGTGCCGGATACGTATGTGACGTTTGAGGTGGAGGCGCCGGCGACGGTCGTGACCGGGGAGACATTCATTTTGAAAGTGTGGGCGGTGCATCGAGACAGCGGCGTTTATTATCCGGCGAACGAGACCGTCGCGTTTTCGGTATCGAGCGGGAGCATCCTGCCGTCGTCTCAGGCGCTGAAAGCCGGCGTCATCCGGGACTCGTTCAGTGTAAGCACGCCGGGCCAGATCGTGATCACCGCGACAGCGAACGGCCGGAGCGGCACGGCGACCGTGACGGTGTTGCCGGCGGGCAACGTGATCGTGGATGACTTTGAGGACGGGGATGCGGCGTACAACAATCTGGGCAAGACGACCGCGACGTGGAGCGTGCCGACGCGGGCGACGACCATCGATTCGCCCACGCGGGGCGGGATATCCGCCAAGTTCAGCTTCACGGCGACGAACACCCAGAACGGCGGGTGGGAGGAGCAGGTGGCGGCGAGTCCGGGCATGAACATTTCGTCCTTGAATTCCCTCGCATTCTGGGCGCGCGCCGCGACGGCGACCCCTGAAAATTATTCAAAGATCGTCTACACGAGCGTTCGTGACACCGCGAACGTCGAGGCGCCGAACCTGCCGCTGGACAGCTTCGTGCTCCTGAAGACCGGAGAATGGCGTCGCGTGATCATCCCGCTCGGGAACTTCACGGCGGACACGCGGCACATCAAGGACATGAACATCCTGCGGATCGACAACCAGACCGGCGCCACCGTCACCGGATCGGTTTACGCGGACGACATCCATTTCACGTCAGACACGGGCGACGGCCTGAACGATTTCGAGGTCATCGCGCCGGCGACAGCGATGCTGGGCGAGACGTTCGCGATCAAGATCTACGCGCGGCACAAGGAGAAGGGGATTCTTTCCACGTACAAGGACACCGTGACGTTCGATTCGCCCGCGGGCGTGCGGCCGGTTGCATCGGACTCGTTCGCCGGCGGGATCGTGCGGCAGCTCATCAGCCTGTCCGAAACAGGCATCCTGCAGCTTGTCGTGAAGTCCGGCGGGCGGTCCGGGACCGCGACGATCCGTGTCTATGACACGGCGACGGGACTGGCGATCCACACGATGGACACGGGCGGAAATCCCACGACGACGAATGATCTCGGGCAGGGGACGCTGACGTGGCTGGGCGGCGCCGCGGCGCCTGCCTACGACCGGTTCGACACGGTGACGCCGGGCCGCGCGAGCGCGACGGCCGCGAAATTCACGTTCGTCACGGACGCGGACGGCACGGATGGCGGGTACGAGGAGCGGTTTGCGTCTCCGTTCGACGCGAGCACGTACAGGTATCTGACCTACTGGCTGAAGGCCGGCGACACGGCGCAGCGGCTGAACGATCTCAAGACGTCGATCCGGGACGTCAACAACAATGAAGTGACTTTGAATCTCAAGGATTACGTGCGCGCGAGCGCGAAGGAATGGCGGCGGGTTGTGGTGCCGTTCACGGATTTCGGCGCGGCGGTCGACACGAAGGCGCTGAAGGACATGAACTGGGTGAGGTTCAGCGTGAGCGCGTCGCCGTCGACGATGACGCAGATGTATCTGGACGATCTGGCGTTCGCGGGCTATCTGCCGAACGCGCTGTCAGGCTTTGAGATTTCGGCGCCGTCGAACGTGGTTCAGGGCGAGACGTTCGCGATCACGATCTACGCTTTCAACGAAGACAGCGGCATTTTGCGGTCGTTCACGTCGACCGCGAGCCTCTCCGGCTGTAGTCCGGCGATCACGGGCAGTTTCGAGACCGGTGTGCGGACGGAGTCGGTGTCGGTGAGCGGCACGGGAACGCTCACGATCACCGTGACGAGCGGCGGCAAAACGGGAAGTGTGCAGGTGCGCTCGATCGACACGGGCGCGCGTCTATTCGACGACTTCAACAACGGCGTGGACCCGAACGAATTCGGCGGCGGCAATTTCACCTGGGGGTCGTTCACCACCGCCTACCATGCAGACGTCACGTATGCCGGGTTATATTCGCAGAAGATGACCTATTCGACCGCCGCCGGCGGCGGATTTTTGATGTCTTTTGCCGCGGGCGACTCGAACGTGCGCCCGTACACGCATCTGTCCTTCTGGATGCGCGGCGACTTTGGCTACGAGACGGCCGCGAATCTCCGGATCGCGCTGAAGGACGCGACGGGCCTGGAGCTGTTCCAGTCGTATTCGAATTACATGGACGTCGACACGGCCGCGTGGCGTTTGGCGGTCGTGCCGTTGAATCATTTTGCCGTGGACACGAGCCGGATGGACAACTTCAATATGCAGTTTGCCGGCACGCCGCTGAAATCGGGCGCCGGGTACATCGATGAGGTCTGGTTTCTGAAGAAGGACCCGGGGACGGACCACCTGGACGTGATCGCGGCGGACACCGTTTACGCGAGCGAGACGTTCACGCTGAAGGTGAAGGCGCACAACTACGGGCACGGGATCGCGACGAGTTTCGCCGGGACGGCGTCGCTTGCGCTGAACACCGGCACGATCACGCCGGCGACGACGAACGCGCTCGGGACGGGTTCGGTCACCGTCAGCGCGTACATCGCCGTGCCGGGAACGGCGACCATCACGGCGACGTCCGGGGCTTATTCCGGCACCCGGACGATTCAGGTGGTAGGCGGTCCGTTTGCGAAGTTTTCGTTGTGGACCGACACGACGTTCCGGACGGCGGGCACGCCGTTCGCGCTGACGATTACGGCGACGGACACGCACGGATTCCGCACGCGATACCTGTCGGATTCGGCGCGGTTGTCGACGACGTTTGGGACAGGCTCGATCCGGCCGGAGACCTCCGGGCTGTTCAACGGCGCTGAAACGGTGTCTGTCACGGTGACGTGCACCGCATCCGGCAGTCTGAATCTGATCGCGACGGCGACGAACGGCGAGACGGGCGGTCTTCTGATCAGCTTCGCGCCCGATTCGACCGTGCTGACCCAGCCGGCGCTGACGACGACAGAAACGCAGCCCACGTTTGCGTGGTCGGCGGTGACGGGCGCTGACACCTATCATTTCCAGATCGACGACGACACGACGTTCGCAACGCCGGTATACAGCGCCGACACGCTGACGGCGACGTCGTTCGCCTATCCCGCGGCGCTGGTGGCGAAGACCTACTACTGGCGGGTGCGCGCCGGCGAGCGGGATAACGGGCTGTGGAGCGGCTGGAGCGACACGCGGGCGCTGACGGTGGACACAGCGCCGCTGGTGAGTGTACTTTCGCCGGTGGACACGCACGAGACGAACGACACGACGCCGTCGTTTACGTGGAGCGGCAGGGCCGACACGTACGTTTTCCAGATTTCGCGGGTCGACACGTTTTCGCCGCTGATCGACAGCAAGACCCAGAGCGGGACGAGCTACACGCCGTCGGGCAGCGTCTCGTATGCGGCCGACACCTATTTCTGGCGGATCGTGGCCGGCGACAGTTTGGGCAAGATCGACACAAGTCCCGCACGGTTTCTGATCGTGGACACTATCACGACGATCACGCTGACGGGGCCGGCCGACACGACGACCAGCGCCGATACGACGCCGGCGTTTTCGTGGGCGGGCGACGGCGACACGTTTGTGTTTCAGATCGCGAAGGACACGGCATTCAGCAACGTCAGGGACACGAAAATAACAGCGGCGTTTTCGTACGCGCCGGACAGCGGCTATTCCGAGGACACGTATTTCTGGCGCGTTCTCGCGCTGGACATCGCCGGCAACGCGGACACCCCCGCGCACCGGATGGTTGTGATTGACACGCGCGCCACGGTTGCGCTGTCGACGCCGGGGGACTCGCACGAGACATCGGACACGACACCCGCGTTTACGTGGAGCGGCAGGGCGGACAGCTTTACATTCCAGGTTTCGCGCCTGACGACGTTCGACACGCTGATCGACAGCGCGACGCAGGCGGGGACAAGTTACACGCCGGCCGGAAGCGTCTGGTATGCGGCCGACACGTACTGGTGGCGCGTCGTCGCGAAAAACATTGCGGGGAATTTCGACACATCGTCGCGCTGGATGCTGGTGGTGGACACGAAGGTTGCGGTGACGTTGGCGTCGCCGGTGGACGGCGTTGTGAGCAACGACTCGACGCCTTCGTTTACGTGGACAAGCGACGGCGACACGTTTGTGTTTCAGATCGCGCGGGACACGGCCTTTGGAAACGTGCGGGACACGAAGACGACGGCGGCGCTGTCCTATACGCCGGATACCGGATACGCCTATGACACCTACTTCTGGCGCGTCTTGGCGCTGGACATCGCGGGGAACGCGGAGACCGCCGCCTATCGGACGCTGGTGATCGATTCGCGCGTGTCGGTGACGCTGACGGGCCCGGGGGATTCGTATGAGACGAACGACACGACGCCGGCGTTCACGTGGGTCGGGACCGGCGACAGTTACACGTTTCAGATTTCCCGGAGCGAGACGTTCGCGACGATCGCGGACAGCCAGATGGCGTCCGGGACCACGTACACGCCGTCGGGCGGCGTCTTCTACGCGGCAGACACATACTTTTGGCGGGTGATCGCGAAGAACATCGCCGGCAACATGGACACAGCCGCGCGGCGGATGATCGTGGTGGACACGATCGTGAGTGTGACGCTGGAGAGTCCCGTGGATTCGGCCGTCGTGAGCGACACGACGCCCACGCTGATCTGGACGAGCGACGGGGACACGTTCACGGTGCAGGTGTCGAAATCGGCCGCGTTCACGGCGCTGGTGGACAGCAAGACGACGACCGCGTTGACGTACACGCCGTCGGGCGGATATGGCGCCGATACCCATTACTGGCGGATCGTTGCGACAGACGCGGCGGGCAACACGGACACGAGCGCGTATCGAAAATTCGAGATCGACACGAGTTTGAGCGTGACATTGTCGAGCCCGGCCGATTCGACGGAGACGAACGACACGACGCCCACGTTTGCCTGGTCGGGCGACGCCGACACCTTCACGGTCCAGATTTCGAAATCCGAAACTTTCTCGGCGATCTTTGACAGCAAATCCGCGGCGGCATTGAATTATACGCCGTCGCCCGGCTACGCCGCCGACACCTATTTCTGGCGGGTGCTGGCGACGGACAGGGCCGGCAACGCCGACACGACCGCCTATCGGAAACTCGTCATCGACACGATCGTCACGGTGAGCCTGTCGAGTCCGGGAGATTCGGCGGAGACGAACGACACGACGCCGGCGTTTACGTGGAGCGGCACGGGCGACACGTACACGATTCAGGTTTCGAAGTCAGACACGTTCGACGGCATCGTTGACAGCAAGACGACCGCGACGACCGGTTACACGCCCTCGTCAGGGTATGTCGCCGACACGTACTTCTGGCGGGTGATCGCCGGCGACAAGGCCGGAAATCTGGACACGTCCGCGCGCCGCCGGTTCGTGGTCGACACGATCGTCGCCGTGAGTCTGCTCTTGCCGGCGGATTCGACGGAGACGAACGACACGACGCCGGCGTTTACGTGGAGCGGGACCGGCGACACCTACACGATACAAGTCTCCCGGACGACAACCTTCGGCACGATACATGACAGCCGAACGGCGAGCGCGGCGAGTTACACGCCGCCTGCGGGGTACGTCGCGGACACGTACTTTTGGCGAGTCATCGCGTCGGATGACGCCGGCAACCATGAGACGTCGGCCTACCGGATGGTGGCCGTGGATACCGGCGTGACGGTGAACCTGTCGAGTCCTTCCGACACGTATCGAACGAACGACACGACGCCGGCGTTCGCGTGGACCGGCACGGGCGACACATACGTGGTTCAGACGTCGCGGACCGCCGCGTTTTCGACGATCTTCGACAGCAGGACGACTTCCGCTCTGAGTTATACGCCGTCCGGCAGCGTCTATTATTTCGCGGACAGTTATTACTGGCGTGTGATCGCGCAGGATGACGCGGGGAACTACGAGACGGCGTCGGCGCGTGCGCTGATCGTTGACACGCTGGTGACGGTGAGCGCGAGCAGTCCCGCGGATTCATTGGAGACGCGGGACACGACCCCGACGTTCACGTGGACGGGCGACGGCGATACCTACGTGCTTCATATCTCGAAGGCCGACACGTTCGAGCCGCTGTTCGATGGGCTGACGACGACGGGGCTGACATACACGCCGAGTCCCGGTTATGCGCCGGCAACGTACCACTGGCGGGTGATCGCGCTGGACGTTGCGGGCAATCAGGAGACGACGGCGGCCCGGCGGGTGATCGTCGACACTTCCGTGACGGTGGGTTTGACGTCTCCCGCGGATTTGGCGGAGACAAACGACACGACGCCCGCGTTTACGTGGACGGGGGACGGAGACACGTATGTGGTGCAGGTATCGAGGGAGGCGGGATTCGGGACAATCGCGGACAGCAAGACCACGATCGCGGCGACGTACACGCCGAGTCCGGGGTACGGAGCGGACACGTACTATTGGCGTGTCATCGCGAGTGACGATGCGGGGAACACGTCGGCGACGGGATACCGGACGCTGTACGTGGACACGGGCGTGACGGTGAGTCTGACGAGTCCGGCGGACGGGCACGAGACGAAGAACGTGACGCCGGGATTCGCGTGGAGCGGGGACGCAGACACGTACGTGGTGCAGGTATCGAGGCAGACGAGTTTCGGGACAATCGCGGACAGCAAGACGACCAATGGGTTGACTTACGCGCCGGTAAGCGTGTATGCGGCGGACACGTACTACTGGCGTGTGATTGCGAGCGACGATGCGGGGAACACGTCGACCGCGGGATATCGAGTGCTGGTGGTGGACACGAAGGTGAGCGTGAGCCAGTCGCTGCCGTTGGACGGTCACGAGACGCGGAACGTGACGGTGCGGTTCGAGTGGACGGGGGACGGGGATACGTACGTGGTGCAGGTATCGAAGCAGGCGACGTTCGGGACGGTGTATGACAGCCGGACGACGAGTGGGGCGAGTTACACGCCGTCAAGCGGGTATGCGCACGACACGTACTACTGGCGAGTGATCGCGAGCGACGATGCGGGCAACTACGAGACGACGGTGGCCCGCACCCTGACGATCGACACGAAGGTGAGCGTGAGTTTAACCGCGCCGGGGGACACGTACGAGACGAAGAACGTGACGGTGCAGTTTGTGTGGACGGGGGATGGAGACACGTACGAGGTGCAGGTTTCGAAGACGGCGGGATTCGGGACGATCCACGACAGCAAGACGACGACGGGCGTGAGTTACATGCCAGCGAGCGGATATCCGCAGGACACGTACTATTGGCGAGTGGTGGCGCGGGACGAAGCGGGGAACTTTGAGACGAGCGTGACGCGGGCGCTGGTGATCGACACGTCGGTGACGGTGAGCCTGACGAGTCCGGGGGACACGGCGGAGACGAACGACACAACGCCCGCGTTTGTGTGGAGCGGGACGGGGGACACGTACGTGATCCAGGTATCGAAGTTCAGCGCGTTCAGCGTTCTGTTTGACGCGTTGACGACAGGCGCAGTGACGTACACGCCGAGTGCGGGCTATGCGTCGGCGACATACTACTGGCGGGTGATCGCGCAGGACGACGCGGGGAACTACGAGACGGCGTCGGCGCGGTCGCTGATCGTGGACACTTCTGTGACGGCGAGTCTGACGACGCCGGCGGATTTGGCTAAGACGAACGACACGACGCCTGCGTTTACGTGGACGGGAGATGGAGACACGTACGTGGTGCAGGTATCGAAGGAGGCGGGCTTCGGGACGATCGCGGACAGCAGGACGGCGAACGGAGTGACGTACACGCCGAGTCCTGGGTACGGGGCGGACACGTACTATTGGCGGGTGATCGCGAGCGACGATGCGGGGAACACGACGGTGACGGGATACCGGACGTTGTACGTGGACACGGGAGTGACAGTGAGTTTGACGAGTCCGGTGGACGGGCACGAGACGAAGAACGTGACGCCGGGATTTGCGTGGAGCGGAGACGGGGACACCTACGAGGTGCAGGTATCGAAGCAGACGAGCTTCGGGACGATGGCGGACAGCAAGACGACGACGGGGCAGAGCTATGTGCCGGTGAGCGTCTATGCGGCGGACACGTACTACTGGCGAGTGATCGCGACGGACCAGGCGGGGAACACGACGGTGGCGGGATACCGGACGCTGGTGGTGGACACGAAGGTAAGCGTGAGCCAGGCGGTGCCGTTGGACGGGCACGAGACGCGGAACGTGACGGTGCGGTTCGAGTGGACGGGGGATGGAGACACGTACGTGGTGCAGGTATCGAAGCAGGCGGGTTTTGGTGCGGTGTATGACAGCAAGACGACGGGGGTGACGAGCTACACGCCGTCGAGCGGGTATGGGCACGACACGTACTATTGGCGCGTGATCGCGCAGGACGACGCGGGGAACTACGAGACGACGTCGGCGCGTGCGCTGATGATCGACACGAAGGTGAGCGTGAGTTTAACGGCGCCGGGGGACACGTACGAGACGAAGAACGTAACGGTGCAGTTTGTGTGGACGGGGGATGGGGACACGTACGAGGTGCAGGTCTCGAAGACGGCGGGATTCGGGACGATCCACGACAGCAAGACGACGCCGGGCGTGAGTTACACACCGGCGAGCGGATATGCGCAGGACACGTACTTTTGGCGGGTGATTGCGCGGGACGAAGCGGGGAACTTTGAGACGAGCGTGACGCGTGCGCTGGTGATCGACACGTCTGTGACGGTGAGTCTGACGAGTCCGGGGGACACGGCGGAGACGAACGACACGACGCCGGCATTCACGTGGACGGGGACCGGTGACACATACACGATCCAGGTATCGAAATTCAACACGTTCAGCGTTCTGTTTGACGCGGTGACGACGGTGGCGTCGACGTACACGCCGAGTCCGGGGTACGGGCCGGCGACGTATTACTGGCGAGTGATCGCGTGGGACGACGCGGGGAACTACGAGACGGCGGAGGTCCGAACGCTGATCGTGGACACGAGCGTGAGCGCGAGTCTGACGAGTCCGGCGGACCTGGCGAAGACGAGCGACACGACGCCGGCGTTCACGTGGAGCGGGGACGGGGACACGTACGAGGTGCAGGTGTCGAAGCAGACGACATTCAGTACGATCACGGACAGCAAGACGGCGAACGGAGTGAGTTACACGCCGACGCCGGGATACGGCGCGGACACGTACTACTGGCGAGTGATCGCGCGGGACGACGCGGGGAACACGGCGGTGACGGGGTATCGAACGCTGTATGTGGACACGGGTGTAACGGTGAGTCTGACGAGTCCGTCGGATGGGCACGAGACGAAGAACGTGACGCCTGCGTTCACGTGGAGCGGAGACGGGGACACGTATGAGGCGCAGGTGTCGAAGCAGACGACATTCGGGACGATCTATGACAGCAAGACGACGAACGGAGTGAGTTACGCGCCGATCGGCGTATACGCGGCGGACACCTACTACTGGCGGGTGATCGCGTCGGACGCGGCCGGGAACACGACGACGGCGGCATACCGGACGCTGGTGGTGGACACGAAGGTGAGCGTAAGCCAGACGCTGCCGTTGGACGGCCACGAAACGAAGAACTTGGCGGTGCAGTTTGAGTGGAACGGCGACGGAGACACGTACGAGGTGCAGGTGTCGAAACAGACGACCTTCGGAACGATCCACGACAGCAAGACGACAACAGGCGCGAGCTACACGCCCGGGAGCGGATACGCGCACGACACGTATTATTGGCGGGTGATTGCGCGGGACGACGCGGGGAACTACGAGACGACGACGGCGCGGACGCTGACGATCGACACGAAGGTAAGCGTGAGTCTGACGGCGCCGGGGGACACGTACGAGACGAAGAACGTGACGGTGCAACTGGTGTGGAGCGGGGATGGGGACACATACGAGGTGCAGGTATCGAAGGCGGCGGCGTTCGGGACGATCCACGACAGCAAGACGACGACGGGGGTGAGTTACACGCCGGCGAGCGGATACCCGCAGGACACGTACTATTGGCGGGTGATTGCGCGGGATGACGCGGGGAACTACGAGACGAGCGCGATACGAGCGCTGGTGATCGACACCCTCGTGACGGTGAGCCTGACGAGTCCGGCGGACACGGCGACGACGAACGACACGACGCCTTCGTTTGTGTGGACGGGGACCGGGGACACGTACACGATCCAAGTATCGAGGTTCAGCACGTTCAGTGTTCTGTTTGACGCGGTGACTGGTTCGTCCCAGAACTACACACCGACCGGATATCCTCAGGACACATACTATTGGCGGGTCGTTGCGTGGGATGACGCCGCCAACTATGAGACGACGGCCTCCAGAAAACTGATCATTGATACGGATGTGGCCGTCACCCAGAGCAATCCTTCGCATCTCTACAAAACAGGCGATACGACTCCGGCTTTTACATGGACCGGCGACGCCGACACGTACGTTTTTCAGATATCGACGAGCAACGCCTTCATCACGATTTATGACAGTCTGACAACGGCGGCGTTGACGTATACGCCCACGACCGGTTATCCGGTGGATACGTATTACTGGCGGATATCCGGAATCGACTTGTTGGCCAACCAGGAGACGACGTCGGCCCGCACACTCTTTGTGGATACTGGGCTTACGGTGAACCTGGTCAGTCCGGAAGACACCTATATCACGAACGACACGACTCCCACATTTGTGTGGAGCAGCAACGGCGATACCTTTCTCATTGAAATCAGCCGCAACTATAATTTCTCCACGATCTTCGACAGCAAGAATACGACAGGCACCACCACGTATACGCCGTCGACCGGATACACGTCCGATACGTATTACTGGCGGGTGGCGGTCGCCGACAATACCGGGAAGGCGGACACCGCTCTGCCCTACGGCATCCCGCAGGTTCTGATCATCGATACGGCGCCGCCCGGCGCTCCAACGCTGACCGCGCCTGCCGATTCAAATCAAACGAAGAACAAAACGCCCGCCTTTACGTGGTCGGGAGATGCCGACACCTATGTCATCGAGATTTCAAAAAGTTATTCGTTCGGCTCGACCGTTTACGCGGAAACCACCCTGGCGACGATCACTTCCTCGGCCTCATTCACCCAAGACACCTATTACTGGCGTGTCAGGGGATACGACCACGCGCGCAATGCCGGACCCTCCAGTGAGACCCGAACCCTACATATTGATACGCAGCTCAGCGTGACACTCTTGACGCCGGCGGAATTGACGGAGACGAACGACACGACGCCGGCATTCGCGTGGAGCGGCGACGGGGAGACGTATACGTTTCTGCTGTCAAAGACCGTTACGTTCAGCGCCATTTACGACAGCAAGACTACGGCGGCATCGACGTACGCCCCGGATACGGGTTACCCGACGGATACGTATTACTGGCGCGTGAACGCTCAGGACCGGGCGGGGAATTCAGAGACAACCTCCATTCGCAGTGTATGGGTGGACACGGGGGTATCAGTGAGTTTGACGTTGCCGGCGGACGGGCATGAGACGAGGAACGCGACGGTGCAGATGGCATGGAGCGGAGACGCGGACACGTACGAGGTGCAGGTATCGAAGGATACGGGGTTCGGAACGATCTACGACAGCAGGACGACGACGGCATTGAGTTACACGCCGGCGAGCGTGTACCCGCAGGACACGTACTGGTGGCGTGTGACGGCGCGGGACGATGCGGGGAACCAGGAGACGACGGGGTACCGGAGGCTGATGGTGGACACGACGGTGACGGTGAGCCAGACGAGCCCGTCTGACACGGCGGAGACGAACGACACGACGCCGGCGTTCACATGGGCGGGTACGGGAGACACGTACGTGGTGCAGGTCTCGAATCTGGCGACGTTTGCGACGATCTTGGACGTGGCGACGACGACGAGCGCGACGTACACGCCAAGTCCGGGGTACGGGCCGGGCCTGTATTACTGGCGAGTGGTGGGGTGGGACGATGCGGGGAACTACGAGACGACGGCGACGCGAGTGGTGACGGTGGACACGAAGGTGAGCGTGAGTTTGAGCAGTCCGGTGGACACGGCGGAGACGAACGACACGACGCCGACGTTTACGTGGACGGGAGACGGAGAGACGTACGTGGTGCAGGTATCGACGAGCGCGGGATTCGGGACGATTTACGACAGCAAGGCGACGGGGGGACTGACGTACACGCCGAGTCCGGGGTACGCGACGGACACGTACTATTGGCGCGTGGTGGTGAACGACACGGCGGGGAACTACGAGACGGCGTCGTCGCGGCGGTTGAAGATCGATTTGGGAGTGAACGTGAGTTTGACGAGTCCAGTGGACGGGCATGAGACGAAGAACGTGATCCCGACGTTTGAATGGAGCGGAGACGGGGACACATACACGATCCAGATATCGAAGTCGAGCGCGTTTGCGACGATCCATGACAGCGTGACGACGACGGGATTGAGTTACACGCCGGCGAGCATCTACCCGGCGGACACATACTACTGGCGTGTGAGCGCACAGGACAACGCTGGGAACAGCAACACGGCGACTTCACGGACGCTGTACATGGACACGATCGTGAGTGTGAGTTTGGCGGGACCCGGGGATGGGCATGAGACGAAGAACACGACGCCGACGTTCGTGTGGGCGGGAGACGGTGACACGTATGTGGTGCAGGTGACGAAGCAGGGGACGCTGTATGACAGCAAGACGACGACCTCGCTGAGCTACACGCCGTCGGCGGTGTATCCGACGGACACGTACCAGTGGCGTGTGATCGCGCAGGACGACGCGGGGAACTACGAGACGACGGGGTACCGGAGCGTGTGGGTG
>MFPR01000041.1 GCA_001784175.1 Candidatus Lindowbacteria bacterium RIFCSPLOWO2_12_FULL_62_27
GAGTCCAAATAAGGCGTATCGGTCCGCCACATCCTGCGTTTGTTTCAGCCGCCGATAC
The DNA here is from genome assembly GCA_001784175.1 of Candidatus Lindowbacteria bacterium RIFCSPLOWO2_12_FULL_62_27. Taxonomy (GTDB): domain Bacteria; phylum Lindowbacteria; class 2-12-FULL-62-27; order 2-12-FULL-62-27; family 2-12-FULL-62-27; genus 2-12-FULL-62-27. Next base: position 59 of record MFPR01000041.1, read on the forward strand.
GCAACCGTGAGAAATACGGCCAGCATCGCCAGCCATCCCGATAATCCCAGAATGCCCTGCTCGCACAAAAACTGCATCGGTTCCGAATGCACATAATCGGTGATCGGCCCCATCCCCACGCGCCGGTACCGGTCAGGCCGGAAAAAGGGGAAGGTGACATGCGAAGTTCCCAGGCCCTGGCCGAACCACGGGTCGTCCCAGAGCATCCGGGCCGCGCCCCACCACATGTAGAGCCGGATGATGTTCGTTCCCTTGTGAACCTGGAAAATCGATTGCAGTGTTTCCAACCGGTGCGCCGACATGACCGCCAGGCCCAGAGAAACGACGACGAGCGCCACCAGCGCCGCGATCGCAACCGTCTTCCACCGCCGGCCCAACCACTCCCTGAGCCGCCCGAACCGGCACTCGAACCATGCCAGCAGGCCAAAAAACACCATCATCCCAAGCCACGCCCCGCGCGTCTCGCCCACCCAGAGGTTGTACAGGCCGAGCAGGGCCGTGATCGCGTATCCGGCCGCGGCCAACGGCCGGCGCGCGCCGATCGACAGGCAGATCGCGATGGGCGTGGTATAGGTGAGAAAGGACGCGAAAAAATCCTTGTTCCCGAATGTCGCGTGTTTGACGGCATAACCCCACTTTTCCATGCCCAGACCCTGCATCTGAAGAATGGCGTAGATCGAGGTAATCGGGACCATGGCGACATAGGTGTGAAGCGCGATATCCCAGCGGCGGCGCGTGTTCACGAAGGTGATGATCAGATAAAAAAACAGGCCGGCGGCCGCGAACCGCACGGCCCACTCCACCGCGTAATACCAAAACTGCCGGGGCGCCGCCATGGCGCCGCCGATCCCGAGCCAGAAAAAAACGAGGATGGCGCCGTTCAACGGCGTCGGCGCCACCCGGAACGTTTCCTTGTCGGAGAAATGTCCGAGCCAGAGAAGGAAGAGGGTGAAGTTCACGGCCTGAAAGGCGACGTCTTTGAGGATGGCAATTTGTTGGAGCGTGACGAAGACGATCTCGAACAGGATCAAGGCAAAGGAGAGCCGGGACAGCGATGCGGCGGAACGCGTCAAAAAGAACAAACCCGCAAATACGACAGATCCGGCGACGACCGAAACATGGACCGGCGGGTGGATAAGATGCTCAAGAATCGCCATGGGCGCGTCTCCGGCTGTACCGTCCCTCGCGAATGATCCGATAGGATGCTTTGGCGGGCGCCGCAAACTGGAAAAAGGCGCTCGCCGACTCGGGGTCCGACAACTTGTCCGAGGCGACGCCGAGCGCGTAGGCCACAAGAAACCTGTCCAGGGCGGGGTCGCCCGCTCTTTGCATCAGCTTGGTTCGAACCTGCTGGACCATCTCCGGCGGCGCCTGGCCGCGGCGCAGGCCCACGTTCAGATGTTCGAGGATGCTGATCAGATAGAGCAGGTCCGTGTTTTGTCGCATGGTGTCGACGATCATTCCCACGGCGTGTTGAGGGATCAGCGGGTCGGCCTCCGCGAATCGGGCGGCCATTTTTGACGTGTACCGCACTTCCTCCCGGCTCGGCCCGATTTTGCGGTTGACATTGATTCTGTACAGCCAGTAATTCGTGATCGATTCGTCATGCGATTTCAGATTCTCCTCCCACAAGGTCTGATGCAGGAGGGCGCGCACGTGGGCGTAAATGTCGAATTGCGTCCAGAAGCCGTTCCAGTAACGGTAGTAGTTGCGCATGGAATCATCGAGAACCTGCCACATCAGAAACTGATTGTGATAACGTCCCCGGGACGTGTCGTTCAGGTAGGCGGTGCAGAACTGGACGACTGGAAGCTGTCCGTCGGCGCTGTTGTTCAGGATCGCGGCGTATTCCATGTCCAGAAAACTTTGATGCAGGAGGCCGGGCGATTTTGTCTCCTCAAAGAGCTTTTTGCGTGTGTCGCTGATGGCCGGATGGATCTGGGCGTAATTGGGCGCGATCTGCAGGAGGCGGTCCTGGAACTGAAGGGCCTCCCGATAGCGGCCTTCCAGGAAACAGTAATGTGCCACATTGTAGTACACCTCGTGATCGTAAGGATTGCACTTGAGAATCTTCAAGGCGCGCTTGTGGGCGGCCGCCATCGTGGACGTCTCGTTTTTCGATGGGATGCGGTTGCCGCGCAGGATGCGGATTTGTCCATACGCCAGAAGGGATACCCCGGCCAGTCCCAGAGACAGCGCGACGATTTCTTTCGGCGCGCCGAACTTCGCGGTTATCTTGCGCGCCTCTTTCAGGGCTTGCTTCCTCTCCTTTGGCTCCTCGAACCCCGTCATGTACCGGGTGATGATCGCCATCTGGAACCAGAAGACCACCATGCTGGTCGTGTATCGCAGATTGATGTTCAGGGAATCGTGAACAATGCCGGCGATGAAGGAGGCGCCAAGGCCGAAAAAGAGATAGCGGTCGGACTGTTCCCGGATCGTCCCGAGTTTCCGGCAGACCATGTACAGGAATATCACCAACATCGACATCCATGCGGAAAATCCCAGAATCCCCTGCTCGCACAGGATCTGCAATTCCTCCGAATGAACGAAATCCGTGTTATGCGACAATCCCGCCCTTTGGTAGTTGTCAACACGGAAATATGGAAAGGTCAGATGCGAGGTCCCCATCCCCTGGCCCAACAAGGGGCTGTCCCAGACCATCCGGGCGGCGGACCACCACATATGGACGCGCACGAGATTGGTGCCCAGTTGGGTCTGAAAAATGGATTTCAACGTGTCCAAACGATGCTGGGACATGAACGCCAAAGCAAGCGAAATCCCAAGCGTCCCAGCGAGCAGGCCGATCAGCATCGCCTTCTTTAAGCCGCCCAGCCGGCGGTTCAGCCGGCCCCACCGGCACTCGAAATAGAACCAGGCGGGAAGGAAGACCATGAGGCCGACCCAGGCGCCGCGGGTTTCACCCACCCAGATGTTGTAGAGTCCAAGCACGGCGAGAATGCCGTAGAGGGCCGGGCGGACCAGGCCGGTTGATCCGACAGCCATCATGAGGGCCACCGGAGCGGTGTAGGTCAAAAACGAGGCGAAGATGTCCTTGTTGCCGAACGTCGCGCATCCACGGGCGCCTTCCCATTCAATGAAGTCGTAGCCCTGAAGCTGAAGAACGCCATAAAAGGAACTGAGACCCATCACTCCCAGAAGCGTCTTGATGGCCTGGTCCCAGCGTTTTCGCGTGTTGACGAAATTGAAGGCCAGAAAAAAGAACAAAACAACCGCCGCCTGCTTGACGCTCCACTCAAGCGCGCCATACCAAAACCGCCGGGGCGTCCATGCGGCGCACAGCACGCACACCGAGTAGAAAACGAACACGGGGATGTTCATGGGACTTGGCGCCAGTTGGGGCGCCGGAGGCGCTGACCCGGCGGTCGCGTGGATGAGCCACATGAGAAAGAGGGTGAAAACGACGAATTGAAACACGACGGGTTTCAGGATGATTCCGTTTTCAAACATACTGGATACATGGAAGACAACGAACGCGATGAGAAACAGCACCGATGCATGAACCAGGCTGGAGAAGACTCTGGAGGAGCGCGTGAGGAAGAACAGGCAGAGAAACCCCCCACTCGCCATGAGGATCAAATAGGAAGAGGGCCAGTCCAGGAAATCAGTCCACATCCGATTGGTGCAACTATAACAGAAATCCGGAGCATTCCAACAATGGGAAATGAGCGGTCAGAACTCAGTATCCGTACTGGCTGATCCTCCGCAGAATCCGGGCGTGGGAATCGTCGCCGACGGCACGATTGCGCGCCGTGGCGAAGAAACGGGTGGCCATGTCCCGTTCGTCGGCGCGGTGGGACAGGACGCCCAGCGCGTAATAGAGGAGGGGCGAATCGATCCGACCCTCGGCCGCCCTGATCAGTTCCTGCCGCATGCCGCGGCAGAGGTTGGCGGGCAGATGTTCGGGGCGCAGGCCTTCGAGAATGTTGATTAAATAGAGGAGATCGGCCTCCGGATCCTTCAGCACCAAGAGGCCCCCCAGGGCATACCGGAGGACGTGCAACCTCCGGGACGCGAATGCCGCCGCCATTTTGACGGCATACTGCGCCTCCTGCCACGGCCGGCCGCTGATCCGCACAAACTCGACCCGGAGGTTCCAGTGATCCTGCATGGCCGTTTCGCCCGCTTGAAGGTAAGTGGCGTATAACGTCTGCAAGTGGAGATCTTCAGGATACCGGCCGACCCCCCATTCCCAGCCGCTCCAGAAGCGCAAGAGGTTGAAGAAGCCGTCTTCCTGAACGAGCCAGAAGATGAACTGGTTGTGATGGTGTGCGCGCGCGCCGTTCTTCAAGTACGTGCGATACCCCTCAATGACTTTCATGTGCGGCTCATGGTCGTTGTTCATGACGGCAAATCCCTCGAATTCCAGATTCGCCGCGTGCAGATACTTCGGCTGATTCGTCGTGAAATACAGGCGCATCAAGTTTGCGGCAATGACCCGGTGCGTATAGCTGTGATTCGGCGCCAGTTGCATGACCGCTCCAAGGGCCTCCAGCGTCTTGCCCGGCTCATTTATGTCGTGGTAGGCGCTGGCCAAGGCGTAGGCTGCCGAGGGATTGTAAGGATTCGATTGCAGGGCCGTCTTTCCGAGGGGAATGGACGAAATGGATCGCCCCCGGTCGGCCATGGCTATTTTGCACGCGCAGTCGCCCTTGAGCACGCGAAACTGGCAGTAGGCCATGAATGCGAACGCGGTTATGGCCGCCGGCAGGATCACAAAGTGCCGGACGGCCTGATGATGGGCCGGCGAAACGGATTCGGCCCGGCGGCGGATGTCCTGCAGGGTCTGTTTTCGGGTCTCCGGATCGAACCCGATCGCCAAACGGGTGGCCAGCGCCATCGATCCCCAAAACGCCATCATGCTCGAGGTATAACGCAGATTGATATTCAACGAATCATGAACCACCGCACCCACGAATCCACCCACGAGTCCAAATAAGGCGTATCGGTCCGCCACATCCTGCGTTTGTTTCAGCCGCCGATACGCAACCGTGAGAAATACGGCCAGCATCGCCAGCCATCCCGAAAATCCCAGAATGCCCTGCTCGCACAAGAATTGCATCGGTTCCGAATGCACATAATCGGTGCTCGGCGCCATCCCGATCCGCCGGTACCGGTCGGGCCGGAAAAAGGGGAAAGTGACGAACGAGGTTCCCAGCCCTTGGCCGAACCACGGGTTGTCCCAGAGCATCCGGGACGCGCCCCACCACATGTACAGCCGGATGATGTTCGTTCCCTTGTGAACCTGAAAAATCGATTGCAGCGTTTCCAACCGATGCGCCGACATCACCGCCAGACCCAGAGAAACGACGACGAGCGATGCCAGCGCCGCGATCGCAACCGTCTTCCACCGCCGGCCCAACCACTCCCTGAGCCGCCCGAACCGGCACTCGAACCACGCCAGCAGACCCAGAAATACCATCATCCCGAGCCACGCCCCGCGCGTCTCGCCCACCCAGAGGTTGTACAGGCCGAGCAACGCCGAGATCGCGTATCCGGCCGCGGCCAACGGCCGGCGCGCGCCGATCGCCATGCAGAGCGCAATGGGTGTGGTATAGGTGAGAAAGGACGCGAAAAAATCCTTGTTGGCGAATGTCGCGTGTTTGACGGCATAGCCCCACTTCTCCATGTCCAGACCCTGCATCTGAAGAATGGCATAGATCGAGGTAATCGGGACCATGGCGACATAGGTGTGAAGCGCGATCGTCCAGCGGCGGCGCGTGTTCACGAAGGTGACGATCAGATAAAAAAACAGGCCGGCCGCCGCGAACCGCACGGACCACTCCATGGCGTAATACCAAAACTGCCGGGGCGCCGCCATGGCGCCGACGATCCCGAGCCAGAAAAAAACGAGGATGGCGCCGTTCAACGGCGTCGGCGTCACCCGGAACGTTTCCTTGTCGGAGAAATGTCCGAGCCAGAGAAGGAAGAGGGTGAAGTTCACGGCCTGAAAGGCGATGTCTTTGAGGAGGACGGTGTGGTAGAACATGCCGGAGTAGTGGAGTGTGACGAAGACGATCTCGAACAGGATCAAAGCAAAGGCGAGCCGGGACAGCGACGCGGCGGAACGCGTCAAAAAGAACAAACCCGCAAATACGACAGATCCGGCGACGACCGAAACATGGGACGGCTGGTGGAGAAGATGTTCAAGAATCGCCATTGGCGGGTATCCGGGTTGAACGCTTGAAGACGCTGTTCAGGAACGCGGCGCCGTAAAAAAGGACGGCTAGAATGCTCAGGAATTTGATCCCGAACACCAGCGAACCGTATTCCGCGACGGCGCCCAGGGTGGAGCCGATCAGGTTGGATCCCATCGCGACCCCGATCAGAGGCGGGGGCACGGCTCGCAGTTTCAAGGCGAAGATGAAGGCGGCGAAGAAGAACGGCAGGCCTATGAAGAGTCCCGCCACGGCGTGCCGCCAGATACCCTCCAAGCCCATCAGTTGGTTCGCGTCCAGGAGATACCCCAGGATCAGCGCCGCGAAGATCGATGCGTAGAGCAGGTTCTCGGAAAACGCGGCGTGGCGGCGGGCGACGCCGTTGGCCAGCAGGATGACGACGAGGATCGCCGTGAACACCACCGTGTTTACGAACCAGGTACTGCCGTACAGCAGCGACATCTGGGTGACGGACTTCGTTTCCATCAGCAGAAACCCGGCGCCGAGAAACAGAAAGCCCCAGTCGATCTGCCTAATCTGGCCCATGGCCCGGTTGGCCAGCCACAAGGCCAGGACGATCATGATGAAGGCCATGTAAAAAAAGACGCCGGGAATGTGGCGGCTCTGCAGATAAATGAAAGGCCAGTCGTCCGACGGCACCGTCTGTTCGTTCACCGTTCCGTCGCTGACGTCCGCCGGCGGCAGACGGTCCCTGTACTTGAGGAGTCCGTCGCCTGCGGCATACAGGACGCCTTTCATCCACACCTGGTCCTCCGGGAACGCGGATTTGAGCATCTGATCGAACCGGCCGAGGATGAACGGCGACTGGCCCCAGTAGATGATCACCAGCAGGCCGTCCGGCCTCAGTCGCGCTCGGGCGGCCTGAATCGATTCCCTGGTGTAAATGAAATTGTCGAGCCGAATGCTGGACATGCCGCTGAGGAGGGTGTGCGCGTCCAGCGATGCGAACAGGATGTAATCGTATTGCTTTGACGTGGATTGCAGATACGTCCGGGCGTCGTTGATGTGAACGGAGACCCGCGTGTCGGCGTACGGCTGTTGGGGGTGCAGTTTCCTTCCCAGATCGACGACAACGGGATCGATGTCCACGGCGTCGACGCTTCGGGCCCCGCGCTCCAACGCCACGGCGATGTCGTTGCCCGGCCCGGACGCCACGATTAGCAGGTCCTTGTCGCGGGGGGAAAAGGTATCGAGCGCCATCAGATTGTGGGAGATCGTCCGGTCCCGGCAGGACCGGTATTCTGGAAACTGCGAAATGAATTCCGGCGACGTGTTCAACGCGTTGATGTAGTAGACTTCATTGTAGGCCAGCGCATATCCAAACGGGATTTTTCCGTCCCCAAGTTCCTTGTAGTACTTCTTCCCATAGTCCCTGCCGCAGACAACGTCCAGATACCACGGGACGACCTCGATTTTGTAATAGGGGCTCCATATCGCGCCGGCGTCGCCCCAGATCACGGCAAACACGGTCAGGATGCACAAGACCAGTTCCATCGCGAACAGCCGCAGCCGGTGAACGGAATACGAGACGAACAGGTATATTCCAAGACCGACGGTAAACCAGAACCACGACGGCAGGGAAAGATGGGACAGCGCCGAAAACAGCCACAGGCCGGACAGGCTGCCGGCGATGTTGATGCTGTACGCCCGGAGCGTCGGCAGCGGTTCCATCCAGCGCGCAATGGCCTGGCCGAACGGGACAAACAGGATGGACTGGACGGCGATCATGCCGGTGATGAACACGTAAAACGCCAGGGCCCGCACCGCGAGGTTGCCCGTCCAGGTTTGAAACAGAAACAGAACGGTGGAGCCGGGAATGTCAAGCCGGCCCAGCAGTTTTCCCGGCGGTGACACCCCGAGAAACGTCACGAGGGCGAAGAGGACGGAAAAATAGGGGAGGAGGGAAATGGACTTGTCTTTCATCAGCATTCCCGCGCCCATGCCCAGGAAGGCGCAGATCAGCGTCAGGTTCTTGAAATAGGCCAGCGCCCGCATTTCCGATGTCAGCCACCGGATCAGCAATATCTCGAAATACAGCGCCAGCACGCTCGCCAGAAATACGCCCCACCCCGGGCTGAACAGCGGCGTTGGCCGGTCCGAATCCGCCATGAGATCCGGGAAGCGGCGCAACAGGCACGCCATCACCAGCGCCGATACTCCGAGAAGGAACGTTGGCCATGCAAGACGGGAGAGATAATATGGAAACAGAGCCACCCGCTGGCCGGGCGGAGAGGACGAAAACAGCTTGTACACCGCATCCTCGGGCGCCGGGTGCAGGCGCCAGAACGCAAAGAGGATGAGACAGAAGGCGGCCATGCTGAAAAGGAGAATGGACAGCGTCTTCTGGATCTTCACCCCTTGTACCGCTCTTCGCGGAGGACGAATAGGCAGAGAAACCCCGCCCCCGCCGTCAGGATCAAATAGGAAGACGGCCATTCCAGAAAATCAGTACTCACGCTACTGCCGTGACTATAACAGAAATCCGGAGAATTCCAACAATGGGAAGTGCATGGTCATGGGGAAGCAGTCTTGCGCGACCCCCAAATCCTGCTATGATGCGCGCCTATGACGATGATTGAGGGCGTTGAGATCAAGGACCTGGTGACGCACAGCGATGAGCGCGGGTTTTTTCGGGAGATGATCCGCGTGACGGACGGGTTTTTTTCCGAAGGGTTCGGGCAGGCCAGCCACACGATGACGCACGTGGGGGCGGCCAAGGCATGGCATTATCACAAAAAGCAGATCGACTGGTGGTATGTGGTGAGCGGCGTGATCAAGGCGGTCCTGCACGATCTTCGGACGCAGTCGCGCACCCATCGCGTCACCCAGGAAGTTTTCATGGGCGACGGATATCCGGCTCGCGTGATCAGGATTCCGACGATGGTCGCGCACGGATACAAGGTCCTCGCGGGGCCCATGCACCTCGTGTACGTCACGTCCGGCGTCTACGATCCCGCCGATGAACTCCGCCTGCCGCACGACGATCCGTCGATTGGATACGATTGGAAAGCTTCGGTCATCAAATAGGCGGGGGCCGGGTATCCTGAACAGAAGAATTTTTGCGATCTGGTTCGCGCTGGCGGCTCTCTCGGCGTACGCCGGCGCCGAGCCTCGCCGGACGGACACGTCTGTCCGCCAGGCCGTGTCAGTTGTGCTGGTCGTCGATCCGCGTCTGCCAAGCGCGCCCAAGGCGGTGGTGTCGGAGGCGCTTCAGACGGCGTCGAAGTGGATCGAGACCTGGTATCGGAAAAGGGTGCGGTTCCGGATCGACCGGACCGAATCGGTCGATTCCTATCTGGCGGAGCCGCTGCGAAAGCTTCCGGTCCTCAACGAGTGGCGCCGGTTTTCTTATTCGCTCGACGGGACGGACACGGTGATGCGGTTCCTCTCACAGCAGTCGGACGTCCTGCGCGCCCTGCCGATCGACGCGCTGCGATCCTACGTGCCGGCTTCAATCCGAAGCCGGATCACGACGCCCGAACAGGCCGCGCTGAACCTTCTGCTGATCTATGATGAAAAATACAGGCTCTGGAAAAGCCTCCGGACGCCCGCCGGGATGCCTTTTTTCGATACAGCCCTGCCGATGAAGCACAGCTACTGGCACTGGGAGCGGGTCTTTGAAACGGTGTGGCCGGACAGCGTGACGGACCACCTGATCGTGACGAACGTGATGCTGCTGGACGACGCCCTTTCGGACGCGCCACCCCACAGTCTGTTGCGCGGGGGACTCCTCAACGGATTTTCGGAGGAGGAATGCCCGCAGGCGATCGTGTCGACGTTTCCGATCTTCACGGATTTCCCGGCGATCTCGGATTTGAGGGATTCCGGGGAATTCACGAAAAAGGACCGGCTCCTCGCGCTGTCCCACATCATCGCGCACGAGTTCGGCGCGCATGTCGTCGAGGGCCTCCGCGACGTCTACGACCACGAGGCGTGCCTTGCGGTGCCGACATCGGGCCTCGCCTATCAGACGACGATCCGGCGCCTCTTTCAGGGCAAACCGTGCCGCCGTGGCCACCCGAAGATCAACCGCGCCGTCAACCTGGCCAACCGCTACGAGAACCTCGCGCGGCGGTACTTGGAAATCAAAGAATACGGCAAGGCCAAGGCCGCCGTCGAACGCGCCATCGCGATCGACCCAAAGCGCCCGTTGGTGAAACTCATGCTGAGGCAGATCGAGAAGAAGTTGAAGTAGTCGTTATTTTTTACCCAAGATGCCGTTCCAGCGGTCCAGATTCTCCTTTTGATCCTTGAATAATCGTTCCGTCGAGCCTTCGATCGTGACTTTCTGTATCCGGTCGCCTTGGGTGATTTTGTCGACCACGTCCTGGCCCTGGACGACGCGGCCGAACACAGAGTGCTTGCCGTCGAGCCAGGGGGTGGCCTTGTGGGTGATGAAGAACTGGCTGCCGTTGGTGCGGGGGCCGGCGTTGGCCATGGAGAGAATCCCGCGGGTGTTGTGTTTGAGCCTCGGGTGGAATTCGTCCTGAAACTGATAGCCCGGCCCGCCCGCGCCCGTGCCGGTCGGATCGCCGCCCTGGACCATGAAGTCCTTGATGACCCGGTGGAATGTGAGCCCGTTGTAGTATCCGCGGAGCGCGAGGTTCGTGAAATTCGTCACCGTGACCGGCGCCTCGTTCGGATAGAGCTCCACCGTAATGTCGCCCTGCGTCGTGGACAGCACGGCGATCAAGCCTTCGTAGGGCACGGGACTGGTTTCGGACGAAGCGTCGTTCATAACCATGGCTGTATCAATCACGATAGTTTCTTTCGGAAGCTTTTTGAACTCCCCCCCCTTATTTTCCGTCGGGCTCTCCGAAATCTGCGTGACGACATCCCAGCCCTCCACGACCCGCCCGAAGGCCGAATAACAGGCGGGATGGCCGCCCTGCCAGTTGTCGAGGTAGGCGTTGTCCGCCACGTTGATGAGGAACTGCGCGGTCGCGCCGCCGGATGATCCGGCGCAGGCCGTCGCGACCGTGCCGGCCGTGTTCTTGAGCGCCTTGCCGGTGTCGGCCGGAAGGTCCAGCCCGGCCGGTTTGATCTTGAGGTCGCGGGTGAATCCGCCGGCCTGGATGAGGGCGCCCTTGATCACGCGGTGGAACACGGTGCCGTCGTAGTGCCCGCGCCGGACGAAATCGAGAAAATTCTTCACGGCCACCGGCATCCGGCCTTCGTCCAACTCCAACAGGATTTCGCCTTTCGACGTGACAAGCTTGACCTGCGGCGTCTCGGCGCCCGCGGTAGCCGTCAAGATCGTGATGCACAGCCATCCCATCGCAAACAGGTGTGACAGCTTCATGCCCAAAAATATATCACACCTTCTTCTTGACAGGAAACCCGCCGGCTGGGGAAAATTACCGTATGGCTATTTCATCGACCTTTCTCTTTTCCCTTTCCGGCCTCCAGACCGCCGTGGACCGGCAGGCGGTGACGGCTCACAATGTCGCGAACGTGCAGACGGCTGGATTCAAGGCGCATCGCGCGACCCAGGCGGACCTGCGGACGGGCGGGACAAGGATCAACGCGATCGATACGCTTGCGGCACAGGGGCCGATCCTCCGGACGGGCGGCGTGATGGATCTGGCGGTCGCCGGGGACGGGTTTTTTCAGGTGCGAACCGCGGCCGGCGCCGTTCAGTTGACGCGCGACGGCAGTTTCAGGCTCGACGGGCAGGGCCGGCTTGCCGACGCTCAGGGGAATCTGCTTGAGCCGCCGATGACCGTGCCCGCCGGGGCGCAGGCGTTGCAGGTGATGTCGGACGGCCGCGTCGGCGCCGTGATGCCGGACGGGTCGGTCGAGGCGATCGGGCAGATCCAACTCGCGAGGGCGGCCGTCGGCGCGCCCGCCGTGGGCGCGCCGGGGCAGGCGGGATTCGGCGCCCTGATCCCGGGCGCGCTGGAGGGATCCAATGTTGATCTCGTGAATGAAATGGTCAACCAGATCGTGGATCACCGCGCATTCGAAGCCAATCTCAAGCCCATCCAAACCGCCGACGAGATGCTCGGCACCGTACTCGATCTCAGGCAATAGGCTGGCGAAACGTAACTATTCACCTCCTCTCCCCCCGGAGGGGGGAGAGGATTGAGGTGAGGGGGGTGGCCGGCCGCTCTTCGGTCCTGCTCTGTCTTCTCCTTTTTCTGATTTCGGCGATCGCGTTCTGGGATGTGTCCCGCTGCGATTTCATCAACTATGACGATTACGATTACGTTATTCAGGTGCCGGAAATCCGAAACGGCCTGTCGTGGGCCGGCCTCACGTGGTCCTTTAAAACCGGCCTGACCGATTTCAGCCGGAATTTCATGTGGACGCCCGCCGTCTCCGTATCCCATCAGGTCCTGTTTCATTTCTTCGGGCTGGATCCGCAGCCGCACCATCTGGTCAATGTCGCGATACACGCGCTCAACGCGATCCTCCTGTTTCTCGCGCTCGTGCGCCTGACCGGCGCATCCGGTCCAAGCGCCGTTGTCGCCGCCGTGTGGGCGGTCCATCCGCTGCGCGTCGAGTCGGTGGCGTGGGTGGTGGAGCGCAAGGATGTCCTGAGCGCGTTTTTCTGGAACCTCACGATTCTCGCGTACGCGCGGTATGCCGCGTCGCCCGGCGTCCAGCGGTATCTGATCACGGCGCTGGCGTTTTTCCTGTGCCTGCTCACAAAACCGGCGGTGGCGCCGTTGCCGCTCGTGCTGTGGCTTCTGGACTTCTGGCCTCTGAACAGGATTCGTTTCCGACCGTTCGACGCGGCGGCGTGGCGGAAAACATTCATGGAAAAACTGCCGATGCTCGGACTTTCCGTGGGACTCGCGCTCTGGACCGCGTCGCATCTTTCAAAGGAAATCGACAGCCGCGCCGTCCCCTTCGCGCTTCAAGCGTCGAACGCCGTGATCTCGTATGTTTCGTACATCGGAAAACTCTTTTGGCCGACCGCGCTGGCGGTTTTTTATCCCTTCCCGGAAACGACGTATCCGGCGTGGCAGATTTTGTCGACGGGGGCTGTTCTTATCGCCATCACCGTGATCTGCCTCAGGTACTCGGGCCGGTTTCCGTATCTCGCGGTCGGCTGGTTCTGGTACCTCCTCAGCCTTCTTCCGATGATCGGACTCGTCCGGTTCGCGATGGCCGACCGGTATACGTATATTTCCCACGTTGGCCTGCTGATGGCCCTGGCGTGGGGTGCCGCCGAACTGTTGTCTCGAAGCCCCCGTATCTGCTGGATCGCGGCGGTCGTGACGGTCGGCTTGCTCCTCGCGCTGACCCGCGCACAGGTGCGGCACTGGGAAAACAGCGTCACCCTCTTTGAGCAGGCCCTCCGGGTCACGGACCGCAATTTTCTCGCGCATCAGAACCTTGGTTCGGCCCTCGCCGAACGCGGCCGGACGGACGAGGCGATCGTTCAGTATCAGGCGTCGCTCCGTATCCGGTCCGACAACGCCGACGTCTACAACAATCTCGGAAACGCGCTGGCCCGGACCGGAAAATTGCAGGAAGCGGTCGACCAATACAGCCAGGCGCTGCGGTATCCGACGCGGCATCTGGCGACGGTGTACCGGAATCTCGGAACCGCCCTGTACCAACTGGGCCGGCCGGCCGACGCCATGAGGAATCTGGAAGCGGCGCTGAACCTGGAACCGCGCGACGCGCTCACCCATTACCTCCTGGGAAACGCGCTGGCCGAACAGGGGAGACTGCGGGACGCGGCGCGCCATTTTTCCGAAGCGGTGCGCCTCAATCCGAACGACGCCGCGGCCCGGCGGAACTTGGAGCGGGCGCAGGCGATTTTGTCAGAAAAAACTCAGTAACTTCTGAATGACTTCCTCCAATTCGGAGTGCGGGGTCGACGCGCCTGCGGTCAGGCCGACCGACACGGGCGGGGCGGGCAGCCAGTTTCGCTGTGTGACCGGCCGGGGCTGGTCGGTGGGCAGATAGGTGATGGCGTTGCGGTCGAAACAATCCGCGCGTTCGATGTGATACACGGGGACGCCGCAGGTCTTGTGCGCGGTGATGGCCAGATTGCGGGTATTGGAGCTGGCATGGCCTCCGACGTCGATGAAGAGGTCCATGCGTTCCTGCCGGGCCAGCCGCCCGACGGCGTCTTGGCGGTCCTGGGTGGCGGAACAGATGGTTTTCATGGCGTGGAAGTTTCGCGTGTCCCCGTCGCGGGCTGAAATGGCCTCGCGGAACATCTCGAAAATTTCGAGCGACTCGTTCATGAGCATGGTGGTCTGGTTGGCCATGCCGATCCGGCGCAGATGAAGGTCGGGGTCGAATCCGGGTGAGTGGGCCCGCGCGAAGGTGTGGAGGATCGACTCGCGTGATTCCTGCCCGCGGAGGAACCGGCAGACCTGCGCCGCCTCGACGGTGTCGCGGATGATCAGGTAGTGATCGGCGAAGGAACTCGTTGCGATTGATTCCTGATGCTCGACCTTTCCGTGGATCACCGCGGTAAAGCCGCTTCGGCTGAACTCGGTTACCTCCTCCTCGACGGTCCGCACTTCCGGGCAGGTCGTGTCGACCGAGACGAAGTGCCGGTCGCGGATTTTCTGGAAAATGTCCTTGCGCGTGCCGAAGGCGGGCACGACCACGACGGCGTCCGGCTCGATCCGGTCGATCTCGTCGGGATCCAGAAACACGGCGCCGCGCTTCTGAAGCTCCGTGTTGACATGCGGGTTGTGGATGAGGTCGCCGAGGACATAGATTTTTTTGTCCGAGTATTTCTGCAGGGTGTCGTAGACGGCTTCGATCGCGTAGAGCACGCCGTAACAGAACCCCCAGACGCCGGCCAGCCGCATCGTGAGGCCGTTTTTCTCGATAAGGTGAAACCCCATCCGCACGCCGTTCTCCTCCGTCCAGTCCCGCCGGGTGGCCTTCTTCAGGATGTCTTTCCGGAGCAGTTCCTGTTTCATGGTTCGGAACTAGAGCTCGTCGCAGAGTTCCTTGAAGGATTTCTTGATGCACGTGAAAATCGGCGTGTCCCGCTCGGTGTACGGCCGGGCCTTGCCGGTGCGCAGCTCCATGACGAGGTCGAGGAAATCGCCGGGCTGGTCGCTCTCGAAGGCCACGACGAACTCCTGATCGTCCAGGCCGTAGGAATACGTGGTGTTGATCCGGACGGTGGGGTATTTGTGCCCGACCTCGATGTGCTCGTTCATCATCTGCTGCCGGTCCGCCATCGGGAGCTGATACCAGTCATGGGTTTTGACGAAGGGATAAATGAACAGGTATTTCGCTTCGCCTGGCTCGATGGTGAGCCGCGTGCCTTCCTGGCCCGGGTGGCGATGCTTGTCGACATACATGGATTTTCTGGTCATGGCCAGATACGCGTAGGCCGAATCGAGGTAGGGGCCGATCGAGAGTTTGTTGAGCGCGCCGGACATGGTGTTGAAATCATCCATCTGGGCTGATATCCGCCAGAGCAGAAAGTCGGTGTCAGGCCGCGTGCCGACGGTCGAATAGGTATAGAGCTTGACGCGGCTCGACCAGGTTTGGAGGTACTCCTGAAATTGCCGGATGGCCGTTTCCCGCGCGCGCGCGTCCAGTTTCCGGAAATCGGTCTGGACCTTGTAGAACGCGTAGGAAACGAAATGCCGCATCGCCTTTTCCGGTGCG
The DNA here is from genome assembly GCA_001784175.1 of Candidatus Lindowbacteria bacterium RIFCSPLOWO2_12_FULL_62_27. Classification (GTDB taxonomy): domain Bacteria; phylum Lindowbacteria; class 2-12-FULL-62-27; order 2-12-FULL-62-27; family 2-12-FULL-62-27; genus 2-12-FULL-62-27. Next base: position 15,862 of record MFPR01000041.1, read on the forward strand.
TCGGTCGCGCCGGCCGCGCGGTCAGGCGCGTTTTCGACAGAGGCCGGTCGGGTCATGTTTTTGAAACCAGGCGCGATGGACGCTGGGCACGGGGCAGGGCGGTTTCATGCCGAGCTCGCGTCCGGAAACCAGGACGCGGGTTGCGCGGATATCAATGCCTGCCTCCCCCGCAGCGGCGTCGATGGCCGTTTTGCGTTCCTTGATCCACTCGAAGGACGGGCCGTGAAGCATGGCGTACAAACGATATGGAATGTCTTCATAGCGCGTGCGCAGATACGCGTGGGTGACGGCGGCGAATTTGGGAATGAGGGCGCTCAGGCGGTCGACCTGCTCGTCCCGCACGTCCCACTGGCACATCCCGTTGGCGGAGATGCCGGCGTTGCGGTGGTTGAGGATGACCGAAAACCGCCGCAGGATTTTTTTATTCTGCAAGTCCCGCATCCGTATTTCAAAATCGGCAGGGTCCATTCCCGCCGCTCGCGCCCGCAGCGCGTAGGGCTCGTCGGCGCCGCATTCCGGCGATCCTTCGGAGAAGTCGACCGGCTCCCAGAGCAATTCGAGACAGCGCTCCTCCGCCTCGCTCAGAATCGATCCCTTTGCATCGGGCTGGACCACCTCGGCGGCTTCGTCCGCCAGATCCCCCGCTTTTTTTTCGGACGCCGCCGTATGCGCGACCTGGATTTTCAGCATCCGCTCCGCGAACAGGACCCGCACGGCGGCGCCTCCGCAGAGGTCCCGGAGCCGCTCGGCGGTCGATTCGAGCGACCATTCGGGCGGGACCGCGAGTGTGAACCACACGTTGTAGCCCTTGTCGCCGCGCAGGTAACAGTGGCTGACGCCCGGGTGGTTCGTGAGGACTTCTGCGGCGCGGTTGACCTGCGCGGAGTCGGCGGCGAGCGCGACGAGCGCGGTGTTGGTTTTCCCGACGAGCTTGCCGGTTTCAAGAATCCACCGGGAATACCGGACCTGCCCGGCCCTGGTCAAATCCCGTATGCGGTCCCGAACTTCAGCGCCACCCACCGATGTCTTGTATTTTTTTTGCGCCATGGCCGCGAGTTGGTCCCATGGCTGATGCGAGAACGGCTGGCCGGCCAGCCCGGCCTCGCCGGTTTTGAGGAGGGCGCGATTGATGGGGTCCTCCATGAGTTTCTGCGCGTCGATCATGCCGGTGGCGGGGCTCAAGAAATTTTTGCGGCCGGCGCCGGCGCCGGCTTTGTCTTGGAATCGGACAGCGGCTGAACGAGAGAATCCCTTAGGCCTTCGTCCCACAACCGCCGGATCCGGGCCAGATCCTCCTGCGAGAGGGCCGGGAGGTCGGCGGCGGCGCAGAACTCACGGATCTGTTCGGAGGACGTAAAATTCGGCAGAACGGTCTTGACGCTCGGCTGGGCCAGGCAGAACTGGATGGCGGCCTGGGAGAGGCGTCGGCCAGCTTCGAGAAACTCCAGTATCTGAATCGCCGCGATCCCGGCGGCCATCCATTTTTCCTTGCGGTGGCTCCGGTGATCCGATTTCGAAAAATGTTTTTCGGGCGAGTAGCTCCGGTCGAGAAGCCCGGAGGCATGGGGCACGCGGACGATCAGGCTCTTGTTCTGCTGTTCGGCGGCCGGAAAAAATCCGGAGGAGGGGTCCTGTTCCAGGAGGCTGTAAATGATTTGAATGGCGTCGATCCCTTCACGATGGAGCGATTCCATGCCCTCGTCAAACCAGCCGATGTCCGGGCCGAGGGCGACACCGCCGATCCGGATTTTTCCCTGCGCCTTCAACTGATCCAGCGCCTCCAGAACCTCGTCGCTCCGGAGGGCGTCCATGCGTGGATTATGGAGCTGGTAGATGTCGATATAGTCGGCGCCCAGCCGGCGCAGGCTCTCCTCGCAGGCGCGGCGGATGAAGGGCGCGGAAAAATCCTGCGGCAATTCGCTGTGCCCGCCGCGCTCCCCGGCGTGGGTGTAAATGTCGTAGCCGAACTTTGTGGCGATGACGAGCCGGTCGCGCGGCACGCCGCTTTTCCAGAACGCGTCGGCCAGCATCGTCTCGCCTAAACCGTTCCCGTAGACGTCGGCGGTGTCATAAAACGTGACGCCCGCGTCCAGGGCTTCCCGCAAAAGCCGGATTCCGGTCTGCGCGTCTTTGACGCCCCACCAGGTCGTGGCAACCGACCATACGCCAAATCCGATTTCCGAAACGGCCGTGCGACCGTCACTCAAAAATCGATACCGCATAAAATCAGTGTATCCTTAACGGAGTCTTGCGGCAAGTGATTCCACCTGCGCGCAGGCAGTTTCCAGAGATTCCTCGGCTGCCTCGACAGGTTCGATGCCGCGTTTTTTGGCGTGTTTGGCCCACAGAGCGTCGAGGAGGCGCCGGACGGACCGAGGGGGTTGGTACGTCAGGAGGTGCCATCCGGCGGACAGAATCGCGATCGCGAGGATGGCGGTGACCGCCGGGAGGATGAATTCGACCGGCAGGAAGAAGTCCGGGTCGAGGGCGACGATCAGAAGGGCCAGCGCGGTGAAGCCTGCGTACAGCAGGCCCCGCCAAAAATGCCCGGGGGAGGACGGCCGCAGCGCCGCCAGGCGGCTCAATGCCAGATCGACGCGGACGTCGCGTTCGACGGCGCGGATCTGTTTGAGGCGATCCGCCGCTTTGTCACAGGCCTCCGTCCAGTTTCGGACGAGGGCGTCGAACTCCTGTCCCGAGGAGAACCACGAGCCCTGGGTTGAGAGAATGCTTCCGACGGCTGCCATTTCCATCACCATTTTCTGGAGCGTTTCCAGATGGCCGGGCCGGCCGGCGGCCGGGAGTGAATCCTTGACTTTTCCGGCGCATTCATACGAAGCAATGCTCAACGCTCGTGAGACGCCGCCGGCCAGACGGTCCCGGCATTCACTCGAAAGCCGCGCGGCTTCCTGAAGACAGGCCCTCGCCGTCACCGTCCGGTTCCGGTCTTGGTGGTCCAGCGGCCGGTCCCATCGGACGGCGATGGGAAGCAGCGCGAGCGGCAGGTCCATTTCCGTGCACTGCGTTCTCAGGCAGGCGACTCCCTTCAAGTACCACGCCTCGGCGTTGCGGCTGTCCAGGTTGAGAATCCGGTCGCACTTATCGATCGCGGCCGCCGGATCATTCCCGCGGAGGTCCACCCGGGCGCGGTTCAGAAGCGAGGCGGCCAGAAGCGCGGCGTCCTGCGGATCGGACGAGAGGGCCGTGTCCGGCAAATTGATTTCGAGCGGATACGAAGCCGCGATTTGCTCGAGTGTCTGCCTGAGGGTTTTCACGCAGTGAACCTTGATGCGCGCCATGTGGATCTCCGATTCGCCGCCGTCGCCCGGGATGACCAGCTCGGAAAACGCGCCGGCCGACGGCGCGTTCAGGAATTGGAGCTTCAGTTTCATGCCGTCGCGGTCAATCGGCAGCACCCGCCCGTCCTGGGCGAGATCGCCGGTGCAAAGGACGTGGCCGAGCGGAATCTGGCAATAATAGGACGCCATGGCCAGCGCGGCCGCCAGCGTCAGCGACCGGCCTTCAATGTAGACGTTCGATTTTGTCGTGACGCGTTGCCAATCGATAGCGTAGAAACCGCTGCGGGTGGGCAGGGGGGTTTGGAGGACCGCGGCCAGCGCGGCCCGGGCGTCATTGAAGGCGGCCATGCACGAGTCGCTCCAGGCCGTGGTTTCTCTCGCGCCCGGATCGAAACGCAGGTAAATGATATCGCCCTTATGGGTCTCCTCGTTCACCACCAGGACGCCCAGGATCCCGTGTTGTCCCGCGACTCCGCTCATGGGCCCACCTCCTCAAAGACGGTGTGCCGAACCGGTCAATGGCACTGCGTATATTGTCCCAAGCCGGATGGTCGCTGTCGAGCCGCACGACATGTTTGAATTCCTCTTCAAGAATGACTCTGAGGATCGGGTCCCGTTCCACCGAAATCGCATTGAGGAGTTCCCCGACGCCGACGCCGGCGCGGTCGAACTGGTCGGCCATGTCGCAAAAGGCGTCGATCTCGGCCGTCGATGCAGTCCCGGGCACCGGATAAAAATCGACTGCGACGCGGCGGGCGCCCCTCTCGAAGATGCCCTGAAATTGATGCGCGTTCTGGATGTCTGTTTCAAAGCGCCAGAGGAGAATACTCCCGTGTTGCGTCGCCTCGGCGGGGATTACATGAGACCGATCGTCATAAAACACAGCTCGCACCGGCTCCTCTTCCGACCAGGCGCCGATCGCCAGAGACCCGTCCAGATATTCAATGGTGGCGATCCTCAATCCCTTGTCGACTTCCATCGCCCGATATCCCGCAATCCGCCCGGCCGACGTGTCCAGGGTTTTTGCGGCAAGAATCAGCATCTGGGGATCCGCCGTCGAAGACCGGCGGACGGGCGCAACCGGAAAGGCGATCCCCTTGTCCTCGAGGTGAACCCGAATGAGATTACGGTCGTCGGCCCGGCGCACCCGGCGCTCGTCGTTCTCCTTCAACATCGACGGCCCGATCCGGTGGGGAGGCACGCGGCCGGCGTAGACGGCCTCACGGCCCTGCCGATCGAGACACACGATCTCGTCCATCAACGCGCCGGACAATTCGAAAACGAAAACCCCCAGCCGCGTCCGGCTCAGGGAGAATTTTGCCCACAGTTGAACGGCGAAATCCGCGCCGAGTCCTGTTTCCGCCGCGCCGACGCAGAAATCATCCGAGGCGGCGGCGGAGAGATCAAATGAAAGCGGCGCCGCGACCGCATCGACGCCCGCATCGTTGCCGCCACGCGTCTCCAGCAGGATCACATGAAGGGGCGGCAGGTCAAAGACCAGGTGCGCGGGCTTTTGAAGGCGCCAAATCTGCCCGGCGGCCGGCTGCGGTTGGAAAGGCGATGGAGCATTCGCCGGGCGTTGGCCGCGGATTCGATTGAACCAATCATGATGGATGCCGGTCATGGCCGCCTCCTCTTTTTTCTACCTATTAGTTTCAAACGGATACTTCCCGGTGTTTTCCAATTCCACCGTGCAAATTCGGGCGAGGCGGCCGATGACCTGCTCGATCTCCCCAAGGGAGGAATTCGGCGGATGGGCGGCCCGGACGCTGATCGCGATGTGGGTCAGAACGTTCTGGGCGGATGTCGGCGATGACCATCCGGCTCGCCTTGCGATTTCGGCCAATCCAACGCCGGCGGATCGGAGGGCGAGGACCGCCCTTTCCGTCGGGGTCAGATTCTTTGCGATCTGCTCGGCCATGAGTTTTGATTCGACGTCCATGTCCGGCAAAGCGGCCGGGTCCGTTTCCGGACTCCGCCCTCCCTCCGCGCCGGGGGCGTCGGCGCTCACGATCTTCAGGCGCGCCAGGGGCATGCACCATTTTAGAATATGAATGACATCCCGGACGGCGAGATGGAGCGGCCCGAACGTGAGGAAGAGGTCCGACAGCCAGACCGTCAGGTCCCGCCGGTCGGGAAGGTATTCGCCGCGCCTGAGAGGGGACCGGGAGGCCGTTTCGAGCGAAATTTCTTCGAGGCGCAGATCGCCCGGATGTTCCGGCGGCGTCTCCCGCCATTTCTCATGCGTGAACATATCCGCCGCGCCCGAGCCGGCGGGCCCGCGCGCGGATCGGACGAACGGCGCGTCCGAAAGGATCTTCACCAGAATCTTGAACAATTTGTATTCCTCCTCCGACCGGCGCCGATCGATCAGAATCTGGTGGACGACGGTCTTCAGAAGGCTGACGAGCAGCCGCCCGGGCGAAGGGCTGCCGGCGATTTCGACGTGTCCGCGCGTAAAGACCCGCTCGAGCGCCTCGGCGGTGAGATCTTCAAACTCGATCCCCTGGTAATACTCTGTCGGATATTTCCGCATGACCAATCCGCGAACGCGCTCCTGGACGATTTCCCAGAAACGCCGTTCTTCTTCCGGGGTTGCTTTTCCCTGGAAACAGCGCTCAAAGAGGGAGTCCAACGGTCCGGTCTCCATGCGAGCACGGTAACTGGCGGAACGAGGCTTTCGCAATCCCAAGTCATTTCAGCCGCTTGGAGGAATTCGACGGCCGGCGGACTGCAAAATGCGGCCAACCCTGCGTTCAAGTTGGGTGAAGGGGCCGTAGTGAGGCCGAAGTTCTTTGGCAATGGAATTAAAGGAGGCAGGGGCGGTGAAAACACGCGGGTTGAACGCATGCCGGGGGCAGGGAATGGTGGAGTATCTGCTGGTTCTCGCGGTAGTGATCGGAACCACCGTCGCAGCCATGAGCGCCATCTCCGAATCGGCTTCCACGGTCATCCGCGCGCTGGTCACCCACATTCAACAGGTGACCGGCGTCGAAGCCCCGGCGAATTAGACGGCCCGAGGCGCCTGTGGAAAGGAGGACTGTGGAATGAACGCGAACAAGCAGATTTTGGAGAAAGGCCAGGGATTGGTGGAGTACCTGCTGATCGTCGCGGTGGTGGTGGCCCTCGTGGTCGCCGCCGGCAAGGTGTACTTCGACTCGACGAGCGGCGCGACGACCACCATCACGGGAAAAATCAGCAGCTCGGCGGCGAATCCGGTCGGCCCTTGACGGCCGGCGGACGGATGGATCCGGGTTCGGCATTCGCGCGGGATCGCGAATGCCGGACCCGGGGTTCTTTCACAACAGAAGATTGAAATGGATGTGATTCACATGATGATTCGAAACACAATTCCATCTTCTCGCCGCCCTCCGCAGCAGGGCCAGGCATTGGCGGAGACCATGCTGATGGTGCCGTTCTTCATCCTCCTCATGATGCTCCTGGCCGAATTCGGCGTCTACTTCTACAGGAGCAATCTTCTGGAGGACACGGCCCAGCAGGTGGCCCGGATGGCGGCCCGGAACGCGACGCTGTCCGATATCCAGAATTATTCGAATGAAAAATTGTATACCCTGCAGCCGCAACTGGCGGTCCTGAACGCGCTGAATGAGCCCGTCGATGCGTGGTCGTCCGACCAGACGCTTCAAATCAAACTCACCGCGACGGTCCAGCCGGTCATGCCGATCTCGGCATTGAACATATTTTCGCCCGGGACCGATTTCTTTCCGGCGGCGTTTACGCTCGAATCCAAGAAACAGGTTTACGTGGAGTGAGGGGCATGCGGCGCCATTACAAGCCGAACGGTGCGCAGGGCAGCATGCTGCTTTCATTTCTCCTGAGTATGGGCGCCGTCACTGTCGTCTTCGGGTCCATCATCGAGTCCTCGCTCCTCCTGCACGCCCGAACCCGCATGTTCAATGACGCGCAAAACGCGGTCGTGGCGGCCGCCGATCTCTATTTTTCCGGAGTCGAGGATCCGGAAACACTCCAGGCGGCGGTCCGGGATCAGTATTGCGTGACGACGTTTCTGGATGCCGGCGCGACCCGCCTCGATTTCAGCCGGATCGCCGACCACCTCCTGATCCTCCACTCGGCAAAACCGGTCCCCTTTCTGTTCCTGCCGGATAGGGTGGTTCTGAACGTTTCCATGGCGGCGGTGATTCCCCAGGTCGTCTATGGCCTGAGCGGCCTCGTGCCCTTCGCGGTCGTGGCGCCGGAGGGTGGGTTCGTGTACGGCGAGCTCTACACGCTCAAATTCGGCGGAGGTGACGGCCAAACCGGAAATTATGGCGCCCTCGCGCTGGATGGCAGTGGCGCCTCGAACTATCTCGATAAATTGGAGTTCGGGTATGACCAGGTCGTCCGCGTCGGGGACGTCCTGACCACGGAACCGGGAAACATGAAAGGCCCGACGGATGAGGGGATTTCCTATCGCCTGGATCAGGGGAACGACGTCATCTTCGTGGTCGTGACAGATCAGCTTCCCAACGGCCGGGGCGAGATCGTCGTCCGGGGATTCGCGGCATTTCGCGTCCAGTCGGCCACCGCCCGGGGCGACGTGACCGGAGACTTCATCGAGTACCGGACCTCCGGGGAGGCCGGGCCGGGCGCGAACGATTACGGGCTCTACACGCGGTCCCGACTGGTGTTCTTTTAGCATGACCGCGCTCCTCTTCCTCCTGGCGTGGGCCGCCGCCGGATACGGCGAGATGTCCCAGATCAAAGTCGCCGTCGGGGAATTCAAGACGGTCACCGCGGCCGACCGGATCGTCCGGATCGCCGTCGCGGCGCCGGACATCGCCGACTACACCGTCATCTCCAAGCGGGAGGTGCTGATCAACGGCAAGTCGATCGGGCGGACCAGCATGAAAGTCTGGACGCCCGACGACCAGGTCACGTATCTCGTCGATGTCATCGATCTCAAGCAGGCCAGGCTGGAAAGCGTGATCGACAACCCGTCGCTGGTCGAAAAAATTCGAAAGGTCATCGGCCATCCGGACGTCCAGGTGACCAGCGCCGGCCGCGGCGTCATTTTGAGCGGAAGCGTCGGGACGGAGGCAGAGAAGCAGAGTACGGAGAAAATCCTCCGGGCCTTCCTGCCCGACCCGGACCAGGACGTCACCAACATCCTGGAAGTTCGAAGGAAACCCCGCCAGGTCCGGATGAAGGTCCGGATCATGGAGATCTCCGAAAACGCGGGCAAATCCCAGGGCATCGACTGGGGTAGTTTCAGAAACTCGGCGGACCCGACCGTGTTTCGCGACCGGGACCTGCACGATCAGTATTCGCTGACCGGCGCGTTTGCTTCGGGCCTGCCGCCCCGGGTGGCGCTGCCGTTCAAAAAGAGCCGTGCCTTTTCGATGGTCGATCCCTTCATGATGCAGATCAACTTCCTGATCGACAGCGGCGTCATCCGGATCCTGTCCGAGCCCGAAATCGTGGCGCTGTCGGGCGCCCGGTCCGACGTTCTGATCGGCGGCCAGGTTCCCGTCCCGCTGATGACATCGACGCAGATTTCCGTCAGTTGGAAGGACTACGGGATCAAGATGTCGCTGGAGCCCAATATCGACATCGACAGCCAGGTGACCGCGAAGATCTATACGGAGGTCAGTACCCTCGACTATACCAATGCCGTGACCGTCTCCGGATTCTCCATTCCGGCCCTGAAGGTCACCCAGGCCACGAGCGAGATCCAGGTGAAACCCGGCCAGACGATCTTCTTAAGCGGTCTCAAACGCGAAATCAACACCAAATCCGAAAAGGGGTTCCCGGGTCTGTCAGGAATCCCGGTCGTGGGGAATGCCTTCGGGACCCGGAACAAAAAAACGGACAAGGTGGAGCTGGTCATCAGCGTCACGCCGTATATCGTCGATGAGGTCCCCTGACATGACGGACAAACATACGGTTCTCTTCATCGGGCGCGGTCAGACGTACGACGACTTGAAATTGTATCTCCAAAATTTGAAAGAGATCGAACTGCATCACGAGGACGTGGCGGCGGTGGAGGAAATGAAAAACGGCCATTCGGATATCCTGATGATCGAATACGCCAAAAACCACGAGAACACGTGCGGCCTTCTCGAGGAACTCTGCGCGCGGTATCCCGACTGCATTCTGCTGCTCATGGCGCCTCAGAAACCGGGACCGGAGCAATTGATGCAGTACATGAAATGTGGCGTCCGCGACATCGTCACCCCGGACGACAATCTGGAGGCGTTTCTGCAAAAGGCCGTCGCGCTGATCCACCGGCGGTCGGAGGCGGGCCGGCCCGGCGCCGGCCGGCTCGGCCGGGTCCTGTGTTTTTTCAGCTCGAAAGGCGGCGTCGGGAAGACGTTTCTGGCGGTGTCCGCCGGTCGTGTGCTGGGCCAAAGCCCCGAGCGCCGGACCGTTCTGGTGGACTTCGATCTTCAGTTCGGCGACATGGACCTTTACCTGGACGCGAACAGTCCCAGGACGATCGGAGAATTGTTCGAGGAGGTCCGGAACAACGGCGACCGGCTGTCCGATTTTATTTTGGACAGCCACGTCCATCCGGTCACGCCCACCTTGCACCTTCTGTCCGCGCCGCTGTCGCCGGAAAAGGCGGAATCTATTCAGAGCGGGTCGGTCGTCCAGTTGATCAAGGCATTGAAGAAACGGTATGACTTCGTCGTCCTCGACGCCGGCGGCGTCCTGAACGACATCGCCCTGGCGGCCTTCGACAAGGCGGACCGCATATTTCTCGTGGTCAACGGCGAGATCGCGTCCATCAAAAACGCCGGGCAGACCTTTCAACTGCTGAAAAAACTGAATTATGACGAAACCAGGATCGACTTTGTCGTCAATGCGGTTTCGGAAACATTTCCGCTGGACGAGGGAACGTTGATGAAGATCCTGACGCGCAAGCCCGTCGCGCGGATCCCGGCGTCGGCGCGCGTCCGGGAGTCGATCAACCAGGGGTACAACCTCGTCCTGAAAAAGCCGGAGGACCCGGCCGTCCGGGGCATTCGGGAATTCTGCGGAAAAATCGCCGCGGATTTCAACGTCCGGCTGGATCTCCGGGACCGGCCGTCCGGATTTTGGGGCCGGCTCTTCAAGGCCGGAGCGGCCTGAGAGGGCGGCGCGACCATGTCCCTGTTGACACGCCTCGATGGGGGGCGCACGGTGGCCGAGGAACCCGTTTCCGTATCCCCCCAACCCGAGGATCAATTCAGGACGGATCTGCATCATTGGCTCGTCGACAAATTCAAGAAAGAGCGGCCGGCGGGTGGGAGGACGAACGATCGCGAATTCATGCGGCGGAAAATCACGGCGGAAATCAAGGCCCATCTCGAACAGCATCGAAAGAATTTCACGCCCGGACAGGTCGGCGTTCTGGTCGAGGACATGGTGAACGAAATGGCGGGCTTGAGCATCCTCGAGCCTCTCCTGAACGACGAGGAAATTTCAGAAATCATGGTGAATGGCCCTGACCGGATCTACGTCGAAAAGAGGGGCAAACTGATGAAAAGCGACTGCCGGTTCCGCGGCGAAGAACACCTCCGGCATGTCATCGACCGGATCGTCATGCCGCTGGGCCGGCGCATTGACGAGACCTCGCCCATGGTTGACGCGCGGCTGCCGGACGGCTCCCGCGTGAACGCCGTCATTCCGCCGCTGGCGCTGAACGGGTCCTCGCTCACCATCCGGAAATTCTCAAAACGGAAACTGGATATCGAGGACTTGATACGTTTCGGCACCCTCAGCGCGAAAATCGCGAAATTTCTCAACTACTGCGTGAAAGGCAGACTCAACATCGTGGTGTCCGGCGGCACCGGATCCGGCAAGACGACGACCCTGAACGTTCTTTCCTCCTTCATCCCGCATGACGAGCGGATCGTCACCATCGAGGACGCAGCGGAATTGAAGCTCCTTCAGGAGCACGTCGTGTCGCTCGAAACCCGCCCGGCCCCCCACGCCGAGGGCGTGCCGGTGACCATCCGGGACCTGGTGCGAAACGCCCTCCGCATGAGGCCGGACCGCATCGTGATCGGGGAATGCCGCGGCGGCGAGGCCCTCGACATGCTGCAGGCCATGAACACCGGGCATGACGGATCCCTCACCACGGCACACGCCAATTCGCCGCGAGACATGCTGGCCCGGCTTGAGACGATGGTCCTCATGGCGGGCATGGATCTGCCGGTGCAGGCCATCCGGGCGCAGATCGCCGGTGCCGTCGACCTGATCATCCAGCAGAGCCGCCTTCGGGACGGGAGCCGAAAAATCACCCGGGTCACCGAGGTCCAGGGCATGGAAAACGACAAGATCATCCTGCAGGACCTCTTCGAATTTTCGCAGACAGGGGTGGACGGGAGCGGCCGGGTCCTTGGATCGTTCGAGAGCATGGAACTCATCCCCAAATTCCTCGGGAAAATCGAACGGGAAGGGGTCAAGATTGATTATGACATATTCAAGCGTGAGTAGACGTACACTTTTCGTCGCGTTCGCCATCAGCTTATTGATGGCGCTGGTGGCGTACGCCTATGTCAAAAAGAGCGGGACCGGCATCCTGGGTGGCGAGGATTCGACCGGTCTTATGTCCGTCCTTGTGGCCGCTGAAGACATTTCGGAGCGCCGGGTTGTGTCTGGAAAAATGTTTGTCTCACGCCCGATCTCCGCCGCGCTGTTCTCGGAAGGCATGGTCGCCAGGCTCGACCCGGCGGCGACGTATTATGCCCGCCATCCGATGATCCGGGGCGAGATTCTGTACGAGAGCCGGCTTGGGAACGCCGCCGAGGAGCCGGAACTGTCGTACATGGTCGACCGGGACCAGGGGGTGATCACGCTGGGGGTCACGGACGTGACCGGCATTTCCGGCCTCCTCAAGCCCGGGGACTACGTGGACGTGTACGCGACGTATTCCAGGGATCAACTGGCGGGTCAGGAAAAGCAGGACCGGACGGAGTCGATCACGCGGCGGATCGTCTCCGGCTGCAAGGTGGTGGCGACAGGCCGGGAGGTTCTGTCGCCGGTCAAGGGCGGATCGAGGCCGGAGGCGGATCGGTTCGACCGCAAACGCGAAATGGACAGTCTGAAACGGGTGACCCTGGCCGTCAGCGATACGGACATGGAGAAAATCATCTACGCCTATACCAACGGCAAGATCCATCTTGCGTTGAAATCGGATGAGGAACAAACTCCGACGGGCCGGCACGGGTACAGCAACCACGATCTCCAGAACGAACTCTTTACCACCATCGAATGCATCCGGGCGGACAGGACGGAATGGGTCCGCGTCGATGACCGCTGACGCCGTGTCCGGCCTGACGTTTATCTTCGTCGAAGCGTCGCTCATTTCAGCCGGCTGGCTCCTCCTCCGGCGTCGAGGATCGCGCTCTCTGAAACGCTTGGGGAGGTATTTCGTCATTCCCTCCGGGCGCGGGGTCAGCGCCATCGGCGCCGGCAAACCAAGCGTCTATCAGGCGATGGACACCCGGATGGAGCGGGTGCCCGTCCTGAGGTCGCTCTTCAATTACATCGAACAGCAGCTTGCGATGGCCAATCTCCCGCTGAAAACGTCTGAGTTTTTGACGGCGATTCTGATCCTGATGATCGCCGCCCTCGTCCTGCAGATCTTTCTGGCCGGCGGATACACCGCCCAAAGCCCGGTTATCCTTGTGGGTGTCCCCGTGATGTCCTTCGGGTTTCTCAAATGGCGCATCCGGATCCGCATGGGCAGGATCAGAAAACAGTTGAAGCTCGCCATTTCTCTTCTGGCCAATCACCTCAAATCCGGAAACAGCTTCGTCCAGGCCCTGCGTCAGGTGACCGACGACCTGGATGAGCCGCTGAAGGGCGAGTTTGAACTCTTGCTGAACGAAAACCGGCTCGGCATTTCCATGGAGGACGCGCTCAACAGCATGGTCAGGCGCGTCCCCTGCAAGGAACTGCGGACGCTGGTCCAGGGCGTGATGCTCCAGCACGAGACCGGCAGCAACCTCGTCTACATCCTGAAAACCATTCACCAGACCCTCCAGGACCGGGACGATCTTCGCAACAAAATCAGTGTCCTCACCGTCCAGGGAAAACTGTCCGGCGTGGTCTGCGTCGCCATCCCGTTTCTGCTCTTCTGGCTCATGCACAAGACCCAGCCGGGATACGCCGATGTGATGGTTCATACAGAGACCGGCCGTCGCCTTCTCATGCTCTGCGGGATGCTCATCCTGGTGGGTTCTTTTTTCATCCTCAGGGTTGTGAGGTTCAAATACTGACATGGCCTTCGCGGCGGCGTCCTGGGTTTTCGTGATCGTCTTTTTCGGCGTCACGCTCCTGAGCGTATTCGAGGACCGGCAGAGTCTCAATGTCCTCGCGCGATTCAGGCGATACATGACCCTCCGGATGGGACCGCCGGATCGACCGCGGTTCCATCGGACATTCCACCAGAGAATGATCCGGCCGGTTCTCGACCGAGTGCGGGCGTTGATCAATACGCAAATCTCCGAATCGCTGCGCCGGACGATCCAGATGAAACTCCTCAACGCGGGCTGCGCCCTCCGGGTCACGCCGGAGGAATACCTGATGAACGCGGCCGGCCGGATCGCGGGCCTGGGGGCGGCGGCCGCGGCCGTTCAGTATTCTCTGGGATTCGCCGTGGAGCGGATCCTGTTCAATTCGGTTCTGGTCGCGGCCTTGGGGGCCGCGCTGACGGTCCTGCTGCTCGATTCGAAAATCCGCCGCAGGATTTTCACGATCGAGCGCGAGCTGCCCGAGCTTCTGGATTACATCCAGGTGGCCGTCGAGGCGGGGCTGAGCGTGGACGTCGCGGTGGAGCGCATCGTTCGGGAGCAATCGAAAAGCATCATGGCCGGTGAATTCAGGATCTATCTGAACGCCGTCGCCATGGGCCTGCCCCGGATGGACGCCCTGCATGAGCTGAACCACCGGACCCGGTCCCGATACGTGAAGAATTTCACGGACGGCATCGTCCAGTCCGTCAAAACAGGGATTCCGACCGGGAACATCCTCCAGATCGTCCGGCGGGACATCTATGACGACATCCGGACCAGGGCTGAAAAAAAGGCGTATCGGGCGCCCGTCCTCATGATGATCCCGATGATCCTGTTCATTTTTCCGATCGTCTTCATCATCACGCTGGCGCCCACGCTCATGAAACTGATGAGTGGCGTGGGAACGCTGGGAGTGGAGTTTTAGCGCATGGCCGGATTCTTTGAGCGTCTGATGGGGCTGATGTTTAAACCGTCCCTCGGGCCGAACGAAGGACTATGGCTGAGGCGCTGCCGGGCCATTCACACATTCTTCATGCGTTTCGATATCGACGTGATCTTCCTGAACCGGGACCTGCGCGTCGTGAAGCTGTGTGAGGGTGTTCCTCCCAACCGGCTGGGCCCTTTCTGTTTCGCCGCTGACTCCGTTCTGGAATGCCGCGCCGGTTTCATCGCCCGAAACGGGATCGCTCTCGGAAATGTGCTGGTGTTCAGGAGAGGCGGATCAGCAGTGCTGTCGCGTCGGCGACCCTCGCGCCTGTGGCTGTCCGGCAGGCGGACTCGGCGCGGATGAATTTGGATCGGACCTCAATCAGGCGGCCGGTGATGGTCAGCGGCTGGTCGGTATCGACCGGTTCGCGGTAGCGGATGGTCATTTCGCCCGTGACGGCCGGCATGTCCAGAAGATAGGCGACATTCACCATCGATTCGTCCATGATCGCCGAAAGAATTCCGCCGTGCAGCCGGTTCTTCCAGCCCTGAAACCGGCGGTCCGGCCGGAAGACGGCCGAGATTTGGCGGGTGGTCAGGTCCACGTCGAAACTGAGCTTCAGGCCGATGGGATTGGCCCGGCCGCAGACGAAACAGTGGTCGTCGTCGCGGAGGTCCGTCATGCGGTCATCGTCTCCAGGAGTTCCGCCGCGATCCGGCCGGCGGCGCCTTGCAGGGAATCGAACGCCTCCCTCGCCTGCCGGCCCATTCGCTCGGCGCGATCGCGGTCGAACAGAATCGGCGCCGCGGCGCCCGCAAACGCCTCCTTCGACGTCACCCGGAGGGCGCCCCTGTCCGCCAGGGCCTCCTCCGCGTCCCGGAAGTTCTCCATGTGCGGGCCGAACAGGATCGGCCGGCCGAAGGCGGCGGGCTCGAAAATGTTGTGGCCGCCGACAGGCACGAGGCTTCCGCCGACGAAAACGACGGAGGCGCGCGGAAAAAATACGCGGGTCAATTCGCCGATCGTGTCGATCAAGAGAACATCAGACGCTCCGGCGACCGCCGGCCAGGCGGTATCCACGTCGCCGGGGGACGGCCGAATCATGCTGCGAAGGATCGGCCTGAACCCATGCGCTTCTATCCGCGCCCGGACCTCTTTGGCGCGTTCGGGATGGCGGGGCGCGAGGGCCAATCGAAACGATCGGCCCTGAGATTTCCAGGCCTTCGCCGCCTCGAGCATCACCTCCTCCTCGCCCGGATGGGTGCTCGCGGCCAGGAGGAGCGGCGGCGCGTCGGGGTCGATCCGGACCGGGCCGGACCCGGCCGCGCCGGCGCCCGCGCGCCGCTCATTCAGGACCATCGCGTCGATTTTCAAGTTTCCGCCGACATGAACCCGGTCCGTCGGCGCGCCCAGGGCGAGGATCCGGTCGGCATCGAGTTTGGATTGCATCCAAAGCCGGGAGAATCTGGACAGAAGCGGTTTCAGAAAAAATTTCACAAGCGCGTAGCGCGGAAATGACCGGTCGGATATCCGGCCATTCGCCAAAAACAATCGCACTCCATTCCGGCTTGCGCGTTCGATCAGGCAGGGCCAAAGTTCGGTGTCGATCAAAACCAGGGCCGCCGGCCGGATCTCTCTGAGACGCCGCGCGACGGCCCATGGCAGGTCCAGCGGGAACATCAGCGGTCCCTCGACGGCGTCGTCCGGCGCCAGCGCCCGCCCGGCAAGCTCCAAGCCCGTGCGGGTGGTGACGGAGAGGGTCACGCCCCGCGACGGATCCATGGTTCGAATCGCGTGAATCAGCGGCTGGGCCGCGAGAACCTCGCCGACGGAAACGGCGTGGACCCAGATAGAACCTGAGATTTTAGATTTTTGATTTTTGATTTTTGATTTTGGAAATTGGATTCCGGTGATGCCCAGGCGTTCCGGGATTGTGCCGAGTTCCCGTTTTTTCCACGCGCGCCAGAGCCAGTAGGGCGATGAAACCACAAGGCCCATGAGAAACAGGATGCGATAACCGAACGACAACATCCTCAGTTCGAAAGGCCCGGGACGGCTTACCGTCGAGTTCGAAAAATGTTTCGCGGGGCGTGCGCGGTGCGCGCCGCCGCCCGGCGGCGCGCCGGCGATACCGGCTGGACATTCCTCAGAATCTGCGTGAGAGACGCGCGCCCGGACCGCCGGGACGTGCCGTTGCCCTGCAGAAACCACTCGCCCAGATCGTAGGGTTCGTCGAGCGTGCCGTGCCAGTCCGAACCGCCGGTGATCAGGAGGCGCCGGCGCCGGCAAAATTCAATCAGGGAGGATTGAAGCGCCTGCGAATGCCTGGGATGAAGGACCTCGATCGCGTCCAATCCGGCGTCCACGAGTTTCTCTCTGAGCCGCGCGCCTCCCGTGGAAAAAACTGGGTGGGCCAGCGAAACGAACCCGCCGGCTTCGTGCACGACCTGCACGGCCTCGGCGGGTGTGACCGTTTCGTACGGCACGTACGCTGGCTTGCCCCGCCGCAGGTATCGCTTGAAGGCCGATTCGACGTCGGGCACAAGTCCGGCCGCGACCAGCGCCTGCGCGATATGAACCCGGCCGGGCGCCGACGTTTTTTCGGTGTGGATGAGGGCCGGCGCGATCCGGACTCCGAGGTCATGGAGCCGGCGGAGGATCGCGCGGAACCGTTTTTCGCGAAGCTGCCGCTGGTAGTCGATGAGGTGGCGGAGCATGGGGGCGTCGGGGGAAAAATCGTAGCCGAGAAGGTGGATGTCCTGGTCTTCGTGCCGGGTGGAAATTTCGATGCCCGGCATGAGCCGCACGCCGTTCTGTTTGGCGGCGCGCTGTCCCCGCTCCCAGGAATCGACGTTGTCGTGCTCCGTCAGCGCGATGGTGGTCAGCCCCGCCAGCGCGGCGCGCGCCACCAGGACCTCGACGGGCGCCGCTCCGTCAGACGCGTCGGTGTGGAGATGGAGATCGATGCGCTGGACCATTACTGGTATTTCCTCGCCACGTCCCGGTTGTAATAGGCCTCCAGATTCTCCGGATTCAGTTTCACCGCCTCCGCGAACGACTCGTAGGCCTTTTGCATGACGCCCTTCTTGAAATAGTAGGTGCCGAGAAGCGTGTAGGCTTCGCTCGATTTTGGATTGAACTCGATGCTCTTCTTGAGCGCGGCGAAACACTCGTCCAGGTTGCCCATCTGGAAATAGGTGCGCGCCATGTTGTAGAAAAGCGCCGAGTCCCGGAGGAGGATCCCGGCGGCCCTGTTGTAAGCTTCCAGGGCCGGCGGATAATCGCCCTTTTCGTGATAGAGGTTGCCGATTCCCTTGTGCACCGCCCCGTGGACCTCCGAGTCGGCGCTCGAGTCCAGGAGCCGGCGGTATTCGGACAGGGCCGTGGTCCAGAGTCTTTGCCGGTAGGCGGTGTGGGCCATCATGAACCGCGGGAACGGTTCGTTCGGCCGGAGTTCCGCGGCGAGTTTGTACGCCTCGAACGCCTTGCCGAGATGCTCGGCGTCGTTGAGGGTTTCCGCGAGGGACAAAACGAAGGTGTAATTGCCGGGCTCACGGTCGACGGCAAACGATATTTCCTTGACGGCATCCTCCAGTTTTTTCGCGCGCCGGAGCGTGCGGGCGAGATTGTAATAGAGGTACGGCGCCTTGTTGAGATGGATGGCCTCGCGGAAGAGGAATTCGGCGCCGGCAAGGTTCCCCGAATCGTCAAAGACCGACGCCAGGCCCGACAGCGCGTCCGCCTTGAGCTGTCCCGGCGTTTCTTCGCGGCTGACTTCCGTGAGGACGCGGTTGAAAAATGCGTGGGCCTCCGCGAGGTTGCCGACACGATGGTAGAGATGCCCCAGCATGTAATTGAGGCGCTTGTGCCCGGGGATCCGGTCGTGCAGGGGCCGGATCAGGGTCAGGGCCTCCTGGTATTGCCCCAGGTCCGAGTGGAGCGTGACGGCGTTGAAGTACGCGTCGAGATTGTCTGGGTCCATTTCGATGACGCGCTTGAAGGCCGCCAGGCCCTCCTCTTTTTTTCCGGATTTCTCCAGCACGACGCCCAGATTGAAGGTGGCGTCCACGTCCTTGCTGGAAATCGCCAGGGCCGACCGGTAGTCGGCCGCCGCCTCCTCCCAGCGCGATTTCGCCTCGTGCGCCATGGCGCGGTTGAAGAGCGCGAGGTAGCGGAGGTAGGGGTCCGGCGCGGAGGCTTGAACGAGGGAGAAGTGCTCGATGGCCTGCACGTGGTTGCCGCTGTGAAGAAACGCCAATCCGAGATTGAGCCGCACTTCGGGGTCCTCCCGGAGCCTGAGCGATTCGTTGAACGACTGGATGGCCTCCGGGAATCTTCCCAACGTCGCGTGAATCTCGCCGAGTCCGGCGTGACTGGCCGCGAAATCCGGTTTCTCCCGGATGGCCATCTGAAACGACAATTGCGCCTTGTCGAACTCGCGCATGTGCAGGTACACGATGCCCAGGTTGTGATAGCCGTCCGGGAAGCTGCGATGGAAGGTGAGGGCGCGCTGCAGATAGGCGACGGCCTGTGCGTACCGGCCCTCGCCGTCCAGGATATGGGCGAGGTTGCTGTAGGCGATCGACAGAAGCTGCGTGTCGGCCGTGAGGCTGACGGCCCTTGTCAGTCTGTCCCTCGCCGCGTCGGCCTGGCCCGTCCGGAAATCGGATTCGGCCTGGCGGATCAGCGTCTCGGCTTCGGCGCGCTGTTCGGCCACGCCCTGGCGGATTTCCGGAATGTCGGCGGATTCGACCGCCACTCTGGCCGGCTCCGGCGTCAGGATGGGCTGGGCGGGCGGAGTTTCCAGGACGAGTCCCACTTTTCGTTCCATGAGATAGGGCCGGAACTTGACGGCCCAGACGGTCATCCCCACGACCAGAAGCAGCGTCAGGCCGGCGGAAATCCATACCTGCTTTTGGCGGGCCAGAAACCCGACCATTCGCCGGAAAACTCCCGGTGCGCCCTCCGCGGGCGCCTGGCCCTCAAGAAGCGGGCTTTTTCTTTTTATAAATCGCGTCCAGAACGCCATTGACGAATTTCTCCGAATTCTTTGTCCCGAATTCCTTCGACAGCCGGATCGCCTCGTCGATCGCAACGATCGGCGGAACGCCCAGGTTCCCCTCCAGCTCCGTCAGGCCCACCCTCAGGATGCACCGCTCCACCGGCGTGACCCGCTCCAGCGTCCAGGAAGAAAGCACCGATTGGATGGCGCTGTCGGTCGATTCGGTGGACGAGAGCGTTTCAAGCAATTTGCGCGCGTAGGATTCGATCTCCTTGTCGGCCGGTTCGTTTTGCAGGAGGGTTTCGAGTTCGGCGGCCGCGCCGGCCTCCCCGCCTTTCAACTCCGCCGCGTAAAGGGCCTGAACCGCGAGCGCGCGGGCCGAATGCCGTTTGGGCGCGGTCGAGCCGCGCCGGTCCTCAGGCGTGTCGCCCCTCTCAGGAATGGGCCGCGACGGGCTGGGCCAAGCCCGGATGGGCGGTCCGGCGGTAGGTGGCGATGAGTTTGATCAGCGCGTCCGCCGCCTCCGAACCGAGATTTCCAAGTTTCCCGCCGGCCCGGTCCTGCGCCTGCTTGCGATTGTCCACGGCGAGGATGCCGAAGGTCACGGCAACGTCTCCCGCCGCCGACAGCCGCCCGACGCCCTCCCGGACCTGCTGTACGACCAGATCGTAGTGCTCGGTCTGGCCGCGGATGACACAGCCGATCGCCATCAGGCCGTCGTACCGGCGGCTTCTGGCCAGCCGGGTCAGAAGTCCCGAAATTTCAAATGCGCCCGGAACGTCGAATCTCTCCATTTGCGCGCCGGCTTTTTGAAATACCGCCGCCGCTCCCTCCGACAGCTTGTCGGTGATGTCCGAGTGGAACTTGGACACGACCACCGCCACCTTGGTGCCCCAAACTTCCGCCGGCGACTTCGCGGCGGGCGGCAATGGCGCCGGCCGCTTCGCGGCGCGCGGCGTGGCAGCAGGCGCCGCCGGTTTTTTCCGAGCGTTTTCCTGTCTCACGTTGTTTTCCTCCTTTTAAATCTGATCGTCGAGTTGAATGAGATGCCCCAGCTTTTCCTTCTTGGTGCGCAAATAGTCCAGATTATTTTCCGTCGGCGTCGTCTGGATCGGCACCTGCTCGACGATCTCAAGACCGTAGCCTTTGAGTCCAACCACCTTCTTCGGATTGTTCGTCAACAGCCGGATGGTCGAAAGTCCGAGATCCACGAGGATCTGGGCGCCGACGCCGTAATCCCGGAGGTCCGCCGCAAATCCGAGTTTGCGGTTCGCCTCCACCGTGTCGAGTCCCTGGTCCTGCAGCGCATAGGCGCGGATCTTGTTCGCAAGGCCGATGCCACGGCCTTCCTGGCGGATGTACAGCACGACCCCGGCGCCGGCGGCCTCGACTGCGGTCATGGCCGCGGACAACTGGTCTCCGCAGTCGCATCGCTCGGAGCCGAAGACGTCACCGGTCAGGCACTCGGAATGGACCCGCACGAGGACGTTCGATTTGCCGCGCACGTCGCCCTTCACGACCGCCAGATGCTCCTTGCCCTCGATGTCGTCTTTGTACAATTTCAGGCTGAACTGCCCGTGTCGGGTCGGAAAATTCGCCTCCGACTGAAGATGCACCAGTTTCTCCGTCCGCGCACGAAACGCGATGAGGTCCCGGATCGCGATGATCCGCAGGTCATGTTTTTTCGCGAAGACCGCCAGGTCCGGCAGGCGCGCCATCGTGCCGTCGTCTTTCATGATCTCGCAAATGACGCCGGCCGGGGCGCTCCCGGCCAGCCGCGCCAGATCGATCGCCGCCTCCGTGTGGCCCGCACGCTTGAGGACCCCGCCCGGCTCCGCGCGCAATGGAAAAATGTGGCCCGGCCGGATGAAATCGGATTCGCTGCTGGAAAGGTCCGCGAGTTTCCGGATGGTCCCGGCGCGGTCATGCGCCGAGATGCCGGTGGTCGTGCCGGCCCGGGCGTCAACCGAAATCGTGAAGGCGGTCCGGAGGCGGTCCCGCTCGGGGCTGTCCTGCGGCAGAAGGTCAAGCCCGAGTTCATGGCACCGCTTGGCGGTTAACGGCGCGCAGACCAGTCCCCGGCCGTGGGTGGCCATGAACGCCACAGCTTCCGGCGTGACCTTGTCCGCCGCCATCACGAGGTCGCCCTCATTCTCCCGGTCCTCGTCGTCGACGACGATCACCATGAGTCCCGCTCGAATGTCGGCGATCGCCTTTTCGATCGTGGACAAAATATTCTGGTCCATATCTCTTTTCCTTACTTTCGTGTTGTTCGTGCACCTAGCGTATATCTAGCAAGGACATCGACTTCCAGATTTACACGAGCGCCCGGTTTCAATACCCTGAAATTCGTACGCCGAAGCGTTTCCGGAATCAGGGCAAAGGTAGCGTCTTTACCATACCGGGAGGCGATCGTCAAGCTGACGCCGTTGACGGCGATCGAGCCCTTTTCGGCGATGTATCGGCACAGCCGGGCGGGCGCCCGGATGGTCAGAATCCCCGGAACGGGCCGGGTCACGCGAACGATCCCGACTCCGTCCACATGGCCCAGCACCGGATGGCCGTGGATCCGGTCGCTCAGGCGCATCGGCAGCTCGAGGTTCACCGGCCGGCCGGGCCGCAGCCACCGGAAGGTCGTCCGCCGGATGGTTTCGGGCGACAGGTCCACGCTGAACGTCTGCCGGGTCCGCCGGGTGACGGTCAGGCACACGCCGTCGACGGCGATCGAGTCGCCGGGCCGAAGCCGCCATGCGAGTTGGGGCGAAAAAACCCGCAAGCGGCCGCGCGAAAGATCGAGATACACGATGACGCCCTGATGCCGGATGATCCCGCAGAACATGGGGCTATCTTACATTGGAGAAAATCTTAAAAGTATGTCTTTCCCGAATTTTTTTTCGCCGGTCAGCCGCCAGTTCTTTCCCCCCTTTACAAGGGGGGATAAAGGGGGGTCGATGTGCCTTTCACCGAACGCGCCGAGACCGCCGTGCCCGATGACTTTGGGGGATGCAAACAGGAGAATCTCATCCACAAGGCCGGCCTTGAGGAAGGACCGCGCAGTTTGGGCGCCGCCTTCGACCAGGAGATGCACGATGCCGCGCTGGGCCAGCCGCCGAACCAGCCGGTCCGGCGAGTCGGACATCACCCACGCGGGAGCGTGTCCATCACGGAATATCCGCAGATCGCGCCGAACCTGGCCCCGGCCGCTGAGCACGATGCGCGCCGCCGTCCGGCGCCGTCCGGTGGCGAAGGGGCTTCGGATGGTCAGGCGAGGGTTGTCGATTTCCGCAGTGCGCCGTCCAACAAGAATGGCATCGACGCGGCTGCGGATTCTCTGTACCTCCGCGCGCGATTCCGGGCCTGTGATCCACGAAGGCCGGCCCCGCCGATGGGTGATTTTGCCGTCCGTGCTGACGGCAAGTTTGAGCGTCACATAACATCGGCCTGCTTGATGGAACGTCCGGTACGGCGCATAAAATGAATGCACCCGCGGATCGTCCAGCACTTGGACCCGGACGCCGGCCCGCCGGAGTCTCCGAACGCCGCGCCCGGACACGATGGCATGCGGATCGAGCGTCCCGACCAGGACGCGTCGGAGGCCGGCCTGCAGAATCGCCCGCGTGCAGGGTGGCGTCTTGCCGAAATGATCGCACGGCTCCAGCGTGACGGCCATCGTCGCGCCTCTCAACGGCGCGCCACGCCTCTCTGCATCCCGCAACGCTTCAACCTCCGCATGCGGCCCGCCGAATCGCCGGTGATGCCCCCGCGCGACCACACGGCCCTTCCGGACAATCACCGCGCCCACGGCCGGGTTGGGTGATGTGTCTCCCAACCCTTTCGCCGCCTCCCGCAGCGCGGCGGCCATCCACTTTGTTTCCCCTCGATTCATCCTCCGATCAGGCCTTCAACAAACGCATCTGCGTCAAACGGCGACAGGGCGTCAAGCGTCTCGCCGGTGCCGGCCCATTTGACCGGGACGTTCGGGAGTTGCTCGCCGATGCTGACGAGAAACCCGGCCTTGGCGGACGCGTCGAGTTTGGTGACGATGAGACCGGTGAGATGGAGCGCGTCATGAAAGGCTTTGGCCTGCGCGAGCGCGTTCTGGCCCGCGGTCCCGTCCAGGACCAGGAGCCGTTCCGCCAGGGAAGACGGCGCGCATTTATCGCAGCTTTTCGACATCTTGGCCAGTTCCTCGATGAGCGAGGTTTTCGTGTGGAGCCGGCCCGCGGTGTCGACGATGACGAGGTCGGCGCCGCGGATTTCTTTGTCCGAAAGCGCGTCGAAAATGACCGCGGACGGATGCGCGCCTTCCTGCATCGCAAACACGGGGACGCCCGCGCGCCCGGCCCAGATCTGCAACTGCTCGATGGCCGCGGCGCGGAACGTGTCGGCGGCGACGAGCGCCGCGCGTTTGCCTTCGGATTTGTACCGCGCGGCCAGCTTGGCCGCGGTGGTGGTTTTGCCGGACCCGTTGGTTCCGAGGAGAAACCAGACGGTCGGCGGGACCGGCGAAAATTGCGGGAGGCCGTTCATGAGAAACCGGCTTCGGAGAATCTCCTTGAGCGCCGCCTGCACGTCTTCCGGCGAGGCCGGTTTTCGCCCGCGGATTTCTTCGATGACGGCTGCGGCGGTCGAGGGCCCGGCATCCGCGAGGATCAGCCGGTCCTCCAGCTCAACGAGAATTTCTTCGGGAACCTTGGACCGGAACGCCCCGGAGATCACATCCTTCGTCTTCGCCAGCGCCCGGCGGAAAAAGCCTTTGATGTCCATCAGACGCAACTGGTGTCCCCCTCTCCCGCCTCTGGCGGGAGAGGGTTGGGGTGAGGGTGGCACGATGTGGTCGTCGCCGGCCGCGCCCCCCTCACCTCAATCCTCTCCCCCCTGCGGGGGGAGAGGAGGTGAATAGTTACCATCAGACGCTTTGCAGAAAGGATGTGAGCATCGCCCGGCCGGCGGCTTGGCTTTTTTCGGGATGGAACTGCACGGCGAAAATGTTCTCCGACTGGACGGCGCACGCGAACGCCCCGCCATACTCGCAGGTCGCGACGACCGCCGAAGAATCCGCCGGCGCCGGATAGTAGCTGTGGACGAAATAAAAAAACGGCGGAACGCCCTGCCCGCCCTGCGCCTTAAGCGCGGCGTTCGGCCTGATTGGCTGAACTTCGTTCCAGCCCATGTGGGGAACGATGAGATCGCCGCGAAATCGGACGACCCGGCCCCGCAGCCAGCCAAGACCCCGGACGCCGGGCGCTTCCTCGCTTTCCTCCATCAGAATCTGGCAGCCGATGCAGATGCCGAGGTATGGGATTTTCTCGACGAGGACTTTTTTCCGCAGCACTTCCTCAAACCCGCGCCGCCGTATCTGATCCATCGCCTGCCCGAAGTGCCCCTGCCCCGGCACGACGATCACGTCCGGCCGGCCCAACTCCGCGCCGGCCCGCACCTGCGTCACGCGCGCGCCGGCGGCCTCGAGTGCCTTCTCGACACTGCGCAGATTGGAGGCGCCGTAGTCAATCAGGGCCGCCTGCATGAAACTCTAGAGAACGCCTTTGGTCGAGGGAACTCCGGACACGCGCGGGTCGTAGGACGCGGCAAGCCGCAGCGCCCGCGCGGCGGCCTTGAACAGCGCCTCAATGCCGTGGTGGGCGTTCTGGCCCCGCCGAAGATACAGGTGGAGCGTCGTTTCGGAGCTGGTCGAAAAGGCTTCGAAAAATTCGTGCACCAGCGACACGGGGAAATCTCCGATCCGCTCGTCCGACGCGGCGCCGCTCCGGGACGCGCCGAATTGCACTTCGTACACCAGCACCGGCCGGCCGGAAAGATCCACGACGCATTCGGCCAGCGCCTCGTCCATCGGAATGACCGCCGACCCGAATCGCGTGATGCCCGCCTTGTCGCCCAGGGCCTGCTTGAAGGCCTGGCCCATCACGAGGCCGATGTCCTCGACCGTGTGGTGAAAGTCGACGCGCAGGTCGCCGGCGGCGTGAATCTTGAGATTGAAGAGGCCGTGCTTGGTAAACGTTTCCAGCATGTGATCGAGAAATCCCATGCCGGTGTCGACGGCGTAGTTTCCCGTCCCATCGATCGCCAGGGCGACCTTGATCGACGTCTCCTTGGTTTTGCGCTCCAGCGCAGCCTGCCGGACGGGCCGTCGCACGATTTTGATCACGGGTGGCATCCACGTTCCTCCAATTCGCCGAGGGCTTTGGCCAGCCGCCGCATTTCGGCCGGCCGGCCGACGGTGATCCGGACAAACGACCGTAACTTGGTCTCCGAAAACGTCTTGATCAGTATACCGCGCGCGCGGAGAAATTCAAAAAGTTTTTTGGCGGCCGAACAGCGCACCAGAACAAAATTGGCGTCCGTCCGGCAGGCCGCGAGGCTCGGGGCGTCGGAACACCATCCGGCCAGCCGCCGCAGGAGGGCTTGGCGCTCAGACAGGATCGTCCGGATGTTTTTCCGGATCGCGCCGGATTCCGACAGCGTCGTCAGCGCCAGTGCCTGGCCCAGGCCCGACAGATTGTAGGGCAGCCGGACGACGTGCAGAAACCGCGTGAGGCGCGGGCACGCGATCGCCAGGCCCACGCGACCGAGCGCGATGCCGAGGGCTTTGGAAAACGTGCGAAGGATCACGAGATTGGGAAAGCGGCGGAGGAGCGGGAGAAAAGTTTTCCCGGAAAAATCGACGTAGGCCTCGTCCACCACCACGACGCCTTGTGCCCGGCGGCAGATGTCGATCAGAATTTCCCTGGAAAAACAATTGGCCGTCGGGTTGTTCGGATAGGCGAAAAACCACAGCGCCGCCCCGCGAAGCAGTTTGGGATTCCGGAAAGCGTCTGTCAGGTCGAAGGATTCGTTCAACGGCAGTTGGACGACCCGCGCGCCGCGGATTCGGGCCAGCCGCTCGTACATGACGAACGTCGGGTCCGGAACGACCACCTGGCCGCCGCGCGGTACGAATGCGTCGATCAGACAGCCGATCAGCTCGTCCGAGCCGCTGCCCGCCACGATCCAGTCCGCCGGCACGCCCAGCCGCCGCCCCACGGCCCGCCGAAGCTCCGTGGAGGGGCCGTCGGGATAGCGGTTGAAGACGAGGCGCCGGATCCGGCCCAGAAATTTTTGCCGCACGCGCTCCGGCAGGTCGAAGGGGCTTTCGTTGGCGTCCAGTGAAATGACGCGCCCGCCGCCCAACCGGGGCGGCGGCAGGTAAGGCGCCATGCCGCGGACGTTCGGGTTGATTCGGATGTCTATTTCTCCGCCCTCAGCCGCAGCGACCGCGAGTGGTGCGGAAGGCCCTCCCACTCGGCCAGGATCGAGCCGAGGCGCGCCAGTTCCCCGTCCGGGTCCCGCACCTGCAGGATGGAGCTGCGGCGGCAAAAGGATTCGATCGACAGCGGCGAAAAAAACCGCGCGGTGCCGGCGGTCGGAAGCGTGTGGTTTGGGCCTGCGATGTAGTCGCCGTAGGCGACGCAGGAGGTCCCGAGGAAAATCGCGCCGGCCGGGCCGACCGCGGACAGAAGTTTTTCAGGCTCGGACACGCAGAGCGCGAGGTGTTCCGGCGCCAGTTCCGCGGCGACGGCGGCGCAGGATTCGAGGGATTTCATGATGACGATGTAAATCTGCCGGCGGATTTCCTCGTCCGACTTGTCGATCCGTTTCTTGACCTGCCCGCCGAGTTTGGGGCTGGTCGTGAGCAGAAGCGACAGGCTGTCCGGGCCGTGCTCGGCCTGGGCCAGGAGGTCCTCCGTGACGAAGTCCGCCGAGACGGAATTGTCCGCGATCACCGCCAGCTCCGACGGTCCCGCCAGCATGTCGATCCCGACGTCTCCGTAGAGCAGCCGTTTGGCCGCCGTGACATATACGTTGCCGGGGCCGAAAATCTTGTCGACCTGCGGGACACTGCGCGTGCCGTAGGCGAAGGCCGCCATCGACTGGGCGCCGCCCATTTTGAAGACGGCCGTCACGCCCGTCAGCCGCGCGGCCTCGGCTAGGATCGCCGGGATCCGGCCGTCCGGCCTCGGCGGCGTGGCGACGTACCGTTCCGGAACGCCGGCAACCTTGGCGGGCACGGCCAGCATGAGGAGCGTTGACAAAAGCGGCGCTTTTCCGCCCGGCACGTACAACCCCACGCGCTCGATGGGCGCGACGCGCTCGGCGTAGAGGCCGGTGGCGTCCACGCGTGGGGCGGCGCGCATTTTTTGGGATTCGTAGAATTTCTGCAGGCGGTCGATCACCGTTTCCAGGATCAGCCGTTCCTGCGTGCTGATCGAGGCTCGCGCGGATTCGAATTCGTCGTCCGTCACCCGCAGCGTCTTCAAACTCGCAATGTCCCACCGCTCCGTGTAGCGCAGCACGGCCGCGTCGCCCTCCTTGCGCACGCGGCTCAGGATGATCCGCACGGCCCGCTCGGCCAGCCGGGCCCGGCGGCGGAATTCTTCGCGGCGGCGGAAAAACGCGCCGAGCGTCACGTTCATGGGGCGGGGGGAAGAACCGATTGGAGCGACGAGATCATGCCCTCGATGGCGGACTTGTTCATCTTCAAGCTCACCCGGTTCACGACCAGAAGTCCCGTCGACTGCAGAATCTCCTCCAGAATGACCAGGCCGTTCGCGCGCAGCGTCTCGCCCGTCGATACGAGGTCGACCACGGCGTCCGCAAGCATCGCCTGCGGCGCCAGCTCCACCGAGCCGTAGAGCTTGATGACCGAACAGGCGCGGCCCTTGCCCATGAAAAAGGAGCGGGTGACGTTCGGATATTTCGTCGCCACCCGGATCGTGCCGTTTTTGGCCATGACCGACGCGTCCTTCGCGGCGAGCACCAGCCGGCAAAATCCGATGCGGAGGTCCAGAAGCTGGTACAGGTCCGAGCCCTGCTCCAGCAGAACATCCCGGCCGACGATGCCTACGTCGGCGGCGCCCTGCGAGACGTACGTCGGCACGTCCTGCGCGCGCACGGCCAGAAACGCCCGACTGTGCTTCTCGTCCGACACGTGCAGCTTGCGGGACTGCCGGATCTCCTCGGGCACGGGGAGGCCCGCGCGGTCGTAGAGACCGATGGCTTCGTCAAAGAGTTTCCCTTTCGCCAGCGCAATCCGAATCATGGGTCGACCCTAGCTTATCCGGGACAAAGGCTCAATTCGCAACTGTTCACCTCCAACTGTTCACCTCCTCTCCCCCCGCAGGGGGGAGAGGATTGAGGTGAGGGGGGTGGATTGGCGGCGTCAGGGGCCTGCCACCCTCACCCCAACCCTCTCCCGCCTCTGGCGGGAGAGGGGGAGTTCCTGGAGGAGGCTTCCGACAACGCCACCAGTCGGACCAGCGCGCGGGCGGCGGTGGCGGCGGCGCAGGACGGGCCGGCCGGCGGGCAGAGCTCAACCACGTCGCCGGCCAGGACGGTCCGGCTGCGGGCCAGGTGCGTCAGGATGTCCGAAAATTCTCCCCACGAGATTCCGCCGGGCTCCGGGTTCGTGGCGGCCGGCATGAGGCCGAGGTCGAAGACGTCGACATCGATGGAGAGGTAGATGTTTTTTCGAATCCCGGCCAGCATCCGCTTCCACCGGCCCTTTCGGACATCGTCCGCGAAAATCAACCGGGCGCCGGCCCGGCGGTGCTCCGGCAGAAGGCTACGGAGGCCGATGACGGTCGTGTCGATGCCCATTTCGACGACCCGGCGGGTGGAGCAGGCGTGACTCCAGAGGCTGCCGTTGTGGACTTTTCTCAGATCGCTGTGCGCGTCAAATACGACGACTGAAAAATCTTTTTTCCCGCGCGCCCCGGCCAGCGCCTCCACGAGCGGTGCCAGCACGCTGTGTTCGCCGCCGATGCCGATCGGCACGGCGCCCTGCCGGTGGGCGAGTGCGGCCGCCGCGCGGACCCGGTCCAGGTATGCGCGCTGCCTTTCGCCACGTTTCGGGACGAGCGGCGGCGCCGTGCGATATCGCAGCCGCTGCAGGTCGACGTCCAGAAGCTCATCGTATGATTCAACACACTGCGATGCATCCAGGATGGCCTTCGGCGCAAGCCGGCTGCCGGGCCGGGTCGATCCGGCGTCGTAGGGCAGAGGGATCAGGACATAGCGGGGACGATGTGAGGGCCGGATATCCAGAAAATGAGGAAGGCTCAACTACTCACGGAATCAAAATGGCGGCGGCCAGGACCGTGGTCCACCAGCCCTGCCGGTCGCCCTCGGCGGCGGCGGCGATGCTCATGGTCCGGACCATTTTGGGGCTCCGGTCTTTCGGGCTGATCCTCCAGGCGAATCCGTCGCCCGTTCGGGGCTTTCTGTACTGGATCTCCTTCTCGCCCAGGACCGTCGCGAGCATGTTCGCCGCCAGAACCTCGGCATAGTGCCCGGCCTCCTTGGCGGTCTGTCCGAAGGAGTGGTGCTCGGACAGATACCCGTACTGGGTCGGGTCCTTGGGGATGGCCAGCCCGTTGGCGGCGGCGATGAGCCGGCCGGGCTCCTGGGTCTCGCTCTTGCTGAGCACTACATGGATGATCTGGCCCTCCCGCAGCATCGGCAGGCCCTTTTCCCGGGTGAGCAGATGACAGTGCGGGGGAAAGATGCTGGACACACAGATGATGTTGAATGGCCCGATCCCGGCGTTGCGCAGGGCGCCTTCGAAACTGGCGAGTTTCTCGCGGTGAACGCCGACGCCCTTGGTCAGAAATATTTTCGTGGGTACGTACATGTTCGTCTCCTTGATTCTACATCAATTCGGATAGCGGCACATTGATCCGCTCCACGGTGAACTTCAACGTGTGCCTCGTGGTTTTGGGCTTGAATACTTTGTCGGACAGCCCCATGTCAATGACTTCCTGCTTGGTGATCCCGGGCAGGCCCGATTCGGGCCGGGCCACGACTGTGATGAGGGACTCGTCGAAATAGTCGATCAACAGGACGGGGACCTTTTTTGCGCCAAGACGCATCAGCGTATTGTACCGGTGATGCCCGTCGAGGATCACGCGCGTTTTTTCGTCCACGACGACCGGAATGTCGACGCATTGCTCGCGGGTGATGATCTCGGTCACGCGCGCCAGCCGCTCAGGGATCACCTGCTCGTGCTCGTGGAGGCTGCCGAGGGGGACGATCTCTATTCTGTATGTCAATCGATGGCTTTGGTGGCGAGCCGGTAGTAGGCGAGGGCGGTTTCGAGGTCGCCCGATTCCTCCCAGTATTCGCCGAGCCGGAAATAGAATTCGTACAGATGGGGACTGCCGCTCTTTTCGATCGCCGCTTTCAGGCCCGTCAGATAGTCCATCGCTGCCTTCACGCCCTTCATCCGCCGCATGTCGGCGGCCCGGCCGAGCGCCGATTTCACCGCATCGTTTTCGGATTGGAGATTTTGGATTTTGGATTTTGGATTTTGGATTTCAGGCTGAACCTTAGAGTGAACTTCGGAGGAAACATGGCCGGAGGACTGGGCGGACAGGAAATCCTGCACGGACCGGCGGCCGATGACGTTGCCGTTCGACGGATCGATCTGATAGGCGTATTCGTCGGAAAGAACATGGAACCCGTTCGGCGACAGGTAGGGCGTGCCCGCGATCGGGAAGGTCGTCTTCACCTTGCCGGCGGGGTCGATCACCGCCGCCTCGCGCCTCAAGGCGTCATAGCCCATCCGAAGACCACCGGGGAGTTCGTAGTAGAAGGTGTAGGAGGGCGGGACATTGGGGACGTTGGTCGACGGAGGCTCGATGCGGGGCGCGGGCTGCGGGATGCTTGAGACCGGAGGCTCGATCCTCTGCGGGGCCGCCTCCGGCCGGGGGCCTGTGGCCTCCCGGGCCGTAACGCCGGACATGTTCGACAACGCGGAAAACACAGCCTGGAATTCGGAGTCGACGACTTCGAATCGCGATTCGGGCGAACTCATGACCAGAACGTAAATGTCGCCGTCGAGGACGAAGTCGTAGGAACGGATTTTGAAGGGCAGTTCGCCGTAGGCGCCCAGTTTTGTGTAGAGTCCGCCGCTCGTGGGCCCGAAGCGGGGATCATAGCGGGTATCGGCGGTGATGGGCATCCAGCCGAGGTCGGCGCGCAGGCCGGAGAGGAATTGGTCGGCCGACATCGCGCCGGGCTTGTATCGCCACATCGACAGGGTGGCCGTCCGGTCTTGGGCCAGATTGGCCTTGATCAGCTCCGGCCCCGGCTCCTCCACCACGGTCCACCTGTCGGACAGATTGACGACCAGCGGCCCGCGCACGAAGTCCCGCGCGTCCGCATCTCCACCGGCCATGAGCAACAGGCAACAGGCCATTCCCGCCAACACCCTGCTAAACATTGATTGTGATATAAACATAGAGGCCAGCCCGTGAAAAGAGGAAACTATCCCTTCCTCCCCCCTTGAAAAGGGGGGATTGAGGGGGGTCACCGTCTTTCACTGACCTCTTTCCGACTCAGCGTTTGAAGAAATCCGAAGTATCCGGGGAAAAATCCGGCAAGAGCGGGGACTTCAGTTTTTCGCCGGGAGTGAAAATCTTGTGTGTGTCGAAGGCGGATTTGCCGACGACGCAGACCTCGGCCGTTTTGGCGAAAGGATCGACGA
Organism: Candidatus Lindowbacteria bacterium RIFCSPLOWO2_12_FULL_62_27; assembly: GCA_001784175.1. GTDB lineage: Bacteria > Lindowbacteria > 2-12-FULL-62-27 > 2-12-FULL-62-27 > 2-12-FULL-62-27 > 2-12-FULL-62-27. The sequence continues at coordinate 47,876 of MFPR01000041.1, forward strand.
TCCAGTATTCCCGGACGCCGTATTTGTAATATACCCGGCGTTTGATGACGCGGTCCTTTTCGCCGCTCGATGGCGAAATCACCTCGACGACGAGGTCGGGCGGGCCGACAATGCCGCGGTCTTCGATCACGGCCTCTCGTTCCTGTGCCACAAATAGAATGTCGGGCACAAGGACGTTGATATTTGACAGGATCACATCCGTGGGACCGAACAGGACACGCCCCAGGCGCCTTTCTTGAACATACGGATCGAGCAATCTGAAGACGTTTGAGCATACGATCTGATGCAACGTTCTTGGAGAGGGTGTCATTTCCAGATCTCCTTCGATGAGCTCATACCGCTGGTCTTCGGGGGTGAGCAGATAATCCTCGTAGGTCAAATCCATCGGACGTCTGATGGCCTGTTCCATGCGTCTTCCTCCTGACAATCAGATTACCACATTCGCATCCCTCTCTCCAGAACAGGCATTATATCCTGCTGGTTTCAAAATAGATAGAGAACAACTTAACAACTTACGGTCTGGCGCCGGCGAGGCGCCGGCGAGGCGGCGCCGGTGAGTCTATTATCCCTTCATCCCCCCTTGAAAAGGGGGGATTGAGGGGGGTTACCGTCTTTCACTTCTTTCACTGCCCCCTTTCCAACTCATCGTTTGAAGAAATCCGAGACGGCGGGCGAAAAATCCGGCAGGAGCGGTGACCGGAGGCGTTCGTCGGCCGCGAAGATTTTGTGGGTGTCGAATCCCTGCGGGCCGACGACGCAGACCTCGGCCGTTTTGGCGAAAGGATCGACGATCCAGTATTCCCGGACGCCATATTTGTAATATACCCGGCGTTTGATGACGCGGTCCTTTTCGCCGCTCGATGGCGAAATCACTTCGACGACGAGGTCCGGCGGCCCGACGATCCCGCGGTCTTCGACGATACCCTCCCGATCGCGAGCCACGAACAGGATGTCGGGGACAAGAACGTTGATGTTCGAGAGGATGACGTCCGTCGGGCCGAGATAGACGCGGCCGAGGTTTTTGGTTTTGATGTGACTCAGCAGCAATTCGTTGATGTTTTGAATCGTTTCCTGATGTCTGGTCCTTGGGGACGGGGTCATTTCCAGATCTCCTTCGATGAGCTCATACCGCTGGTCTTCGGGGGTGAGCAGATAATCCTCGTAGGTTAAATCCATAGGACGTCTGATGGCCTGTTCCATGATCTCGCCTCCTTTGAATGAAATTATATCACACTCCGACCCCTCCGGGACAAAAAAAACCCGTCCGCCGGAGAGGCGGACGGGTGTTAAGTGCGAATCTAAGCTCGGATCAGATTAGAACGACACGCCGACGGACACGGTCAGTGCATCCGCGTCGCCGTTGACGGTGTCGACCGTGTTGGTCCCCTGCGAGAGGGCTGAACCATCCTCGTCGAAGGACGACCACTCGGCCTTGACCATCGCGTTGTCCGCCAGCTTGTAACCGGCTGCGATCGTCCACAAGCTGGGCTCGCCCAGATTGTTGGAGTTCACGTAGTCCGGATCGATCTGATTATAGCGGACCGCCACGTAGGAATTGTCGTCGAAGTTGTACCGACCCTGGGCGCCGAAGTAATCATACTCGCGGTTGTTGTTCCCGTTCGAGGTATCGGCATCGATGTTGCCCCAGAAGGCCAAGACATAACCCTGGCCGTAGTCGTACTTGCCGGCAAACTCCCAGACGTCGCGGTTGTAGCCGCCGGTCGCCCTGTTATTGTAGACCAGACCCGACAGGTTGCCGTTCATCGTGCCGCCAGGCGCCGTTCTGTTAATGTTGTTCTCCAAGAAGGCGCTTCCGATGTTCAGCGGATCCATATCGCCGTCCTGCCGCTGATCGCTGGTGTACCAGCTCGCCTGCAGCGTCAGGTTCTCCTGCAGACCGACCTCGGCGCGAATGGCCCACGCTAGATCGTCGTTGCTCTTGTTGTACTGGTGGGGCCCTGCAACTCCATCATTGGCCACACCCGCACCCGCGGGGTTACCATCGGTAACATCGCCGCCATTCAGGAGCGCAACCTCCCACGACAGCGGTGTGCTGGTCTGGCCCATGTCGAATGAACCCGACAGAGCAATTCCTTCGTCACCGCCGTTAATGTCCAGCAGGCTGTTGGTAACGAAGTCGTTCTTCATGTCATCCCCGTTGTTGGTGCGCATGCCGTACTCGTATCCGAAGGGGATGTCAATCGTTCCTACCTTGAGATCAAAGCCGCTTCCGAGCACATCCTTGACCGTCAGATAGGCGCGGAGCATTTCGACCGATTCACCCAAGCTGCCGTTGGTGCCGGCGCCGGGAAGGGCTGCACCGGTACCGCCACGACCACCGCGCTGATTCTCGCTCGACCAGTCGTTGGCCGCCCAGAATTTGGCGGTCACGGAGATTTTGTCCGAGACGTCGCCGTTGACATAGAGATTGACCCGAGGGTCATTGAAATTGAGATCCTCATCTTGTGCGCCCGAGGTCGAGTCAAAATCGACGTCCTGCGCGCTGACGAGGGCTGCACCCGTAATTTCGATCTTCGCTTCCGACAGTGTCGGGAGGGCGAAGACAAAAGCCACGAGAGCTGTGAATACAAGAAGACCTTTGTTCATGGAGTGAACTCCCCCTTTGCCGTTAAGGTCCAAAGTTTTCTAGCTTTCGAATCCGTGTCTATCACCAGTTTCGCGTTTGCTGCTACACTTGTGAGTCCTGTGCCGCCAAGCGGCGCCGAACCCCCTAAGGCCCTACTTCCGGGTTCATCCCAACCCCGGACCCATACCTCCCACCCCTCCCACCACAGCGCCTCGGGTCCGGCCCAATGGTTGTCTTGGACCGCCTGAAACGCTTCCACACACAGTAAAACAAGTTCACATGCTCACATCTATTCACCTGAGAAACAGCTCTCCAAACCGCCTCCACCCCGTGGCCGTACTTATCCACAGCGTTTTAGGCCGCTTGAAGATATTAGGGTAGTGTACCAAGATAAAAACGAATGTCAAGCAAAATTTTTAAAATATTTGACCAGGCGGTCCAAGCCCCTTTCGATGTCCTTTTCGGACACGGCGTAGGAGAGGCGCAGGCAGGTGGGGGCGCCGAAGCCCACGCCGGAGACGACGGCGACCAGGCAGTCGGACAACAACGACAGGGACAGGTCGTCGGAGTTGCGGAAGGGAACCCCCCCCTGCCCCCCCTTGGTAAGGGGGGGTGTGGAGAGATAGGCGGACAAATCAGGGAAAACATAGAAGGCGCCCTCCGGTTTGGGGCAAACTACACCCCGGATGCCGGACAATAGAGATAAAATCAGGTCCCGGCGCTTTCGGAAGGCTTCCACCATCGGCGTGACGTCCTGATCGCCCCGCCGGAGGGCCTCCAAGGCGGCCGCCTGGGCGATGGAGGTCGGGTTGGAGGTTTCGTGGCTCTGGATGCGGCCCATGGCGTCGATGATCTCTTTGGGGCCGGCCGCGTAGCCTATCCGCCAGCCGGTCATGGCGTAGGATTTGGATACACCGTTTACGGTGACGGTCCTATTATATATGGAGAGGCCGAAGGCTGCGGGGCTGGCATGGGGAAGGCCGTAGATCAGTTTTTCGTAGATTTCGTCGGAAACGATCAGCATCCCGGCCTTGTCGGCGATCTCGGCCAGCTTCCGGAGATGGTCGGGCGGGTAGACGGCGCCGGTTGGGTTGGAAGGAGAGTTCAGGACCAAAACCTTTGTGAATTGTGAATTGTGATTTGTGATTTGCGATTGCAACTTTTCCGGTGAAAGCAGAAACCCTTCCTGAGGAGTCGTTTCGATAAAGGCCGGGATGCCGCCCGCCAGTTTGACCTGTTCCGGGTAGCTCACCCAGTAGGGCGTCGGGATCAAGACCCGGTCGCCCGGGTCGAGGACGGCCTGGAAGAAGGTGTAGAGGACGTGTTTGGCGCCGCAGCCGATGATGACCTGGTCGGGGGCGTAGTCGAGGCCGTTGTCGCGCTTTAATTTTTCGCAGACGGCCTTGCGAAGCTCGACCGTGCCGGAGGCAGGCGTGTATTTCGTCTGTCCCTTGCGGATGGCCGCGATCCCGGCCTCCTTGATGGGATCCGGCGTGTCAAAGTCAGGCTCGCCGGCCGTAAAAGAAACGAGGTCCTTGCCCTCGGCCTTGAGCGCCTTGGCGCGTGCGTCCATCGCAAGCGTTGGGGAGCCGGCGCAGGAACGGGCGCGCGCGGAAATCACATCAAAATCCGGTGAGCAGAATTCCGGCGAAGGACCCCACGGTGGAGTTGTCCTTGAACTGGTCGACGGCCGAGCCGACTTTCTGGACGACGCGTTTGGTTTCGACGTAGAGCGCGTCGTCGTTGACGAGCTTGCCGAGCGTTCCCTGGCCCTTGTCGATCTTGGTGACGATGCTTTTGAGACCGGCCGTCGTTTCCTTCAAGCTGGTGCCGAGGTCGGCCCAGCCCTGGATGGCGTCGCCGATTTTGGTTTCGTTCTGCGCGACGATGGCGTCGAAGCGCTTGGAGGCCGCGTTCATATTTTTGGCGAAGTCCAGCGCCTGATTGTAGAGCTGGTCGTCCTTGAAGAGTTTCCCGACGGTCCCGCGGCCGGCGGCGGCCTCATCGGAGATTTTTTTCAGGTTGCCGAACGTTCCCTTCATGGCCGGGCCCATTTCGCCGAAGGTGTTGATGAAATCGGATATTCCATCCTTGTTTTTTTCCATGATGTCGCCGAGGTTGCCGAGGACGCGCTCCTGGTTCTTGTTGAGGTTGCGCACGAGAACCTGGACGTCGTCGGCGATGAGGTTGGCCTTGTGGACGATCTCGTCGAAATCGGACGTGCCGATGGACCGGATCTCGCCGCCGGATTTGACAGGCGTCGCGCCCGGGCTGCCAAACTCGATCGAGACGTACCGCCCCCCCATCAGGCTGTCCATGCGGACGGCCGCCCGGGCGTCCTCCTTGATGGATACGCCGCGCTCGATGCCCATCGCGACCACGACGTCCTGGTCCGCGACCTGAATAGATTTCACCTGGCCGACCTTGACCCCGCCGACGGTGACGGGATCGCCGACAGAGAGGCCGTTGACGGCCGGGAACCGGCACAGGACCTCGGATTTTCCGCCGAGCGTGATGTGTTCCGCCTGGAGGGTCAGAACGAGGAGGACAACGAGAGCGAGAATGAAAAACAGGCCGACTTTTTGTTCTGCAGTCATGGCACGACTCCTATCATTTTTTCCCGCGCTGTGTAAAGCGCCGGACGACCGGATTGTCGCTGCGGCGGCACTCGTCGGGCGTGCCGACGAAATGGAAGCGGCCTTCGTGGAGCATCGCGACGCGGTCGGCGAGCAGGAAGGCGCTGTCGAGGTCGTGGGTGACGATGAGGGAGGTGACGCCGATGTTACGCTTGAGTTCGAGGATGAGTCCGTCGACGCCCTCGGCGAGGATCGGGTCGAGGCCGACGGTCGGCTCGTCGTACAGGATGAGCTTCGGCTCGATCGCCAGCACGCGCGCGATCGCGACGCGTTTTTTCATTCCACCGGAAAGTTCGGCCGGCAGTTTCGACTCGGCGCCGTCAAGCCCGACGAGCGCGAGTTTTTCCTTGCAGCGCCGGACGATCTGGTCTTCCGGCATTTTGTGGCGCTCGCGAAGCGGGAGGGCGACGTTGTCGAGCGCGCTCAGCGAATTGAGGAGCGCGGATCCCTGGAAGACCATGCCGACATTTTCGCGGAGCACGTTGAGGTCGCGTTCGGCCATGGCCGTGACTTCCGCGTCGCCCAGAAAAATCCGCCCGGAGGCCGGCCGCAGAAGGCCGATGAGATTTTTGAGCAGAACGCTCTTGCCGACGCCCGACGGCCCGATGATCACGAAGATTTCGCCTTCACGGACCTCCATGTCCAGCCCGTTGAGGACGCGCAGTCCGTTGAAATGGACGTGGAGGGCTTCGACGCGGATGAGGGGGGGCTTCATTCAATCAAAGTAGATGAGGAATCGCGTGATGAAATAGTCGCAGATCAGAATCGCGATCAGGGACGCCACCACCGCTCGCGTGGTGGCGCGGCCGACGCCGTCGGCGCCGCCGGAGGACGAAAGGCCCGCGCGGCAGGAGATCGCGCCGATCAGAAACCCGAACACGGTGCCTTTGACCACGCCGTTGAAGATTTCCTTGAAATTGACATTGGCGTACAGATTGTCCCAGTACGCGTGATACGAAATGCCGATGTAGGATTTGGCGATCAGCGCGCCGCCGCACATGCCGACCGCGTCGGCCAAGATCACGAGGAGCGGCAGGGCGATCAGGCACGCGAGAACCCGGGGGACCGCCAGAAACTCGACGGGATTGATGCCGAAGGACCGCAGGGCGTCGACTTCCTCGGACACGACCATCGTGCCGAGCGCGGTGGCCATCGCGGCGCCGGCGCGGGCGGCGAGGATGATGGCGGTGATGACCGGCCCGAGTTCCTTGACGATGGACAGGCCGACGAGCGCTCCGACCTTTTCCTCGATGCCGTATTTTTGGAGCTGATAGCCGGACTGGAGCGCGAGGACCATGCCGACGAAAAACGAGAGGACCACGGTGATCGGGACGGTTTCGGCGCCGACAAACGAGACCTGGTCGACAAGCTGCCGCGGATGGCGCCGGAGTTTCGGCAGGAGGGCCACCGACTGGCCTCCGAGTTTGAGAATCTCGCCGGTCTGGCCGAACAACCCGAGCGCGAACCGGCCGGTGGCGGTCAGCATGGGTGCGGGATACGGCGGCTCATCTGGCGGGATGCTGGATGCTGGATAAAACCGTCCCGGAAGACGATTCCTTCGGCAGGGTGCCGCGGTTGAGGATGTGGATGGCCGACAGGACCGTGTATTTCTGCACGCCGGAGGCGTCGCGGTGGAGCGTGAAGACCGGGCCGATGGTCAGTGCCACTTCCTCACCGTCTTTTCGCCAGTCGACCAGATTCCACAAAAGCGACAGCCGGCTTTCCTCGCCCTGGCGCGCGTAATCGACCACGCGCCACAGGGGGCTGTAGACCTCCTGGATCGCCGGAAACTGCGCCTCAAAGGCCCCGAGAAGATTGGGAAACGAGACGGCCTTGACGCCGGTCAGAGAGTCCTCCTGGAATGAAACGATCGGCCACACGAAAACCTGGCGCTGCCGGTAGCCGTGGCGGTCCTCGTGGCGGCCGTATACCCAGAGCGGAAAGAACCTGTGATAGAGCCGGCGGCTGTCCGGCCGCGTCGACCGTTCGTACTTGCCCAAGGTCCAGAGATAGAAAGACGAAATATCCTCCGAGACGGCGCCGGCGGGGCTGACCTGGGTTTTCTTTCGAAAGCCGGCGATCGGCCAGACCTTGAACCCGGTTTGACTGCCGGTGGTCCGGGAAAAAACCGGCCAGAGGTAATCCCTGGTTTCAAACTGCTCCTTTATATATTTGGTGTTTATATAAAGAGGCCACATTTTGAACGATCGTTCCAAGTCCGGCGTGACGCGTTTTCCGTAAAATGGAAAGAGGGACTGCGCGTGCCTGCGGCCCTCCAGGATGTCCCAGTACACCGGCAGGCCCGCGACGATGTCTTTGCCCAAGGCGGTGTCGGCGCTGAGATTCTTCGTGAAATTGAAAACGGGCCACGCCAGAAACCGCGACACATACTGGCCCTCCTTGACGGTCTGGCCGTAGATGGGCCACAGCTTGACGGTGCGGTATCCGCCGCCGGACCCGACGGTGAAGATGGGCCAGAGGAACTGGTGTTTGACGAACCCGCCTTTTTCGATCCGCGTGTACAGCGGCCAGAACGCGAAGGACACGCGGTCGTTGCCGAATGCGCCGTAGAGATTGCCGTAGATCGGGAACACGGCCGAATAGTCGCGCGTGCTTTTGAACGGGATCGGATAGGACACGTTTCCGGCGGTGCCGGACATATAAATTGGAAACAGCGCCATGTGATGTTGCGGGCCATCCTCTTTGCGATGATAGACCGGATAAAACGACGTGAACTTGCGCCGCATGCCGTCCTCCGCGGTCCACTCCCGATGGGTCACGATGGGAAAGATGTTGAAGGACCGCTCGGTGGGCGTGCGGGTGGCGCGGCCGATCGGCGGGAGGAAATCGACGGTGGTGATCTCGCCATCGGTTTTTTCGGTGACCGACGTGATCAGCGGCCGGATCGTGCGCCGTTCGCTTTCCGGGCGGAGGGCGCGCGTAAACAGCGGCGCGGCCGCGTGATTGTACTGCCGGCCGCCCGACAGGCTTTCGATGACGCTGAGCGGCCAGAGATTCGTAATGCGCATGGTCGGCGCCACTTCGGCAAACGCGTAGATCACGCCGCACGCGAGTGAGAACCCCGCCAGGATGTAAACCGCCAGCCGCGCCCGCAGCTTCATAGAATCAAATAGTAGCGAATGCGGGGCGGGTCGTCAAGGATTGGGCGGAAAACATATAACTATTCACCTCCTCTCCCCCCGCAGGGGGGAGAGGATTGAGGTGAGGGGGGTGGATGGCGGCGACAGGGGACTGCCACCCTCACCCCAACCCTCTCCCGCCACGGGCGGGAGAGGGGGATACAGTTTCGAATAGTTTCTCATTCGAGGCGCAACAGGAACGGCAATAGCGGCAGCGATACCGCGGTCGAAATCACGACGGCGGCGGCCGCCTGATCGGGTTCCGCGCCGTATCGTTCCGCGAGGACATAACTGAAAACGGCGGCCGGAAGCGCGGAGGCGATCAGAACCACCTGGCGGGGCAGGCCGGTGAGAGACAGGAGGGTGACGGCCGCATATCCGCAGGCGATCCCGCCGGCGAAACGCAGGATCAGGATCAGCGCCAGATTTTTCAGCGAGCGGGGGTCGGTCACGAGCCGCGTCGGAGTTTCGGCCAGCCGAAGACCGAGCGCCACCAGCGCGAGCGGCGGGGTGGCGGACCCGAGGAAATGGATGGGACGGAGGACGGATTCGGGGACGGACACATGGGCGAGTTTCAGAGCGCCGGCGGCCAGGATGGCGCACACGAGGGGCTCGCGAATGACGAGCTTGAATGTTCCCTGGGCCGAGAGGCCGCGTTCGCCGGCGATCCAGATTCCGAGCGTGAACATGAAGAGCGACTGGACCTGGTCGTAGACCACCACATGGCCGACGGCCTCCGGGCCGAAGGCGAGGTCCATAAGGGGAATGCCGAGAAAGCCGGAGTTCATGAAGATGACGGGCAGCGCGAACACGCGGACCGGCGCGCCGAACGCGGGCCGCGCGATGAAGCAAAGCGCGGTGAGGAGCAGGATGACGACCGCCGCGGCCGCGCTCGTGACCGCCATGTCGGCCAGCGAGATGCCTGCGGTCAGGAGCGCGTCGAACACGAGCGCGGGCATGAAGAGGTCGCAGACGGCCGCCACCCAAAGGTCGGGTTTCCAGTTCCGCCACCGGCCGAAGACGAATCCGGCCAGGATGCAGGCGAAGATCGGCGCGAGGATGTGCGACAGATTCATGAAGCGGTATGTATCACGGAACGCGGGATTTGACAGCGAAGCCCGGAAATTTTTCCAACCCTTGCGGACGCGCCGGCCGTGTGCTAGGAAAAAGGAGATCGATGGCGACGCTTCATGAGCGGTTGGCGGAAAACATCCCGGGGCTTCGCAAGGAACTCCAGGGGATCATCAAACAGCACGGAGCGAGAAAACTTTCGGAGGTCACGGTCGAGCAGGCCTGTGCGGGCCTCCGGAGCGTCCATAGCCTGTTGTGCGACACGTCCGAAGTGGACCCGAACCGCGGCCTGCTCGTCCGGGGCACGCCGATCTCGGAGCTGACCAATCGCCTTCCCGAAGAAATTTTCTATTTCCTTCTGACTGGCGACATCCCGGACGCCGACGCGCTCAAGTCTCTTCAGAACGATCTCCGCAAGCGCGCCGACGTGCCGGACCGTGTCTGGACCGTGGTCAACGCGGTGGCCGAGGAGGCGCACCCGATGCGGATGACGAGCATCGCGACGCTGAGCCTCGGAACAGAATCGGTGTTCCGGCGGCGATACGATGAGGGGATGAAGAAGGAGGAGTACTGGGAAGCCGCCTTGGAGGACGCGCTGACGCTTCTGGCGCGCCTGCCGCAGATTGCGGCGGCCATCTACCGGCGCCGGTACAAGCTGGGCCGGCGCATCCCCTCGGACCCTAAACTGGACTGGGCCGCCGACTATGCGCAGATGCTGGGCGTGCCGGACCCGAAAGGCGAGTTCGCCCGGCTCATGCGGCTCTACATGACCCTGCACTGCGACCACGAAGGCGGCAACGCGAGCGCGTTCACGAGCCATGTGGTTTCCTCGACGCTGTCCGATCCCTACTACGCCGTGAGCGCCGGCTTCAACGCGCTGGCGGGGCCGCTGCACGGGCTGGCGAACCAGGAATGTCTGGAATTCGTGCTTGGGATTCATAAAAAATTCAAAGGCGCGCCGACGGAGGACGAATACCGGGACTACTGCTGGGATGTTCTGAACAGCGGCCGCGTGATTCCTGGCTACGGCCATGCCGTCCTGCGCGTGACCGACCCGCGGTTCACGGCGTTTCATCAATTCGGCAAGCTGGTCTGCCCGAACGACGAGGTGTTCCGGATCGTGGACATGGGCTACAAGGTCATTCCGGAGGTTCTGAAGAAACAGGGCAAGGCGAAGAACACCTGGCCGAACGTTGACGCCGGGTCGGGCGCGCTCTTGTATCATTTTGGCGTGACCCAGGCGACGTACTACACGGTATTCTTCGCCGTGTCCCGCGCCCTCGGGCTTCTGGCGCAGCTCGTGTTGGACCGCGCGATGCTCATCCCGCTGACGCGCCCGAAATCGTTCCCGACCGCGTGGCTCAAGACCTTCATCAATCAATCCGATGTATGACAAACTGACACCGCCGGCCGACGGCACACCGATCACCATCGGCCGCGGCGGAAAATTGCACGTGCCCGACCGGCCGGTCATTCCGATGATCGACGGCGACGGGATCGGCCCCGACATTTCCCGGGCCACGCGCCGCGTGATCGACGCGGCGGTGGAGAAGTATTCGGGCGGGGCGAAAAAAATCGTCTGGTTTCCCGTCTTTGCCGGCGAAACCGCGATCGCGAAGTACAACGACTTCCTTCCGAAAGACACGCTGACCGCGATCAAGACCTACATCGTGGCCCTGAAAGGCCCCCTGACCACGCCGATCGGCGGCGGGTTTCGCAGCCTGAACGTGGCGCTTCGGCAGGAACTCGATCTCTACGCATGCGTCCGGCCCGTCCGGTATTTCCGGGGGGTCGGCTCGCCGGTGAAAAAGCCTCAACTGATGGACATGGTGATTTACCGGGAGAACACGGAGGATGTCTACGCCGGCGTCGAGTGGGAGAAGGGGACGCCGGAGGCGGCCAAGATCATCGAATTTCTGAAAACACACATGGGCGTCGGCAAAAAGGTCCGGGACGACGCCGGGATCGGGATCAAGCCCATCAGCGAAACCGGCACCAAGCGGCTGGTCCGGCACGCCATCCGGTATGCGATCAAGCACAAGCGCCGGCGCGTCACGCTGGTGCACAAGGGCAACATCATGAAATACACCGAGGGCGCCTTCCGGCTGTGGGGCTACGAGGTGGCGAAGGATGAATTCGGAGAAGCGGTGGTGACGGAGGAGGAAGTGCAGAAAAATTTCGGCGGGACGCCGCCGAAGGGGAAGATCGTCATCAATGACCGGATCGCCGACAGCATGTTCCAGCAGATCCTCCTTCGGCCGGACGAATATGACATCCTTGCCACGCCCAACCTGAACGGCGATTACCTCTCGGACGCCTGCGCCGCCACCGTCGGAGGATTGGGGATGGCGCCGGGCGCCAACATGGGCGACGTCTTCGCGGTCTTCGAAGCGACGCACGGCACGGCGCCAAAATACGCGAACCTCGACAAGGTCAACCCCGGATCGCTCCTCTTGTCCGGCGTGATGATGCTGGAGTATCTGGGCTGGCTGAAACCGGCGAAGGCGATCGTGAAGGGCCTGCAGGGCGCGATCAAGTCGAAGCGCGTGACCTACGATCTGGCGCGCCAGATGAAGCGCGCGACGGAAGTGAAGACATCGGAATTCGCCGAAGAAATCGTGAGGCATCTTCCATGACATTGCGCCGGCGAAAAATCACAGTGGTGGGCGCGGGAAACGTGGGGGCGTCGGCCGCGCTGTATCTGGCCGAGCGGGAACTCGGGGATGTCGCGCTGGTCGACGTGGTCGAGGGGATTCCGGAGGGCAAAGGCCTTGACCTTTTGCAATACGGGCCGGTCGGCCGCTTCGACAGCCGGGTGACCGGCTCGCAGGACAGCCGGTTGATGGAAGGCTCGGACGTCGTGGTCGTGACGGCGGGCGTGGCGCGCAAGCCGGGCATGACGCGGCTCGATCTTCTCCAGACCAACGCGCGGATCATCCAGTCAGTGGCGAAAAACATCCAGGCGCATGCGCCGGACGCGATCGTGATCGTGATCACGAATCCGCTCGACGTCATGACTTATCTTCTTTGGAAACTTACCGGATTTCCCGCCCATCGCGTCGTCGGCCAGGCGGGCGTTCTGGACGGCGCGCGGTTTTCGGCCTTCATCGCGCAGGAACTCGACGTGTCGGTCGAGGACATCTCGACGCTGGTTTTGGGCGGACACGGGGACGACATGGTCCCGCTGGTCCGCTACACGACGGTGTCCGGCATTCCGCTGGCGGACCTTCTGCCGGCCGACCGGATCACCGCGCTGGTCGACCGCGCGCGAAACGGCGGCGCGGAGATCGTGAAATTGCTGAAGACCGGCAGCGCCTACTACGCGCCGGCCGCTTCGGGCGTGCAGATGGTCGAAGCGGTGGTGAAGGACAAGAAGCGCATCCTGGCCTGTTCGGCGCACCTGAGCGGCCAGTACGGCCTGTCGGACGTCTACATCGGCGTGCCGGTCGTGCTGGGCGGCGGGGGCGTCGAGAAGATCATCGAACTCAAGCTGACCGACGCCGAGCGGGCGGCGCTGCACAATTCCGCCAAAATCTACAAAGAGGCCATCGCGGACGCGCTCAAAGTGGTTGCATGAGACTCGGCCGCGATTTCACCAATCTCCTCGAGTACGAGTATCTCTCGCCGGAGGACCGCGAGGCGTTTCTGGCCGGGAAGCTCACCGTGTCGGATATGGACGCGACGGTTCAGATCAAGGTCAAGGCGGACATCGCGCGCCAGTGCCAAGTCGCGGCCGAAACCGGGCTTCAGCACGTCGAACTCGACGGCGGCATCCCCAACCCGTATCTGTCCCTGACGCGGGAGGACCTCCGAAAAGCGCGTGTGGCCGCGGAGAAACACGAGATCACGCTCTCGATGCACCTGCCCTACACGTTCGTCTCCGCCGCCACGTGCGGATTTCAGGAGGAGGACCGTCGAACGGCCGTGGACTATCTGAAACGCTATCTGGACGTCGCCGCGGAGTTGGGATGCCGGTTCACCGTCATGCATCCGGGACAGATTCCATTCTATCAGGCGGTCGGCCGCTATCTGGAAATATCCAACCGCGCGCTCGTCGCGACCTTGACGGAACTGGGTGAGCACTCCGACAAAAAAAACATGCCGCTTCACATGGAAAACAACACCTTCTGGGACGGCCGGCTCTACACGGCGGACGAGTGCCTGCCGATCTTCGAGGAGGTGCGGCGCCGCGGAGTGAACCTGAAATTCTGTTTCGACCTGGCGCACGAATTCACCGGATTCAAGACGCTGGCTGAGATTCCCGAAACTCCGGAGGAACGGTACCGGATCGTTCCGAACGATCTGTACCTTGGAATCCAGATCGGAGATTTCATTCCGGAAGGCCGCCTGTTTCACCCGCCGATGCACCGGCTTTGCGGCCGGCTCAAACGCGAGCATCTCGTGCGCATGTTCCGGATCTTTCGCGAGAAAGGCGTGCAGTACGTGGTGATCGAGAGCGCCGTGCGCGAACGGGAGGACCTGATCCATGCGTTCGAGCTTCAGGCCGAGGAGGCGCGGTTCGTGCGGGACGTGTTCAATGAAGCGATGGCGCCTCAAGCCACCCTTCGGTAATTTCAAATCATGATTCGCAAGGTTCTCAAATGGTCGTGTGTGGGTCTTTTGGCCATCCTCGCGGCCGGGATCGCCTATCTGGCCGTCCAGCCCGACCCCGGACCGTACCTGGTGGCGCTGCGGTCCGACACGCCGGAGCAGGCGGGGCGGGCGCTGGATGCGATTTTGGCCGCCGAAGTCGACACGCCGTCCGGGTCGATCCAGTATGACGGCGCGACCTTCCCGCCCGTCTCGACGGAGGACCTCGCGATGCTGGGCCTGAGGTTCTACCGGAAGGCGACCGGCCAGGCGCGGGAGCCGATGAAGGGGGACACGTCGACATGGATGGATTATTCCGAGCGTGTTCGGCGCGCCGTGATCGTGCGGAGGCGGCCATCACGGTAGGCGGGGCGGTTCAACCGTGTCCATTCTGATTTTTCTCTGGCACATGCACCAGCCGGAATATGCGGACCCCAACACGGGCGAATTCGTTCTTCCGTGGACCCGGCTTCACGCGGTGAAGGACTACGACGAGTTCGCCGACGTTCTGGCGGACCACCCCGGTATCCGGTCGACCGTCAACCTGACGCCGGTTCTCTGCGGGCAGATCGAGTCGATCGCGGCCGGCGTGAAGGACGTGTACCAGATTTTGTCCGAGAAGCCGGCCTCGTATCTGACGCAGATCGAGCGCGAGTTCATCCTGTCGAATTTTTTCAAGGCGAATTTCGAAACGATGATCCGGCCCTACGAGCGGTACTCGGAACTCTATTTCGAACGAGGCCGCAACGCCACGCCCGCGCATATCCACGAGGCCGCAAAGACGTTCGGCGTCCAGAAACTGCGGGACCTGCAAGTCTGGGCGAACCTGGCATGGAGCGGCGTGAGGAACCGGCAGAAAGAGCCGGTGATCCGGGAGCTGATCGCCAAGGGCCGGCATTACACGGACGAGGAAAAAGAGACGCTCATGGACGTTCACCGGCGCATCTGCTCCGGCGTGCTGGCCAAGTACCGGCGGCTCCAGGAGGCGGGGATCATCGAAATTTCCACCACGCCCTACTATCACCCGATCCTGCCGATCCTCCTCGACATGAAAGATGCGCAGATCGCGCATCCGGGCCTGGCGCTTCCCCGTCAGACGCGGCCCTTCGCCGACGACGCGCGGTGGCAGGTCGAGTCGGCACTCGCGTACGCCGAACGGACCTTCGGCCGGCGGCCCGCGGGCATGTGGCCGTCGGAAGGATCGGTTTCTGAAAAGACGTGTGATCTTCTGGCCTCGTGCGGTGTGCGGTGGTCGGCGACGGACGAACGGATTCTGGAAAAGAGTCTCAACGGAGCGGCGGTCTCCTCCTCGCCGCCGGCGCTCGCGCGTCCCTATGTGTTCGAAACGGCGCACGGCCCGATCCGGCTGTTTTTCCGGAACCACGATCTTTCGGATCGGATCGGGTTCACGTACGGCGCCATGCCGGTGGAGGACGCGGTCTCCGATTTTGTCGCGCGCGTCGAGTCGGCCGGCGGCGGCGCGGGCGCGGACACGGCGGTCAGCGTGATCCTGGACGGCGAGAACGCCTGGGAATATTTCCGGGGCGGCAGTTGCCAGCCTTTTTTGAGCGCGCTATTCACCCGGCTGAAACAATCGGGCATCGTCACCCGGACGTGCGGCGACTGCGCGTCTTCCGATCAGCCGGCGGCCGAGCCTCTGCCGCGTCTTTCGCCGGGTTCGTGGATCAACGGGAATTTCAACATCTGGATCGGCCATCCGGAGGACAACGCCGGCTGGGACGCGGTACAGACCGTGCGAATCGCGGTCGACCGCATGCCGGCGGGCGCCGCGAGGGACCGCGCGATGAAACTTCTGAGGATCGCGGAAGGCAGCGACTGGTACTGGTGGTTCGGAGACGATCACAGTTCGGAGGACGATCCGATGTTCGACCGGCTCTTTCGGGACAACCTGATCGCCGCGTGCCGCCTGGCGGGCGCCACCGTCCCTCCGGAACTGATGGCGCCGATCAAGCGGGCGCAGATGGTAACGGAAGCCAAACCGGCGACGGAACCGTTCACGCCGGCCATCGACGGAATGATCCGTCCCTTCTACGAATGGCTCGGCGCGGGCCGCGTGGATATCAGTTACATCGCCGGCGCGATGCACAAGGCGATTTATCATCTGGAGCGGTTCTACTGGGGATTCGACGAAACGTCGTTTTATTTTTGTCTTGAGATGACCGCCGTTCCGCCGGGCGCGGAGGTCCGCCTGTTTTTCCGGACGGACGGCGGCGAGTTCACGGCCATCCTGCCGGTTTCCGACAGCGCCGGCATCGCACGGCTCGTGTGTCCGGACGGCGAGTGCCGACTGACGAGCGCGTACCGGGAGGTTCTCGAGGTGGAGGTTCCTCTCTCGGTGCTGAAGCTGTCGCCGGGCCGGCATGCATCCCTGGCGATTTCGGTGGTGGTGGAGGAGATGGAGATCGAGCGCTGGCCCGTGGGCAAGGTTTTCGACCTGCAGGTTCCGGATCCACTCTACTTCTCGGCGCAGTGGGTCGTCTGATGCCGCCGCTGTCCGTGATTTTTGGTCTCCACGCCCACGAACCTGTCGGCCAGAGCGTTTCGCAGGTGGACCGGACGGTGGACGGCGATATCCTGCCGTTTCTGGAGGCGGTTTCGGCGATCCCCGCGTTCAAGTGCGCCGCCCATCTGTCCGGATCGCTCTTGCGGCTCATCGAAGGCCGTCGCGCCGATGTGATGGATATGCTCAAGCGCCTGATCGGCCGCGGCCAGTTGGAACTTCTGGGCGGCGGTTTTTATGAGCCGATTCTAACGACCCTCACCGTCGCCGATCAGACCGGCCAGATCCGCCGCTTCGGCGATTATCTTCAGCGCCAGTTCGGCGTCCGGCCCGCCGGCGGCTGGCTGCCGGAGCAGGTGTGGGAGCCGCATCTGTGCAAGCCGCTGCAGGAGGCCGGCGTGAAGTTCGTGCTGATGGACGACCCGCATTTTGCGGCGGCGGGCGTGCCGGCGGATGAGGTCCACGGCCTTTTCGTGACGGAGGAATCGGGCCACCGGCTCGGCGTCTTTCCGATTGACTCCGGCCTCAAAAATCTCATTCCCGATAAATCGCCGAAAGAGACGATCAATTACCTTGAGAACCTCTCCGAAGAGCATCCCGGCACGGTCGTGGCATTCATGGGGGATGGCGCGGTCGCCGCGCGGCTCATCCCCGCGCTGGCGCGCGAAAAATTCCTGGCGCCCGTCACTCCGACTGAGTGGGCGGCCGGCCACGCGCCGCGCCGGCTCCTCTACGTGCCCAGCGCCTCCTCGGCGGAAATGTCCGAATGGATCCTCCCGCCCGGCCTGGAGGACGAATACGCCGGATTCAAATCCCAGGTTGTCCGGCACACGCGCGCGTCGGCCCAGCGGCTTTTTTTGCGCGGGGGTTTCTGGCGCGCCTTTCTGACCAAGTACGCCGAATCGAACTGGATGCAGAAACGCGTCTTCGCCGCCGCCACGAAAATGGGCCCGGTCCTCGAAAAACTTGGCGCCGACCGGGAGGCGCGCGCGATCCGGGACTTGTTGGACCGCGCCGCCTGTCACGACGCGTACTGGCACGGCGCGGGCGCGGGCCGCGGGAACGGCCCGGCGGGCGGATTCTACGCGCCGCCGATCCGCGCGGCGGTCTGGCGGAATTTGCTGGAGGCGGAAACGCGGTTTTCAAAAAAGATGGGCCTGTTTCCCGCCTGTTTCTCCGACGACATCGACTGCGACGGCGAGCCGGAATGGATGGTCTACACCGAATCCTGGGTCATTGGCTTCAAGCCGCGTCTCGGCGGCGGGATGATCGAATGGTCCTACCGGCCGGCCTTGCACAACTTTCAGAACACGGTCACGCGACGGCCCGAGCGGGACCACGCGCAACTTGAGCGGCATCCGCGCCTCGTGTACGACCGGTATCGAAAAGCGAGCGGCCTGGTGTACGCGCTGGACAGCGGCGTGCGGTTCGAGCAGTTCGCCCGGCAGGACCTGCCCGAGCAGGCGCCGGCGGTGGGAGAGACCCAGGCGAAGGCGGAAGAAAAAGCCGAGTCGTTCTCGCTGAAATTCCGCCGGGAGGCCGGTCCGTTTGTGTTTGAAAAACATGTTGTGATTTCCAAGCATGAAAGTAAACTCTCGTTGCAGGTGTCTGTCTGCGCGTCGCCGGGCTCGGCGCCTTGGCGGCTGGGGCTCGGCTTCGAACTTTTTTACGCCCGCTTGGAGGACCTGGTCGTTGAGGGGTCGCTTCTGGAAGGGTCGGCCAGGAGCCGGAGCGTGTCGGTGACGGACCGCGGCGGGGGCACAACGGTCGTGATGAAATTCGACCGGGAAGTGGAAGTGTGGCTGGCGCCGGTCTGGACGATTTCAAAATCCATGGACGGCGTCCAGGAGACCTTTCAGGGAATTTCCGTGCTTTTCCTGGGAGACGACGCCGGGGCCGGCGTGAAACAGGAGTTGACCATGAACGTGGAGGTGAAATCCATTGCCGGAACTCAGGCGTGACCCGCTGTCGCACCGGTGGGTGATCATTGCAACCGAGCGGGCGATGCGCCCGAGCGATTTCAAGGTGGAAAATCCGAAACCGGCTGCGAGCATCTGCCCGTTCTGTCCGGGAAACGAGCACCTGACGCCGCCGGAAATCACGGCGGTCCGGCCGTCCGGCTCGGCCGCCAACAAATCCGGCTGGTCGCTCCGTGTCATTCCCAACAAATTCCCGGCCCTCCGCATCGAGGGCGAGCTTGGCCGCAAGGGATACGGGATGTACGACAAGATGAACGGGATCGGCGCGCATGAGGTGATCATCGAAACGGCGGACCACAGACTCGACCTGCCGGATTATCCGCAGTCCCAGATGGAAATGGTCCTCCGGTCCTACCGGGACAGAATATCCGATTTGAAAAAGGACCCGCGGTTCAAATACATGCTCGTCTTCAAAAACAGCGGCATCCACGCCGGCGCCAGCCTCGACCATCCCCATTCCCAGCTCATCGCCGTCCCCGTTACGCCCAAACGCGTGTCGGAGGAACTCTTCTATTGCCGGGACTATTACGAATACAAGGAGCGGTGCCTCCTGTGCGACATCATCTCCCAGGAACAGCTCCTGGAAGAACGGCTGGTCGTGGCCGAGGAGAACATGATCGCGTACGTGCCGTACGCCCCGCGGTTTCCCTTCGAAGTCCACGTGTTGCCGCGCCGGCACATGCACGACTACTGCGGCGTGTCCGACCGCGAGATCGGGTCGCTGGCGTACGTATTGAAGACGGTCCTCAAGAAGATCCGGCAGGCGCTCGGCGATCCCGCGTACAATTACATCATCCACACCTCGCCTGTCACCCTGCCCCGGCCCGGCCATCCCGAGATGTGGGGCACCATCGAACTCGATTATCACTGGCACATCGAGATCATTCCGAGACTTACCCGGGTCGCGGGATTCGAGTGGGGCACCGGCTTTTACATCAACCCGGTCGCGCCGGAGAATGCCGCGAAGTTTTTGCGTGAAGAGAATGTGGATGCTTGAGGCATGAAAATCGCGTTCTTCTCCTCCGAGGTCGCGCCGTTTTCCAAAACCGGGGGGCTCGCCGATGTTTCCGGGACGCTCCCGCAGATTCTTGCGGCCGAGGGACACGAGGTGGTCGTGGTGACGCCGCTGTACGCCTGCGTCGACCGGACGCGCCACGGGCTTCGCCACACCTCCGGGCGCGGCGAAGCGCCGGGTCTGGGCGGGGCGGAGATCTGGGAAGGCACGCTGGGCGCGGGTGGGCGCAGCACGGCCCGGGTGCTGTTTCTCAGCGCCGCCGCGTTCGACCGCGCGAACCTGTACCAGGAAACGGGGCGGGATTATCCGGACAACGATGTGCGGTTTTCCTATTTTTCCCGCGCGGCGCTCCTCCTGCTGAAGCATGTGTCCTTCGCGCCGGACGTCATTCATGCGAACGACTGGCAGACGGCGCTCGTGCCCGTTTACCTGAAAACGCACTTTTTGTCGGACGAATTCTTCTCCCGGTGCGGCACGGTCCTCTCGATCCACAATCTGGCGTATCAGGGCGTGTTCGAAGCCGACCGGTGGCGTGCGCTGGGACTGCCGGACCGGCTGTTTCGAATGGAGGCGTTGGAATTTTACGGCAAGATCAATTTGCTGAAAGGCGGGCTCGTTTTTTCCGACATTCTGTCGACCGTGAGTCCGCGCTATGCGCGGGAAATCCAGACGCAATCGAACGGCGCCGGCCTCGACGGCGTGCTCCAGTCTCGTGCCGGCACGCTGGTCGGGATCCTGAACGGCATCGAGTATGCGGACTGGGACCCTTCGCGGGACGACAATCCGTTTCCGCCGTATGGACCGGAACGGATGGCGGGCAAATCGACCGCCAAAAAGATTCTGCTGGAACAGTTTGGCCTGGACAGCGGCGCCGGCGGAGGCGACCCGGCGCCGGCGTTGCTCGGAAGCGTCACGCGGCTCGACCCTCAAAAAGGCTGTGATATTCTGCTCCGGGGGCTGTTCCATATCCTGCCGAGAACCAACGCCCGGTTCGTGATGCTCGGAAGCGGCGCGCGGGACCTGGAGGCGGCGTTTGCGAACCTGGCGCGCCAGTTTCCGGGCCGGGTCGGGGTGGCGCTGAAGTTCGACCCGAAACTGGCGAAACTGGTCTATGCTGGCAGCGATCTTTTTCTGATGCCGTCGAAATACGAGCCCTGCGGCCTCGGCCAGATGATCGCCATGGCCTATGGCACCGTTCCCGTGGTCCGCCTGACGGGGGGGTTGGCGGACACCGTCCGGCCCTATGACGAAAATTCCGGGAAAGGAAACGGATTCGGATTTGAGAGTTACACGGCGGAGGCCCTGAGCCGCACCGTCCAGAGAGCGCTGCATATCTATCGGCAGAAATCTTTGTTTTCCGCATTACAACAGAACGCCTTGCGGGAGCGGTTCACGTGGGGACAGGCCGCACGGTCGTATCTCGACGTGTATTCCCGCGCGATTCGGATTCGCGCGAAAGGAGGGGAGTAAGCGATGGCTGTCAAAATGGCTGAAAAGGCCGAGCCGGTATCCCTGGTTTATGAAATCGGGGAAAGCGCCGGCAAGGTGTACCAGTATTTGTCGAAGAAGGAAGAGGGCGACACGCCCGCGCAGATCGCGAAAGCGACTGGACTTGAGTCGACCATGAGCGCCATGGCCGTGGGCTGGCTGTCCCGCGAGAACAACGTCAGCGTGGAGCGGGCCGGCAGGAAAATTCAGGTGCGGTTGATCGGCCGCTGAACGGCGGCGCACAGGTGGTGAAGGATTGAAGAAAATCTGGATCATTCTCCTCATCGTGGCGGGCGTGGCGATCGGTGTCGCATCGGTGGGGTACTTTTTTTTCTGGGAGGACCTGCGGCTCCTGTTCGGCGCGGCGCCCAGAGGCGGGGAAAAAGTCTCCGGTGGCGGGAAGGTGGACCTGGTCGCCGAATTTGTCGCGATCGAGTCCGGTTCCAAATCTCCGTCCACTCCGGCCGCGGGACCGGCCCCCTCGGCGCCGGCGGACGCGGGGCCCGAGGGGGATGGTCTGGATCTCGGCGGGGAAGGCGCGGGGGAAGAGGCGGCGGAGGAGCCAGAGGAGCCGGAGGAGAAACCAAAACCGCCCGAGCCCAAACCGGAGCCGGTCCCGACGATCGAGCGAAAACCGGCCGGGACCGCGTTGGAAAAACCGTCGCCGGCCAAGCCCAGGGTCCCGGCACCGCCCGGGTCAGCGCCCCCGGCGCCCCAAGTGCCGGCGTCTCCGACGCCGGCCTCCGCGTCCGTCGCCGTCCAGAAGAAAGCGCAGGGACTGATCCAGCGCCGCAAGTACGCCGAGGCCGAGGTGGTTCTCAAACAGTACCTGGCCGCCAACCCTCAGGACGGGGATGTCCACTTCATGATGGGATTTCTGCTCATTCAGCAAAACCGCAAGGGCCAGGCGGTCTCACATTTTCAATTCGCGTTCCAAGCCGCCCGGGATCCCCAGATCCGCCAGTTGTCGGAACAATATCTTAAAAAGTTGCGCTGATATTTTTTTTGGCCCACCTCGAACTTCGCAACCTGACAAAACGATTCAACCGTCTCACGGCGGTGGACCGGCTGAACCTCGCCGTGAATCGCGGAGAGGTGTACGCGCTGCTCGGCCCGAACGGCGCCGGCAAGACGACGACGCTGCGGATGATCGCCGGCCTCACGCCGCCGACCTCGGGGGACATCCTCGTCGACGGCAGGAACCTGCGGGACCATCCAACGGAAATCAAATCCGATTTCTTCTTCATTCCCGACCGCCCCTATCTCTACGACAAACTGACGGGCCGGGAGTATCTGGAATTTCTGATCAATATTTACGGGCGCGGGCGGATCGACGCCGTGGCCGGCCTCTTTCGGGAGTTCGAAATCGATGCCCGGCTCGATCACCTGGTCGAATCCTACTCCCACGGCATGCGCCAGAAACTCCTGCTCTCCGCGGCCTTCATGCTCGACCCCGCGATGCTGATCATCGATGAGCCGCTGGTGGGCCTCGACCCGAAAAGCATGGTGGTCCTGCGGCGGAAAATCGCCAACTTCGCGGGGGACAACCGCGTCGCCTTCATCTCAACCCATCAGCTCTCCATGGCCGAATCGGTTGCGACCCGCATCGGCATCCTCCACCACGGCCGGCTCCTCGCGGAAGGCTCCGTGCCGGAAATCCGGGACCGCGCCCGGTCCGGAACGCTGGAGGAGGCGTTTTTGAGTTTGACGGAAGAAATTTCAGACTAAAACGATCTTCGTCAGTTCCGCTGGCGCGCCGATGCGCAGCGGCGGGCCCCAGGTGCCGGCGCCGCGGCTGACATAAATCTGCGTGTGGCCGTGCCGGTGCAGGCCGCTCAGATAGGGTTGCGCCGCCATCACCAGTGCGCCGAATGGCCATATCTGCCCGCCATGGGTGTGTCCGGAAAGCTGCAAATCAATTCCCGCTTCTGCGGCGTCCCAGACCTCGCGCGGCTGATGCGCGAGAAGGATGGCCGGCGCGTCCGCCGGGCGCGCCGCGAGGGCGCGGCGCACATCCGGCGCGTTTGCCGGCGTTGTCGCAAACTGCCGCAGGCCCGCCCGGTCCGGAATACCGGCCAAGTACACGGCCGACGCCACCATGAAACCCGAATTGTTCAGGATCGTCATGCCGAGTTTCCGGATGGCCTCGAGCCACACCTGCGTGTCGACGTAATATTCGTGATTGCCTGTCACAAAGAAAACGCCGTGCGTTGCGGTGAGATTCCGAAGCGGCGCCACCGTCCGGCCGATTTCGCCGGGATTGCCGTCCACAAGATCCCCCGTCACGACGATGAGATCCGGCCGGAGGGCGTTGACGCGTTCGACCACGCGCCGGACGAAGCTTTCCGGAGTCCATGGCGCAATGTGGAGGTCGGTCAATTGCACGATCGTGAATCCCTGCGCTCCGGCCGGCAGCCGGTCGAGTTTGACGGGCACTTCCAGAAGTTCCGGGTCCTCGAAGGCGCTGTAGACGCCGTGCAGAACGCCGCCGGCGCCGATCGTGAGCGTTCCCGTTGCGAGCGTCCGCGAGAGAAACTGCCGGCGGGCCGGATCGAATACCGGCTGGCGGGTGATCCAGGATTTGATTCGAAGTCCAACCCAGATCAAGCCGCCCGTCGCTCTCAGGCAGACGAGGAAAAACAGGATTCCCATCCAGGAAATCAGCAACAAATAGGCCATCCGATTCAGCGGTTCCGGCAACAGGCGGCGCAGAAAGAAACTCATCGGGACCAGCGCCGTCAATCCCGCCAGCGCCCAGCCGAGCCGCTGAATCCATCGCGGCGGGAGACGGACATCCCGGACAAACCGCATCCAGAAATAGCCGTGCATCACGGCTGAGGCCGCCGTGAGCAGTCCCAGCCACATGACCCACAACAGCCAGGGCCGGTTCACTGCGCGCCGCCGCCGGTCACGCGCCCGGTTCCGGCGCCTGCCGGGCCTCCCGCGCGGATTCTTTTCCGAAAAGTCTCCGAAGAATCGTCACGAGATCGTCCATGTACGTGTAGAGGACCGGCACGACGTAGAGCGTGAAGGCCGTCGACGTCAGCATGCCGCAGCCGGTCGCCAGTCCCATCGGGCGGCGGACCTCGGACCCCGCGCTGTGGCTGAAAATGATCGGCAGGACGCCGAAGATCATCGCCGCGCTCGTCATCAGGATCGGCCGCAGACGTATCGGGCCGGCCGACAGCATGGCGTCCCGCGCAGACAGTCCCTCGCGTTGGCGGACGATCGCAAAATCGACGAGGAGGATCGCATTTTTCTTGGCCAGGCCCATCAGCGTGATGATGCCGATCGCGCTGAAAAGGTTCAGGGTCTGGCCGAAGATCGCCAGTCCCCCGAGTCCGCCGATCAGCGCGAGCGGGAGAGACAGCATCACCGTGAGCGGATGGACGAGACTTTCGAACTGCGCCGCCAGCAGCATGTAGGCGGTCACGAGCGCGAGGAAAAACGCAAACATGAGATTCTGTATCGAGTCCTTGAACTCGCGCGTCTGTCCGCCCAGCCGGGTGCGGAACGTCGGTGGCAGGGTTTCCTTGGCGAGCCGGTCTACGTCTTTTAACGCGTCCCCGAGGGCCTTGCCGGGCATGAGATTCGCCGTGAGCAGCACCGAACGCTCGCGGGAATAGCGGTTGACCGACGTCGGCGAAACGGTTTCGACCCGGCGGACGACGCTGGAAAGCTGAGTGAGCCGTCCGTCCGGCGCGCGGACGTACAAGCGGTCGATCGACTGCGGGTCGCTGCGGTCGAAGGCCTCCAGCCGCGGGATGATGTCGTACTGCTTGCCGCCGATCTTGAATTTCGCGACGTCGTCCTCCCCCATGAGAATCCGCAGGGTCTCGGCGACCTCGCGGACGGTCAGGCCGAGGTCGGCGATTTTTGCGCGGTCGATCTCGAGGCTGATTTCGGGCTTGTTGATCTTGAGGTCGGAATTGACGTCGATGAGACCGGGAATCTGGCGCATCTTGTCTTTCATGATCGCCTCGTATTTTTTCAATTCCTCGAAATCCTCCGCCTGGATGATGTACTGAAGCGCCGCGTCCGCGCGGCCCATCCGGACGGTCGGGATCGGGATCACGTATGTGTTGAGTCCCGTGACGCCCGACAGCTTGCGCCGGAGTTCCGCGATGACTTCGAACTGTCCCCGGGACCGTTCCTCCGTGGGACTGAGGCGGACGAAGGAGATGCCGGTGTGGGGCGTCGGCGCGCCGGCCATGGCAAGGCCGAGGGCGGCGAAGTAGGTGCTGACCTCCGGCGTCTCTCCCAGGATTTTTTCAATTTGTTTCAGGTAGGCGTCGGTGTACTCGAGCGTCGCGCCCTGCGGTCCTTCGATCTGGATCACAAAGGAACCCTTGTCCTCGGGCGGAAAGAATTCTTTTCGGAGAACCTTCGTGGCCAGGAAGAGCGATCCGGCGAGCGTGGCGGCGCCGAACATCAGCACGAGGAAGCGCGTGTTCAGGGCCCACCCGAGCGTCGTGCGATAGGCTCTTGCGACCCACGCCCAGAACCGGTCGATGGCCTTCAGCAGGAAAAATTCCGGCCGGTGGACCCGGAGGGCGCGCGAGCAGAGCATGGGCGTGAGGGTCATTGCGACGAAAAACGACACGAGGACGGCGATCGAGATCGTCATGCCGAACTCGTGGAAGAACCGGCCCATCATGCCCTGCATGAACGCGACCGGCAGGAAGACCGCGAAGATCGCGAGGGTGGCCGCGAGGGCGGCAAAGGATATCTCCGCCGCTCCGGTCCGCGCCGACTCCAGTCTCGGCCGGCCCTCCTCCATGTGGCGGTAGATGTTTTCGAGCACGACGATCGCGTCGTCGATCACGACGCCGACCGCGACCGAGAAGGCGAGAAAGGTAAAATTGTTGAGCGAGAACCCGAGAAAGTACATCGCGGTGAACGTCGCGATGATGGACGCCGGAATCGCCAGGGCCGCAATGACCGTCGACCGGACGGACAGCAGGAAAAAGAAAATGACCGCGCCGGCAAAGACGCCGCCCAGCAGGAAATCCTCCTCGACCGCCTTGATGCTCGCCTCGATGTAGCGCGACGAATCGAACGCCACGCGGAGGTTCATGCCCTCCGGCAGGCCCTGCGTGAATTCGGGCAGCGAGGCCTTGACGGCCCGCGCGACCTCCACGGTGTTGGCCTTGCTCTGCTTGAGAACGCCAAGACCGATCGACGGCTCCTGATTGAACCGCGCGAGGTTCCGGTAGGTGAGGCTGCCGGCCTCGACGCGCCCGATGTCCTTGAGCTTGACCGGCACGCCGCCGCGGACGCGGATCACCATCTCCTCCATTTCGAGCGGCGTTTTGAATTCACCCTCGGTCTTGATCACAAACTCCCGCTGGGACGACTCGATCCGGCCTGACGGAATCTCGACGTGCTCGCGCTGAAAGGCCAGGATCACGTCCTGGGCTGTCACCCCGTGCGCGGCCATCGACGCGCCGTTCAGCCACACGCGGATCGCGAGCCGGCGCGACCCGCCGAGCAGGATGCTGCCGACACCGGGGATGCGCTGGATTTTTTCCTTCATCACGTTTTCCGCGTAGGTCGAAATGTCGATCGGGTCGTGCCGGGTGGAGGTCAGGGCCAGCCACATGATGGCCTGCGCGTTCAGGTCCACCTTCGCCACCACCGGCGGGTCCAGGTCGGCGGGCAGGTTGCGCCGCGCGGCGTTGACCTTGTCGCGCACGTCGTTGGCGCAATTGTCGATGTCGCGTTCGAGCGCGAACTCGATCGTGACCTGGGCGGTTCCCTCGCCGGACACGCTCGTGAGCGTACGGATGCCCTCGATGGTGCTGACCGCCTCCTCGATCACGTCGGTGATTTCGGTCTCGACCACTTCCGGACTTGCGCCCGGAAACGACGCGGTCACGGTCACCACGGGAATCTCGACGTCGGGCACCTCGCGCACTTCCAGGCGGCCGTAGGCGATGAGGCCGAAGACGACCAGAGACAACACCATCATCGTCGCCGTCACGGGGCGGCGGACGGACAGGTCCGAGAGGAACATTACCGGCCCGCCGGTTCCTGAATGCGGACGGGGATGCCGTCGCGAATTTTCTGAATGCCCGCGACCACGACCGATTCGCCCTCGTGCAGGCCGTCGAGAATCTGGACTTTCCCCGGGCGGCGAAGCCCGAGGGTCACTTCCCGCATGCGGGCGACGCCGCCCTCGATGACGAACGCGTGGAATTTTCCGCCCTGCGGAACAATCGCCGATTCCGGCACCACGCGGGCATCTGGAAAATCTCCGACTGTGATGCGGACGTCGGCAAAGAGGCCTGGTTTGAGGCGCCGGCTTGGATTCTGGATGCGCATTTTCATCAGCACACTGCGGGTCTTCTCATCCACCGTCGGGTCGATGTAGTAGACCGTTCCGCGAAAGAGATCGTCCGGCCAGGGCGTCACGCGAAGTTCCGCCGCCTGGCCGGACCGGATCCGGCTCAGATACCGTTCCGGTACATGGAAGGCCGACTTGACCGAAGAAAGGTCCACCAGCTCGAACATGAGCGCGCCCTTGTCGACAAAATCGCCCACGGCCACGCGCCGGACCGACAGGACGCCGTCCATGGGCGCGATCAGCGTCAGGTCGTTCATCCGCGCTTGCTGAAGATTCAATTCGGCCTGCGCACGCTGAACTTCCGGATGAACATCCACCGGCGCGTCATCCCCGGCCGCGTCGCCGAGCGACGCTTGGAGCGCTTGTTCCGCAGCGTGCGCCGCCGCAAGCGCCGCCCGGGCCTGTTTGACGAGCGGGTGTCGCTCGTGCGTTTCCTCGCCGTCGACGCCCGAAAGAGACGCGTCCGCGGCGGCCACGTCTGCTTCGGCCTGTTTGACCGTCGTGATGGCGCGTTCGAGATCGTCCTGCGTTTTGAATTCCTTCTCGAACAGCGCGCGTGTCCGGTTTTCGTCCTGCCGGGCGCGTTCGAGAACGGCGCGCGCCCTCACGCGGCGCGCGAGCGTCTCGCGCACGGTCTGCCGGGCCTGATCGATCCCGGCCTGGGCCTGCAGGATCTGGGCGCGCGCCGAGGCGAGTTGTTTGCGCTGCTGCAGCACGGTCTGCCGGATTTGGAGGAGCCGCGCCGAGGCGACCTCGATATCCTGTTGCAGTTTGGCCGGGTCGAGTTCGACGAGGATGTCGCCTTTTTTCACTGTCTGACCCTCGTCGAATCCCAGCCGGACGATCCGGCCGGCGACCTCGGGTTTCACCTGCACCACTTCGCTTGCTTCGAGCGTCCCCACGGTTTCGATGGTCTCGACCATCCTTTCCGTCGCCACGGGCGCCACCTCGACGAGCGGCGGTGGCGGACCGGCCGCCGGCTTGTCGGCCGCTCCGGGGGTGGAGAGCTTGGACCCGCAGGCCGCAAGGATCGCGGCCCCGATGAGTGCGAGGAAAATGCGACCCTTATTCATTCGGCCGTTCCCAGCTCGCCGAGTGCGAGTTCGAATTTGCGGCGCGCCAGTTTCAAATCCGCGTCCGTGTCCGCCTCCTGAACCTCCGCCGCCACCAGCGCGGTGTGGGCGTCCGCCACCTCCACCGCCGTCGAGAGTCCCTCACGGAACTGCGCGATGACCCGCTCGTAATTTTCGCGCGCCGCCCCCACTCCCTTCCGGGACGCCGCACGGATTGCCCGGAGCGCGTCGATCTCCAGCATCGCCTGCCGCACTTCAAGATCGATCTCGCGCGCCATGCGCTCAAGTTCGAGCTGATGCTGTTCGACACGAATCTCCGCCTTTTCGACCTCGGCGTTTCTTCCGAATCCGTCGAAGATGTCATACTCGACTTTGGCCTGGACCTGCCAGTTGTCCTTCTCGCGAAACGAACTGACCTTCTGGGTGCGCGTGTAATTTCCGGCAAGTTTTGCGGAAGGAAAAAATCCGGCGCGGGCGGTCCGAATTCCCTCCTGAGCTTCTTTCAGCCGAAGTTCGGCGATCCGGTGTTCGGGCCGCAGGCGAATCGCACGCGCCACGTAGGGATCGGGCGTTTTGTCGTCCGGCCGCGCCTCGTCCGTTTCAGGGTCCGGCTCGTCCAGCACGGGTCCCTCCACGGGACGGCCGACGACGAAACCGAGCCGCGCGCGAAACACAGCCACGTCGTTTTCCGCCCGCACCACGTCGCGCTCCGCCGCAGTCAGCGCGACTTCCGACCGGATCACCTCCGTGCGCGTCGCCGTCCCGGCCTCCTTGCGTGCCGCCGCGAGCGCGAGCTGGTCGCGGGCCAGTTCGACGGCGCGCCGGGCAATCGTCTGCCGGTGCTGGGCGCGCAGGAGAGAAAAATACTCGACCGCGACCTCGAAGAGCCGCGCCTGCTTCACCAGCCGGACCTCCTCCTGCTGAACGGCCACCTCAACGCGGGCCGCGCGCAGCGTCGCCCATTCCTTCCCGCCGCCATAGAGCGGCTGGCTGACATCGAACCGGAAATCCGTATTGTCCTTGAACGTCACGAATCCCCCAACCCCGGCCTCGCGATTGCGGGACTGCGTGAAGGCGGCCGTAATACCCGGCAGCACGGCCGCCCGGGCCAGCCGGATGTTCTGCCGGGCCTCCGCGACCTGCGCCTCGGTGATCCGGATATCTTCATTCTTCTTGAGCGCGAGCTGAAACGCCTGCTCAAGAGACAGCGCGCCTTCCGCGCCGGCGCTGATCGAAATCAGCGCCATGAGGAAGACAACGCCCCACACGGTCCTTCGCCGGTTCACGATTTTCTCCGATTTCCCTTGAAACCCCGCAAGAACAGATTGGCGAGGAACGCGGCCTCGCGGGCAGGATGAATTTTTTCATTGGCGATCCCGATTTTCTGCCGGAGCAGCCCGAAGACCATCCCGTGAAAAACGGCCGCCTCGGGCAGACGGGACCGGCCGCCCAGAAGTTCCGCAAGGCGCAGGTTTTTGCGCCGGATCACCCCGGCCATGGCAACGCGGACCGCCGGAATGGCCAGCGTGCCTTCGCGAACAAAGAGTTTCATGAAATCGGGCCGGTCCGAAAAATATTCGAGGGTCAGGCGTGCGATGACCCGAAGCGACCCCTCCAGCCCGCCGGCCGCCGGGCGTCCCTCCGAAAGGCGGGCGTCCAATTCATCGGCCGTCCGTAGCAGAAGCGCCGTGAGGAGCCCCTCCTTATCCCGAAAATGGCGGTAGACCGTCCCCTTGCCGATCCCAGCCGCCGAACAGACATCATCGACGGTCGACCGGTAATACCCCTGTTTCGAAAACACCCGCCCTGCGGCTTCAAGTATGCCGTCGGCCGCCACCGGCCGCCTCCCACGTGCAGGTTTCATCCGCGACTCCCACTGTCCCAGACTTATTTCGGACTGACCAGTCAGTCCGAAATAACTGTACGGCATTTCACCCCTGCTGTCAATACCCGGTTTCGGCGGCGGCTCATGATCCCAGGAATAGAGACGCGTAGAAACGGGGTCGGGGAAACGGGGGTCGGAAACGGGGGTCAGACCTATGTTTATGAGTTTATTTTTCACACGATATGATGTAGGAGTGGTGCATGAGCCGTGCAGTTCGTGTGGATATTGAAGGATGCTGGTATCATGTCGTGGCAAGAGGCAACGAGCGGCGGTCGATTTTCACCTCTGATGAAGAACGGGGCTATTATCTGCGGTTGCTGGATGAAGTGACGCGATTGAGTGGGGCTTCCTTTAGCGCCTACAGTCTGGTTCCCAATCATGTTCATCTGTTGATCCATCGAGGCCGTCAAAGCCTAGCGAGGATGATGCAGAGGCTTCACGGCAATTATGCCGGCCATTTTAACCGGCGGCATCGCCGCAAGGGGCATCTGTTTGAAGGCCGTTATCACGCCTATCTGGTGACTCACGATAGATATCTTGCGGCCCTTGTCCGATACATTCATCGTAACCTGCCCGAAGCCGGTTTGGGAAAAGAGAATTGGAACAGGTTATGGTCAAGTCACCGTCTTTACATCAATCAGAATCAGAGACCGTGGACTCAGTGGCGACCGGCGCCTGGATACGGGGGTGCCCGAGGGACTCGATCCTACCGCGAGTTAATGGGTGATTCTGCAGGGAGCGCTCTACCGCCATTTGTGCCGGAACGCCCATGGGCTTATGGGACGGCTGGTTCATGGAGGAAGTACGAGCGCCGTAAAGAGGGAAGGGAAGGAAGAAAGCGCCGTGAGCTGAGGGGGGTTGAGGCACTGGAGCGTGTGATCGAGAAGGTCGCTAAGCACCGTCGTGTCTCCGTAATATCGTTGCAGTCTGACAGCAGACTGCGGGCGATCACAAAAGTCCGAAACGAGGCGATTTTGAATTGTCTGGCTGCCGGCCATGGGCCGACAGAAATCAGCCGTTACTTCCAGAGATGCCCTGCGTCCATCACAACAGTGGTTCGCCGTTACGGCGATCCGCGTAAAGAAAATAAACTTATAAACATAGGTCTGACCCCATGACCCCTAGGTCTGACCCCATGACCCCCCCATGACCCCCATGACCCCCATGAAGTGAAATATGCCATCTCAGTTGAGAAGTAAAGAATCGACACTCCGGTTTGTTGGAATGATCCTCATTCTGGTCACGGTCTTACTGTGGACGGGACAGGTCGTGATCTCTCTCACCATGCTTGATGAGCAGACAATCGAAAACCGGCTGGATGTGGCCATCGCTGTGACCCCTGTCGTCAAACAACCTTGGAAGACGGAATGGTTTATACCGGGAATCTATAAATGTGTCGGTTTCTCATTCACGCCTGAATCCGATATACCCATTCCCGCTCATCAGAAAATCACTTTCCTATCGCACAACCGGATGCGCATCAACGGAGTCATTGTCAGGCAGGACGACGGAAAACGATTCCGGGTCCAGATGGAGGGGACAGATATCTGGATAACAAGGGACAGCATTCGAACGGGGGCGGAAATCCGCCAGGAAGATATCGACAGTTTGGAGCGATCACCGCATAGTTTCGCCGGTCGGCGAATGTTGTGGTCATTCCTACTCACAGGTGTTTTCGGAATCACCGGGGTGATCATTCTATTGTATGTGGATAGAAAAGGGAGGCTTGCAGCGGCTCCTTCAAGCGAACAAGCGGAGGCGATTGCGGTTATTTCAGGCCGACGCCTGAAAATCGCACGACTTTCATTCGCGGTCACGTGGGCGCTGGCCGCAGCATTCGCAACATCCATGATAGGAACAACCATTGGACCTTGGTTTGTCCGCCGATATTTTGAACCAGCCATACACGAGGTTATTCTCGAAGATATGTATGACTGGCCCCTCATCAATATTATTCTCCTCATCCTGCCTGCCATCATCTACTCGTATTTCTACAAATTCGTCTTCAACTGTTACTCAGACAAGGATGGATGGAACAGGATGATCCGGGACCTCATGACTGATTCGCCTTACTCCAAGCCGATTATCTGCGGCGGATTTTTCGCGGGACTTGTCATGCCGACGGTTTATGCGTTGGTGAGGTATTTTGTATTTCATGGATAATGCTTCGACCCTGTCACGACGCGTTTTTTTAAAAGGCACACTGGCCGCTGCCGCGGTTGTGGGGGCTGGCTGCGCGATTGACGGAGTTTTCGGCGAACCGAACTGGATAGAATGTCCAGAGGTGCCGGTTGCTGTTCCAAGTCTTCTGAAGGCGTTTGTCGGATACCGGATATTGCATGTCACAGACATCCACATGGGCACGCCCGGGTCAGAAGACCGGCTGCATAGGCTGGTTGAAATATGCAACAGGACGGGCTGCGATCTGATCGCGTTTACCGGAGATTTCGTCTCCTTCAAGAAATCGATCGGCGGGCTCTCCGAGGCGTTGTCGCAGATCAAGCGTCCGCCCAACGGGATGGTTGCAGTGCTTGGCAATCACGATCACTGGACAGACCATAATGCCCTGCGAAAGACGCTTGAGCGTCATGGGATCGAAGATCTGACGAACCGTGGACTGCCCATTGAGCGGGCGGGCAGCGCTCTATGGATCTGCGGCACGGGCGACCTGTGGGAGGACAGGGTGGACGTTTCCACGGCCGTGAAGGATGCGCCGCCGGATATCACGCGGATTCTTTTGTCCCACAATCCGGACGTGGCTGAAACGCACGTGTTCCCGGAGCATCGGATATCGCTTCAACTTTCCGGACATACCCACGGCGGCCAGGTCAAGATTCCGTTCGGCCCGGCGCCCCTGGTCCCTTCGGCTTACGGCCAGAAATATCGTGCCGGCCTGGTCAAAGCCCCCCACACGCAGGTATTCGTGTCCAAAGGAGTCGGCGTCATCAGTCCCCCTGTGCGATTCAACTGCCGCCCGGAAGTCCCGATCCTGCGTCTCGTTTCATGTGGGATTGACCGTGGCCCCGGCGCACTGTAGGATGCAGCGTCATGGAGACAGAGACGTTTCAGGATTTTCAGGATTTTCAGAGCCTGGCCCTGCCGGAGGCCCTGAAGGAGAATGTGGCGCATCTTGGGTTTCAGGCGCCGACGCCCATCCAGGCCCAGACCATTCCCCGGATTCTGTCCGGGCGCGACCTCATCGGGCAGTCGCAGACGGGCAGCGGCAAGACGGCGGCGTACCTCGTGCCGGTGATCGCGCAGTTGAACGCCGCCCTGCCCGTGGTCCAGGCGATCGTCCTGACCCCGACCCGTGAACTGTGCGTGCAGGTCGCCGAGGTCGCGAACGACCTCGTCGCGAACACGGGCCTGCGCGTCATGGCGATCTTCGGCGGATTTTCGCTCGACATCCAGTGCGCCGCGCTCCGCCAGGGTGTGCAGCTGGTGCTGGGCACGCCGGGCCGGGTCAAGGACCTGATGATGCGCGGCCGGCTGGACCTGTCGGGCGTGCGGCATTTCATTCTGGACGAGGCCGACGAGATGCTTGACATGGGATTTTTGAACGACATCACCTACATCGCGAACCGCACGCCGAAAGTCCGGCAGAACCTGCTGTTTTCCGCCACGATGGCGCCGCCCGTCAAACAGCTCATCAACGACTACATGAATCACCCGGAGCACATCGAAATCCAGCAGGTCACGCGCACGGCCGACACGCTCTCGCACCTCTTTGTCCGGGCGCAGGGCCACGATAAGGACCGTGTGTTGCGGTCGCTGTTGTCGGAGTTCCGGCCGGACGCCGCGCTGATTTTCAGCAACAAGAAACATGCCGTGCCCCGGATCGCCCGCGCCCTCCGGGGTGGGGCGATGCCGGTCGAATATCTGCACGGGGGGCTCGAGCAGGAGGACCGGATGCGGATCATGAGACAGTTTCGGGACGGCCGGATTCAAGTGCTGGTATGTACCGACGTCGCGGCGCGCGGCCTCGACGTTCTTTCCGTGGGCCTCGTCGTCAACTACGATATCCCGCCCGACCCCGACATCTACGTCCACCGCGTGGGCCGGACGGGCCGGATCGGCGAGAAGGGCACGGCGGTGAGCCTGGTGGCCAATCACGAGATGGCCCTCCTGCACCGCATCGAGTCCCACGCGCGGATCCGGATGCAGCCCTACGCGCCGGCGGGCGAGCCGGCGAGCTCGAAATCCTCCTCAGACTCGAAGAATTCCCGCCGGAAGAGAGGGCACGACCGGCATTCCGGCCGGCGCCGGTGACAGGATCGTTTTCCGATTTCGACGATCTGCGCGTGATAGTCGTTCCACAGCGGCGCGCGCCGCGGCAGGTTTGACTCGAACCACGCGCGGATCTCGTCATAGGGTTCTGCGCCGCTTAAGAAACCGTGCCGGCTGAAAATCCGCCGCGTGTACGCGTCCACCACAAAAACGGGCTGTTCCAGCGCATAGAGTAAAATGGAGTCGGCCGTTTCCGGGCCGATCCCGTGGACGCTCAATAGCCGTTCGCGCGCAAGCGCCGTTTTCCATCGCATCATCGACGTCATTGGGTTCGACCCGATGCCATGGATGGCATCGTACCCGGAGCGGTCATGGATGGACCGCTTGACGGAGGGTGCGGGCGCGTGGTCCCGCAAAAATCGGACAAAGGCTTTCAACTTTTTCGCCTTCTGATTGAAATACCCGGACGAGCGTATCAGCCGTGCCAGCCGGCTGCACGGGATTCTCCGGAGGCCCGGGACTGAGAGGACGCCCCGGCGATGGAGTTCCATCATCGCCTTTGAGACGTTGGTCCACGCGGTATTTTGCGTGAGGATCGCTCCGACCGCAATTTCAACCCGCTGCCGTTCCGTCAGCCGTTTCCGGTCCGGATCGTACGCCGGCCGGGCTTCGGACCCGGCGCCTCGCCGGAACACCGGCCACCAGCCGCGCGGACCGTGGGCGCGTTTCATGGCGGCATAGATGCCCGTCAGGATTTTCCGCATTACCCCCATCTTATCCTCTTTGTAATTTGGATTACAGCGTGGAAGCGGGAAGTTCTGGAGCCCCGAGAATTCTCCTTGACCTTTTCGCCCGGATGATCTAGGGTCTGCGACCGCCAAGGTGCTCGGGTGGGCATGATCCGCATCTTTCTTGCGCTTACCTGATAGGGCTCCGCGGACGGGAATCGGAACATCGAAGATTCAACTAAACATGGAGATGCCATGGGCGACGGATTACACCATCCGCCGGTGGGGGTTCTTCTTGCCATCGGGCGGAAATATGCGGCGATTCTGACCACGGTCGGGATTTGTTTTCTGTTCTGCGTTTTGGCGCGGCCCGCGGCCGCCGTGGACGCGGGCGCGGTCGCCGTCCGGGTGGACGAGTTCAAGAGCGACGTGACGGTGGCGATCACCAAGGTCAACGGCCGGACCGTGGTCGAGGTCCTGAAACGCGAGATCGAGAAGGCGATGGAGGCCGACGGGGCGTTCCGGGTCGAGGCGACGGCGCAGTCTTCGCTGAACGGCACGATCCGTGAACTGACCGTCGGGGACATCCGATTAAACGACGCGGGCCAGGTCATTCAAAAACGCGTGAAAGTACGGCTGGATTTCGCCGCGCTGAACGAGGTTTCCGGCCGCGAAGCCATCCATCGAATCAACTTCACCAGAGAACTTGAATACTATACCGAACTTTATTCGCTTGATCTCGGAAAAACCGACAAGCGCATGTTCGAGGAGAAATTTCTGCCCGACCTGGCCAGGGCGATCCTGGCGGAGTTGAAGCGCGTGCGCAAGAAATTGCCGCAAGTCAAAGGCAAGACCATCACCCTGTCCAAAGACGAACAGGGCGAGCTGAACCAGATCGGCAAGGGCGCGCGGAAGCTCGTGAGCGGGACGGTGGAACTGGACAACGAGCGGATCAACATCGCCAAGGGCGACGTCACGGCGGGCGGCGCGGCGTACCGGCACACGAGCCGGATCATCCAGACGACGACGGTGAAACTCGAACCGGTGCAGTGGGACGAGTCGGAACTCAAAGGCGTGACGATCGTCAAAGACCAGCCGAACGACCTGCGGAATGTGACGATGCAGCAGGGACTGCTCGAGTACAAGATCGACGCGGACAACCAGCTCAAGGCCGGCACGGTGAGCGCGTCGCTGTCGAAGATGGCGTTCGACCAGACGGTGAAGGGCCTGACGTTCGAGCGGAAGATGAAGTTCGGCGAGTACGACCAGACGTGGATGCTGATGGGCGGGAGGGAGTTCAAGTCGAACGGGAGCGGGGATCTGCCTCGGTACAGTTACGGATCGTACTGGAAGTCATCCTTTGGCGCCGCCGGCGACGTCCAGTTCACGGTCGACTTCACGCGCGACCGCGACCCGTCGGTCGTGTCGGGCGCGCGGCAGGACTTCGACAACCGCATCTACGGCGTGAGCGGGAAATTCAAGACGCCGGTCGGCACGGAACTGGCGTACGACCTCGCTCGCTCGAAACACCGGGCGGACGACCAGCTCGACACGCAGACGCTGTACGGCAGCGTCCATGACGTGAAACTGACGCAGAAACTCAAAAATCTGACGGTGAAAGGCGAATACTTTTTCGGCGACGAGAAATTCACGACGGTGTTCGGCAGCGCGACGACGGACCGCAAAAAGGTCGGTTACGGCGCGGACCTGCCGGCGACGCTGGGGCCGGTGGAGGTCAAACTGGCGGCGGATATGTCGCGGACGACCAAGATCACCGCGAAATCGACGACGGACGTCCTCGCGCAGGGGTCGGCGAATTTCACGCTGGCGCCGTTCAAGGACATGGACAACAAATATATGAAGGACATGTCGCTGACGCACGAGCAGTCGATGCGGCATTCGTACGACGACGTGCTGGACGGGACGGCGCAGTCCAAGGACAACGACAATTACAGATTCGGGTACGGCCTGACGAACAAATTCGGCGACGCCTACACGCTGGGCCTCAAATTCGACGAGGAGCATGAGCACAACCGGCTGACGGGCGGGTTGTTTCTGACGAAGGAATACAAATGGGACAACACGATCTCGCGGACGCTGTGGGAGAAGGTCAAGGCCGACCTCAAGGCGAACTACCGCGACAAATTCGCGGGCGGGACGACCGACCGATTTCTCACCTACGGCGGGACGTTTTCGCGCGAGTGGGACACGCTCAAGGCGCAGTTCGACTATCTGCACGACGTCAAGCGCGGCACGACGAGGAGCCAGAACACGACGAAAGACCGGTTCACGCTGGATCTGTCCTACGCCAGGGATATCGGGCATTACAAAACGACGACCACGCTTCGCGGCGACTACGAGCGAAATCACTTCACGGATTTCAGCAATAAATACAACAAACTGACGACCACCGTGAACGTCAAGATCAATTTTTAGGGCGAATTCCGAGTGCTCCCCGATGCGATCTGACGCGAAAATGACGAACCCCGTGTACGGCCTGTTCGGACGCTTCGTTCCGCCCGCCGCGCTCGTGGCGGCCCTCTGCTTTTCCTTCCCCGCGTTCGCCGACCTGCCGGTGCCCGTCCGAAGCCCGAACGTCGAAGTCGGCAGTCCCAAATCGCCCCGCGCCGTCTACGCGCCCGGTGAAGTCGCCGGCATCGAGGTCAAGGTGAAAAACAAGAGCGCGATGGAAATCCAAGCCATCATCCTGCTTGACATCGTCCTTCCCGACGGCGCTACGCAGCAGCTTCGATCGGATGTTCAGGCCGTCGACGCGCGCAAATCCAAAACCGTCTCCGTCCAATACGCGATCCCGGCCGACGCGCCGAACGGAACGTATTACGCCCGCGTCTACATCCGGAATCCCTACATCCGCGAACCGTACTACGTAGACGATGCGGTGAAGGTCTTTGAGGTAAAAGGGGGCCGCGCATTGGACACGGAAGTTGAGATTGTGGAGAAGACCGTCGCGTCGGATGCCGACTGGCCCGGAGCGGCGGAGGGTTCCGGAATTCCCGTGAAGTCGATGCCGTTCGCGCCGAAGCAGAAGTCGGTGGCCTCGACCCTTACGCCGGAATTCACATGGCCCCGGCATCCGCAGGCGGTTTCTTACAAGGTCTATGTATCGAAAGTTCCCTTCTCCAGCGCCAACGTCATCATGGCCCAGGGCGTGACCGACCTCAAGTATACATTCGATCCGGAGGATGCATCGCTGCCTTTGGCCGACGGCCGGACCTATGCGTTCACGATCCTTCCGAAAAATTCGGCCGGCGCCACGATGGTCGGCGATCTCAACGGGTTCTTCAGCACATTCACCGTTCAACTGTCCGCGCCCTCGGCCGCCAAAAAGGATGCACTCGACATCAAACTCAACGACATTTCCACGACGGCCGCGTCGTCCGGAACCGAGGTTTACTGGAACAAGGAAGATGTCCCGGCCGGCACGTTGACGATTTCCGGCACGGTCCCGAACTTCACCGACGTGGGCCGGCTGCCCGAGTCGGACGAACCGTCGTACTGGCTGGCCGCGGAGGACGCCGGCAAGATCGTCGCCGAGCAGTCGTTGGCCAACGAGAAAATCCGAAAGGTGTGGATATCGACCGACAACGGCGCGAATTTCGCACTGCTCACGCTCGAAAAGGTGGATGCCTCAACCGGCGCATTCAGCCATGTCA
Source organism: Candidatus Lindowbacteria bacterium RIFCSPLOWO2_12_FULL_62_27 (assembly GCA_001784175.1). Lineage (GTDB taxonomy): Bacteria > Lindowbacteria > 2-12-FULL-62-27 > 2-12-FULL-62-27 > 2-12-FULL-62-27 > 2-12-FULL-62-27. The sequence goes on from MFPR01000041.1 coordinate 86,836, forward strand.
TCAAGCTTACCGCGAGCGCCGACTATTATCTCAAATTCAAAGTCGAAACGACGACGGGCCGATCCGCCGTCATCGAACCGAGCGGCGTCAAGATCATCCACTACAAGCATGCGGACCAGGCGGAAGCGCTCAAGGAACTATTGAACAATCTCAAGAACGCGCTGGTCAACAACGACCGCGCCGCGCTGATGGATATCATTCACCCGGACTGGATCAGCACCGACGCCGATTTCGTGGACAAGAGCAAATTTGAAAATACGATCCGCGAGTTGTTCACCAAGACCACGACCACCCTGATCACCTGGTCGACCGAAAATACCGACATCATCTCTCCGGGCCGCCGGGTCACGCTGACCTGCACGTGGCGGCAGAAGATGACGCATCCGACATTCAACGCGACACGCGACATCAACACGACTCTGCGGCTGGACGTGCGCAGGGAAAACGGCAAGTGGCTCATCCGCGAGGATATCGACCTCGTGATCTTCCGCGCGAATTTCGGCATGACCCTGACCGTCAATCCCCATGGATTGCTGCCTCCGGGCTATGGCACGCGATAACGAGCGGATGATTCGCCGGGCTTTCGCCGGAATCGTGGCAGCCGGCCTGCTGATTGCGCTGTCTCCGGCATTCGTCCACGCCGTGCCGAACGACACCATCGCTGACCGCGTCCTCGGCCAGCCTGGATTTGAGTCGGCAACCACCGAGACTTCCGCGACCGGCATGACCCGGCCGATCGGTATTGCCGTCGACGCCAGGGGGCGACTGTATGTGTCCGAAGAGCTCAACAACCGCATCCTCGTTTTCGACAGTCCCGCGGCCGGGGATACCACGGCGGACACCGTCCTCGGCCAGGCGAATTTCACGACCGGTGACTCGCTCATCTCGCGCACCGGCCTGTCGTTTCCCACCGGCATGGCGTTCGACTCGTTCGGGCGGCTCTATGTGTCCGAGTTCAGAAACCACCGCGTTCTCATTTACGACAGTCCGACATCGGGCGACACGACGGCCGACACGGTTCTCGGCCAGGCTAATTTTACGACGGCCATCGCCGCCACAACCCGAACCGGAATGAGCGGCCCAAGCGGCGTCGCGATTGACGCCTTTGGGCGCCTCTATGTCTCCGAGTTCACCAACAACCGCATTCTCATTTTCGACAGCCCGACATCGGGCGACACGACGGCCGACACGGTTCTGGGCCAGCCCAACTTTACGACAAGCGTTGACATCACGACCCGCGACGGCATGTCGGCCCCGGACGGAATTGCGCTGGATACATTTGGCCGGCTCTACGTCGCCGACCGGGGCAACAATCGCATTCTGATTTTCGACACACCTGCGTCAGGCGACACGACGGCCGACACGCTTCTTGGCCAGCCCAATTATATAACGGCCACCCCCACGACGACTGCGAACGGCTTGCGAGTCCCGCGCGGACTCGCGATCGACGCCGCCGGACGACTGTATGTCGCGGACAGGGACAACCATCGCGTTCTCATTTTCGATAATCCGGCGAATGACACGACCGCCGACACCGTCCTCGGCGAGCCGGACTTCCTGACTCGGGGCGCCACCACGAATTCATCCGGCATGAGCAGTCCCGCCGGCGTCGCCGTCGATACCGCGGGACGTCTCTACGTGGCCGACCGGTCGAACAGCCGCGTTCTTGTTTTCTTCGCGAATCCGCGCATTTCGCAGACGACGCGATCGAACAACCATCAGCGCGGGCAAATCTATGCGGCATTGTCCCTGCCATTCGAGTTCGCCGGGAAAGACAGCGACGGCATCGCGCTGTCGGGCCGGACGCCGGCCTACAGCGTGTCGTTCGCTCCGTCCGGCGCGAGTGGATATTCTCTTGATACGTTGGGCATCAGGTCGACATCCGCCTCGGGTACCGCGGCCGTCCGCCTGACGCTCGGCGACAAAAACGGCGTCTATCAGGTGACAGCCACGATCGACGACACGACCGCCGTGTTCACGGCATATTCGGATTCGATCAACATCTCGGCCCAAACCTGGACGATGTTCGGCCCGAACAAAAATCCGACGACCGCCACCCGCGCAGGCGTCATCGAGGACGACGGATTCGGCACGCTCGATTCAGTCTCCACGACTCTATCAAGCGGCTACGTTGTCTACTGGTCGAATCCGGCGATATCGCCCGACTCCGCGTACGGCCTCTTTGTCACGCCGGCGACCATCGACACGGGGCGGTCCTACTGGCTCTACAGCGCCGCCGCCAAAACGCTCGACGTCGACGGCACGGTGCTGACGGAAACGCTGTCCATCCGCATCTCTCCGGGCTGGAACATGGTTTCGAATCCGTTTCCGTATTTCATTGATTTCGACTCCGACATCCAGTTTCAAGTGGACGGCGGAACCAAGAAAAGCCCGCAGCTCGCGCAAACCGACAGCATCGCCGACGGCGTGATCTTCTGGTATGACAACGCCAACACGACCTTCCGCTGGGGCCCGCGCGCAAGTCCGGCGTCGTCCACCGCCGCGACCGCGTCGAGCCTTCAGCTCAAGCCTTTCACAGGCTACGAAATCTACGCGCACCAAACCTGCACGATGCACTTTTACCCTAACCCGCGGGATCCTGCCTCGTCGACGGTGTTGAATCAGACACCGGCGCCCAGATACACGGCGGAGAACCCCCTCTCCCCCGCAGGGGGAGAGGGTTGGGGTGAGGGGGTCCGGTCCGCCTTTTCCTCGTATTATTCAAGCGGCGGAACGTCGGACTGGGAAATCCAGCTCTCCGCGTCCGGCACAAACGGCTCGCAAACCGCAGGCGACATCGACAACTACGTGGGCGTTCGCGCGGCCGGTTCGCTCACCGTGCGGGACGCCCCCGCATCGCCGGGCGGCGGAATGGGTTTGAGCGTGGCGCCGTACGGACAGGCGGGAACCTACGCGCTTCATTACGCCGTGTCCCCCGCGGACGCGACGTGGGACGTGAACGTGTATTCCTCCGCCGTCGGGAACGTGACGATTTCCGCTTCGGGATTGTCGGGCTTGCCCTCGACCGTCTCATCGCTTTTGCTGCAGGACCTGACAACGGGAACCGTTACCGACATGAAAACTTCGCCTTACACCTACGCATCTTCAGCCGCCGAAACGCGCATATTCCATCTCTCGGCAACGGGCGTCCTGCCGAGTTCGTCCTCGTCCGTCAAGGCGATCTACCCTGCGGCCTGTCTCATCGCCAAAACGTTCAACGCCGCCGGATGCGCCGGCTTCGCGCATCCCTTCCGCCGCCTGCGGGATTTTCTGCTCGGATCGCCCTGCGGCCGCGCTCTCGTGGAAACCTATTACCGCATCTACTAACCGATATGGAGGAATGATGACCGTGCAACAGGGAGTTGACAACAGGACGGACACCGCCGATCGAAAAGTGAAATTGGGACGCGTCGCCTATGGCGCCGCCACCATCGCGGCTTTCGATATTCTTGCAGGCGAACCGATACTCAAAATCGAAGGCCCGGAGGTCTCGGTTCCAGACCGATACACCATCCAGATTGACGAGGATACTCATATCGTTCCGGATGAGATGGCCGGCCGATATCTCAATCACCATTGTTCGCCAAACGCACGTTTTGATTTCGACACCTGGACGCTCGTGGCGACGCGATTCATCAAACAGGGAGAGGAGATCGCATTCAACTATCTCACCACGGAATGGGACATGGCCGCCCCCTTCGACTGTTTCTGCGAATCCAGGGCATGTTTCGGCAGGATCGCCGGCTACAAGAATCTGACGGACGCGCAGAAGTCGCAGTGCGAACCGTGGTGCTCTCCGTTCCTCCGGTCGAAAATGGCCGCCGCTGTCCGGCCGTGAAAGAAACGGCCACCCTGCCGTGGTGGTGTGACCGGCGCCTGATCCCGGAGGGATCGGGGCTCGTCTTGAACGGCGCGCCCGTCGCCGATCTGGCGTCGTCGCTCGGCACGCCCCTCTATCTCTACAGCGCGTCGCGCGTGCGGGACCGGCTGGCGGGCCTTCGCGAATCGCTCGCGTCGGTCGGCCTCGACAGCCGCATATACTACGCGATGAAGGCCAATCGCCACCCGGGCCTTCTCGACCTGATCCGCGCCGAGCGTGACGTCGGCATCGACGCCTGCTCGCCCCGTGAAGTCGAAACGGCGATCGAGGCGGGATTTCGGCCCGGGGAGATTTCCCTCACGGCCTCGATGCTCAGCAACCGCGACCTCGCCGCGCTGGCGGCGAGCCGCGTCCACGTGAACCTCGATACCGTTTCCGCGATCCGGCGGTTCGGCCGCGCGGCCCCGCGCGGCGCGCGGATCGGACTACGCGTCGATCCCGGAGTCGACGCCGGATACGCCGTCGCCGCCTCCAAACTCTCTTACGGCCGGGCCAAACTGGGACTGCCGGCCGCGCGGTTGCCGGATGCTCTCGATGAGGCCGAACGGGCGGGCCTTGCGGTCGATACGCTCCACATGCATCTCGGATGGGGACTGCAGGAAAGCGACGCGGGCGCGTTCGATCAGGCGTTGGCTGTGCTGGCCGCGCAAATTCCCAAGATTCCCGATTTGCAAGTCGTCAATATTGGCGGCGGGCTCGGCGCGCGACATCGCGAGGATGATCGTCCGCTCGCGCTTGACGCGTGGGCCGCGGCCGTTCGCCGGCGCCTCGGCGGGAGCGGCCTGACACTGGCCTGCGAGCCCGGCACCCTGCTGGTCGCCGCCGCCGGCGTCCTGGTGGTTGAAGTCAACACGGTGAACGAAAAGGACGGCCGGACGTGGGTGGGCGTCGACGCGGGACACAACATCAACGTCTATCCGCTGCACTACAAGATTCCGCTCGAGGTCGTACATGTGACTCGTCCGCTCGATTCGCCCGCGCGCGTGGTGACGATCGTCGGCAATATCAACGAAGCCGGTGACGTCTTCGCCCAAGACGTGCGGCTCCCCGAAATCCGCGAGGGCGATCTGCTCGCCTTCCTGCCGGCCGGGGCCTACGGGGCGAGCATGTCGAGCGACCACTGTCTGCGCGGAAACCCGCGTGAATTTCTCATCGACAAGGAGGGCGGGTCCTGACGTCTTTGGTGAGCGGGATCCTCGGCGTCTGCCGGATCGAGCGCGAAGACGCCCCGGCGTTCGTCCGGATGGCCCTGCTGGTCCTGCCGGCGTCGGCCGTGATCGCGGCGCTCCAGGTCATCACGTATTCGCTCTTCGTGTTCCATGTCGGCATGGCGTCGATCTCCTGGCGATACATCTTCTCCGCGGTCTTTCTGTGCGTCTTCGGCGGATTCGCGATGCCGGCGCTCGCCGGCGCCGATTCGTTCAGGGGATACCGGCGAACGGTCCTCGGTTGTTCGATCTCTCTCGGAGTCTGTGCGCTGTCCATGGGCGCCCACCGGCCGATCGTCTTCTACCTGGCGTCGGCCATCGCCGCGCTGACGGAGGCGCTGAGTTATTTCGTCTTCTGGAAAATGATTTACGAGGTCTGCGAAAGTGATCGGGCGGACCGGATCTTCTCCCCGGTCGTCGGCCTTTCCGTCCTCGGCGGCGCGATCGGGTGCATCGGCACCGGGATCATCGTCGAGTCGATCGACGCGTCGCTTCTGCTGTTCGTTTCCGCAGTCTTGCTGCCGACGACGCTCCTCGCGGCCCGCGCGCTCGAGCGCGTCGCGTACGCGGGCGACCCGAAGCCGGGCGCGGCGCCCTGGAGCGAACTCAAGGAAACGGTGCGTGCTGTGCGCCATCAACCGCTGGCGCGCCTGCTCATCATCGGCATGCTCATCAGCGTCGGCATCTCGTGCCTGTCGGACTGCCTGTACAACGTCATGGTCGTCTGGAAGTTCACTCTCAACGGAGAAATTCTCGAGCAGAAGCTCGTGTCCTTCTACGCGTATTTCGACGCCATCACGGCGATCCTCACGGTCGCCGTCTACTTCTTCCTGATCGGTCCGATCATGAATCGCCTCGGCGCGGCGCGCGCCCAATTGCTTCTTCCGGGCGTTCTCTGCTCGGGGTTCAGCCTGGTCGTCGTCGCCGGAGTCCTCAAGGAAACGGCCGTGACGCTGGGCCTCACGCTCGGCATGCGCCTCGGCCAACTGCTCTGCGCCAACAGCGTCCACGCCTACGCGATCGATCCCATCGATGACGCCGCGCTGGAGAATGAGAGTTCCGCGACCAAGGACCTCCGGAACGCAACGATCCTGCAAATATCCTACTGCGTCTCCGGCGTCGCCATCCTGCTCACCGAAACCGTCCCCCTCGTGTATTTGGCCGGCCTCTCGATGGCGGCCGCCGCCGTGTACCTCGGCGTCGCGCTTCGCATGAAACGCGTCTACCTGGAGGAACAAGAGGAGGATCCCGGCGCGGGAGTGCTCTTTCCGGCGGCGCGCGCCATCGTCCTTGCGATCGCCGGCACACTCGCGGCGGCGGTCGTGGCGTATGCCGTCATGTACGCTCTTTCGTTCAGGTCGGTTGGGGTCGAGGCCGTGAAAACTGCCGCCGCTCCGGCCGGGGCGCAAACCGGCGCCGCTCCCGCGTCGGGACAGGCGGCAGTCGATGAGGGGACGCGGGTGGAGATCCGTGAACGGGAGACGGCGACGGCGGGCGCGCGCGCGGCCGCCGAGGAAGCCGGCGAGGCGCACGCGAAGGCCGAGGCGCGGGTCGACGAGGCCGCTGCGAAATTGGAAGTTCTCGTCGGCGGCATGAAAGACAATCCGCTGTTGAAATCCCTGACCCAGCACCAGAACTTTTTCGATCAGAGCCAGGGTCTGAACAAACTCCTGCGGGATCTTCGAGACGAGGCCCGGCGGACCGGCCGGCGCTTTCAGGAACTGTCCGACACCGCCGCCTATCTCGCGGACCTTGTCGAGCTGGCCCGAAACCCCGGCGGCCCCATGGCCGCGAAATATCCGCGGGAAGCTGAACTTGTGCGGGCCTCGATCGCGCGCCGAAACGCGGAACCCGCCGACGCCGGGGAGTCGGGCGCGCCGGAGATCGTCTTCCGCGTCGAACCCGGCGTGCTCGTGCTTTCGACGGAAAACAGTGCCTCGAAATCCATCTCGGGCCTGTCGGTCACCCTCGCGGGCGGGGGATTCAAGGACGGCGACGTCATTGTGATGCAGGTTGACGCGCCGGGAGAACCGTGGTCGTGGAAATTCACAGCCGGAGAGCCGTTCAACGTCTCCTCGCGCCTCAAGCGATATTCGATCGACCTGTCGGCGTCCGGCCGCGCGGAGCGATCGGGTGCCGGCATCGCGATCGCGGCCGATTGTGTCGTCACCTTTACGGACGTCGCCATGGTCGGCGAATACGCGTGGACGGGGTCGATCGCCGTTTTCCGTGACGGCCGGCGGATTGGCTCGCGTCCGTTCAAACTCGTCGTGACGCCGGGCGCGGCGGTCACAGGCCCGTGAATCGATCCCGAAAACGGATTCGTGCGAATCGGGCGCCGGCCCTGCTTTTTTTACTCCTGATCGCTTTTCCCGCCCTTGCCGCCGACATCACCGGCAGGGCGCTCGTCCCGCTGAAAGACGGCTCGCAGGCGTATGTATTCCTCCTGAACAACTACGACCGGACCCGGGACGGGGAAATTTACGTCATCGTCACCTCGGGCGGAACGCGCACCGCGTACAAGCCGCAGGAGAATATTCTCGACGCGCCCGCGCAGAAGGGGAGCTGGGGCGTCAAACTCAGGGGCGATGTCCAGATCTCGATGGTCGAGGTCGTGCTCTACGGAAACCCGCCCGCGCCGGTTTCCGCGCCCGTCCTCGCGTTGCCTCCCGCCCTTGCGGGCAAATGGACGCTCTCCGACCGTATGGCCGGCGCGCTCACGCTGAAACTCGAGGCCGAGGGCGACGCGGCGAAGGGATACACGCTGACCGGCAAGGCATCGGTCAAGGACGCGGGCGAGTTCGCCGTCACCGGCACGTGGAATCCGGCGAAGCCCAGCGCGCCCCTCATCATCGAAACCTCGAATGTTTTCAAACAACTCCTCGAAGGGCTGCTCGGCCAGTCGTACCCGGCGGACGCATTTTCGCTCGGAGAAAAAATCACCGCGATAATCAACCTCCCGACGGAATGGACCGCGCAGCTTAAGAAGGGCATCAAATCGCAGGACGACCTCAAGGCATTCTCCGCCGGACAGGTGGCGGTAGGCATCGCGGTTCCGTTCACGCTGAAAATCGACCCGACAAAACCGGCGTTCAACCTGATGGCGAGGATCAACCCGGTGGCCAAGACGGTGAGCCTGTCTCTTGGCGCGGGACAGAAATGGGATAAGCCGTTTGACTTTCTGCCTGTGTCGTTCGACCAGATCGCGCTGACAACCGATTTCAAATTCGAGAGCCTGAACGCGAAGGCGGCCGGCAACATCGAGTTCTTCGGACTGATTCCGGTGGATTTGGATATGATCACACTCAAGGGCATGAAGCCGGACTTGAAACTCACGATCAAGCCAGACGTGAACATCCTCATCGGCGCGCTGGGCAAGCTCGAAATTCCGGTTGAGCTCAAAGATATTTTCCTGCCGGTACTCAACAAGCTCGAGTTCGGGACGTTTAATCTCGGCGGCTTGGGCGACCTCGGCATCAGCGGCAAACTGCCGTCGCTGAAGATGGACTTTAAAATCAAGACGTTGCATTTCGACCGCACGTTCAATCTCGACATGCCCGAATTCAGTTTCCGGAAACCGGCCCTCTTCATCGCCGAGCTTGGCAAGATCGTCCTGCCGGAACTCAAGGCGAACTTCGACATCATCCTGGCGGATCTGGCGTTTGACGGGCTGATCGGCAAATGGACGCTGGCGGACTTGAGCATCGATGTTGGATCGATCAAGGTCACGGCCGAGGGCGACCCGATGGCGGGCTATGACCTCGCGTGCGCGATCACGGTGAAGGACGTCGGCACGATGAACGCCGTCGGCAAATGGAGCCCGGCCGCGCCGCTTGCGCCCGTCACGTTTCATGTTGACAACATCTTCAAGTCCGCGTTCGAGGGGCTACTGGGCGGCGCGTATCCGTCGGAGGCGTTTTCGCTCGACGAGAAAATCGACGTGACGGTGGGGCTCGACCCGAATTGGGTGGAACAATTGAAAAAAGGATCGAAAGGCGCGACGACCATCAAGACCGGGACCTACACCCTGGTCGCGAAGATGCCGTTCAAATTAAAACTCGACCCGATGAAGCCGATGTTCAATCTGACGGCGACGATCGACGCCGTGGCGAAGACCGTGGCCGTGGGGCTGGACGAAGGTCAGAAGTGGGATCAGCCATTCGATTTCCTGCCGGTCACGTTCGACAAGATCGACCTCACATCCGATTTTAAATTCGAGAGCCTGAACGCGAAGGCGGCCGGCAACATCGAATTTTTCGGAGCGATCCCGGCGAGTCTCGATATGATCACGCTCAAGGGCATGAAGCCGGACCTGAAACTCACGATCAAGCCCGACGTGAACATCCTCATCGGCGCGCTGGGCAAACTCGACATCCCGATTGAGCTGAAAGACATCTTTATCCCGCTTCTCGATAAATTCGAGTTTGGCGCGTTTGAGCTCGGCGGGATCGGCGACCTCGGCATCAGCGGGAAACTGCCGTCGCTCAAAATGGACTTCAAACTCAAACTCCCGAACTTCGAGCACACCTTCAAATTGGACATGCCCGAATTCAATTTCCGCAAGCCCGATCTCTTCACCGCCGAACTCGGTAAAATCGTTCTGCCCGTCCTCCAGGCGAATCTGCCCGATATCACAATGGGCCTGGCGCTCGAGCTTGCAACGGGCAAATGGCCGCTGGTGGATTTGAATATCGACCTCGTGAAACTGAAACTCGACGCGGAAGGCGATCCGACCAAGGGATTCACGCTCGACGGCGTCATCACCGTCAAGGATCTCGGCGACTTCAAAGTGAACGGCCTCTGGGGCAAGGACGATCCTTCAAAAGTCGTGTTCGACGTGGACAACGCCGCCCAGTCAGTTTTAGACGCGACGATCGGCAAGGCCGTGCCGAAGGACTGGTTCAAGATGGGCGACAAGATAACCGTGACGGCGACGCTCGACAAGGAGTGGTCGGACCAGCTCACGAAGGGCGCCAAGGCGGCGAACCCGTTTGACAAGGGAAACTTTACAGTCGATATCTCGTTCCCGCTCACGCTGAAATTCGACCCGACGAAAGATGCGTTCAAACTGACCGCGCACATCGACCCGCAGGCCAAGACGGCGACGATTGGCCTCGACGCGGGGCAGACGTGGTCGGACCCGTTCGGATATCTTCCCGTGACGTTCACCCAAATTGACATGGCGTCGGACGTGAAGTTCTCGAAGATAGCGATGACGTCGACCGCCGACATGACGTTCATCAAGCCGATCCCGCTCAAGCTCGACGCGACGATCGCAAACGGCGCGGTGACGAATTTCAAACTCATCGTGACCCCGCCCGCGGATTTTCCAAGCGCGGTCCTGAATGCCATGAAGATTCCGGGGAACCTGTCGCTGTCTCTCGACGACGTGAAGTGGGCGCTTGACGAAATTCTGAAAAATATCAAAATGGGCGAGATCACCATCTCCGCGCCCGACTTCAACGCCAAGGTCGCCGACATCGGCCTGAAATTCAGCGTCGACCTGCCGAGCTGGAAATATGATTTCGATTTCAAGGCGCCGGGAGTCAATCTGAAGAATCTCGACAAATTCTACGTCGATTTCGGCAACTATGTCGTCCCGGTTCTGGTCGCGAACTTCGACAAAATCACGGCGGGATTGATCTTCAAGGGCATCGCGGGCAAGTGGCCGCTGGGCGATGTTGACCTTGGCATCGCGTCGGCGAACCTCGAGGCCGAAGGTGACCCGACTAAGGGCTACACCCTCACGGGCAAGATCACGGTCGTGGAAGCGGGCGATTTCACCATCAACGGATTCTGGAGCCCGTCCACGCCGCTCGATCCGATCAACTTCAAAGCGGACAACCTCTTCAAGACCGCCATGGACAAGCGTCTCGACCAGCTTGTTCCGAAGGACTGGATCAAACTCGACGAGAAGATCAACATCAAAGTCGGCCTTTCGGAATCGTGGGTCAACAAATTGCAGCGCGGCGGCAGAGCGGACGCGAAGACGCCGGCGGCCGGCGGGGACAAATTTACCCTTGAGGTGTCGATGCCGCTCAAGATGATACTTGATCCGAAAAAACCGCCGTTCAATATGACTGCGTCGTACCAGCCGCTGAACGACGTCATCTCGCTCTCGCTCGACGACGGCCAGGTTTGGGAAAAGCCGCTCGATATTCTGCCCGTCAGATTCGACAAACTCGCGCTCGGGGCCGACCCGTCCCTCACCACGCTCACCGTGAACACGTCCGGCAAACTGGATTTTCTCGTGCCGTGCGACGTTGTTCTCGTGATGGAGACGAAAAAAGGCGCCGCCCCGAGTTACACGGTCAACCTGAAACCCGCGGCGGGCACGAACATCGTCAAGGCGATTCTCGACGGCAGAGTTCCGCCCGCAAGTCTCGCGCTGGTTAACGGCCTTCTGCCGAACACCGTGGTCGAGGAAATCAGCGTCGCCATGGACGCGACAAAATCAAAGCCGGATATCCGGCTGAAGTTCACGATGTCGAAGGAGTCGCTCTCCCAGACGTTCGATATTCTGGTGAAGGAAGCAGACATGAGCAATTCGGGCGACTTCTCCGCCAAGGCGGCGCCGCAAATTCTCGATCAGCTTTCCGGCGGCACAATCGGCGCGGCCACGACGGAACTGTTGGACAAACTCGGATTGAGCGGCGACTGGACGATCATCGATCTCAACATCGCGAGCCAGCTGATCCTGAAAGTGAACGTCAAGGGGTCGCCCGCGAAGGGCTACGACATCACGTCGGACATCAAACCGCTCGTCTTCGACCAGTTCAAACTGACGGGCCGATGGGACCCGGCGAAACCGGCCGACCCGGTTACGCTCACCGCGGACAAAAATGTTTTCAAACCGGTCTTCGACAAGACCATCGGCAAACAACTTCCCACAGGCTGGATGGTATTGAAGGACGAACTCTTTGTGGTCATCACGTTCCCGTCGGCCATCACGGACGCGCTCACATCCGGCGGGTCGGCCGGCGCCGGCGCGACAACCGGCGCGGACGGTATCGACATGGAAATCGGGTTCCCGATGGAACTGAAGATCGATCCGACGAAAGAAAAGAGGCTTGACATGATCGGAAGTGTTCTGCCGATGAAATCGCAGGCGCAGTTGGCTCTCGCCGCTGGACAGGTCTGGGACAAGCCGTTTGGATTCGTGCCCGCGACATTCAATACGTTTACGGCCGCGTCGGATCCGAGTTTCACGCAGATCACGATCCATGGCGAAGGCACATCGGACTTCCTCGAGGGCGAGAAAATCGACTTCAAAATCGACATCGTGTCCGTCCAGGGACAGAAACCCACACTGGAAATCAATGCGACGCCCACGCCGGGCATGGCCAAGGCGATGATGAAGAAGGCGAATATTCCGGCCTCTTTGCAGGACTGCATCGCGACGATCGAGTTGAACAAGATCGACATGTCCGCGGATTTTTCGAGTGTCATCAACGGCGTGGTTCCGTACTGCAAGCTCTCGTTCACGTTGAATCATCCGCTTGCGGGGAGGCTGAACATTGATGTCGGACTGCCGGCCGGCGATATGAAAGATCCGGCGGGATTCGCGAAGACAGTCGCGGAGAACGTGGTCAGTCAGCTTGAAAATATCGTGTCGCAGGTCGTCGGAAACGTCAGCAAAAAACTCGAGAACGCCGCGAAGGATCCCGTCGGCACCGCCAAAGATCTCGCCAACACCGCCGGCAACACAGCGCAGGACATCGCCGCGTCAACAAAGGATTTCTTCAAGGATCCGGGCCGGAACACGGTGGATCTCGCCAAAAATGCCGCGAAGATGGCCGAAGATCTCGGCAAGCAGGTCGTGTCCAATGTAACCGCCAAGCTCGAAAAAATCGCCGAAGATCCGATCGGCGCCGCCATCGAGGCCGCGCAGGCCGCTTACGACGCGGCGGTGAGCGTCGCCAACAGCATCGCGGACTTCTTTTCGGATATCGGCAGTGCGATCGTAGACTTCTTCGGCGGCGGGGACGACGGCCCCAGCGACGAGGAGATCGCCGCGCAGGAGGCGGCGGACAAAGCGAAGGCGGATGCGCAGAAAAAATTGAATGATTTGTACATAGAACAGATGAACAAGCGGATTGCGGAAATACTTCGCAACGCCGACTTCGAAAATTGCAAGAAAGCCATCGCCGCCGCGACAACCATGCAGGAGGCCGAGAAGATCGCGTACAACGACTTCCAGCCGGCCTATTCGCATCTGTTGAACTCGGACAAGACTCAATTGTACGAAGAGGTCAAGAAGAAGGCGATGTCCATCGCGCCGCCGCCATCCGAGTCGATGGCCTGGTGGCGGAACAAGATGTCCGACGCCGAAATCTGGTGGCTCGACGACGGGATCAAATTCATCGACGGCAAGGAATTTCCGAACAACACATGGTTCTCGAATGTCTCCGGCCTCTCGGCGGCGGACAAGGCCGCGCTGAAGAGCGAGATGAAAGCGAAACAGCCAGCCAAGCTTCTGAAGTGGCAGACGAAGTATATTCGCGATTATCGCGAGGGCATGGACTGGGCCTTCACGATTCAGGATGTGCTGAATCAGATTGAGTGGATCAACAATGACATCATGAACCGCCTCAACCAGGACCAGGTCGCCGATCTGAAAAAATATGCGGATGCCGCGATCGCAAGGGTCAACGCCGCATGGCTGGAAAAGTTCACGGACCAGATAAACGGCGCGAGCACTGAATATCGGCTGTATGAGGTGCAGTCCGATATGGAGATCAGCTACAACCTGACGGCGCCGCAAAAGGCGGTCTTGAAGAAAAAAATTGCCGCGCTCCTGCCCAACATCAAGACACAGGGGCCGATCAACGCGATGAGGAATATGGAGAAACGGATCGCGGAGGAAATGAATTTCGCAGTCCTCAAAGGGCTTGACGAGCGTCTGACTGCGGGCCCGTTGGAAATGCCGTTCGCCGCGAATTCCGTGGAAGACGTTATAACGCAGATTAAATTGAGCCACGATGATGCGCTTGACGCGGATTTGAGCGTATTGTCCGACGATTCAAAGGAAATCCTGGGCGGGCTGATCCGGCAACGCATATACAGTCTGCGCGGAATACACGACGCCGTGGTGAATGTGCAACTGAAGCGCATATCTAATATGATGCTTGGCTCCGAAATTGAACTCCTGAGCTACCAAATAGACGGCCGCGCCGCCCCCGATCTCTCTTATTTGGGCGATGACAACAAAAAGAAATTGCGGGATGAAATCCAAAAGCGATTTAATCAGGCGCCTATCCGTCAGAAGGCGTTTGATGAGATGTATCTGGCAATCGATAATGCGGCGACTTGGGCGGATCTTACAAAACTCCAGGACGCTCTCTCCGGAAAGAGCGTTGAGGGCTTGCCGGTTATTTTGAACCTGACCGAACTCGACATCGAGCGGCTGACCGAGAGGGTCACGGAAAAGCTGGACGTCATCAATACTGAACTGAAGAAGTTCCGCGCGGGAATCGCCGCCGCGACCACGAACGCCGATATCAAGTCATGGAAAGGAAAGATTGATGAAAACAAATCGCTGGCCGCCGACCAGAAGAAGGCGCTGAAAGACGAGGCCGACGCGAAATTCGCGGAACTAGCCGCGAAGGAATTAAAAAGCATGCAGGACGGCATCACCGCCGCGACGACAAGCGCCGATATCAGCACGTGGGAATGGTCGATCGACAACAGCGACTTGCTCACCGCCGACCAGAAAAAGACGTTGAAATCGCAGTCCAAAGCGAAGCGCATTCCGCTCCTCATCTCCTACCCTTTCGATCAGACGATGGACATCGCCAACCTCAACCGGTGGAAAGGCATGCTCAACGGCACGGCCATCGACCGGTATCCGGTCACGCTGGATTATCTGAAAGAGCCCGAGGTCACGATGATCAAGGAAAACATTCTCTCGCTGACTGCGGATCAGAAGGCCGGCTACCTGAAGACAATCGAAGAGCGCCTGGTCATCGCGAACAAGGAGCGTGAAGAATACGTGGCCGCCGCCAAGGCCAAGACCGCCAGCCTGACGAAGTACGCAGAATTGGTCGAGCACAAAGATCATATCAAAACGTCTTCGGGTCTACCGGATGACATCAAGGCGACGCTGACGGGCGAAGTGGACGTGAAAATCCAGTCGCTCTTCGGCGCGGAACTCGACGGGTATATGGCCACGTTCCGTAGCGCCCTCGTGGATGCCGACGGTATGTCCTCCGAGAAGCGCACGTTGCGGCTGAAAGCTATCGAAGACTATCTCAATGGCTATTATGCGTCTCTCACCGGGCTTCCGAACATAAAGTTCATGACCGCGGACCAGATCGCGATGATGAAGAAGGAAGTCGCGCTGGCGAAAAATCCCCCGAGCGCCACGGACCGCGCGGCCGTGGTCAAAAAATACACCGACGCCATCGCGGCGGCAAAGGATGAAGCGGCCATCAAAACCCTGAAGGCGCAGATCGAGTCGGACTCGACGCTCTTATGGTCCGACAAATATCCTCTGATCGGGTCGATCAACGCGAAAACGGTCATGAAGCTGACCATGCCGGAGAACGTCAAGGTCGGCAAGGAGATCAGGCTGAACATTTCCGGCGGCTGGGCGCCGTTTAAGTACGAACTCGAACGCAATAGGTCCGGAGCCTCCTTCGTCGGCGACGTCTACAAGACCGGATCGTTTGCGACGGCCATGAATGAAATGGGAAATATCATTGTCGTCACCGACGCGACCGGACAGACCCAGAAAGCGAATGTCCGCACCATCGCGGGCATTACCGTCAGCCCGTCGGGAAAAACCAGCGTGATGGCGGGGGGCAGTATCACGTTTACCGCTCCCGGCGGCGTCGGAACTCCCAGTTTTTCCCTGGACCCGAACAATTCGAATGGTTTCATCAATGAACAGACGGGCGTCTATACCGCGGGCACAGGAAAATCGAATGTGGAGGATGGGATCAAGGCTCGCGACTTCGACTTCAACTCCGATGTCGTCACGGTGTTTGTTTATCCCAAGCCGACGGCGCAAGTCAGCGACGATCGCGCAAAAACGTTCCGGGACCGGCTGGCCGCCGCGAATTCGGTCGAGGCCGCTGAATTGGTGAAGACGGAACTCAACGCGGATACTCTGCTGACGCAGGAGAAGAAGGCCGAGTTGATCAAGGAGGCCGATGCCCGGGCAAGTCTTCCCGATCTGAAGGAAAAGGCGCAGAAAGAGGCGCTCGCGAACTTCCCGAAAAAACTTAAGGATTGGATCGCCACGGAATCGAGCGCGGATCGCCTTGATGTGGTCGGCCGATATATTTTTAACTACATTCAGTATCCCACCCCCGCGCCGTCCGGCATGGATTGGCTGATCGACGGGCTCAAGTACTATTCGGACGCGGAATTGAGCGATTTGTCCAAGGAATGCTCTCTGCCGGGATCGATCAAGACCATCCGCGGATGGTTGGAGGATCCGATGACGTCGACAGAAACGGTACGGTGGAGAATCAAAGGATTCAATTATTCGGATGCGAAGAAGGAGAAACTCCTCCTCGAGGTCGACGCGTGGGTCGCCACGGTGGATACATCGACCAAGGCCGCGTATGACGCGAAGGCCAAGGCGGCGAAAGAGGCCGAACAAGCGGCGATGGATGCCAAGATCGCCGACGTGACCGCCAAATCGGAGATGCGCATTTCGATCACGTCCCTGTATCAGAGCATATTGTACCGGGCGCCCACGGCGATGGAATTGGCAAACAACGAAGGATATTTTGCTTCTTTCGGTCTCGCCGATATCGCCAACAGTCTATTGACGTCGGACGGATTCAAGAATCTATCCGCCGCCGAAAAAATTAAATCCCTGTACCGATTCATTCTGCGGAGAGACGCCGATGCGGACGGAACGGCGTACTACGGCGCGTCGGGCAAGTCGACCGCTGAAATCGCCAAGGCTCTGTATGAAAGCGATGAACACAAAAAACTCGCGGAGGATAAAAAGACGCTTATCAAAGATGTGCTTACAAAGTACGGAGTCAATTTGAGCGCATCTTCCGCGGCAACGACAACTGCAATGACAACCGCTACAAGTTACACCCCGTCCGCAACGAACCTTGCCAAAGGCAAATCCGCGTCCGGCAGTGCGGCCTGCGGGACGAGCGAAGGCCCTGAAAAGGCGGTCAACGGAACGTCGAGCGGCGGCAATTCCGACAAATGGTGTTCGCTCGCTGATCAAAAATATCTGGATGTCGATCTGGGCGCGTCCTATTCCATCACCGAATTTGTCGTCGCGCACGCGGGCGCGGGCAGCGAGGATGCGTCGTTCAACACGAAAGACTTCTCCTTCTCGGTCAGCGCGGACAAGACGACGTGGACGGACATTTTGACGGTGAGCGGAAACACAAGCAACGTAACGAAACACGCGGTTCAGGGCACAGGACAATATGTCCGGTTGAACATCAAGACGCCGACCCAGACAACGGACAAAGCCGCGCGAATTTATGAGTTCGAAGTCAACGGCACGATTGTCCCGGCTGTGTCCAACCTCGCCAAAGGAAAAACAGCGACCGGCAGCGCCAGTTGCGCCTCGTCCGAAGGGCCCGAAAAGGCGGTCAACGGGAGCAAATCGGATAAATGGTGTTCGAAGGCGGATCAGAAATTTCTCGAGGTCGACCTCGGCGCGCCGTACTCCATCACGGAGTTTGTCGTCGCGCACGCGGCCGAGGGCGGAGAGGGCTCGTCGTACAACACAAAAGATTTTAAAATCTCGGTCAGCGCGGACAAATCGTCTTGGACCGAGAGTGTCAACGTGAGCGGAAACACCAGCAATCTCACGAAACATGCGGTTACGAACACGACGGGCCAGTATGTTAAATTGACCATCACGACGCCGACCCAGACGGCGGACCCGGCCGCGCGCATTTACGAGTTTGAGGTGATCGGACGATGAGGCGCCGGATTCTCGTCGCGGCCGTCGCGCTTATGGTGCCGTATTCCGCGTGGGCGGGATCGCGCGCCAAAGACGCCGCAACCCCTTTCGGCGGGAACAAGAACCCCACGAAGGCGGATGTTGTGCGCGTCGTCGGCGACGCGACGCGCAAGACGGCGGCGGGGATGACGGACAAACTGGCCGGCGACTACAGCGCCTTTCTCGTGGGGGCGGCGAACGTGATGGATGACAGAAGAATCGTCAA
This sequence comes from Candidatus Lindowbacteria bacterium RIFCSPLOWO2_12_FULL_62_27, assembly GCA_001784175.1. Lineage (GTDB taxonomy): Bacteria > Lindowbacteria > 2-12-FULL-62-27 > 2-12-FULL-62-27 > 2-12-FULL-62-27 > 2-12-FULL-62-27. The sequence goes on from MFPR01000041.1 coordinate 105,081, forward strand.
GCCCGCCTATCGCGACGTGTTTCTCTCCACGCAAAAAGATACGGTGATCAACGCGATGCTGAATTCCTACGACACCTTCGCCGCCGCCACGCTGTCGGCGTGGATGAAAAAGGCGCCGGGACTTCGGTGGACGGTTTCCACCGCGCTCCAATCGGAACGCGACCGCCTCGTGGACTTTTTCCTTCAGGAACCCGAGTTGATCATCCGAGTTGCGCGTTCCGTCCAGTCCTCGCGCGCAAAAGCGGGACTCCATCCGGATTCAGTGCCGGACGTCATCCGAACGAAAGTGGATGAAGCCGCCGCGGCGGACACGCAGGAGAACTTCACGCGCCTGCTCTACCGCGCCGCCGCGCTCGGCGACACGGAAGTTGGGCGGGCGATCCGCGGGCGAGTCCGGAGACTTGCGACGGACCTGACGGACGGCCTGACGGCCGCCTACGTCAAATTCCGCGTGGAGTTCGACGCGACGCTGACCGAAAACAAAATCACCGACACCGCCGTGCGCGGTTCACTGTTTCGCCCGAAAAGGGCCGACGTTCTCGCCGCGCTGATGAAACAATACGACGCCTTCGCCGCCAAAACCCAATCCGCCTTCAAAGCCGCCGGCCCGGCCGTCCGGAGCGCGGTCGCGGACGAGCTTGCCGCCACGCGCGAGAAGTTCAACGCGACGTTCAAGGCCGAACAATGAAATATTCTCGAAAAGTCCCAACGGAAAAATCCATGATCATGCGCCCTGTCACCGCTGAGATCGAGCGGCGGATTTTTACGATTCGCGGGCGGAGGGTGATGCTGGACGCCGATCTGGCGAAAGTGTATGGGGTGACCACGGCCAGATTGAACGAGCAGGTGAAGCGGAATCCCGATCGATTCCCGCCGGATTTGGTGTTCCAAATCACGCGCCGGGAGTGGGCTGTTTTGATATCGCAATTTGCGACATCAAAGATCCGCGGCGGCCGCAGAAAACTTCCTTATGTGTTCACAAAAGATGGAGCGGTGATGATCGCAACTGTCCTCAAGAGTCCACGTGCAGCCATGGTCACACTGCAGGTTGTACGGGCTTTTAATCGCATGCAGGCCATTTTGGATACGCATGCGGACATCGGCATCAAGATACGAGAACTCGAAAAGACCATCAGCCGGAAGTTCCGAAAACATGAAAAGTCCATCGAGATTATTTTTGGCGCGCTGAATCAATTGATGAACCCGCCCCAAACGCCCGTCGTCGGGTTTGTCGTTGACGGGGGCGACAAAGACAATTCCTCTCTTGGACGAAGAGACCGGAGGCGAAAATCCAAATGAACAGACATAGCTGGTTGCTGGGTCGACGGGGTCATTCTGACACTTTGACACTTTCGACTGCGGTGCTCATCCTGTCGTTGATCGTGCTGACCGGCGCTCCGGCTCTGGCGGCGGATTCCGCGCGGGAGTTGCGCGACCTCGTGACCGGGACGCAAAACTCCGCGACCGCGCTTGCGGACAAGACGGCGGAGGACTTCCTCGCTTATCTCGTCCGCGTGAACGCGTCGCTGGACGAAAAGAAAATCACGAAGCCCGAACACCGCGCGGCGGTGATCGCCCCGGCGGCGAACGAGCTGGCGGACTCGATGCTCGCCGAGTTCGATGCGTTCGGCGTGAAACTGCTCGCCGGGTGGCGCAAGAAAGCTCCGCAGTTGTCTCCAATCGTATCGGAGATGCTGGACGACGAAGCGGACCGCCTGACCGAGTTTCTCCGTGCCGATCCGATGATGTTGGTCAGCCGCGCCGCGCGCACGTCGCGGTTGAGGGTTCAGGAACCGATCCGGCAGGGCATGGAATCGATGGCCGCCGCGGTGGAAGCTGCCGATTCGGGCCCGGGATTCATGCGGCGGCTTCAGCGCGCTCAGATCGTGGGCGACCGCGAAGTCGCCCGCGTGGTGCGGCGACGCGTGGGCCGGGAGGCGCAAAAGGTCGGAGACCGGATCGCGGACGCGTACCTGACATTTTTCCTCGCGTCGCAGAAATCATTGAATGAGTCGGCCATCTACGACAGCGCCGCCCGCCGGTCGATCCTCGAGCCGCAATCCAAAGCCGTGTCCGACTCGATGCTCGCCGACTTCGATGCCTTCACTGTCGCGACCAAGCAGGCCTTCGCGGGCGCCGGCGAGATCGTCCCGGTCGCCGCAACCGCCGCGCTGGACGAGGGCGAAACGCCCGACGGGAGCAACATCCGGCGTGCGCTGGACATGCAGGCGAAAAGGTGAAGACGCGATGAGGCCGGCGATCCTTCGCGCGCCTGTTTCAGCCCTTCTCCTCGCCGGCGGATTCGTCTTGTTCGGACTCGCCCGCAGCGCGGACGCGGCCATGGCCATGCCGGCGTCCGGAGGCAGGCCGGGCTTAGGCCGGGGTGCGCTGATCCTTTCCAGCCTCGCCCCGTTTGCCGAGCCGGCCGGGGACGAGGGCGCGATGTATCTCGTGAGCGCCGGTCCGATCAAGCCGGGCGTGACCCTCGGCCCGGACTCCCGGCCCATCACGCTTATGGCTGCGCAGGCCGTTGGCGTGGCCCGCGCGACGGGCAATCCCAAGGCATACACCATCCAGCCCGGCGAATTCACGTTCAATACGGAGGGCGCGATCAGCAAGGCGTTTGGGGACGCCGTCATTTCCTTCGTCGACGCCGCAGGCCAATCGTCCCTGGTCTTCGATGGGACCGAAATCGTGGCGCTTGCGATCGTTCCGGTATCGGCCGGCGCGGCGCAATATCAGGAAAAGCTGAATAACACGAAGGCGATCGCGGCGCATCCGGAGAACGACCCGGTCACCGTGACGATGACCCCCTTCGTCCAGCCCGGCGGGAATACCTTCGTGTTCTCGAACATCACCGTCACCTACGCCGGCGTGGAGTTCTTGAGAAAACACGAGTGGTCCGTGTCGCTGAGAATTTTCGGCGGCCTGAACCTGAAACTGATCGCCGAGACCCCGCCAAACTCGCTCAAATTCATCTTCCTCCCGGGAGAGCCCCAGCCGTGAAGAGGACATTCGCGTCGTTTTCTCGGAGCGATTGTAACAAAGCGGCGTCCTCTGCATTCCCCGCGGCGAATTTTTGAGGACGATTCATCCCCTCAAGAAATTGACTCCTTCGGGAACTCGACAACCTCAGCCCGGCGATGATATGTAAGGTCTTGAGCATGGAAGCGAGCCCGTAGCTCAGTCGGTAGAGCAGCGGCCTTTTAAGCCGAGTCCGTGTATCTGAATATCCAGGCAGCGCGACTATAATCCTTTGACATGCCCCTGGGAGTAGGTTACAATCTGGATATGTCAATTCCAATTTGCGAGACAAAATGGAAGTAATCAACCGATTCGTGTCAGAAGCCGGGCAGAGCTTTTTCCTGTTCGGTCCGCGGGGAACGGGGAAGTCCACATGGGTCAGGCGGCGGTTCGGCGCCGCGCTTCGAATCGACCTTCTCGCGCCGGACGTTTTCCGCGAGTACAGCGCCCGGCCGGAACGCTTAAGAGAGCTGGCCGCGGGGAACCCCCGCGCCCGGGTGATCGTCATCGACGAGGTCCAGAAAGTCCCTGATCTCTTGGGCGTTGTTCACGGGTTGATCGAGGAAAAGCGGGGCCTGCGTTTCGTGCTGACGGGATCCAGTTCCCGAAAACTGAAACGCTCCGGCGTGGATCTCATGGCCGGCCGCGCCGTCATCCGGACGATCCACCCGTTCATGGCGGCGGAACTCGACAACCGGTTTCATTTTGAAAAGGCGCTCCGGATCGGACTTCTGCCCCTGGTCTGGAACTCACCGGATCCCGCGGAGGTTTTGAAAACCTACGCCGCCCTGTACGTCCGGGAAGAGGTCCAGATGGAGGGATTGGTTCGCAACGTCGGGAATTTTTCCCGGTTCCTGGAAGCGGTCAGTTTCAGTCATGCTGCGATTCTGAATATCAGCAACCTGTCCCGGGAATGCGGGGTCGAGCGCAAGACCGTTGAGGGCTATGTATCGATCCTGGAGGATTTGCTGTTGGGATTTCGCCTGCCGGTTTTTACTAAACGCGCCCGCCGGGCGGTGAGCATGCATCCCAAATTCTTTTTGTTCGACGCCGGCGTGTTTCGGTCCTTGCGGCCCACCGGCCCTCTTGATCGGCCGGCGGAAATCGACGGCGCCGCCCTGGAGGGACTGGTGGCCCAGCATCTGCGGGCCTGGATCGATTACCGGCGCGCCCGAAATCAGCTTTTTTTCTGGCGAAGCCGCGCCGGTCTCGAGGTCGATTTCGTCGTGTATGGCCCGGACGGCTTCCTGGCGATCGAAGTTAAAAATACTAACCGGATTCGCCCGGAGGATTTGCGCGGCCTGAAGAGCTTCAAAGACGAATATCCGCAAAGCCAAGCCATCCTTTTGTATCGCGGAACAGAGCGATTGAAACAAGGCGGCGTCCTCTGCCTTCCATGCGATGAATTTTTGAGCGGGATTCACCCCCACAAAAAATTGATGACGGCGACATGAGGGCGGTCAAGGGTCAGGTCGAACTGGTCGTCCGGATGTGCCGGAAGGTCTTGGCGAAGGAAAGCGTCCACGGGCAATTGATGGAAATTTGCCGGGAAATTCGAAGACATTTCGGATTTTCGCGCGTGGTCATTTTTCTCGTCGATGAAGTCTTGCGCCAGATTCGCGGCGCGGCGGGCAGCGGTCTGCGGCTGACCTACATCCGCAGTCAGGCGTTTCCGATCGAGAACCGCGGGGGGATCGAAATCCCCAACGCGATTTCGCGGTGCGCGGCGACCGGGAGGCCGGAGACCTGCCGGCTCCGGATTGCCGACGCCGGGTATCGAAAATTTGTGCGCGGAAAATCGCCCTTGAACAGAACCTACGCGAAAGAATACGCGCTTCTGCCCCTCAAGGTTCGGGGCCGGACATTTGCGGTGATCGCGGTGTCGGTCATGGAGGGGGAAGGCACGCTCACGGACGAAACCGTCGCCACGCTTGCGTCATTCGCCGATTTCGTGTCGCTCGTGATTCTGCAGGCGAAGGAATTGCAGGAGCGGCGGCGGCTGGAGCGGGAGATCGAGTCGGTCAGCGAGCAGATCCAGCGCCGGCTGGGCCAGGATTTCCATGATGGCCTTGGCCAGGACCTCACCGGCATCCGCATGCGCGCGGAGCTGATGGAGGAGCGCCTGAACGGCGTGTCGGCCGAGGCCGCGGCCGACGCACAACGAATTGTCAAGTTGGCCAGGCAGGCCGTCGAACGCGCGAGAAAATTGTCACGGGGGTTGTATCCGGTGACGCTCGAACGGCATGGACTCCTGTCGGCGCTACAGGAGCTGGCGGACAGCGCGACGCTGATGTACGGCATTCGATGTTCGGTGTCGGCTCCGCGGAGAATCGACATTCGCAAGAGCACAACCGCCATTCAGCTTTACCGGATCGCCCAGGAATCGGTGCACAACGCCGTCAAGCATGGCCGGGCGGGCCGCGTGACCGTTGGACTGTTACGGCGGAAAGGCCGCGGCGTACTCGAGATCACAGATGACGGCACGGGCTTCGACACACACACAAAATCCACGGGCATGGGGTTGAATGTCATGCGCCACCGGGCTGAACTCATCGACGGCGAACTGCGCATCCGCGCGATGCGGCCGTCCGGCACTCGGGTGCTGTGCCGGTTCCCTCTGCCATCCAAATGAAAAAATCCCGGGTGCGACCCGAGTCTTCTTCCGTGCGGATTCTGATCGTGGACGATCATCCGGTCGTCCGCGAGGGTATCGCGGAACGCATTCGCCGGGAACAGGGCTGGTCGGTATGCGGAGAGGCCGAAGATGGCCCCGGCGCAATTGACATGGTCCGAAAACGGGCGCCGGATCTGGCCACGGTTGACCTTACGCTGAAAACCGGAGGCGGGCTCGAATTGATCAAGACGCTCAAATCCATTCGCCCCAAACTGAAAGTCGTTGTGGTGTCCATGCACGATGAGGCGCTCTATGCCGAACGCGCCATCCGCGCGGGCGCCTCGGGCTACGTGTCGAAGCAGGAGCCGATGTCGGAAATCGTGCGGGCGATTCGGACGGTTCTCGCGGGCGACATCGCCGTGAGCGAAGGGTTCGGCCGGAAAGTCCTTCAGGATTGGGCGGAATCAACGCCGAAGCGCGGATCAAAACCGGTCGAATCTTTGAGCGACCGCGAGCTGGAGATTTTGCGTCTGATCGGCGGCGGTCTCGCCACCCGGCAGATCGCGGCGGAATTGAACATCGGCGTCAAAACGGTCGAGACGTATCGCCTGCGGCTTAAGAAGAAACTGAAACTCACATCCGCCGCCGCGCTGGTCCGTTACGCCGCGCGGAACATCGAGGGATAAGCCGACCGCCGGCTTTGATTTTGGGCATTCGTTGATCAGGCGGCCTTAACGATAAACCAACGGATACCGGGCGGGGTCCCGGAGCGCGGACACTTCCAAATCGACGTCGAGTTTGGGCCAGTGGAGGTGGGTATCGTGGAGGATTCGGACTTGGGACACATCGCTGATCCTCGCGCCTTTGAACCACGGATAGTTTTTGTATGGAAGGAAATGCTCTTCGCCGGCCAGCCACAGCCAGATGCCGTGGTTGGAAACGTTGGTCACTTCAACTTTTGAAGTGTTTCCGCCACGCGTTTTTAATTTCATCTTTTCTCTCCCGGACGATTTTTCGGGCTTCGTCCACCCGCTTCTTTGACAATCCATAATTCTTCGCAAGAACAACGGACGGTTCCAACCAAAACTTTGCTTCCCCGTCGGCGCAATACACGTGAACGTGCATCCGTTTTTCTTCCAGCGAAAAAAAGAAGAACCGGTATCCCTTCCGCCTGAAAACTGTCGGACTCATTGTACATTATCGCATGGCCGTTGACGGTTGTAAATTTGTCTTGCCTGACGGCAGCGATTCCGCATATGGACGGCGGACCGCTACTGGCGTGATCGATTTTGTTCAAATTCGCATGGCCGCAGTTGTTCCTCCTTCCTCCACAACTGAAATCAACTGAAAAGGGGACAGTGAACTGGGGCTGGTTCAACTACGAAATGACGCGAATGATCGCGAAAGAAGACAGTTTACCTGTGAATCATTTCGCGTATATTCGCGCCTTTCGTAGTTGAAGGTTTCCAATCCGCCGTCTACTGCGGGATTCCATCAACCGAAAGGAAAATAATCGCCGGATCCCTGTCATGATGTATCCGGTATAATGTCCGACCCGGCATAGAAATTCGCTTTGATCCGATCCACCCAATATCGGATGCTCTTGTCAATGCGCATGGCCGCCTTCACATTCAGACGAATGAAAGCATGAAATAAATTGTACGCCACGAATAATAACAGCCAGATCACCGTCATCGCGTTCACGTCATGTTTGTAGACGTGGTCGGCGTGCCACTCGTTCACCAATTCGTTGAACCCTTCGTTCTCCACCGCCCAGCGGCGGTGTCCGCCTTTCACCGCCGCGCGACTTGGGAATTTCTCCTTCGACAACGTCATCACCCACCACCATCCGGCCGTCTTCACCTCCAACCGCCCGTCTTTCTGCCTTCGAATAGTTTGTGTCTCAACCGTCCGCACCACCCGCACCGGCCGATCCATCGCGTCCCACGACTCAAAGCCCTCCAGGTCCCAGCACCGGTAGACCTTTCCGTCTTCCTCCCACTGCTCCGGCGTCATCTTGTCCATCAGCCCCTCCGCGTCCCTCAGCACTTCCCGCCGTTCGTCCTTCAACACCGCCATCGCGTCCTTCCCATAGTCCAGACACATTTTGAAAAACGGCGCACGGGCATACAAACTGTCCGCCACCACCTTGTCGAAACTCCGGCCATAATCACGGATCACCCGCTCCAGGCACCTCACCGAGCACGCGACCTCGTCCTCGCCTCCAGCCTGCATCTCCATGTCCAACAAAATCGTCCATTCTCCGCAAACCCACATCGCCGTCACACACCGATGGTAATACTGGACCCGGTCCTCTTCCGACATGTGGATCGTCCGTTCCAGACAGTCCGGACAGCACCTGAGAAAACTGGCGCTGATCTCATGCCCGTCCACCACCACCTGCCCCCGCCCCTCTTCAAACGCTTTCCGAAACGCCTTGTTTCGTTTCATCTTCCGGATCAATTTCCGACTCACCACGCGCAAATCTTTCGTCTCCACACTCGCCGTGATCCGCCCCATCTGATCCGCTTTCGGCAATCGTCCTCCTACCCACCGTTTGGCAAACCCTCCCCATTGATGCTGCTCCAGCGCGTTGAAACTCCCCACCCTCGCCAGCAACATCACCAAGAGCCCACGCGCCACAGCCGGCGTCTGGTACTCCCCCTCGCCCTTGCGCGTGTCGCCCACCTGCCGGATCATCTCCGACAGCCCATAGACCCGATCCGCGTACTTCAATAATCTCCGAAGAATCTCCTCTATCCCTCCCGTTCTCTCAACTTCCACCACTGCACACGTGAAATCTTCTCCAAAAGATCCGTGGCCTCACGATATTCCTTGATCCACATCCGAACTCGTTTCTCCCATGCTTTGGGCACATAGACTTGCCGGCGTTTGCCGTTGTCACTTCGTTCCAGCACCAGTTGTACGTGCTTTTCACCCCTCGTGCATTTACATCCTGCCTTGCCGCATGTCCCTTCCCGCACGCACAATGTACCGCGCAGGTATTCCCTCCGGTGAACCACTTTGGCCAGCCGGGCTCTCCATTCCCGTTCGGCCGATGTCATTTGACTTCGACGCATGGGGCCCTCCTTTCTGATATGTCTGTTAACATATCAGAATTGTATCAAAAGTCAACACCTTTTTCAAATGCGAATTTGCCCGTCTATCCGATGATTTCGATTCTGTCCGCCTGGGAAGGACTTACGGCCTTACTGGCCCCTTATTTGCGGAATCGCTGGCCTGACGGATTGGGCGGGATCAACAGTTCGAGGGATAATTTTTCATAGCGGCAAGGCATGTCAGGGATTCCCTGACATCATTATCCTCCCTTCCCTGAATTGACGGCCCCACCGCCTGAAGAGACTTTCAAATAATTTAATGAAGACCGAAATCGAGCCGTATCGTATTCGTATTTTTTTTGATACAAAGATTGAACTAAGGTACGGACTTTGCACAGGAGGAGAGGCCTTCTGAATACATCTAGTGTCCATGCGCCCGCCGGCTTCCTGCGGCTCGGCGCGCTTCTCGTTTCCATTCTCTGGCTGGCGGCGCCTTTTGCCGACGCCGCCGAAATCCTCTCCGGCAAACTGTCCGACGTCCGCGGCGACGTGAGAATCCAGCGGCGCGGGTCGAACATCACGTCTCTGGCGCCCTCCGGCACACGCGTCGAGCCGGGTGACGCCGTCATCACCGGCATGGCGGGCCGCGCCAGGATCGCGATGAAACATGGCGTCCTCCACGTCGATCCGGCCAGTCGGGTTGTCCTCATGCGCGGCCTCGCCGGGCGGTCCGAGGTATTCGCCGAATTCGCGATGCCGTTCGGGTCCGTGACGGCGCATATTAATATGGAGAAGGGCAAGGAACACTGGTTCGACATCCTGACCCTCAACACGCGCGCTCGCGGCCGGGGACACAAGGAAGGGGCGCAACTCGTCGTCCATCACGAAGCCGGCGCGACGACCGTGACCGACAGCGCTTCCGGCCGGTGGGAACAACTCCCGATGATCCTGCCCAACGAGCCGCCCGCCGTTCAGGCCGTTCTCACCGATGCCGCCAACGCAACAACCTTGGTCAAAACATATCTCGACAGTGCATTGAGCGAATCGGTGCTCCGGGCCGTGGATGTCGCGGCCCAGCCGGGCGCGCCGGATCTGATGGCAGTTCAAATCGTGCCCGCGCCGGTCGTGGAACCAGCTCCTGTCGAACCGCCTCCCGCGAAACCGGCGGAAAGTCCAAAGCCTGCGCCCAAGCCTGAACCGCCCGCGGCGCCCGCACCACAGCCGCCGCCCGCGCCAGAGCCTCCACCCGCTCCTGCGCCGCCACCACCGCCTCCGCCGCAAACGCCGCCGCTCAAGTTGACGTTGACGCCGCAAGAAGGCAAAGGCGCCGTGCTTTCCAATTCCGCGACCGTAACGTCCGAGAACAAATAAGATGCGCTCGATGCTTGCCCGGAACCGCTGGTCGCGCTTCCTCATCCTGTTGCCTGTAGTCTGTTTCCTGTTGCCTTTCTTTTCGGACACCGCGCTGGCCATGCAGATTTTCGTCAAGACGCAGACCGGCAAAACCATCACGCTCGATGTCGAACCCTCGGACGCCATCGAGAACATCAAAGCGAAAATTCAGGACAAGGAAGGCATTGCGCCGGGCGAACAGAAACTGATCTTTGCGGGAAAACAACTCGAGGATGGCCGGACGCTCTCCGACTACAACATCCAAAAAGAATCGACGCTCCACTTGGTGGTGAAAAAGGCGCAAGCGCCGGCCGGGAATCTCAAGATCAGGCTGTGGGCCTACGCGGGCGCGACGGTAAGCGCCGCGACGTCCGGCGGCGTCCCGCCTTACACATACTCGATCTCAACCAATAACTCCGGCGCGGCGATCTCCTCCGACGGCCTCTACACGGCCGGGCCGACATCGGGCGTGAGCGACATCATCCGCGTCACCGACGCGGACGGGACGTACCTCGAGGGCGAGGTCGAAGTCCGGATCGTGCCCGCTCCGAAACTCACCATCGTCTCCATCACCGCCGCGCAGGAAAAATATAATCCGGGCGACAAGGTCACGGGCGAGATCATGATTAAAAACAGCGGCACGGCCGACGCCGATGCCGTCGTCGACCTCGGGGTTGCCAGTCCGAATGGAAAAGAATCGTACAAAATCGACAACCTGGCGGCCGCGGTGGAGAAGGGCGCCGAGAAGGCGGTCGCGTATTCGTTCGAACTCAAATCGGACGCGGCCGACGGACAATACAAGGCAAACGCCATCGCAAAGATCGGCTCGCAAACCGCCGCGGAGTTGGCCGACGTCCATGTGTTCATCGTCGTTCCGAAGCCCAAGCCCAAACCGCCGGTCAACACGGTTGCGCCGCAAATCAGCGGCGGCACAAAGGCCGGTGAAAAACTCACGTGCGGCACGGGCGAATGGACCGGCGATCCGACGATAGAATACAGCTACCAGTGGCAGAGGGAAGGCAAGGAGATTTCCGGCGTGTCGAGCGCCGAATATGTCATCCAGAACGTGGACCCCGGCCTCGCGCTCACCTGCGTCGTGACGGCGAAGAATGATGCCGGATCGGCATCGAAGCCCGCCCAGAATTCGATCGCTGTCGTACTTGAGCCAGTCACGATCGAACCGGCGAACGTGACTCTGGAGGCGGGAGATGCCGTAACCTTCACCGGCAAAGGCGGTCGGGCTCCGTACACGTTCGAAGCTTCTAGTAAGACTATCGATGCGTCGACAGGCAAATACACAGCACCGGCAAGCTCGACAGGCGGGTCTGCTGATATTTACGATGTGAACGTCTTCGACGACCAAAAAACCGGAGCTCGCGCCGAGGTTTATATCATTCCTCCGAAATTATCCGCTTTCATCACGACGGACAAGAAAAGTTATCTGCCGGGAGAAGAAGTCCGTGTCACAGTCACTGTCAAGAGCGCAAGTTATTGTGATTGGCAGACGTCCGTCTGGGGTATTTCTGTAAAACAGGGTGACGCGCATTCGGGATATGGAAAAGCTGATTTGAATGGGATTCTTATTGTTCCGAAGGGTGGTGAGACATCGTACAAATTTACTTTCAAAGTGAACACTAACGGCGTGAAATATGGCACGTATTCGGTTGCTGCGAATTTCAAGCCAACCGTTAAGGCAGACCATATCAAAGACGTACGTATCGCATTGAATCCAGACCCAGTCCAATTCGAAGTCATCGCGCCCCCGACACCTCCGGCCAACACCGAAGCGCCGAAAATTAGCGGCGACGGACTCGTGGATGGCGAGGCCGGGATTGACGTGAAACTTACGTGCTCGACGGGCGAGTGGACGGGCGATCCGACGATCGCGTATTCATATCAGTGGACGAGGGACGGAAAAGACATCACCGACGCGACAAACGCCGACTACACGACGACCAAGGACGACGCCGGCATGAAACTGAAATGCGTCGTGACCGCGAAAAACGATGAGGGGAAGGCGGCGAAAGAAAGTTCGAACTCCGCAACCATCGTCGTTCCGGATCTGGTGATCGACCCGACGGAGGCGACGATATCGGAGGAGCAGTCGGTGACGTTCACCGCAAGCGGCGGGTACGGCAAATATACATTCTCCATCGCGGAAAACAAATCGCGCGGAAATGGGATTAAGGTGAGGGGGGCCAACAATAAATTCATCTATACGGCAGGCGAGCTGGCCATCGACAACGTGCAGGACGTGGTGGCGGTGAAGGACGAATTGGGCAAGGAGGCCAAAGCGGTTGTCACCGTAAAGCCGGAGGAGCCGGTCAACTCGGTTGCTCCGCAAATCAGCGGCGACGGACTCGTGGACGGCGAGGCCGGGATTGATGTGAAACTTACATGCTCGACGGGAGATTGGGTGAGCGATCTGGAAATTACCTACTGGTTTCAGTGGCGTCGGGACGGCAAGCCAATCGACGGCGCGAATTCGGCCGGCTACACGACGACCCAGGACGACGCCGGCACGAAACTGAAATGCGTCGTGTCCGCGCATAACGATGCGGGGATGAACTTGAAGGAAAGTTCCAATTCGGTCACCGTCAAGGCGGCGGAGCTGACGATTTCACCGGCGCAGGAAAGCGCTACCGCGGGCGCGGTGATCACGCTTCAGGCGGCCGGCGGCGAGCCGCCCTACGAATTCAGTTTCATCGAAAACAATTCAAACGCGGAGCTGACTCGAGACGAGGAGGCCACGGATCTATCGCCGGACATCTACTACACCGCCGGCGCGCCGGAGATGGATGTGATCGATCAGGTTCAGGTCAAGGACAAGCTCGGCGCCACCGCGGTTGCGTCGCTGACCGTCACCGCTCCGCCTCCGGTGGATAATGGCGATGGACAGGGCGAGGGCGGCGGATCCAATCAAAACGATTACTATGACAACGACGGCGACGACGGCGGCGGATCCAACATCGGCGGCGGCGGGTCGAAAGGCCCCTACAAGAAGGGGGCGACGGTCAAGGCGATCAACGCCAACAATCCGAGCCAGGTTGTCACCGGCGAGATCCTCGACGACAACGGGAACTTCTTCCTCACCGTCCCGTGGTCCGGCCCGACCCTCATACGGATATCCGGCCCCTTCGTGGACGAATTCACCGGCGAAGTGAAGACGATCGACGAGCCGATCGAGGGGGTCGTGAACGCCCAGAACCACGACACGGTTAACTGTTCCATTCACATCCCCTCGACCATCGCGAGCAACATCGTGGAGGACAAAATGAAAGCCGACCCGTCCAAAAAAATCACGCCCGTGGACGTCGTCTCGGCGAACCGCAAAGTGGGCAAGATGCTCGGCCTCTCGGGCGACATCGACGTCAGCCGGATCGACATCCGGGACACCTCCATTCCGAATGCGGAAAAGCTCCTGAACTTCCAGATCTCCGTCGCCGCCAACGCGGGAGTCGAGAAGGCGATCGAGGCCGCGAAGCAGATCGCGGTAGAATTTGCGCGGAATAAACCGGCGGGCTCGTCGCGCGGCGGCGTGGTCAAGGCGGCCGAATTGAAGAAGACGCTGGAGAATATCGAGGCGGGACGAAATATCTCCGTAAAAACGGAAAGCGGCAAAACGATCAGCGTTGCTCCGGCCACCGTCATCAAGAACGTCGTCGTGCAACGCCGGCCGCCGCCCCGGCCAGTGGCCGAGCCCGCCAAAAAGCCCGGCGCGAAGGAGAGATTGAGCGACAAGATGGTTCCGCCCGGATACAAATATGAATTGATCTACAAGGACAATTCGGGTCAGCAGAAATCGCGGATATACAAAGAGGGCGAACGGCTGTTCGCCGACGACATGGCGGAATTCATCAAGATCAAAGTCCTGCGCGCCGATACGGCGCCGGCCGAGCCCGCCGATGCCCGGATCAACGAGGCCAAAAAAATTCTGGCGGGAATGGCCGACGCGTTGAACAAAAAAGATGTCAGCGGCATGACCGCCCCGGTCGCGCCTGACGCGATCGTGACGATGAATGGCAGGCGGTCCGACGGCGCGGGCCTGCGGCAACTGCTCGATGCGGCGCTTCCCCTCCTGGACAATGTCCAATGGAACCTGCAAATCCAATCGGCAGCGGTCGACCCCAAAACCGGAAACGTCCGTGTGCGGGTGACGTCGTCGTATTCGGCCGAACTCATGGAACCGGTCGGCGTGACGCGCGAGTCGCTGCCGAAACCGGAAGAGGTCAAGGCCTATCAGATGCGGCTCCTGGAATCGTTGCGGTCCACTTCCGACGAAATCTATGAATTCAAATCAACCACCGCCGGCCTGCAACTGGTCGAGATGGTCTCCGGTCTGCCCTTCAGCGCCGACCTGGCCGACAAAATCTCCAGCCTCATGGCGGCGTGGCGGGTGAAAGTCACGGTGTTCGGGCTGTTCGATCATCTGGAACAGAACAATCTCGCAAAATTCTCGGAACTCATCGCTGAAGCCTTCGTCAACAACGACGACAACAATTTCAAACACAACCGCGCCGATTTTATCGAGTCCATCAAAGCCGACCTCGACCACCTCACGGCGATTGACCACGGCGTCCGCGTCGAGGACATCCAGTTCACCGCGGACCATTCCATCGCGCGCGTCCCCGTCACGTGGGACCGCCGCGCCCGCATCGCCAACACGCGCTCGGAGTGGACGGTCAAAAATCAGAAAACGACGCTGACGCTGACAAACGGCGGTCTGTTCAGGCTCGCGCAGATCGAAGGCAAGCCCCTGTTCGGCAACTCGAGCCGCCTGACGCGAAAGACCTTGATCCGCGCGGGCGAACTCGACGGCGTGACGGTGACGAAAGCGGTCGTCATCGGCGACGGGCGGGACACCGCGGCCGCGACGAGCGCCGACGTGCCGGAAATGCCGGCGGAGAACATCTCAAGCCTCAACATAAGCACAGAGATCAGCAACGGGACCATCTCTTCCAATCCAACGGTTGATCAGACGTGGAAGGGCAACATCACGATCACCTCGAACATCACGATCCCCTCCGGGATCAAGATCACCGTCGTATCGGGCGCTGTCATCACGCTGTCCGACAACGTGACGATTACCGTCGCGGGAACATTGGAGCCGACCAGCGCGACGTTCACGTCCGGGACAACGTGCGGCCTCACGATCTCCAGCGGCGGGACCGTGACGTCGGCCGGCACAAGCTACACATGGGGCAACAACTCGACAATCACCGTCGCGTCCGGCGGGACGGCGACGTTCACCAGCGGCACGTGGTCCATGGGCACGGGCACGACCATCGCCGCCAGCGGCACGCTCTCGGCGACGAGCGCCACGTTCAAGGCGGCCTCGACAAGGTGGGGCGGGATGACGATCGCGTCCGGATCGGCCGTGACGATCACGAGTTGCACGATGAAGGAAGCCGACACGCTCATCATCACGACCGCCGCCAGCCCGACGATTTCCAGCAACACGCTCAATCCTGTCCGGTGCGCCATCCAGGTCAAATCGAGCGGGTCTCCCGTCATTACGGGGAACACCATCACGTCTCTGTCGGGGTCGTTCATTGCCGCCATGGCGCTCGATGTCGGCGTCAATTCTTCCGCCAGCATTTCTTTCAGCAACAACACCATCACGAAACTCGGGTCGGCCGTTCCCAATGTGAGTATCGATTACAACGCCAATATCCAGATTCGGTCGGGTTTCACCGGCACATTCACGTCCTCGGGCAACCGATTGACCGGCGATCACACCGGCGCGGTGTCCGGCACGGCGCTCAATACGTATGGCGTTATTCTCGCCACGGACGCCGGTTCGGCCACATTCACAAATGATGTCTTTAACGAGTTTGCGGTTGGACTCGAAAACCGCGGATCTGATAATGATTATACCGGCGCGGACCAGGGCATTTCCCTCACCTTCACGAACTGCGACTTCACGCACAACAGATTGGATGGACTAAACGGAGGGAACGCCACCGCCGACGGTACGCCGTCCATCACGCTGACCGGCTGTTTCTTCAAGGGTAACGGCGACGACCACGGAACACAGGCGGTCAACACGGGCACCACCGTGCCGGACGCCGTCAACGGCGCGGACGACACCTACATGGACGTGACGTCCGTCACAAATCCGCGGTCGAGCGCGAACAACTGACATGACAACCCTCCCCTTCCCGCCTTCCCGCCTTCCTTATAAAAAATGGGTCTTCCGGTTTTCCTGTGGGTAAAAGAGAGGCATTTTATCGGGAGACGCGCCCCCTCTCCCGAACCCTCTACCCCACATTCCCCCTT
>MFPR01000042.1 GCA_001784175.1 Candidatus Lindowbacteria bacterium RIFCSPLOWO2_12_FULL_62_27
GCTGTCCTTGCGGATCAACCCGACGTCGGACTGACCTTCCACGGCGAGGACGTTCTTATTTCCGGCCGCCATTCCGAGGAGGAACAGTGGGTCAAATCAGCCCGCGAAAAAGTCCGCAACGCCATCGAAACCACCGGCACCCCGCCCCTGAGCGAAATGCTGGACCTGGCCCACGGCGAGGGCCTGTGCCACAATGAGACCTCCTTCCGAAAATCCCACGAGATCCTCGATCATGTTATCGAACAGCATCCCAAAAATGCCCGGGCCTGGAATATCCTCGGTCTTGTGCGGTGGAACGAAAGCGACCTCCCCGGCGCCGAACGCGCATTCCGGAAAGCCATGTCCCTCGATCCGGACACCCGCGTCCATCGGGCGAATCTCGGCCATGTCCTTCACGAAATGGGCCGCCCAGAGGATGCCATCCACATCCTTCGCGCCGCCCACACCCGATGGCCCGATTATCCCTGTGCCGCCGAACTCTACGCCCGCTCTCTCGAAGCAGCCGGTCAGTATCAAGAGTCGCACGCCGTCCGGACAAAAACCATTGGCACATTCTGTCCGAACGGCGTCATCCCAGCCGGCATCCACCGATATGATATCGCCTGGTTGCTCCGCCTCTACGAAGGCATCGGCGACTCCGCCAAGGTTGACGAGTTGTACAAACACAAAAACCTCAGCGCCACTCCGCCGACCGACTCCTCCGCCCAGCCGTACCGCGAGGCCTTGCTGGCCGGCCCGGAATCGCCGGCGCGCCGACCGGGCAGGCGGTGCAGGGACGGCTGATGCCATGAAACAGGGGTCGGTCAAATTCCTCCCTTGTCAGCTTCTCTTTTCAAAAGTAGTCTGTGCTTTACTGAGAGGGGATATCGAATAGCGTGGGCTATTCACAGCATGGAGGATTTTATTTGATGGCGACCTCTCAGACGCAACCCATCTCGACGATAGACCTTTCGCCCGCGCAAGAGCAAATCATCTCCCACCGCGGCGCGCCCCTCCAGATCGTCGCGTGCGCGGGGTCGGGCAAGACCGAATCCATCTCGCGGCGGATTGCCTCTCTCATCGTCGAGGGCGCCGATCCCGCGTCCATCATCGCGTTCACATTCACAGAAAAGGCGGCCGCCGAACTCAAACAGCGGGTTGTCAAACGCGTTGAGGAAAAAATGGGCCGCGAGTTTCTCGACCGGCTCGGACCCATGTTCGTCGGAACCATCCACGGCTACTGTTTCCGCCTGCTCCAGCTCAACGTCCCCCAATACGGCAACCACGACGTTCTCGACGAGCACCGGCATGCCGGTCTCCTGAGCCGCGAATACAAACGGCTGGGGCTGTCCAAACTCGGATCCAAACACTGGGAACCGATACGGGATTTTATCCGATCGGTTGACGTCATCAGCAACGAGGTGATTGATCCGGCCGCACTAGACGGGACGCCTCTGGGCGAATGCTACCGCGAGTATCGTGACACGCTCGACCGATACCATTTCCTGAGCTATGGCCTCCTGATCACCTGCGCAATCGAAGCGCTGGAGGATCCGGCCATCTACGAAAAAATCCACGGGCCGCTTCGGCATCTCATCGTCGACGAATACCAGGACATCAACCCCGCGCAGGAACGGCTGATTGAACTTCTGGCCCGCGACCCCGTCCAGATATGCGTTGTCGGCGACGACGACCAGTCCATCTATCAGTGGCGCGGGTCGGACATTTCGAACATCCTGAAATTTCAAACCCGCAGATCGACGACACGGGCGATCGTACTGGCCGACAACCGCCGGTCCCGCCCGCAGATCGTCCGGACCGCCAACGCGTTCGCGTCGAGCATCCCCGGGCGATTGCCCAAACAGATGCAACCGTCCCGGCCCGCCGGCGAGAACGAAATTGTTGCGTGGTCAGCCGATACTGCGGAGGACGAAGCCGACCAAATAGCCGAGACGATTGAGCGTATCCATGCGAAAGGTTACCGCTACCGCGACATCGCCGTGCTCTTTCGTTCCGTCCGCACGTCTGCGCCGCCTCTCATCGACGCGTTTCGGGCCAGAAACATTCCCTTTGCCTGTGGCGGCCGCACGGGACTGTTTTTGCATCCCGAAATTTCGTATTTCGGAGAACTTTTTTCGTGGATCGGCGACGGCGACTGGCGGGACGCGCGGTTCGAACAAAAACGCAAGGCCGATATTGACCGCATTGTTGCCGGTCTCGACGCCTGTTTCGGAAACGGCAAACCCATCCCGGGACTCAAAAAATATATGGAAGACTGGAAGACCTTCGTGCTCCGCACCCGACAGCCGGTCAGTCTCGTCGGGGATTTTTACAAGCTCCTCTATAAACTCGGCGCGGAGTCCATAAACCTCGGGACGCAGGAGGGCGCTGCGCGATTCGGCGCGTTCGCGCGGTTTTCCCAACTCCTCGCCGATTTCGAGCACGTCACCCGCCGCGGCCGGTACGACCAGGAAAACGGCCGGCGCGTATTTCGTCCGGGCCAGGATGGCGGCAAGTTCTATTTCCAGCGGCTTGCCAATTATCTGATCCATTACGCATTCGCCGCCTACGAGGACTACGAGGGCGAACCGGCGTCCGACCTTGATGCCGTCTCCGTCATGACGGTCCATCAGGCCAAAGGTCTTGAATGGCCGGTCGTGCTTATGCCGGCGCTGGTGAAGGGCCGCTTTCCGACGTCTCTATGCGGCCGCCCGCAGGAGTGGCTCCTGCCGCCCGGGATTTTCAGCGAACAAACCCGCAAACGCTACGAAGGAAGCGAGACCGAAGAGCGACGCCTGTTTTACGTCGCCCTCACCCGCGCGCGCGACTGCGTCTATCTGTCATACTTTCAGCGGAAAAAAAATAAATTCAAACCGTCGCCGTTACTGACGGAGGTTGCCGGCACAAACATCCTTGCGTTTGCCGTGCTTCCTCTCCCCGGCACGCCGGAGCCGGCCGGCCAGAAGGAAATCCCGCCGCTTCAAATTTCGTTCTCGCACCTGGCCGCATTCGAGGATTGCGGGCTTCGCTATCAGTTCGGGACCGTTTTCGGATTTCAGCAGGAATTGGCAGTCGAACTCGGCTACGGCCGCGCAATCCATCATGTCCTTCGCCGGGTGGCGGAGGAGGCGCAAAGCAAGGGCAGTATCCCAACCGCTCCGGAATTGAAGTCTCTGGTTGATGCTGAATTTTATCTGCCGTTTGCAAACACCCCGGCCTTCGAACAGATGTATCGCTCGGCCACGCGGATGACCCGGCTGTACGTCAACGATTATTCCGGCGATCTCATGCGGGTCTGGGCGGTCGAGCGCCCGTTCGAACTGCACTTTGAGGACGGCATCGTGGCCGGCCGCGCCGACGTCATTCTGGATCGCGAAAACGACACGCCGGGCGCGCTGGCCATCGTCGACTACAAGGTCACGCACGATCCCGAACGCGAGGAACGCTACCGCCGGCAACTGTCCATCTATACGGCCGCCGGCCGCGGCGAAGGCCTGCGGGTCGACGCCGCCTATCTGCACGACTTGAGCGACAGCGCGCGCCGGCCGGTGGAGATCGGGCCGGAAGTCTTGAAAAAGACCGTGCAGGAGGTTTCCATCTCTGTGAAAGCCATTCGGCGGGGGAAATACGAGGCGAATCCAGAAGAGCAAAAATGCCGGGCGTGCGAATTTCTGACGATCTGCGCCAAACGCGCCTGCCGGGTGGGAGATTGATCATGCTGAAACGAAAAACAAAGGCCTCATCCAAAGTGGTGCGCGGCCGGTCGGTTCCCCATACGCCGGTAGAAGCGTCGTTTGCCGAAGTGATCAGCCTTATCGAATCCGCGCGCCGGCGGGCATATCAAGCCGTGAACACCGAACTCGTCGGCCTCTATTGGCAGGTCGGTGAATACATCAGCCGCAAGTTGGAATCTGCCACATGGGGTGAAGGGGTGGTCGAACAATTGGCCGATTACATCGCGCGCAACCGTCCAGACATGAGGGGATTCACCCGCGCCAGCCTCTTTAGAATGCGGCAGTTCTATGACACCTATTGCCGGAACAAAAAAGTCGCACCACTGGTGCGACAATTGCCATGGACCCACCATCTGATGATTCTCGGACGATGCAAGCGTGATGAAGAGCGCGAGTTCTACCTTCGTCTCGCACTACAGGAACGCTGGGGGAAAAGGGAACTCGAACGCCAGCTCAAAGGCGCCCTATTCGAACGCGCAATCTTGTCACCACCAAAAGTCTCGCCGGTGGTGCGACAATTGCATCCCGCCGCTTTGACGGTCTTCAAAGACGCCTACCTGCTGGATTTTCTCGACCTGCCCTCCGGACATTCCGAGGGCGATCTGCAACGCGGATTGGTGAGCGATCTGCGCCGGTTCCTCATCGAACTGGGCCGCGATTTCTGTTTTGTGGGCGAGGAATATCTCGTCCAGGTCGGCGGCCGGGATTTTCGGCTGGACCTGCTCTTCTATCATCGTGAACTGCAATGTCTCGTCGCGTTCGAACTCAAGATCGACGAGTTTCAGCCGGAGTATCTTGGGAAACTGGAATTTTACCTTGAGGCGCTCGACCGGGACGTGCGCAAACCGCATGAGCGTCCTTCCATCGGTGTGCTCCTCTGCGCAACCAAAGACGGCGAGGTCGTCGAGTATGCATTGAGCCGGTCACTCTCCCCCGCGCTCATCGCCGAGTACAAGACCCGGCTCCCGGACAAGAAACTGCTTCAGTCCAAACTCCACGAGTTCTACGCGCTGGCTGAATCTAATGTCTCGCGCGATGACACGCCTCCAAGGCCGAAGCGGCGACGTAAATGACAACATACAACCGGAGAATGATAGACTGACCCCATGCCCAGACCTCGAAAATCTTCCGGTACCGGAGGCGTTAAAACCGCGGACTACCGACACACCGGGAAAAAGCGGACGAATATCCCGACGGCGAAAATGGCGGCCGAGGGGAAAATTCCGGCGGCGCCGAAGGCGCAATACCACTATAACCCGCACCTGCCGCCGGTTCTGCGGTTTGATCCGGCGGGCAAGGCCGACAAACTGCCCGACCTCATCGCCGCCGCCGGCCGGCGCGCGCTGACGGCGGACGAACAGAAACTTCTGGCCGAGGCGCTCCGCAACCACCAGCCGTGGCTGGAGTGGGCGACGAAACGGGAACAGCACGACAAGGGATTTTTCGAAGTCGATCCGGTGGCGTTGCACATCCACGAACGCGTGAGCGCCCAGGCCATCGTCCGCGCGGCGACGCGCGAGGACGTCCAGCGCAATCTCTTCGCCGACCCCGAACAGCCGTATCAGGAAGCCGTGCAATTCTACAAACACGACGTCGACTGGGCCAACCGCCTCATCCTCGGCGATTCCCTGCAGGTCATGTCATCCCTCGCGCGCCGTGAAAATCTCGCGGGGAAGGTGCAGATGATTTATATGGATCCGCCGTATGGGATTAAGTTTGGGAGCAATTTTCAAGCTGAAATAAACAGGCAAGAAATGAAAGAGAAAGACTCTGATCTAACTCGACAACCAGAAATGGTCAAAGCATATCGCGATACATGGGTGTTCGGTATTCACTCATATTTGTCATATTTACGATCCAGACTGTTCTTATGTAAAGAACTGCTTTCAACGTCGGGCAGCATTTTTGTGCAAATTAGCGATGTTAATGTTCACGTTCTTCGAAGTATGTTGGACGAAGTCTTCGGATTTTCCAATTTTATTTCACAAATCTCTTTTGCCAAAACTAGTGGTTCTGCTGATAAATATCTTGCTACTATCGGAGATTTTCTACTCTGGTATGCAAAAGATAAAGAACAACTTAAATATCGGCAATTACATTTCATCAAGACTGACAAAACATTGGCGCAACAATATCGATTCAGAATGCATTCGAATGGCTCGGTTGGTAGAGCCGGAGATCCAAAAACCGAGACCGACGAGCAGTTATTATCCCGATTTATGCCAGACAATCTTACTGGTCAGGGTGAAAACGGAAATCTTGATGATCAAGAAGTTTGGGGAAAACGATTTCGACCGACGACTGGTAGACACTGGTCGACCACTAATGAGGGAATACGCCGGCTGTTTCACTGCGAACGACTTTTTCTTAGTGAAGAACGTTTGGCATGGCGTAAGTACGTTTCAGATTATCCAGTGTCTGCGTACGGTAATTTTTGGACTGATACGGCTCAAGGTGGCCGCGCGTTTGACAGAGTGTATGTTGTCCAAACAGCCGATAAAATCATCGAACGTTGTGTTCTCATGACCACCGATCCTGGTGACATCATCCTCGATCCCACCTGCGGTAGCGGGGCCACCGCATACGTTGCAGAGCAATGGGGCCGGCGCTGGATCACGATTGACACGAGCCGGGTCGCACTTTCAATAGCGCGCCAGAGACTTCTCACCGCGAAGTATGAGCATTATAAAACTAAGGACGGGTCCGGTAATCCGGCCACTGGATTCAATTACAAGACCGTGCCGCACATCACGCTCAAAAGCATCGCCCAGAACACCAACCTCGATCCGGTCTTCGCCAAGCACGAGCCGGTTCTCAACGCGACGCTGGCGGCGTGCAACAAGGCGCTCGCTTCGGTTTCGGCCGACGCGCGGCGGAAACACTCAAGGCGAAATTGCAGGAAAAGCAGACCCGAGAGGGCAAGCGGTCGATCACCGACGCGGACCGGCGGCGGTGGGAATTGCCGGAGAAGAAATTTGAGCATTGGACGGTTCCATTCGATACCGATCCAGACTGGCCCAAGGCACTGCAGACGGCGGTCGCCGAATACCGCAAGGCGTGGCGGGCGAAAATGGACGAGGTGAACGCCTGCATTTCGGCCAACGCCGAGCAGGAGGAATTGGTCGACCGACCGGAAGTTTCGAAAGGCGTGCTTCGCGTCAGCGGGCCGTTCACGGTCGAGGGCGTGATGCCGGAGGAGTTGAGTTTGGGCGAAAAGGGTCTTTACGATCCAACGCCCAACGAATTCGAAGACGATGCTGGCGGGCCGGTGGAGCAGATGAAAAATATTCATGCCTATCTCACGCGCATGGTCCAGTGCCTGCGGTCGGACGGCGTGACGTTCATGAACAACCAGCGAAAAAAATTCGCGCGGATCGAGCCGCTGTTTGAGTCCGGCACCGGAAGCATCATTCATGCTGAAGGCGTCTGGGAAGAGCAGGACGGGGCCGGGCCCAACACGATCGCCGTCGGATTCGGGCCGCAGTACGGGCCGGTGACGGCACAGCAGGTCGAGGAACTTGTGCGGGCGAGCAAACGATATGACGAACTTGTGATCGCCGGATTCAGTTTCGACGCCGCCGCCACCAACGCCATTCAAGAGGCCGCCCATCCCAAACTTCGCATCCACCAGGCCTACATCCGTCCCGACATCAACCCCGCGATGGACGGCCTCCTCAAAGACACGCCCAACAGCCAGCTCTTCACCGTATTCGGCCAGCCCGACGTCGAAGTCAAAAAGAACAAGGACGCGGATTTTGTCTGCACGCTCAAAGGCGTCGACATCTACGACCCTCTCACCAGCGCCATTCGTTCTACCGGCGCAGAAAAAGTGGCGGCGTGGTTTTTGGACACGGACTATGACGGCCGATGTTTCTGCGTCACGCAAGCCTTCTTCCCCGACCAGGACGCATGGGAAAAAATCGCGAAGGCCCTCGGATCGAGCGCCGACACCGAAGCGTTCGATGCGTTCAAGGGCACGACCTCCCTGCCGTTTCCGAAAGGCAAGCACAATCGAATCGCCGTCAAGGTGATCGACCCGCGCGGGAATGAAGTCATGTCGATTCAGACGCTCAAGGACTGATATGGCAAAAGGCGTCAAATCTCGCGGCCTGCCGACGCACATGGATGAGCCGCCGGCGGATTGGGTTCCAACGCAGGCGGTCGATGAACCGGTCATCAACAAACCTTATGAAGAACCGGCCAAACACTGGACGTACAAGGATGGCGTCCCGGACTTAAAATCTGAACGGCGGCCGGCGAGTTACTACTACAAGACGCGCAAAACCGGCGCGGCGCAGGAAGATCTTTTTGCCGAGGAAGAACGCGCGCTGTTGCCGCTGGTGAACCGGCTCCGCAAGGACGTGAAACGATGGCGCGCGTCGGCCTATCGGGGCGCGTCGCCGGTGAGCAAGGATCTTCTGGCGTACTGGTGGAGAGCAGACCGGTCGCGGCGGCTGTTTTTCTGCCAGCTTGAAGCGGTCGAGACGTTCATCTATCTGCTGGAGTTGGCGATTCCGGGCCGACTGCCGAGCACCGGATTTAAATCATTTGAAGTCGACGCTGGAAATCTGGATCGACTGCTCAAGGGCGTGCGCCCGGATTTTCCGGAAATTGCGCCGGATTATTGTCCCCGGCTGGTCGACATTCCCGCCGATGCCGGCCTTCAGGGTTTGCGTCGTCTTGGATGCAAGATGGCGACAGGAAGCGGCAAGACGATTGTGATGGCGATGACGATCGCGTGGGCATTCTGCAACCGCGGCCGAAATCCGGCCACTCTGCATTTTCCCAATGGCGTTCTTGTCTGCGCGCCGAATCTGACGGTCAAAGAGCGCCTGCAGGTGCTCCGGCCGGATCATCCTGAAAATTATTACGACGCGTTCGATCTCGTGCCGGCCAAATACCGGGAACTGATGGGCGTGGGCCGGGTGCTGATCACGAACTGGCACGTCTTCGCGCCGAAAAGCCCGAACGTCGAGGGCGAAAAGAGTTACAAGATCGTGAACAAGGGCGAGGAGACTGCGGAGGCGTTCGCGAAGGATCGTCTCGGGGAACTTGCCGCGCGAACGCCCATTCTCGTGCTGAACGACGAGGGCCATCACTGCTGGCGGCCGAACAACAATTCGGCGTCAAAGGCCGAGGAGGATTTGACAAAGGAGGAGAAGGCGGAACTGGAGGAGGATGCCGAAGAAGCCCGAGTGTGGCTGGCCGGTCTTGACCGGATCAACAATTCGGGTCTGGCGGGCGGGAAAAATCCGGGGATTCTTGCGGCGTTGGATCTTTCAGCCACGCCGTTTTATCTATCCAACAGCGGCTATCCGGAAGGTGATCCGTTCCCATGGCTGGTCAGCGATTTCGGGTTGGTGGATGCCATCGAGTGCGGCATCGTCAAAATCCCGCGTATGCCGGTCCGGGATGAAACGGAATCGAAAGACGAAGTCGGCCGGCCTGATCCGAAATATTTTCACCTGTGGCGGCATATCAATGACGGCCTTCGGCCGGTGGACCGCGCGGCGAATCGGCGGCCAAAACCGGAGGCGGTGTATCGCGAGGCCGAAGGCGCGCTTCTGATGCTGGCGGGCCAGTGGAAAAAACGGTTTGAAGAGATTCAGGGCGCAAGTCCGGGGGAGAAGATCATTCCACCGGTGTTGATTATCGTTTGCGACAACACCGAGGTGGCCGACATTTTTTATCAGAGAATCAGCGGCGAGCGGGAAGAGGAGGTGTTGGGTGCGGACGGCAAGAAAGTGGAGAAACGGAAAATATATGAAGCCGGCAAAATTCTTGCGGAGTTTTCGAACACCGAGAATTTCCGGCCCACGGTGCGGATCGACACCAAACTTCTGAAAAAAATTGAGACCGAGGAAGGCGAAACCAAAGACGAGGCGGCGCAGGCCTTGCGGGCAATCATCAACACCGTCGGCAAACGCGGCATGCCCGGCGAGCAAATCCGGTGCGTCGTGTCCGTGGGAATGCTCACCGAAGGGTGGGATGCGACGAATGTGACGCACATTCTCGGCGTGCGGGCGTTTCAGAGTCAACTTTTGTGCGAGCAGGTAGTCGGTCGGGGCCTTCGGCGGATGGACTACACCGCGCTGGATCCGGAAGGCCGGCTGGTGGCCGAGCATGTGGATGTCTATGGGATCCCATTCTCGCTGATTCCGTTCAAGGGCAAGCCGAAAGATATAGAGCGGCCCGACCCCGTCTATCATCACGTATTTGCGGTGCCGGAACGCGCGTCGCTCGAGATTCGCCTGCCGGTGGTCGAGAGTTACACGTATGATCTGAAGGGCAGCGGGATTTCGTGCGATGTGGACAATCTCGACGACCTGGTGGTGGACGATGAGCCGACGAAAGTCTATCTGGCCGTAACGCGCGGCTATCAGGATGACCCCTCCTCCACGCCGTCGGGAGATTTCATCCAGCAAACGCGAGAGAATTTTTACGCGACGGTACGATTTCAGCAAGTGGTGTTTCGGCTGGCGCAGATGATCGTGGACGATTTGATCGCCGGCGGCCGGGGCGCGGGCGTTGAGGCGCTTAAAAAGTCGCTTTTAGCCCGGCACCAGGTTTTTCCGGATGTTCTACGGATCGTGCAGGAATACATCAACAAGAAGGTCCGGTTCGTCAAAGGCGTGGACCCGAGGGAGCTGGCGCTGGAAAAATATTCTCAACTTCTGCGAGAGCGCGTTCGGGCTGGAATTCTGCCGGCGGCGGCCAGCGCGGAGGCGCCGCTTTTGCCGGTTGTGAACTCGTACAAGCCCTTCGCCTCGACGACGGACGTGAATTTCCGGACGACCCGGCCAGTAGTGAAACTGGAAAAGAGCCATCTCAATCTCGCGGTGATCCACAGCGATTGGGAGAAGGACGCGATCGCCATTCTGGAGGACAGCGACGACGTCGAGTTTTTCACACCGAACGACCAGCATGTCGGATTGGTCGTCCCCTACGATTATCTGGGCGGCCAGCACCACTACGAGCCGGATTTCATCGTGCGCCTGCGCGGCGGCAAAATCCTCCATCTCATTCTGGAGATCAAAGGGCGGGCCGGGGAAATCCACGATGAGGACCGCGTGCACGCGAAAAACGCGGCGGCGAAAAAATGGGTGGCCGCGGTCAACAACGCCGGCCGATACGACCGCTGGAATTTTGAGATCTGCAAGGAACTCGCGAACCTGCGCGTGACGTTGAAGCGCTGCGCTGACGAGGGCGAGCCGGCGGCGGCCAAGGTTGTGCCATTCCGGTTCGTGACCCCGCGCGCCGGCGAGCATTTCAAGACGTGCGTGCCGCTGGTGAGTCTGCGGGCGGCGGCCTCCAACTTCAGTAATGAACAATTCAGCTGGGATCAGATGGGAGAATGGGCGGACGAGTGGGTGTCGTTCGAACCAAAGACGCGCTTTGAGGATGGAATGTTTGTCGCCCGAATTCGCGGCGACTCGATGGAACCGACGATCCCGGCGTCTGCCTACTGTCTATTCCGCAGGCCTCGGCCCGGGTCGCGGCAGGGGCGGATCGTGTTTGTGATGCACTCGGGCGTGAGCGACCCATTCACGGGCGGCCAGTACACGGTGAAAGAATATTCGAGCGAAAAAGCCGTGGACCCCGAGACGGACTGGCATCACACGCGGATCACCCTGAAACCGCACAACCGAAAATACGACCCGATCGTTCTGACGCCGGAGGCCGAGGATGAGGTGCGGGTGATCGCGGAGTGGGTGGAGGTTGTGGGTTAAGAAGCATGCCCGCTAAGATAATTTCACGACGTTTGGAAGCGGGAGAGGGATTTCCAGCGTCTGCGGGCTTTGCAGAA
>MFPR01000043.1 GCA_001784175.1 Candidatus Lindowbacteria bacterium RIFCSPLOWO2_12_FULL_62_27
CGTCGATTCTGCAAAGCCCGCAGACGCTGGAAATCCCTCTCCCGCTTCCAAACGTCGTGAAATTATCTTAGCGGGCATGAGTTTAAGGATGCGGCGATGGACAAGGCCGAATTCGGGCCCACCAAGGAGATCGACAAGCCGCACGATTGCGTAAGGGCCGTCGCCGAGGAGGAGAATTCCATCACGTTCGCCTCTCTGGCATTCAAGGAGCCGGGAACGAAATCGCTGGCGCTCAACAAGGTCGAGCCGACGAACAAGAACGTCAAGTCGGGGACCTACATCCTGTCGCGGCCGCTTGTGCTCGTCGCCAAGACCCTGCCGAAGGGCGATCTCAAGAAGTTTTTCGATTTCATTCTCAGCAAGGACGGCCAGGCGATCGTCGCGAAAAATTTCGTGCCGGTGAAATAGTCCTGATCACTTCCTCTCCCCGCAGGGGGAGAGGGGGGAAAGGCGCGGCGCGCAACGACTCCGAGCGGGTCGTGAACCGGGAAGGGAGATGATGTATCCATGCTGCGATTTATCCGGAACCTGAAGGTTCGCGGGAAACTCATGCTCTTTACGGCGCTTTTCGTCGTCGCCTTCATGGCGGCCGTCGCCGGCGCAGTCTACATGATCAACACGGTCAAGGTGGGCGGCGCGCTCTACGACGAAATTCGGATCTACAAGGACTCCATCGGGAATGTGGCGCTTCTCAAGTCCGACCTCAACGAAGTGCGCGGGTATCTTCTCGAGATGATCGGAGAGCGCGACAAGGACGCCCGGGAGTCGTGCCGGGGAAAAATCGACGAGATTGCGTCCCATGCGGACGCGCTCTTCGAGGAGGTCCTGAAGGTCGTCCGAGCGGAGGACGTGCGGACGGCGATCACCGACGCGCAGGGCACGTGGAACGATTTCAAGGAGTCGATGAACGGCGAAGTCATCCCGGCCTTGGCGGCGGGCCGGGAGGACGAGGCGCGCGAACTTGCGGGCGGCGCGCTCAAGATGCGATACAACCGGTTCATCGAGCAGTCCGGCGGTGCGGCGGACGTGTTGGGTCTCAAGATCGCGGAGCTTGAGGAGAACGCCGTCGGGAGCGTCCGCCGGAATCTGATCCTGCTCGGCGCCGTCTGCGGGGTCATCCTCGTCGTTCTGTTCGCCCTCGCGGTCGGGATCATCCGCTCCATCACGGGGCCGCTGGGCAAGGCGATCGGGATTGTGCAGAAGAACGCGATGGAGGTCGGGTCGTCCTCGTCCGAGATTTTAAGCTGCGGCCAGCAGATGGATGTGACGGTGAAGGACCAGGCGCGCAAGATCGGGGACGCGTCGGCGGCGATTTCCGAAATGACGACCTCCATCGGCGAAGTGGCGAACCACGCCGGGCAGGTCCGGGAGAAGACCAACACGGCCAAATCCGCCGCGGAGGAGGGCGTCCAGAACGTTCAGGCGGTGGTGGTCGGCATGGACCGCATTCAGACGATCATCCGCGAGACCGGCGCCAAGGCCGGAGCGCTGGGAGAAAGTGGCCGGAAGATCGGCAAGATCGTCGAGGTGATCACCCAGATCGCCGAGCAGACGTCGCTTCTGGCGCTCAACGCCGCCATCGAGGCCGCCCGGGCCGGCGAGCACGGCCGGGGATTCGCGGTGGTGGCCGACGAAGTCTCCAAGCTGGCCGAGCGGGTCGGGCGAAGCGCCAAGGAGATCGAGGGACTGATCACGGCCATTCAGGACGAGACGGCGGCGGCTGCGCGAACGACCGAGTCGGCCGCGGAGGAGGTCAACACACAGGTGGCGGCCGTCCATCACACCGGCGAGGCGCTGTCGAACATCAATAAGGTCATCCTGAACGTGTCGGACATGGTCAACGCCATCGCCGCCGCCATGTCGGAACAGTCGAAGGCCACGGCCGAGATCCAGCGCGCCACCGAAGCCATCAACCAGTCCGGCAAGGAAAGCGTCGCCGCGTCGGAACAGCTCGTGAAGGAGGGCCGGGGCATGGCCGAGAAGTCCCAGGCCATGGCGGCCGCCATCGGGCTTCTCGAGAAACTCTGATGCGCGCAACACGGCGATGAAACCGATCAAGGTCCTGATCGTCGACGACTCGGCCTTCATGCGCAAATTCCTCGCCGAGGCGCTGCTGGACGATCCGGCCATCGAAGTGGCGGGGCACGCCCGCACCGGCAAGGAAGCGCTCGACAAGGTGACGGCCGACATCGATGTCGTCACGATGGACATTGAAATGCCGGACATGGACGGCCTCGCGGCCGTCCGCCGCATCCGGGAACGGAAACTCCCGTGCCGCATCATCATGGTTTCCGCGCTGACCGACGTGGGCGCGGACACGACCCTGCAGGCGCTCAAAGCCGGGGCGGAGGAGTTCATCCTGAAGCCCCGGGAAATGACGCCCCCGGTCGCCGCGGCCTTCCGGCAGGATCTGACGTACAAGATCCGGGAACTGGGCGTGCGGCGCCGCCTGGTCGCTGCGGCCAAAGATATGCCGCGGGCCGCCAGCATGGCCGCGAGGCTGGAACGGGTCCACATCGATCTCGTCGTCATCGGCGCGTCCACCGGCGGCCCCTCCGCCCTTCGGACCATTCTTTCGGAAATCCCCGCCGATTTCCCCGTCCCCATCGCCATCGCCCAGCACATGCCGCCGCTTTTCACCGCCCATCTGGCGGCCGACCTGTCGAGCGCCGCCAAAGTCAAGGTCATTGAAGCGCGCGAGGGGATGTACCTTTCGGCGGGGACAGCGGTGGTGGCGCCCGGCGGGAGCAACCTGAAACTCCTCCGCAGGAACGCCGGATTCAAATGCACGCTCGACAAGCCCGACAACGGCATCCAGCCGGTCCCGTCGGTCGACGCGCTCTTTCAAAGCCTCGCTCAGGCGGCCGACCAGGTTCTGGCGGTGATTCTGACCGGCATCGGCAGTGACGGCGCCGCGGGGATGCTGGAACTCAAGCGGCAGGGCGCGATCACCGTTGCCCAGGACGCCTCGACCAGCGTCGTCTACGGCATGCCGCGCGCCGCGCTGGAAAAAGGAGGGGTCGACGAAGTCGTTGTCCTCCCGCGCATCGCGGAGCGTCTGATCGCCTACGTGGGGGCCACGCGCCGATGCAACTCGTGACGTTCCGGGTCGGCCGCGAGCGATACGGCCTGGACATCATGGCCATTCAGGAGATCATCATTCCCGAGGAGATCACGACCCTGCCGAATCTGCCCGATTTCATCGAAGGCATCGTCAATCTGCGCGGCTCGATTTTCCCCATCGTGGATATGCGCAAAAGATTCAAAACGGCTGATCCCGATCCGGCGGGCCGGGTGTTGATCACCGAGGTGGAAGGTTCTCCCATCGGCCTGCGCGTCGATGGGGTGGATCGGGTGATCCGTGTGGACGAGGAGTCGATGCGTCGCCCGCCGGCCGTCCTCGCAGGTCTTGGCGCCCGGTTTGTCCGCGCCGTCTGCGAGACGCCCCGGGGACTCATCCTCATGCTTGACCTCGGAAAACTTCTCGACTCGGGCGAAGTGACCGCGCTTGCAACGTCAGGGGTTGGAGGGACAGCAGATGGCCGCGCCGGTTGAGAAGGCCGTGTCGAAGGAGACGGCCAGGAAACAGATTCTGGAATTTGTCCTGCGCGGCCAGCGATACGGCATGGACATCCAGTCCGTCGTCGAGGTTATCGCCTCGCAGGCGGCCACCCCGGTCTTTCACACGCCGCCCTACGTCCTCGGCGTCATGAATCTCCGGGGCGTCGTCGTCTGCCTCTTTGAAACCGCCTGGTTCTTCGACCTGCCGCCGGCCGCGCCGACCCCGAAAACCCGCATTCTCGTCATGCGGTCGAACGAATCGGGCGCGGAGCAGGAGGCCGGATTCGTCGTCGACGAGGTCCTCGGCGCCCGCTGGATCGAAACGCGCTCTCTCTATCCGGCCCCGCCCACCCTGGCGGGATCGATCCGGGAATATATCACAGGCGTGATCGAGGAGGCGGGTGGGCCCCTCATCCTGCTCTCGGCCGACAAGATCTTCGTCTCCGAAAAGGTCGCCGGGTTATGAACGGGACGGCGATGGTGGCCGACTCGGACTTGCGCAAATTCGCCGCGCTGATCCGCCAGAAGACGGGCATGGTGATGGACGAGGTCCGGCGGAAAATTCTCGAAACCCGCCTCGAGGAGCGAATCCGCGCGCTCGCCCTGCCGGGTCCCGCCGAGTATTACGATCTGATCTGGTTCGGCGGGGAGGGGCCGGCGGAACTCAAGGAACTGATCGACGCGATGCTGATCAATGAGACCCTCTTCTACCGCAATAACCCCCAGATGGAGATTTTGGAGAAGGACGTGTTCCCGGCCCTGATCCGGCGGCGGATTTCAGATGCAAGCGCGGAACCCATCCGAGTCTGGAGCGCCGGCTGTTCGACGGGCGCCGAAGCCTTCAGCGTCGTCATGGCATTCGAGGAAGCCCGGACCGCGATCGGCCTCGCCGCCGGCGGCGTCGCCGTCTCAGTGCTCGGAACGGACATCAGCACCCGGGCGCTCGCCGCAGCTGTGGAGGCCGTCTATTCGCCCCGGCCGGTCGAAAACGCGCCGCCACCCATCGTCTCGCGATATTTCACCCGCGAAAAGACCGGATACCGGGTGGCGGATTCGGTCCGGCGGCCAGTGTCGTTCCGCCGGCACAATCTTCTCGACAGCGCCTATCCGGAAGGATTCGACCTGATTTTCTGCCGGAACGTCATGATCTATTTCGATGCCGAGACGCGGGAAAAGGTCGTCGAAAAATTCTACCGCGCGCTCAACCCCGACGGCTTCATTTTCATCGGCCACACCGAGACCCTTCTGGACTGGCCGGAATTTTTCCGTCCCCGGCACAGCGTCGACGCCATTTATTACGAGAAATGGTCGACCGACCGCCGCGCCGCCGCGGCAGCGCGCGGCACCATCGCGCCTGCCGCGCCGGATCGCCGGCGGCCCGTCGAGGAGAAATCGCCCCCCGCGGTTTCCGTTGAAGAAAGGCCGCTCACGTTTGCCGGGCATACTGCGGCCTGCGAGCTGGCGGTCAAGGGCGTTCTGGACGCCAACTGCCCGCGCGATGTTTTCAAGGAACGCATGTTGCTCTTTCTGGCCAAACGGGCGGACGTCAAGGTCATTGATCTTGCTGATGTGCCGTTTGTTTCCAATGAGTTCATCCGGGTTCTCCGGCAGGCCCTGGCCGTGATGAAATCGGAGGGCGTTCAGCCTTTCATCGTCTGCCCGCCGGGAGACTTTTTGAAACATTTTCAGGCGGCGGCCCTGGACAAATTTTCCGCGCTGGTTGAGGACCGCGTCCATCTCCATCGGGAAATCACCGCGTCTCGGAAAAATTCAACCGCCGGCGTCCCCCCATCACCGATTCCGTTCCGGCCAACCGCGCCGCCCCAACCGGCGCGCCCTTCCTTCACGCCAAAAAAAGGGAGGGCGCATGTCGAGGCGCGTTGTGACAACGGCGAGGCCTGCGTGACGCTCGCCGGCTGTCTGGACAGCGCCGGGTGCGACGCGGAGGGGCATTCCGACATCTCCGGCCAGATCAAACAGGCAGTCGCCGGCGTCTTCCGGAAGATGCAGGATCGGCCGGCCGGCCGGCGGGCCGTCCAGGTCCGGATTGAAAACGCGACCTGCGTCTCTTCCGACATCGTCACACTCCTTTCCCGCGCGGCCGTTCTCGCCCGGGAATACGGCCTGCCCTTTCGGGTGGTCGTGGACGACGAAAAAATCCTCCGGTTCGTCGCGCGCCATCTTTCGCGCGCGGACTTGGCCTTCAAACTGGAATATGATCGAAGACCCTGAAGTTCTGAGCACGTTTCTGGACGAGGCCGACGAGCGCATCCAGTCCGTGACGGACCACCTTCTGGCCGTCGAAAAAAGCGGGGAACTCTCCAAAGACCGCGCCGAACACCTTCAGCGCACCCTCCACAACCTGAAAGGCGCCGGCCGGATGATCGGCCTGACGCACTTCCAGAATCTGGTCCACACGATGGAGGGACTCGTCAAAGCCGCGGGGACGGGATTGGACCCGGCGGAATTGGTCCAGCTTCTCCTCGAAGGCGCGGACGAAATCCGCATCGTCTGCGGGTCCATGCGCGCCGCCAGCCGGCCGCTCGATCCGCCGGAACTGGACACCGTCAACGACAAATTGGCGCTGTTTCTACCCGCCGAACAGCCCCCGGAACCGGTAGAGGCGTCAGAACCTCCGCACCTCCACACCGGCGCACCGCTTCCGATCGACCATCATTACGATCCGGCGGAGGCCGGCATCATGTTGGACGATTTCTTGGCCGAGGCGGATGAGATGTTGGAGACTTTGCAGAATGCCTGCCTGGCCCTCGAAAAATCGCCCTCGCTCGGCGAAATCAACAACGTCTTTCGCGTCGCCCACACCCTCAAAGGCTCCTCCGGCATCATCAATCTCAAGGCCATGAACGAACTCACGCACAGCCTCGAGGAACTTCTCGACGGCGCGCGCAAAGGCGAGCGGGAAATCACGCGCGAATGGGTCGACCTGCTCCTCGCCGCGCTCGACGAGCTGTCGGTAATCCTCAAAAAACTCAAAACGAAGCGGGAGTTCGACCACGACATCGGCCCCATGATCGGCCGGATCGAGGCTTTGAAAGAGGGAAGGCCGATAAACGCGGCGCGGGCAGACACGCCGGGGGCGTCTCAGCCCGCCGCCCATGAGTCCGATCCGCCCAAACCCGCCGCGTCGGAAGGCGCGGCCCAATCCATCCGGGTGGACATCGTCAAGCTGGACAAGGTGATCAATCTGGTGGGGGAACTCGCCATCGCCAAAATCAGGTTCGACCAGCGCATCCATGAGGCGGAGTCCTTGAAGGACGAGCTGGCCCGGGTGGCGCGGGCCGTCCGCGGCGAATTCGACGCCGCCAAGGTCCGGTCCGACATCGAGCTTCTCGACGCGACGTTTCTGGAAACCCTCGAGGACCAGCGCCGCGCCTCGGAGGACCTTCAGCGCATCTCGGGCGAGCTTCAGGAGGCCGTCATGCGCACGCGCATGGTCCCCGTCGCCCAGGTGCTCAACAAATTCCCGCGCATGGCGCGCGACATCTCGAAGGCGCAGAACAAGACGGTCAATCTCTCGATCAGCGGCGAGGAGACGGAGATGGACAAGACCGTTGTCGAGCGCATCGGCGACCCGCTCATGCACCTCGTCCGAAACGCCATCGACCACGGCATCGAGTCCCCGGCGGAACGCCGCCGCGCGGGCAAGCCGGAGGCCGGAAGCGTCTCCATCCGCGCCTGCTATCAGGGCGACCAGGTGGTCATTGAAGTCTCGGACGACGGCGGCGGCATCCGGCGGCAGAAGGTCCTGGCCGCGGCCGTCGAAAAGGGGCTCCTGACGAGGGAGGAGGCCGAGGTGATGACGCCCGCGGCCGCCCTCGACCTCATTTTCAAGCCGGGCCTGTCGACCGCCGACAAAGTCACCGACATTTCCGGCCGGGGCGTCGGCATGGACGTCGTGCGCGACAGCATCGCCAAACTCAAGGGCGTCGTCAGCGTCCATTCCGAGGAGGGCAAAGGCTCGACGTTCACGGTGAAACTGCCGCTCACGCTGGCCATCATTCAGGTGCTGATGGTGAAAGCCGGGGGCCGGCGGCTCGCGATGCCGCTGGCGGCCGTGCAGGAGTCGCTTCTCGTCGAGTCGAAGGACATTCATTCCATCGGCCCCAGGGAGACGTTCAATCTGCGGGGCGAAGCCATGTCGCTTGTTCGTCTGGCCGACATGCTCGGAGACGCGGGCCATGCATGGTCGGGCGGAAGTTCCGTGCGGCACATCGTGGTGGCGACCAGCGGCCGGGAGAAGGTGGGCCTGGAGGTGGACGCCTTTGAAGGAAAACGCGAGGTGGTGATCAAGACTCTGGGCACGGTCTTAAAGCGCGTCCGGTTCGCCGCGGGCACGACCATCATGGGCGACGGGAGTCTGGTGTTGATCGCCGATCTGCACGAGATCGTTCGCGCATCGAAGGAGATGGAGGCGGTGTCGATGGCGCGCCGGATCGTCGACAAAGCGCCGATGGCGAAGGACGCGGCTCGGGACAAGACAGTGGAACCGCCGGCCGGTGCGGCGCCGCCGCGAACATTTCGCGCGTCCCTCCTCCTCGTCGACGACTCCCCGACGGTCCTCCAGCTCCTTTCGCCCGGCATCGAAAGCGGCGGTATCCGGGTGTTCAAGGCATTGGACGGCAGGCAGGCGCTGGAGATTCTGAAAAAGGAAAAGATCGACGCGATCGCCACCGACGTCGCGATGCCCCAGATGGACGGATACGAGCTTTGCCGCCGCGTGCGCAAAATGCCCGGCAAGGACGCGATGCCGGTCATCCTTTTCTCGGCCAAGGGCGAGAAGATGGACAAAATCCGGGGATTCGACGCCGGCGCCGACGACTACTTCGTCAAACCCTTCGAGCCTTCCGCCATCGTGGCCAAATTGGAGAGCATGCTCCGGCTGGTACAAAGCAAATGAAAGTACTCATTGTCGACGACAGCCGCCTCACGCGGCAGGTCATCCGAAAAACGCTGGGTGGGGAATTCGAAGTCGTCGAGGCGGCGGACGGCCCTTCGGCCATTGCGCAACTTGCCTCATGGCCGGACTTGGTGCTTCTTGCCAATACCCTCATGGACGGCAGCGGCTATTCGCTCTGCTCGTCTGTCCGTTCCCTCCACCAGGGAGGCGACATCCCCATCTTCCTCATGGGCGCATCCGCCGAGCCGACCGACTACGCGGCGGGCTTTGAAGCAGGCGCGTCCGGATATCTCACCAAGCCCTTCGAAAAAGAGGATCTCCTCAACCTCCTCATGCTCCTGTCCAGCCGCACGACCTTCGCGCGGGGCGCCACGGCCCTGGTCGTGGATGACTCCAAATCGGTGCGGGTCGTCCTGAAGAAGACCCTTCTCAACGCCGGATTCGAGGTCGTCGAGGCCGAAAACGGCCGGGAGGGACTCGACCGCCTGGGCCAGCAACGAATCGATGTCATCAGCCTCGACTATGAAATGCCCGTCCTCGATGGGCTTGGATTCATGCGGAGCCTGAATAATACGGAGAGACTGGCCCGACCGCCCGTCCTCATGCTGACGTCACGCTCAGACGAAGAGGCGCGTCAGCGTGCCGAATCCGCCGGCGTCGACGCCTTCCTGACCAAACCTTTTCAAACGGACCAATATTTGAAAACTCTCGTGGGGCTTGTCAGCCGCGCGGTCGATTACTCCGCCTACACCGTCTTTTTCGTCGATGACAGCGCCGTCACCCGGAAAAAGCTTGACCTTCTGCTCATCGGCAGGGGATTTCAGAGAAAAGGATTCGACTCCGGCGTGTCTCTGCTGAAATTTTTTGACGTCGGCGGCAGAGACGACATCCCCGACCTCATCCTGCTCGACCTTTTGATGCCGGGCATCGACGGCATCACCGTGCTGAAGAACCTCCGGGCGCGGGAGGGGCTGGGTCGCGTTCCCGTCGTCATGATTTCCGGCTACGGCAAGTCCACGGCGATCGTGGCGGCCCTGAACGCCGGCGCCAACGATTTCATCGTCAAGCCCTACAACGAGGACGAGGTCCTCGCGCGGATCAACATTCACCTGAAACCGAAGGAAATGGCCTGAGACGTCGTGAAGAAAATCAGGCGGCGGCTTGCGCGCGGTTCGACAAAATGCCGTGTTCGGCAAGCCGGCAGGTGACGTGATCCTGGATGAGATCGAGTCCGTTGGGGAGGTCGAGAAGCTTGATGTCCTCGCCCAGGAGTCCGGAAAAATGGGACCGGATGTATTCCGTCATCCGCATGCGGGCTTCCTCGGCCGTCGACCAGTTGAACGCGCCGTTTTTGGGCAATACCATGTTGGTTTCTCCTTTCGCGGGACATTTGCGGCCCCCCTTTGGGGGCCTATGTAGGTTTATCGGCATTTGACAATTGAGAACTGAAAGGAGTGCGGCATGAAAGTCGAATACCTGAATCCGTTTTTGGACGCGTCGCGGTCGGTCATCCAGGAACTGGGATTGGGCAGGGCCACCGTCGGAAAAATCGAAATCGCCCCCAATCCCCACGGGTCCGGCGGCCTGCTTTCCATGATCGGCATCACGGGCCGCCTGACCGGCCGGGTGCTCTACGACATGAATGAGTCGACCGCCATCAACATCGCCGGCGTCATGATGGGGGAGACGCTGCCCGAATTGACCCAGATGGCGCGGTCAGCCATCGGCGAGTTCACCAACATGATTTCCGGCAACGCCGCCACGATCCTCAAAGAGCGCGGATTCGCCGTCGACATCACTCCTCCGACCGTCATCACCGGCGGACAGATGACCCTCACCGATTTCGGGGAGATGAACGTGACGCTGGTCGTGCCGCTCATTCTCAACAAGGGCGTCGTGACGGTGAATCTCGCGATCAAGGAGGCGCATAAGCATGGCGGATGAGTTGGCGCTTCCGAAAAAACCGGACGGATCGAACTTCAAAATCCTCATCGTCGACGATTCGGAGTTCATGATCAAAAACCTGGAGCGGATCCTCACCGGCATGGGCGCGGACGTCCTCGATTCTGCGCTGGATGGCCTTCAGGCGGTCGAGAAATACAAAAAACTCATGCCGAACATCGATCTCGTCACGCTCGACATCACCATGCCGAACATGTCGGGAATCGACGCCCTCGCGGCGATCCGCTCGGCGGACCCCAAGGCCCGCGTGGTCATGGTGTCGGCCCTGGGTCATCAGGATATCGTGAAAACCGCCATCCTCAAGGGCGCCAAACATTTTGTCGTGAAACCCTTCAAGGCGGAAAAGGTCTTCGAGGTTCTGAAACTGGTGCTGTCCAAACCCGCCTGATTTCGGATGAAAGTCGAATACGTCAGGCCCTTTCTGGACGCAGCCCGCGCGGTGCTGTCTGAACTGGGGATAGACAAACCGTCCGTGGGTCAAATACAGATCGTCGACCGACCACGCGTGCAAAGCGGCCTGGTCGTCATGATCGGGATCGCGGGCCGGCTGGACGGCCGCGTCTTCATCGACATGACGCGGGAGGCCGCCGCCAGTATCGCTACGGCTGTTTTGGGTCAGGAGCTGCCTGATATGGAAAGCATGACCCGGTCCGCCGCCGCCGAAATCGCCAATATGATCTGCGGCCGCGCCGTTTCGCTCCTCGGCAAAAGTGGCTACGCGGCGGACATATCGCCCCCCACCGTTTTCGTCGGCGGAGAAATTTCCATCCCCGACGCGGAAGGCCTCGGCAAAATTCTCGTCGCGCCTGTCGTCTCCGGCATCGGCACGCTGACTTTGAATATCGTCGTCCACGAGGTCAAATCCCACATTTTGCAAACCGGCGTGCCGGTGGTCGCCGAATCAACATCGGTTTACGCATACGCCGACCTCCCGCTTGCGAAAAAATTGAGATTCTTTGACGACCCGGAGTTGTTTCTGCAATGGCACTACGTCGCCGCCGGGCAGATGGTCTGGTTCGATCCGTCAGGGAAAATCCGGCCGGGGATTGCCGGACCGGGGATCCAATCCGCCGCCGCCGGCGCATGGGCGACCGGTGACGGAATCATCCGCTGGTTTGCCGACGGCCCGGCCGTCACCCACATCCAACCCATGCCTGCCAAATCGGTCCCCGCCACGCCTGCCCGATACGCGAGCTCGATCCTGATCGACGGCTCCATCGAAAACCGGTCCATTCACGCCGCCGGCGACATCTTTCTGCTCGGTGACGCCGAATCCTGCGCCCTTGAGGCCGGCGGCGATATTTTTGTCCTCGGCCGATTTGACGGCGGGCGCATCACGGATGCCTCGTCGGTTTTGATCCATGCCGCCAATTCCTCCCAAATATCCGCCCTGGCCGCCATCCATCTTCGGCGCGGCGCCTATTTCTCCACGCTGACGGCGCCCGTTGTATCTGCACACGCCGGCCGCATCCTCGGCTGCACCGTCAACGCATCCGTCGCCGTCGTCGCCGCGCAGATCGGCTGGGCCGAATCGACGACACGAATCTCTTTTGACCCCGGGCTTTTCACAAAATATCTGGACGCCGTCGTCGGAAGAATCCGCTCGTTCGTGCAGAAGAATCAAAAGGACCTCGGACACGATGCGCTGGCCCGCCACCGTCTGGAAAAAACGATGGCCGCCCTGCTCAAACAAAAATCCGTCGCCATCCTCTCAGCGGATCAATTCCTGCAACCTCTCGAAATTCGCCGGCAGGGTCAGCCTTGGAAAGGGATTTTGCCGAAATCCGGCACGTTGAACCTGACAGGCGGACAAATCGTTGCGGACCCGGCGGCATACCTTGACGCGCCGGTTCCCATGCCCGCCATCTCGCCCCCGCGAAAAACCGACGCCAAACATTTCGTGGTCGTGACCGACGGACAGAAACGCCGATTCGGCGAACTTTCCGTCGACGGCGCCGATGTCCGCCGTTTCCCGTCCTTTTTCCCGGCCATCCCGCGGCTGCTCTGGCTGAATGCGCAGAGCCTCGACAAAGCCGTCGACGAGGCCGTGAGAATCCTGCGGCTGGCGCGAAGCTCCATCGAGGCGCGCGCGTTGAAGGAGGCCCCGGCCGGCGAACCCATCATGGTTCTGGCAGGAGAAAAACGGATCCCGCGCTCCCTTAAATCCGACTGGTCCGGCGACGAACTCCTGGCCATGCAAAAAAATCTCGATGGCGGCTTTAAATTCGAAAACCGGTCCAAAGGCCTCTATCTGAAAGTCTGGCCGGCGAAAATGGGAGGCCGGCCCGCCGATTTCGATCTCTTCCGCTCCGAAATTTCTACGCGCCGAATCAAACCGACCATCGCCTTTGAGAATATCGAGTCCCATTTCCGAAATGCGACCGGAGTCCCCTTTCTCATCGGCGAACCTTTGCCCCCGCCTGTAGATGGCCGCTTTGAAATCCGGGTTTCACCTGACCGGCTTTCGGCCAAACTCGCCGTCATCTCGCATCGCGGAGAAGGCCGCCCCGTCGATTTCGCGGCCGTCCTTGCCGAACTTTCCAATCTCTCTCTCGAACACGATCCGGACGAAATCACGACGTTCCTTCAGAACGTCAAAGACAAGGATACATTCCGCTTCCAGGGCAAACCCCCGAAACGGGGTGAGGACGCAACGGTGGAGATGCCCTTTATTCCCGGGATGGGCCGGTGTACGGAGACCGGCTACGCGGGGGTACACGTGATGGCGCAATCGCCCCACTGGATGCGCGTGGCCCGCGGCGACGTGCTTGCCGTGATCCGCGCGCCGTCGAAAGGCTCTGACGGCCGGGCGGTGACCGGATCCGTTATTGCCGCAACCGGAGGAAGGGAGGTTCATCTCAACGCCGGTTTGGGCGCAACATACGAACGCGTGGACGGGGGCGCGAGAATTCTCGCCGCCCAGGACGGCCATGCTTGGCTGGGCGGCGACAGAATCCATGTCGACGGACTGCAAACCGTGAAGGAACTTTCCGGGCCGGCGAAAATATCGGGCGCGGTTCGTGTTGAGGGCGACATTTCGGCGGGGGCGGACGTCAGTATAACGGGAAACGTTTTCGTCGCCGGGAAAATTTATGGAAAGGTCGCTGTTGGCGGATCGCTGGTGTGCGAGGGCGGCATCATCGGTGGGGAGGTTCTTGTCGAGCAATTCGCATGGGCGCGGTTTTCGGACAAGAGCCGGATAACGGTACGCCGGAGTTTCACAGTCCTCCATTCGATCACGTCCTCCGACCTCCAGGTCGGCGACTACTTGATCGTCTCCGATCCGGGGCGGATCTATGGCGGGGAGATTGTGGCAGGCAAGGGCGTTGAGGCGTCGGAAATCGGCACGCCGATCGGCGTCGTGACGACCCTGGCGATCGGCCTTTCCCCCTTTCTCAGGGAATCCCGTCTCAAACTCGATGAACGTCTGAGGAAGCGGGAACAGGAGCGCATGGAACTCAAGCGGGAACTCGATCCGCTCATCACCGAATATAAAAACGCCGAGACCTTGCAGATTCTGGGCAAGGACTACGAGAAAGACATGCTGGGAGACCTCCTGCGGATGGAGGCTGAAATCGCCGCGCTGAATGAGGATGTGGGGCATCTTGCCGATCCAGATCGATATTGTTTCTTCGATGGCGCGTCTCTGGCGGTGCGCGACACCATCCATCCGGGCGCGGCCATCCGCTTTGGCGAGTGTCCGTTAAACGAAGGATTCGGCCGAAGGGGGTCGATCTATATCCGAAAGCGCGGGGACATCGCGATCGATGTCGACGATTTTAGAGCGCTGGGGATAACGCTCGTGCCGCCGGATATTTCAGGATAGAAATGCATGGGTACTGGAGAATGTGGATTACTTCAGTTTCTCGAGCGCCGCCTGGAGGGCGTTGAAATTGGGCAGGTCCTTCGGGGTCGGCGTCTGTTCGCTGTACTGCACGATCCCTTTTTTGTCGATGACGAAGGCCGCCCGGGCGCTGACGGCGCCGAGGCCGATGA
Organism: Candidatus Lindowbacteria bacterium RIFCSPLOWO2_12_FULL_62_27; assembly: GCA_001784175.1. GTDB lineage: Bacteria > Lindowbacteria > 2-12-FULL-62-27 > 2-12-FULL-62-27 > 2-12-FULL-62-27 > 2-12-FULL-62-27. The sequence goes on from MFPR01000043.1 coordinate 14,438, forward strand.
GGTCCGGCAGGAGCGTCCCGTAGCTTTCGGCCGTTTTCTTGTTGAGGTCGGACAGGAGCGGGATCGTGATTTTCTCTTTCTGGGCCCACGCCTCCTGCGCGAAGGGGCTGTCGACGCTGACGCCGTAGACCTCCGCGTTCAGGGACGAATAGGCGCTGATGCCTTTCGAGACGTCGCACATCTCCTGCGTGCAGACGCCGGTGAAGGCCAGCGGGAAAAACAGGAGCACCGTGTTTTTCTTTCCAAAATTGTCGCTGAGCTTGACGTCCTTGAGGCCGTCCGCCGTTTTCGTTTTCAGCGCAAAGTCCGGCGCTTTCGAACCAACCGAGATGGCCATGGTCTCTGCTCCTCTCACCGTGAGATTTTTTCGGCGCCCCGTCCATCGGCGCGCACTTGAATCGAACAGGTAAACACAGCGCCCCGCCCTCCGTCAACTGCCCTCCAGCTTGAACGCGCGCGCCAGTTTCAGGAGCTGCCGGACCTGCTCGTGGCTCATGCGGAGCCTTCGGGCCGACTCGAGGAGGCTGGCGGTTTCGCGGTAGGTCTGGACCGCCCGGACGACCCGCTGATACGCCACAACTTCGCGGATGTCCCACGGCTGATCGAGCGCCGGCCGGTCCTTGAAAATCCGCCGCAGCTTGGACGATTCGTACGCGGACAGGCTCTGGCCGTCGAAAAACCGCCGGAGGGTCCGTTGCGAAATGCCCGCGTGCTTGGCGAAGAAGTACCGGTCGGCCGCTGTCGGCAGGCGCGCCGCAAGACGCTCGCGCGCAAGATCGAGGCGGTCCATCCATTTGTTTCCGTCCGCATCGGCGGGGACGAAATCCATGCCCAGGGCAAGACCGAGATCGTTCAGCACCCGCTGGATGTTCTGAAGGCTTCGCGGGCCCAACGACGGAAACCGCAGAAGCTCGCGCGGCGTCCGGGCGACCAGCTCGCCCAGCCGGTCGATCTGCGCGAGACGCAGGCGGTCGAGCATCGCGTCCGAAAAGCCGCACTGCTCGATCGGCATGCCCAGAAGCGCCGTGAGGTCCGTGTCGCGCGCCGCCATCCATTCCGGCGCGCGGATCGTCACGCCCAGCGCCCGCAGCCGCGCCTTGAGGCGCCGCAGCGACTGCCGGCCGAAATGCCGGATCCGCAGCAGGTCCTCCTCCCGCGCCTGCGCGACCTGTCCCACCGTGTGGAACCCGGCGGTCTTCAGGGACCGGTAGACGCGCGCCGGAAGGCGCAGCTCTTCGAGGGATATGTTCGGTCCGGGCGGCGCGAGCGGCGCCGTCGGCCGTGGGTCTTTTTTCATGCGTCTTTTCTCATCGATCCTCTTGCTTTCTCTGTCGAGTCTGATTATTCTCAGGAATCGGGAGAGAATTCAAGTCGGAGGCAGCGTTGAGCGTACCGAACACCATCGTCAAGATCGTCAACAAACACGGCCAGATCGAGGATTTTGATCTCTCCCGCATCGTCCGGTCCATCAATTCCGCCATTGTCGACGTCCATGGGAAAAACCTCGGCATCTCCGAACACCGCGCGCTCAAGTATGCCAAGAGCGTCGCGGCGCGCGTCTACCGGGAATACTATGAGCTGGAGTGGATCAAGACCCAGTTCATCGCCCAGTACGTGAGCTACGACCCGGCCGAACGCCACCGCAGGATGCAGGACGCCTTCATCTCCGTTCGGATGACGTTTGTGCTGCTGGAAAAGTTCCGGGACCAGATCGGCGCGCAGAAAGTTCAGGACGCGGCCGACCGGCTCAAGGCCTTCATCCGGGCCGAACTCGATATCGCGCAGGTCGATCCGAAATTCACCGAGGGCCTCTTCCCCCGGCTCAACGAGGAGGTCCGGGCCGCGATGGCCGAATTCCTCGCCGCGCGGGTTCAACAGATGGCAGCCCAAAAAATTCCGCCCAGCGTCCTCTGCCCCACTCGCGAGTACGTGCAGGACACGATCGAAAAGGAGCTGAAGGACCTCGGCGAGATCGAGATTGCCGAAGGCTACATGATCTACCGCGAGGGCCGGCGGAAAATCCATTCGGGCGACATATCCGAACTCCAGTTCACCCGTGACGGCATCCCGCGGGACCACGTGCGGCGCACGCTCGAGTGGAACATCGACAACGAGTGCGACAGCGTCTTCGGCCTCAACGACTGGATCCTAGGCCGGAACGGCCGGGACATCCGGGACCTCGTCCAGATGTGCGAACAGCGGTTTCGGGAGGACATCCTCGATACGGCGCAGCGGATCGTCGACCTCAAGGGCGTCCTCCAGGTCGTCATCATCGCCGGGCCGTCCTGTTCCAACAAGACCACCACGACGGTCATCATCGGCCAGGAACTCAAACGCGTGAATCTCCGGTTCAAGCAGCTCAACGTCGACGACTATTTTTTCGACCTTGAAAACCAGCCCAAGGACGAGTTCGGCGACTACGATTTCGAAATGCCCGAGGCCATCGACATGGCGCTGCTCAACCGGCACCTCGAGGACCTCCTCGCCGGCAAGGAAGTTCAGAAACCGAAGTACAACTTTAAAAAAGGCGGCCGGGACGGGTTCGAGCCTTTCCACCTCGAACCGGGCGAAATCATTCTCATCGACTGCCTCCACGGCCTCTATCGGCAGCTCACGGCAGCCGTGCCGCAGAACAGGAAGTTCCGCATCTACATCGAGTCGATGAACGTCGTCCGCAACGCCTTCGGCGCCTGGACCCGATGGGCCGACGTGCGGATGATGAAACGCATGATCCGTGACGCGCGGCACCGCGGATACAGCACCGAACAGACCCTCGCGCACTGGCCGTACGTCCGCAAGGGCGAACTCAAGCACATCATTCCGTACATCTTTTCGACCGATTCGGTCATCAACGCCGGCCTGCCCTACGAGCTGGCCGTGCTGAAATTTTCCCTGAAGGACATTCTGCCCGGCCTCGATTTCGTCCACAGGCTGCGGGTCGAGGGCCGGCTCGACCCTTATGTCCGCGGGATCCGCACGCACTCCCTGCTCAACACCGTCCTCGAACTGTCCAACTCGGACATCATTCCCAACACCTCGCCCATCCGCGAATTCATCGGCGGGTCCATCTACATGATCCCGCACAACGACTGACCGGCCGCGGGGGGACTTGAGGGGGATGGACGAACAGAAAGAAAAGAAAGTGGCGCTGGCCGCCGGCGGCACCGGCGGGCACCTCTTTCCGGCGCTGGCCCTGGCGGAGGAAATCATTTCGCAGCCGGGTTTCGGCCGCGTGGTGTTTCTGGCGGCCGAGCGCCCCCTCGACCGCCACATCCTGGGCGGGGCGGACCGGTTGTGGGGCCGGCAGTTCAAGTGCGTGTATCTGCCGGGCAGCGCCTACGCGGGCCAGCCGGGGTGGAGGAAGCTCCTCTCCATATTATATATGGCCTGGGCGGTGCTGTCGGCCTGGTTCCATCTCAGGGGGTGCCGGGCGGTCGTGGCCTTCGGCGGATACGCGTCGGTCGCATCGGTTCTGGCGGCGCGCCTGCGGGGGATCGCCGTTTACCTGCACGAACAGAACGCGATCCCGGGCCGGGCCAACCGGCTCATGGCGCGGTTCGCGAAACACATTTTTCTGACGTTCGAGGAGGCCGCGCCGCTCTTCGGCCCGCGCGCCGACCGCTGCCGGGTGGTGGGCTGCCCGGTGCGGAAAAAAATCCTGTTCGAGCGCGAGGCCGGCCCGCACGCCCGGATGCGGATGCTGGTGGTGGGCGGAAGCCAGGGCACAAAATTCTTTCTGGATTTTTTCCTCGGCCGGCCGGAATTCTTCGCCTGGCTCCTCGAACGCGTCGACATCCTGTTTCTTGCGGGCTCGCAACTGGCCGAAACCCCGCCGGCCCGCCGGCTTGTCGAAAACGCACGGCACCTCCGGGGGAGCTTCACGCTCCTGCCCTTTCTCGACCGCATGGGTCCCGCAGTCCGGTCGGCGGACATCATCCTCTCCAGGTCCGGGGCGTCCTTTCTGGCGGAACTCGCCTCCGTCGGCAAGGCCCGGACGATTCTCGTGCCCTTTCCGCTCGCGATGGACGGCCATCAAGACGCCAACGCGAAGGCGCTGCAGCGGAGCGGCCATTCGCTGGCGGAATTGAGAGTGATCGACGAGACGCAGCAGGCGGAGATGGAGGAAACCATTCACGGATTCGTCGTCGGCGGGCCGGTGCCGCCGCCACCTTCCTTCAGCGACCGGCACGCCGGCGCGGCCAACGAGATTCTGTCCGAACTTCATTCAAATTGAATGCTTCACATCCTGCGGTATGGAGATCCCGCCCTCCGGAAAAAGTCGGGCCCTGTTGAAAAACTGAACGCCGCCGTCCGCCGTCTCGCTGAGCAGATGATCAAATCGATGCGCGCCGCGGCCGGCGTCGGCCTCGCGGCGCCGCAGGTTGGCCGGAACCTCCGGATCGCGGTCGTGCACCACGCGGAATTTCAACCGAAGCCGCTCATCCTGATCAACCCCGTGATTCTCGAGCGGTCGAATGATCTCACGCAAGTGGAAGAAGGGTGTCTCTCCGTGCCCCATCTGAACGTTGCGGTGGCCCGGTCGAAGGCAGTCCGCGTGCGATACCGCGCGGCGGGCGGGGAAACGGTCGAACGGGAGTTCCATGACCTCATGGCGCGGATCGTACAGCACGAGTGCGATCACCTCGAAGGCAAAATGATCGTGGACCATCTCGACCTTCAGACCCGGCTGAGGTTTGAAGCGCAGTTGAAAAAGGCGAACCCGGGAGGGGACGCTTGAAAAAACTCAGCGTCGTCTTCCTCGCCAGCGGCCCGTTCGCCCTTCCCGCGCTGCATCACGTCCTGGGCCGCGCGGATGGCGAACTTCTCGTCGTCTCGCAGCCGGACCGGCCGGCGGGCCGGGGGAAATCCGAGCGAGCGACAGCGGCGGCGGAGTCGGTCGCGTCGAAGACGGAGCTCGTCAAATCTCCAAACGTCAACGCCCCCGCTTTTATCGAGGGCCTCCGCACTCGGCGATTCGACCTCATGCTGGTCTGCGATTTCGGGCAGATTCTGAAACCGGCGCTCTTTGAACTCCCGCCGCTCGGTTGCTTCAATCTCCACGGATCGATCCTGCCGGCGTACCGGGGCGCGGCGCCGATCCAGCGCGCCCTCCTGGCCGGCGAACTCCGCACGGGCGTGACGCTTCTCAGGGTCAACGAACGATGCGACGCGGGACCGATCGTGTCCACGATCGAGACCGATATCGGGCCGGCGGAAAATTACGGAGACCTGCACGGGCGGCTGTCCGATCTGGCGGTGCGTCTGTTGGCGCCGTTTCTCGATCAATGCGTGGCCGGCAAGCTCCCGCCGGAGCACCCGCAGGATGAGTCGAGGGCGACGATGGCGCCCAAAATCAAAAAGGAGGAACTCCACCTCGATTTCAGCCGGCCGGCGGCGGAGATCGACCGGCGCGTCCGGGCGTTCGCGCCGAAACCGGGCGCGTATGCGATGTGGAAAGGCCGGCGATTTAAAATCCTCAAGGCGGAATTGGAGCGCCCTCCGGCGCCGCCGCCGGCCAGCGGCGCGCCGGGACGGATCGAAGTCGCGCCGGACCGCCGCAGTCTCCGAGTGGCCTGCGCGGGCAAAACGTGTCTCAGGCTCATGGACCTTCAGCCGGAAGGCGGCCGGGTTCAAGCGGCGGCGGAATTCGTCAACGGCCACCCCGACCTGCCGGGCGCCGTCTGGGTTTGACCTGTGTCACGGGGACCGGGGGATCTTCAATAAAGGCGACGATCTTCATTAATAGGACGCGCTAATCACCGCCAGATTGTAAATCATGTGAGCGAGGAACGGTGCCAGGAGCAGCCTCGACTTTTCAAAAACGAACGCCGTCACAATTCCGAGACCAAAGACCGGCATCCAGGAATAGGGCGGATGCACGATGGTGAAGAGGCCCGCGCTTAACACAACCGCCCATGCCGGCCGCATCGTCCGGCGCAATCCCCGGTAGATGATGCCGCGGAAAATAAATTCCTCAAATACGGGAGCGGCGAAGACCGCCATTCCCCCAATCCAAGCCAGCATTTCGGGATCCATGGTTTTCGCTCCCGACAGCGCTTTCTCCTTGAGCAGCCGGAGAGGCTCAATCAAATCCGCCGCGTGGAGATAGGCCAGCCCCAGGACCGCCGCCAGAATTCCGCCGGCTATCCCCTGGGCGATCGTCATTCCGACCCCGACGCCGGCGTGCTCCGGTGAAGACCGGAATCCCACTTTCTGAAAAAGATCCGGCACCTTTTGCCGCCAGAACACGAGCAGCGCGCCGATGCCCACCACCATGCCGGCGACAACATACGCGATCAACATCAGCGGACCGGGAGCCAGCTCCCATCCCGACAATAAAATGACCGACAGGCCCTGGATCACAAAAAATGCCTGCACCGCGATCATGCCGTCCGCCAGCGAAATGGACGGCGGCGGGGAATCCACAGGGTCGAGAAAATAAGGACAATGATCCCGGACTTTCTGCCAGAGCGCGAAAGCGAGCAGGAGGCTCAAGACAATCTGGGTGACCTTCACCCATATCGACGGATTGTAAATGGCGTGCGCGTACATCGCGGCCAGAATCATGTACAGGTAAATCATCGACGGCCGGATCCGTTTCTGCTGTTCGCGTTCGAGCGGGTCGGTCGCCAGAATCCCGATCCCGGACGCGATGAAGGAATAAATCGCGACGCCCGCAACCGCGACGATGGCGTTGACCGCCGTTACTCCCGAATGGGCGCCCATGGCCAGCACCGCGGTCGCGTACACCAGCGCGATCAAACACCAAAGATACGTTTTATCGCGAAGGATCACATCCAGAGGCCGCGGCACCGTATACAGCATCCAGAGCGCGCCGCTCTCGACTGAAAGCGCATGAAGGGCGCTGGACATCAAAACGAAGGCGCCCAGGCCAAAGGCGAGAAGCGCGGATCCCTGCACGCCCTCGGACGCCCCATGAAGAAAGTCGGGGTTGATGATCAGGTTATACCCCAGGATGATCAGAGGCACGACCAGGGTCTGCATGAGAAACGCCCGGTCCCGAAAAAGCAGCCGGATATCTTTTCCGACAACGCCGCTGAGGGTCCACCCCCTGGCCGGCCCCGCCGCCGAGGGAATCCTCCGCGCGCCTCGATAAGGCCCGCCGGCGCCTTTCAGACCGTCGCGAACGCACCACTGCGCCAGTCGAACCGTTGCGAATGTAAAGAGGACCGCGGTCAGCAGGACAGCCGCCCACAGCGAGCCGGGAGTTGACCCGGCCTCGGCAATCACGATCGGCAGGGAAAAGGGATTCCACAGAAACGCCGCCGGCGTGCGATCGGCGAGATCGATGAGAAACGACGCCGGCCCCGCCGTGATCTGCCACATGAGGGCCAAAAAGGCCGAGATGCCCAACAGCGAAAAAATGGCCTGAATATTTTTCAACCGGTTCGGCGGAAAATTCTTCCGCAGGCCGGTCTCCGTGATCAGATGCAGGCAGGCCAGAATCATCCCGTAATACGCGGCCAGCGCGCCGCCGATCGCGACGGACCAACCGCCATATCCGGCGCACGCGAAAATCGAAAAGAGGAATGGCCAGAACACGATCCAGGTAAAGGGATTGACCAGCGCCAGTTCGATGACTTTTGACAGAAAGATCGTCCAGGCCGGAACCGGAAAGGTGAACAGCCATTCCAGGCTCCATTCCACCCGCCCGAGATCCTGCGACATGCTGCCCACCATCATGAAATACATCGCGACGACCAGGTAAAGCAAAGCGATCGCCAGCGCGCGGATCATGGCGGATTGATCCGGCGGAGTCGGCCAGACGGACTCGCTGGGAAAGAAGGTCGCGCGTTCGGTCACGACGCGAAATCCGGCGGAGCCTCTTTCCTCAAATGCCGCCATCATTTTTTCCACCTTCTCCGCCTGATCTTTCTTCGACACACTCGGATCGTCCACAAAATATTCAAAACTTTCCCTCAGGGATTGCAGAAAGGCATCTCGTCGCGGATCCCCGTTCTCTCCTTTTCTGATCTTTCTCCATTCTGCTTTTTTTTCCAGGATCGCCCGATACTGCCATTTCCCGACGGCGATGCGGGTATCCGCGGCGCGGCCCTCCTCCGGACCCGCCGCGCGGCGCTCTTTCAATTCGGCGGACAGTTTCACGATCATTTGCATGGATATTCCGACGCCGTTGAGCGCGAACATCCCGAGCAGGAACGGAAACAGGATGAAGCTGACCATCCGCTTGCGGGGGGTTCCCGTTCGAGCTGCGGGAGGGTCGGATTTTTTCCGGCCGAACTTCATCGAGAAAACCCCGGTGGCGCGGTTCAGGAATTTTCGGGCCGACAGCCGCGACGTGATCCAGATGACGCGAATCGCCCCGGGAGGCGGAGGCGCCGGCGTCATCCGGGAATCGGAACTACTGGGAATTCGCCGGGGAGGCGTCACCCGTCACGGAAAAAAAGATCTCTTCCAGGGAGCTGTCGTGGGACAGGTTCGACCTGAGTTCCGACAGCGTCCCCGCCGCCGCCAGACGGCCTTTCGCGATGATGCCGGCCCGCGTGCAGAGCCGCTCGGCCTGATCCAGAAGATGCGTGCTGAAAAAAACCGTCCGGCCGTCCGCGATTTTTTCGCGCATCAAATCGTGCAAGGCGCGCGTCGCGTAGGGGTCCAGGCCGTTGGTCGGCTCGTCCAAAATGAGGACCATCGGATCGTGCAGAAGAGCGCAGATCAGGGCGAGCTTCTTTTTCATTCCGCGCGAGTAATTGACCGCGTACTCCTCCAGGGCGTCCATCATGTCGAGGCGCTCGCAGAGCGGGCCGCCGCGGGACTCGATCGATTCCCGGTCCAGGCCGTGCATTTCGCCCACGAACAGCAGAATTTCACGGCCGCGCAAGTAATCGTAAAAGACCGGTTCATCCGGCAGGTATCCCACCCGGCGCTTGACTTCGACCCGATCGCGGAAACAATCGAATCCGTCGACGGTCGCGGCGCCCGCGGTCGGCTGAAGAATGCCCATCATCATGAGAATCGTCGTGGTCTTGCCGGCGCCGTTGGGCCCGAGAAGCGCAAAAAGCTCGCCGGGACTGACCTGGAGATGCAGATCGACCACAGCGTCGAAATCGCCGTAGCGCTTCGAAAGGCCCCGGATGTCCACAAGCGGCGATGCGCCGGCCATGAGGGAGAGGTCGCCTTAGACTTTCAGGAGCGCCCTGGCTTCTTGAGCGACGTGTTCCGCCATGAACCCGAACGGAAAACTGACCACCCGATACCGAATCCCCTCCGACCGCAATTTCTCGTGTGCCTCCAGACAAAACTGATAGGGAATTTCATATTCAGCCGTAGCCTCCACAACGCAAATATAACGCGAAACAGGGCGGGATGCAACGATTTTGACACCGCTGCCCGCGACCGGGGGTCATCGGACCGGGGGTCATTCCGTAGCATTGTAACACGGGACCAGATAAACGAACGGACTATTCAGATCGCGTGCAATTCGCGCTTGATGCATTCGCCGAGCAAATGACGGATGAACGTCTGATAGGGCATCGATTTCATGGTGGCGATTTTTCGGATCGCCTGGATTTGCACGGGGTCGAGCTTGATGGAGAGGTTCTGAAGACGTCGCCGGCGTTTGCCGGAACGGATGTCTTTTTTCAGCTCCTCCGTCAGAGAAAATTCCACCGGCTCATCCGAGAGGTCGTCCAGAGTGTGCCGCCGCCGATCGTAATATTCGGCCAACATCTGCCTGTTTCGCGCTTCCTTGTCCGGCATGGTCTATCTTCCTTTCATTTTTCTGCAATAGCCCGCTTCCGCCGAGTCCATGTCCCATCCTGTGATGGGTCTTGCCAACTGTTTGGGCTTCATTTCGAATACGATCACCAGCAATCGGCCGGCCGATGTCCTGCCGAACGCCTTGTAATGCCCCTTCTTCGTCCTGCGCACATGGGGATCACCGGCAAGCACATCCTCCGCCTCTTCGGGACGTATGCCGTGATTCAATTCCAAATGCAGGACATTCCCCGCATCCCATTCAATGTCCCCAATACGCAGGCCGGCCATCTGAGTAATACATTACATTACCGCTCGTTCCTTGTCAAATCACCGGCAAAACACGGTCGGGCAGCACAGGGACATGGCCGCGATTTCTTGACATTCACCACCCGGCGGTCTAAACTGCCGGCAGATGAAGAATTCCAAAAATCTGCAGGACGCGTTGGATCAGGAGCGCCGCATCGCGGAGCACTGTTTTGTCCGCGGGGACGCGCGCCGGGCCCTGCCGCATTTCCGCCGGGCGCTTTTGGTCGAGCCCGACTCGGACAGGATAGAGATGCGGGTGGCCCAGTGCCTTGACCGGCTTGGGAAGTTGGACGAGTCCTACGCGGCGTTCCGCGCGCTGGTCGAGCGCGGCGTAGGCCGGTGCGAGGAGCCGCTTCGGCGGGAGATCCTGCAGGCCTTCACGAATCTCTGCCATCGGCTCAACCGGGACCCGGAGGTCATCGAGTGCCTTTCTCCGCATCTCCCGCTCCTCGAGCAAACGCCGCCCCTCTATTACAATCTTGGGCTGGCCTTTTACAAATGCAACCGTTTGGAAGAGTCGAAGGAATGTTTTGAACGGATCAAGGCCATTCATGCCAACCATTCCGCCGGTTACATCGGGCTGGCGGTTCTCTATTGTCATTTCGGCCATCTGGAATCCGCGATCCAGGAGCTTCAGGCGGCCCGCGCCGCCGCGCCGAACGACGTGCAGGTCGTGGAGAATCTGGCCGTGGTGCAGATGAAAATCGGAAACCCGCTGGCCGCCGTGACGACGCTCCGAAGCGCCCTCTCGAAGGGCGGCGGGTTTCACAGCCCCAAGTTCTATCACCTCCTCGGCGTCGCTCATCTGCGGCTGGGGGAGCTGGCCCGGGCCGAAGGGTATCTTCAGAAAAGTCTGGCCATCGAGCGGACGAGCGAGGCGCTGCGGGAGATGGGCTGGCTTCAGATCACCCGCGGGAATTTCGACGGGAGCATCGCATACCTCAAGGACGCCCTGGCGCTGAACCCGAACGACGTCTGGGCCAAGCTGGATCTTGCCATCGCCTATTTCAAGCAGGGGATCACGATGGACGCCCAGGTCCTCTTCAACGAGGCCCGGGCGGTTTCGCCCACGCCGGAAGTCACCCGACTGCTCGACGACCTCGCCCGGGCCATCGAAACCGCGCCGAGACCGTAGCGCGGCCGGCATGAGGAACGTCGCAATTTTCGGCTGCACCGGGTCGATCGGCCGGTCGGCTCTCTCGGTGATCAGGCGGTTTCCGGACCGTTTGCGGGTCCATACGCTGGCGGCGCGCGGCCGGCGGCTTCGAACGCTCCTCGATCAGGTCCGAAAATTTCGTCCAAAATATTTGATCGTGACCGATGAGTCCCGCGCGGCGGCCCTCAACGGACATGTGCCGGGCGGAACGCGGCTGCTGAGAGGCATGCGCGCGCTGACCGATGTCCTGGAGGACTCGCGGCCGGACGTTCTCCTGCACGGCGTCGTGGGCGCGGCGGGCCTGCCGTCGGCGCTCGCCGCCGCCAAAAGCGGCGTCACGCTGGCCATTGCCAACAAGGAATCGCTGGTCTGCGCCGGCGGGTTTCTCCGGCGCGCCGCCCAAAAAAGCGGCGCCCGGCTTTTGCCGGTCGACAGCGAACACAACGCGATTTTCCAGGTCATGGCCGGGGAAAGGCCCGACAGCGTCCGGAAAATTCTCCTCACCGCGTCCGGTGGGCCGTTCTTCAGGCGCGCCGGCGCCTTTTCGCGAATCACGCCGCGGGAAGCGCTCCGGCATCCGAACTGGAAGATGGGTCCCAAAATCACGGTGGATTCCGCCACGCTGATGAACAAGGCCCTCGAGATTATCGAAGCGAAATTTCTGTTTGACGCGCCGGCCGACAGGATCGGCGTTGTCATTCACCCCGAATCGATCGTTCATTCGATGGTCGAGTTCGTCGACGGCAGCGTCAAGATGCAGGCCGCGGTGCCGGACATGCGGCTGCCGATCCAGTATGCGCTTTTCTATCCCGACCGGATGGCGTCCTGCGTGCAGCGTCTGGATCTCGCGCGGGTCGGCCGGCTCACCTTTTACGAGCCGGACCGCCGCCGGTTTCCGTCTCTGGCGTTCGCGTACCGCGCCCTGGAGCTGGGCGGGTCGGCGCCGGCGGTGATGTCGGCGGCCAACGAGATCGCCGTCACCGCGTTTTTGGAAGGCCGGATCCGGTTCGACCGGATATTCGACGTCGTCCGGCGCACGCTCGATCTGACAAAGTCCTTTCGGGCGTCCGCCATCGAGGACATTCTGGAGGCCGACCGCCTGACGCGCCTTCGGGCGACGGCGCTGGCCGGCAAACTCTCATGTACATCCTGATCGGCTCTCTTCTCGTCCTCGGCATTGCCGTGCTGGTTCACGAGTTCGGCCATTTTGTCGTGGCGCGCAGAAACGGCGTCCGGGTGGAGGAATTCTGCATCGGCTTTCCGCCGAGAATTTTCAAATTCAAAAAGGGCGTGACCCAGTACAGCATCGGCATCATTCCGGTCGGCGGATTCGTCAAAATGGCCGGCGAGGACCCGGAATCGCTCAGCGGCGCGCCGGACGAGTTTTTCTCGAAGTCCATTCCGGTCCGCATCCGGATCGCGCTGGCGGGCCCGTTCGGCAATTTCGTCTGCGCCTATTTCTGCGTGCTCATCTATCTCTGGACCGGGGGGGTCCAGGAGGCGCTGCACGCGCCGGTGTTCGGCACGCCCACCGACACGGAGGCCTACCGGTCGGCGGGCATCGAGGTGGGGGACAGGCTCGTGGCGGTGCGCGGAAAAACGCCGGAAACATTTTCGGAAGCGTTCGAGATTCTCCAAGCCGGCGACACCTGGCCGGCGGATATTGCCCTGGAACGCGGCGAGTCAAGGCTCGACCTTCAACTCGACTCCGAGCAGGCCCAACGGCTGTCGGAAGGCGCGTTTCCGAAGATCGATCTTGTCGTGTCCCGGGTCATGCCGGGAAGCCCGGCCGCCCGGGCCGGGCTGGAGAGCGGGGACCGGATTCACGAAATCGACGGGGGGCCGGTGGACGAGTGGCAGGAACTGCAGAAAATCGTGTCGGCAAAGGGCGGCGAAACGGTGACCCTCGCCTTTTCAAGAGGGAACGACCGCCACTCCATAACGCTCATCCCGCAGATTCAGAGCCAGCAGACCGAAAACGGCGAGATGGAAAAAGTCGGCCGGATCGGAATCCAGAATGCCGTTGCCTCGCGGTCCCACGCCTACGGCTTCTGGGAGGGTCTCTGGGTCGCGTTGAAGATGCTGTTCGGGTTCATCACCCTTTTTCTGGACGTCCTCTGGCGGCTCCTGACCGGCGGCCTCTCGGTGAAACTCCTCGGCGGCCCCGTCGGAATCGCGCAGTACGCGGGGGAAAGCCTGCGGCAGGGCTCGCACCAGTTTCTGATGTTCCTCGGCGTGATCAACGCCAATTTGGGATTTGTGAATCTCATCCCGTTCTTCCTCATCACCGACGGCGGACTCATCTTCCTCTTCCTCATCGAGGCCGTCCGTCGCCGGCGGATGTCGATCCGGGGACTGGAGCGGTGGCACAAGCTCGGCTGGGCGATGGTCCTCACCCTGCTGGTGATGGCCACCTACAACGACCTGATGATCCGCCTGGAGCTGGGCGAGAAGGTTTCGCGGGGGTTCGATGCGCTGCGGCGGCTGTTCTGACCGCCGCCGGTAAAGTGATATCATGATATCATGATAGCTATCATGATATCATGATATCATGATATCAGTTTGGGGTTGGAGGCTTGAAAAGTCCGTGAAGGCGTGCGTGCGATGAGGGCGTCGGTCCTGCTGGCGCCCACGCTCAAGGAGGTGCCGCGCGAGGCGGAGGCGGTCAGCCACCGGCTGCTCCTTCGCGCCGGATTCATCCGGCCTCTCGCGTCCGGCATCTATCTCTTTCTCCCGCTGGGCCTGCGGGTCCTTCGGAAGATCGAGACGATCGTGCGCGAGGAGATGGACCGCGCCGGGGCCCAGGAACTGCTCCTGGCGGCGCTCCATCCGCGGGAACTGTGGGAGGCGACCGGCCGCTGGGCCTCCTACGGGGACGACATGATGAAACTGCGGGACCGGACCGGCCGCGAGTTCGGGCTGGGTCCGACGCACGAGGAGGTCATCACCCAGCTCGCCGCGCAGGAGATTCACTCCTACCAGGACCTGCCCAAGGCGCTCTATCAGATTCAGGTCAAATTCCGGGACGAGCCCCGGCCGCGATTCGGGCTTCTCCGATGCAAGGAATTCATCATGAAGGATTGCTACAGTTTTCACGCGACCCGGGAAGACGCCGAGAAAACGTACGAGCGGATGCTCGCCGCCTACAAAACCGTCTTCACGCGCGTCGGGATCCGGTTCATCCCGGTCCGGGCCGATCCCGGACTGATCGGCGGCAACCTGTCGCACGAATTCATCATGCCGGCCGAAAGCGGCGAGGACACGCTGATTCATTGTCCGTCCTGCGGCCACGCCGCGAGCCTCGAAGGCGCCGAGGGCGCCGCGCCCTCATCGAGCTGTCCCGCGTGCCACAAGGAGGCGTCGCTGGTTCGGGGCATGGAGATCGGCCACATCTTTTTTCTCGGCACGAAATACAGCGCCAAACTCAACGCGCAGTTTCTGGACGCCGACGGCGTCCGCAAGCCCATCGAGATGGGCTGTTACGGCATTGGCGTATCGCGGCTGATTTCGGCGGTGGTCGAAAGCAGCCATGACGACAAAGGCATGATCTGGCCCAAGTCGGTGGCGCCGTACCGCGTTCATCTGATCGTGACCACGATGGACAAGCCCGACGTGGTGGCCGCCGCCGAACGCGCCTATGCGGACCTTTCGGCCGCGCTGAACGGCGACTGCCTGATCGACGACCGCGACTGCCGGGCGGGCGTCAAGTTTCACGACGCGGATCTTCTGGGCATTCCCGTGCGGCTTGTCTTCGGCCGCGGCGTGGCCGAAGGGAACGTGGAACTTCAGGAGCGGGCCACGGGTCAAAGCCGGTCCATTCCCTTGAAACAGGCGGCGGACGAGGTTAAATCTCTGCTTGCATGAAAAACGGCAAGGCACGCATGTCGAGAAGGAAATTCCTGGCCAAAGGCGGGATCGCGGCCATGGCGGCCATGGCGGCCATGGCGTCTGAGTCCAAGGCCGCCCGCGCGCCCAAAAAGAAAACACCCGCGCCTCCCCCGCCTCCTGAAAAACCCCCGGAGGAGCCGCCGGTCACACTGACGGCGGTGGAATTGAATCTGACCGTCAACGGCAAAAAAATTTCGCGCACCGTTCCCGCCGGCCGGACGCTGGCGGAATTTCTCAAGGAAGATCTCGGTTACGCCGGCGTCAAAATCGGTTGCGGTCACGCCGAGTGCGGGGCCTGCACCGTCCTCGTCAACCTTCAGCCCGTCTACAGTTGCCGGTATCTGGCGGTGCTCGCGGACCAGGGCGTGGTCGAAACCATCGAGGGCGTCGCCCCGGCCGGGGCCGACCTGCACCCGATACAAAAAGCCTTCATGGAGCATGACGCGCTCCAGTGCGGGTTCTGCACGCCGGGCATGATCTGCGCCGCCAAGTCGCTCATCGCAAAAAATCCCAAGGCCGAGGACGAGGACATCCGCGAGGGCCTCGCCGGCAACCTGTGCCGGTGCGGCGCCTACCAGAACATCCTGGCCGCGGTCCGTTCCGTGAGCCGGGCGTCGTAGCCCGATGGCATCGTCCGAGTATACCGAGGTCGTGGTCGAAGGCCGCAAGGTCCGCCTGCGGGCGCCCGCAGCGGAGGCGATCCCGGCCTATGGCGCGGCCACGCGGGTAGTGGGCACGGCCGCTCAGCGTGTGGACGCGCTGGAAAAAGTAACGGGTCGCGCCGTCTATCCGTCCGACCTGCGTCTGCCCGGCATGGTCCACGCGCGTTTTGTGCGGAGCGCCCGCGCCCACGCGCGGATCACGTCGATGGACCTGTCGCATGCGGAAAAGGTCCCGGGATTTCTTGCGGCGATTGGGCCTTCGGAGCTTTCGGAAAAATCTCTGAAGGACATGCTGGGCCGGGAACTACCCATCCTGACGGAGGAGCCCAAATATTATGGAGAGGAGATCCTGGCCGTATGCGCGGAGACCGATGATGCGGCCCGGGCCGCCGCCCGCGAGGTCCGGATCACTTACGAGACGCTTCCGTTCTCGGTCGACCCGGAGGAGCGTGTCCGCGCCGGCCAGTTCGTGGGCGGCGGCTGGACGCCCACCGGGCCGGGCCGGCCGGCCGTCTACGAGCGCGGAAATGTCCAAAAAGCCATGGCCGCCGCCAACCGGATCATCGAGCGGACCTACCGCACGGCGCCGAACGTTCACAGTTCGATCGAGCCGCACGCCGCCGTGGCCTCATACGAGGAGGGGCGCTGGACGGTCTGGGAATCGACCCAGGGCGTCTTCGCCGTCCGGGAGGAACTGGCGGCGATGCTGGGCGCGCCGCTCCTCAGCGTTCGCGTGATCGGCACGCACATGGGCGGCGGATTCGGCAGCAAGGTTTCCGCCGGGAAATACACATTCATCGCCGCGTACCTGGCGAAAAAACTGGGCCGGCCGGTTCGATGCGTTCAGGACCGGTCCGAAGAGTTTGTCTCGCCCTACGGCCGGCCGCCCTCGGTCGTCACGATCAAGGCCGCGGTCCGGCCGGACGGAAAATTGCTGGCGATCGAACAAAAGGGAATCCACGCCGCCGGCCCTTACGGATTTGGCGCCGAATGGGGCCACGCCGAGGACATGGCGGCCGAGATGTACGCCTGCGACAATGTGCGGACGGAAACGTACGCCGCGCTCACTCACACTCCCCCGCCCTGCGCCATGCGCGCGCCCGGCCACGCGCAGGCCGCGTTTTCGCTCGAACAGATGATGGACGAGATCGCGCGGGAAATCGGAATGGATCCGGTCGAGTTCCGTTTAAAGAATCTGCCCGCGCGCGATCCTGTTTCCGGAAAGCCCATCGCCGTCCCGAGAGGGTCTCACGGGCTGGCCGAATGCCTCAAAAAAGGCGGGGAACTTTTCCAGTGGAAGAAGCGGCGCAAAGAAACGCGTGACGCGCCCCCGCCCCGATTCCGCCGCGGCGTCGGCGTCGCCGCCACCGCCTGGAGCGCCGGGGGCGGGCCACCGGCGTCCGTGGTGATTCGCATCCATGCGGATGGCGTTGCGGAGCTGTTTGCCGGCGCGGCGGACATCGGCACCGGCACGCGGACGGCGCTGGCGCAGATCGCGTCCGAAGAAACCGGCGTCCCCGTCGATCGAATCCGCGTGACGAACGCCGACACGGCGCTGACGTCGTACTGCCTTCCGAGCTACGGCAGTCTCACCCTCGCGTCGACCGGCCCCGCCGTCCGCCGGGCGGCCGTCGCGTGCCGCCGGCAGCTCCTGTCGATTGCATCGGACATCCTGGAAGCTCCGGAAAAAAATATCGTGCTGGCCGGCGGCCGCGCGACGCGCCCCGCATCCCGCAAGACGCCGGAGTCCTCCGTTCCCATCGCCAAACTCGTGGAACTTTCCGCGTCGCGTGAGATCGTCGGCCTGGGCGAGCGCGAGGGCAATCCCGACATGTCGATCCGGTCCCACGGCGCGCAATTCGTGGCCGTGGAGGTCGACACAGAAACGGGGACCATCGAGGTGACGGACCTCGTGGCGGTCAACGACAGCGGCCGGGTGATCAATCCGACGATGTTCAAGAGCCAGCAGTACGGCGGCGTGACGATGGGTTTGGGCATGGGTCTGACGGAGGAACGCGTGTACGATTTGGAGACCGGCCGGCCGCTGAATCCCAATCTGACCGATTACAAAGTTCCGACGATCCTCGATCAGCCGGCGGCGTTTCAGGCCGTGCCCCTCGAGGTCCCGTACGACGGAAACAATCTGGGCGCCAAGGGGCTTGGAGAGCCGCCCATCATTCCGACCGCGGCCGCCGTCGCCAACGCCGTGTACGACGCCATCGGCATTCGCCTCGCCGCTCTGCCCCTCACGCCCAAGCGCGTGATCGATGCGCTCCATCCGCCGGAGTCGAAGCCATGACCTGGCCGATCACGCTGGAGCGCCCGAAGGATCTCGCCGCCGCCACCCGCCGGCTTGCGGCGCTGGGCGGCAAAGGCGCCGTGCTGGGCGGCGGCCTGGAGCTTCTCGACATGCGCAATCGCCCGGAAATCCTGATTCCGACGAGGTTTCTTGGCCCGATGTCGTACATCGAAGTCCGCAGCGCGGAGGTCCGGATCGGTGCGGCGACCACCCTCGGCGAACTCGTGGACAGTTCCTCCATCCGGCACTACGCGTGGCCGCTCTGGGAGGCTGCGCGGCTGGTGGGCTCGCCGCAAATCCGGGCCCAGGCCACCCTCGCGGGCAATCTGCTCCAGCGGCCGAGGTGCTGGTATTTCCGGAACGGCTTCCCCTGTCTGAAAAACGGCGTCGAGGGGTGTCCGGCCGAAACGGGCGACAACCGGCATCACGCGATCTTTGACGGCGGGCCGACCTACAGCGTCTATCATTCCGACATCGGCCTCGTTCTGCACGCGCTTCAGGCGACCCTCGCCATCGCAACGCCGGAAGGCGACAAAGTGATCTCGATGTTCGATCTCTATGCCGACCCCAAAAAGGATCCGGCGCGGGAGCACGTTCTCAAGCCCGGCGAGATCATCCGGGAGATACGCTTCCGCCAACTGGACAACCGGTGGGTCGGGACGTTTTTGAAAGTGAGGGACCGGCGCGGATTTGATTTCGCGCTCGCGTCCGTCGCGGTCACTTACAATAATTATTACGGAAAATTCAGCAGCGTACGGATTCTCCTCGGAGCGGTGGCGCCGCGCGCCTACGTTCCCCAGAAGAGCATCGACTTTCTGCAAAACCGGAAATTGAACCGTTCCCTCCTCGCGCCGGCGGCCGACCTCTCGATCGAGGGCGCGCAGCCGCTGGCGCACAACGCGTACAAGGTCCATCTCGTCCGCAACCTGGTCATGCGCGCGCTGGAAAAAACATACGACCGGCTGAGCTGGAAACCCGATTAGCGGTTGATTTCAAATTGGCCGCGGTCCTCATTCTCCTCCTCGTCGGGTCCCCAGTCGCCCACGCCGACTCTCCGTCTCCGGTCGAGTTGATCTCCCGCCATGCCCTCGCGGAATGGGTCGTGACCGGCGAGCCGCTCGAAGCTGGCCCGGCGGCGCTTTCGAAACTCATCCACGATCTGCCGGCGGCGGTCCGGCTGGCCCGCGAGGTGACGGGCTTGGACTACCGGCTGACGCGGATCGACACCGACGAATTCGAACTCCAAACCCCGCGCGGCCTGACGGCGCGCCTGCATCCGATCGTGACGAGGTCGGACACGGCCGGCGGAGAATTCGAGGCGGTCGGCCATGGCGTTTTCCGCCGCGCGGGAAATCTCTTCCGCGGGCGGTATGCGCTGAGATTCCGCTACCGCGTCGTCACCGACACGGAGGCGCGCGGGTCGGCGCTCGCGAAGGGAGATTTTCATGTCTACGTGGACGTCGAAAACCGGTTCGTGCGTTTTCTGTCCCTGTTTGTCCGCGGCTTGATCAACGAGCGATTGAAGGAAGAGATGGACCGGATGATGCTGGAGGCCAAGGCGGTCATGAAAACGGCGGAAGCGCGGCGGGCCGGATCAAAATCGTGGTGATGTTGTCGGCGGCGCCCTGCAACCGCGCCGCGCGTACGAGATTTCGCGCGCCGGCCGCCGCGCCCGGATTGCCGCTCAGGAGATTCTCTGCATCCGCGATCGTCACGCCTTCAAACAATCCATCGCTGGCGATCAGAATGTACCGATCGCAGTCACACAGATCGTATTCCACGATATGAGGGGTTGATATGAGGCCTGCTTCACGCATCGCCCGGTCGCCGAAACTGCGGGTAGGGACAAGCCCCCGGTCCGCGCCGTAAAAATAGGGGCGGCGGATGCGCGCCCCTGTGGCGCGGATTCGCGCGAATTCTCCGGCGTCATCAAGCCGGTGTGTCTGACTCAACAGGCGGGCCGTCGATCCGATCACGATCACGCTCGCATCTCCGGCGTTGGCCGCCGTCAAACGATGGCCTGAAACATAAGCGCAGGCCGCCGTGGATCCGCAATCCATTTGGCGGCATTCCCGGTCCATTTCCGTGAATGCCGATTCGAGCGAGTCCGCCACAGGCAATCCTCGGTCAAAAAATGAAAAAAAATGGCCGGAAAGCCGACCGGCCAGTCGGTCGGCGACAGAGACGCCTGCGTGTCCGTCGAATACGCCCGCGAAGATGCCCTCGGGCCGGATCACCACACGGCTTCGATCCTCCATCCGCCGCCGCATCCCTTTTGTGCGTTCGACATGAAGTTCCGGAATTTTCTCGCCACATGTGATCATCGATCGACCGCCTTTCCGCATTTTGGCCTACCAAGTATACAGCGGCGGGGAGACGTCAAACCGAACAGTCTGAGATAAAATTATTGGCCGTAATACGTGCGGACCAGCGCCCGGCCCGGCGCCGATTCCATAAATACATCGCGAACCCGCCGGATGCCCCCGAAATCCCCGTGGCCGAATGTTCCCGTAATGACGCACGCAGCGCCTTTGGCGCCGGCCGCGGCGGCGCCGCCGACCGAACCGTCGGTCGCCGGCGTGGGCTCGTACGTCGAAACGGACTCCGGAAACACGATCCCGCCCGGATCCACAATCCGGCCGTTCGCCGTGCCGTCCAGATCGCCCGGGCCGCCGTCCCGCAGGGTCAGCTCGACCACCGAATCGCCGTCCAGGCTCCCGAGCTGCGGCGTCATGTCGATCCATGCCTTGTTCGATTCGTTCCATAGATAATACTTGGCGCCCGCTGGAACATTTTCCGGCATCGTCATGGCGATCGTGACCGAGCCGCCGATCGGCACGCCGCTGACATTGTACGTGAACAGCCCGTACTTGAAGGACGACTTTGGATGGACGTTCTGACCGGCGGGAGAGACCTCCTGGTCGTAGTCCACGGGGCCCATCACATCGATCTTTCCTGTCGAGTTGTTGGCGAGGGTGTACTTGAACCGGTCGTCGGCTTTCGGCTGTCGGGGCGTGGGCGACGGGCCGGTATCAAGCGCCGGTTTCTTCCGGTCCTGAGGTTTCTGCTTGTCGTCATCCTTCCGTCCGTGCTCATGCCCGTCATCGTCGTCATCGCATTCGCCGTTCACGTACGTGTTGTTGTTCACGACCGTGTACGTGTTGTCGATGTCGATTTGCACGTGAATCTCCGGCCGAACCATCACCACTTCTTTCGCCGCCGGCTGGTCCAGCGGGTCGGCCCCTGTCGTGAACGTCCGGGCTTCGCTCCACTCGCTCCACGCGCCCTTGCTGTCCCGTACCCGCACTCTCCACGCGTAGCCGGTTTTCCCCCGCAGAAGCCCGCGCGGAAAGCGCAGAGAGGTGTCGGCCGTGGTGGCCGTACCTCCCTCGATGATCCAGTTGGCCACCATCCTCTCGTTCACGAACATCCCGCTCGCGTCTGTCACCTGCCAGTGCGTTCCCATTTGTGAGTCGTTTTCCGGATCCGAAAACCGGCTGATCATGAGTTCGACTGTTGTCGGCACGCTCTCCGCCCCGTCAGTCGGAGAAATCGGGCGCGGCCGGTACGGACCAAAATTAAACGTCGGGCGAAGCGTGACCGTATCGCCGATCACCGGCAATCCGACAATTCGGACCTTCTCCGATATCGACAGTTGGATCGCATGGGCCGGCGTGGCCGTGGAAGAAACCGATCCCCTCATGGCGTCCAGCGCGGCCTCCCACCAGCTTTTCGGCGTGGCGACGATCGGCGCCGTATCGCCCACGCGCGTCCGGAAATGATACCGGTCGCGGCCGTCCGTCCGAAAATCGTGCGTGACGATCAGGTGGGACGGCGCGCCCTTTTTCAGCGTGAGATCCAGTCTTGAAAAGTCAGCCGAGCCGTCTTCGTTCAAATAAAAGGTCTCGGCCAGTTTTGTGTCCTCACGGCCGTCGCCGTTGCCGTCCAGCCACAGCGCCGCGGCCGTCACGTCCCGCAACCGCCCCGTGTAGGTGTAGGTGGTCGTCCGGAGACCGTTCAAGGCGACGGTGCTGTCCGCCAGCAGCGTGAGGTGAAGCATATGAATCTGGTCCGCCGCCGAGGGGACTTCGCGCGCCGGCGCGCGCATCGGGCTTTGCGACGCGTAAATCGTCACCGTGTCCTGCGCCGATTGCTGAGTTTGCGCCGCAGGCTCGCACGCGCCGCTGGTGTTTATCCCCCGGACTTCGTAAATGTCCAGCATCGAGGTCGCCGTCGTGCTCGGCTGGCCCCACACCGTGAACGTGTGCCGGATTTTGACGCTTTTAACCGCTTTGGGAGGGAACACCCTGCCGTCCCCGACTTTCAGCCATTCCCACCGCGTCGATCCGGCCGCGCCCGCGGCCGGCGCGCTCGTATAAATATCCATCTGAATGGAATTTTGCGGCTCGTTGCGCCCGGGATTGTCCTTCAGCCGGTACTCGTAATCGTACATCACGCCCGTCATCGTCGTCGCGCCGGGGAAGTCGACCTGTAAAATCGCGTCGACTTTCGGGTCCACGTAATAGTTCGCCGTGACATTGAACGCCGTCAGGGAATTTGAATCGAAGGCGTTTCGAATATTTCCGGCCGAGGTGACTCTCACGTTTTGCCCCGGAGGAATTTCATACCGGATGTTTCCCGTCTCCGGTTGAATCCAGCAGCTTTTCGGACCGATCACCAGCCGTGAGACTTCGCCCGTGTCGCCTTTTTCGCCCGTCCTGGAATAGGCGGTCGCGCGCCAGAAGTAGGAGCCGGCCGGCATCGACAACGGGGGCCGGATCGACGTGTCCGTCCGCCGCTCGCTCACAAACGGGCTTGCAAAATCCCGGTTGTTGGCCAGCTCGAACACGTAATGCGATATCCCATGGCGAGATCGCGCGTCCGACCAGGAAAAGGTCAGCTGCGGCTCCGTCGTCGTCAAGCCGTTTGGCGGCTGAAGCAGTTTCGGCGCCGTCGGAACGTCCGCCGCGATGCCGCGAATTTCGTAAATGTCGAGTTGGACGGCCGCCGTCCGATCGTTGTCCTTCCAGGGGTTCATTCGGTGGTCGATCCGGACATTCCGGACCATGCACGGATCAAAGGAGGCGCCGTCCCCGACGTCCTTCCAGATCCACTGGGAATATCCGTTGGATGGATCCGGCGTCTCGATTTGAATCCGCGTCCGGCTTTGGGCCGGAGTGGATCGCGAAGCGTTGGCGCCGCGGTAACGGTAATCGTAGGTGATGCCTTTGAGATGGACGCCGCCGGAAAACGCGGCGTAAATCTGAACGAAAAAGTCACGGCTTGAATAATAATAGCTGGAATACGACGTGGGCCGTGTGTATTCGATATGGTAGGCCGTCGCCGGATTCGAGTCAAACGCCAGGGCGGTGGATCCCTTCGTCTGCGGCGACCGGCCGCCGGCCTCGTCGTAGGCTGTAATCTGGTTCTGAGACGTGTATCCCGCCCAATACCCGAGCGGCTTTGGCTGGACCCAGTCGCCCGGCGACGCCGCAACCTGCGTCGCCGCGATCGCGGCTTCAACCCCTACCATCACCCATCCAGCCGCCAAAATGAGGCTGAGAACAAGGCACACCGGTGCACGCATCAAGTCACGTTGCGTCTTCATTTTGAACCCCCCTTTTATTCGATTGTCAAAGATCCCTCACCCCCGAATCGGGGGTCCCACTTCCTTCCTCCGCCCTATACAGCGTCTATCCCCGGCCAAACCGAACATGCGGCCCGCGGATTTTCCCGCTCATCGAAAACTTGACTTCCCAACCAACCGTTACTATTCACCATGCCTCTGAAACGCAAATTCGAGACCACCACGACCAAACGCGTCCCGTTCTCGAAACACCCCGGCTACACGCTCGAAGTCCACGACCTCGGGGGATTTTTGTCGAATGTTCAGTACGCCCTGGAATTCGAGAAGGAACGGGTGCCGGTCAGCGCCAAATTCATGACGGTCGGGCGCGGCGAGATGAACCACATCGACATCCGCGATGAAAACGGGCAGATCTCCCGCGTGCACGCCAAAATCGAATGCAAGGACGGCGCCTTCACGATCACCGACATGGGCAGCACCAACGGCACTTACCTGAACGGCAACATCATTGAAAAGCGCAAAGCGTTCCATTTGAATGCCGGCGACACCATCGTCTTCGGGAAATGCGCCATGGCGCGGTTCATCCGGCTTGAACCGCCCGCCGCCGACCCCGACGCCGACGCGAGAGATATCCTGCCCGACACGATTTCGCGCGCCTCCGGCTGACCCGCATGTCCGCCGGTCCATTCTCCGAAACCGTCCGGCTCCTCAAATCGGCCGGCCAGGGAGACGACGGGGCCTTTCGGGCGCTCCTCGCCAAATACCAGGACCGCATCCACCTGATCGCGAGGTTCCGGCTCGGTCAGCGCCTTCGCCGCAAGATGGATTCCATGGACATCGTGCAGGACGCCATGCTCCGCGCCCTCAAATCGGGCGCGCCGTCGGTGATCGAAAACGAGGGCGGATTCATCAAATGGCTTTACTCCCTGGTCGAACACCAGATCATCGACAACGTCGATTACTTCGACGCCGGAAAGCGCGCCCTGTCGGCCGAGGCCTCGCTCGAAGACTCCGCCGTCCGGAACCGCGCGGACGGGATCGTCGCCGGCAGAGGTGACGAGGCCGAAAAAATAGAAAACACGATGCTCCTCGAATCCCTGCTGGACACGCTCGAGGACGATGAACGCGACATCATCCTCCACCGCGACATCTACGGATATTCCTTCAAGGAAATCGCCGCGCTGGTCGACTCGACCTCCGACGCCGTGCGGGTCCGGTATGGGCGGATCAAATTCAAGCTTTCCAAACTGGTCGCCGATGCAGGATGAGGCCGAACCCCTCTTTCTAAAGTACCTCGAGGCGGTCGAATCCGGCAAACCGCCGGATACGACCCAGGCGCCCTACAACAATCCCGAATTTCTCAAAATTCTGGCCGCCCATACTCGAATCAACCGCGCCATCCACGGCGCCGGCGAGGAACTCAATCCCCTGCACATCGGCGGCATGCCGGACCTGCCGGAACTGGAGATCGTCGGCGAAATCGGCCGCGGCGGGATGGGGCTGGTCTTTCTCGCCCGCGACACCTCCCTCGACCGTGAAGTCGCCGTTAAAATCATCCCCAAACTGAACAATGAACAGATCATCAAGCGCTTCGCCCTCGAAAGTAAAATCCTCGCGAAACTCAACCACCCCAACATCGTCGTCATCCACAGCCACGGCCAGAGCCAGGACCATTTCTATTACGTCATGGAAAAACTCGAGGGCGTCACCCTCAACCAGGTCATCGTCTGGCTGACCGAAAACCGGTTCGAATGCGCGTCCGACGTGTTCAAATTCATGGCCGGCGACATCAAGACCCTCCCGGCCGAAAATTCCGCCGCGACCCGCATCGACGGGGAATACTGCCGCAAAATCGTCGAGATCGTCCGGCAGGCCAGCGACGCCCTCGCCTTCGCGCACGCGGGCGGCGTTGTCCACCGCGACATCAAACCCTCCAATCTCGTGTTCGACAAATTCGGCATGGTCAAAATTCTTGATTTCGGCATCAGTAAAATCGCGTCGCCCTCACAGCTCACCATGCCGGACGAATTCGTCGGCACGCCCTACTACGTCTGCCCCGAAATGCTGCACGGCCGGGAGGCGACGCCGCAGGCCGACGTCTATTCGCTCGGCGTCGTCCTCTACGAGCTTCTCAGCCTGACCCTGCCGTTTGACTACGACTCGATCGACGCGCTGTATTCCGCGATCAAGGAAAAAATCCCGGCGCGGATCACCGCGATCCGCAGGGAACTGCCGCGCGACCTGGACGTCATCGTCCAGACGGCCATGGAAAAGGATCCGGAGCATCGATATCCCGACATGATGACGCTTCGCGCCGACCTCGAGTTCTTTCTCGGCAACAAACCTCTCAAATTCGCAAAGTACAGCCTCTGGCGAACCCTCGCCAAGCACGCCCACGCCCGGCGCAAGGGCCTCGCGGTCGGGTCGCTCGTGATGGCCGCCGCGGTCGTCGCGGCCAATTTCTGGATCACGTCCCTGCGGTCTCAACTGCGCGAACGTGAAACCATGCACGCCCTCACGGAAGTCCGCCAGAAGGAGAGGACCGAGCAGACGCGCAAACATGCGGCCGGCGCGTTTCTCAAGGCCATTTTTTTCAAGGCGCTCGATTTTCACGTCGGCGAAAAAATGCGCGCCCTCGCCGATCTTCGCGATCAGGCGGCTGAAACCCGGGATCCGTTCATCTTCGGCCTGTACCTCTCGCTCAAAATATCTTCGGACGGCCGCACGCTCGCCATCGACGCCAAAAAAATAGATGCGGACTACGACTCCGCCGCGGCCGCGCTTCTCGCCCTCCAGCCCGATTGGTTGTCGGCCCGCCTCTTTTCCAAACTCGCGGGCGACCCAAACATCGAGCTGGCCGATCTGATCGACCGTACCGGCCACATGGCCGACGCCGCGCCGGCGTTTGAAGACAATTTCCTCGTCGGCGCGTTCCTGCTTCTGGCCGGCGACCCGGCCGACGCGGCCGGGTTTTTCAAAAAAAGTTTCGAATCCAAACGGGACTTTTTCCACGCCAAACTCTGCGAGGGCGCCGCCGTCGCCTACGCCGGCCGGCTCGACGACGGCATCGCGATCCTCCAGAACGACGTCATCCCCGCCGGCGACGAGATCAAGCTCTTTCTTCTCGCGGAGCTTTTTTCCCAGAAAAACGAGATCGTCAAGGCCAAATCCCACTACGACCGGCTGGTCGGCGCGTATCCCGAGAGCGTCTTCGGATTCCAGTACGTCAATTTTCTCGCGACCCACGGATTTGACGATGAGGCCGTGGCCTACGTCGCCCGGCGGGGCGATACCGAAATCAAGCTGATCTACCTCACGGCCAAATTCGCGGAAGCCAGATCGCCCGAGGAAGGCATCCGGTTCCTCGACGAGGCGTTCGCCATCCAGCCGTATCCGTACATGTATTCGCTGAAAGCCGAAGCGCTGGCGGGACTCGGAAAATACGACCAGGCCATCGAGACCCTCAAGCTGGTGGTCGACCTCAACCAGAAATCGAAATCGGATACGTACACCCGCGCGAATTATCTGACGATGATGGGCGACATCCTGGGCGACAAGGGCGATTTCTCGCAGGCGCGAAAACAGTACCGCGAAGCCTATGACATTTAGCGGAAATACAATGACCGCAATTCCGTCATCACCACGGCCCGGCGGCTCTGCACCCTCTACGCCGCGTCCGGAGACGATAACGCCTGCGAACCGCTGATCCACGAAGTTCTCAAACCGGACTACGACGGCTGGCCCAACGGAAAACTTCTTTTCCTGAAAGATTTTATGCCGCCGGCGGAATTTCGAAATATCCTCCTCGCGCGGCTCGCCCAGCCCTCCGACCGGAACGTCACGCTCTATTTTACGTTTCTGACGTTTCTCGGCACGGAATCCGATACCGTCATGCAGTCCTACGCGCGAAACGCCGTGATCTCCGACCCGGCCGACGACGCCGCGCGAACCTACCTCATCGACTACAGCATCCACGCCGGCAAATTCGACGAGGCCGACTACGAATGCCGCCAGTGGATGGCCCGCAAACCCCTCGATTACCGGCCCCTGCTCTCCATCGCCATGGTCCGCCGCCTGCGCCGGAATTTCAAAGACGCGATCGGCATGGCCGAATCGGCGCTCAAGGCGCACGAATCCTGGCGCGCGTCCGCGGACTACGTCGAACGCGCCGGCTACGACGCCGACATCAAAAAAATCTGGCAGGAACTCGCCTTCTGCCACGAATCGGCCGGCGACCTCGACCGCGCCGTCCTCTATCACAAAAAAATATTCGATTTCTCGCTGGAGGAAAACAACCGGACCGTCGACCCGTCCGTCTATATTTCCCTCATGGAAATTTACATCCGCGCCAAACGCTATGCCGACGCCCGCGAATTCGACAGGCTCGCCGGCCGATACCGCGTCTTCGAAAATCTCCCCGGCACGAACCTCCGCATCCTCGAGGAAAGCCTCGCCGAGGACCTCACGTCGGCCCTCAACAAGCTCATCTACGTCCGGATCCTGCGCATCAACCACCCGCCCGCCCGTGCCGCCGACCTCGCCAGAAAATTCGCCGCCGAAGACCCCGTCTTCGCCGCCGTCTGGTCCGACCCCGGGGAGAGGCCATGATCCCTTCTGCTTTCTGCTCATGCTCACGGCAGGGAGTTTTATATTCGGCGGATTCGAATATGATCGTCAGGGGTCTCCCATGGAATGATTTCGCCGTCAGGCCCGATTTCAAACAGCCGATGTTTCGCATCCTTGTAATCTTCGAAAAATGTCCGCATGGCTTTGATCCAAATCCGCGTACGTTCTGAAATCGGCATCCGCTGAGGCACGTGGGAGAGAAGGACGATGGACTCGCCCATTTTCGGGAAATCGAAAAAATCCTCGTCCTGCGTCAGGAAGATGCAGGGTGTCCCTTCCAGGCGTCGAACGACGTCCCGGTCGCTCGTTCCGCGCAGTTTCAGAGGAATCATATGATCAACCTCGTAACCGAGCTTCTTAAGTCGGGCGTACAATTCCAGAGGGAAATTTTCGTCCAGCAGGATGCGACGGGATGTCAGGCGGCGCTCCTTCGCGCGGGCGGTACATACTCGCTGATGTGCGCCGCATATCTCAACGCGTCCTTGATCTGGCGCGCCGTGACTCTATAGCTGCCGCAAATGGCCTTCTCCGAATCGCCGGCCGCCAGCCCGCCGATGATGGTGGCCACATCGATCCGTGTTCCCTTCAAACACGGCTTTCCAAACCGAATATCCGGATTCTGGTCAATCCCTGGGAATATCTCCATGATCTAACTTTATCGTATGGGCTTTTCGTTTTCAAGGCATTCACCTCCCGTTCACCTCATAGGAGCCTCATAGGAGGCGGCCCGAAGCCGCGCGGCAAGCGCGATTTGTGATTGGTGATTTCCGATTGATGATTTGTGATTGCGAAAATCACAAATTGGAAATCACCAATCACAAATCACAAATAATCTTTTCCCTTGCCCCTGCCGTCCCCGCCGCCCGCCCGCCGTTCCGGGGAAGCGGGTCATGATGGACGCATCCCGCATCTTGCAACCGGGCTGCCGCCGTCTCCATAAGTTTCCGAACCGGAACCTGCTCATCATGAATAAATTGCGTCACAACTTAACAACTAACGGTCTGGGCCGTGTTTCTTGTTTCTTGTTTCTAAAATTCGCCGCCGTCTGGTCCGACCCCGGGGAGAGGGAGTAAGCAGGTACCCCTTTCCCCCTCTCCCGCCAAAGGCGGGAGAGGGACAGGGTGAGGGTGGCCAAAAACTCTCTTCTCGCCCGTTCGCTTTCTATCCCGAATCCCGCTTATTAGAGTAGAGGGGCAATTTGGCGAGAGCGAATCAGAAGTAGTTCTCGATCTTTTACAAGTAAACAAAGGGGGGTCAGGACATGAAAAAATATTTGGCTCTGGGTTTGGCCATGGGTGTGTGTCTGAGTCTGTCGCCGGCCGCGTCGGCCGGATACGGGTCGATCAGCGGAATGGTTGGAATGAAAAGCGGCGCGGAAGCGGCGAAAGGCGGTTTTTATTCGGAAGCGGACTTCTGGTACAACCTGAACAGCGTGGTCGCGTTTGGGACGGGCGTCGGCTTCAGCTCCTATGACGGGCTCGACGACGTCGGCAAATTCATGATGATCCCGGCCCTCCTCAACATGCGGATCTCGACGCCGACCGACCGGGTGAAATTCTACGGTGAAGGCGGCGTCGGGTATTACTTCTTCGATTTCAAGATGGATCCTTCCATCACATCCGAGTTGGCCGCATACGGCATTGACGGCGAAGTCGACTTTGAGAGCACGACCGGCACGCATTTCGGCGGCGGCATGTTGGTGGCGCTTGGCCGGAGCACAGTCCTGGGCCTGAGCGTCCGCCGGGTCTCCGTCCAACCGCAGGCAACCGTGACCCTCCGGGATTCCTTCGGCCAGTCGTTGACGCTCAGCGGCACGTCGGACCAGAGTTCGACGGTCTACGGCCTGAATCTATCGGTCAAGTTCTGACCGCGCGTTGACAGCCGAGAAAGCCGCAAGATACGGTCATGCGATATTCACTTGTATTTATTGATGCCATGATCCCTGCATCCTTTTTGGCGCCGTTGCAAACCCGCGAGAGGGGGAGCCGGCCCTTGAAGGATGGGGGTGTATCCGGTCGGCGCGGGAAATCCTGGTACGCCGGCCGCCCCCGCCGCCCGCCCGCCGATCCGGGGAACCGGGTCATGACGGCGGCATCCGGCATCCGGCAATCTGGCAGCCTCGGAACCCGTTTTCACAAGGATGACACCATTCGCGCCCCGTTAAAGAAACAGGACTTTGTTTTCGAGATCGGGGAAATCGTTCTCTCTGGCGACAGCCGCGACTTTTTTGATGAGGACCCCAACGCCGAATTTTCTTGGATGCGCGTAAATAATCCCGGGGTGCGAGGCCCCTTGTTGCCTGCGTTCATCCGCGATCTTCAAAAAATCCGCGTCGTGCGTCAAAAGGACGGACCCGGTCGCGGCGGCATACGACAGGTGCTGTTCATCCTCCGCGGCAAGCAGCCCCGCATCTTGGGCTGTCGAAATTGGGATGTCGAGACGCTTCAGTCCTTCTGCAATGTTCGAGGGAATGTTTTCGTCCAGATGGAGGGTGAGCACAACAAACCGTCAGAGGCTGTAAGACACGCCGAACTTCCTGGCAAGCCGCTTGACCGTCTTCTCGTCCTCCCGGATCTCGCAGTCGAGGGCGGCCTTGTGCCGGAAGTAGTAAGCCAGGGCTTCGTGAACCTGAAAAAGCCGGAGATGGGGATGCGCGTTCACAATTTCCTCAGCCGTCATGCCCAGCCGCTCATGTTCGACGGCAATCTGCGACACGCGAATTCGACTGCCGGCAACCACCGCTTTTTTCCCGCCCCCAGGCCTGCCGAGAAACGAAATACCCGGATACGTCATTGTCACCATAGTTCAACTCTCCTAAATCTCCGAAACAGAGTCAAGCAAAACCATCGGCAACGCATCTTCGCCGGCAAGTCAAGTAGTGGATGGCCGGACCGGCCGTCTCTCGCCGGCCTTCTGCTTCGCCCCTTTGCACTTGGCACTTTCCACTTTTCACTTTCCCCTGCCAAATCTGCCCGCCCGCCGATCCGGGGAACCGCGGCATGATGGCGGCATCCGGCATCCGGCAACCGGGCTGCCGCCGGCCCCGGGCTCCTAAACTTTACGTGTCGCTGGGTGTTGAAGCAGGCGGGAGAGGTTCTGACAAGAGATTTTCAAGCGCCGTGATCAAGGGCGGCATATCCTGGGTTATGGTGCTCCACAGGATGTCGAGGTTGATGTCAAAGTATGCGTGGATCAGGCGGTTTCGCATGCCGACGATGTCCAGCCACGGGACATGCGGCTGTCTATTCCGTGTCTCGTCTGACACCTTGGTCGCGGCTTCGCCGACGATTTCAATGCATTTCACCAGAGAAAGCGCCAGCATTCGGCTGGAATCCAAGTCCGGGCGGGACCTGCCGCTGACAAATTCACGGGCTTCCTTTGCCGCGTCGAGCATATGCCGCAGGAGAACCAGATCAGGGTTCGGCGTACTGCACCTCGGCGCCGGCCATGACGTCGTCTCTAAAATACCGGCTCAGATCCGCAGGCGTCCGCAGATCCACTTTCCGGCCCGCAAAATGCTCCGACAGCTCCCGTTCCATCCGCGCCACCCCCAGAAAACCGGGTGTCCGGCCGGCCTCAAACTCGACCAGCACGTCCACATCGCTGTCGGGACCGAACCGGTCCGTGAGCACCGATCCGAACAGCGAAAGCTTCCGAACGTGATTCCGCCGGCAAAATGTTCGAATCCCTTCTCTCGAAAAATCGAGACGGTCCGCTTTCATGGTGAAACTGTCCTAAATCCGAATCGGCAAGTCAAGCGCACTGCCGCCGCATCCGGCTTCGCCTCCAATGCCGCCCGCCGACTCGCCGCCCCCGCCGCCCGCCCGCCGATCCGGGGAACCGCGTCATGAGGACGGCATCACGCGTCTTGCAATCGGGTAGCCTCCGGCCCAGCACTCCCATTCGCACCCTTCTGGACAAAATGCTCTATATCCGCGTCCTTCGAATCAACCGCAAAACCGGCTTGGCGGAGAAGCTCCATAAATCTTTCGCCGCGTCAGATAAGAATTTCCTTCTGATCATGCAGGGTTCTTAACTCGAGTTACGCAAACGGCAAAAATGAGGATAAAATTGGCCACAAGAGGCACAAGAAGCACAAAAAATTTCTACTTTTATGGTTCTCTTGTGCCTCTTGAGTCAGTTTTGTGCCTCTTGTGTAAAAAATGCGTTACTCGTGTTCTTAAATCACTTCACCCTTGCGGCCTTCACCGGCGTCAGTGACCGGAGATCGACGGTCTACGGATTGAATCTGTCGGTGAAGTTCTAAAATGTTCGCTTTTCCCTCAAAATCCCGCTGTATTCAATGGACAGGTTCTTTAACAACTGAAAACAGGAGGGATTGAAATGATGAGAAACCGGTATCTTGGTCTGGGGTTGCTGATATCCATGTTCGTTTTATCAAGCGCGTTCGAAACACACGCGTCGCAATGGGACACGCCGAAATACAACTCATGGTGGGGAGGGATTGGTTCCGGCGGCGCCTGGACGTTGGGCGTGCGGGGAAAAAACCTTGGTATTGCCATGGGGGGTACAGGCGAAGCGCAAATGTCGGAGGACCAGATTCTGGACTGGGCGGTGCCGCATGATGACTACACGAGTCTGGGAAGAAAAAGCACCAGTTCAGCATGGGGCATTGATCTCCTGGGCTTTGTCAATCCGTTGAAATGGTGCTCGATTCAGATGGGTCTTGGCGTCTACAGCCAGGACTTTCGAGACGTCGCCCAGTCAAACGTCACCGGCTGGACATACACGCAGGGCAAAAGCAGTGAAACACAGATGGCCTATTCCGCGGGACTCCAATTTTTGCCCTTCAATAAATTGACATTCGGCGTTGATTACCATTCAGTCCGCGGGGTTACGGGTGTCATCGGATTGAAATTCGATTGACCGGCCGCCCGTGAAAAAAAGGAGAAGATGACATGAAAAAATTCCTTGGAATCCTCGCCGTGGCTCTTTTGTTCGCGTCGGTTGTATCCGCGAATGCGGAGGACGAGAAATACGTCACGACGCTGACCGCCAGAAGTTTTTCGTCGGTCGTCGTTCTTCAGTTTCGTCAGATGAGCCCGGACTGGATAGACCAGCATTTTACGACTGAAGATCAGAGGAAGACCGTCCGCAATGTGATCAAAGGCAAAGAAGGTCGCGGTCTGTTTGTCGTGGCTGGCGGCGACGGTTATTTCTTTCCCTCCAACATCCAATTTGTCCAGGGATATTCGGCGTATTCCGTCAACAATCGCGATATCCTGCCGATATCCGACAATTTCTCCGGCAAAATGGTCGAGGGAACCATGGCCATGGGGATCATTTTTATTCCCGATCGGATCGATCTGTCGGAGAAGGTCGAAGTGCTCTACGACGATTCGAGAGAAGTGTTGAATGTTGCCGAGGTCGGGACGCCTGCGGTGCAATCTAAGCCGGACCGCTTGAACGATCTGAAAAAACGCAAGGATGAACTGGAACGCGAATACGCGTCGATCCTTGCTCAAATCGCCGAACTCGAAGGCAAATAGAGGGGCGATTGCCCGTGAAGCGGCGGAGATTGTTTACGCTTATTGCGGTGTTGCTTTCCCTCTGCCCGGCCGCAGTTGCGGACATCTCCACGGAGGATGTACAGGTTCTTGATCGCCAGGCCCGCGAAGGCGATTCCCAGGCTCAGTACTATCTGGGCGTTGTCTTCTACGAGGGAATCCATCGGGAAAAAAACTGGGTTTCCGCCTCGGAGTGGGTTTATGCTTCCGCCATGCAGGGGCACCCTGACGCGGCCTATCAGGTTGGCCGGATGACGTATCTTGGCGAAGCATTCAATCAGGATACGGCGCTGGGACTGGAGTGGATGACGTATGCGGCCCGGCTTGGACATCCGAAGGCCGCCGAGTTTCTCCGGCAATTGGCCTTGCGCTCCGATCGAGAATACTCTACAGGCAGTGAAGCCGGGATCCCCCCGGCCGAACCCGACCCCGAGGTGGACGACGAATCCGGCGACAATCCGGCGGTCGAGCAGGCCGAGGCACTGCCGACTCCACGGCAGATGTCTGCCGCCCGCATTGAGCTGAATTACCGGAGCCGAAAATACTTGGACGAGTCCACGGAATACCCGGCGGCGACCAAGCTGAAAATATGGCGGGATTTTGTGGCGGAATTCGGCCGAAGTAAATATGCCGGGTTTGCCCAAGGACGGATCGACTCGTGGGAAACCATATCGGCGGAAGAAGATGCACAGATGCGGTCGCAGGGATTCGGCACAATTGAAAGTCTTCAAAAGGCGAATGGACTCGATCCGGATGGCCGGATGGGACCGCGGACGCGGGCGTTGCTGAAGTCGAAAATCCGAAGCCGGGACTCAGAACCGGGCGCCGAATCCGGCCGCAAGCCCAATGAACCGCTCGCCGCCGCGGATGTTTCGGCAAGACACGACTTGAAGAAAGTCGCCGCGGCCGTACTGGACCAGGACCCGCGAAACAAGGGCATCTCA
Source organism: Candidatus Lindowbacteria bacterium RIFCSPLOWO2_12_FULL_62_27 (assembly GCA_001784175.1). Lineage (GTDB taxonomy): Bacteria > Lindowbacteria > 2-12-FULL-62-27 > 2-12-FULL-62-27 > 2-12-FULL-62-27 > 2-12-FULL-62-27. The sequence continues at coordinate 49,172 of MFPR01000043.1, forward strand.
GTCCGGCTCCTTCGAAAATCCCAGGGACAAAAATCCGTCCTGGTTTTTGATCTCCTGGCGGTTTCCGGAGACAACAGCGCTATGGATGTCTTTCGAGTGTTCAATCAGGCCGCCGAAAAAATCCAAAACGAACATTTTGATGAAATCCGTCTCGCGTACAAAGGCGATGTCCGGTTCACGATCGATGGAGATTATTTTCAAACCCTGGGGGCGGAATATTCCTCGCAGAACCCGGTTTATACGCTGAGGACGTTTCCGGAAAATCTTTATCGCCCGGACGGATCAAAGGCATTTGGAACGTGGTCCGGAGGCATATTGGGCGTCGTCAAAGAACAGATGGACGATTTCCATCGATTCCACAGGGAATGGTACATGAACGACCTCATCGCCGCCGCGGGAGCATCCAGGTAACCGACCTCCTCGGACAGACGTGACGGCAGATGTGTCAGTCCAGCCGCGAAAAACGTCACCGCAAATGTTCGGTTTTACTTCCGCCAGCCGCTGTCAATGGTAGAGATAGTTCTTTCACAAGTGCAAAGGGGGTAGTGATTGTGCGTATCCTGAATGTTGCGTGGTCATCTCTGTCCGCCTGTCTGTGTCTGCCCGGGGCTGTTTTTCTATCCCTGCTGCCGTTCCCAACTGAATCGTTCGCCGGCGCGCCCGGCATCGACGCGTTCACCCGGCACGGCGCGGGCGTCCGGGCGGTGGGGATGACCTCGGACAAACTCATCGCCTTGGATTGAATATGAGGATCCAATGAACTGGCCGTCGACCGCCTGTAGGAATAGTCTTGGCTCAAACTTTAAGTTACCCTCAGTGGTTCTATCTATCTCTGAATCGACAAAGAGGTGGCTCATGTATCGGACTACCTCGACAGTCGGGAAGTATGGGATTCATCCTATCGGCTTCGGGCCGCACGCATCCGATTCAAGCCGGACGCGGGGGTCTGTGTGTGCGGTTTCCCTTCCCTTCACGCTGGTTGTGAGGTTTCGTCCGGTGGGGTCTTGTCTGGCTGGGTTAGCCCGAGAGCCAGTCTCACGGCATGGTCGACTTTTGTCAGAAGGCTCGCGGGGGTGTGTCCGATGATGCGTTCTAATGGAAATGGAACGAGAACGATGTCGCCCCGGTTATATCTCCCCATACCGGTCCTCGGCCGGGTCGTCCCAGATGGGCCGAAGCGCCGTCTCCTGCGCCTTCAAGGTCTGGTCCGCAACGGACCCGCCAATCATCAGGATGATCCGGGCTTGAGCGCCATCGGGAATCCGGTCGCTGATCTCCTTCGGAATCTGCAACGGCTTGCCCGGCTCAACCCTGGCATCAAACTCGTACGCGAACGTCATGCCCGAAGTGTGCCAATCCTTTCGGCGGTCGTCAACTGAAGTGGACCCCATGACCGGCATGTGGGAACTAACTTTTCGTCAATTTCGGATCTGGGCCTTCATGAATCGTGAGCTTGCCGACATAGGATTCCGGACTTGCTGTCTGGAAGAGCTGTTCAACGGCCGCGATTTCTTCGTCGGCTTTCGTGGTGCCCAGCCGAAGGAGGATGATGCCCAGATGCGGTGTCGGGCGGAGATTTTTCTGAACGGCGAAATCCTTGTCGTTGGTGATCAGAAGATCGTATCGGCCCTGAATGGCATGAACCAGCTCCCCGTTTTCGACGCCCAAGAGCGCGGCATCCTTGGCGTGGTCGGTTTCGTGGCCACGGGATTTAAGACGTTGTCCGAGGGAATATGGAACATTTTCATCAAGCAGGATTCGCATGAGTAAACGCCGACGCCAGACAGGAGCTGAAATGGATCACGGCCCGGATGTCCTCCCGTGTCAGGGTGGGGTAGTTTTCGAGAATTTCCTCGAAATTGCTCCCGCCCTCAAGATTGTCCAGAACGACGTACAGCGGGATTCGCGTCCCTTTGACGCACGGAGTCCCGCCCATGATGCGGGGGTCGACGCTGATCCGAGGATGATCTTTCAGCAACTCTCTGTAATTCGGCTCCACGAAAATGATTATAACCGATCAACCCGAGAAGGGCAAACGATGGTAAATGCCGGACTGATCGCCGGCAACCGTCTCCGGCGGCCGGACATGAGACGCCGGAAGTCTTGCAATCTTGCAATATCCGGGCGCGCTTTCCAATGCCCCGGACGCCGGAATATGTACGCCCGTGCCGCAACAACCCTTATGGAAAGATTCGCAGGACCTTTCTGGGAAATTCGAGATGAAGATTAAAACGGGACAGGAAATCCATGCCCAGAAGTCCGTCGGCAGGCATGTTCGGAGGAATGGAATGAACGCATACCTTGAAATTCCTGACCGATTGACCCAGCGCTTCGAATCTCGGGACCCTCATGCGCGGCGCGTACTCAAGCGTGCTGGCGGTCGTGAGAGCGCACCGTTCGCGCGATGCGGCCGGATCACAGCCAATCTCAAGCAATTGAACTGGCGCCACGATTGTGTAAACCGATCCTGTGTCCAGAATCAGCCGCAAGAGGCTGGCGCCCTTGGGTCCGTGTATCGCCGCGTCAACAATGATCAGCCGGGCGGTTGGATCGATCGGAAACTCAAACACGAGTCAGGCCCAGGCCGGCCAGACGGAAATGCAAACTGCCGTATCCTCCGGAATTGTTTCGTCCGAACAGACCGTCATCAGCATCCGGCCCCGGTCTCTGACCTTCATGGCCACCCGATGAATTTCCATTCGGTCGGGACTGTGAGCCAGGAGCCGCCCGGTCTTGGCCGTGGTCGTGGCCGGGTCGTATTCCGCCACCTCAATGAGGAGCCACGTCTTTCTTTTCTTAAACCGCCTCCGAATCGTTTCGATGCCCTCAATACGCCCCCGTTTCATGTCAAAGTTTTCCTACATACCTTCAGGCAAGTCAAGCGCGCAGCCGCCCGACCGCCGATCCGGGGCACAGGGTCATGATGCCCGCATCCCGCATCTTGCAATCGGGCGCACCCTTGGCACGATGCAGCCGGAGGAACACATTCAATGCAGGCAATGCACAGACGAGGAAGGCGCGATTTGTGATTGGTGATTTCCGTTTGGTGATTTGTGATCGCGAAAATCACAAATTGGAAATCCCAAATCACAAATCACAAATAATCTTTTCCCTTGCCCCTGCCGTCCCCGCCGCCCGCCCGCCGATCCGGGGAACCGGGTCATGATGGACGCATCCGGAATCCGGAAAGCTGGCAGCCTCCGGCCCTATTTTCTCCTTCTTGTCATTTCTGTTTTCGGGTTCGTGCTGCCGGCCTGCGGGAAAATGATGTCGGACAGCATCGTTGTTTTCCAAGTGCAGGTTTCGGGCGGCTTGGCGAGCGATGAATTCATCTCCCTGTATAATCCTCGTCCCGAAACCGTTTCTCTCACTCCCTATCGGATTTCCATCACTACAGGGGTGAGCAATACGCTGTCCACCTACGATGCCGGACTCGGTGGGAGCATGGGGCCGTTTGGGTTTTATCGAATCACACTTTCGACCGCCGACACCGCCTTAAGAGATGCCGGATTCGACGGGGTTGGCGATACCGTCGGCTCGGGTGAGTTTTGCGATTGCGCATCCGTCGAGCACGGCGGGATATTTCCGGGACGTATCGGGCCTCACGGCCGATTCGGCATGGACCGACACGGATGGGTACGCGCAGGACACGTTTACGCTCGGGTCGGCCCGCGGCGTGTATCTGGTGACGGCGACCAGCGACTCGAACCCGATCCAAAAGACGATGTTCTATGCCTATGCGGACGGGTTCGATCTTGCGGCAAAGACGTGGAAACTCGTCGCGCCGAACAAGGAAGCGTCAGCGGTATCGTTGATGGCCCCGGTTTTGCATCCCATCAGCACGCTTCTGTCCCGATCGACCGTCTACGAGTGGAACGAGAACGCGGGAGTCAATGCCGGGCTGTATGATTATTCCAAAGCGACGGGCATCGCGCGTGGGCGGGGATACTGGATCTACGACGACACCGGCGTTGGTGTCGTCTTTTCGGGAAGCTCCGGATTCGACACCGTCACCGTTTCGCTTACGGCCGGCTGGCACATCATTGGCACCGGAGAATATTTTTACATCGACTGGGATTCCGATGTCCGGTTCGATACCGGCAGTACGAAACTGACGCCCGCGCAGGCGGCCGCGGCCGGGGTCATTAACAATTCCGTCTACTGGTACCATGGCAGCGGCTACTACCGCGGGCCGGATCCGCTGACGCCGGCGCTCTCGCGCGTTCAGCTCAAACCGTCCGTCGGATTTTTCATGTATACCGCGCTGGCCTGCAACATGAGCCTATATCCGAATCCTCGGTCGCCGGCGGAGACGGCGACGCAGATTCTGAATCAGGCGCCGGCGCTGGTGACGAGAAACGCGAAAGATGGAACCCCCCACCCAGCCTCCCCCACAAGGGGGGAGGAGTTGTACGGCGCGGGCGCCTCGAAGTACACGCAATCGCAACCGGCCGAAACCAACTGGGACGTACGGTTCATCCTGTCCGGCGGCGGGCTAATGGAGTTTCAGAATTACATCGGAGTGAAACCGTCGGCGACGGACGTGCTGATGTATGACCGCCGCGCGCCACCGCTGGCGGCCGGGCGATACCTTGCGATGAGTTTTGCCGGCGAAGATGGCGTGCGAAAGGCCGCGAGTTACGTGGAGCCGATCCGGACGGCGGCCAAATGGGATTTTCAAATTCAGAGCGACCTGACCGGCCAGGCGGTGACGCTGGCGTGGGACAATCTGCAGAGCATTCCGGAGAAATTTGCCGCGTACCTCATCACACCCGCCGGGCCGCCGGTCGACATGCGCAAGAGCGCGTCGTTCAGTTTCGCCACGAACGCGGACGGCCCGACGGCCGCGTCATTCAGCGCGATCGCGGGACAGCCGGACTATGTCGCGGCGTTTCTGGCGCCGCCGCTGGACCGGGGGTTCACATTCGCGTATCCGAACCCGGGACCCGACGGCAACAGCTTCGTCTATTTCAAACACAACGTTACGGCCGGCGACGTTCGAATCAAAATTTTCGACGTTGGCGGCCGGCTCGTGCGGGAACTGACCGGAAGCGTCTCGCCGATCCCGTGGGACACGACCAACCGATTCGGCCAGAAACTCGGGTCGGGCGTGTACCTCTACATCGTCGAGGGCAGCGGCGCGAGGCTCGTGGACAGGGTGGCGATCGTACGATGATGAGAGAATACAGGAGACAGGAGACAGGAGACAGGAGACAGAATACTACTGTTACTGGCTTGTGGCTTCTGGCTTCTGGCTCCTTCTCCAGCGTATGGCCAGATGTCCGCCGAGGAATTGCGGCGGGAGCGGGTCGAGACGACGGAAGAGTTGCGCAGGACTCAGGATGCGTTCGGGTCGTCGAGCTGGGCCAGCCGCGCGGTGGGCGGCGGCGGGGGATGGCGGCTGGATTATGGCGGGTGGATTTCACCCGCGTTTACGTCGTCGGCCGACAACGACCGCGACCGGGCGGCGCAGGACGCGCTCGACCATACGTGGGACATGGATTTGCGGCTCTACACGAAACTCTTGAGCCGGTCCGGCAAGTCGCAATTGTACGCGCGATTCAAGACCACGCATGCGTCCAACAGCCGCGCGTCGGAGGCGGTCCGCAAGAGCGATTGGATCCAACCCGCGGTCGACATGCTCTATTATTCAGCGTCGATTCAGGCCGGGAGCGTCAAGAACACCTTGACGGCGGGCCGCCAGTTCATTCTCGTCGAGCGCGGCGTCTCGTTCGGCCTCACGGTCGACGGTCTCGGCTACGAGATGCAGTCGCGCCGCAACCGCCTCCAGATTTTCTTCGCCCGGCAGCTTCCCGGGGACGACAACGTCGATTATCTCGCCAAATCGCCCGGGCGGTCGAAACGGTTTTTTTACGGCGGTGAATGGATCTGGAAATACATCCGGGGCCAGCAGGTCGGCCTCATGACCGTCTTCAACAGCGATCAGAACGACGGATCGGCCGACGCCGCCGGACAGAAACATCAGATCGACTCGCAGTATTACGGGATCGGGTTCGAAGGAAATATTTTCGCGCGGCTGTCCTACTGGGTGCATCACGTCCGGGAAACCGGCAAGACCCACTCCGACTTCGCCACGACGCTGTCTGCGGACAAAATCGGCATCGACGCGGCCGCGACGAATCTGGGCCTCCGGTATTTCTTCCCTACGAGGATTTCGCCCAGTGTCTACTTCGAATACGCCTCGGGCAGCGGGGACGCCGACGCGAAGGGCAACACCAGTTCGACCACGGGCGGAAGCGGATCGCTTGCCGGAAGCGGCGCCGGCGGCAAGGACCGGCGGTTCATATCGTTTGGCGGCCTGTCGCTCGGCTACGCTCTTGCGCCGCAGTTGGCGAACCTGTCGGCCTATAAACTCGGCATGAGTCTCAAGCCGTTCGGGTATGTGTCGAGCGCGTTCTGGAACAACATGACGATTCAGCCTGCATACTACGAGTTTCGCCGGAAGAGTTCGACCGGCGCGACGTCGGATCCGTACACCGTGCGCGCGGCCGGCCAGTCGAACGACATCGGCTCCGAACTGGATTTCACATGGTCCTGGGTCCTCTGGGGCGACCTGCAGTACCAGTTCAAATACGGCAAGTTCATGCCGGGACACGCCTACGACAGCCGCGGCACTGAAACTTACCTGCGGCTCAAGATCTCGGTGGATTTATGAGAGCGCAGCGCACAGCCATCATCCGCCTCTTGGTCGCCCTTGCGTTTTTCCTCTACCTGCCCCTGACGGATTTCAGGCATGCGGCGGTTGCCGGCAATGATGAGAACGCGTACTACCGCAAGCTGCTCGTGAAGCGCGAGGCGACCGTCGAGGACGCCATTCATGTCGTGGCCCGGTTTTATGAATACGAAGGCGAGACGAACATGTTGAAGGAGCTGAATTTTCTCCTTGAGAAAAACGTCGCGTTCCGCCGCGACATCAACAAGATGGCCGGCCAGCCGCTGACCAAGGGCGACATCGCCAACCTCATGATGAACGCCATGGGCAAGCGGTCCGGCATGATGTCGAAGATGTTTCCGAACAACCAGCGCTACGCCCTCCGGGAGGCGATCAAGTCCGGCCTCTTCGGCGGGGACAGCACGGTGATGGACCGCGTGGCCGGCAACGAGCTTCTGGGGCTTCTGGGGCAGATGCAGGAAAAGAAGGAGGCGAAGAAGTGATGGCGCCGGGGATGTTGCTGGTGGTCGCCCTGTTGGGGCTGGTGGCGCCGACACTAACTGCCGCGGAAATCATGGCCGGGCGGCTGACCGGCGTGAAGGGAAATGTCGAGGTGCAGAAACGCGGGGCGGAGGAATGGACGGCGGCGACGGACGGCATGGAAATTCAGCCGGGCGACCGGATCAACGCCGGATTCAACGGCAGGGCGGTATTGGAATTTGAAAACAGCCGCACCGAGATCCGGCCGGTGACGCAGTTTGTGGTGGGCCGGGCATTCACGACAAACGACCTGCATTACACCGAACTGTTCCTGCAGGTGGGCAAAGTGCTGTCGGAGGTAAACCCGAACAACGGGAAACAGAATAGATTCAATGTGACGTCGCCTGTGGCGGTTGCAGGCGTGCGCGGCACCAAACAGGAAGTCCGGTTCGCGCCCGCCGTGGGGATGGACGTAAAAATTCACGAAGGCCATGGCGTGGTCTCGCCGGTATCGGCGGACAAACTTCCGCCGGCGGTTCAGCAGCTTCTGCAGATCGCGCCCAAAGGCGGCAATCGCGCCGGCGGCGTGGCCGAGCTTCGCGAGGAAGGCGGCAAAGGCGGGAAGACCGACGTGGCGACGCCGAAGGAGGCGGTGGAGGCGTTCAACGAGTGGATACAGGACGCGGCCGGCGGCGCGGCGGGCGAAAATGCCGGCGTACTCGACGCGCAGACGTTCGAGTACAGCATCCCGGTGTCGGAGGGCCAGTCGGCCTCAGTCGTGAGCAGTATCGATCCGTCGGCGGTCGTGGACGCGGCGCAGACCCTCGCGAAAGAGGCCGTGGCCGACGTCACGCCGGCCGGACTCAGCAGCAAGGAAGAGGAAGCGACGGCCAAGTACACCGAGGCGCTGACGACGACGGTTTCCGAGACGCAGAAACAGGAACAGAGCGCGCTGAACCAGGTCACGATTCAGGAAAACATCCAATCGACCCAGTCCGGCGGAACCCCGCCTACGGCCACGAATCTTCCGCCCGCGCGGCCGCAATAACGGCGCCGCACGGGGTCAGTGAAAGACGGTAACCCCCCTCAATCCCCCCTTTTCAAGGGGGGATGAAGGGATTGACGCTCCTCTGCCGATAGGTTATTAAACTATTTTGTTTGACCATATCTCTCTCTTGGGGGTGTCTCATCATGGCGATTAGAGTGGGTATCAACGGGTTTGGCCGGATCGGCCGCTTGGTGTTCCGGGCGCTGGTGGAGAAGGGGCTGCTCGGGAAGAAACTCGATGTGGTGGCCGTCAACGATATCGTGCCGGCTGACAATCTGGCGTATCTGACCAAGTACGACTCCATTCAGGGCCGATTTGCCGGCCGGGTGTCGAGCGAAAAGTCGAAGCCGGACCTTGCCGACGACGACACGCTGGTGGTCGACGGCTACAAGATCAAGTGTCTGGCGGTCAAGGAAGGCCCGGCAGCGATGCCTTGGAGGGACCTGAAGGTTGACCTCGTCATCGAATCCACCGGGCTTTTTACGGACGGCCAGAAGGCCAAAGGCCACATCGATGCGGGCGCCAAGAAAGTTCTGATCACCGCGCCCGCCAAAAACGAGGACATCACCATCGTCCTCGGCGTGAACGACAGCAAGTACGACAAGGCCAAACATCACATCGTGTCGAACGCAAGCTGTACCACCAACTGCCTGGCGCCGGTGGTTCACGTGTTGCTCAAAGAGGGGTTCGGCATCGAAGAGGGGCTGATGACGACCGTCCACAGTTATACCGCCTCGCAGAAGGTCGTCGACGGTCCGTCCCGGAAGGACTGGAAGGGCGGCCGCACCGCGGCCGCGAACATCATCCCGTCCACGACCGGCGCCGCCAGAGCCGTCGGCCTTGTGTGCCCGGAGGTCAAGGGCAAGCTCACGGGGATGGCGTTCCGGGTTCCGACGCCGACCGTTTCCGTGGTCGATCTTACCGTGAAGACGAAGAAGTCGACGAGCTACAAGGAAATCTGCGTCGCGATGAAGCAGGCCAGTGAAACCTATTTAAAGGGATACTTGGCCTACACGGAGGACGAAGTCGTTTCATCCGATTTCATCCACGAGTCCCACTCCAGCATCTTCGACGCCGGTTCCGGCATCGAACTCAACGACCGGTTTTTCAAGCTCATCAGTTGGTACGACAACGAGTGGGGCTACTCGAACCGCGTGGTCGAGCTGGCCGCCGCGCTTCTGTAGCGGCCATGGAAACCGCGACGGCCTCTTTTTCCAAGAAGACGATCGACGATGTGAAGTTCTCCGGCCGGCGCGCGCTCGTGCGCGTTGATTTCAATGTCCCGATGACGCCGGAAGGCAAAATCGCGGACGACACGCGACTCCGCGAGAGCCTGCCGACCCTCCGCAAGATCCTGGCCGACGGCGGCAGCGCCGTGCTCATGTCGCACATGGGCCGGCCGAAGGGCAAGGTCGTCGAGTCGATGCGCCTCGCGCCCATCGCCGCCGGCCTCTCGGAGCGGCTGGGCCGGCCGGTCCGGGCGCTGAAAGACTGCGTCGGCCCCGAGGTGGAACGTGAAGTTGCATCGCTGAAACCGGGAGACGTGGCGCTCCTTGAGAATCTGCGGTTCCATCCGGAGGAGGAAAAAAACGATCCCGGCTTTTCCAAGTCCCTCGCGCGGCTCGGGTCCGTGTACGTGAACGACGCGTTCGGCACGGCGCACCGCGCGCACGCCTCGACCGTGGGCGTGACCGAGCATCTCAAGCCGCGCGTGGCGGGGTATTTGATGAAGAAAGAAATCGAATATCTCGGCCGGATTCTCTCCAATCCTGCCCGGCCCTTCGTCGCGGTCTTCGGCGGCGCGAAAGTTTCCAGCAAACTGTCGGTGTTGAAGAATCTTCTGACGAAGGTCGACCGGCTCCTCATCGGCGGCGCGATGACCTACACCTTCGTCGTTTCCCAGGGCGGCCGGGTCGGCAAGTCTCTCTGCGAGCGGGAACTGGCGGACGAAGCGCGGAACATCCTGGAGGAGGCGAATCGCCGCGGCGTCGAGGTGCTGTTGCCGACCGACTCGCGCGCGGTGCAGGACGTCGATAAGCCTTCGACGATCCAGGTCGTCCCCTCGGATCAGATCCCGGACGACCGCGAGGGTGTCGACATCGGCCCGGACACCGTAAAGCGTTTTTCGGCGGCGCTCCGGGACGCGAAGACCGTTTTTTGGAACGGCCCCCTGGGCAAGTTCGAGCGGCCGGAATATGCGGACGGAACGTTTTCCTTCGCCCGCGCGCTGGCGTCATCCGGCGCGACCAAAGTGGTCGGCGGCGGGGACTGCGTGTCGGCGGTCCACGGCGCGGGCGTGGCGGACAAGATCGACCACATTTCGACCGGCGGCGGCGCGTCGATGGAATTTCTGGAGGGCCAGATTCTCCCGGGCGTGGCGGCCCTGGACGACCGATAGCCGCGGCCGTTCGTCCTCATGCGCAGAAAAAAACTTCTGGCGGGCAACTGGAAAATGTTCAAGACCGTCGGCGATGCCCTCGCCCTGGTCCGCAAACTCAAAATCTCCGTCGGCCAGGTCCGGGACCGGGAGGTGGCGGTGTGCCCGCCGTTCACGTCGCTCAAATCCGTTTCTGAAATCCTGTCCGACACCCAGATCCGGCTGGGTGCGCAAAACATGCACTACGAAAAAGAGGGCGCCTTCACCGGCGAAATTTCCCCCGACATGCTGGCCGATCTCGGCGTCGTCTACGTCATCCTCGGCCACAGCGAGCGCCGCCACGTTTTCGGCGAGCCGGACGACCTCATCGCCAAAAAAGTCCAGTCGGCCTTTCCGCGCGACCTGAAGCCGATTCTCTGCGTGGGCGAAACCCTGGACCAGCGGCAGGCGGACCAGACCCGGTCGGTGGTGCTGGGCCAGATGGAGGCGGGCGTCCGGCTTTTGTCGGCCGACCAGGCGAAGTTTCTGACCGTCGCCTACGAGCCGGTGTGGGCGATCGGCACCGGCCACACGGCGACGCCGCGGCAGGCGCAGGAGGTCCACGAGGTCATCCGCGGATTTCTCCAGAAACGGTTCGGCCCCGTGTCGGAGGAGATCCGGATCCTGTACGGAGGCAGCGTCAAGCCGGAGAACATCGACGAGCTGATGGCCGAGCGGGACATCGACGGCGCGCTGGTGGGCGGCGCTTCCCTGACAGCGGAATCCTTTTCGAGAATTGTCCGGCACAACGGCGGCGGCGCGTGACCGGGCTGCGCCGCCCGGCGCTGCCGGCGGTTTTTGTTCTGAGTCTTCTCGCATTCATGATCTGGACCGGCGCCGCCGATGCGGCGGGAAAAAAGCAGAAGTCGAAGCACTGGGCGCCGGACACCGCCGCACTGCAGGCCGCCCACGCGCTTGCGGATACGCCTGCGGCGGACACGCCGGTCGCGGCAACAGACACGCCGGTCGCCGCGCCGGCAGCCGACACGCCCGTCTCCGACACGATCGCGCCCGACACCCGCGCCTTCACGGCCCGGCCGGGCGGCCGGTTTTATCATGACCGCAGTTTCGCCCACGCCCCGCCGCCGGGCGGCGCGGGGGTGCTGACGGCGTCGGACACGATGTCCCTGAGCGACAGTTTCACGGCGTGTCCCATTTGTTTCGAAACGCCGATCACCGAGGAGGATTTCGATCTGGAGGAGGCCATCGCCAGCCAGGTTTCGGGCATCGTGGAGTTCCGGTACCGCAAGCTGGACAACCCGGCGATCGAGGATCGGCTGCGCCGGATCGGCCTGCCGATGACGAAGATACTGGACCGTAATCATCTCGAATTTTTCTTCACGCCCCTTCGATCGTCCTTTGAAAAGAACGCCATCTCGGCCGGCAACGGGTACATCTATTTCACGACGGGCCTCCTCGACATCATGGAAGACGACGACGAGGTCGCGTCCGTTCTGGCGCACGAAATCTGTCACGGGGAGTTCCGGCATGTCCTGCAGGACTTCAAGCTCACCCAGAAACTGACCCTGATCACCGCCATCGCCTCCGCCGTCGTGAACCGCTCGGGAACCCTCGGCGGCGTCTTTCAGGTGCTCCAGGACTACGCCGCGCAACTGGTGCTGAACGGATTTTCCCGGCAATTCGAGCTGGAGGCCGACGCCGGCGCCAAATGGATTCTGGAAAGCCTCGGCCGCGACACGCATGCGATGCGGCGCGTGCTTCAAAAGCTCGACGATCTCTCCCGCGACCGCCCCGACCGCCCGTCCGTCTTTGCGTCGCACCCGGAGGAATCGGCGCGGATCAAGGCCTTTGACAACACCCTCGTGTTCAACCGGACCCTCCGCGGCGATACGCTGTCGATGCATCTCAAATTTCAGCGGCCCCGCGCCGTTGGGTGGTTCAAGGAGCGGGCTGTGCCGGCGCTCTACGCGACGATTCTGAACGAGCGCGACACCGCCGTGATCGTCGACAACTTTGAGGCCGCCTACCACGCCACGGACATGCCGCAGGTCAAAGTCGAGGTGTCGCCCGGCAGCATGTACATTCCGGAACACAGCTATGGGCAGATCAAGATTCTTGTGATCGCCAAGACAGACCTGTCGCGCCATCCGCGCGCGGTCGATTTTTCCTGTACCATTAAAAGAACAGATGAAGAGGCGGCCCCGCCAAAATCCAAATCCAAATCCAAAACGGAAAAGAAGGAAAAACCCAAACCCGAACGAATCTCTTTTCATTTCGACCTTACCGATGCCGGCCGTCCGTGAGTGGGCCGCCTACGGCTCCGTGGCCGCCGGGATTCTCTGCGCGGCCGCCCTGATCCGCTGGATGCCGGTCGTGCCGGCCCACTCGGGTCTGAATATTCCGAAGATAGTCGTTCCCGCGCGTGCCCCGGTTACGCCGGAGGCGCTGGTTGTCCGTCGTGATCTCCAGCCGCCGCCGTCACTGGAACGCCGGGTGACGCCGGCGCCGCGCGCTCCGCGCAAGGTCATTCCAGCGCGGGTGACGCCGGTGGCGGAAACGCCGGCGTCTGCGCCTGCGCCCGTCGAGCGTCCCGCTGTCCCGGTGGCTGTGCCGGTCCCGGTGGTTCCGGTGGTCCAGCCGGCCGCGCCGCGTCCGACGGGCATCCAGGTCAAAGTCGGGGACGCGGACAAATTCAGGGAGAGCGTCGGCGTCGTCGTCGCGCGCCATTCGGCCAAGGTCGAATTTTCCGGCGCCGCCATTCGAATTCAGGTGCCGGCCGACCGCCGCGTTGCCTTGAAGGCGGACTTGGACCGCGCCATTTTTGAACACCTGTCGGACGACGGCGTTTCATTCCAGATCGATTTAACGTCTCCGTGAAGCGCCGCGCTTCTTGACACTTTTTCCGGGACGACCTAGCATCCCTCTTTTGGCAACCATGTCGAAACGAACCGGGGTCTTTTTGATTCTCGCTGCGGGCAAGGGTACCCGCATGAAGTCGCCGCTGGCGAAGGTCCTTCATCCGCTGTGCGGCCGGCCGATGTTGTGCCACCTGCTGGACCAGACGATGTCCTTTCGGGACATGCGGACGGTCTGCGTGATCGGGCACGACGCGGAGGGGGTGCGCGCGGTGCTGCCGGCGGCCGTTGGGTCGGTCATTCAATCCCCGCAGCGCGGGACGGGAGACGCCGTCCGCGTGGCCCGCCGGGCCTTTGCGGGCGCGCGGGTGCTGGTGGTGGCGCCGGGCGATGCCCCGATGGTGTCGGCGGGAACGTTTCGGCGGCTGCTCGAACACCACCGGCGCAAGAAGGCGCTGGCGACGGTGCTGACGGCGGAGCCGGAGGAACCGGCCGCGTATGGCCGGGTGATTTGCAATCCGGACGGCACGGTCCAGCGGATCGTTGAGGCGGTCGATGCCGATCCTGAGACGCTGAAGGTCCGGCGGATCAACACCGGCATCTACGCGTTCGACCCGCGGGCGCTTCTGGCCGTGATCGGCCGGATCGGCAAAGCGAACCGCAAAGGCGAGTTTTATCTGACGGATGCGATCGAGCTTTTGTCGGCCCGCGGCTGCGTCGCGTCGCTGAACACGGATGACCCGGACGAAGTCACCGGGATCAACAGTCTCGCCGAACTGGCCCGGCTGGAAGGCGCGATCCAGAAACATCTGCGCGGCCGGCTGATGGAAAACGGCGTGCAGATTCCGCATCCCCAGTCGGTTTACCTGGAGCCGTCGGTGCGGGTCGACGCCGGCGCGCGGCTTCTTCCCGGTTCGCATCTGGCGGGCCGGACGGTGGTGGAGGCCGGCGCGGTGATCGGGCCGGACGCGTTCGTGGTGGACAGCCGGATCGGCCCGCGGTCCCGGATCTGGTATTCGGTGGTTGAGGGATCGGTGCTCGGAGAAAATGTGGTGGTCGGCCCCTTCGCGCACCTTCGGCCAAAGACACGTCTGGCCCCGGGCGCCCGGGTGGGCAATTTTGTGGAAACGAAGGCCGCGCGAATCGAAAGCGGCGCGAAGGCGATGCACTTGTCGTATGTCGGAGACGTGACGATCGGCGCCGGGGCCAACATCGGCGCCGGGACGATCACGTGCAATTATGACGGATTTCATAAATATCCCACCCGGATCGGCCCCGGGGCCTTCATCGGCTCCAATGCGTCGCTCGTGGCGCCGGTCACCGTGGGCGCCGGGGCCGTGGTGGGCGCCGGTTCGGTGATCACCAAAAATGTTCCGGCCGACAGTTTGGCGCTGACCCGTGCGCCGCAGACGGTCAAACCGGGTTGGGCGAAACGCCGGCGGGAACGGATGTCCCAGGAATTGGGGCGTCGAAAAAAAGGAGGATAACGCGCGCGCCATGGCGACGAACAACGAATTCAAAATTTTTACCTGTTCCTCCAACTCGGATCTGGCTCAAAAGATTGTCCGACTGCTCCGGCAGGATCTCGGAAAACTCACGCTCGACCGGTTCCGGGACGGCGAGATCCGCGTGAAATTCGACGAGAGCGTCCGCGGCAAGGACGTATTTCTGATCCAGTCGACCTGCCCGCCGGTCAGCGAACATTTGATGGAAATCTTGCTCACCATCGACGCCGCCAAACGCGCCTCGGCCGGCCGCATCACCGCCGTCATGCCCTACTTCGGATATGCCCGGCAGGACCGCAAAGACGTGCCGCGGGTGCCGATCAGCGCGAAACTCGTGGCCGACCTGATCGCCACCGCCGGCGCCGACCGGGTTCTCGCGATGGACCTGCACGTCGACCAGCTCCAGGGGTTCTTCGACATCCCGGTCGATCACATCTTCGCCCGGCCGGTCATGCACAAATATTTCCAAAAAAGCAAACTCAAGACGATGCTGGTTTCCCCCGACACCGGCGGCGTGGAGCGATCCCGCAACCTTGCCGAGCAACTGGGCGTGCCGCTGGCGATCATCGACAAGCGGCGGACCGGCCCCAACCAGGCCGAGGTGATGAACATCGTGGGCGAGGTCAAGGGCTTTGATGCGATCCTGTTGGATGATATCATCGACACCGGAGGCACCGTGGTGAAAGCCGCCGAGGCTCTGATGCGGGCCGGCGCGAAGAGCGTGCGGGTGGCGTGCACGCATCCGGTCTTTTCGGGATCGGCGCCCGAGATTTTGCAGCAAAGCCCGCTGGCCGAAGTCGTGGTGACGGACACCATTCCCTTGCCGCGGTCGAAGCATTTCAAGAAGCTGACGGTGGTGAGCGTTTCCAAAATATTCGCCGACGCGATTTCGCGGATTCATCTGAATCGATCGTTTCAGGGATTGATTTGACAGAACAACAGGAGGAGTTTCGATCATGACATTGACGGTTCACATTCGGGATAAACAGGGGAAGGGGCCGTCCGGCCGGGCCCGTCGGGACAACCGCATTCCCGCCGTTCTCTACGGGCGCGGCTATGACACCCAGTCGGTCGAAATCGACGCCCGGGCGCTACAGAAGGCGCTCCTCACGGGCGCCGGGGATTCCCAGTTGATTGACCTCGTCATCGAGTCTCAGAGCGGGCAGACTGGCGAGAAGGCGCTGATCAAGGCGATCCAGCGCCATCCGGTGACCGAGCGGATCCAGCACGTGGATCTGTACCGCGTGGTGATGACGGAGAAGATCGAAGTGGAAGTCCCGCTCGCGCTGACGGGAACGCCGGCCGGAATCAAGAAGGGCGGCGTCCTTGAGAAACGTCTGACCACCGTCCGCGTGCGGTGCCTGCCGGGCAGCATTCCGGAAAAATTTGTGGCGGACGTCGCGGCCTTGGACGTCGGACACAGCATGCACGTGTCCGACCTGAAAGCGCCGGAGGGCGTCGTGATTTTGAACGATCCGGGTCAGACCCTCGCGGTCGTCACCGAAGTGACGGTGGAGGAAGCGCCGGCGGCGGCCGCGGCAGCGGCGGCAGCGGCGGCGACGCCGGAAGCGGGAGCGGCGGGAGCAGCGGCGGCGCCGGCGGCCGAGCCGGAGAAGAAAGAGGCGGGCAAGGAGAAGGAAAAGCCCAAAGGTAAGGGCTGACGCGGGTGTTCTGCCTGGCCGGTCTGGGGAATCCCGGCCGGGAATACGCCGGGAACCGCCACAATGCCGGCCGGCTCCTCGTTGAATTCCTTGCCGGCGCGTGGAATGCAGTCGGCGCGGGAAAAAAATCCGACTGCGATCTTCACAGGGCCGTCCGCAAGGACCGGGAAATTCTTCTTGCGCGTCCCCGCGCCTACATGAACGTGAGCGGCCCACCGCTCGTGGGCCTTCTCAAATCCTGCAACATTCCGTTGGAGCGGTTCCTGCTCATCCACGACGACATCGATTTTCCAGTGGGCCGGCTGCAGTTAAAACGCGGCGGCTCGGCGGCTGGCCACCACGGCGTCGAGAGCGTTTACGAAACGCTTGGGTCGTCGGATTTCCACCGCCTCCGCATCGGCGTCGGCCGGCCGAACCGGTCGACAAAGGATTATGTGCTGTCGGATTTCACGGCGGGTGAGATGGGGGACCTGGAGCGCGTTTTTGAAAAATCGGTTGAGGGCCTGGATTTCTGGATCGACGGACATCCCAGCCGGGCCGCGCAGATTCTGAACACAGTCTCCGCCAACCCGCTGGCGTAGGGCATAAGACATAAGTGCCGCTCTTGACTTTTTGACTTTCAAGTTCCAATTACTTCTTCAGCAACTTCCGCGCCTCGTCCAGATTTGTTTGCGCTTGCGCCAAGCCGGGGTTCAGCCGCAGAGCTTCGGTGAAATGCAGGATCGCCTGGTCGAGATTTCCCCGCATGGCCCATGCGTTGCCCAGGTTGAGATGGGCGAGGGCCTTTCCCGGGTCCGATCGGATGGACTCCTGGTAATGCCGGATGGCGTCGGCATATTTTTTTTGCTGGAAGAGGACATTGCCGAGGTTATTGTGCGCGTCTGAGTAGTCGGGATGGGTTTGGGTTGCCCGGCCAAAATGCACGACAGCTTCGTCGAGTTTCCCTTTTTTAAACAGGATTGTCCCCATCGTGTTGTTCGCCTTGGCGTGGCCGGGCTGGACGGTCAGCACGTACTCGAGCTGCCGGATCGCATCGTCCAGACTGCCTTTTTGCGCGTACGCATAACCGAGGTTGAAATGCGCGGATGGATAGTAGTAGGGCTTGATCCGCACGGCTTCGAGATAATGCGGCAGCGATTCGTCCATCCTGCCTTGACTGAACAGCCGGTTCGCCAGATTGTAATGGGCCAGATAATTGTCGTTCGTGTGGCGGATCGCCTGCTCGTACAGCGCGCCGCTGTTTTGCCAGTGCGCGACGGCCTGGTGGCCGGCGGCCGACAGCGCGAGGATGACGCCGATGGTGACGGCCGCAACGGCGGCGCGCGGAACGCGCCACTTCGAGATCGCCGCAGCGCCGCTCCATGCGAGGATCATGTAAATGCCGATCAGGGGCACGTACGTGTAGCGGTCGGCCATCGCCTGCCGGCCGACTTGAACGAGGCCGAGAACCGGGACGAGCGTGACGAGATACCACAACCATCCGACGGCCAGATAGGGCGCGCGCCGCATGGCCAGCACGGCCAGCACGGTGACTGTGAGGATCGCGAGGCCCGCCCCGATGACGGTTGCGTACGGAAGGTCGTGAGACAGCGGATAGAAAAACGCCAGGCCCGAAGGCCAGACCATCTGCTCGAGGTAACGGACGCAGCTCAGGAGCGCGTTGGCGACCCGGTGAGACACGGGCACCATATCGAGCGGCGCCATCGCGCCGCCGGTGCGTTGCGCGAGGACGGTCATGTAGGATGAGAAGGCCGACAGCGCGAAAAACGGGATCTTTTCGATCAGCAATTTCCAAAACGGAACCGGCCGGCGGAGCGGCCAGTAATCGAGAAGCAGGAGCGTGACCGGCGCCATCACCAGCATTGGTTTGGCCATGAGTCCCACCGCAAGGGCGACCCACACGGCCGCGTAGCGGACGGCGTTCGGCCGCGCGGCATAGACGGCGTGAAGCCACAGCGCGCACAGCCAGAAAAATGTGCTCAGGACGTTCTTCCGCTCCGCGACCCACGCCACCGACTCCGCGTCCAACGGGTGGACGGCAAACAACGCCGCGACGAATGCGCCGGGCCACAGATCGCCGGTGAGCCGGCGCAACAGCAGAAACAGGAGGATCGCGTTGGCCAGATGGATCGCCACGCTGACCAGGTGGTGCCCGCCGGGCCGGAGGCCGAAGAGCCGCACGTCGAGCATGTGGGACAGCCACGTCACGGGATGCCAGTTGGTGGCGTAAAACGACGTGACCGCCCAGCGGACGCTTTCGGCCGTGAATCCTTGCTGCACGTGCGGATTGCGGGTGATGTAGAGTTCGTCGTCGATTTCGACAAACTCATGATGCCGCACCTGCCAGAACACGGCCATCGTCAGCGCCGCCAGCACGGCGATCACGGCGAAGGTCCATTTCCGATTATTCTGCGGGGGCTCCGCCGAAACATTGCGATCTCTGCGCCCAGACTTTCGATTCGGGTTCATGGTCCAGTGCCACGAGAATCCAATTCCGCGCCCAATCTGTCAAGAACCAGGCTTTATCCGTGCGCGTATTGACAGGCGGGAGAGAATACGTATACTTATACGTGTAAAACCGAACTGGCCAAGGGAGAGATCCATGAAAAAGAAATTGACGCTTTCCGTAGACAGGGAAATCTACGACGGACTCCGGTCTCAAATCGGCGCGAGAAGGATCAGCGGATTCATTGAGAGCCTTCTGCGGCCGCATGTGGTCAAGTCCAGCCTGGAGGAGGGGTATGCCCGCATGTCAAGGGACAAGGACAGGGAAAAGGAGGCCCGCCGATGGGCCGAACAGACGGTCAGAGACATTGCCCGTGAAAAGAGGTGATGTCTGGTGGGTCAAGTTCGATCCGTCCGTCGGCGGAGAAATTAAAAAACGGCGCACCGCCGTTGTGATGAGCAATGATGTCTCAAATAAATGGCTGAACCGCGTCCAGGTCGTTCCTCTCACGACAAATGTCAAGAATGTCTATCCGTCGGAAGCCTTGATTTCGCTCAAAGGTAAACCGTTCAAAGCCATGGCCGACCAGATTGCCACCGTAAGCAAGGTTCGACTCTCAAGCCGCGTTGGCGCCATTTCCAGGGAGGACATTGAGAAAATCGAAGAGGTCGTAAAAATCCAGCTCGATCTCAGATAGAATTGCATCGTCTCCGATCCTGATTGGCAAGAGGGAGGTTGAAATTATCGCATTGTAACGGTATGATCTCCCAAATCTCGGGGGGTTAGCTCAGCTGGGAGAGCGCTACGTTCGCAACGTAGAGGTCGTGGGTTCGACTCCCATACCCTCCAAGTATTCCTCTCGTAACAGGGGTGGCGACAATCTTCACTTACGCCGGCGCTTCCGATCTTCGTCAATGATTTCCTGAATCTCGTCCTCCGTTGGCGCCGGAGTGCCGTCATTGGTTCTAGCAAAAATTTCTTTAAGCCTCACATCCGCTGCCGGTGCAATCATCACCCGGTCGCCCATCGAGATCGCCTCGTAACGCTTTTTCGGATCGAGCGTCCGTTGGGCTTCCTTGGGCAGGACGATCGAGCCGTCAGCCTTGATTTTCACCGCCGCCATTTTCGACAACCTCCTTCATTTTATCCCTCAATCTGTTGATAGGCCAGATCCGGCAGTTGTGTTGTCGTCCTTGCATGTTCAATGGTCATGGACACGGGATTCCCTTTTGCATCAAGATCAATGTAGATATTTTCCGAGATCTCTCTTGTTTCTTTAACCTGTTGATCGCTGAATTCCACAAGCGCCGTGTCTGTGTCATTAAAATATTTTATTTTCATCTTAAACCTCCTTTTTAAAATCCCGGTCAAAGAAAGCGTTGTGAACGGTCTCCCCATCGGAAAGCAAAATAACGCGCAAATATTTTCCTTCTTCCCGAATTTCGGCCCATTTGCGCACTCTGCCATCCGACTGCATTTCAGTATGTGCCGGCTTGCTGATCACCATTTCTATGACTTCCGGTTTATTGTCCCCCCTTGATCCCAACACCCTGTTTGAGCCGCGCGCTGGTGGATCGATACAGATCGGCGAGGCGGTGGAAGGTTGCGGCGTCGCGCGTTTCCTGGAGGCGGCGGAGCCGGTGATTGACGCTGAAGGCGGCCGATTCGAGGAGCGTGACGCCCTGCGGGACCGAATCGGGCAGGCGGCGGGCGCGGCCCAGGAAGACGTCGACTTCCCGCGGGAAGAGGTCCAGGGCGCGTTGAAAAACGGCCTGCGCTTTTTCGGTGTCGCCCGTTGCCGCGTAGAGGTGGCCGAGCCGCGTGAAGTTTTCTGTGGTGGGTTGTTTTTCTACGATGTCGGTCATGTAGGGAATGGCGTCCGCGAACCTGCGGAGCATGAAATTGAAAACGACAATGTTGTTTTTGACGGCCGGATAATCGGGATCCCGCTGCGACAGAAGCACGCTGTTTTTCAGCGCAAGCTCCACCATGCCCTTCGAGCTCAGCCCGCCGATCAGCTTGGACAACAGGTCATTGCGGCGGTAGTCGACCCAAACGAGGCCGTAATCGACTTCGTCCGCCGCCTCGTTGAGCCGGCCGTTTCGGAGATGATCCTGAACGCGCGCCAGGATCCGCTCGTACTCGTACGTTTTCTGCCAGAATATCTGCTGGAGAATGACGAATCCTCCAAGGAGAGTGAGTCCCGTCCAGAAGACGCTGGCCGGAAATTCCCTGCCGGGACGCGGCGCCGCCGGCGCGGTCAGAAGGCCCATCACGCCGAAAAATCCCATGGCGGCCCCGTGCGTCAACAGCCACGCGCCCCCGGCCGCCTCATGGGCGGCGAACAGGCCGTACAGTCCCAAAAGGAGCGCGCCGTCCCACGAGACGGGGGTTCTTACCCATGCGATCACGCAGGCGGCGGACACGAGCCACATCAGAAACAGCAATCCCATCGCTCCGATTTCTCCCGCAAGGACCACCATCGTCTGGCTCGGATACGGCACGCGGTCCGGCACGCCCCGGAGCGTGGCGTGAACCGGCCGGTACTGGAGGAATTTTCGATCGATGGATCCCGGCCCGGCGCCGGTCACCGGATGCTCCTTCAGACACCGTCGTGCCACCGACGCGAGCGCGTGGTCGGCTTGCAGGTTCCTTTCGACCAGCGTGACTTCATCCGTCCGCAGGCGATTCATTGTCCAGCCGGCCCAGCCGGCCGTGAGGATTGCGGACGCGATCGATGATGCGACGGCGAGGGACACCGCCGACGGCGGCGGCGCGCCGGCCTTTCGAAGTTTGAGAGACGCTGCCAGCGCCAGGCCGACGACGGCACCGAACCCGATCCGCCATGCCTCGGTCGGTGACAGCGGCGGATTCGATCGCACCGCCCAAAGAATCACCGCAACGGACGCAACCCCAGCCAATACCCGGCGCGCCGGCGGGTCGTGCATGGCGATCAACCAGGCGGCCGCGAGCGAGACGAACCACAGGAGGCGTGTCAGGCTTTCGGCCGAGACATCGCGCTTGTCCAGGTCCGACCCAAAAAAAGAACAGGCAATCGCAAAAACAAAGCCGATCGCTCCGATCACGATCGGCGGATCGCAGAGGATCAGCCGCCGCCGCCAGGCGCCTTCGGCCAGGAGCAGGATCGCCGTCGCCAGAAGGACCGTGTGATACAAGTATTGCTCCCAATAGAGGGGGAGGATCCGCGCGGAAAGGATCAAAAGCAGGGTGGCCCAGATGGCCGCGAGAATCCGATTAAAGACGATCGACATCAGCCGGCGACGGCCGCCTCCGCGCGGGCCTCCCGGGCGGACTGCAGTCTTGTCAGAATCTCGTCCAGGAGCGCCATGCGGTCCGGCTTCACGCGCAGCCGGGATTCGTCCGGGACAAAACAATCAGAAAGACCCGCGCGCCGGATGGCCGCGCGCCACTTTCGGGATTCCGAACCGGAGACTTTCAGTCCCGCGGTCGTCCGCAGTCCCAGCATCAGCCGCTCCTGGTCTGCCGTCGATTCGTCCGGCCGTTCTTCGCAGGCCTCCGGGAGCGCTCCACGCGATAGGCCATCAAGCCAGCCGGCGAGGTCGGACACGTTTTTGTATCGCCGTTTTCCGTCAAACCCCACGGCGGAGGGTCCCAGCCCGATATACGTTCCGTAGCTCCATGTGTTGAGATTGTGCCGGCAGGCGCGGCCGGCTCTCGCGAAATTGGAGACCTCGTATTGCGCAAGCCCGGCGCCGGCCGCCGATTCCATGATGGCCGCATACTGATCCGCGACGTCGTCGTCGGGCGGCGGGCGGACTTGACGGCGCGCAAACGGAGTGCCGGGCTCGATGGTGAGGGCATAGGCCGAAAGGTGCGTGAGGTCCGGCGACAGTCGTCGCACGGCGGAAACGCAGTCCGAGACCGATTGTCCTGGAATGCCGTAGATCAAATCCGCGTTGATGTTGTCCCAGCCGGCCGCGCGAAGCGCGCAGATCGCCCGAATCGCGACGTCGGCCGTGTGGATCCGGTTCAGGAATTTGAGGAGGTCGTCGTCCAGACTTTGAACGCCGACGGAAATGCGGTTCAAGCCGGCGCGCCGCCAGAAAAGGGCGGTGTCCGGCCGGATGGTTCCCGGATTTGCTTCGAGCGACCATTCGGCGCCGTCTTGAATCCGGCCGTGGCCTGAAAATTCTCTCAGCAGGAGGTCCCAGCTTTCCGGCGTCATGAGCGAAGGTGTGCCGCCGCCGAAATATAACGTGGACAACACCGCGCCCGGCGGTATTCGGAGTCTTATCTCCTGAATGATCCCGCGCACATACTGCCGCTCCAATTCCGCTTGGTACGGTTTCCGGAAAAAATTGCAGTAGCCGCACGGATCGACGCAGAACGGAACATGAACGTAGACATGAAGACCGCGGCGGTCCAGCATCTAATGTTTGTGCGAATGCTTGTGGGAGGAATGGTCGTGCTTGGGCGGCTCAGCCGGTGGGGGAACAGCCGGCGAATCCGCCGTGACGGGAATGGCCGCGGCCTTCACGCCGGCGCCCTCGACAAACACCATCCGGCCGCCGAGGTCGGCGTTTTGCAGCGCAAGAAGCGCGGTGACGCCGAGGACGGCCACAAAGGCGGGCGCGGCCGGCGGGCGGTGTTCGCGCCGGAGAGAGCACCACGTCAGCAGAACGATGGACAGGCCGAGGACCGTGAAGCCCACGATTTCGTGCGTGTGCATGATCCGGTGAATCACGTCGTTGTGCGGAATGCCGCCTTCGGCGCGCAAGCCCGTAATGACCGAGAGCGCCAGCCCGGCCGTCGCCAGCCCGAGGCATGCGCGCCCGGCGAAGAAGGCCGACTGGGAGGCGCGGAGCCAGCCGATCGCGTAGAACAGAAAGGAAACCGGCAAAAGCGCGATCGGGAAATGGACAAACACCGGATGGAGATTGTAAACCTCGCCCAACCCGGAAAATCCCAGCAGGGACGCATCCATATGCTCCACATTCTTATTTCACTGCCGACCAAACCGCAAGCATTGACATTCGTTCAATGATCATGGAACTTTACAAAACAATGCGCACCCAGGGCGGGTTTTCCCTGCTGGAGGTACTGGTCTGTTCATTCATCCTGTCGATCCTGTCCGTTTCGATTCTGCACGGGCTGACGGCGCTCGAACTCGAGAGCCGGCTGGCCAAGTCGCGGATGAACGCGGGTCTCTTGGCGGCGGATTTGCGGGAGGAGATCCTGTCAAGGCCGCCGCTCGATCCGGACGGCTCGCCAGTGATGGGCCGGGAGGCCGGAGAATCCGGCGGGCGGCTGTCGTACGACGATCAGGACGATTATCAGGGATACGTGGACGGGCCGCCGACCGACATCGGCGGGGCGCCGCTGGCTGGGATGGAACGGCTTTCCCGCGCGGTGCGGATCGAAAACGTCGCGCCCGACCGGCCGGCGGGTCCGTCGACGGACACGGGTCCACGGGGGCTGAGGCGGTTTACGGTGACCGTGTATCGCGACAAGGCCGAGATTGCGCGCCTCGTGTGGCTGGGCGTGGGGCAGGAACCATGAGGACGGCGCGGAGAATGGCCGGGATCACGCTCCTGGAGATGCTGGTGTCGCTGGCGATTTTCAGCATGGTGGTGGCGACGGTCATGCAGTTCAGCGAGTACGTGGCGCGAAGGATCATCACGGTGCGGGACGACGTGCAGGAGATCGAGCAGGTGGCCGGTTTTCTGGGCCGGCTTGCCGGCGACGTTCGCGGCGGCCGCAGGGTCCTCTATTCGATGCCCACGGAGATCGGGATCTGGCGCGCGGACGAAAACGCCGACAGCGCGCCCGAACCTGCCGAGACGGTCGGATATGCGTGGGACGGCACGCCGGCCGGCCAAATCTACCGGCAGGACGGCGCCGACAGCGTGCCGGTGCTGTGGAACGTCCACTCACTGCAATTCACCTATGACTGGCAAAGCCCGCAGACGCGCCATGTGGTGGTGGGCCTCCTCGTCGGAAAAACGCCGGCCGCGGCCCATCCCTATCATCTCAGCCTGAACCTTCGGGCCTCGGAAGTACACTGATGCGGCGGAACGACTCCGGGACGGCGATGCTCTATACGCTCATGGCGCTGATGGTGCTCTCCATATTTTTAAGCATGATTTACGATCGCGTCCTCCGGCTCATGCGAAGCTCGCTGGAGTGGCAGTGGCGGGAGAAGGCGCAGGCGGCGGCGGAAAGCGGGTCAGCCGCGTCCGAGGCGCGGCTTTTGGAGCAGCCGACATGGTCGGCCGGCGAGGACCCGGGGCGCGCGCCGGAATGGAAGTTCACGCTGGACGGCTCGGACATCCGCGTGCGGACGGAACGGTTCCGGATTCCGGACATCGTCTGGATTTTTTCCAGCAGCGTCCACAAACGCGCCAAAAAGGAGGTCGTCCGGCCCCTGAAAATCGACGACCCGACCCTCTTCGCGCTCATGGCGCGCAGGAATATCTCGCTGGGCCTCGGCAGCATCGTCACCGGATCCATCTACGCGTCCCACATCAAGCTGGAGGAGGGCAGCGAGGTGGTGGAGAGCGTGATTTCGAGCGGCGGCCTCGACATCACCGAGTCCCACAAGGACGCCAACATTTTCGACGATGCCGCCAGCCCGCCGGAGGTTCCCGACATCGACCTCAAGACGCTCACGGCGGTCTGGACGCAGCCGCTCATGACCGCAACGCTGCCGGACACGCCGATGATGCCCGGCCGGTATGCGGCGGCGGGAGATCTGACGATTCAGAACGCATCGGAAACCGATGTCTCGATCCGCGTGGCCGGGAATCTGCGGCTGGACGGCCGCGTGAATTTGCGGTACACGACGGCCTCGGACACGCCGATCCTGGTCGTCGGCAAAGACCTTACAGGCACGCTGTCCGGCGCCAAGATCCGCGGCGTGATCTTCGTCGCGGGCAAAGTCACCCTCAAAGGCGAGGGCCTCATCACGGGCATGATCATCGCCGACGAAATCGACCTTGCGGCCGGCGTGGTCGTCCAGTCCTTCGACGCGCTGCCCAACGACCCGCGGCCGGCGGCCAGTTTCTGGAAACGGCGGGTGCGGCGGGTCAGGAATTAGCGAACGGGGTCACCCCAGGGCGTCTTTGACCTTGCTGAAAAATCCTTTTTGCGCCGCGCGGGCGTCCTGAATTTCATGGAGGAGCTGGCGCTCGCGGGCGGAAATATTTTTTGGAATTTCGACGGACACGCGCACGAGGAGGTCGCCGAGGCCACGCCCGTCGATCGAGGGGAGGCCCTTCTGGCGCAATCGGAGGAGCGCGCCGTGCT
Source organism: Candidatus Lindowbacteria bacterium RIFCSPLOWO2_12_FULL_62_27 (assembly GCA_001784175.1). GTDB lineage: Bacteria > Lindowbacteria > 2-12-FULL-62-27 > 2-12-FULL-62-27 > 2-12-FULL-62-27 > 2-12-FULL-62-27. The sequence goes on from MFPR01000043.1 coordinate 75,504, forward strand.
GGGTGCCGGGCGGGATTTTGACGGCGAGCGTTTCGTCCGACAGCCCGCGGATTTCCACGTCCGTGCCGAGGATGGCGTCGACGTAATGGACGGACACCTCCGTCAGGAGATGATGGTCCTGCCGCTCGAACCCCGGATGAGGATGGACGCGGACGAGCACATAGAGGTCGCCGCGGTCGCCGCTGCCCGTTCCGGCGTCGCCTTCGCCGCGCAGCCTGAGACGCATGCCGTCGTCGACGCCCGCCGGGATTTTCACCGTGATCCGCCGCTTCGCGCGTTTGCGGCCGTCGCCCCGGCAGTTCGAGCAGGTCGTCTTGAAGGATGACCCGGCGCCGCCGCAGCGCCGGCAGGTGCTCGCGAAACTGAAAAATCCCTGCCGGTAGGCGACCTGGCCGCGCCCGCCGCAGTCCGGGCACTCGCGCCGGCCGCTGCCGCCCGCGCCGTTGCAGTCCTCGCAGGATTCGAGCCGCGCGATTTCGATGTGCTTTTCCTGAGTCTCAAGGACGTCGGCGAGGTTGAGGGCGATTTCGAGCTGGAGATCGGCGCCGTCCGTTCCGGCGTGCGCCCCGCGCCCGCGCTGCCCCCGCCGCTCGCGCCCCCCGCCGCCGAAGAAGACGTCGAAGATGCTTTCCATGCCGGAGGACCGGCCGAAAATTTCGGAGAAGATGTCCTCGAGGTTGGAGTAATCGACCTGCGGGCCCTGCGGGCCGAAGGCCTGGTGTCCGTACTGATCGTACTGCCGGCGTTTTTCGGCGTCGGACAGAATCTGATAGGCCTCGGTGGCCTCCTTGAACTTTTCCTCGGCCGATTTGTCTCCCGGATTCTTGTCCGGATGAAACTTCAGGGCAAGCTGCCGGTAGGCTTTCTTGATCTCGTCCTGCGCCGCCGACTTCGAGACGCCGAGGACTTCGTAATAATCACGTTTTGTCATCATCCACGACCTTGAAATCGGCGTCGACGGCGCCGGACTTGTCCTTCGATCCGGCGTCCTTGTCCTTGGCGGACCCGGCGCCCGCGCCGGCGGCATCGGACTCCTTCCGCGCGGCCTCGTAAATCTTCTCGCCCAGCTTCTGGCTCACCTGTCCGAGATGGTCGATGGCCTTGCGGATGTCCGCCTCGCTGGTGGCGGAGTCCTTCGTTTTCTTGAGGTCCTCGACGGCCGCCTCGATTTTCTTTCGGTCGTCCTCGCCGACCTTGTCGCCGTACTCGCGGAGGGCCTTTTCGGTCGCGTAGACGAGCGAATCGGCCTGGTTTTTGGCGTCGACGAGTTCCCGGTGTTTGCTGTCCTCCTCGGCGTGCGCCTCGGCCTCTTTTCGCATGCGCTCCACGTCGTCCTTGCCAAGGTTGGAGCTGCCGGTGATGGAGATCCGTTGTTCCTTGCCGGTGCCCTTGTCCTTGGCCGTGACATGGATGATGCCGTTGGCGTCGATGTCGAACGTGACCTCGATCTGCGGCAGTCCGCGGGGCGCGGGCGGGATGCCGTCGAGATGGAACCGGCCGAGGATCTTGTTGTCCGCGGCGCGGGTGCGCTCGCCCTGGAGCACCACGATCTCGACGCTGGGCTGGTTGTCGGCGGCGGTAGAAAAGGACTCCGCCTTTTTTGTCGGAATGGTCGTGTTGCGCTCGATGAGCTTGGTCATCACGCCGCCGAGCGTTTCGACGCCCAAGCTGAGCGGCGTCACGTCCAGGAGCAGGATATCCTTGACCGACTTGTCCTGGGACAGGATCGCGCCCTGGATGGCGGCGCCGACCGCCACGACCTCGTCGGGATTGACGCTCTGGTTGGGTGTCTTGCCGAAAAATTCCTTGACGGCGCGCTGAATGGCGGGGATTCGCGTGGAGCCGCCGACCAGCACGACCTCGTTGATGTCCTTGACCGACAGCCCCGCGTCCTTGAGCGCCTGCCCGGTGGGGCCGATGCTGCGATCGATCAGGTCCTGGATCAGGGATTCGAATTTGGCGCGCGTCAGTTTAATCGAGAGGTGTTTGGGCCCTGACGCGTCAGCGGTGATGAAGGGCAGGTTGATTTCCGTTTCCATGGTGGTCGACAGCTCGACCTTGGCCTTTTCCGCCGCCTCCCTCAGTCTCTGAAGCGCCATCCGGTCCTTGCGGAGGTCCACGCCGTTTTCTTTTTTGAACTCGTCCGCGACATAATCGACGATCCGGACGTCGTGGTCGTCCCCGCCGAGATGAGTGTCGCCGTTGGTCGATTTCACCTGGAAGACGCCCTCGCCGATTTCGAGGATCGAGATGTCGAAGGTGCCTCCGCCGTAATCGTAGATGGCGATTTTCTCGTCTTTCTTCCTGTCGAGTCCATAGGCCAGGGCGGCCGCAGTCGGTTCATTGATGATGCGGAGGACCTCAAGCCCGGCGATCGCGCCGGCGTCCTTGGTCGCCTGCCGCTGGGAATCGTTGAAATAGGCCGGCACCGTGATCACGGCCTTGGACACCGTCGTGCCGAGGAAGGCCTCGGCGTCTTTTTTCATTTTCATCAATATCCGCGCCGAGATTTCGGGCGGCGTGTACGTTTTATCCGCCACGTCCACGACCGCCATGCCCTCCTTGCCTGACGAGACTTTATACGGAACGCGCCGGATCTCGTCGTCGATCTCGGCGCGCATGCGGCCCATGAATCGCTTGATCGAGTAAATGGTCCGGTCCGGATGCGTGACCGCCTGGCGTTTGGCGATGGCGCCGACCAGGAGTTCCCCGGAGGCGGAGAATCCGACCACCGATGGCGTGGTACGGCCGCCCTCGGCGTTCGGGATCACTTTCGGCTCGCCGTTTTCGACGTATGCGACGCAGGAATTGGTGGTGCCCAGATCAATCCCGATGACTTTGCTCATGTGACTCACCTCTCTCGTTTACAGTTGAAACCCCGACCCTGACCCGCACGGGCCGGATCAGCCGGCCGTCCAGCCGGTATCCTTTTTGGAGGACGTGGAGGACCATCGGCGCGTCGAGTCCCGGGACCTCTTCGGTTTCGACGGCCTCCTGCTCGCCGGGATGAAAAAGCGCGTCCGGCGGAAGTTGGATGGCGCTCAATCCCATCGCTTCGAGGACCGACAGGACCTGCCGGCCGATGGCTCTGTATCCGTCCAGATATTTTTTTCGAATCTCCTCCGGCACGCCCGCGTCGATGGAAAGCTCCGCGAGGTCGAATGCGTCGAGGACCGGCAGGAGGCGCGCGACGAAGCGTTCCTTCTGCGCGGCGCTCGCGTCCTCGCGCTCCCGAAGGGCGCGGCGCTTGTAGTTCTCGAGTTCCGCCGCCGCGCGGTATGCGAGGTCCTTGAATTTTTCCAGCTCGGTGTCGGCCGCCGAGGTTTCGGCGGGATTGGCTTCCATCATCTCACCCCCCGCATCCGGCGGAACGTGCTGTTCACGGCGTCCTTGACGGCGCCGACCAGCGCGATGAGCCGGCCGTACGGCATGCGCTTGGGGCCGACCAGCCCCAGGCTTCCCTGACGCGCATCGTCCACGTGGTAGCCGGCCTTGATGACGCCGAATTCCTGCAGCTCGGGCTGGTTCAGCTCCCGGCCGAGTTTCACATCGACTTCGTCCGGCCCACCCGGTTCGGGCCTGAAGATCTCGCCGAGCCGGGCCGGCTCCTCGAGAACCCCCATGGCCTCCCGGAGCTGGCCCATGTCCTTGAAATCGGGTCTGTCGAGCATGAGCGACAACCGGCTGATCTCGACGTGGCGGCGGTCCGGGTAGAGGACCACGGCCGTGTGGCCGGAAACGTCGGCCATGAGCCGCGCCGTTTTCTGGAGGATGTCGTCCAGCGAGGCCAGTTTCTCATTGTACTCGCGGACGATCCGCTCGCGCTGCCGGGCGGCAATCTCCTGGATTTTCAAAAGCTCGTTGATGTAATACCGGTACCCCTTGTCGGTCGGCTGTCGCCCGGCGGACGTGTGGGGCTGGCCGAGGTATCCCCACTCCTCGAGGTCCGAGCAGATGTTCCGGACGGTGGCCGGCGACATGTCAAAGTCGAAGGCCTTGGAGATGGTCCGGGACCCGATGGGCTCGTTGGCCCGGATGTAGTTGTGGATCGTGAAATAGAGTATGCGTTTCTCCCGAACGGTCAATTCCCGGTCGGCCTCGCTTTTCGGCGTCATGTCCGCCCTCCACCCGCGCCCGAAGTTAGCACTCTCCCTTTGAGAGTGCTAATTAACTTTATAAAGGAACGCGGGCGAATGTCAAGACCGGGGCCGGATCAAAGAGATCGCATCAGACGCTGTGCCTTCCGAAGACGGCGGTCGATAGAATCCGGCCGGCGCTTTTTTCGATGATCGCCAATTCCCCGGCCTCCGTCGCGCCGCCCCACGTCCGGGCCAGACCGTCAATGGCGTTGGAGAGACTCAGCGCGGAGGCCCGAAACGCGTACACGGTGAGGATGACAAAGAGCGGCTTGGAGGCGGAAAGATCGCGCAGGGATTCGAACAAGGCCGGCAGAGACTCCTCCAGTTTCCACACTTCGCCTTTCGGGCCGCGCCCGAATTTCGGAGGATCGAGGATGAACGCGTCATAGCGCGCGCCGCGGCGGATTTCCCGCTTCACGAATTTCATCGCATCGTCCACAATCCACCGGATGGGACGGCCGCTGAGGCCGGACAGGATTTGGTTCTCTCGCGCCCACGTCATCGCCTTCTTCGAGGCGTCCACGTGGGTGACGGAGGCGCCGGCCGCGGCCGCCGCCAGGGTCGCAAGACCGGTGTAGCCGAAAAGCGAAAGGACGCTCACCGGCCGGCCGGATCCGCGAATCTGCCGGTCGATCCAGTCCCAGTGTGAGGCCTGTTCGGGAAACACCCCGAGATGGCGGAATGGAGTCGGCTGAACCCAGAACGCGAGTTCTTTGTATCGCATTTTCCATCGCGCTTCGATTGGCCGCAGCGTCTCCCACCCGGCCGGTTCGTCCTCCCCGCGCTCCCGGAAGACCATGTGGGTGTCTTCCCAGTCTTTCGCCAAAAGAGCCTTCTGCCAGACGGCCTGGGGTTCCGGCCGGACGAACCGGAAGGCGCCGAATCGTTCGAGTTTGGCGCCGCCGCCGCTGTCGAGGAGTTCGTACTCTGTCCAGTCCGGGGAGGTGAGAACGGTCAGAGATGCAGATTTTTTCATAGGTCGCCGACGATCCTCATCCTGGAATCTCCTCTCTGTTCGCGAGATTTTAAGTGAAATTAAATCACGTAATTCGGAAAAGGGTTAGAGGTCTTCTGTAATTTCCCGCCTCATATCGTCCAACCCCTGGCGCCTGATCGGGGCTCTGAACCGGCGGCCATCCTTGACACTTTGAAAATACCGTGTATATTTAAAGTATGACTTTCCCACGAATTTTGACCGGGTATCTCGACCGGTGGATCCGGCGGCCCAAATCTCTCCTGCTCTGGGGGCCAAGGCAGGTCGGAAAGACAACCCTCATCGAGAACTGGCTTGAGAAAGGGTTACCGCGCGGGTGGGAATCACATGCCTATCCTCTGCAAGACCCCTCCGTCCGGCGACGGATGGAACAGGAGCCCGGCATCCTTCAGGAGGAACTTTTGGCCGGGACCGGAAAACGGAAGGTGATCTTTATCGATGAGGTACAGAAAGTGCCGGCGCTGCTCGACCTCGTCCAGCTCCTGATCGACCGGCATAAATCAAAATGGAAATTCATCCTGACGGGATCTTCCGCGCGAAAAATCCGGCGCGCCGGCGCAAATCTTCTCCCGGGCCGCGTATTTGAAAAACGGCTGGATCCCTTGATGTGGTCGGAATTGGGTTGGCCTCATCCGTCACCCGGCCGATCTTTGACGCCTCTGCCGTGGCCTAAAATGCGCAAGGCCGGCGAGGCCGGCCGGAAGACCCCGCGCTTCGGGCTTGAAGATCAGATGACATGGGGATCTCTTCCGGAAATGCCTGCGCTTGGCGCGGCGGACAGAAGCGAGACGCTGAAATCCTACGTGAGTCTTTACATCGAGCAGGAGATCCGTGCGGAGGCGCTGGCGAGAAATCTGGGCGCGTTTAACCGATTTCTTGAGCTGGCCGCGCGCGAATCCGGATCGGCCCCGAATCTTTCCAAATTGGCGCAGGAAAGCGGCGTGAGCATGCCGGCGATCAAGGGATATTACGCGATTTTGGAGGATACATTTCTTGTCGAGCGGCTCGAGCCGTATTTGAAAAACGCGCGCAAGAGGCTGATGGCGCCGCCGCGACACTTTTTTTTCGATACCGGCGTGCGAAACGCCGCCGCGGGCCTTCCGCTCACGCGGGACATCCTCGCCGTCGAATCCGGCCGGCGCTTCGAACACCACATCATCCTCGAAACCCTGCGGCGAATTAGGTCGATGGATTTGCCCTGGAAAGTCCATTATTGGCGGACCTCCCACGGCGCCGAGGTCGATATGGTCGTGGACACCGGTGACGAACTGGTTCCGATCGAGATCAAGCATTCCACGCACGTCTCCAGATCGGATCTCAGCGGACTCCATCAATTCATGGAGGATTACCGCTCCAAAGTCCGCCAAGGCTGGCTCGTATGCCGCATCCCAAAACCCAGAAAACTGGCCCGCCAAATTACGGCGATTCCATGGCAGATGTTGTGAAATAGGCATGTGACGTTTCTTTTCTTTTCCGCCCTATAGTGATCTTGCCATACTGCTCACCTGTAATCGTCCGGGCAGACCGTAAAATTATATCAACGCCTCCGTCAGGATCCGGTCGATCAACGTCTGATACCCCCGGAGTTTCTTCTTTTTTGCCATCTGTTTTGCCCGTTCAATCTGCCAGCGGCGCAGGCGGATCGTGACCGGGACCTTCGGAGAGGTGTCCTGAATGACCTTCTTGAACCATTCACGCTCCCCTTTGGTGAGGGGCTCTGTGTTCTCGATGTCTCCGGAGAACTCCTTGTCAAAGTGCGCGGACAATTTTTCCAGTTCCTTCAGTCGTTTCGCTTTCATTCAATTTTTCTCCTTTCTTTGTCCGTCAGCGGACGGGTATGGATAACGAAAAAAGCCCCATCGTCGTCTGTCACATATGCCACCTGAAGCCACCGATCCCTGTTTGACTTCCCTCGGACAACATACGCCCCGCGGCTTTTTCTCGGATACCCCATCGCCAGATTCGAAAAAATGGATTCCACCTCCTCCGGCGTCATGTCCCGCAGATGCTTGACAATCTTCTCGAGGTTCCAGTCGTTCCAGCGGTAATTTGGATTCACCACCCCCATTTTACGTAGTATTTACTATTTGTCAATACCAATTTTGTTTTGCAGTTGCAAATTGCAACTTCAAAGAGTCGTACTCCTCCCGAGTCAGCCGGAACACGAAACCCTCGGGAAATCGGTCCGTGTTTCTATTGACCTGCTGTCGGAAGTATTTTCCGATGCTTGTTCGGAATCGCGCCGAACTTTCGTTATATAAAGTAGAGGCGTTGAGGCGCCTTAAAAACGAAAGGGAGGTGCTTGAATGGCGAGCCGCTGTTCGCTGGGCATTGATCTTGGTACATCGCGATCGGGCATTGCCCGGGCCTCGGTTGAGAAGACGCCTTTTGAGGTCAGGGCGCTGCCGCTTGGGAAGGTGGCCGACGGTAGGCCATCCTACAGAATGCCGTCTGTTCTTTCAGTCAATCATGGGATGGGTAGATATCTCGTTGGCGAGGATGCCGGCAGGGTTGACGGATCCAAAGGATTCAAAACATTTGCGTCTGCCAAGTCTGACCTGACCGGCAATCGCATCTACTTCGGCGGGCTGGGATCGATCTTCGTCAAGCCGTCCAACGTCCTTGCTGAAATTATTATGGAGCTTCAAAGCCGAGCGGCGCCGGCGCTCGGGATTGACGCGCGGACTCTGCCCACAACCATCGCGGTCCCCGCCTCCCTGCCCTACGATGGCCGGAAAGAAATCCTGGATGCGGCGCGGAAAGCCGGCTTGCCTGTCCGGGAAGGAGATCTTGTCGAAGAACCTGTCGCCGTATTGCTCGATTCCATATTTGGACCGGCCGGCATTCTGCCGAAGAATCCGACGGGTCCCATGCGCGTCGCCGTCTATGACATCGGTGCCGGCACATGCGATGTTGCGGTTTTCGAGCTGGATATGACGCATCGGAATGGAACCGGCCAGGATTTTCGTATTAAACCCCTCGCCATTGGTGACTATGATCGTCTGGGAGGCGATAACTTCGACATCGAAATAGCGCGCAAGGCCCTCATGCCGCAGGTTATGGGTGAACGAGGGCTTTCACCGGAAGAAGCGAGGCTTTTCATCAAACAGAATCGCCTTGTCGCAAAATGCCTCAAAGAAGAGCTTTGCCGGGCGATTGAAACCGTGTTGCTTCGAGACAACCGGCAATGCGCAAAAGTTCCGCCGATGGAATATCCGGCGCTGAAAGTGACCGGCAGGACAAATGAGGTTCCTGGCACAGATTTGATCATACCCGCAAAGGACGTTACCCTCACAACGGAAATGATGCTGCTGGCCCTGCGTCCATTCCTATCGCCGGATGCGGATGAAGGCGAAATTGAAGAAGGCCGTTGGGTCGGATCTCTCCTGGGACCGCTCGAGTTCGCGCTGATCCAGTCTGATATTGACCCGGAAACCGAACTGGACTTTCTCATTCTGTCCGGCGCCTGTTGTCGAGCCCCCTTTGTTCCCTATGTCATCAGCGCGTATTGCGCCCAGATCGGGATTCCACCTGGAAAAATCCGACATGCGGACCTGGACCTCTCTGTAGAACGCGGCGCGGCCATTCATGCCGGCGTCCTTGCGCTGACCGGACATCCGCCTATCGCTCCTGTCCTTGGTGAGGATATCGGCCTCTGGGTCTATGGCAACCGTCCAGAGCTGATTGTAGAGGCGGGCAGAATACTGCCCTATCCACCGACGGGTGAGCAGGTGTTCGCTGACGCGTTTTTTGTCCCTGAAGACAACTTGGATCGCTTAGTCGTCGAACTTTATGCGCGCTCACGAAAATCAAGAAAGCGCATCATCCGAAAAAGTTTCGACATCCCACAGCATACGCCTGCCGGCGCACCGGTAACGGTGTCACTCCGAATCGATGCGTCAAAAATGATTCATCTGAAAGCGGCTCTTGTCGACTATCCGGACGTTGGATTGACGATCCATGGTGAGGACGTCCGCATATCCGGCCGCGCACCCGACGAGGAGGAATGGGTGAAGTCCGCGCGAGAGAATATCCACAAGGCGGTTGAGACAACGGGGACGGCGCCTCTCAATGAACTTCTGAATCTGGCCCACGGAGAAAGTCTGCGGCACAATGAAACATCCTGGCGCAAATCGCACGAAATCCTCGACCATGTGATTGAGAACCATCCCAGAGAAGCGCGGGCCTGGAACATTCTTGGACTCCTGCGCTGGACCGAAAACGATCTGTCCGGCGCCGAACGTGGATTCCGCAAGGCCATATCCATCGACGCTCACACTCGTTCTTACCGGACCAATCTGGGTTACGTTCTACTGGAAATGGGCCGCAGCGCCGATGCCGTTCACGTGCTTGCCGCCGCCCATACCCGCTGGCCCGATTATCCATATGCCGGAGAAATTTATGCGAGGGCATTGGAAGCGGAGGGAAAGTATCAGGATGCCGTCACTGCCAGACAAAAAACCATTGTTGCATATTCAACGAGCTCAAAATCCCCCCTTCTATATGCCGGTGAAATTTCGTGGCTCGTCCGCCTATATGAAGGAATCGGAGAACGCGCGAAGGCCGATGAGATTCTGAAGCAGAAAGATCATGCATCCACACCACCGGACGTCACCGGTCCGCCGTATAAAGAAGCCCTGCTGGCCGGTCCAGATTCTCCTCAGCGTAGTCTGGCGTCGGCAAGCTGAAACTATCGTAAGCGACTTTGCGGCGGCTCCGCCGCCGGATCAGAACGTGCCCGGCTCGACGAATCCCGACTCCGTGCCGTCCGGGGCGTAGCGGACCGAGCCCATGACGATGCCGCGGATGGGGGTTTGGTCGGAGACCGGCGTGAAGACTCGGAGGACGCGGCGGGAGAAATCGAAGGACTCGATGATGCCCATGCCCTGGCAGTGCTGTTTGGGGTCGAGGAGGCCGACGAGGACGCCGCGCTCGACGCCGCTGACGAGCGGGCGCAGGGAGGCCGTGCCGAGCAGTTTGGTGAGGGCGGCGCGGTCCCTGTCCGAGAGAGGTTTTTTGACGTAGAGGAGCGTTCCCTCATAGGCCGGGAGGCGCTCGGCCCAGATGACCTGCGGGTGGTTGACGACGATCGGCTGGCCGCTGAAGAGGTAACAGCGGTAGAAGATGCCGGCGTCGAGCGAAAATTCCAAAATCCGTCCGTGCTTGAAATACGAGGCGCTGAGCCGCTCTCTCAATTGTTTGCGGACCTGCGGCGACGTCGGCGCCGCCTTTTTCGAGACCTTGATGCGGACGATGTGGTGCGGCGGCCGGCCACGGACCAGGTGTTCGAGTTCCTGCTCGCGCTGAAGGAGCACGACGAGGTCGGGCAGGAGGACGTCCATCTTGGCGCCCTTGAGCATCCGCCCGCCGTCGCCGTTGACCCAACCGGTCGTGTCGACGATGACGGTCGCCTCGTGCTTGAGGGCCTGCCAGGTGAGCTGCCGAACACCGATGAGGGCGTGGACGAGATGGAGGCCCGGCGAGTGCGACCCGAGAAAATAGAGGCCGTCGACCGGCGCGTCGTGCAGGAACAACTGGGGCTGGCGCATGTAGGTCAGGCCGAACGTGCAGGGCGGCCCGACGTCGCTCTGGCCCGCATCGCAGTCGACCACGGCGACCTTGCGGTGAAGACCGAGAAGCCGGTTGGCCATATAGGTGCAGAAAAAAGTCTTGCCGCTGTCCATTTCGCCGAGCACGAACACGACGCGCGCGTGTTCGCGGAAAATCTTGTAGACGAGGTCGTCCCAGCTCTGGGGGATGGTCCGTTCAGGAATTTTTTCAGCCGGGTTCGGGAGGGCGCTGTCGATGCGGATTTCGGCGCGTTCGCTGAATTCGACCGGTATTTTTTTGTTTTCCGGAATCTCGATGGTCTCCCCCGCGACGAGGGGCTTGCCGATCGATTCGGCCGCGCCGCGCAGGATCTCGATTCGGCTGGGGCCGCTGATGAGATAGAAACTGCCGGCGGGAATCTGAACCGGCTCGTTGGATGGGACGTTCTGGGTCATTTTCGTCGTGCAGGCGTTTTCTTGTCAAAGACCAGCGTCGGCCAGAACGCCTCCAGGGTGTCGGTGCGGAATCGCTCGATGAGGCGGACGCCGGATTTGGGAATTTTAACCCGGCCATGTTTAGCCGGCGCGCCCGGCACGTCGATCTGAACGACCGCTTTGGACCATGCTGACAGTTTGCCGGCCAGAGGCTCGCCGTGTTTGGGCCACACGACGAGGAGGGCGCCCTTGGGCGGCGGGTTGTCCATCGGACACGCTTCGAAGGCCTTTCCAAGGCACACGCCGACGAGTCCGGGATAGACGGGGATCGCGTGATAGATCCGCGCCATCTCCCGAGCGTACCAGGCCACGGCTGCCGGCGGGTACTTGTTGAGGATGGTCTCGAGCTGCTTGATCATCCCGGGAAATTCGGATTCTCTATACGTCATCCTACAGGTCCTCCGGGCCGAACGAGTCCGGCAAGAGGTCATCGACGGTCCGGACACGATATCCGCCCCGGAGATTCGCAAGCACGACCGGCATCGACTTGCCGAACTCGCGCATGACCTGCCGGCACGCGCCGCAGGGCGAGGCGAGCCGGGTTGAATGAAAGAGCACGGCCAGCGCGCGGATCTTTTTTTCGCCGGCCGCGACCGCGTTGAAGACGGCCGTGCGTTCGGCGCAGACGGTCAGGCCGTAGGATGCGTTTTCAACGTTGCACCCGCCGTATAGTTTGCCTGACCCGCCGATGACCGCGGCGCCGACATGGAATTTCGAGTAAGGCGCATGGGCGCGCCGCCGGGCGCGGGCCGCGGTTTGGATCAATTTGCGGATCTGCGCTTTCGTTATCATGCGGCCCGCCGCCGGGACGAAAACCAGTTCCGGTCAATGATCCTGCGGATCCTTGTGCGCGTCGAGTCGTCGCAGAATGCGGCATCGGCGGCGCGCCGGACGGCCGTCGCCATCTGGGCGGCGGTCAGGCCGCAGCGCCGGACGGCCATCCGGTATTCGTGGGTCAGCGTGATGTTCGACACGCCGGGATCGTCCGAATTCACCGTGACGGCGATCCCCGCGTCCGCGAGGCGTTTCAGCGGATGCGCCCGGTAACTTTTCGCGACGTGCGTCTGAACATTCGACGTCGGGCAAATTTCCAGAGTGATGTCGTGTTTTCGCAAGAGATCCAGAACGCGCCGGTCTTCGACGCTGTGGATTCCGTGACCGATCCGCCTCGCACCCATCCGCTCGATCGCCTCCCGCACTCGGTCCGGGCCGGCGGCCTCTCCGGCATGGATGGTGACCGGAATGTCATATTTTTGCGCGAGCCGGAACGCCGGATAGTGCGGCCGCGCGGGATGGCGGATTTCGTCGCCGGCAAAATCAACGCCGACCACGCCCCGGCCCATATACCGCCGCGCCAGCTCGACCGTCCGGATGGACGAGGCCGGCGATTCGGACCGGTAGCAGCAGAGGATCAGGCGGACGGTCACGCCGAATTTTTTCTGGCCGCGCCGGATTCCCCGCAGGGCGCATTCGACCACGTCCTCCATCGGAAACTCGCGGGTCGCCTGAAGGACCGGCGCGAACCGGGTTTCGAGATAGACGACGTTGTCGGCCGCCGCGTCCTCGCAGATTTCGCAGGCGATCCGCTCGACGGCCCATGGGGATTTGAGGAAATCGTAGAAGAAAAAAAATTTCTGCAGAAAGTCGGCCAAACTCCGGCAGTCCCGGCCGACCTGACAGTGTGGCGCGAGTCTGCGCACACTGCGGCTGGGCAGCGGGAATCCGCCGGCGACGGCGAGGTCGCGCAGGGTGGCCACGCGGACCGACCCGTCCAGATGGCGGTGGAGGTCGACTTTGGGAAGCGTCTTGAAATTCGCGGGGTTCACTTTTTTTTGACAAAATATTTGTCGAGGAGGAACGCGAGCTTCGCGCGGGTTCGCGGCGGAACAAGATCCCGCGCGGTCACGATGGCGTTGGCGAGCGCGGAGTGGCACGGGCAGGACTCGTTCAGGCGTTTGGCCAGCGAGAGGATCGCCGTTCGGGCGATTCTCTTGGCGTTCTCCGCGTTTTTGAGCAGTGTCTGGATCACCATGTCGGCCGTAACGGCGTCGTGGCCTTCATACCAGCAGTCGTAGTCGGTCGGCAGTGCGCAGATGGCGTAACAGATCTCGGCTTCGCGCGCGAGTTTCGCCTCCGGCAGGGCCGTCATGCCGATGACCGATGCGCCCCAGGACCGGTGCAGGTGCGATTCGGCCTTCGTGGAGAATTGCGGGCCCTCCATCACGACGTAGGTCCCGCCGCGGTGGACGTTCAGATGCTGTGCCTGCGCCGCGTCGTACAGCAACGCTGAGACCTTCGGGCAAAACGGATCGGCGAATGCGACATGCGCGACAACGCCCTCGCCGAAAAATGTCCCGGGCCGGTGCCGGGTCCGGTCGATGAGCTGGTCCGGAATCACGATGTCGCGGCCCGGCACGATCTCCTCCTTGAGCGAACCCACCGCCGACAGAGACAGGATCCATCGCACGCCGAGCGATTTGAGCGCGCAGATGTTCGCGCGCGAATTGACTTCGGTCGGCAAAATCCGGTGGCCCCGGCCGTGCCGGGGCAGAAACGCCACGCGCGCGCCGCCCAGCCGGCCCACGCGGATGCGGTCGGACGGTTCGCCGAAGGGCGTGTCGATTTCGATTTCCTGAAGGTCCTCGACGCCCTCCATATCATAAATGCCGCTGCCGCCGATCACGCCGATCGCCGGCGCGCTGTGCGCCGCGGCCATCTTTTTGGCCTTTGCCATGATCACGCCCTCTTCTTTTTGTTCTTTAAATGTTTTCCGGCCAGCAGATCCCGCTGGAGCTTTGAGATGTCCAGCTTGCGCTTCGCGGTTTCCCGCTCATCCACGCGGATCTCGACGACGAGGCCCTCGCGGGCGCCCGCGACGTACTTGGCCGGGATTTCCAGTTGCCCGCCGTCGTCGAACTCGATGACGGCGATGCCCTCCTCGATCCGATCAATGACGCCCTTCATCCGGAATTCCTTTCCGTGGCGGGCCGAACGTCCTCCAGGACCAACTGCAAGTCGATTCGCCCTTGCCATTCGTTGCGGTCCAGCTCAAAGGCCGCGTTCACGCGGCGGCCGAGCGTGTCCGCATCGTCGCTCATGTTCCACCCGACGGCCGTCACCGCGTCGCGGGCGGTTGCGCCCAGCCGCAGCCGCAGGTGGCGGCCGTCGGCGCCGATCCGCCGGACGTCCGCCACCGGCGCGCCGAACAGCGCGAACCTCGGAAACGGATTGCCCTTGCCGAACGGCTCCAGAACGGAGATATCCTCAAGGGTGGCCATGGTCAAGTCCCCGAGCTGAAGTTCCGCGTCGATCGTCAGGACCGGTTCCGGCATGTCCCTGAGGCGTTCAGCCACGGATTTTTTGAGCCGCTTGAAAAAGTCCGGTATGTTTTCCGGCCGGATGGTCAAGCCGACCGCCTGGTGGTGTCCGCCGAATTTCTCCAGAAGGTCCGCGCAGGTCCCGACGGCCTCGACCAGGTCCAGCGATTCGATCGACCGCGCCGACCCGACGGCCCTGCCCTCCTCCTCCATCACGATGACGACGGGCCGGGCGAACGCGTTTTTGACGCGCGCGGCGACGATGCCTCCGACGCCCGGCGGAACGCCCTCGGCGCGAACGCAGAGAATGCGGTCGGCGTCGAGGTTGTTTTGAAGCGGGACCATCTCCATCACCCGCGCGGCATGGACCTTCACCAGATCCTTTCGCTCCTCGTTCATCCGGATGAGCTGGTCCGACAGGTATGCGGCTTCGTGATCCGACTGCGTGGTCAGCATCCGGAATGCAGGCAGCGGGTCGCCGAGCCGGCCGGGCGCGTTGAGGAGCGGGCCGAGGAGAAACGCGAGGTCCTTGCCGGTGGGCTCCGCGAGCGCCAGTTTTTCGAGGAGCCGTTTGAGGCCGATGGGTGGCGCGTGGCGCATAATGCGGAGTCCCTCGGCCACGATGGCGCGGTTTTCTCCGACAAGCGGCATCATGTCGGCGACAGCGGCGAGCGCGGCCAGGGGCATGAGCTGTTCGTAATAAACCTCGTCTTCAATCGATTCCCTTTCGAGGAGCTTGTAAAAGACGTCCGCGGTCGCCTGCGCGTCCGAGAGCGCGCGGTGGGCGGCGGGATTGACGACGCCGAGCGCTTCCGCCACGCGGCTGAGCTTGCGGCTGGGAAGTTCCGTGAGGGTCGAGGTTGCGACGGCCATGACGTCCAGGAAAGACGTCGACAGCCGCGTCTGGAGATGCCGGCCAAGTTCCGCGTCGAGAAAATCGCGGTCGAATTCCACATTGTAGCCGCAGAACACGGTGTCGGGGCCTTCCAGGAAACCCAATAATTTTTTGAGCGCCGTCCGCGGCTCGATCCCGTGCGCGGCGAGGTCCTCGTCGGTGATCCCGGTGATCCGTCGGATCTCCTCCGGCAGAGGCCCTGCGGGCTTGACGAAGCACGAGAACTCGGATTGCCGGACGCCGTTGCGGTATTTGACGGCGCCGATTTCGATCACTTCGTCCTTCGCGCGGTCCAGCCCCGTCGTTTCGACGTCGACGAACACCAGCGTGCGGTTCGCGAAGGGCGACCGGCCGGCGATGAGGGCCATGGCGAGCTTGAAGGCGACCCCGGCGCCGGAAAGATGTTTGAACGGATACGTTTCGCCCGGCACGGCCGGGTGGAGGATCGCATAGGCGGGCGGCAGCGTGTCTTTCTGCTGGTGATGATCGGCGACGATGACGTCCATCCCGGCGCGGGCCGCCTCCTCGATCCGCTCGATCTCCGCGATGCCGGTGTCGACGGTGATGCCCAGCGTGCACCCTTCGCGGATCGCCCGCGCCATGACCTCGGGATGTACGCCGTACCCTTCCGACCCGGTCGGAATGTGGCTGTCGACGTCGGCGCCGAAGGCGGTCAGGACGATGCGGAGGATGGCGGTACCCGCCATGCCGTCGACGTCGCGATCACCGAAAATGAAAATCTTCTCGCCGTCCGCGATGGCCCGACGGAGTCGCGCAACGGCGCGTTCCATTTGAGTGAACAAAAATGGCGAGTGGAGATGCCGGCGTACCGGGTTTAGGAATTCCGTGGCCTCGGGCGCTGTCCGGACGCCGCGATTCACGAGAAGCCTCGCGAGAAGCGGGCTGAGTTGCAGGGCCGAAACGAGATCGTGTTCGGCGGCCGAGTCTCCGGCCGCGACCCGCCAGACCGGGGGGGCTATTTGAGAATCTGCCATATCAGTTTCCTTTTTTTGGGCCGCCCGGCGCCGATTTTCAGCGCCGCCAGAAACCGCGCCCGGCCGTCAGGGATGCGGGCGGGATCGCCGGCATGAAGCCATGCGACGGGCTCGCCCTTTTTCACGCGATCGCCCGTTTTTTTGGCAAGGACAATTCCCGCGGCAAAATCGATTTTGTCCGACGCGCGCGTCCGGCCGGCGCCGAGCAGGAGAGACGCGACGCCGACATCCCGCGCCGCCAGCCGCTGAACGACGCCGCTCTTTGGCGCCTCGACCGCAACGACATGCCGGGCCGCCGGAAGGCGCGCGGGGTCGTCGATCGCCTTGGGATCGCCGCCCTGGGCTTCGACGATCTCCGCGAATTTCCGGCGGGCCTGGCCGTTGGACAACACGGTGAGGATGGCCTTGCGGCCCTCCTCGGAATTTTTTACGCGGCCCGCAAGTTTGAGCATTTCGGCGCCGAAGGTGACCACGAGTTCCCGCAGGTCGGCCGGCCCCTCGCCCGACAGGCACTCGATGGTTTCGCGGATCTCCAGCGCGTTGCCGATGGCCCGGCCCAAGGGCTGTTCCATGTCGGTGATGAAACAGACGGCGGGCCGGCCGGCTTTCCGGCAGATGCCGAGCATCGCGCGTGCGAGGCGTTTGGAGTCGGCGAGGGTCTGCATGAATGCGCCGTGCCCGGTCTTGACGTCGAGCACAAGCGCCTCGGGACCCGCCGCAAGTTTTTTGGAGAGGATGCTGGCGGCGATGAGGGGAATGCAGTCGACGGTGGCGGTCACGTCGCGGAGCGCGTACATTTTTCGGTCGGCGGGCGCGATCTTGTCCGTCTGGCCGATGATGGCGCCGCCGACGCGGGACAGGACCTGGACGAACTCATCTTTTGACAGATTCGTGCGGAATCCGGGGATCGATTCAAGCTTGTCGAGCGTCCCGCCCGTGTGTCCGAGCCCGCGGCCGGACATCATCGGGACGGGCACGCCGCAGGCGGCGACGGCGGGCGTGAGCGGCAGCGAAACCTTGTCGCCGACCCCGCCCGTCGAATGCTTGTCGACGGTCCGGACGGGAAACCGGCCGTGCAGGTCGAGGACTTCGCCGGACGCCATCATCTCCTGTGTGAGCGCCGCCGTTTCCGCGTCGTCCATCCCGTGGAAAAAGACGGCCATCAGGAAGGCGGCCATCTGGTAGTCGGGGATGTCGCCCCGCGTGAACCCGCCGACCATGAACTCGATCTCGTCGCGGTCCAGGCGCCGGCCGTTGCGTTTTTTGAAAATGATTTCGTAAGGAAGGAAATTCGGGCTCATTTGAATTCCGGTTCTTTCATCATCTCCATCACGAGGCGTTGGAATTGCCCGGCGACCCGCTCGGACGTTTCGATCACTTCGGCGTGGGACAGGGCCTGCTTGCTGACGCCGGCCGCGAGGTTCGAGACCAGGGAAATCGACAGGCATCGCATGTTCATATGGCGGCCGGCCAGAATTTCGGGCACGGTCGACATCCCGACGGCGTCCGCGCCGAGTTTTCGCAGCATCCGCACCTCGGACGGCGTCTCGTAGCTCGGGCCGAGACACGCGGCGTACACGCCCTCCTGAATCCGCAGCTTCATCCGCCGCGCCACCCGCCGGGCGGCGGCGCGAAGGTCCGCATCGTAGGCACAGGTCATGTCGTAAAACCGCGGACCCAGGCTGTCCGGGTTCGGGCCGCGGAGCGGATGGTCGCCGAGAAGATTGAGATGGTCGCGGATCAGCATGAGGTCTCCGACACGGAATTTTTTGTTGATCCCGCCGACGGCGTTGGCGGTGAAGAGGATCGACGCGCCGAGAAGTTTCATGAGCCGCACGCCGAAGACGATCTTGTCCATCGGGTGGCCTTCGTAATAATGGACGCGGCCCTGCATCGCGACCACCGGCACGCCGTGGAGGGCGCCGAAGACCAGGTTGCCGGCGTGTCCGGGAACGTTCGTCCGCGGAAATTCGGGAATGTCCTCGTACCGGATCGCCTCCCGGCCGGCCAGCCGGTCGGCGAGCCCGCCCAGACCCGACCCGAGGACGATCGCCACGCGGGGCGTGAGCGAAACACGGCGCCGGACGGCGCGGAGCGCGGTCTGCAGGTCGGCGGCGCCGCTCATGATGCGATGGCCATCCGCGGGCTTGCGTGGACGTCGCGGGAATCCGCGAACCAGTCTTTCAAAAATTTCCCGGTGTGCGACGTCGGATGCCTGGCGAGTTCGGCCGGCGGCCCGGCGAAGACCATCTCGCCGCCGCGGTCGCCGCCTTCCGGGCCGAGATCGATGACCCAGTCGGAATTGCCGATGACGTCGAGGTTGTGCTCGATGATCACGACGGTGTTTCCGGCCTCCACCAGCCGCCGCAGGACCCGCACGAGCTGTTCGACGTCGGCGAAGTGCAGGCCGGTGGTCGGCTCGTCGAGGAGATACAGCGTGTTTTGAGTGTCCGGCCGGCCCAGCTCGGCCGCGAGTTTCACGCGCTGGGCTTCGCCGCCGGAAAGCGTCGTCGCGCTCTGGCCGAGCCGCAGGTATCCGAGCCCGACGTCCTTGAGGAGTTTCAGCCGCCGGACAATCTGCGGGTGGCGCGCGAAAAACCGGTAGGCTTCGTCGATCGGCATGTCGAGCACGTCGGCGATTGTTTTTTCATGGTATTTCACGTCGAGCGTCGCCGTGTTGTAGCGCTTGCCGTGACACACGTCGCACTTCACGTAGAGGTCGGAAAGAAACTGCATCTCGATCCGCAGAACCCCGTCGCCCTCGCAGCGCTCGCACCGGCCGCCCGCGACATTGAAACTGAACCGGCCGGGCGTGAAGCCCCGGATCTTGGAATCGGGCAGGCTCGAAAAGAGCGCCCGGATGAACGCGAAGAGGCCGGTGTAGGTCGCCGGATTCGACCGCGGCGTGCGGCCGATCGGGGACTGGTCGACGTTGATGACCTTGTCGACCTGCCGCATGCCCTGAATGCCCTGGCACGCGCCGGGCACGACGTGGGCGTTGTGGAGCGCGCGGGCGAGCGTGTTGTACAGGACGTCGTAGATCAGCGTGCTCTTGCCGGACCCGGACACGCCGGTGACGGCGACGAGGCGGCCGAGGGGGACGGCGACGGTGATGTTCTTCAGATTGTGTTCGGCGGCCCCGCGAATTTCGATAAACCGGCGGGGCGGCGCGTTGATGGAGGGCACATCGATTTTGCGGGCGCCCAGCCGCAGGTACCGGGCCGTGAGGGTTTCGGATCGCATGAGATCGGCGGGCGTGCCGGAAAAGACGATCTGCCCGCCGTGCTCGCCGGCCGCCGGGCCCATGTCGACGATATAATCGCTTTCGCGGATGAACTGCTCGTCGTGTTCGACCACGATGACCGTGTTGCCCAGATCCCGCAGCCGCTTGAGCGTGTCGAGCAACCGCGCGTTGTCCCTCTGGTGAAGGCCGATCGACGGCTCGTCCAGCACGTAGAGCACGCCGGAGAGGGCCGAGCCGATCTGCGTCGACAGCTTGATCCGCTGAGCTTCGCCGCCGGACAGCGTGCCGACTTTGCGGTCGAGCGTGAGGTACGCCAGGCCGATCGCCTCCATGAACCCGAGGCGGGCGCGGATTTCCTTGAGGATCGGCGTGGCGATCTGCGCGCGGGCGCCGGTGAAGGAGAGCGAATCCGAGAATTGCCGGGCCTGCGCGATGGTCATCGCGTTGACCTCGGAGATGTTTTTCCCCGCGATCCGGATCGCCAGGGCCTCCGGCCGGAGCCGCGCGCCGCGGCAGGCGTCGCAGGTCTTGTGGGCCATGTAGTGCCGCAGGCCGGTGCGGACGTTGAGGGAATTCGAATTTTCGTACCGGTCCACCAGATACGGGATGACGCCCGGGAAATCCGTGCGGTAGGAGAGGGTCCGCGTTTTTTTCCGGATATGAACGGTCAGCTCGCGATCCCCGTCGCCGTAGAGGACGGCCTTCCGGATGTCGGGCTTGAGCGTCTTGTACGGATCGGTCAGGCTGAACCCCAGGGCGCCGGCCAGCGCCTCCACCTGGCGGAAGAGGAATGACTCGCGGTTGCGGAGCGGGAAGATCGCGCCGTCCGAGATGGACTTGCCCTCGTCGCCGATGATCAGGCTCTCGTCAAACACCAGGCTCGACCCGAGGCCCGAACAGGATTCGCAGGCGCCGTAGGGGCTGTTGAACGAAAACGTGCGCGGCTCGATCTCCGGCAGGCTCACGTCGCAGTTCGGACAGGAGAGCTTGTTGCTGAACAGGTGCTCGGCGGCGGGCCGGCCTTCCTCGCCGCCGATCTGAAACGTGACGCGCCCCTCCCCGACCGTCAGCGCGGTTTCGATGGAACTCGTGACGCGGTCCCTCAGCCCGGCCTTGACCGTCAACCGGTCCACCACGACTTCGACCGAGTGCTTGTGTTTTTTGTCGAGTTTCGGCGCGTCTTCGAGATAGAAAATCTGGCCGTCGATCCGGACACGCGCGAATCCGGACATCCGGAGCTTGGCGAACAGCTCGGAAAACTCGCCCTTGCGGCCGCGCACGACCGGCGCCAGAATCTGAACGCGCTCGCCTTCGGGCAAATCAAAAAATTTCCGCACGATCTCGTCGACCGAATACCCGCAGACGGGCCGGCCGCATTTGGGACAGAAGGGATCGCCGATCCGCGCGAAGAGCAGGCGCAGGTAGTCGTAGACCTCGGTCGTGGTCGCGACGGTCGACCGCGGGTTGCCGGAGGCCGATCGCTGGTCGATGGCAATCGCGGGCGACAGCCCCGTGATGCTCTCGACGTCCGGCTTGTCCATCTGCCCCAAAAACTGCCGGGCGTAGGCGGACAGAGACTCGACAAACCGCCGCTGGCCCTCGGCAAAGAGCGTGTCGAACGCCAGGGAGGACTTCCCGGACCCCGAAAGTCCGGTGATCACCACGTACCGGTCCTTGGGAATCCGCACGTCAATGTTCTTCAAATTGTGGACCTTCGCCCCGCGTACCTCAATCCAGTCGGCCACCCTGCATCCTCCACTCCGCCCGAGGGCTGAACCTAAAATCAGTCATACTCTCTTTTTTGCGGCACGTTGTCAAATTTGGGACGGAGTCGCCGTGGGAAAAATGTTGCTCCTCCTTCGATTTCGGGACAAAGACACGTGGCGCGGTTCGACGGGCAAAGACCACTCCAGATACGGAGAGCGATTGGACTTATCTTTCGTACTACTGACCCCATGAAGGATCAGGGTGCCAGATCATGTGAGAAGCCGGAGTCGTGGAGGTTCCACTTCCCTTGGATCAACAATTAAAAAAACGGGGCCGGTTCCAATTTATATGCCGCAGAATCAAGGGACTGAACCCTGATTCTTGAGTCATCGCCGGTCGCTCCTGCCGGAGCCGTCCCGGCGGCGATGGGCCAAGGCCTAGATCGCCACCGCGACCAAGGTGACGCCTTCGTTTTTCCGGCCGTAATCCGCGTCGGACTGCAGGAACGGGAACTGGAGACCACGGGGACCACGGGGGGACCACGGTGCCGGGCATTGAATAGCGGTTTCCGGGATTTGTCCCGGCGATTGGAAAATTATTCGAGTCCCGCAGCGAGCGGGATACACCCGTCAGGTCACGGGCGAACACGAAGTTTTTCTTCTCTTAAGCCGCAATCGATTGATCGGCGCGGCGATCCAGATACTCCTCGATCCGGCGCATATCCGCCATCGTGTAAAACTGCTCGCCGCAGTCAGAGCATTTCCAATACATCGCCTTTGGAATTTGCACCGCTCGGCCATTCCGCCGATGCGTGATGCTGCCCCTGATATGCCGAATCCGGTCGGATTCGCACGCCGGACACTCGTCAAACTCCAGCTCATCCATTCTTTTTTTTCCTCCTTTCAGTAGTGTCTGTCGACCGTTTAGAGGAAATCAAAATATAGAAAACAGCTTTCTCCTGTTGCTTTCGAAAAAGTCCCTTCGTATAAATCCGCGCCCCGGAATCGGACGGCGCCACGATGATATGGATTTTCTCCCTATCCATCACTCGCTTCGGGCTGCGGGATCGCTTTGATCGCACGGTCCGCGCATTCATCAGCGACTGATACACGTCCACATCCATCAAATTGTCCGCGCCCATTTCTTCTCGGGCCTTCAGCGTAAACGCCACCCGCCCCGTCAGCACGGCCAGCCGAATCTCTCTCAGAATATTTTCCACCGCCGAAAGTTTACCCTGCCGACCGCGGACTGTCAAAGTTGTGGATCATGGTGCCAGGCGTTGGTGAAGAAAAGGGGAAGAAAAGGAGACGGTTCCAATTTATATGCTGCGGAATCAAGGGATTGAACCCTGATTCTTGAGTTATCGCCGGTCGGTCCTGCCGGAGCCGCCGCGGCGGCGATGGGCCGAGGCCTAGATCGCCACCGCGACCAGGGTGACGCCCTCGTTTTTCCGGCCGTAGTCCGCATCGGACTGCAGGAACGGGAACTGGAGAATGATGCTTCTTCCGGCCTGGTTGAACTCATGGAAGTCCTCGCCTTTCAGGAAGCCGGCGATGTGCTTTCCGCGGGCGAGATTAGAGAAGGTTGCGAGAAGCGCCTGTTTCAGTTTTCCACCGACACCGGAAGAGCCATAGCCGTGAATAATTTTCAGAACCTTGACGCCCCGCGCTTTCGCTTGCGCGATTTCCTGTCGGGTTCTCTCACGCGCCTCCTCGACCGTCGGCCAGCCCTTCTCGACGTTCACTGACTTGTACGGAATTCCCGTGGGCGCATCGATCTCGGATCCGCAATATCGGCATTCCCCGGATAATGCGTTCACGGCCTCGCCGCACATGCTGCAAACAATTTTCATGTGTCTTCCACCCCCCATCATTTTGTCCACCCCGGCCATCCCCGTGCCGGCAATCATCATAAACGTCCGTTTGAGCGATTTTTCCGGAATGCTTTCCTGGGGACGGAGTCGCCGGCTTGTCCCTCTGCCCCGCCGTTGATAGGGTGGGGCCGGCATGAGACGTGTGTGGGTGGCGATCCTGTGTCTGGGAATGTCCGGCGGGCCGGTGTGGGCGGACGAGACGGCGGCGGTGCGGGAGATGATGTCGTGGGTGGACGAGAACATGAACCCCGCGGACGAAGTGAGCGAGGCGACGCTCATTCTGATCCACGCGAACGGCCAGCAGCGGCGGTGGCAGATCAAGCAGTATTACCAGCGCGCGCCGGAAAGCGGATCCGGTGCGGCGATCCTTCTGCGGTTTCTGTCTCCCGCCGACCTTCGGGGGACCACGCTGATCAGCGTGAATCAGCCGGAAGGCGACAATTACCAGTGGCTGTATCTGCCGGCGTTCCGGACGCCGAAATTTCTGACGGAGAGCGGCAAATCCGATTACGTGTTCGGCAGCGACCTGACCTTCGAGGATTACGTCCCGAGAACCATGGACGACTACATCTACACACGCCTCCGGCAGGACAAGCTGGACGGCCGGCCGGCGGTGGTCGTGCAGGTGGCGCCGGCGGCGAAGAAATTGAGGGATCGCATTGCCTATCATCATCAGCTTGTGTGGGTCGACCCGGACCGCGCCGTGATTTTGCGCGTCGACAGTTTCGACGCGCAGGGACGCCTGTTCAAGACGTCCACTTGGAAGGATTTCTACCAGCCCGACGGGCGCCGGTGGCGCGCGCGGCGCCTCACCGTCTTCAGTCCGCTCCGGCCGCACTGGACCGAGATGACGGTTGAGGACATCAAGATCAACCAGGGATTGCCTTCGGACTTTTTCTCCGAAAGCAACCTGTCGTCGATACGATAATGGTCCGGTCCTACGTCCGGTTCCTCCACCGTCACCGCCGGGCGGCGTTTGCGGCGCTGGCGCTGGTCACCCTCTTTTTCGGCGTGGGCCTCTGGCGGCTCTTCGGCGGCGACACGCGGATACTCTCGCAGATGGCGCTGCGGCACCTGCGCCTGCAGGTCGACACGTCGGACGACCTGTTTCTGCCGGCGCACGACGAGGAGCTGCGGCGGTACCGGGACAGCACGCGGATTTTCGGAGACGACCGGTTCCTGATCGCCATCCTCGAGTTTGAAAACGCCTTCACCCCGGACAACCTCGCGCTGATCGCGCGCCTCAGCGAGTCGGCCGGCCGCGGCGCCCGGCGGGTCTCCAGCCTCACGCATGATCTGCTCTACTCCGCATCCGGCAAAACCCTCGGATACTTCCGGCTGGGCGACCACCTGCCCCAAACGCAGGCCGAGGCCGATGCGGTCCGGGACTCGGTCCTGTCCGACAGCTTTCTCGTCCACCACCTGGTCTCGCAGGACGGCAAATACGCGGCGATCATGGTCCGCACCTGGCCGCACGTGCGCGGCGCGCAGCTCGATTATTTTGTGAAGCGGTTCCAGCAAAAAATCCGGATGGAGGCCGGGCGCGTCCCCGTGAGCTTCGCGGGCAGCCACGTCCAGGCGCTCGAACTGCACAGGGCCACCCTGCGGGAACTGAGGCGCCTTCTGCCGATCACGGCGATCATCATCGGCCTCTTTCTCTTCGCGGTCTTCCGGTCGGTCCGGGGCGTATTTCTGCCGCTGAGTCTCATGGGCCTGACGCTGATCTGGACGTTCGGTCTCCTCGGGTGGATCGACCGGCCGGTGACGCCGATCGACGTGATCCTGCCGACCCTGCTCATGACGCTGTGCGCTACCTATTCGCTGCAGTTCATGACCCGCCATCTGCAAATGGCCGAAGTGGCGGCGCGGTTGGGCGAGACGCCGGACCGGGTGGCGTTGTGCGAGGAGGCGGCGAGCGATGCGTTTTTCCCGTTGTTTGTGGCGCAGGCAACCACCCTGATCGGCACGGCCATGCTGTGCCTCACGGACATTCCGGTCATCCTCCAGTTTGGCCTGCTGTCCGCCCTCGGCACGGCCTTCACGGCGTTTCTGATCTACACGTATCTCCCGCTCATGCTGATGTCGGCGGCGCCGCGGGTCCGGCGCGTCGCACCGGAAAGCCGGCTGATGGCGTTCCTTGCGGATATGTCCCAAGCCTTTCACCGGAACAAAACCGCCCCGCTCATCGCCGCGTTCGGCTTGACCCTGCTCTTGTCGGCCGGGATGCTGCATTTGAAAGTGGAGAGCGACCCGAAACAATTTTTCAAACCGGACTCGCCTGTCCGCCGGGCCTTTGCGGTCCTCGAGGACAAGATGGGCGGCGCGCTCAGTCTCAGCATCGTGGTGGACGCCGGCGGGCCGGACGCGCTCAAGGACCCGGAAACGCTGCGGCAGATCGAAGCGCTGGAGCGCTACGCGTCGCGGCAGCCCGATGTTCTTCGAACCCTCTCGTTCGTCGACCTCGTCAAACGGCTGAACCGGGCGGTGCACGGGAATGATCCTGCGATGGAGAAGATTCCCGATACGCGGGAGGAGGTATCGCAGATTCTGTTTCTCGCGGCGTTCGGCCGCGACCCGTCGAACATGGACCGGTACGTCGACTACAGCTACCAGCGGAGCCGGATCGAGGTCCGGGTCAAAAACGTGAGCGCAACGCAGACGCTCGCGCTGGCTTCGAACCTCCAGACGTACATGGACGAACGCTGGACGGCCGCGATGACCGGCCACGTCACGGGCGATCATTTCATGTCGTGCCGGGCGAACACCGCGATCCTGAGCGGGCAGGTCAAGGGATTCTTCGGCACGGCGGTGGCGGTCTTTGTCGTGATGTGGATATGTTTCGGCTCGCCGAAGGTCGGGTTTCTCGCAATGATCCCGAACGTGGCGCCGATCGGGGCGGTCCTCGGGATCATGGGGTACATGGGCGTGCAGATCGACATGGCGACGGCGCTTCTGGCGTCGGTCGCGCTCGGCATTGCGCTGGACGACACGATCCATTTCGTCGTTCACTACATGCGGGGCATCCGGACGCAGCCCAAGGGGTATCTCGCGATCCGGGACGTCGTGGGGAGCGCGGGCCGCGCGATGGTGTTCACGAACGTGGCGCTGGCCCTGGGATTTTCGGTGCTGCTCGCGTCGGATTTCCCGCCGGTGCGGATGTTCGGATTTTTCATGATCGTCGCGATGGCGATGGCCTGTTTCGACGATTTCGTGATGATGCCCGGTCTCCTCGGCTGGATTCCGCTCGTGGGAATATGGGAACACTGGCGGATCAAATTCAAATCGGACGTCCGGCATGGAATTCCGCTCTTCGCGCGGCTCGGGGTTTCGGACATCAAAAAAATCGTGTCGATGGGCCGGCTCATGACCGTGCCGGACCGCTGGCCCCTCATGAAGGAGGGCGCAACGGGAGACGAAATGTTTGTGATCCTCGAGGGCTCGGTCACGGTGATGAAATCGGGCCGGCCGGTCACGGAACTCGGCCGGGGCGAGACCGTGGGCGAGATGGGCTTGATCAGCGAGCATCCGCGGAGCGCCGATGTGATCGTCCACGGCGCCACCACGGTCTTCGCCTTCGGCTATGACGCGCTGGACCGTTTGGAGCGCCGCTACCCGCGCCTGGCGACGCGCGTCCTGCACAACCTGTCCTCGATCCTGAGCCGCCGGCTGGCCGAGACGACGGAGCATCTCAAGTAACGGCGTTGATTGCCGGCGGCGGTCATGTTAAGCAAAAGGACGGCAGGGCAGATTACACTGAAGGAGGAGGCTCATATCCATGAAACGGTTTTTAGCGGCGGTTTTCGCTCTCACGCTCTTCATTGCGGTTTCCGGGCCGGCGTGGGCCGACGAGAAGAAGGAGTCCGGCAAGAAAGATGAGGCGGCGGAAGGGTCGTCCAGGAAAAAAGGCAAAGGCGACAAGGAAAAATCAAAGTCCTTCACCGGAAAAATCAAGGCCATGGACGCGAAGAACAGGACGGTGACGCTCACCAAGAAATCAAAGGGCGTCGAGTCGGAAGCGGTGATCGTGATCAAGGATTCGACCACCTTCAAGAATGTCAAGGCGTTCGCGGATCTGAAAGTCGGCGATCGCATCGGCGTCAAGTACATGGAAGAAGGCGGCAAGAAGGTGGCCAAGTCCGTCGAGTTCAAGATCAACAAGGGAAAAGGCAAGGGACACGGACACCACAAGAAAAAGAAAGACAAGGAAAAAGAGGACGACGACGAGTAGGCTCGACCTTTAGCGGGCCGGGAACTGGATATCCGCCACCGGGAACGTCCGGGCCCACGTATAAAGGAACAGGAGATTCCACAGCCGCTGGTCGTTTTTGCGCCGGCCTTCCAGATGATCCCGGAGAAACAGGCGGGCGGCGTCCGGTTGAAGAATCGATCGGAGCGCGTCCGGCGGTCGGTCGAGCGCTTCCTGGGCGAATGATCGGAGTTCCCGCCGGAACCAGTGTTCCAGCGGCACGCCGAACCCCATTTTCCCGCGCCGCCGCACATCGGGCGGCATGAGGTCCTTGAAAGCCGTTTTCAGCAGATCTTTCTTTCTCATCCCCCGCATTTTCAGTTCCGGCGGCAGCGACATCGCGAATTCAATGATCTGGTGATCGAGAAACGCCGAGCGCGTTTCAAGGGAGTTGGCCATCGACGCGATGTCGACTTTGACCAGGATGTCCTCCGGCAGGTACGTGTGAATGTCCAGGCAGGACAGCGCCTGCAAGAGCGGCGCGCTGGCCGGAAAGAAATCATTCAGGTAGCGCTCAGCCGCCGAGCCTCGCTCGTTTTCTCCTGTGAGCCGCCGGCCGTGTTCTGGCAAATAGAGGCGCGCCTTGTCATCGGGCGTGAAATGCGACACGGCGTCCAGGTAGCTGCGGATCGTGGGCCGGCCGCTCATCTGAAGCAGCCGGGCGGCCTGGCGGGCGCGCTTGTGACGAAGGAGGCGCAGCACGCCGATGCCGGCGGCGCGGAGCCACGAGGGGCAGAGGCCCAGGATGGGCATCAGGCGCATGGCGAGGTAGCGGTTGTAGCCGAGAAACCCCTCGTCCCCGCCGTCGCCCGAAAGCGCCACCGTCACGTGCTTGCGCGTTTCCCGGCAGAGATAGTAGGTCGGAATCGCGGAACTGTCGGCGTAGGGCTCGCCGTAGTGCCGGACGAGTGTCGGTAAAAGCTCGATGGCGTCCGGTTTTACGACGAACTCGTGGTGTTCCGTCCCGTGAAGTTTTGCTGCCGCGCGGGCATGATGGAGTTCGGAATAATCGGACTCCTCAAACCCGATCGAAAACGTCTTGACCGGCCGGGTCGAACAGCGGGCCATCAGGCCCACCGTGATGGTCGAGTCGATCCCTCCTGAGAGAAACGCGCCCAGCGGAACGTCCGAGATCATCCGGATCCGCACGGCCTCCAGCATTTTTTCGCGGAGCTGCCGGATCGCCTCCGGCCGCAAGATCGGGCGGACCGCGGGGGAGAGAAACCAGTACCGCTCCACGCGTTCGATGCGGCCGTTCCGGGCGATCAGGAAGTGAGCCGGCGGAAGCTTGCGGACGGTCGCGTAGATGCTGCGGGGCGCGGGAACGTATTGCAGCGAGAGATACAGGTCAAGCGCCTCAAGGTCCAATACGGGCCGGACGGCCGGCGCGGCCAGCATCGCGTGCAGTTCTGAGGCGAAGAAGAGGCCTGCGGGGGTTTCGGCATAATACAGGGGTTTGACGCCGAGCCGGTCGCGCGCGAGAAAGAGCGTTCCGTCCCGCGCATCGTAAATCGCGAACGCGAACATCCCGCGCAACCGGTCGACCATCTTCGGGCCGAGTTCCTCCCACAGGTGAACGAGCACCTCCGTGTCGGACTTCGTGGCCATCCGGTGCCCGCGGGCGAGGAGTTCCTGCCGGAGTTCGAGGAAATTATAAATTTCGCCGTTGAAGATCACCTGGACCGAGCCGTCCTCGTTGCCCTGCGGCTGTTTGCCCGTGCTGAGATCGATGATGCTCAGCCGCCGGTGCGCCAGGCCCACGCGGCGGTCGATGAAGAAACCGTCCTCGTCGGGACCGCGGTGAACCAGCCGCGCCGCCATCTCGCGGAGAACCTCCCGCGCATTTTCGGGTTCCCGTGTCCACTGCCAGCCGGCGATGCCGCACATGATGAGGAAGGCTTTACAAGCCCACCGCCGCCGGGTCAAGAGACATTATGTCAACTGGCGCTTGATGCGGAAAAATGAAAAATACCCACGGATTCCCCTAATTTATTCCAGCGGGATACCGAAGAGGATGAATAGAGACAAGGATTCGACCAACGCACGGAGGCGGTCATACGGTCATGGGCAAAACACAAGGAACATCGGCGCATTCCTCAACACGCAATCCCAAAAACAGATGTGGCAGGACTTATTACTGCTCATACTCCATCGGAGAATCATTTCATTATCCAAGTCGCCCGCATCCCTCGCCGGCCCGGCGTTCGGCTGAGGGGGCGGGCGCAGATTTTCCTCAGTCTGCGGCTCCGAGTGGAGAGGTCCCCAATGCGGGATCTGAATCGAAGACAGCGGCCCTCGGGGCGGCTGTCTCCAGTAGGTGACGTCCCATGCAAACAGCTCCTGTGACGCTCGCCGATATCAGTGCCCGGTACTACAGCATGGCGCAACAGATTGAACCATCCGCCATGCCGGCGCCGGGCTCGATAGCGGTTAAAGGCACGAGCGCACCGGACGTTGGGCGCGGCACCCTCGTAGACACGTACGTGTAAGACCAGTGTCACACGCACTTTAGTCTTATAGGGCCCGCCCGATGTCAGGGCGCCCAAAGTTAGGAACCGGTTACAAGCTCTCAAGCCGCGGGACCGGACGCAATCCGGCCCGTGGCTTGAAGCTTGTAACTTTTTTTTATCCAGGGATGGATTATCCCTGTTGCCCCAGGGTCAGGATTTGCCATGGACGGCAAATCCGCCATCTCAAGCAACAGGGATCACCGGCCCCGTGTCATATATCTGCAAGGAAACTCTTCGCGCCGGTCCAGCCTTCAATCGAAAAATTTTCCGCGACGGTCTGTCCGATGTCCCAGAATCCCTGCCGCACGCCGAGATCGACCAGGCGGGTGAGGCGGGGGTGCCAGGCCAGGAGCGGCACCAGTTCCCGGGAATGGTCGGTCGAGGGCGTGGTGGGATCGTTGCCGTGGTCCGCGGTCAGCACCGCCAGGTCGTCCTCCCGAAGGCGCTTCTGAAAGCCGGCCAACTGCGCGTCGAACTCCTCCAGCGCCGCCACGAATCCCCGCACGTCGTTGCGGTGGCCGTACAGCATGTCGAAATCGACGAGATTCAAAAACGCCATGCCTCGAAACGCGCGGCCCGCCAGGTCCGATAGATGGGCCATCCCCTCCGCGTTGCTTTCCATGGGGAAATGACCGGTCAAGCCGCACCCGGCGAAGATGTCCTGGATTTTGCCGATCCCCAGAACCTCCAGGCCCGCGGATTTCATGCGGTCCAACAGCGTCTGGCGCGGCGGCTCGACGGAAAAATCATGCCGGTGCGGCGTGCGCTTGAAATTCCCTGTGTTCCCGACAAACGGCCGCGCGATCACGCGGCCGACCCGGTGTTTTCCGGTGAGCATCTGCCGGGCGGTCCGGCAGATCTCGTACAGCGTATCGAGAGGAATGATGTCCTCGTGCGCGGCGATCTGAAACACGCTGTCGGCCGACGTGTAAACGATCGGCCGGCCGGTCCGCACATGTTCTTCTCCGAGTTCGGCGATGATCTCCGTGCCTGACGCCGCCTTGTTGCCCAGGATCCTTCGGCCGATCGCCTCCTCAAACGGCCGGATCACTTCGGCCGGAAACCCGTTGGGATAGGTCGGAAAGGATTCTTCGACCACGACACCCGCCATCTCCCAGTGACCGCTGGTCGTGTCCTTGTTGACCGATTTCTCCACCATCACACCGTGCGCGCCCGCGCGGGCCCTCGCCGCATCGACGCCCTCGATCCGGCCCAGACGGCCCAACCCCATGCGCTCCAGCGTCGGCAGGCGCAGTCCGCCCACGGCCCGGGCCATGTTGCCGAGCGTGTCGGAGCCTGTGTCGCCAAAGGCGGCCGCGTCGGGCGCCTCTCCACATCCGACGCCGTCGAGAACGATCAGAAAAATCCGGTTAAAGCGCTGCGCGTTCATTGAGCCGGCAGAATATCAGAAACCGTGTGGGGTGAGAAGGTGGGGAGGTTACAGCGAGGAGAGTTCCTGCTTGAGCTGCGATCCGACCTTTTCGATCAGAGAAAAAATGTCCGCGCGGTCGCCTTCCACCTTGAACTCGCGCAGCGCCGACATGCTCGGCGAGAGAAACCAGGTGGTGACGATCAGCCGCTCGCCGGCCTCCTGAAATTCGCCGGTGATGATCAGATCCGCCGCCAGGCCGGAATCCTTGAACCAGGCCGGATCGAACGTGACGTCCGTCCGGTCCCGGTCGAGCATCTGTACGGACTTGACCTCAATGATGTCGAACTTCAAAATGTTGGCGATGCCGCGTTCCAACCATGCGAACTGCGCCCCGGCGGTCTTGTCCTTGTAATTGAACAGTGCCACCTTCCGCCCGCCGGCGGACCAGGATTTTGCCGGCTGGGCCTCGGGCGCGGCCGGCTTCCAATCCGGCTTTGCGGGCTCCGCGGCCATCGGTTTGTCGCTTCTGGGCGCGGCGGCCGGTGTCGCGCGCGCCGGAGCGGGCGCAGAGGTCGAACCGCCCAGTGGTTTGAGTCTGGGCGCCGACGACGATATCGAAGGCGCCGGCGGCGGGGTGATCGCGGGCTTGGGCGTTGCGGGCGCCGCCGGCGTCTGCCACGGCAACGGCGCCGGCGCCGCAGAAGGCGGCGTTGCGGCCGGCGCCGCCGGCCACGAAGCCGACGGCGTGGTCGCCGCCGGCCACGAGGCGGCCGGCGCGGTGGGCGCCCACCCGCTCGGCGAGGCCGGCGCCGGCGCGGCGCGCTCCATCGACATTCCCGCAGTTTTGACGTCCGGCATCACTTTTTGAAACTGGATTTTCCCGCCCCACTCGCCCTGGTTGAGCAGCACGACAAACCCGTCGGGCGCGGACGGCGACGACATCAGGACGTCGGGTTTCCCGTCCCCGTTGAAATCGGCTACGAACAATTCGGCGGATACAGGGGCCGCCGCCACCCACATGACGAGCGCCGCGGCCAAACGTGTCACCTTCGTGGAACTGCCCTCCCTCTCCATGCGGGAAGATATTAACGTGACCGGCAGTGGAAAGTCAAGGAAATACTCACCGATTGTCCAGTTCCTCCAGCGAGGCCTGCGCGAGCTGGCGATAGGGGTCGCCGGGCGGGGCATCCCGCAGAATCGCTGAAAAATAATCTCTGGCCCCCCTCGCGTCCTTCGCTGCCTTCGCCAGAAGGCCCAGCCGGTAGGCGGCCGGCGCAAATTCCCCGTGGTCCCGGAGGGCCGACCGGTACGCCTCGACGGCCTCCTTGGCGCGGCCCTGATTTTCCAAGAGCCGGCCCAGGAAAAATTTGCCGCGCGGCGTTTTCGCCGAAACCTGCCGCACGATCTGCTCGCCCTGTTCGGGCGACTTGCTCACGGCGAGGGCCATGCCCCATGCGAGAATCAGCTCCGAAGGATCCGAGCCGGGACCCGCCTTGTCCAGATGGGCCAGCGCCCGCAGCGGCTCGCCGAGGATCAGCGCGAGCTGGCCAAGCTTGAGATTCGCCGGGACGCTCCAGTCCGGAAACTTGGCGGCGGTCCGCAGGGACTCGCGCGCGAGATCGTAGAGACCGAGTTTGAGGTACGCCGCCCCTTTGAGATAGTGCGCCTCCGGTGCGTCGGCGCGCCGCAGAAGGTCGTCGCAGAGGTCGATCAGCGCCTCGTGGTCATCCGCCGCGAACCGGCGCCGCGCCGCGCTCAGGATCGATTCGTTCCATTCCTCCTGAATTTTTTTTCTCCGGCCCTCCGGCCGCTCAGGTTCGCCCAGCACCGTCCTGAGCAGCCGCGGATTCAGTTTCGCGAGCCGTTCCGTCCGGCCTCGTTCCGCTTCCAGAACGGCCTCGAACAGGCCGCCGCGTGGAACCAGTTGGAAGGCCTCGTCAATCTGGCCGGCCCGGAACCAGTACCATGCGGTTTGCATGCGGTCCTGATCCGCTTCGGCGCATTTCTCCATCCAGCCGGCCGCCATTTCCCATTCGGCGCGGCCCGCATGCAGCCGGGCCAGCGCGCGGCACACTTCCTTGGATTTGGGGTCCAGCTTCGTCAGCGCCTCGATGGACCGGCCGGCGTCGCCGGATTGCTCGAGCAGCCGCGCCAACCCCAGGGCCGCCTCTTCGTTGTTCGGCCGCGCGGTCAGCGCAAGCCGAAACGCGGATTCGGCCGCGGCCCGGTGGCCCAGCGCAAGCTCCAATTCGCCGAGGAGCGCATAGGCCTCGGGCGTTTCGTGGACGAGCGATCTCAGGGCGGCGGAAAGTTTGTCGGATTCGGCGAAGTCCCGGGCTTTCAATTTTTCCCGGATCTTCGCCATCTGCTCCGCAACCGTCGCCGCCACGGCGCGGCCCGTCAGCGCCGGCTGCGCATACTGTCGGGCGGCCTCTTCGAGATTTCCCTCGGACATTGCAAGCTCGGCCGCGAGCGCGATCAGGTCCGGCGGCATCGGCGCGGTGCGCGGCCGGCCGCTCAGAGACTGGACCCATCGGCGGACCGGTTCGGTCTCTCCCAGCGCGAGCAGCCGGCGGCCCACCGCAAGGACAGGCCGGCGGTCCCAGAGTGCACGGACCTGCCCCGCATCCATTCGCTGCAGGGCGGCGACCGCGTCGCTCTCGCGGCCAAGGTCGATCGCCGTCCGCGCCGCGCCCCCCGTCGATTCCCGGGAAGACGGGTCGAGTCGCGATGCCAGCGCATAGCGGTCATGCGCCTCCTGCGCCCGACCGCGCGATTCCAATCGCCGGGCCCACGCGAGTTGTGCGAGCGGTGACTCCTGCAAAAGCCCTGCGGCTCGACGCAGCGTTTCATCCGGGATCCCCGCTCCGCGGTCGAGCCGCAACAACGCTCTTTCAACGTGAGTCGCCGCCTGTCGGCGGTCCGGTTCCGCCAGGCCGGCCTCGAGCGCCGCAAGATATTCCTCCAGAGATTCGGCCGTCTTTGCGCCTCGGTCCAGAATCTCCGCCCGCAGAAGCCGCGCGGCGCCGTCGTCGTAGCCGAGCCGGAAGGCCTCCCGCAGCGACACCAGCGCCTCGGCGTCCTGCCGGTCCTGCGCCTGAAGGCGCGCGAGGCGGTGGAGCAGCGCGGGATCGGTCCTCGCGCGATCGAAATTTTTTCTCAGATCCGCAACCAAGCCTTTCGCGCGGTCCCGCACGTTCCATTGTTCGAGCAGGGCCAGATACGTTTCCTGGAACCGGTAGACGTCGTCCGCCGGAAGGCTCTCCGTGTGGGACTTCAAATGTTCGAATGCCCGGTTCACCAGCCTGCGCCTGGGTTCCGTCATGGTGGCCACGGGCAGCCGGCCGGCGAGATCGATCATCTGCCGGGCGGCCGTCGTCTGGTGGGACACGCTGCCGACCTCGATGAGCGTGGAAAGATCCCGGAAGCGCTCTTCCAGAAGCGTCGGGCTTTCCAGCGCCGCCGGCGTTCCGACGCCGACTATTTTGGCGAGGATGTCGGCGTTCTCTCTGAGGGATGGATGAAGGTTCAGCATCGAGCGGGCGGCGGCCCGGTCGCCTTTTTCAAGATAAATCTCCACCAGCCACCGCGCGATGTCCGGGTCCGACGGCGCGGCCCGGCGCAGATCCAGGAGCGTTTTGAGTTCGGTCGAAAGCGGCCGGCGCGCGCGGACCGACCGCAGATAGGATTTCTTGAGTTCGATCTCGGACAGGCCGGCCCGCGGCTGCCGCGCCGCCAGTTGCAGAGCCGTTTGGAATTCCTTTTCGGCCTGGGGCCACAGCGAATGCCGGGAGTAGGCCGCACCCAGCTCATAATGGAGCGCCGGAGAGTCCGGCGCCAGGATCAAGAGTCGCACCAGGGTCGACAGCGGCCGTCCGGCGGGCTCCGGGGCGCGAGGCTCGGCGGCGGAAATGACCGGCAGGCATAGAAAAAATGAAACGGCCAGTCCGATCATTTCACGACCCACAGTCTGTTTTCGAGGGATTCCGGCGAAACTTGCGCGAGAACTTTTTCGCCGGACCGGTACCTGTCCGGCGCCGGCCGGGTCTCAACAATTTGAACGAACCGCCGGCCCTCCTCGTCCCATCGGAGCGCAAACCTGGCGCTTCGAGTGGGCCGGTAGGATCCGTCGAACCGCGCCGTCGCCTCAACGCGATTGACCTTCGGCGCGAGCCTGACGATCCGGCCGACGGTCTCGCGGTCCCGCAGCACCGGATCGCCGTCGCGCAGGCCGTCGGCGGTGGAGAGGATCAGGTCGATCTCGAAAGCGCCGTCCGGCGAGTCGCCCGGCCGGCCGCCCGTGCATCCCGAAACCAGCAACCACAGGATCGCTGTCCCGAGGCGGAGGTCAGGCCGGGCGTTCCAGCAGAAGATAATATTTTCCTTCTTTCTCTGTTACCCGCACCGGCTCGCCCACCGTCAGGCTCTCCCGCGCGCGGTAGTCGCCGATCTCGCCGAGGACGCGCAGGCCGCCGTCCAGCTCACAAATGCCGATCACCAGCGGCGGCGTGAACCCGTCCGGCGTCACGAAGAGGGTCGTGAAGGTTCTGAGTTTCCCGCGGCCTTCGATGTAGATCCGCTCCGTCCGGCCGCGGCAGGAGGAGCAGTGAGCCCGGACCGGGACGAACTGCTTGCGGCACTTTCCGCAAAAGGACGCTTCGAGGCGGGATGCCGGCTCCAACGGTTAGGCCACCTTTTCGAGAATCGTCACGATGTTGCTGGTGCCCAGCCCCCCGACGCTCTGCGTCAGGCCGTAGCGGAGTTTGCGGTCGACCTGCCGCAGTCCCGCGGCGCCGCGGAGTTGCCAGACGATTTCGATGATCTGCGCGAGTCCCGACGCGCCGACCGGATGGCCGCGGGCCTTGAGGCCGCCGGAGGGATTGACGGGAAGCGGGCCGGTGATTTCGGTTTCGCCGTTCAGTATATGCTTCCAGCCGTCGCCGGGCTCGAAAAATCCGACGTCCTCGCAACCGAGGATTTCAAATGGCGTGAAGGCGTCATGGATTTCCGCGACGTCGATCTTGGCCGGCTTGATCCCGGCCAGCTTGAAGGCCTTCTTCACCGCAACACGGGTCGACGTGAAATGAATCTGGCTCTCGCGCTGGGTCAGCGCGACGAAATCGGTGCCGTGGCCGATCCCGGCCACCCGGATCGGCGTCTTCTCCGTCGTCATCACGATGGCGGCCGCGCCGTCCGACAGCGGGCTGCAGTCGTAGAGGCGGAGCGGGTCGGCGATGACCTTGCTGGTCTCCACCCGCTGCGCGTCGACTTCGAACTGGAAATGGGCGTAGGGATTCTTGGAGGCGTTCCTGTGATTCTTGACGGCAATGTACGTCAGGGCCTCTCGCGGGCAGGCGTAGGTGTGCATGTAGTCCCGCGTGATCAGCGCCGCCAGGGCCGGCATTGTCCCGCCCTGCCGCCGTTCCTGGGGGGACAGGACCTCGGAGAGGATGCGGGTGGCGGCGCCGGTGCTGAGGGTGGTCATTTTCTCGCCGGCGAGCACGAGGATGTTTTTGAAAAATCCGGAGGCGAGCGCAAAAAAGGCGCCGTCAAAAATGGCGGCGCCGGTCGAGGAGGCCGTCTCGATTCTCATCGTGGGTTTTGGCACGAGGCCCAGGTAGTCCGTGATGAAGGCCGAAATGTTGCTCTCGCCCGTGAAGGATTCCGGGCTCATCGCGCCGACCACCACGCCGTCGACGTCGTCCACCCCGGCGTCGGACATCGCCGTGACGGCGGCTTCGTACATCAGGTCCTCCAGCCGGCGTTCCGACGGCCCGAATTTCGTCATCCCCACACCGCGAATGTAGACGTCCGTCATTGAGGGTGGGATTATAAGCTACGGGGAGAGGGGCGTCAAATTAAAGCGTCAGAATGTCGGAACAGCCGCACAGCGGGCAGGCGGTCGGCTCAAGATCGGTGTTGGCGTCGTAATAGACCGTGCCGTCGGACTCGTCAGTCTCCTCATTAAAGCCCTTGACATGCCACTTGTAGCCGCATTCCTCGCACCGGTACTGCGTGGCGGAAGAATTGGTTGAGGCGTAAGCGACGTCGTCATCGAAATCGTCGAGGTTGCCCATACCGCCCTCCTGAGGTTTGAGATTTCAAATAAAGCTTACCGCACAAACATCGGTTGTCAAGAGAATCAGTCCGTGTCGCACCGCGGACAATGGTCGGGATCGCCGGAACATTCACCGCCGTCAACATCCGAGCCGAAATCCTCGCCGACGCCGGACTCGCCGGAAATCACCGCGAATCGCGACAACTGCTTTTGAATCTCGAGGCTCCCGCATTTCGGACAGCGGACGCCCTTCCATGCCATCGTCGGGGTGTAGGTCTGGAACGGCTTCTTGCAACTCAAACAGGAAAACTCATAAATGGGCATGTCTCCGTCCACCTCCTGATTGAGGAACTGTTCAGGTATCCCCCTCTCCCGCCCTTGGCGGGAGAGGGTCGGGGTGAGGGTGGCAATATTGCCTGCCGACGCCTGACCCCCCCTCACCTCAATCCTCTCCCCCCTGCGGGGGGAGAGGAGGTGAATAGTTACCTGATTGATTAGATTACCGAACGGCGGCGGTTTGTCAAGCGAATCAGGATCGGCGGATCCACTCGCAGGCGTCGGGGGCCCAGTAGGTCAGAATGAGATCGGCGCCGGCCCGGCGGATCGCGGTCAGAATCTCCATCGCGACTCGCCGCTCGTCCAGCCAGCCTTTCTGCGCGGCCGCTTTGACCATGCTGTATTCGCCGCTCACGTTGTAGGCCGCAATCGGCACATCAAACCGCGCGCGTGCGGCGTGGATCACGTCCAGATAGGCCAGGGCCGGCTTGACCATCACGATGTCCGCGCCTTCCTCCATGTCCAGCGCGATTTCGGCCAGCGCCTCACGGACGTTCGGCGGGTTCATCTGATACCCGGCGCGGTCGCCGAATTTGGGCGCGGACCCGGCGGCGTCCCGGAAAGGGCCGTAAAAGCCGCTCGCGTATTTGGCGGCGTAGGAAAGGATCGGAACGCGCGCGTATCCACGCCGGTCCAGCTCCGCGCGGATCGCGCCGACACGGCCGTCCATCATGTCGGAGGGGGCCACGACATCAGCCCCGGCGTCCGCGTGTGCGAGCGACATTTTCGCGAGGAGCGGCAGGGTCCGGTCGTTGTCCACGCGAACCGTCGCGCCGCGCTTTTCGAGGACGCCACAATGGCCGTGGTCTGTGTATTCGCACAGGCACACGTCCGTGATCACGACGATGTCCGGCAGCGCCTTCTTGATCGACCGCACCGCCCGCGGGATCACGCCATTGGGATCGTAGCCGGACTTCCCAAGGGCATCTTTGGAAGAAGGAATCCCAAAGAGGAGCACGGCGCTCACGCCCAGCTTGTGCGCCCGCTCGCATTCCTTGACGATCGTGTCGGAGGAATACCGGTACTGGCCCGGCATCGAATCGATGGGTTCCCGCACGCCTCGGCCGTCGCGGACGAAGAGGGGATAGATGAAATCGGCCGCGTGAAGCCGCGTTTCCTGAAGCAGTCTCCGAATCCCGGGCGTCGCCCGGCGCCGCCTCATCCGTATCAATGGATATCCACTCATCTCACGCCACGATCCTTTTTGCCGTTATCCCGCATCTATTGGTCCTTGACCGTGACCGTCTGGTGGACCGGCGCCTTTGCCGCTGTCACGACACGGCCGGTCGGATACGTCACGCGCACGTCCACCTGCTTCGCCTTGCCGACGCCCAGATGGACCGGGATCGCCGAATTGCCCAGGCCGTCGCCGGCGCCGACCAGAGCCGCGACGTAACGGCCCGGACCTTTTCGAAAGTCCGCGCCGCCGTCCAAGTCGATCTCGACCCATGCGCCGATCGCGAGCCGGTAAGGCGCGCCGTCCCCCGCGTCGGATTTTACGATCTCGCGGGTGGCCGGATTGAATTTCGTGCCGCAGTGCGGACATTCGACGACCTGCGCCCGGCCCCGGGCGGCGCCGCGCGTCAGCGGATTGACCTTGATCCAGCCGTTCGCGCCTGTGTCCTCGTTGCGATAAAACAGATCGACATGCGTCACCTGCGTGCCGATGAACAGATCAAGATCGCCGTCGTTGTCGTAATCGGCCCATCCCGCGCCGATGCACCAGCCGCCTTCCAGGCCTTCCTGCTTCGCGACGTTTGCGAACGTGCCGTCGCCGTTGTTGCGGTACAGCGTGAGTGGCTGGCTGGCGTCGTTGGCGACGACGAGGTCCAAGTCGCCGTCGTTGTCGTAGTCGCCCCATGCGACGCCCCGGCCCCGCAGGCTGTCCCGCATACCGGACTTTTCGGCCACCTGCGCGAACGTGCCGTCACCGTTGTTGCGGTAGAGAAAATCCTGCGCGTCGCCGTAGTTGGCGACGTAGAGATCGAGATCGCCGTCGTTGTCGTAATCGCCCCACGCGGCGCCCTGGCCGTTCACGTTTTCGGCCATGCCCACGTCGGCGGCCACATTTTTGAACGTCCCGTTGCCGTTGTTGCGGTACAGGAAGTCCTGCCCGCCACGCGTGACGTAGATGTCGAGGTCTTTGTCGCCGTCGTAATCGCCCCATGCGACGCCGTATCCCTGCACAGAGGATTCGACGATGCCGGCCCCGGCGGCGATGTCGAGAAAAGTGCCGTTGCCGCGGTTTTGAAAGAGCGCATTCTGCGCCCCACCGACCAAAAACAAATCGAGATGTGCGTCGCCGTCAAAATCGGCCCACGCGGCGCCGTAATGGTTTCCCTTCTGGCCCATCCCGGCCTCCGCCGCCACGTTTCGGAAATGGCCTTCTCCGTCGTTCTGCCACAAAAAGTCCGGCTCCTCGTTCACGTTGACGACGTACAGGTCCTGGTCGCCGTCGTTATCGTAGTCGGCCCAGCCGCAGCCGAATCCCGCGGCCCGGCCCGCGTCCACGCCGGCTTCCGTCTCCGCCTTCGCGAACGTTCCATCGCCTTTGTTTCGATACAAAAGATCCGGATGGCGATAGTATCCGCTCACAAAAAGGTCCGGCAGCCCGTCCCCGTTGTAGTCCCCCCAGGACGCGCCCATGCCCATGTGAAAATCCCATGCCCACGTGTCCTTGATCCGCGTAAACCGCGGCCGCTCCGACGCCGGCGCCGTGTCCTCCACGGCCACCGCGCCCGAACGCACCTTCTCGATCTTGACGATCTGCTGGCCAAAGGCCGGAGAAACAGACAACATGAAACAGGCCATCAGCGCCGCAACGGCTCTCATGCGGTTAGCGCGAACTTCGCGCGAAGTCGAGGATGCGGGTGATGAGGCCGTCGAAGCCCCAGCCGGCGGTTACGGCCATTTTGGCCATGCCGGCGATCGGGGAAAGATCGGGATTGGGGTTGACCTCCAGCACGTAAATCCGGTTGTGCCGGTCCAGTCGCAGGTCAATGCGCGTGTAGCCGCGGACGTTCAGCGCGCCGAGGACCGTCCGTCCGACTTGGACGATCCGGTCGCGAAGGGCGGCGGGCAGAGGCGCGGGGCAGAGCGTTTGGGTGCATTTGAAATAGACGGTATCGTATTTCCATTTTGACTCGTATCCCACAATGCGCGCGGCGCCTTCCGGCAGCCGCGAAAAATCGATCTCGGCCAGCGGCAACACCTCGTCGCCGACCACGCCCACGTTGATTTCCCGGCCGGCGATGTAGGATTCGATCAGGATTGGCTGCCGCAGTTTCCGGTACAGCGAGCCGACCCGCCGCCGGAGACGCAACGGATCGGAGGTCACGGCGTCGGCGGTCACGCCGATGCTGCCGTCCTCCAGGGTCGGCTTGGAGATCCAGGGTGGCAGCGGAAGATTTTCCGGGAGCGTTCCATCCGTGGAGATCGCGTGAGGCGGCGTGAACACGCCGTACTCGCCCAGCACGGCTTTCGCTTTGAGCTTGTCCCGGCATAAGAGCAGCGCGTCCGGAGGCGCCGACGTATGGGGCAGATTCAGAAGGTCCAGCAGGGAAGTGACGCGGGCCTCGCCCATCGTGTCGCCGAACGCGGTCTCCGCCAGATGGAACACCACATCCGGCCGGTCTTTTACGAGCGCTCGTACGAGCTTGTCGATCCCCATACCCAGCGACACCGTCCGGGTTCGGTGGCCAAGCCGCGCCATCGATTCCTGAATCGGCAGGATGGCTTCCCAGACGCCTACATGCGCTTCCTCGCCCTCCCGGCCCCGCAGGTCCTCCGTTTCGTCGTGCAAGAGAACGACGTTCAGGCTTGAAACGCGCGGCGCCGCGCGCGGCCGGGATCTGGAACGGATCAGCGCCATCCGGAGGCGGAGGCGGAGACTTCGCGCGCTGGATTCAAACGGGCCAGCGCCGCGGTCAGGATTTTTTCGATCAGCTCCGTGTAGGGAATTCCCAGCAGCCGGGCCAGAATCGGCAGGTCGCCGGTCGCGGGTGAGAGGCCCGGGAGCGGATTGGCTTCGATAAAAAACGGCGTGCCGTTTTCGGCCAGACGAAAATCGATCCGCGCGACGTCGCGGCACTCGAGCGCGCGGAAAACCGACGTCGCCGCCTCCTCGATCCGCTTGATCTGCGGCCCGGACGCGGGCGGCGGCGTCACGTATTCGACGAGGTTCACAAAATCCCGCTTGACTTCAAGGCTGTACACAAAATTGGGATTGCTCCCGCCGCGCGGAATCACCTCCAGAACGCCCAGCACCTCCACCGTGTCGCGCCCGCCGTTCACGGCGGAACTGTTGCCGATCACGCCCACGGTGATCTCCCGGCCCGCAATGAATTGCTCGACGAGGACGGGCCGGCGATAGGTCCGCAAGAGCCACCGGACGCGCTCTTCGGCCTCCATCATCCGCCGGCAAATGGAATCGTTCCGGATGCCCTTCGAGGATCCTTCGTCGAGAGGCTTCACAAAGAGCGGCGGCGTGGGAAATTTGGAGGCCTCGAGGTCCTCTTCCTGCCGGATCACCGCAAAGTCCGGCGTGGCCAGGCCGTCCTGCCGGACCAAGCGCTTGGCCATGGCCTTGTCGAGCGTTGCGGCCAGCGTCAGAGGATCGGAATGCGTGTATGGGATGCCCAAAAATTCGCAGATCGACGGCACATGCGCCTCCCGGCACCGGCCTCCGGCGCCTTCGGCGATGTTCCACACGAGGTCCGGCGGATCGAACCGGACGCGGTCCAGAAATCCGGCGCCGCCGCCCAGCAGGACCGTCTGATGGCCGATCTGGCGGAGCGCGGTCGCGATGGATTCCACGGTTTCGGCCGAATCGTACTCCTCGTAGTAATCGTCCGGGACATCCGCAGACTTCGCGGCGGCGGCCGGTTTCAGATCAAATGCGATACCAATCTTCACGGGTGTGATACGCCCCTCCTTCCGGATTCCTTGCTAGGCGTGCGGGACCAGCGTCGGCTGCGCCGCATCGGCGTGCTGCGCCCGGCGCGTGTAGCGGAGCAGATGTTCCGGAATCAGGCTGGGTTGGTCGCCCGACAACAGGCGCGCCACGCCCTCGACCGGCCGGCGGTCCCGGCGCCGGCGGAGGCGGCGCAGAGGCTTGGGCGGCTCCTCGACCGCCACCATCATGCCCTCGTAGTTGCGGAGCACCCAGCGCTCCTCGGAAACCGACACGATGTAGTTCGGCATGACGGGAATCTTGCCGCCGCCGCCCGGCGCGTCGACCACGTAGGTCGGAACCGCCAGGCCCGACGTGTGGCCGCGCAGATACTCCATGATTTCGAGTCCCTTCGCGATCGACGTCCGGAAATACTCCGCGCCCTTGATCTGGTCGCAGTGAAAAATGTAGTAGGGCCGGATCTTGGACGCCGTGAGCTTGTGCATGAGTTCCAGCATCACGAACGGATCGTCGTTGACGCCGCGCATGAGGACCGTGTGGTTGTTCAGCGGCACGCCGGCGCGCAGAATCTTGAGACAGGCCTCGGCGGCCGTCGGCGTGACCTCGCGCGGATGGTTGAAGTGCGTCTGCACCCAGACCTTTTTGCCGCGCTCGAGGATGTCGATCAGCTCGGGCGTGATTTTCTGCGGGAGCGTGGTCGGAACCCGCGTGCCGAGGCGGACCATCTGCACGTGCGGGATGTCCTTGAGGCGCTGGAGCACGTAGTCGAGCTTGACGGGCGACAGCA
The DNA here is from genome assembly GCA_001784175.1 of Candidatus Lindowbacteria bacterium RIFCSPLOWO2_12_FULL_62_27. Classification (GTDB taxonomy): domain Bacteria; phylum Lindowbacteria; class 2-12-FULL-62-27; order 2-12-FULL-62-27; family 2-12-FULL-62-27; genus 2-12-FULL-62-27. Next base: position 118,933 of record MFPR01000043.1, read on the forward strand.
TGAGCGGGTCGCCGCCGGAACAGATGACGTCCCGGACGGCGTCGGTGCGCGCGATGTAGTCGATCATCGCGTCGAGTTGCGGCCGGGTCATCTGGAAATCGCCGTCGATCCATTCGCGCTTGCGCGTGCAGAACCGGCAGTACATGGAACAGACGTTGGTGGTGTACATCAGGACGCGGTTGGGATACCGGTGCGTCAGGCCGGGCACCGGCGAGTCCTCCTTTTCGTCCAGCGAGTCGGCCTCGCCGTAGGACGTCACCTCCAGCTCCTTCCCTGACGGAATCGACTGGAGCCGGATCGGATCGTTCGGGTCGTCCGGATTCACCAGAGACATCCAGTAAGGCGAGAGCATGAAGTGGTAGACATCGGTGACATTTTTTAGGCGTTGTTCTTCCGTTGGAGTCAGCGGAATGTGCAGTTTCAGTTGATCGACGGTTTTGATGGAGTTACGCATCTGCCATTTGAAGTCATTCCACTCATGGTCGGGCACATCTTTCCAGCGGGACTTGGACTTCCACGGGCAAATCGAAGCTGCGGGCGATGTCGCAGATTGAGGTTTGGAAGACTCAACTGGATCCGGCGGCTCTTCCCCCCCACTTTTACCATGAGCGCTCTGGATCGATTCCATTTGGGATCAACCACATCCTTTCGTCAAGCAAAAAAATCAGCTCCGCTGCGCGGAGCCGGGGCACCCTATTTCCCCTGCCCTCATCGCATTCATACAGCGATGGAAAATGAATGTCAATACTTCAAACCAATATTTTGCGAAAATTTTTACGGAGACAAACAGACGTGCGGGATCAGATACTCGCGCACATATTCCTGAACGGCGCCGTCGAGCGGCGTGAGCGGGCGCGCGCAGCCGGCGGCGCGGAGCCGCGAAAGATCGGCGAGCGTGTGGTACTGATACTTGTCGCGGATCCCGGCCGGCATATCGATGTACTCGATCGTGACGGGCCGGCCCATGGCCGCAAAGACCGGTGTGACGAGTTCCTTCCACGTGTGCGTGACGCCTGAGCCGATGTTGAAGATGCCGTGGACGGAGGGCCGGTCCAAAAAAAACAGCGTCAGGTCGACGGCGTCCTTCACGTAGAGAAAATCCCGGACCTGCTCGCCGTCGGCGTAGTCGGGCCGGTGCGACTTGAAGAGCCGCACCCGGCCGGTGCCGCGGATCTGCTCGTACGATTTCAGCACGACGCTTCGCATGTCGCCCTTGTGATATTCGTTCGGCCCGAAGACGTTGAAATATTTGAGGCCGGCGATCCGGTCCAGCCATCCGCGCGATTTCGCCAGGAGATCAAACCGGTGCTTGGACTCGCCGTACAGGTTCAGGGGCTGCAGCCGCTCGAGGGCGGCCGGATCGTCGGAGTATCCGGCGTGGCCGTCGCCGTAGGTGGCGGCGCTGGACGCGTAAATGAACCGGACGCCGCGCCGGAGCGCATATTCGGCCAGCGTGCGCGTGTATTCGGTGTTGTTGCGGCGCAAAAGGTCGGCGTTCATCTCGGTGGTGCTGGAGATCGCGCCCATGTGGATCAGGGCGCGCACGCCGGTCTCCCAGCCGCCTCGGGCGATGCGATCGAGAAAATCGTCGGCGTCGAGATAATCGGCGTACGCGAGCGGCGCCAGGTTCCGCCGCTTGTCGTTCAGCTCGCCGTCGGGCGGGCCTGGTTCATCGAGGCGGTCTACGACGAGAATGTCTTTTTCTCCGCGGCGGTTGAGTCCCCAGACGATGGCGCTGCCGATGAATCCGGCGCCGCCGGTGACGACGATCATTCTGTATTCTGTATTCTGATGATTAGTCGGAAAACCGGATGTAGATGCACATGTCGGGCTTGTTCTTCTTGTAGATGTGCCGGAAGGAGTGGAGGACGCTGGGATCATAGGAATAGATGAGCGTGTAGGTGGTCCGGCTGCCGTCCTTCCGGCACTTGACCGTGTCGGTCGGATATTTCAGGGTCGGCTGGTAGATTTCAGGAACCTTCTTGTTGATCAGCCGGATGGCGGAAATAAACCCGCGCTTGCCCGGAACGTGGACCTTCTCCAGCTCCTCGACATAATAATTGCGGAGTTGTCCGGGATAGGCGGTCGAGGAGATTTCAATATCCTTGTGCTTCAGGATCCCCAGATCCTCGAAGACTTCGTCCATGAACTGGCGCCGCTCGTCCAGCTCCTCCGGCGAGATGGGCTCGTCGCCTTCTTCAAACGCTTCCTGCTCCGTTTTCTTTTCTTCCGCCATGGCTGTTCGTTTCTCCATCAAGATTGTCATATGTGGCCGCGCGTTAAACGATCGAAACTCCCATCAGTAGATGTTGCTGGCCCGGACGCCGCCCGTATAATCGATGAACACGGTTTTCAGCTCGGTGAAAAACTCGATACCTTCCTTGGCCATCTCCCGGTTTCCGCAGCCGCTCTCCTTGATCCCCCCGAACGGCACCTGCGCCTCGCCGCCGATGGTCGGGGAATTCACGTGGACCATCCCGGCTTCGATCGCGTCGACGTACCGCAGGGCCTTGTTGATGTCCCGCGTGTAAATGGAACTCGACAGGCCGAAGATGACACGGTTGGAAACCTCGATGGCCTCCTCGAAACTCCTGACCCGCGTCACTGCCAACACCGGGCCGAAAACCTCCTCCCGGAAAAGCGTGTCGGTTGGCTTGACGTGATCGAATACCGTCGGCTCCACAAAGTACCCCTTTTCCAGTCCATCCCGCATCGCCCGGCTGCCGCCGGCCAGAAGCTTGTTGCCCTCGGCCTTCGCCTTCGCGATGTACTCGAGCACGGTCTGGAGCTGGGACTTGTCAATCAGCGGGCTCATCGTGTTCGACGGGTCGATCCCGGGGCCGGCTTTGAGTTTTTTGACTTCCGGCAAAAATTTCTCGAGGAACCGGTCCGCGATCGATTCCTCCAGGATCAGCCGGCTGGTGGCCGTGCAGCGCTGGCCGGCGTTGCCGAAGGCGCCCCGCAGGACGCCGCCGACGGCGCTGTCGAGATCCGCGTCGGCCAGGATCACGCACGGGTTCTTGCCGCCCATCTCGCAGGTGACTTTCTTGTTCAGTATCCCGCACATCTCTTCGACCTTCCGGCCCACGCCGGTGGAGCCGGTGAAGGAAACGACGCGGACGGCGGAGTTCGTGATCAACTCGTTGCCGACAATCGAGCCGGCGCCCACGATGAAGTTCAGGACGCCTTTCGGAAGGCCCGCCTCCTCGAAACATTTCACCAGCTCCGCCGCGAGCCACGGCGTGAAGCTGGCGGGCTTGAAGACCACCGTGTTGCCGGCCACGAGGGCGGGCGCGATTTTCCAGCACGGAATGGCCCACGGGAAATTCCAGGGCGTGATGATCGCCACGACGCCGATCGGCTGGCGGATCGTGAAGAGAAAATTGTTGGCGAGTTCCGACGGCGCGGTTTCGCCGTAGTAGCGGAACCCCTCGCCGGCGTAAAATTCCAGAAGATTGTCCCCCTTGGTGATCTCCCCGCGCGCGTCCGAGAGGATCTTGCCGCCCTCGATCGCCATGATCCGCGCCAGATCCTCCTTGCGCGCCTCGGCGATCTGAAACGCCCGGAGCACGATCCGAGCCCGGACCATCGGCGGCGTCGCCTTCCACGCCGGAAAGGCCCTCCGGGCCGCCTCGATCGCGGCCTTCGCGTCGCGCAGCGTGGACGCGGGAGCTTTCGCGACGATGTTCCCGTTCGAGGGGTCCTCGACGTCGATCGTTACGCTGTGCTCGGCCGGCTGCCAGCAGCCGTCAATGTAGTTCTGAACGATCGTCATCAGGCCGGAGGTCACCGGTTTCTCCCGACTGCTGGTTTTCGCCGGCGCGGCGCGCCCGCTTCCCTTCCCGCGTTTCGCCTTCTTCCCGCCCCTCGTGATGGTCGCCATCGCCCTTGCTCCTTTGTTGTTTGAAATGCACCCACACGCATTCAATCACAATCGGCGCGCGCCCGTCAAGCAAGAGGCCGCAGGTTGACTCCATCTGCGAAGTATAATTAATAGAAATCAACATGATGGGAATGGACAGCGTGTGCGGCCGTGAGTGAGGCCGGCCGGAAGAGTCCGTGGCCGGCGCGGATCGGCCTGTGTCTGGTGTCGGCGGGAGCGGCCGTCTGGATGTTTGTGTTCGCGCTGGAGTGGTTTCATGTCGGCGCGATGGGGTTCGGGCCGCAGCAACTGATTCTGGCCGTCGGCGGGACGTTGCTGATGGTCGGCGGCGTGCTGCTCTGGATCAGCGTGCGCGTGTTTTACGTGAGTCTCAAGATTGCGGTGACCCTCCTGTCGCTCTGGGGTGTTTTCCATCTGGTGACGGGGCTGGGCAGCCTGGAAGTCGTGATGGAGTCGCTGTTGAAAGCGGCCGGCGTGCATGAGCGGGTTCCGCCCGGACAGTTCGTGTTCCGGCGGATGGCCAACGTGTTCGCGCAGTTTTATCATTTTCCGTACTCATACCAGGTCAAGCCGCGGCCCTACGGGATTTATGAGAAGCTGAAACTGAACGATCTCGGGTATCGGATGGAGGAGGACCTCGCGGATTTTCGCGGTCGCCATCCGGACGACCGGGTCATCCTCCTCTTCGGCGGGTCCGCGGCCTTCGACGTCACGGTGCCGGACTACCGGCAAACCATCGCAGGCCGGATCGAAACGCTGCTCAACGCCGATACGGCCCTCCTCCGCGGAGAGCGGCGCTTCAAGGTCCTGAACATGGCCGTGCCCGGGTCGATGATGCTGGATGCCATGGTCCACTACGTGGTGTTCGGCGCGCGACTCGCCCCGGAGATCGTCATCTGCCATGCCGGATTCAATGACCTGTCGGCCGGGCAAATGACCGACACGTATCTGTTGACGAATTATGAAGTCACCTATACCAGCTTTCACGAGGAGTGGTCGAAAATCCTGTTTGGCCGGCGGAACTTCCTCTTTGCGCCGTTTTCCCGGCAGACCGAAGTGCACCGGGCGGTCAATCCGCCGGAACACGTGGTCGCGGCGTACCGGGACCGGGTTCTGCAGTTTCAGAGGATGGCGCAGGCGGACAGCGCCCTCTTCATATCGGGACTGCAGCCGATGGTGTCGAGCAAGAAGCGGATGTCGCCGGAGGAGGAACAGCGGGCCCGCCGGGATTACCGGCTGCCGACGCTCGTTTTTTCAGGGGTGCCGGACCTGTACGCGCTGTACCTGCGAAGCGATCCGCGGCAGTTACCTGCCCACTTTGTCGATTTCCACACGATGTTCCATGCGTACGGCGAGGAAGTCACTCTGTTCGCGGACGTCATGCACTACAGCGAAGACGCCTCCCGGATGATCGCGGAGAGTTATCACCGGAAAATATCGGAACTTCTAAAACGACCGTAACTGTGATATATACAGGCGCGTTTTCAGTGGGGACGTGGTGCAGCTGGTTAGCACACCGGCCTGTCAAGCCGGAGGTCGCGGGTTCGACCCCCGTCGTCCCCGTCACACATCCTTGTACGTCTTGACGGCGTTCCTTCCGGATTCTTTCGCCACGTACAGCGCGCGGTCGGCGGATTCGATCAGCGAGCGCTTGTCGGTTGCGCTGTCCGGGAAGGTTGCCAGCCCGATGGAGATGGTGATCCGGACGGACCTTCCGTCAAAATCGAATTCCAATTCCTCGACGGCATTGCGGAGCCGGTCGGCGAAAATCTTGGCGCCTTCGAGCGGCGTATCGGGGAGGATGATCCCGAATTCCTCGCCGCCGTAGCGGCAGGGCACGTCGATCTTGCCGCGGATCGATTTCTTGATGGCCCCCGCCACCGCCCTGAGCACGATGTCTCCCTGCTGGTGGCCGAACGTGTCATTGACGCGCTTGAAATGGTCGAGGTCGGACATGACCAGCGTGAAGTTTCCATTCATCCGCTGGGTCCGGTCGATCTGGCGGTTCATTTCCTGCTGGAAATAGCGGTGGTTGTAAAGGCCGGTCATCGCGTCGGTCACGGCGCGGTACTGAAACTCCAGTTTCGACAGCGTCGCCTCGAGCTGGTTGGAGACGCCGTTCAACAGCCGCTCGTCGATCTCGTCGATGACCGCGTCTGCCGGCCGGACCATCCAGATGCCTCCCGTGACCTCGTTCTCGGAAAAGAAGGGGAAACAGAGCCGGTTCGACTCCGCGAGCGGTTTGGGATGCTCGCCCGATTCGGGCGGCGGCGAGGCGCGGAGCTTCCGGAGATAAAACAGCGCGATTTCGTCCGGCTCGCCCGCCACCATTTCCTCGGCGCCGACCCCGTGAAACACGAGGGCGCCGGTCGTTCCTGAAATGCTCCGGGCCAGCCGCGCAAGGACGGCGGTCAGGACTTCCTGTGGGCCCGCCTGCTCGTTCAGGATTGTCGCGATTTCCTGGAGAATCCCGAGATTGTCCGTCATCCGGTTGAACGCGCCCGCCAAAATCCCCGTCTCGTCGCGGCTCTCGACCCTGATCCGGTGCTGAAACTCGCCGCCGGCGATTTTTAGAATGCCGGACATGACGGTCCGAAGAGGCTTGAGGACCGTGTCGGAGATGATGAAGGCCAAGAGAAGAGAAAAGGCGATCGACACGGCCATGAGGCCCAGCATGAGATCGCGCGTCTGGACCAGCCGGTCCTGCATGAATTTCAACGAGAGGCCCACCCGGACGGTCCCGAGCAGTTTCTCGACGCCTCGGATCTGGACCGGCTCGAAAAATACGTACAGCTTCGTATCGTCCAGCGTGCGGCGCCGGTCGGTGAAAATGTCCTGGGTGGCGCGGACCCAGCGGTCGTCGCCGACGATGGCGACGATTTCGTTGCGCGGGGTGGTGAGGTCGTTGACGGCGATGAAGAGAATCCGGCTGTCCTTTTGCTGGATGCTGTTGGCAATTTCTCGGATCTCGAAATACTGGGACTGCGCCAGAAGTTCGGCGATGTGGTCGGCGAGACTGGAGGCGATGAATCGCCCGGAGGCGGCGAGGCTCGACTCGATGACCGCCTCCTGCTGCCAGAGTGCGACCCAGGTGACGCCCGCGGTGACGCCGATCGCGACGATCATCATGGCGATGAAAAGCTTCATGCGGATCGACAGCCGCAGGATCCTGTCGTGGACCTGCTCCATCATGGACATCAGTCAGATCCCGGCTTGAAGCCGGTCCACCATCCGGACCACGGTCCGGATCGATTCGTATTCCGCCGGGGCCGCGGTTTCAAATCCGCCCACCTGCAGTTTCTTGAGAATGTCCGGCCGGCCATTCAATTCCAGAAACAGCGTCCGGAGTTTCTTCGCCTCCGCCTCCTGGAGATTTCCGCCCACCAGAGCGGCGATCGGCTCGTATGGAACGGAGTCCGAGCGCGTGAGGACCATGAGTTCCGCCCGGCGGTCGGCTTCGGCGTCCTTCAGAAACACCGCGGGAGCGCCTTCGAAGACGGCGCCGGCGTCAAATTTCCCGAAGAGAACCGCGAGGACCACATTGCCGTACTGGTTGAGAAAATGCCGCCGGGCGAACAGCGGATCCTTCACGGAAATGCCGCATTTCATCAAATGCGCCGCCGCCAGCAGGTAGCCGGCGGTCGACGTGGTGTCGACAAAGGCACATGACCGCCCGGCCAGGTCCGCCACGGTGTTGATGCCCGAGTCCTTCCGGACAATGATCTCGGACGCATACTCGCTCTTGCCGTGCCGCATGGGTTTCACGATCGGGATCAACCGGTGCATCTTTCGGTCCGCGAGGGATTTCTCCGCGTCCAGATAGGCCAGCGGGCCCAGCCAAGCCAGCTCCAGATCGCCGTCCCGGATCGCGCCGACCATCGCCGCGTAATCGGCAAAAAGCTGCAGCGAGAGTTTGCGGTCTAATTGGCCCGAAAGATAATCCAGGAGCGGTTGGTGGTCCCGGTACATGTCGCCGTAGGCGCCGTAGGGCACGCGCCCGAATCGAATTGAATCCTTGTGCGTTGCCGGGTCCGCGCGCTCCGGCGCCGGCACGGAAACGGTGGAGGTCGTGACCGGCGTCCGGGCCAACTCGATGGCCGGGCCTGTGCTGGTGGATGCGCCGCAGGCGGCGAGAAAGAAGAAAACTAGCGCCGGCGGAAAGAAGGGGAAGCGGGTTTGGGCAGTTTTTTCAGATATTCCGCGTTGAATTCCTCGGCGAATTCCCTGATCCAGCGGGACGCGGCTTCGTTCCGGGAAATGTCTCGCCCGTAATGGGTGGCGAGTTTCTCCCGGTAGACGGTGATTTCCTTGACCTGATTTCGCATGTGCTGATGAAATTCCTGCCGTGTCATCTTGGATGCCATCCTCCCCTCGGCGGTAGGGAAACGCCGGTTGTGTCGCTCTATTCAATGATTCGGAGGATGGAACGTAAAACTTTAGCCCTGTCAAGCCGAACCGCCCGGAGGCGCTGACCCGGCTCGAATCAGTTCAAGGTTGCGCCGCGCGACCATGTGGTAGGGAGATTGCTGGAGCAGCGACTGAAGCTCCTTTTCTGCTTCGCCTTTCAGACCGGCCAGGTACAGCGCCCCGGCCAGGTTGTTTCTGAATGCCGACGACGACTCGGTTGAACGCAATGCCTGGCCCATTCGCGCGGCCTCGCCGTATTGCTTGTTCTGAAGCGCTTCGAGAAATGCATCGAGGGTGGCCGGTACCGGCGCGGCAACCGTCGGCGGTGGCGGCGGTGGCGGCGGCGGAACCTCCGCCTCGATCTCCAAGGCATCTTCGAAGGATGTTGATGCCTCGACCTTGACTTGCCGGGGGGGTTCGGGCGGCGGCGCGACCGCGGCCGGCGCCGGCTCGGATTCTTCCTCGTCGGTAAACATGTCTTCGAGATCGTCCGGCGGGTCGTCCCTGTCCATGGGCCGGACGGGTGATGCGATCTTCTCGTGCAGCACTTCGGCGGATGGCAATTCCTCATGCGGTTCTTCCAGAACAGCCACGGGCGCGGGCGGCGCTGCCTCTATCGCAGGTTCGGCGGGCGCTGCTTTCTCCGCCGGCGCTCCGTCCCGCAGTTCCTCCTCCATCTTGGGCAGATCCTTCTCGAGGTCGCTGAGGAGCGAATCAAGATTGGACAGATCCAACTCGTCCGAACTCTTCTCTTCCGCCATGCGTGCCTCCTCTCCCGCCGGTCCCTCCGGCGGGCAGACGCCTATCGAGTCGCCGCGCCCCGGACGCCGACCAGCACGGAATCGATGTCCTCGCGGGAAACCGTGCCGTCCACCCCGACGAGTTCGTCCGGCGATGCCCGGCGAAGATCCTCGATCCGCCGGTAGCCGGCCTCGAACCATCTCGCAAGCGCCTCGCGCGGGATCTTCCGGATCATCCGCACGTCCGTGATGAACACTTCGCGGTAGTCTTCCGTTTCATAGGATAACTTTTCCTTCGGATGTTTTCGCAGGTTGGCGATGAGTTCCGACGCCTCCTCGGCGCCCACGCCGGCGCGGGTGGAAAGATCCTGGATCTTGGTTTGAAGCAGCAAGTCCGGCCGGTGCCAGCCGGCGGAATAGACCTGCGCGGCCAGCCGCGGTTTGACGCCGGCCAGCCGGCAGAGCTTGACGATGAACATCTTTCTCGCCAGCGCGGCGTCCATCGGCTCGCCGGGGGCGGCCGCCCGCGCGTCCTCGCCGGGTGGGCCCGCCGCCGGCGCGGCCGCAGAAACCGGACGTTTGGGAGCGGCCGGCGAAATCGCCAGCGGACCGGATTTTCCCTCGAGCTGGCCGTCGGCGTTCAGGATCGCCCAGCCGCCGCGGCGCGGGTCCACCGCCGCCTCCCACTGGGCCTCGACGAATTCGAGCGCGCGGCCAAAATCCTCCATGGACGGCGCGTGGCCGGACACGGCGAATGCGGACAGGGTCTGGATCGCCACGTGCTTGCCCTGGCCCAGCTCGTACAGCCGCAGGATGTCTTCGTTGAATTTTCGTTGCGCGCGTTCAACGCTTGCCTTGAACTCCCCGGGCGCGAGCGCGCAGATGAAATAGAAATCTTCAGTGACGGCCCGGGGCGCCGTTTGGGGGAGCGCGGCCTGAAGTGACTCGGCCGCGATTTTCTTGATCATCGGCCGGTTGGCCCGGCCGAACTGCTTGACGTATTCCTTCGCGTAATTGACCTTCAGGAAGACGGCGAATGTTTCGTCCTTCGCCTGGACCGCGTCCTCGAACAGTTTCTGCGCGGCTGCCTCCGTCGGAAACTCGGTGTCGGGATCCACAAACTGCTCGCCGGCCGACGGGTCGGCCCGGTGTCGGATCTCCTCGAGCGACAGCACCAGATCGCCGAACTCGCCGAAATCCGACGGGTCGAGCGCGGTCTTGCGGCGCTGGTTCAGGGCGTTCAGGAGATGCCGCATCGGAATCCTCACTTCAGAATGGATCACAAAGCCGATGAAGATGAGGAGCGCGACAAAGGTGAGCGACCAGAACAGCGCGTTCCGCAGTACGGCGCTCATCAGATACGCCGCGCGCGTTTCGTCCTTCGATTGCAGCATCAGCACGTAGTCGGGCGACCGCGCGGACGGGACGGGGATCGCGTAGAAGGCGCGCGTGCGATCCACCTGGCGCATGACGTGGAATTCGTCGCTCTTGAACACATTGGTGGCCAGGATGCCGATGGAGGCGCTCTTGTCCAACTGCACCGTCTGGGCCAGCCGGTAGACGCCCTCTTCGTCGGTCCTCTTGTAGAGGCCCGCCTGGACCATTTGCGCGGCGCCGCTCGCGCTGTTGAATCCCGCCAGGACCCGATGCGCCTCGCGGTCAAAGGGCTCGTTCATGCTGTTTGGGAGCTGCACGGCGGACAGAATCTCCGTTCCGAGAAATCTGAACTGCTCCTGGAGCTGCTGGTCGAGCAGCCGGTTCAATCGCTGATAGTCGTGGTACAGAATGAGCCCGCCCGCCGGCAGGATGGCGAGACTCCCCGCCAGAATCAGCTTGAAATAGATCGAATTCAAAAACCGGCCCACGGCCCGATCACGCCCCCGCCCGGACGCCCGAAAGGGCGGAGAGGCCCGGATAGACGGCGGCGTCGCCGAGCGATTCCTCAATCCGGATCAGTTCGTTGTATTTGGCCATGCGGTCGGTTCGGCAGAGGGAACCGGTTTTGATCTGGCCGCATCCGAGCGCGACGGCGAGGTGAGCGATCGTCACGTCCTCCGTTTCGCCCGACCGGTGCGAGACCACCGCCGCGCAGCCGTGAGCGTGGGCGTGCCGCACGCAGTCGACGGTTTCGGTGAGGGTCCCGATCTGGTTGAGCTTGATCAAAATCGCGTTGGCCGCGCCGATCTCGATGCCTTTCTGCAGGCGGGACTTGTTGGTGACGAAGAGATCGTCGCCGACAAGCTGGATCTTCTTGCCCAGCTCGCTCGTGAGCATGACCCAGCCCTCCCAGTCCTCCTCGGCCAGGCCGTCCTCGATCGACACGATCGGATACTGCCGGACCCAGTCGGCCCAGAAGCGGACCATCTCGGCCGAGGTCAGCGTCCGGCCGCCCTCGCCCTCGAGGACGTATCGGCCCTTCTCGTAAAACTCGTTCGCGGCGGGGTCGAGCGCAAGATGCACGTTGCCGCCGGGTTTCAGGCCCGCTTTCGTGATGGCCTCCAGGATGAGTTCGATCGCCTCCCGGTTGGCCCTCAAGTTCGGCGCGAATCCCCCTTCGTCGCCCACCGTGGTCGTCAGGCCCTTGGATTTGAGTACGGACTTGAGCGTGTGAAATATTTCGGCGCCGTACCGCAGCGCTTCCCGGAAGGAGGGCGCGCCGGTCGGCATCACCATGAATTCCTGGAAATCAACCGTGTTGTCCGCGTGCGCGCCGCCGTTCAGGATGTTCATCATCGGCACCGGCATTGTCGCGGCCCCGGGGCCGCCCAGATACGAGTGGAGCGCAAGATTTTTCGACGCGGCCGCGGCCCGGGCGCAGGCCAGGGAAACACCCAGGATGGCGTTTGCTCCCAGACGCGCTTTGTTCGGCGTGCCGTCCAGCGCCAGGAGCATCCGGTCAATCTCCTCCTGCCGGCCCGCGTCCTGGCCGATCAATTTCGGACCGATGACCTCCCGCACGTTCTCGACGGCCTTCCGGACGCCTTTCCCGCCGTAGCGCGACCGGTCTTGATCCCGAAGTTCCACCGCCTCGAACGTGCCGGTCGACGCGCCGGATGGCACGGCCGCCCGGCCGATGACGGAGTCCGCAAAAACCTCCACCTCAACCGTCGGGTTCCCTCGGCTGTCCAGAATCTCCCTCGCGCGAATCTCTCGAATGATCGGCATTCCCTCTCCTCTTTCTGACTTACCCCAATGCGTCTACTACGCCCGCCGGAAAGTGTCAAGAAAACGGGCAGCGGTTTTTGTTTTGAACCGGCGTGATTGAAGATTGAAATCAAATTTGAGATGGTGAGGCACTTTGCGGAAGGGAGCGTGTGGATTGTGCATCTGGCGGTCACCCAGCGGACGCGGTGCCGGTACAGCCGGCCGGTCCAGTTTGCGCGAATCGAATACCGCGTGTTTCCGGCCGGCTCGGCGGAACAGAACGTGATCCGGCTGAACGTTGCGATCGAGCCGGATTCGGAGCGCTCGGATTTCACGGACGCATGGGGGAACCTGTATCGCAAGGCCGAGTGGCCGGAGTCGCTCGATGGCTGGACGCTCTCGGTCGACCTGTTCGTCCAGACGCTCATGGATAACCCCTTCGCCTTCGCGGCCGCGGCCGCCGATGCGCCCGTGCCGGACCGGGATTTTCCGTGGCCGCCCGAGACGGCCGGATACCGGCGGTGGGAATATGACCCATGGGACAACGAGCCGGCGGTTGAGGCGTGGGCACGCGAGATTTCAGCGCCGGTCCGGGGGGCGTTCAAAAAAATCCAGGCGCTCGTGGATGCGATCCACCGGCAGTTCAAATTTTGCAAGGGCATGACGGACGTCAAAACGCCGCCGGCGGAAATTCTGCGGCTGAAAGTCGGGGTCTGCCAGGATTTCTCAACGCTCCTCATCGCCGCCGCCCGAACCTTCGGTCTGCCGGCCCGATATGTCAGCGGATACATCTACGAAGGTCCGAAATCCAATCGCGCGGGATCCGCGCCTTCCGGGCACGGCTGGGCGGAGGTCTATTTTCCGGACATCGGCTGGCGGGGATTCGACCCGCTCAACGGCATCCTGGCCTGTCAGACGCACGTGCGTGTCGCGCAGGGCCGCTGGTACGCCGACGCCGCGCCGATCGTCGGCCGGTTCATCGGCGCGGGCGTGACGCAAACCACAGAAACCGAAATCACGGTTGACAAAGCCGACGCCTCCGGCAGGAGCATCGAACCGTGACATTTTGCCTGGGGATGTGGTGCAACGAGGGCCTGATCGCGCTGGCTGACACGCGCATCACGGCCGGCAACGAGTCTTCCATGGCCGGGAAAATCACCGTCCACCAGTACTCACGCCACTCGCTCTTCATCATGACGTCCGGCCTCCGGTCCGTCCGGGACAAGGCGCTCATGTTTTATGAGGAATTCCTCTCGGAAAAAGAGAAGAAGATGACGCAAACCTACCACGCGGTCGACGCGCTCGCCAAACAGATGCGGCGCGTGCAAAAGGAGGACGCGCGGTGGCTGAAAAAAAGCGGCCTCGACTTCGACATCCACGCCCTCGTCGGTGGACAGCTCGAGCGCGACTCGGAACACAAGCTGTTTTTGATCTACCCTGAAGGCAACTGGGTGGAGGTCAGCCGGTCCACGCCGTACTTCATCATCGGCCAGACCGCTTACGGAAAACCGCTCCTGGACCGCGCGTTTTCGCACGAAATCGATCTGCACACCGCCTTGAAAATCGCGATCCTGGTGTTCGACGCAACCCGGACCAGCGCCACCGACGTGGACCTGCCGGTCGACGTCGTGATGTATCGGAAAAATGCTTTTAAGATTTCTGAGCGAAGGTTCGAGGAAGTGGAGATAAAATCGCTGATGGAATTCTGGAACCGCGGCATCCGGCGTCTCGTGTCGGAGGTCCCGCAGGACCAGGTCGACCGGCTCTTCGACGAACTCGAAAAATCCCCCGCAGGTCCCTCCCCCAAGTAGCGTTACAGACGGTCCAGCCAGACGGCGCCGAGCTGGGTCAGCGACAGAATGCCGTTCAGGTGAAAAAACGCCGGTTCGATCCGGTTCCGCCGCACAAGCAGGTGTTCGTAGATGAGAAGGCCGAGGATGATCGCCTGCGCGGAAAAATATACCGGACCAAGACCTCCGAGACGGCCGTAGACAAGAAAGAGAAGAAAGGCGGCGGTGTGGGAGGCCATCGCCCATCGAAGCGCGCGGGCCGGCCCGATCGAGGCCGGCAGAGAGTGGAGACCGGTCCGCCGGTCGAAGTCGACGTCCTGGCAGGCGTAAAAAATGTCGAAGCCGGCGACCCATAAGATGACCGACCCCGCCAGTGCGAGCGTCGGGACCGTCACCGCGCCGCTCAACGCGATCTCCGCCCCGAGCGGCGCGAGGGCGAGCGCGCCGCCCAGCGCCAGATGCGACCAGCGCGTGAACCGTTTCGTATAAGAGTAGAACACCAGATACGCCAGCACCAGCGGCGACAACATCAGGCACAGCGCGTTCAGCCGCCAGGCTGACAGCGTGAACGCGGCGGCGCAGCCGGCGGCGAAGGCTTGCGCCTGCCGCAAGGGCAGCGCGCCCGTCGCAAGATGCCGGCTGGCGGTCCTCGGGTTTTGAGCGTCGAAGGTCCGGTCCAGGATGCGGTTCATGGCCATCGCGAATGCCCGGGCGGACACGAACGCCGCCAGGATCCAGCCGGCCTTTTCCCACGCGGCGCCGGCCCCGCGCGCCGTCTGGAGGACGGCGATCAGGCAGAAGGGCAGGGCAAAAACGGTGTGGCTGAACTTGATGAATTCTCCGTACAGCCGGATCCTTGCAAGCATGCCCTTACGCGCGCTCCTGGCCGGCCACTGAAAACTCGATGATCGTCACTTCCGGCGGGCATCCGATTCGCATCGGCACGAGGACGGCGCCGACGCCGCGCGTGATGTACATCGCGCCGCGCCCGGCCGGATAAAGCCCCGCGACATATTTCAGGCCGAACCTCGAGGCCGTCATGGCCTGCCGGACAAACGGCAGAATGATCTGGCCGCCGTGCGTGTGGCCGGCGAGAAGTGTGCCGTGGAACGAGTCGGGCAACATGGGCGCGAGGTCCGGCGTATGTTCGAGGACGATCGCGCCCGGATGATCCTCCAGCGACTCCATCTGGCGCCGAACCTCCCGCCAGGTCAGATTGAACATGTTGTCCAAGCCTGTGAGTGGAATGCGACCGGGACCTCGCTCAAGAAAAATCGTCTCGTTGCGCAGGAGGCGGACGCCGGTTCGGTCGAATTCCCGCATGACGTCGCGCTCGCCCCAGTTGAATTCGTGGTTGCCCAAAACGGCGTACGCGCCCAGCGGCGCCGTCACGTCGCGCACCATGGACACCAGGTCCGCCAGGCTCCCCCGTTCGCCCCAGCCGGTGATGAGATCGCCGCCGAAGC
The DNA here is from genome assembly GCA_001784175.1 of Candidatus Lindowbacteria bacterium RIFCSPLOWO2_12_FULL_62_27. GTDB lineage: Bacteria > Lindowbacteria > 2-12-FULL-62-27 > 2-12-FULL-62-27 > 2-12-FULL-62-27 > 2-12-FULL-62-27. The sequence continues at coordinate 134,363 of MFPR01000043.1, forward strand.
AGAAGACGTCCGGCCGCTCGGCCTGCGCCATTTCAATGGACCGCAGAACGAGCGCGGAACCGACGCCGCCGCCCCCGCCGTAATGGATGTCGGAAAGAAAGGCGATTTTCAGGCCATGAAAGGATTTCGGCCAAGTGGGACGGTCCAGTTTCACGCGGACGAGTTCCAGGCAGTCCGGGGACAATCCCAGCCCGTGGACGCTCCGCGCGCCCATCGCCGCCACACCGCCGGCGGCGGCGAGTTTCAGAAAAGTTCTTCGATTCAATTCAGCGCGTGAAGCGCGTGGCTACGCCCAAACGTCGAGGTTGTCGCCAGGCGATCCTGAATTTTCTTTTGAAATCATGTTGCCGATGTCGGCGGGCGGCTCTTTGCGCAAAGGTGGCGGCGGAATCTCCCACAGCATCGCAACCGCCTTGTATCCGAACGCCGCGCGGCCGATGTGGCTCAGGTTGGCCTGAGCCCCACGCCACTCGAGGCCCATCGAATCCACTATGGACGGCATATGGAAACCCCCTGTTTCCGGTCCGGCTGGCCGGCTTGCGGCGCCGCCAACCGAACGCTCTCCCCTCTGCCGAATCCCTTTGGCAAAGTCCCCTCCCGGTTCGAGTGGGTGTATTGTCCGGCATGAGGGGTCCGTTGTCAAGTTTCACAGGACGCGGAGGAGCATCCCTTTTAAATATTCGCCCTCCGGATGGTCGATGCTGACCGGATGGTCCTGGTCGGGGCCGAACCGGTCGAGGACCTGGGCCGGGCGGCGGGCGTCGAGCGCGGCGGCGAAGACGACTTTCTGAAAGAGGTCGGCGTCGATGTGGTGGGAACAGCAGAACGCCGCGAGGAGCCCGCCGGGCTGCAGCGCCTTCATCGCCAGGCGCTGCACGTCCTTGTATCCCCGGCACGCGCCCTCCACTTCGTTCTTCCGCCGCGCGAAACTCGGCGGATCGAGAACCACCGCGTCGAACGGGCCGATCGTGGGCTGACGCAAATATCGAAACACGTCCTGGCAGACAAACTCGGCGCCGCCCGGGCCGCCGTTCGAGTCCCAGTTCCGCTCGCATAAACTCAGCGCGTCGCCGGAAAGATCCACGAACGTCACCTTCTCAAACTTGTCCCGCATCGTGACGCCGAACGCGCCGGAATAACAGAAAAGGTCCAGAAGATCGTGCGACCGGGCCGGAAGCCATTCCCGAAGACGGCGGAGATTTTTTCTCTGGTCAAGATAGAATCCCGTCTTGTGGCCGCGCGGAATGTCCACCCAGAATGAACGGTCATCGACGCGGGTTCGCGCCGCCGACTCGGGCGCCGCGCCGTAGATCGGGCCGGCGCGGTCCGGCAGGCCTTCCTCGGTCCGGCCGGTGCTCTTTTCGTACAGGTTCGGCTCTTGAAAAACAGCCCGGATCGCCGCCGTGACCGCGTCTCTCTGCCGGTCGGCGCCTTCGGTCAAAAGCTGCAGGACGAGCGTGTCGCCGTATTTGTCCAGAATGATCCCGGGAAGGAAATCTCCCTCGCTGTTGACGTACCGGACCGCGTCTGTTTTCTCGAGGAGCGCCGATCGGCGCGCTCGCGCATCGGTCAGGCGCCGGGGGAGCAGCTCGGAAAAATCCGCGGGGACTTCGCCGAAGGACCACATCCGGACGCGGATCTGCGACTGCGGGGACCGCAGTCCGAACCCGAGCGTGCGGCCGCCCGCGTCCTGAACCTCGGCCCATGCTTCCGCGCCGGTCTCGTCCGAAATCGCGCCGGAAAAAATCCAAGGGTGCCGCCGTTGCGCGGATTTCTCGCGGCCTTTTTTCAGTCGGACGACGGACAAGCGTGCGGCCGCCGGTTAGCCGGTGACCGCGCCTTCGGAGGCGGACGAAACGAGTTGCGCGTATTTGGCCATCACGCCGGATTGGTAACAGGGCTTGGGCGGTTTCCACTTGGCGAGTCGGCGCTTGAGTTCGGCCGCCGTAAGATCGGCGTCGAGACGGCGGCGGGGAATATCGAAGGTGATGAGGTCGCCGTTTTTGAGGGCTGCGATCGGGCCGCCCTTGATCGCCTCCGGGGACACGTGGCCCACCATGAGGCCATGGGTGGCGCCGCTGAACCGGCCGTCCGTCATGAGCGCGACTTTGTCGCCGAGCCCCGCGCCGACCAGCGCGGCGGTCACCTGCAGCATCTCGCGCATGCCGGGCCCGCCGGCCGGACCCTCGTACCGGATCACGACGACGTCGCCGGCTTTGATTCTTTTTTTCCGGATGGCGGCAAACGCGTCCTCCTCGCAGTCGAACACTTTCGCGGGGCCGCGGAACGTCGGCTTCGCTGATTTCTTCCCGTTCCGCTGCACTTCCTCCGCAGAAAAATGGCCTGCGACCTTCAACACGCAACCCTCCGGCGCCAGATTGCCTTTCAAAATCACCAGCCCGCCGTGCCGGCTGATCGGATCGGTCACGGAATGGACCACCTTGCGCTCGTCCATCGACACTTGCGCGTCCCGAATCTCGTCGGCCATCGTCCGGCCGGTCACGGTGAGGGTGTCGCCATGAAGGAAGCCGGCGTCAAAGAGGCGGCGCAGCACCAGCGGAATTCCGCCGACGGTGTACAGGTCGCTCGCCACGAATTTCCCCCAGGGTTTCAGGTCGGCCAAAAGGGGCGTCGCGGCGCTGATGCGGTCGAAGTCCTCGATATCGAGCCGCACGCCCGCAGTGCGGGCGAGTGCGAGAAGATGGAGGACGCCGTTGGTGGAGCCTCCGGTGGCCGCGAGCGCGCGGATGGCGTTGACGATCGCCTTGCGCGTGATGATCTGTTTCGGCCGGATGTTGCGGCGGATCAGTTCCATGACGAGCCGGCCGGTGCGCCGCGCGGCCTCGTCTTTCGCCGGATCAACGGCCGGGATGCCGTTCAGCCCGAGCGGAGAAATCCCGATGGCTTCCATGCAGGTCGACATCGTGTTGGCGGTGAACTGCCCGCCGCAGGCGCCGACACCGGGGCAGGCGACGTTTTCGATTTCTCGGAGGTCCGACTCGCTCATTTTGCCCGCGTTGTAGGCGCCGATGCACTCGTACACGTCCTGGATCGTGACGGTCCGGCCGCGCCACTTGCCCGGCGCGATCGTGCCGCCGTAGAGCATGAGCGACGGAAGATTCAGCCGGAGCAGCGCCATTACGGTGCCCGGAATGGTCTTGTCGCATCCCGACAGAGCCACAACGCCGTCGAAGAGGTGGCCGCGGACGCACAGCTCGATCGAGTCCGCCACGACTTCCCGGCTGATCAGCGAGGCCTTCATCCCTTCGGTGCCCATCGATATCCCGTCGCTGACGGAAATGGTGTTGAATTCGACCGGCGTGCCGCCCGCTTCCCGCACGCCTTCCTTCACGCGTTCCGCCAGCTTGTCCAGATGATAATTGCACGGCATGATTTCGATCCATGTGTTCGCGATCCCGATGATGGGCTTCCGCAGGTCTTCGTCCGTGAATCCCACCGCCTTCATCATCGCCCGCGCGCCCGCGCGGTTCGGCCCTTCGAGAATCGTTCTGCTGTTTCTCACCGGTATGCTCATCTGAGGAAAACCTCCTGATAAATTTGCCTCCACACTAACACGGCTCGGCCGCAGGTCAAGTTTGCGCCGCCGGGATTTTTTTGAGCACGCTCAGGCTCTCGATGTGGTGCGTCCGGCCGAATTGGTCAAACAGTTGAACCGAGTCGATCTCGTACCCGCCGGCCATTACCAGATCCGCCAGATCGCGCGCCAGGGTCGCGGGATGACAGGACACGTAACAGAGTAGCGGCGCGGACAACTTCTCGATCGCGCGGCGAACTTCCACCTCGATCCCGGCGCGCGGCGGATCGACGATGATGGCGCCGGCGGTTCCGCGAAATCGCTTCAAAAAAGATTTTGCGGTTCCACGATACGGCGCCACATTCGTAACATGATTCTCGGAAACATTCTGTTCCAGGTCCCGAACGGCCGACTCGCCGATCTCCACGCAATAGACCCCGAGCATTTTCCGAGCGAGTTGTATCCCAAATGTCCCGACCCCGGCGTATAGGTCCAACAGGTTCTCGTTCAGACGGTTATCGCCTGTTTCCGCCGTTATTATTTCGGCGACCCTGTCTGCAAGTCTCTGGACAACAGAGGGATCAGGCTGAAAAAACGCGTCGTGACTGACCCGAAACCGGTATATCGAGCCGGGCGCCTCTCCATATATATATAGGACCTCTGGAGACCCGAAAACCGGCCGGTCGTTCACGAGCAGGCCCGTGACCTTGAGGTCCCGCAGACTGTCGAACAAGGCGGGATTGGGAGGCAGGGGAGACTCGGCGGTCAGATTCACCACAAACCCAACGTCCCCTTCCCTGAACTTGACGACCTGATAGCCGGCCAACCGTCCCTGCAACATCTCCACGGCGCAATTAAGCCGCGGCCGCTGAAGCCGGCATCCCTCAAACCCTGCGCCCTCAAACGGCACGACATCGTGACTGTCCCGCCGAAACAATCCGATCTTTCCGGCGGCGTCTATTTTGAGCTGGACAAACGCGCGGTATCCCTCCGGCGCGAGCGCCGGAACGGGCGGCAGAATGCGTGGCTTCAGTTTGCCGACGCGCTCCAGCGTTTCCGCCAGGACTTGCTGTTTGAGTTCAAGTTCGTTCGCGTAATCCGTATGCAGGAAACCGCATCCGCCGCAGGACAGAAAGAGCGGACAGGAAGGTTTCACGCGCCGCGGGCTCGGATGGATCACGCCGGCGAGTTCGCCCCGGGTGACGCCATGCCGCGCCTCACCGCGCCTGACCCGCACGGTCTCGCCGGGCAGGACGCCGGGCACGAGAATCACCATGCCGTCCGCCCGGGCCAGCCCCGCGCCGCCTTGGACGATCTTCTCGATGACCACCTGCTCGCCGGATTCGGTCATGCGGAAAGATCATATCAGAAAAATTGACTCCGTTCTCAAACTGCCGTATGCTGTACCGCTATGGAAGAGGCGACGGGCGATATTGGGCAGTTTTTGAAGTGCGTCGACTTGTTTCAGGACTTGGACGACAACGAGCTTGCGGCCCTGATTGCGAAGGCGAAGGATGACCGGCACGAGGACAAGGCGTTCATTTTCAAGGAGCGCGAGATTGGGGACGCCATGTTTGTGGTGCTGGACGGAGTCGTCAAGATCGTGAAGCTGGTGGCCGGGAACAAGTTCAAGACGCTGGTGACGATGGGGGTCGGCGATTTTTTCGGCGAGATGGCCCTCCTTGACGGCCAGCCGCGGTCGGCCTCGGCCGTGTCCCATGGCGTGTCCCGGGTCCTCAGAATCGGCCGCGAGGAATTTTCGGCCCTCATGACTGAGAATCCCTATCTCGGGCTCAAGGTCGTCATCCGGCTCGCCCGGAACCTGACCGACCGGCTGCGCAAGACCAACGAACAGGTCGTCGAGATGGTGTCGTGGAACCTCCAGCAGAGAGACATGAACAAACCCCAGTAGGGGATTCGTCGCCGTCTTTTCCCCCTGTGCCGGATCCGTGGGGCGAAGAGCGAAGAAGAAAAATCACGAGGTGGACGACCGCCGCGAGCCTGGTCGGGGTGCTGATCGTTCTGTTTCCTTTCTACATCCATGCCTTGATCGGGATCTTCGACATGCAAATCGTTTCGACAGTGGACGGGCGGCCCATCCGATACCGGCACATTGCAGTGTCGCTGGGCGAAGTGTCCATGCTGACGGCCCGGACGGGAAAATCGGATGCGGTGCACGAAAAAAAACGCGAGCTTGAATATGCGGCCCTCGTCCGGCTGGAAGTCTCGATCCTCCGGAAAAACCTGCGCGACGCCGGCGACACGATCGACGCGGACATGTCGGATGAACAACTGTTCGACTGGGCCCGCTCCATGGGCCGCATCGTTCGCGTGGAAGCCTGGAAGCGACCCCGGTGATCGTCGGCGTCCTGCTCACCGCCGGCGAGTCCTCCCGCATGGGCCGCGCCAAGGCCCTGCTCCCGTTCGGCCGCCGAACGTTTTCCCGGTCGGTGGTGGCGGCGATGCGGGCCGCCGGCCTGAAACAGATTCTGGTGGTGGTGGGCCATGATCCCGGCCCTGTGATCGCTCATGTCTGCGATCTCGGCATACGCTTCGTCTACAATCGCCGCTGGCCGCTCGGCCAGATCACGAGCCTGCAAGCCGCCATCCGCGCGTGCCCCCGCTCGGCCGGCGGTCTCCTCGTCACGCTTGTCGATCAGCCGGGAATTCGGCCTTCAACGATCCGTCAAATGGCGGCGGAACACCGCCGCCGGCCTCGTCACATCCTGGTTGCGTCGTTTCGGCGTCGCGCGGGCCATCCGGTCGTGTTTCCCTGGCGTTTCTTCCGCGATCTCTTGACAGCGCCGCCGGAGGAGGGCGCGCGCGCGGTATTGCGCCGCCGTTCCTCCGCCCGCGATTTTGTTGCAGTCATGGATCCGGCGGTCGTCCGCGACGTGGACACGCGCCGGCAGTATTCGTTGCTCGTCGCTCGTTAAGACAGATCACGCCGCCTTGTTCATGCAGCAGTGCTTGTATTTTTTCCCGGACCCGCACGGGCACGGGTCGTTGCGGCCGACGCGGTCGGCGGCATCGATGGTGCGCGGGGCGAGTTTGGGCGGCGGCGCGGGCGCGGCGCCGAACCGCGCTGAGGGACCGGACGGTCCGGCCGCCGGGGAGACGAACGAGCGGCCGTAGGTGAGTTTCCGTGTGGGGAGCGCGCCCGGCGCGGGCGCTCCCCGGAACCCTGCAGGCGCGGCTCCGCCGTCCTCCGCCCGGACCCTGCTGATTCGAAAGAGAAGCTGCACCATCTCGTTTTTCATGCCGTCCAGCATCTGCTCGAACATGTCGAAACTTTCCCGCTTGTATTCGACGAGCGGGTCCTTCTGGCCGTAACCGCGGAGGCCAATGCCCTCGCGGAGGTTGTCGAGCGCGTAGAGGTGTTCCTTCCAGTATTTGTCCAGAATCCACAGAACGACGAACCGCTCCATCTGGCGCAGCCGTTCCGGCCCGCAGTCCGATTCGCGCTCTTCATAATGCGCCACGAGCGCCGCGCGCAGCCGGTCGTAGAGCGCCTCCTGCGTCGGACCGTCCACCTGCCCGCCGGTCAGGTCAAGGCCGAACAGGTCCCTGAGCTTGAGCGTCAGGCCCTCCCGGTCCCATTCCTCCGGCGGATCCTTTTCCGACGTCAACGCCAGGACCGCCGACTCGAGCCGGTCCTCCATGAGGTCGACGACGTAGGCCCGCAAATCGCCTTGGCGAAGCGCGATGTTGCGTTCGCGGTAGATGATCTCGCGCTGGCGGTTCATGACGTCGTCGAATTCGAGGAGGTGCTTGCGCGCCTCGAAATTCATCGCCTCGACTTTCCCCTGGGCCTTCGCCAGATTCTTCGTGATCCACGGATGGAAAATCGGTTCCCCCTCCTGCAGTCCAAGCTTTGTGAGCCAGCCGGAGATGCGTTCGGATCCGAAGAGCCGCATGAGGTCGTCCTCGAGCGAGACGAAGAATTGCGACTGGCCCGGGTCGCCCTGCCGGCCGGCGCGGCCGCGGAGCTGGTTGTCGATCCGCCGGGCCTCGTGCCGTTCCGTGCCGATGATGTGCAGGCCGCCGAGGTCCGGCACGTCGTCGCCAAGAACAATGTCGGTCCCACGGCCGGCCATGTTGGTCGCGATGGTCAGCGCGTCTTTCTTGCCGGCCTCCGCGATGATGTAGGCCTCCCGCTCGTGATACTTCGCGTTCAGCACATTGTGCGCAATGCCCTTGCGCTTGAGCAGGGTCGACAGAAGCTCCGAGACCTCGATCGAGATGGTGCCGACGAGGATGGGCGCGCCGGTTTCGTGGATCCGGGCGATCTCCTCGATGATCGCATTGTATTTTTCCTTTTTGGTCCGGTAAATCATGTCGTCGAGGTCCCGGCGGACCATCGGTTTGGCGGTGAGGACCACGGTGACGTCGAGGTTGTAGATTTTCTTGAACTCGACCGCCTCGGTGTCGGCCGTGCCGGTCATGCCGGCGAGTTTGGCGTACATGCGGAAATAGTTCTGGAGCGTGATGGTCGCGAGGGTCTGGTTCTCCTCCTCGATCCGCACCCGCTCCTTGGCCTCGACGGCCTGGTGCAGGCCCTCGCTCCAGCGCCGGCCGGGCATGAGCCGACCGGTGAACTCGTCGACGATGAGGATCTTGCCGTCCTTCACCACGTAGTCAACGTCCAGCTTGTAGAGCTGACGGGCCCGGAGCGCCTGGAGGAGGTAATGCGCCAGATGAATGTTCTGCGGCTCGTAGAGACTTCCGGCCGGGATGAGGCCGCGGTCGCGAAGGAGCGTGGACGCGCGGTCGATCCCTTTTTCATTGATGCTGACGGCATGATGTTTTTCGTCGACCTCAAAGTCCTCGCCGGCCTGGAGTTTCACCGCGACGTCGTCCATCTGGCGGTAGACCTGCAGAGACTCCTCGGCGGGGCCGGAAATGATGAGGGGCGTCCGCGCCTCGTCGATCAGAATCGAGTCGACCTCGTCCACGATCGCGTACGCGAAGCCCCGCTGGGCGGCGTCCTCGGCGTGCTGCGCCATGTTGTCCCTCAGGTAGTCGAACCCGAACTCGTTGTTGGTCCCGAATGTCACATCGGCGGCGTAGGACCGGCGGCGCTCGACGGTGGCCGTCTCATTCTGGATCAGCCCCACCGTCAGGCCCAGAAACTCGTAGATCTTCCCCATCCACTGCCGGTCGCGTTTCGCCAGAAAATCGTTCACCGTGACGATGTGAACGCCCCGGCCGCCAAGCGCGTTCAAAAAGGTCGGCAGCGTCGCCACCAGCGTCTTGCCCTCGCCCGTCTTCATCTCCGATATTTTTCCCTCATGAAGCACCACGCCGCCCATGATCTGCACGTCAAAATGCCGCAGGCCCAAAATCCGCGCGGAAGATTCGCGGACAAGCGCGAATGCGATCGGCAGCCGCGGATTCAGCGGGTCGTGGCCGGCGGCCAGAAATTCGTTTCGGTAGGCCGAAATCGCCGCGTTGATGTCCGGCGGGTCCTCCATGAGATCCGTGAGCGCGGTCCGGACGCCGTCGAGGAGGGACGCGACACGGCTCTCGCGCAGCGCGCCCGTCAGGACATTCACGAACGGGTCGTCTTTGTACTCGGCCTCGTATTCCTGCTTGCGCCGCTCGAGCGCCGACCGGAGGCCCCGCAGCGAGCCGTCGATCGCATCGGTGGACATCGCCTTCAGGCCCGCCTCGGCCAGCCGCCGGGTCTCGGCCATTGCCTGCTCCGGGTCCTCCATTGCCCGCAACTGCCGGGCCAGTTCCTGAAGCTCCCCGTCGGACTTGAAGGCCATGGCCGGCGCCAGGTAATTCACCAGCGTCACCGCCGGCTGCAGCCGCTTGATGTCGCGCTCCTGCCGCGATCCGAAGAGCGGGCGGAGGAGGAGATCGATGACGTTCATATGACTATACCGCCATCCGCACTTTGCGGATGTACTCGCAGAAGTCCCGACGCGGATAGATGGACAGGCGGGAGTTTTTGGCCTTGATCTGAGCCTCAAATGAAAATCCGCCGGTCGTGAAATAGAGCGGATACTCGACGTGCTTCTCTTCGCATTCGATGAAAAACGACCGGATCGTCAGCTCCCCCACGTCGATCGCGGCGCCCCGCTGGAAATACAGGAGCACGATCCGGTCCTTCCCCGTCTCCTCCAGCCTCGCGTCGATCTTCACGTCAATGTCGCTCACGGTCTGCACGGTCGAAATCTTGTAGCCCAGATGCTTCGTGATCTTGCACACCAGATCGGCAAAATCGTCCATCCGCATCCGGTTGACCTCGTCCGCAAGGTCGTCGTCGGACAAAAGCTCGTAGGATTCGCGCAGGAGGTCGCGGACGTCCTTGTAATTCCGGTCCAGATTGTAGACTTCCGAAAAGGACGTCCGCGCCTCGTCCTTCCGGTCCAGCTCCAGGTATGCCCGGCCCAGATAATATTTCACGGATTTCAGCGTCCGGCCGTCTTCGAGGGGACAGATCGTTTCAGCCTTTTTTAATTTCTGGATGGCGTCGTCATACTGGCCTTCCAGATACGACAGCTTGCCAAGCTGGACTGTCGCGCTCACGTGGTTGGGGTCAAGTTCCGACGTGATTTCGGTCACGACCGTCCATGCCTCCACCTGTTTCTCGTTGTTCCGGGCCGTCCGATGGAGATTGGCGAGCCGGATCCAGAGATTGACGTTTTTCCGGTCCGATTCGAGCCGGCGCGCCAGCACCTCGGCGGCCCTGGCGTGCTGGCCCTTGGCGGAATAGGCGTGCGAGAGCGTTTCCATCGCCTCGGTGTGTGCGGGGTCGAGATCGATGACGCTTTCCAGCATCGGAATGCACTGGTCGTAATCGCGAACGGCGTAGAGGAGCTTGGAAAGCTCAAACCGCGCCTCCTTGTTCTTCGGCTCAAGTTCGATGAGCCGCTTGAAGGCCGTGACGGCTTCGGCGCGCTTGTTGATCTTCGAAAGGCTCCAGGCCAGCTTCGAAAGCACCTGCGCCTCCGTCACCTCCCAGCGCTCGACCGCGCCCGCCTTGTCGGGCTCGGCGGCCATGATCTTGACGATTTTTTCCAGATACCGGATCGCCGCGTCCGATTTGTCCGTCGACAGGTTCAGCAGCGCCAGTTGCCAGAGGGAGGGCACATGCTTTTCCTGCCAGCCGACCACGCGCTTCAGAAGGTCCATCGCCTCCTGCGGTTTGCCGGCCGTGATTTTCTTCATGGCCAGCGAAAAGTTGGACCGGACAAAAAATGTCAGCGTCAGGACGGCGGCGATGCACAAAATCGTCGCCAGCGTGAGCAGAAGCGTCACAAACATTGGGTCGATGTTCCTTTCTCACACTTCGGCGGCCGGCCTCTTCTCGTGCGCCAGCAGGCGGCGCTTCCACCCGCGTCCGCCGGAAAATCCGCCGATGCCGCCGGCCGCCACGATGCGGTGGCACGGGAAAAAAATCGGGAAGGGATTGCGCGCCAGCGCCTGGGCCACGGCGCGCCGGTGCTCCGGGCTGAGGCCCATCCGCCGCGCCAGTTCGGTGTAGCTGACCGTCCTGCCCACCGCCACCCTTCGCGCGGCAAGAATAACGTTGCGGGTAAAGTCCGTCAAGGATGAGAACGAGAAGCAGCGGGCCGGCAACATCGGATGACGCTTGTGAAGGATATATCGCTCCAAACGGTCCAGTACGAGCCGCAGGGCGGTCCATTCTGCCGGCGTTGCAGACCTGACCGGTTGAACGAGCGCGATCTGCCGTCGTCGTCGCGGCGTCAAATCGACCGCAAGAAGATCCATGGAAACGAGCCGGGCGTCCTGGAACCGGAGCCGGAACGTTCCAAGGGCCGAACGGCAGGTGACCGAGAAACGGCGGACCAATCGTCAGTCGGAGGACTTGGCCGGGCTGAGCATCGGCAGGCGCTCGTCGTGGATTTTGATGGCGGAGGATTCCTTGAGCCGCTTGACGAGGTCGGGCAGGAGGCGGGCGTATCGCTCCTGCGTGGCGCTCCGCCGAACCTCCGTTTCGATTTCCTTCAGCGGCGGAACTTTCGGCGGCTGTATGCCCTCGAGCCGCACCAGGTGCCAGCCGAACCTCGTGCGAATCGGCCGGTCGAGCAGTTCGCCGGACTTCATGGAGAAAACCACCTTTGCGAATTCCGGCTGAATGTCCTGCCGGCTGTTCCAGCCGAGGTCGCCTCCCTCATGGGCCGACTCGTGGTGCTCGGAGTGCAGCCGGGCCTCCGCGTCGAATTTCGCGCCGGCCTTGAGCCGCTTCAGAATCTCCTGCGCCTTCTTCTCGTTCGAAACCAGAATGTGCCGGACCCGGCGTTTTTCGGGCGCCGCAAATTCTTGCGCATGCGAGTCGTAGTAGGCCTTTACCTCCCTGTCGCTCACCGCCGACTCTGTTCGAAGTTTTTCCTGCAGCAAAAGGAGCAGGATGTCGTTTTTGGCGCGGTCCATGAGACGGGTGAACTTGGGCGAATCATCGATTTTTCGCCGGTGCGCCTCCTGAACGAGCAGTTTCCATGTGATGTAGTTTTCGACGAATTTTTTCCGGTTCTCCGGTTTCAGCGCGTCCGCAACGGATTGTTCCGGCAACGCGGCGAGCGCGTCGTTCAATTCCTTCACCGTGATCGGCGTCTGGTCGATCTCGGCCACCACCGGGTCCGCCGCCTGCAGGGGGCCGGGCGATACGGCAAGAACCGCAACCATGAGCAGCGCCGTCGACCATGCCCGCCGCAATCGGCCATGGCTGTTCATCTCCGCGCCCCCAGCACGCGCGTGATTTCCCGCTCGTTCACGGGGCGGATCACGCCGGCGTCGGTGATGATGGCCGCGATGAGCCTGGCCGGCGTCACGTCGAAGGCCGGATTGAATGCTTGGACGCCCTTCGGGGCCGTCCGGCCGGCGACCGAGCCGGTGATCTCGATCGCGTCCCGCTCCTCGATCGGGATCTCCTGGCCGCTCTTCAGCGTCAAATCGAACGTCGTGGCGGGCGCGGCGACGTAGAACGGGACGTTGTGGAATTGCGCGTGAATCGCGAGGGCGTACGTCCCGATCTTGTTGGCCGTGTCGCCGTTTCGGGCGATCCGGTCGGCGCCGACGATCACGGCGTCCACCGGGAGACGCGAAAAAAGGGTGGCGGCCATGTCGTCCGCCATCAGCGTGACGTCGATTCCGTGATGCATGAGCTCAAACGCGGTGAGCCGCGCGCCCTGGAGCAGCGGCCGGGTCTCGTCCGCAAATACGCGGATGCCCTTTCCCATCCGCGCGGCTTCGTAGATCACGCCGAGGGCCGTACCCATCCCGCCCGTCGCCAGCACGCCCGCGTTGCAGTGCGTGACGACCGTCGCGTGGTCCGGCAACAGCCGGGCGCCGTTGCGGGCAATCGCCGCGCAGCGTTCCATGTCGTCCTTGTGGATCGCGACGGCCGCGGATTCGAGCGACCGGATCGCGTCCTTCACACCGGCATCCGGTGGAAGACGCCGAAACGCCTGGCGCATCCGCTCAAGCGCCCAGAAAAGGTTCACGGCGGTCGGCCGCGTCCCTCGCAGAAGCTCGATGTCCTCCTCCAGGCCTGCCTCCAGCGACTTCGCCGGCCCGCCCTTCACGCGTCCGGCGCGTACCTTGAGCGCGAGGACGACGCCGTAGGCCGCCGCGATGCCGATGGCCGGCGCGCCCCGCACCGCCAGCGTGCGGATGGCGTGTGCGACGTCGGAGACTTTTTGAGGTTTGAAATAACGAATTTTCCCGGGAAGTTTTCTCTGATCCAACAAAGTCAGGCGGCCGTTGGACCAGCGGATGGGTTTTAGCAAATTGAGGAAGACGCGGGATTAATCCAGCAGATGGACCCGCACGGGTCGCCGCCCGTAGGCCCGGGCTTCCTCGTGCGTGTCAAAGCACAAATCAATTTTCCGCCCGCGAATGGCGCCGCCCACGTCGCAGGCGATCGCGTAGCCGTAGCCTTCCACAAAAATCCGGCTCCCCAGCGGGATCACCCGCGGGTCCACGGCCGCAACGCCGTATCCAGCCTTAAGCCCGATGGCCGTGATCCCGTCTTTATAGGGCCAGCAGTCGCGGATGTCCGGCGAATAGGCGGTGGCGGTCAGGAGGAATGATTTGAGATGGGGGGTCGGTTTTCCTTCGCCGACCAACACGACATCGCGGGCCGCGCGCTCACCGCGCCCGCTGAAAATCTTCACGCGCTTGCCGGCGGGAATCCTTCGGCTGAATATTAATTTTTCGTCGACCGGTTGGTCCGCAAGGTTGGGCTGGTCCCGCCGGACCGCGTCCCGGTCGATGCGAACGGTCACATCCGCGCGGATCGCGGTCGACAGCGGCGGCGTCACGCGGTCCAGCCGCGAAATCCAGATGCGGCTCTCCAGCAGGCGCTGCTGAAGCGTCATCGGTTCCGACAGGAGATTCACGGAACGGTCGCCGTCCAGGATCCTCACCGTGTACAGAGTCTCGGCGGGCGGCCGGGAGGCCATGAGGACAAAGGAAACCATCGATATCCCCAACGCCAGCCCGGTTCGGCGAACCGGTCTCTTGAGTTTTACGGCGAACCTGAAAAACCCCTCCACCTTCCTCACCCCTTTCCGCCGGCTGCGCCTCACCGCAGCCGCATAACCACACAAGTGTCCCAAAGACGCCGAGAGCTTGTCAACCCGCCGGCGAAGAATTATTTTTCGGTGTTGACATTCCCCGAAGTCTGCCCTTACACTGAGTGGCATGTTTGACCGAATCAGGCTTCTGAGGGAAATTCCCCTCTTTTCGGATCTGGGCTGGTGGGACATCCGGCGCATCGCGGAGAAGGCGGTGCTCGAAAGTTACCAGCGCGGCAAGACCGTCATCTCGGAGGGACAGCGTGGCTCCGCGTTTTACGTGGTCCTGTCCGGCCGCTGCAGGATTTTCACGAAGGTGAAGACGGGCTTGGAGCGCACGTTCGGGTATCTCCGGCGCGGAGACGCCTTCGGCGAGGTGTCGCTCCTGACGGGCGAGGACTACTGGGCGACCGTCGCGGTGACGAACGACGCGGTGCTGCTCAAAATCGAGAAAAGCGATTTCGACCAGCTCCTCCAGAAAAATACCAAGCTCGCCATCAAGTTCGGCGAAAACATCGGCCGCCAGCTCCAGAGCGTCCGCCTCAGCCAGAAGGAGGCCAAATGGTCCCGGCTGATCGCGGCGTACAGCCCGGGTCTTGCGGACGTGCGCGCGCTGTTTTCGTCGAGCATGGCGGCGAGCCTCGCCCAGGAAACGCGGGAGCCCGTCTGCCTGATCGAACTGCGCACCGCCGGCGAGTCGATGCGGACCATGAGCGAGCTGGAGGAGGTCTTGTCCCATGGGGGCCGCGGCGCGCCCTTTCAGAACGTGTTCCGCCGCCATCCCACCGGATATCACGTGTTGACGCTCCGGATCGACGACGACGCGCGCGGCGAGCGGATTTTTTCCGACCTGCTCGACCATCTCATCCGCACGTTCAACTACACGGTCATCGACCTGCCCATCACGGTCGGCCGGACGGTCAGCCGGATCATTTCCCAGTGCGACCGGCTGTATCTTCTGTCGGACGGCGCGGACGAGGCGCTGAAGACGGCGGCGCAGGTGGCGGAGAGTTTCCGCCGGGAATTTTTGCTGAAACCGGACGATCTGAAAATCGTCCTGTGCAACATGGACCACACCGCGCGGCGCAACCTGTCGAGTTTCGAAACCCGGCTGGGCCATCCGGTCGAGGCCGCGTTCGACGCGCTGCCGGACAGCGCCCGGAAAATCGGCGCCGACGAGCAGCCCTACGTCCTGGCCCAGCCGACCACGCCCTTCGGCCGCGCGGTCCGGCACCTGGCGCGGGGGCTGTCGAACCGGCTGGTGGGATTGGCGCTGGGCGTGGGGGCCGCGCGGGGCCTCGCGCACATCGGGGTGATCCGCGCGCTGGAGCGGGAGAACATCCTGATCGACATGATCGGCGGCTCGAGCATGGGCGCCTTCATCGGCGCCATCTGGGCCGTGGGAAAAAACTCGTTCGAGATGGAGGAGATCGCGAACCGCAACCGCGGCCTTCACGCGTTTTTCAAAAACCTGCTCGATATCAACGTCGGCATGGGATTCAAAAAGGGCGGGTTCATGAAAGGCCAGAAAGCGGCCGCGTTCCTCCACAGCGTCATCGGCGACGCCAATTTCTCCGATACCCTCCTTCCCATCAAAATCATGGCGACCGACATCAACAGCTACCGCGAGGTCCTCTTCCAGGACGGCAAACTGGTCGACGCGGTCCGGGCCTCCATCGCGATCCCCGGGATTTTCGAGCCGGTCCGCACCAAGGACTGGATTCTGGTCGACGGCGGCATCCTCAATCCCCTCCCCATCCTGCCGCTGTCGCGGTCCGGCGTGTCCAAGATCATCGCGGTCAACCCCCTGCCCGGCCCCGAGGACATGCCGACCGGAGGAAAATTCGCGCCGAGGAGCGCGAATTTCGCCGGGCTGACCTGGGGCGAGCGGATGTTCAAGAAACTGGCGCGGAGATTCAGCGGGAACCTGTTCGACATCATCATGAGCGCGACCCAGATCATGGAGTATGTGCTGGCCGAGAGCGTCAAGGACGAGGCCGACGTGGTGATCCGGCCGGTCCTCCGGGACGCCGCGTGGTTCGAGTTCAACGAGCCGTCCAAATACATCACGCTTGGGATGGAGGAGACCGAGAAGGCGGTCCCCGAAATCAAACAGCTCCTCGCCGGAGGATGAGATGACGCACGCGGAAGAACTCGGGCTGGTGGTGGCCGGCGTTGTGTTCCTCACGATCCTGGCGGTGTTCTTGACGTATTGGTACGAATCGCGGCTGGCGGCAAAGGCCGCCCTCATGCCGCTCGATCCGTCCCAGAAGAATCTCGAAAAGTGGCGGCGGAAACTCGGGATCGATTTCGATCCCAAAAACCCCCGCGATCCCGTCGCGGCCCTCATCGCGGCCGGCGAATATTTCCGCCTGCCCGGATGCGAACCCGGCGGGCCCTACTATGAGGAAACGTTCCAGCGGGTCCTCCACATGATGGAGGACCTCGTGCCGCAGGATCGGCTCAACTTCTGGATCGACCAGGTCTACCGACTCTACGGCAGTCAGATGCTCCGGACCAGTTACAAGCCGAAACACGAGGAGGGGAAGACCGACAGGAAATGAATTCCAATCACCGGCGGGTTCCGCCGCTCGGGGTGGTCCGCGATGTCGTGCACAACTACATCCCGTTCACCGTTTCGGCCGGGTCGCTGCGGTCGGACGTCAGCGAGAAGACGATCATCGACAGCGAGTGGGTCCAGAGGCTCCGGAAAATTTTCCAGGTCCAGTCCGGATGGCTCGTCTACCCCTGCGCGGTCCACACGCGGTTCAGCCACGCCCTCGGCGCCATGCACCTCGCCGGCCGGATGGCCGGGCGGCTCTATGACGATTTCAAGTCCGCGTTCCCCGGAGCGCCGGTCCCGGAAAAAAATCATGTGGTGGAGGTCTTCCGCCTCGCGGGGCTCCTCCACGACGTCGGGCACGGGCCGCTGTGTCACGTCATGGACGACGTGTATACGCACAAATATTACCGCAAGACCCACGAGGACATTTCGGCGCGGATCATCGAACGGCGGCTCGGCGAGATGATCTCGAAACTCCGCTGGTCCCCGGTCGGTCCCTTTGAAACGCCCATCGACCCGAAAACGGTGATCCGGTTCATCAAGCAGCCCCGCAAAATGACCGGCGCGCCCGTCTGGGAACAGGTCTTCGCCAAAATAATGCTCGGTGTCGCCAGCGCCGACGCCATGGATTTCCTACTCCGCGACCGCGCCTTCTCGGGGGCCCGGGAGATCGGCGAAATCGACTGCACGCGCATCGTGTCGGAACTCCGCGTCACCCGGCAAGGCCTCACGCTCACCAAGGCGGGCCTGCCGGCGTTCCGGAGTTTCCTGCAGGCCCGGTTCGCCGCGTTTAGGCACATCTATTATCACGAAAAAAAAGTGTTGTTCGACATGGCGTTCGGCGAGCTTCTCGAAAAAGTGCTCCGGATCCGGCGGTTCGGGGACCCGACCAAACACCTCAAGCGGTTTTTGAACCTCACCGATTTTTTTCTCCACGTCGACGTTCCTCAATGGCAGTACGGCCAGAACCGGGTGCGCCGGTCGATCGGAAAACTCTGGAATGACATGCTGGCCGAGCGCGTGGTGCCGTACGTGAAGGTGTACGAAGTCGAGCGGGTCTACAAGTCGTCTTCTGACGTGTCGTCGACGATCGAGAAGGGGATTCTGGAAAAGGACCTCGAGCTGCGGTTTCCACGGGAGTCCGGCGTCCGGCCCGTCGTCAGCCGCGTCGACATCCGGCCCGCTTACACGTTTCTCGAGTACACCAGCGAGGAGGACTTCCGGCAGTACGACAACCTCAAATCGCTCGCCCTCCTGGACGAACCCGGCGGCGAGTTCTGCGGGCCCTTCGGCAACGCCGCCCTCGACGACGTCCCGATGCGCTACGAGGTCGTCCGCGTCTATGCGCCGGCCGGCGCGCGGCTCCGGCGGCCCGAGGCCGTGGCGCCAACCCAGATGGGCCTGCCGCTCGACGGCGGGTATCCGGACGAATCGGCGGTGCGGGAAAGTATTACGAGTATGTGAGGCCTTATTTTCTGACCAGCAGGTTTTCGATCACCAGCGCGTCCATGCCTGACCGCGCAAACGTCCGGTAGGCGTTTTCCGGCGTGCAGACGATCGGCTCGCCTTTGAGATTGAACGATGTGTTGAGCACCGCGGGCACGCCGCCGGCCTGGCCGAACCGGCGGATCAGCTCGTGGTACCTCGGGCTTTCCTCGCGGTAGACGCACTGCAGGCGGCCGCTCCCGTCCACGTGCGTGATCGCGGGCAGGCGGTCCCGCGCCGATTCGCGCACCGGCACGACATAGAGCATGAACCGCGCCGGATGGTGGGCCGCCGGGTTGGGAAGTTCGAAATAGGTTTCGGCCGATTCGACCAGCACGCTCGGCGCGAACGGCCGGAACGCTTCACGGAACTTGATGCTCCGGTTCACCACGTCCTTCATCTCCGGCCGACGCGGGTCGGCGAGGATCGACCGATGGCCCAGCGCCCTCGGTCCCCATTCGCTCTCGCCTTCCATCCAGCCCACCACTTTTCCGGCCATCAAAAACTCCACCACACGGTCCAGGAGCGCGCCGTTCGGATCGGAAAATGTTTCGTATCGGATTCCTTCGCTGTCGAAAAAGGCTTTTGCATCCGCCGCCGAATACGACGGCCCGAGATGCGCGTGATTCATGACGTAACGCTCTTTCCCCCCGAGCAGCGCGCGGTAGGCGTAGAGCGCGGCGCCGACGGCCCCGCCGGCGTCGCCGGCGGCCGGCTGGATGTAGACGTCGTCGAATCCGGACTGAAACCGGATCTTGGCGTTCGCGACGGAATTGAGCGCGACGCCGCCGGCCATGCAGAGGTTGCGCATTCCGGTTTTGGCGTGGAGAGACCGCGCGATTTTGATGAGAATCTCCTCCGTCACCACCTGGATGCTGGCGGCCATGTCCGCGTAATAGGGGTCGAGCGTCTTGTCGACCGTCTTCGGATCGCGCGGGGTCCCGAAGACATCGAGAAATTTCCGGCTGTAGCTCGTGTCGTGCGTGCGATGGAACGCGAAGTAGTCCAGATCGAGCCAGAACGATCCGTCGTTCTGGATTTTGACCACCTTGTAAATCTTGTCCACGTATTTCGGTTGCCCGTAGGGCGCCATCCCCATGACTTTGTATTCGCCTTCGTTCACCTCGAACCCGAGAAAGGCGGTGAAGGTACTGTAGAGAAGGCCGAGGGAGTGGGGAAAGCGGATCTCCTCGTTCAGACGGATATCGGCGCCGCGCGCGACGCCGGTGGTCGTCGTCGTCCACTCCCCGACGCCGTCCACGGTGAGGATCGCCGTCTCGTCAAAGGGCGAGCAGAAGTAGGCGCTGGCCGCGTGCGACAGGTGGTGCTCCACGTACAGGATCTCGCCGTCGTACCGCAGATGCTCCCGGATGATCGCCTCCATCCAGAGCTTTTCGCCCAGCCACGTCGTCATCGCGCGGGCGAATAGGCCGGAACTGCGGGGAAACGTCGCCAGGTTCATTCTGACGATCCGCTCGAATTTCGTGAACGGCTTTTCGTAGAATACGACATGGTCGATGTCGCGGATGGTCAGCCCGGCCTTCCGCAAGCACCACTGCGCGGCGCGCGCCGGAAATCCCGAATCGTGTTTCTTGCGCGACAGCCGTTCCTCCTCGGTCGCCGCGACGAGCCGCCCGTCTTGGACGAGGGCGGCGGCGGCGTCGTGATAAAAACAGGACAGACCGAGAATGTTCATGCCTTAATACGGATGGGCCGCCGTCTCCCGCGTCTCCGTCACCCTCGATCGCGGCACAAAAAAACTGCCGGCCCCGCCGGCCCGCCGGCGCAGCGGGTCGGACAGGAGGCGCGTGAAAAGCGCGAAGGGGCAGAAGACGGTGAAGTAAAACGCGTAGAGGAGGACCATGAGGAGAAGGGTCCCGCCCTTCATGGAGATTTCGATCCAGCGCTGCCATGCGCCGCTTTTTGCGCCCTCGTTCATGCGTGTGCTTTATCCCATCCGGACGCCGGTGTCAATGTTGACAAAGGGGGGGCGCGCGGCGTAGGATTCACCTCATGGAAACTCCCGAATCGCCGGCGGAAGGCCCGGGCGTCAGAGAAAAATTCGGTCGGCGCCTCGGCATTTTCCGGTCGCTGCTCTCGTTCCTCTGGAAAGAGAAACTCTGGTGGATGATCCCCATGATCGTCGTCCTGGGCCTTTTGGCCCTCCTCGTCGGCTCCGTTTCCATGTCCGGCCTCGCCCCGTTCGTGTACGTGCTGTTCTAGTGTAGAGTTGGTCGCCGTCACAACCCGCAACACTCTATCAGCCAGTCTGCGTATAGATCGGTGTCGTTTCGAAAGCCAAAATAATCCCATCGGATGTCATTCTCGTATATCCCTTGCGCGCCTGCGTCGTCCGGGGCCCGTCGTCCGGGGCCTCGTCCGGGGCCAGACCGTAAGTTGTTAAGTTGTTCTCTATCTTTTCTAATGTCAGAAGGATATAATACGGCAAATGGAGAGACCAAGGCGAATACGGGTTCCTGAGTTTTACTTCCATGTGACTGCGCGAGGTAACAACCGACAGCGGATATTTCGGACTGACGCCGACAAGATGGATTACCTTCAGCGACTGGCCAAAGTACTTCCTTCCTTTCAGATTCGGCTCCTAGTTTACTGCCTGATGACAAACCATCTTCATCTGTTGGTTCAAGATGCTCGTGGCGGGGGCCTGCCATTCGCCATGCAAAAGATCCAGGGTGGATTCGCCCAAGCTTGGAATCGACGGCGTCGAAGGTCAGGACATGTTTGGGGCGAGCGTTACTATCCGGAGCCGGTGGAATCCGACGAACACCTCATCGGGGGGTCTCTCTACATGCATACCAACCCGAACGAGGCCGGCATGGTCACGGATGCGAGGGCGTATCGATGGAGCAGCGTGGGAGCTTATACGAGCGGACATTCGGATATCCCGGTATCGACCGATCTGATTCTTGAACTTTGCGGCGGGCCACGCCGTTACGCGGAATTGCTCAAGGACTCTCAGAGCGCGGCCTACACGAATTCTGGAGGAGAACATCTGCCCGACGCGACGAAAATTCGGAATCTCTGGACGGCTGGTTCTCCACCGTTTCGCGAACGCGCCGAATCCCTGCTCGAACGCCGTGTCGAGCGCAGATCGTTCAATCGGCGACCCCGGGGGAAGGGCCTCGATCAGATCATTGCAGAAGTTTGCAGGGAAAAGGACATCGGCGTGGAGGAATTGTCCGGCCCGAAACGGACCCGGCGAATTTCAGCCGCTAGATCACTTGTGTGCGCATTGGCCGAGCGGGAGGGTATCCCCGCTACCGAAGTCGCCGGCGAACTGCGCCTGACGAGGTCGGCTGTCACGCAGTTGGCCTCCAAGTCGCATATCGATCCCTTTGTAAGTATTCCGGTTGCGAAACAACTTAACAACTAACGGTCTGGCGCTGACGGGCGGGCGCTGACGCCCGCCTCGTCGGCTCCGTCTCCACGTTCCTCGCTTCCATCGCCGCGCATCGGAGTGCCATCCGGATTCCGTCCGTCTCCAACGTTTCCATGGATCTCAACAAGGTTGTGTCGGAGGCCACCATCGGCCGTGTGCTGCCCAGAGCTTCCCGCGCCTGTTTCGTCCGAAGCCACTCGTCGACGTTCAGCAGGCTTCGATATCCTGTCGCCGGCTGAACCGCGAGCGCCCGAACGATGGTTGAGGTCGGAATCTCCACAGCGGGTCCACGTCCGTCCCGTTGGATCGATGCCCAGTGATGCATCTTGAATTTCCTGTTGGCGAAATGGTTGTATGCTCTCAAATTTGCTGAGTGTGTTCCCCCTCCCGGACTTATTCTCCGGAACTCCCAACTTTTTTCAAATATTTTTCGATTTTTCGGTTTCAACCGGGAGGGGGAGTTTGCCTGCACCGTTTATTCGGGGCGTGGGTTCTGAAGGAAACGCCCGAACGTTGCATTTTCTCCAGTACCGAGATAGGATGCATGCGTTGTGTCGGTTCATTGAACCCAACGCTCCCGCATGGGCGGGAAGAAACGGGCGTGTCCTCCGCGGTCTCGCGAAGGAGGAGTGGCCCGTTGACGATGGAGGTTGTTGAATATGGTTCGCATTGCGATGAAGCAGCTCTTGGAGGCCGGGGCGCACTTTGGGCATCAGACGCGTCGCTGGAATCCCAAGATGACTCCCTACATTTACACCAAGCGCAAGAACATTCACATCATTGACCTGCAGCAGACCCTGCGGATTTTCCGCGACGTTTTGGCCAAGGTCACCGAGGTCGCGTCGACCGGCGCCCGGTTTTTGTTTGTGGGCACGAAGAAGCAGGCGGCCGAGGCGGTGGAGCGCGAGGCCAAGCGGTGCGGCATGTTTTACGTCAGCACGCGCTGGCTGGGCGGCATGCTCACCAACTACACGACGATCTCGAAGAGCATCGACAAGATGAAGCGGATGGAGTCGATGGAGGCCGACGGCACCGTTGGCCGGATGGGCAACAAGGAGGCGAAACGGTTCCGCAAGGAACTTGAGCGCCTCCGGGGGTTGCTCCTCGGCATCCGCGACATGTCCCGGCTGCCGGACATGATCGTGGTCATCGACATGAAGCGGGAACTGACGTCCGTGCAGGAGGCGCAGAAACTCGGGGTTCCGGTTCTCGGCATCCTCGACACGAACTGCGATCCCGACTGGGCGACCTACGGCATTCCCGGCAACGATGACGCGATCCGCGCCATCGCGCTCTATCTCAAAACAATTGCCGACGCCATCCTGGAAGGTCAGGCCATTTATCAGCAGAAAGTGATGGAGGCTGAAAAGGCCGCCGCGGACGCCGCCGCCGCTGCAGCGAACGTCGACAAGCCCGGCGAATCCGCGCCGCAGGCTGCCGCTCCGACGCCGGCCGCCGTGCCGGCGCCGGTCGCCCCAGCGCCGGCGCCCGCCGCCCCCGCGCCGGCCGCGCCGACGCCTGCCGAACCCGTGGCCGCGGCCGCGTCCCCATTCGCGCCGATCGCCGGCGTTTCGGAGAAATAGCCCCATGGCAGCGGTCACCGCCGACCAGGTCAAGACCCTCCGGGACCAGACCGGCGCGGGCATGATGGACTGCAAGCGCGCGCTGGCCGAGTCGGGCGGCGACGCGGCCCGGGCGTTCAAGATTTTGCGCGAGAAGGGTGCGGCCAGCGCCGCGAGAAAAGCAAGCCGCACGGCGGCCGAAGGCCTGGTGGGCGTGGCCGTGCGCGGCGACAAGGGCGTGATGGTCGAAGTCAACTGCGAGACCGATTTCGTGGCGCGCAACGAAAAGTTCCAGGAATTCGTCTGCACCGTCGCCGCGCTGGCCCTCGAGCGGGGCACAGACTTGGAGCAGATCCGCGCGGCGCGATATCCCGGCGGCCAGGAGACGGTGGCGGAGAAACTCAACGGCCTCATCGCGACCATCGGCGAAAACATGTCTCTCAGCCGGTCGATCTCTCTGTCCGCGCCCGGCGGATGTGTCGCCCACTACGTCCACAACGCCGTCACGCCCGAGATGGGCAAGATCGGCGTGCTCGTGGAACTGTCCTCCGACGATCCCGCCGTCGCGCCGAACGGCCTGCGCGCGATCGGCGAGGAGGTCGCGATGCAGGTGGCGGCCGCCCGGCCCGTGTATGTGCGCCGGGAGGAAGTGCCGGCCGAGCGGGTGGCGGAGGAGAAGAGCATTCTCGAAAAGCAGGTCGATCCGAAAAAACCGCCGCAGGTGCGGGAAAAAATCATCGAAGGCAAGTTGTCCTCTTTCTACGAGCAGGTGTGTCTCCTGGACCAGCCCTACATTCGCGAGCCGAAACGCAAGGTCAAGGACCTTCTGGCGGACGCGAAGGGCAAGGTCCAGTTGGGGCGGTTTGCCCGTTTTGCGATTGGCGAAGCCTGAGCGCCGCGCGGTGAAGGCGCCGCGAACGGTTCTCCTCAAACTCTCCGGCGAGGCGCTGTCCGGCCGCGGCGAATTCGGCATCGATCCGACCCATCTCGCCCATCTCGCGCGCAACATCATCGCCGCCCTTCGAGCGGCCGGCCGGCGGGTCCGGATGGGCATCGTCGTCGGCGGCGGGAACTTCATCCGAGGCGCCGACTGGACCCGGACGGTCCGTGTGGTCGATCCGGCCACTGCCGATTACATGGGGATGATCGCCACCGTCCTAAACGCCCTCGCGCTCCAGGAAGCGATCGAGAAGGCCGGAACGGAGGCGCGGGTCCTGTCGGCCATCCACGTCCGGCAGGTGTGCGAGCCCTACATCCGGCGGCGCGCGCTCAGGCATCTCGAAAAAAACCGCGTCGTGATTTTCGCCGGCGGCACCGGCAACCCCTTCTTCACCACCGACACCGCCGCCGCCCTGCGAGCGATCGAAATCGGCGCCGAGGTTCTCCTCAAGGCGACGAAGGTCGATGGCGTGTATGACCGGGACCCGATGCGCCACCGGGGCGCGCGGCGGTTCACGCGCCTGACCTACTCGGAGGCGCTCCGTCGGCATCTGGACATCATGGACCAGACGGCCTTCACCGTCTGCCGCGAACACCGCCTGCCGATCCGGATCTTCAATCTCTTCAAACCCGCCTCCCTCTCGCATGCCTTGACCGGCAAGCCGGTAGGGACTATCATCACGGCATGATTCAAGAATCGTTTTTCAAAGACTGCGGCGCGAGCATGGACAAGGTCTGCGACGTGTTCCAAACGGATCTGTCGGGCTTTCGGACCGGCCGGGCCTCCACGAAAATCCTGGAGGACCTTCCGGTGGACGCCTACGGCTCGACGATGCGGATGAAGGAACTCGGGTCGATTTCCGTGCCCGAGCCGAACCTCCTGGTCGTCCAGCCTTGGGACCGGTCCGTGACGCAGGCGATCGAAAAGTCGATCCGGACCTCCGACCTGAATCTGTCTCCGGTCGTCGAGGGCGGCCTGATCCGGGTCCGGATCCCGCCGCTGTCGGAGGAACGGCGCAAGGAGCTGTCGAAAGTGATTTCGAAGAAGGGCGAGGAGGCCCGGGTGTCGATCCGCGCGGTCCGGCACGAGGCGGTGAACGAGGCCCAGGAGATGCGGAAGAAAGGCGAGGCGGCGGAGGACGAGGAGAAGCGGGCGAAAGACCGCATTCAGAAATTGACCGACGCCGCGATCCGCAAAATCGACGACGCGACCAACAAGAAAATCGAGGAAATTCAGAAGGTCTGACCATGACCCTCGCCCGACTCCATGACTGGCCGGCCCTCGTCCAGAAAAAGGTCCAGGCCCTCGATCCCCGGCGCATGCCCCGCCACATCGCATTCATCATGGACGGCAACGGCCGATGGGCCCGGATGCGCCACCGCCGCCGGCTCATGGGCCACCGCGAGGGCATCAAGACGGCCAAGTCGATCATCCGGTTCTGCCACGACGTCGGCGGCATCGACTGCATCACGCTCTTTGCCTTCTCCACCGAAAACTGGAAACGCCCCAAACTCGAAATCGCCGGGCTCATGATGCTCCTCAAATATTTCCTCCGCAGAGAAACCGCCGAAATGGTCGAAAACGACATCCGGTTCCGCACCATCGGCCGCATCGACGAGTTTCCCGGCTTCGTCCAGCGCGAACTCCATCGCACCATGGAAGCGACCGCGAACTGCAAATCGTTCACCTTGAACATCGCCCTGAACTACGGCGCCCGCCGCGAAATCCTGGACGCCGCCCTCGAACTGCACCGGCGCCTGGCGGAGGGCGAGGCGCGCCGGGAGCAGGTGGACCAGGAGTATTTTGAAAAATTGCTCTACACGGCCGATCTTCCTCCGCTGGACCTTCTCATCCGCACCAGCGGCGAGCTTCGCGTGTCCAACTTCATGCTCTGGCAGATCGCCTATGCGGAACTGTATGTAACGCCCGTGCTGTGGCCCGACTTCGGGCCCTCGGAGCTGCTCGACGCCATTTTGGATTACCAGAACCGTGACCGCCGGTTTGGAGGACTGTCCGGGCGACCTCACGTTCAAGGTCCAGAGTCCGGTATTCCCGGTTGACCTGAGCATGGCGGTGGCGAATACGTCTTCGCCGGTCGCGGCCCGGCTGCCGGTGTTCTCAGCCGCCCTCCTCCTCGGACTCGGTCTCACCTGGCTTGGCGGCTGGCCGTTCCGGATGCTCGTGGCCGCCGCCTGGCTGGGACTCGTCGTTGAAATTTCCCTGGCGCTCAGCGGGTCCCTCGAACTGCCGGCGCGCAGGTTCCTCTGGATCGATCTTGTGTTTTTCGCCCTCTTTCCGGTCGCCTTTTTTGTCTCGGGCCATCCGCTGGTCCTGGTCGGTGTCGTGAGTTCCTGGCTGTTCGTCCTGTTTCTTTTTTATCCGACCAACCGCGCCGGCCTGACGCGATGGCTGTTTTCGGTTGTGGCCTACCCCTATCTGGCCCTCGGTATTTTCTCCTTCTTCCTGCTCCGCCGATTCGGTTGGGAGTGGCCCGCGCTGGCGGTCGGCGTGGTGGCGATCGCCGACACGTCGGCGTTTCTGATCGGCCGCGCCTTCGGCCGGCGGCTTCTCGCGCCGGCCATCAGTCCCGCAAAGACGATCGAGGGTGCGGTCTGCGGCGTGGTGCTGGCCGCCGCTTTCGCCGCGTGGTTTCTGATGCGCGAAGCGGTCCCCGCGACCGTGGCCGCGCCGGCCGCCGTGTGCCTCGCGCTCCTCGCCGTCCTGGGCGATTTGTTGGAATCCTTCTTCAAGCGCGGTCTCGACCTGAAGGATTTCGGGACCGTCCTGCCCGGCCACGGCGGACTCTTCGACCGCCTGGACAGCCTGATCCCGGTGGCGATCGGATTATTGATGTTTTTGAAGCTTGCGCCGTAAATGATCTACTTCCAAGTCCTCGACCGGACCCTTCGCACGTTTCTGAACGATGTGATGCTGCGGTTTCCCTTTCAGGCAGGCGCCGGTGAAACGCCGCCGGGTCTGACCGACGCGCTGATTTTTTACGATCCGCTGGTCAAACCGACGCGTCCGGGCCGCATCCTGCCGGCGAGGCTCGTGACGCTCCTGGAGGAAGGCCGGCCGCAGGAGGCGGAGACGCTTCTTGTGCAGCAGATTCTGGAGGCTGCCGAGAATGCCATGGTTGAGCATGACAGCGAGATGGAAATGCTCACGATCGAGGAGGAGGAACACCGGCTCCGGATCCGCCAGATTGATGATCGCCGCCGGCAGCTCCTCCAACTCACCGGACAGCTCAACGCCGCCGAATCCGTCCTCAAAGAATGGGAAGTCCCGCAACTTTCGGCGGCCCCGGCCGTACCCTCGGAGGCTGCGCCGGCCGCGCCGGAACCCGACTCTCAGTTCTTCTCGCACCTGCGATCGAGAATCCGCGCGATCATGGAAGGCAACGGGGGACTTCTGTCGGTCGAAGACATCGACGAACCCTTTCGACTCGCGGTCGACCTCGGCCTTGCGCCGGCCGTCAAGGCTTCGGACGTGCGCCGCGCCCTCTCCATCGGGTCCGGGGCCCTGACCGGCGGCGGCCACCGCGTGTGGCACCTCAGCGACTGGCTGGTCCGGCAGTTCGCCGACGCCTATCAGGTGCACAAGATGCGCGAGATGGAGGAGGCGCTCAGGTCCATCCGGTCGGCCATCGACGACCTCAAGGTCAGGCTGGACCGCCTTCGGGAGAAACGCCGCAACGTCTTTTATTCGGTCGGCATCAATCTCGATCCTGACCTCGACCGGCTGGCGCACCTCCAGCGCGGCTATTGCGAACTCGACGGCCCGCGCCGGAAGGGGCAGTTGTCGCTGGAGGACAAGAGCCGGCATGACGTGATCAAGGACGAGATCGAGGAGATCGAGCGGAAACTCGAGTCGGAGATTTATCTGCGGTTCGCGTCTTCTCCGGAGTTTATGACATCGTTTCGGCGTTTGAACCAAGCCGTGTCCCAGAGCCTGCAGGAGCTGATCCACCAAGAGGAGGACGACCGGGACAAGCGGGAGATGCTGGACAAGCTTGCGGAAACCTATCGCCGCTCGACGCCGGACGAGCGTCTTTCCCGCATGGACGAGCAGATCGGGCAGATTCGCCAGTTCACCAAACTCCTGACCGACCGCGGCCGTCGCCGGCCCTTTCAGCCGGTGACGCCGCCGCCCTGGCCGGTCACACCGCCGGCGGTGCTCTCGGCGCTGGACCGGATCACGGCGCAGGACACGAGCCTCTTTCCGGAAAAGTTCCTGCGCCGCCGGGGCCCGCCGGGAATTCTGCTTCTGCCTGTCAACGGCGCCGGCCTCTACGACTGGCAGGGCGGAATGCTGGTGATCTCCCTCTATCCGGAGAACCTCGACTCGGCCATCCTCACGGCGCTCGCGGAGTTCCGGATGGACGCCGACGAATCGAAGGAACTCTTCAACAGCTACGGCCAGATCAAGCGCTACCGGGGATTCGCGTTCGCCAAGTTGAAGGAAACATTCATGTCGGATTACGTCACATGGGTCCTGAAGGAGGCGGCGGGATACCGCGTCATGGAAACGGACGTGCGGATGTGGTTCGAACGCAAGATCCCGCTCGAGCCGCTGGAAAAACCGGCAGGCCGCGCGTCTCGATGAAACGCCGCAAACCCCTCTACGCCGCGCTGGTGGGATGCGGCCGGGTGGGATTTCTCCTGGAGCGCGATCCTTTGCGGCCCAAACCCTGCACGCACGCCGGCGGGATCGCGGCGCATCCGGACTTTGAACTCGTCGCCGGCTGTGACCTCGACGCCGACCGCCTCAACGATTTCGGCCGCACCTACGGCATCGCGAAGCGGCGGCTGTACCGGTCCGCCGCGGACTTGCTGAAAAACGAGCGGCTCGATCTACTCTGCGTGGCCACGTGGACGGAATCGCACGACGCGATTGTCCGGCAGGCGTTTTCGGCGGGCGTGCCGGCCGTCGTCTGCGAAAAGCCGATGGCGGTCACGTACGCGCAGGCCCGGGCCATGGTCTCGGCCGCCCGGCGCGCCGGGGCGCTGCTCCTGATCAATCACAGCCGCCGGTGGCTTCCCGAGTATCGGGCCGTCCGGCTGGCCGTGGCGTCCGGGCGGTTTGGGGCGCTGCGCCACGTCCAGGGATGCGTGCTGACCTCGTTCGGTCTTCGGCCGCCGGAAAAACGGGTCGAGGGTCGCGCCGGCGAGGCGCCGTCGTGGCACGCGGTGATTGAAAAATCCGGCGGCGGCCCGCTCCTGCACGACGGGACCCATCTGCTCGACATCGTTTTCTACGTCACCGGCCGCCGGCCGGCCTGGGTGGAAGGCCGGATCGAACGGCACGCGAACGCGGGAATCGAGCATCATGCCACCGGCCGGATCCTCCTGGAGGGCCGGCCGGATCAGCCGCTCCGCGGCCCCAGGTGCGGGCGTCTCCGACGCCCGCCGGACGTGGAGTTTTGTTTCGAAGCCGGCGGCGCGCGGAGGTATTTTCATTTCGAAGTCGAGTTGTGGTTCGAATCGGGCCGGATCGTGATCGGCAACGGCATTCGCATCGCCGAGATCAGCGTCCCGAGCAACCGGTACAGCGGGTTTCAGGACCTCGCGGAGGACCGCGAATTTTCATGGGACACCAACCATGCCACGGCCGACCAGGTGAGCATGGAGGAGCTGGCCCGATGGTTTTCGGATGGCGTTCCTCCGGAGAACCGGGCCGAAGAGGCCATCCTGTCGCAGGCGGCGGTGTTCGCCACCTACGAATCGGCCGTCCGCGGCCGCCGGATTTTTTTCCCCTACCGGTCCAGCCTGCGGCATCCGCTGCTCATCCGGGCGAAGAAATGAAGAAGCTCTTCCGGCTGGACCCCGCCGCCGATTTCGTCGCGATCGACGTCGAAACGACCGGCTATTCGACGCGGCTCGACGTGATCGTGGAGATCGGCGCCCTCCGGTACCGCAACGGCGTCGAGGTCGACCGGCTGGTCACGCTGGTCAAACCGGGCATGGCCATGCTACCGTGGATTACGAGATTGACCGGGATCACGGACGAGATGCTCGCGCGGGCGCCGCAGCCCGACAGTGTCGCGGCGCGGTTGAAACGTTTCCTGAGCCGCCGGCCGCTCGTGGTTCACAACGCGGCTTTCGACGTGCCGATCCTCGAGCGCTTCTTGTCGCGCTTCGCGTTCGGCCGCCGGCCGGGGAACCACGGGAATCACGGGATGGGCGGGAACCGCTGGCAGGCGCCTCCGGTGTTGTGCACCCTGCGCCTGTCCAGGTGGCTTCTGCCGCACCTTCATTCCCGGCGGCTGTCCGCGCTTGCCGAGTATTTCGATTTCTCGCCGCAGGCCCTCAACTCGCGCGTCCGGTTCCACCGGGCCGGCGTCGACGCCGAGGCCACAGCGCATGTGTTCTTTCGGTTGGCCTCCATGCTGGCCAGGGAAGGAGGGGTTCCGAAGTGATAGAAAAGGATCTGTTGGACATCCTGGCCTGCCCGGTTTGCCGGGGGGGCATCCGGTACGACGCGCCGGAGGAGAAGCTGACGTGTGTCTCCTGCGGGCGCCGCTACCCGATTCGCGATGACATCCCCGTCATGCTCGAAGAAGAGGCCGAGTTGCCCGGAAGGTCGACATGACAGAACCCGAAGCCGGCGAATTTGACATTAATGAGCTCGACCAGCTCAAAAAGGACATCGACGGTCTTGAGGCCTCCCTGACCGGCGCCCGGACGGCCTCGTCGGGCGTCGTGACCGAAGGTCCCAGCGCGTCGGTCGAGCAGGTCCTGGGCGATTTTTACCGGTTCGGCCTGGTCTCCCTTCGCCAGAAGCTTCTCTTTTTCGAAATGCCGTTCAACGAATTCAAAAAATCCTTCTCCGTCTTCCCCGGCCAGACGATCCTTGCGCCGACGCAACGCGTGAAAAATGTCACGGTCAAAAGTTTTGAAGGCCGGCACCTCGTCCTGGACGAGGAGTCGTTCCGGTTGTTCGCCAAGATCAACGGATTCGTCCGGTGGATCAACAACCGCCTCACGGTCGACCCGGTCCGGGAAATCCCCAGAAGCGTCGACGGGTCGACCGGGGCCGTCGAATGCGACGGCACCGCCGTGATCGTCGGCAACGTCGGCAAGGGCGGGAAAGTCAAGGCGACGGGGGACATCTACGTGCTGGCGGACGTCGATGGCGGATCGATCTCGGCCGGCGGATCGATTTTTATCTACAACGGCGTCCTCCGCCGGTCCACGCTGTTCGCCGAAGGGTCCATCTTCTGCAATTTCATCGAGCGCGCCGAGGCCGTCACCAAACGGGATCTCTGGGTCAAGACCGCCGTCACGCATTCGCGCATCACGTGCCACGGCAAGATGGTGGTCTTCGACGCCAAACAGCACGGGTTCCTCAGCGGCTCGGCCACCGTCGGCCGCGAACTCAACGCGGCACAGATCGGCGTGGAGGGCCAGCGGGTCGACGTCGCCGTCAAGTTCGAGTCCTACCAGGAACGGCTTCAGGATTTCAAAACATGGCTCAACGAAATGCTGGGCCTGAGCAAGGAGAGCCAGGAAAAAAAAGTGGCGGACCTCTTCGTGATCGAGGCCCAGCCCGTCGCGGAATTCCTGCAAAAAGAGTCCGAGACGCCCAGCCTCGGCCGCGTCGCGTTCTCCCGGAAGATGTCCAAGGGCGTGAAAGTCACGATTGGCGGCGTCACCGTGGACACCACCCGCGAGGAAGGCGCCGGGACGTGGAAGCTGGACGCCGGCAAGCTCAAGAAGGATCCCTACGAGGCGCCCGAATACACGGAAAGCATCACCCGGCTCTACTGGCGGTCCGTGCCCGAAGCCCCGCCGGCGGCGGACCTTCTCGCGAAAATGCGGCGCAACGTCGTTCTGAGCAAACGCGACGCCGGCAAAATCGGCCTCCTGCGCGCCCTCCTCGGCCGACCGCCCGGCGACAACGTCCTGTTGGTCGCGTCCAACAAAACGCTGGACGAGCGTCCGCAGGAACAGGAACGGGTGATTCTGAAGGAGGCGGGCGACGAGGACGAAAAGCTCAAGACTTTTTTCGACATGAATCCCGCGGCCCGCAAGGTCAAGGTGACCTGCGACGAAATCAAAAAGGGCCTGGAGGCGGCCTCCTCGAAACTCGACATCCCCATCATCGAGCTTGCGTTTGATGTGATCCAGGAAAAATCCGAAGGCGTCATGGGGCTCAACAAGCGGCCCTATATATTGGAAATCTATCGGAAGCCCATCATCCGCGAGGATCTCGGCAAGCCCACCCTGCCGATGATGCGCGCCACGGCCGCCGGCGGGATGGCCGCGGCCATCAAAAAGAGCGAGGGATATTACACCATCGAAAATACGCCGGACGGATTGTATCTCACCGTCTACCCGGCCGAGGGCGAAAACGCCAAGGGCGTCGATGTCCGCGTGCTCCTCGCGGACCTCAAGGCGCGCGGGTACACCAACAACGTGTCCGAGGCCGTGGTGCGGACCGTGACGGAGGAGTCCCGCGGCGAGCGGGTCCGGCTGGCCGACCGGCAGCCCGAGGCGAAGCTGGACGGCAAGTGCGAGATCAACGTGTCGGCCGACAAACTCAAGGCCGTCCTGAGCGTCACGCCCCCCAAGGAGGGCGGAATGCCGGTCGTCCTTGAGGACGTGTTGCGCAAGGTCGCCGAGATGGGCATCCAGAACGTCGACCAGGAAACCGTCGCCGCCTACCTCGAAGGCGGCGCGTTTCACGACTCCCTCCTGATCTCCGAGGGTACCCCTTCCGTGGACGGGGAGGATGCGCGCCTGGAATTTCTCTTCAAGGGCGGCGAGGGCGAGCGGGAGGAACTCAAGGAGGACGACTCGGGCCGCGTCGATTACCGGACCATGTCGTCCATCAAGGGCGTGAAGGAGGGCCAGCTCCTCATCAAGAAATATGCGCCCACCGAAGGCACGGTCGGCGTGGACGTCTACGGAAGCGAGAGCCGGCCCAAGGCCGGCAAGGACGTGGCGCTGCAGGCCGGCAAGAACGTGCAGGTGTCGCCGGACGGCACCGAATTTTTCGCCGTCACCAGCGGACACGTCGTCATCACCGGCAAAACCATACGGATCGACAACATCCTCGAGCACAAGGGCACCGTCAACTACGAGATCGGCAACATCAACTTTGACGGCACCGTCATCATCCACGGCACCGTTGAGGAGGGCTTTGTGGTCCGGGCCACCGGCGACGTCTTTGTCGAGGCGATCGCGCGCGGATTTGTCGAGTCCGGCGGAAACATCGTCGTCGAGAAGGGCATCATCGGCACGCCCGACACCTACGTCCGCGCTGCGGGGGACATCACGGCCAAGTTCGTCGAGAACGCCAATCTCTTCGCCGAAGGCAACATCCTGGTGTCCGAGGCCATCCTCCACTCCAGTCTCTCCGCGCGGCACAACATCGTGCTTCGCGAGGGCAAACGCAGCGTCGTCGTCGGCGGGGTCGCCCGGGCCGGCGGCAGCGTCGAGGCGCGCACCATCGGCTCGGACGTCGCCACCAAGACCGTCGTCGAAGTCGGATACGATCCCACCGTCCGCGGCCGGATCGGGGAAATCGAAAAGGAGGTGGACCTCAACCGGAAAAATTTCGAGTCGGTCAAGCAGGGCATCGAGACGCTCAACAAGCTCAAGGAAAAATACGGCGCCCTGCCGGTTGAAAAGGAGGAACTGCTGAAAAAACTCGTGTCGACCGCTCGCGGCATCGCAGAAAAAATCCGCCAGCTCCAGCGCGAACTCCTCGACCTCAACCGCCGCCTGTCCGAGGCGAAACCCGGCGTCATCTGCGCGCGCGACCGGGTCCTGGCGGGCGCGGTCCTGACGATCATGAACTATACGATGCAGATTGACAAGCCGTATTCCTTCGTGAGATTTTACTTCGACCAGCAGTCGGACGACATTAAGTTTACGGAATTCAAGGAAGTAGACATTTAGGCCGAATAAGAGAAAGGACTTGTCCATGCCATGACGACCATCCATGAAGGGTTGCGGGTCCTCATTTTTCATATTCGGATCAGCATGGGACACGAGCGCGCCGCGCTGGCACTGGCGGAAGCGTTCAAAA
Organism: Candidatus Lindowbacteria bacterium RIFCSPLOWO2_12_FULL_62_27; assembly: GCA_001784175.1. Taxonomy (GTDB): domain Bacteria; phylum Lindowbacteria; class 2-12-FULL-62-27; order 2-12-FULL-62-27; family 2-12-FULL-62-27; genus 2-12-FULL-62-27. The sequence goes on from MFPR01000043.1 coordinate 168,433, forward strand.
TCCGCATGTCTGCCGCGCCTCGCGCGTCCCGGCTGCCGTTCGACATCCGGCTCGCGGAGGCGATCGGCCATTCCTCCGGATGGCTGGCGCCCGTGGTCTGTCATTCCTACATGTCCATCGTCAAGTACTTCCCGACGCTTTGGGATTTCCTCTATGACGATCCGCGCGCCGGCGGCGCGGCCGGGCGGCTGCTCGAATATTGGACCCGGCGGTCCAGGAATCAGTTTCTGCAATTAATGAAAGAGCACCGGCCGCACCTCGTGATCTGCACCCAGGCCCTGCCGGCCCGGATCCTCGCCAAACTCAAGGAGTGGGGATACGGCGGCGAGCCCGGCATGGAGGCGCCCGTGTTCGCCGTCGTCACCGATTTCAGCATTCACCGATACTGGTCCGCGCCCGGCATCGACGGATATTTTCTGCCCGGGCCCGATGAGCGGTCCAGGCTGATGGAGATGGGCGTGCCGCCGGACAAGATCGTTTGCGCGGGAATTCCCATCCCACACGACATGGCCGACCCGGTTCCTGAGGAATATCTGGCGCAGGCGCGCCGGTCACTCGGCCTCAACCCGGAGTGGCCGACCGTTCTGCTCATGGGCGGCAGCCGCGGGATGGGACTGAGAATGAAACTCATGCGCGAGATGGAGTGCCTGCCGTTTCCGGTCAACATCCTCGCGCCCGCCGGAACGAACGCGGTCGCGCTCGAGGCGCTGCGCCGCTGGTCGGCCCTGTCGCGCCATCGCGTGGCGGCGCTGGAGTACCGGTCGGACATACGGACACTGTACGCGCTCTCGGATGTGGCCGTCACCAAACCCGGCGGCCTGACCCTGGCCGAGTGCATGGCGGTGGGCCTGCCGATGATCATCCATCACGCGCTGCCGGGCCAGGAACGGCACAATCTCGAATACGTGCGGAAGCTGGACCTGGCCGAGATCGGATCAAGCCCGGTCGATGTCGTGTCCCGGCTTCGGGACATGCTTCTGGATCCGGCCCGGCGGGTGCGGACCGGCCTGCGGCTGAAAGCTCATTCCCATCCGAACGCCGCGTTCACCATCGCCGATCATTTGCTTCGGAGGCTCCCCGCCCTTCCTTCGCCGGACCTTTTTCCCACTCTCTGCGCGTCGCACAGTCACTGAAGAGAGGCTTGAGGGCCGTGCGCGTTCCGCGCCGCTTTGCGCAGGTTTTCCCTCCCCCGTCCGAATTGGCCTGGTATGCTGCCATTCGAATCCTGCGGCACTGGGCTGCGCGTCTGCCCGAAGGCGAAATGGTTCGGCGGTCGGTCCGGCTGGCCGGGTCGATCGCCGTTCTTGCGGGGAAATCTCCCGCTGCGTTTACGGCCATGGGCCGCGGGATCGCGCAGACCGTGTTTTACCGCACGCATGCGATGGATGTTCTGTCGCGTTTGGACGGGCCGTCGAGTCGCCGATGGGAGGGATTTCGAGCGGAGGCGGCCGCGTCGCCGAGATCCATTTTCGTCAGCGCCCATCTGGGGCCCTTCCAGCTCCAGATGGATCTCCTGGCGGATTTGCTCTGTCCCATTCTTATCTTGTACCGCGCCTACACATGGCCGCCTCTGGCGGTCGAGATGGCGGAGCTTCGGAAAAAAACAGATCGCTTCACGTATGTCGACATCCGCCGTCCGCGCGAAATCGTGAAAGCGCTCCGGAACGGAATGTCACTGGGAATCCTCGGCGACGTGGCCCCCTCGCCCGTTCCGGCCCGCCTGGCGGTTCGATGGGGCGCGCCTATTTTCGTTGGCGGACTCTACAATCTGGGTGATCCGCAGGAAACGCCCCCGCCCGGGTCAGCGCCTCCGGCGCCCCAAGTGCCGGCGTCTCTGACGCCGGCCGTGTTCGGGTTCGAATACCATCGGATTGATCCCTCGGACGAGGAAACCACCGCCCGCGCCTGCGCGCTCGCGCTCGATCGAACGCTCCGCGCGCACCGGTCGGATTGGATTCATTCCTAATCCCCATGGACCTGCAGGAGCTTCAGTCGGCGCAGGCCGTCGCCCGGGCGGAATACGACAAACTCAGGACGATTCTGAATGTGGATGCGCTCACGCGCGAGCTTGGAGTGATCGAAACCCGCGCGGCCGATCCCGCCTTCTGGTCCAATCCGCAGGAGGCGCGAAGCACCGGCAAGCGCCGGGCCGAACTCGAATCCAAACTCGCCGATGTGCAGGCCGCAGGCGCCGCCCTCACCGATTTCGAAGCCTTCATTGAACTCTCGGTCGAGTCGCCCGGATTTCTCGAAGAGAACGCGGGCGAGGCCGGCCGGCTTCTTGAGGGCGCCCGCCGCCGGATCGAAACCCTCCGGCATGACGTCTATTTCACGGATCCGATGTCCGTCAACAACGCCATCCTCTCCATCCATCCCGGCACCGGCGGCGTCGAGGCGCAGGACTGGGCCGACATGATCCTGCGCATGTACACGCGCTGGGCCGGCCATGCGGGGCTCGGCGTCGAAATGCTCGATTATCAAACCGCCGAGGAGGCCGGCATCAAGGACGCGACGCTCCTGGTGTCCGGCCGGTACGCCTATGGCTTGCTGCGGTGCGAGCGCGGCGTTCACCGGCTCGTCCGCATTTCGCCCTTCGACGCCAATCACCGCCGGCATACCTCCTTCGCCTCCGTCTACGTCCTTCCGGAAATCGACGAGGACATCACGATCGAGATCCGCCCTGAGGACCTCCGCGTCGACACATTTCGCGCCAGCGGCGCCGGCGGGCAGCACGTGAACAAAACCGACAGCGCCATCCGCATCACCCACCTGACGACGGGACTGGTCGTCTCCTGCCAGACCGAGCGGTCCCAGCACAAAAACCGGGAGAACGCCATGCGGATTCTCCGCGCAAAATTGTACGATTTGAAGGAGCAGGAAAAGCAGAAGGAGCTGGAAAAACTCGGCGGCGCAAAAGACGACATCGGATGGGGACGGCAGATCCGGTCCTACGTGCTCGAACCCTACCAGCTCGTCAAGGATCACCGGACCGGGCACGAAACCAGCAGTGTCAACGCCGTCCTCGACGGCGACCTCGACGCGTTCATCGAATCCTTTCTCTCCGCCGCCGCACAACAGTGAATGCGCTGAAGCGGGCCGCGCAGGCGGCGCCGGCCGCGATCGCGGCCGTGACGCTCCTCGTGCTCGGTGTGTACCTCCTCCCGCACCTCGCCTGGTTTTCGCATCAGCCGGTCCTGCTCCTCTCCAGAGACGCCGCGCAGGCGATCCTGTCATCCTCCGGATCGGCCTATGAGCGCACGGTGACCCGGATCGTCACCAAGAACGTTCAGGGCGTCGTGTTTTCCGAAGACACGCTGGAGGACCTCGAACAATCCGGCCGGGCGTTTGTCGCGTCCGGTGAGGAGCTGTTGCGGCTTTTCAAGCTCCAGTCCGTCGCGTCGTATTACGTATTTGAGCAGGTTCGGGACAAAAATCTCATTCCGAACGGCTCCTATGTGTTTTTTTCGGAGGCGCAACTCTTCGATCATGTCTTCAACGAACTCAAATTGCGCCTCCCGCCCGGCACGGTCCGCGTCTTCGAACGCGGCATTTTCAAGGGCGATGCATCGTTTCCGGACAATTACATCCTCGAATCCACCGTGCCGATCGAAACCCTGAAAACCCTCGCCATCGGCTGGCCGGTCCAACGCATCCGCGAAATCACCGACGCGCTGAAAACCCGCGCCGGAGACACGCTGTGGCCCGTGCTCTGGTCCACCGAGCAGGGCGCCGAAGTGCCGGGGGCGGTCCGGCTCGACGCGTCCTACCTGAGATTTCCGTACGATTCGGTCCGGATCGTCCACGACCCGATGGAATTGGTCGTGTTGCGCCGCGGCGCGGAACTCGCGGCGTTCCAGTCGGCCCCGCGCCTGCCGGCGGCGACGCCGCTCGTATTGTCGATCCTCATGATCCTGGCGGCGAGCGTGCGGCTGAGCCAGTGGTTCGCCGGATCCATTCTGATTTTCGCCGTTCTGGTGGTGGTGATCCTGGCGCTGCTCCCGTCGCACGAACCCTGGGTCCTGGAAGGCCTGTCGGCTCTGTTGCCGCCCGCCGCGCTGATTTCATGGATGGCGGCGGCCGACCGGTTTCGATCGAAACGCAATAGCGCCATCCTGGCGCCGGCCCATCTTTTCGGCTTTGCCGCGCACTCCGTCCTTTTCCTCGCCGCGCCGGGATGGCTCCTCTCCACGCTCTTCTGGCAGTATCCGGCCCTGCCGCTCGGCGACCGCGCGGTGTGGGGACTGCTCCTGGCGCCGCTGTGTTCCGCCGCGCTGTTTCTCGCGGTGTGGGCGATCGAAGTTTCGAATCGTCCGATTTTTCCGAGGCACCTCCGCACGGGACTGGAACTGGGGCTGTCGGCCGCGATCCTGTTCGGCGTCAGTTCGGCCTGGATTCTCTGCCTGGCCGCCGCTGGGGCGTGGAGCCGGTGGTTCGTCCTGCTGGACCGCACCCGCGGGAGCGCGCTGGAGGACGCGCCCGGCAACTATGCCGCCTTTTTTGTCGCGTCCGCGCTCGGCCTCAAACTCTTTTTCGAAACCACGCCCATCGCCGCGGTCCTGTGGATCCTTACAGCGCTCATGGCCGGCGCCGGCGGCGCTTCGGCGTGGCTGGCGAGAACGGCAAAATCCGCGTGACCCCACTCAGGTGGCAGTTGTGGATCGCGATTCTTCTGGCGGCGGGCCTCTCGTTTCAATCGGCGCGGCGCCTTTCGAAATCCCTGCCGGAGCGCCTCCCGATGGTCGTGGCTCTGCCCGATGACACATCGGCGGCGATCCGGCCCGAGATCGAGACGCGTCTGGTGGCCGCGGGAGTGATGTTCGAGTTCGTGCCGAAGGACGCAGGCGTTGCGCGATGGCAGCAAAGCCTGTTCGAAGGCGCGCCGCCGCTGGACACCGCCGTGTGGGGAGACCTCGCCGGAAACCCGCTGCCTGACGTCTACATTGTCCGCGCCCACACCCCCGCCCTCTACGAACAGTTGGCCGGCGATCTTCGGGAGGCGTTCCCCGCCGCCCGCGTCCAGTATGACGCCGTCGCCCTGCGCCGCCTTGCGGTCGCGTTGAAGGCCGTCCGGATTCTGGTCCCGGCCGTCTGCCTCTGGATGCTGGTTCTGTGCTGTCTGAGCCTCGCGGACCGGATGCAAGTGGACCGATTTCACCGCCTATCGGAAGCGCTCCGGCCGGCGATCCTTTCGGTCCTGATCGCGGTGATCTGGATGGGATGCCTGACGACCGCGCTCGGATATGCCGCGGAGCGCCGCCCGGCGTGGGGGTTGCGGCCGTTTGTGGATTTGGCGAAACAATTTTTTCAAGCGGCCGGGTTGGACGGATGGTTCGCCGTGAAATTCTTCGCGGGCTGGCTCGCGCTCGTCACACTGGCGTTTTTTCTGTCGGGGCGTCGCGCAAAGGATGCGGCGTGACGATGCTGCGGCCGGCCGCCCTCGTCCTGATGCTTCTCGCCAATCCCGCGTCTGACAGGCAGGCGGATCTGAAGAGCGCGCATGACGAGGTGATGCGGCAAATCCGGGCGCGCGAGGCGGAATATGAGCGCGAGCAGGAGACATTGAAAAAAACAAAACGCGAGGCCGTGGATCTCGGCCGGAAGGAACGCGGGATCCTCAAGAAACTGGAAGCCGCCGAAAAGGCGTGGTCCAGGACCCGCGCGGAACTCGCGGTCCTTCAGCGGCAGATGGAGGCGCTGCAAAAGGATATTCTTCTGACGCAGGCGCAGTGGCAAACCGAACATTCCTCGCTCGAACACCGCGAGTGGCTCCTGGCCCGGCGCCTCAAGAACCTGTATCTCTACTCGGCCCGTTCGGGCCGCACGGCCGACCTGATCGCCTATGGGGACCTGTCGGTCTCCTTCGGGCTCAGGGAGGGTCTCCGGCGGGCGGCGGAATCGGATCACCGGCTCATCGGCCGGATCCGCCGGAAAAAACTGGAGATCGAAAAAATCCAGGACTTGCTCGCCGCCAAGGAATCCCGGCTCAGGGACGCGCAAAAGAAGAAGGCCTCGCTCGAACGCCGGCAGGATCAGGAACGCGCCCGGCGCCAGGAACTCCTGCGCGACGTCCGGAGCCGCCGCAGCGCGCTCGACGAAGTCGCCCGGCAGATCGAAATGGAAAGCGCCAATCTCAAGGTCCTCCTCGTGTCCCTCCAGGAACGGTCCCTCAAGCTCAAGGAACAGATGGCGTGGTACAGGAAGGAGTTCGAGGACAAGAAGGGAATCCTCATCTGGCCCGTCGAGCCCGCGGCCATCCGGGGCGTCCGGTCCTTCGGGAAAAATTTTGATGAGTCGATCGGCGCATGGCGGATGAACAAGGGAATTGACATTCTCACCGAAACGAATCAGAGTGTGAGGGCGGTCAGCAAGGGCGAAGTGGTGTTTGCCGATTTTATGGGCCGAATGGGGAACCTCGTCATCCTGTCCCACGGCGGCGACTATTTCACTCTCTATGCGCACCTGTCCGAAATCGGCGTCACGCTCTCGAGCGTCCTCGAACAGGGCGCGCCGCTGGGCCGGGCGGGCAATACGGGACTCTTGGAGGAAACCGCCGTCCTGCACTTCGAGATTCGCCGGGGCAGCCAGGCCATCGATCCCGAAAAATGGATGGGAAGGAGACCTTGAACATGAAGTTTCGTCTTTGGTTGGTTCCGCTCCTGGTCTTGAATCTGATGGGCGCGGCCAGCGCTGAAAAAAAAGACCTCGATGACAATAATCTCGCCGCGTACCTCCAGCTCTTCAACCAGGTGCTCGAAAAAATACAGACCGGGTACTACGACACCGAAAAAATCAGGCCGGGGACCCTGATCCGCGCCGCCATCGACGGCATGCTCGACAGCCTCGACGACCAGTATACGCGGCTCATGGTGCCGGAAGACTACAAGGATATGCAGGTGAAAACGCAGGGCAAGTTCGGCGGGGTCGGGATGGTGATCGAAAAGGAGGATACGGCGATCCGCATCGTCTATCCGATCGCCGGCACGCCCGCTTTTAACGCCGGCCTCCAGCCCGGCGACCTCATCATCGCCATCGAGGACCAGCTCACCGACACGATGGACGTCAGCGGCGCCGCGGACTTGCTTCGCGGCACGCCCGGAACCGAAGTCCGCGTGACGGCGATGCATGGGAAGAAAAAATTCGATCTGACGCTGAAGCGGGCGACGATCCCGATCGAAAGCGTCACCGCCGACGTCATTGACACCGCGCTGGGCATCCATTACCTCCGCGTCAAGGATTTCACCGAACACAGCGCCAGGGACGTGGAACAGGCCCTCAAGGATCTCGCGTCGCGCGGGCTCGCGGCGCTCATCCTCGACCTGAGAAACAATCCGGGCGGGCTGCTCGAATCGGCGTCGGATATTTCGGATCTCTTCGTCGACACCGGACTCCTCGTCTACACCAAGGGACGGCTCAACAGCCAGAACCGGACCTTCCCGGCCAGCGCGCGGAACGACTTCACGACCTTCCCGGTCGTCGTCGTCACCAACGGCCATACGGCCAGCGGCGCCGAAATTCTCGCCGGCGCCATCCGCGACAGCGGCCGTGGCGTCATCGTCGGCACCCGCACGTTCGGCAAGGGCGTCGTCCAGTCGGTCTATGACCATCTGATCCTCGACTATGCCGTGACCGTCACGACCGCCACCTATTACACGCCGAGCGGCGCGATGATCCACAAGAAGGGCATCCCGCCCGACATCGAGGTCGAACAGCCGCCGATCCCGAAGGAGATTCAGGAGGCGCTCTACAAGATCCGCGGCGAGGACATCATCCTGGAGTTCTCCAAGAACCGGGAGAGTTTCGCCGAGTCCGATGTCAAGGACATCGTCAAGACGATCCAGTCGAAAAAAATGGAGGTCCCGGAACCCTACATTCGATACCTGCTCAAGGAACAGTTCATGAGGAAAAAGGGCAAGAATGTCGTCTTCGATCTCGACACCGACATCCAGCTCCAGCGCGCCATGCAGATCGCCAGCACGTTCCTCCGGGTCTACAAGGGCTCCCGCGCGCAAAATCCCCTGTCGGCGCCGGTGGTCTCGCGGGAGAAATGATTGTCAGGTATCCCCCTCTCCTGCCATAGGCGGGAGAGGGTGGCCCGGTTCATCGTATGACCCGCGGCGCTGCGCTGGCTCTCTTGGGGGTCACCGTCGCGCTGGGCTATGTCTTTTTTTCTCTACCTACCGAATCTCCCCGCCCCGCGCCCGATCCGCCGCTCCCGACAACGGGGCCGACGCCGGCGGCCGTCCCCAGAATCGCCATCGTGGTGGACGACTTCGGCGCAACCTGGCGTCTCGTCGACCGGTTTCTCGCGCTGCCGCCGGAAATCGGCATCGCGGTCATCCCGCATCTGCATGAGAGCGCGAGAGTCGCAAGGGAGGCCCGGGCCCGCGGATTTGACGTCCTCCTGCACCAGCCGATGGAACCGAAGGAGTTTCCGAAGGAGAATCCCGGCAAATACGGGATTTATCTCTGGCAGGGCCGCGAGGAGGTTGCGGCGATATTGAACGAAAACATCAAATCCCTCGGCGTCCCCATCGCCGGCGTCAACAACCACATGGGTTCCCGCGCCACGTCCCACCGCCCCCTCATGGAGGCCTTCTTCGAGGCGTTCCCCCGCGGCCTCGTCTTCCTCGACAGCCGCACCTCGTCCGAATCGGTCGCCTATGACGTCGCGTGCGCACACGGCATCCCTGCGCTCAAAAATAATATTTTCCTCGACGCGTCGCCCGACCCCGCCGAAATCGAGCGGGCGTTCGATCAGTTGCTCCGCCAGGCCCAAAAACGCGGCGCCGCTGTCGCCATCGGCCACGTCCACTCCACCGCCACCCTGGAACTTCTCGAATCCCGACTCCCCCGCCTCGCCGCCGAAGGCGTCCGGCTGGTCCGCCTCAAGGACCTCATATCATGATATCACTTTGAGGTGAGCGGTATGAATGTACTGGGGATCGAGACATCGTGCGATGAGACGTCGGCGGCGGTGTATGCGGCGCGGCCGGATGGGGCCGGTGATTTGAAGTCGAACGTCGTCGCGTCGCAGGTGGACCTGCACGCGCGGTTCGGCGGGGTCGTGCCGGAGCTGTCGGCGCGGGCGCATGTGGAGCGGTTGCCGGCGATCGTGGCGGAGGCGCTGAGTCGGGCGGGGTGCGCCTTTTGCGATGTCGATGCCGTTGCGGTCACGTCGAGACCCGGCCTCCTGTCGGCGCTCCTCGCCGGCGTGTCCTACGCGCGGGGACTTGCGATCGCGCTGGACCGGCCGGTGTATGCGGTCGACCATGTGAAGGCGCATGTGGCGGCGGCGTTTTTGCCGGCATCGCCCGAGACCCCTGAGTTTCAGCCTCTCGCCCCCGGCGATCTTCCCGCGCTCGCAATGGTGGCGTCCGGCGGGCATACCGTTCTGCTGAAAATGAATGGCCCGACGGCCTTTGACGTCCTCGGGACCACACGGGACGACGCCGTGGGCGAGGCCTTTGACAAAGTCGGCCATCTTCTCGGTCTCCCATTTCCCGGCGGGCCAGAGATCGAGCGTGCGGCGGCCGGTGGAGATCCAGACGCGTTTTCTTTTCCAATCGGCGTCATTCGCGGCCATCCGCTCGATTTTTCGTTCAGCGGGTTGAAGACGGCCGTACTCTACGCGATGGCGAAACTTCCTGCGCGCGCCCGCCGCCGCCGTGTCGCGGACCTGGCCGCCTCCTTTCAGAAGGCCGCGATCGCCGCGCTGGTCCGCCGGGCGGTGGCTGCCGGCAGAGAGACGCAGATCCGCGCGTTCGTTCTGTGCGGCGGCGTGGCCGCCAACCACGCACTGCGCGCCGCCATGTCCGCGGCGCTCGCCACCGAAGGCGCCCGTCTCACCGTGCCGCCGGTCCGGTATTGCGGCGACACCGCCGCGCAAGTCGCGCGCTTCGCGGCCTTCCAGATCGCCGAAGGCGCTCCGCCCGCCGATCCCGGCCTTGACGCCTGCGCCACTTCGGAACTGTTTGCCCTGCAGTGACGAAGATCGAGTCCTGCGCGGTTTTTTATGTTTCGATCCTGCTCCTCTTATTCCTCTGGTGGCCTCCGGAGGTTTACACCGGCCTGAAATGGGCGGCCAACGCCTTCCTGTTTCTGTTCCTGCTGATGGCCGCATTGGGTTCGGATGGAAGTTCGGCCTCGAGTGCGCGCAGCGCGCTCAAACCCGTCCTGGCCGGCTCGTTTTTTTTCATCTTCCTCGTTGTTTCAACGGCCGCCGGCGTCGACGCCTACCGGAGCGCCGAAACACTTCTCGGGTATTCCGCCGTATTCGCCTTTGCGTTCGGCCTCCGTCTCGTGCGCGGGCAGACGTTAGCCGGCCGGCTGGAAACAATCTTTTTGTGCGTGGCGGCCGCGCTCGGACTCTACGGCCTCTACCAGTACGTGTACCTCCTGCCGGAACTGGTGGCCAGTCCCGAGGCGTGGTCCGGCCTTTCGAAGGATGAGCTTTTTCCGGTCCTGACGCGGATGGCGGGCGGCCGGGTTTTTTCCCGGTTTGCGCTTCCCTCGACGTTTTCCTGCGTGCTCCTCGCCGCGGTTCCTTTCCTGGACCATCGGATCCGCCATTCGGAGACCCTCTGGCCCTGGTCGTTGTTGCTTCTCTTGACCACCCTCAATCTGATCCTGGCGCGGTCCTTCGCCGCCGTGTTGTTGTTCTGCCTGTACTGGTGGGCCGATGCCTGGATTCGCCATCCGGCGGCGCGATGGAAGGTTTCAGCGCCGGCGGCGGCCGCGTGCGTCCTGGCGATTTTCCTGTTGAGGCCCGAATCCCTTCTCGACGTTTCGGCCCCGGCCAATCCCATTGTCCTCCGCTGGGCGAACTGGAAAGTGGCTGTCCATGAATGGATGTCGGCGCCGTGGTTCGGCGTGGGCCCGGGCAATTTCTCGCTGTTGTTTCCGGCCTACACGTCCGGCCTGACCGAAACGCGATACGCCCATGGATTTCACATGACGATCCTCGCGGAAACCGGACTCGCCGGCCTGGCAACCGCCGTTGCGCTCCTGGCGTATCTGGCGGGCTGGATCCGGCGTGCTGGCCCGTCCACGCCGGCGTTGGCGAGCCTGGCCCTGGTTCTGGCATACTCGCTGGTCGACATTGTTTTTGAATTGCCGTCGCTCTCGTTTCTCTTCTTCCTCCTTCTCGGCCTCACGATCCCGGCGCCTGTCGAACCCGGCCGCTCCGTTCGACGGGCAATGGCGGCCTTCGCCGCCGCCGGCGTCGCGTTCTCGCTTGTCCTTTACTTCGCGGATGGCTACTATGAACAAGGCATGAACGCGCTCACGTCGACTCGATCCTCCCGGCAGACGTATCAGGCGGCCGGCCGGCATTTTGAACGGGCCGGCCGGCTGTGGCCCGCCGCGCGCGTCGATGCGGCGCGCGGTCAAGGCGAGCTGGCGCTCGCCCGCGTTGAACATAACCTCCACCGGTTGAACGCCGCCCTTCACCACCTGACGAATGCCGTCGCGAAAAGCCCGGCCACCGTGAATTACCGGGTGGCGCTGGCCGAAACGCTCCTCGAGATGGGCGACCCCGCGCGGGCGCTCATCCATTTCAAAGAGGCGGCCCGGCTCGACCCGCGCGGCCCCCATGCCGGGCGGTACACAAAGATTCTCCTCGACCAGATGCCCGCCCCTCCTGTCCCGTGATCCTCGAACAGCTTCTGAAACTGTTGACCGATTCATCGAGCGACCCGGAGGGACAACTGCGGATCCTGGCCCGGCACACCCAGGAGTCGCTCGATGCATCTTTCGTCGAACTTCGAATGGACGGAATGCCCGTCATCCGCCTGGGCGACGGCGCCGCCGACGCCCGGCGATATCCCATCAGCTCGGGCAACCGGACCGTCGGCGAACTGACGCTCGCGCCGGTCCCGGAGGACGACCCGGACCAGTTGGCCGCGATCGTGCGGTGCGCGGAAGTCATCTATCGGCTGCGGGCCGGCTACGTCGACACGCTGACCGGTCTCTACAACCGCCGCCGCCTCGACATGGAGATGGAGGCGCTTGCGCTGTCGGACGAGCCGGTGACGATCGCCATGCTCGACATTGATCACTTCAAGCACGTCAACGACACGCATGGCCATCCGGCCGGCGACGCCGTCCTGAAACAATTTTCGGCCCGGCTGGCTGCGTGCCTCCCGGCGGGCGGGTTTCTGGCGCGGTACGGCGGCGAAGAGTTCTGCGTGATTCTCCGGGAGGTGGACGAGCCGGCCGGCGTGGAGACCGTCGAGCGGATGCGCCATGCGGTTTCCTTGGAGCCGGTGCGCGCGGAAAAACGCGAGATTCAAATCACCTCCAGCGCCGGCGTCGCCTTCGGGTCCGCCCGGCAGGCACGCGAACTCTTGGGCATGGCCGACCAGGCGCTCTACGCGGCGAAGACCGGCGGCCGCAATCAGTCGGTCCGGTCCGCGGACCTGTCGCGGCGCCGCGCGACGCAGCTTTTTCGGAAACGATTCCGCCGCCTCCTCGACCGGCCCCTCCTTGATCTTGCGTGGTTCGGCCAGCGGGTGATCGGCCTGGACCGGAACACGGACCGGCTCTCGTGCGTGGACTACTTCGGCGGTGTCGTCCCCGTCAGCCGTCCGTTTCGCGGCGCGCTTTCGTTCGCGCGGCTCGGCAAAAAAACGTTCTGGGTTCCCGCCGATGAACGTGGCGTGCGGGTCGCGGAAGGCGGCGCCGTCCTCCGGGGCGCGCTGGATCTTTCTGAACTTCGGCGTGTCTATATCGACCAGCGCGCCTCCCGGCTGTATCTGATCGATCGCGCGGGCCGGACGCTGTATGCGTCCGACCCGCAACTTCGGCGGACGCGCACGATCGTTTTTCCGGACGAGGCCGCATCCAAAACACGGAGCCTCACCGCCGTCCTGGCGGCGGGACGCGGCCTGCTGGTGCTGGACGCGCTGACCCGCCGGATTTTCGTGTTCGACCGCCAGTCTCTGTCGTACCGAAAATCCTGGACATTGCCGGCCGCGGGCTATGAGATCTGTCTGTGTTATCTCACGACGCTGAAACTTCTCCTGGTTTCCGGCGCCGACGGCGCGCGGCTCTTTTCTCCCGACGGCTCGCTCGTGGAGGAAACCGACTTGCCGGTCATCTCGGCCTACGACCATCCGCTGGTCGGCCTCGTCCTCTCGACACCGGACGAAACAGTGCTGGTCCGATCATGAACCGCCTCTTGCTGATTGCCTTTTTCCTGTTGCCCATGACCGCCGGCGAATGTCTCGGCTGGGGACTGACCGGCCACAAATTGGTGACCGACCGCGCGGTTCGCCTGTTGCCGACCGAACTTCAGGATTTCTACTGGGCCAACCGCCACGTTCTCGCGGACCTGTGCGTTCATCCGGACCTGCGCAAGGACTGGGACCGCGCGGAAGGGCCAAAACACTACATCGATCTCGAAGGCTATCCGGACGATCTGCCGCAGCGGCGTGAGGACGCCATCCGCCGGTTCGGGATGGACAAACTGACGGACAGCGGCTGGGTCCCGTGGAACACGCAGGAGGTGTACCAAAACCTCGTGAGCGCGATGCGCCGGAAAGACTATCCGGACATCCTGCGCCTCTCCGGCGACCTGTCCCACTACGTCGCCGATCTGCACGTGCCGCTGCACACGACCGTCAATTACGACGGCCAGCTCACAACGGACACCGGCGTTCACGCGCGGTTCGAGTCGCGCCTCGTCGACCTCTTTCCGGACGCGCTGCCGTTCGAGCCGAAACCCGCCGCGCGCATCCAGGACGTTCCGACCCGCCTCTGGGCGATTCTCCTCGCGTCAACGACGGCGGTCGATGACGTCTTTGAATCGGACCGCCGCAGCACCGGCGCCGACCCAGCCGATGGCTATAGCATCGCCAAAGCGCGCCAAAACTTCGGGCCCCTCGCGGCGCGCCGCCTCAACGACGCGGCCCACGAAGTCGCCTCGTTCTGGTACACCGCATGGGTCGAAGCCGGCCGGCCCAAATTGCCATGGGCGGATTTTTCGGCGCTCGTGAAACCCAAAACATATCCCTACGGCGAACTCCTCTTTTACGCCGGCCGATACACGCAGGAGATTCCGCCGGACTGGCCGCTGATCGTCCGGGACGCATTCCGCCGGATCGAGGATTATCTGCGACTCGCCACGCCCGTCCGCGTCGCCAAAGTCCACTGGTCCCAGACCGCCCGCGACCCGGCCCTCCGGGTCACGGCGCTGGAAACAACGGCGCCCGTGGACGAAAAGGCCTGCGTCCAGGCGCTCCGAAGGCTCCTCGTGGAAGTGAAGGTCAAGTTCTCAGCGGAGGAATAACAAGGCTCATAACAATTTTCTCTCTCTCATCTCCCGGATCAGTTTCCGGTTCGCTTCCGGGAACGCGTACCGGGCGAGGTCGCAGGGCCGGACCCACCGGAGCTTTGCGTGGAAGAGGGGCTTGGGGGTTCCGCGTTTCAAGCGGCAGAAGTGGCCGGACAAGGTGATCGATAAATGGGTATAGACATGGTCGACGGTCGACACCGCCGGCCCGGCTTCCACGTCAGCGCCGATCTCTTCCTGCATCTCCCTCCGAACCGCCGTTTCCGGAGATTCGCCCGGCTCGATCTTTCCCCCTGGAAATTCCCACAGCCCGCCCAGCAACCCCTGGTCCCAGGGACGCAGGCCGATCAGAATTTTTCCGTTCTTTCGAATCACCGCCGCCACCACACGCTTGTGTGGCCGCGCGCGGCGCGCCTGCGTGACCGGCCGGCGGCCTACCGTGCCGCCGGCGAACGCTGCGCAGTGCGGGCGAACCGGGCAGAGGAGGCAGGCGGGATTTGTGGGCACGCAAATCCGCGCGCCGAGTTCCATCATTGCTTGGTTGAAATCGCCTGCGTGCCGATCTTCCAGCAGGCGATCGGCCCGTTCCCGGACCTCCCGGTCGTCTGACGCAAGGGGCCGACCGATGTCATACAGCCTCGCGATCACGCGCCTGACGTTCCCGTCCACCGCCGCCAGCGGCGCGCCGTAAGCGATCGACAGAACGGCGGCCGTCGTGTAGGGGCCGGCGCCGGGCAGGTTCGAGAAAACCTCCGGGTCTCGCGGGACCCGCCCGCCGCAATCGCGGACAATGCGCCGGGCCGCCTCATGAAGATTCCGCGCACGTGCGTAGTAGCCCAGGCCTTCCCACAGTTTCATCAGTTTCTCCCGCCGCGCCCGTGCCAGCGCCTGTACGGTCGGAAACGCCTTGAGAAACCGCTCGTAGTACGGAACCACCGTCACCGCCTGGGTCTGCTGGAGCATGATCTCCGAAACGAGGATCCGGTACGGATCGCGCGTCCGGCGCCACGGCAGGTCCCGGCGATGCCGCCGGTACCAGCCAAGGAGCGCGCGGCGGAACGCGGGGATTCGAAGCATGGGGCCGAGCATGGGGCCATGTATATATAATATGGAGAGGCGGTCAAGCTCCGCCTTCGCCTTAGACGGAGCCCACCGGCGCGCTGAAGGCGCGGTGTCCGGCGAAGGAGGATGTGACCAGAATCACAATCTTATTCATTGACATTCCAGCAGAAATGACAGAAAATTTGCGCAATATGAACTCATTACGGACGTGGGGGTTTGTCTGTCTACTGGTGGTGTGTCCTCTTGTGTCCCAAGCGTGGGCACTCTGTGGTGATACAACCGTAGGAGCTTTCGTGGATTCGGGATTGGGCAAACTCGATGGCGATACGATGGACTTGGCGGCCGCTCTCGCTGATTTCAACTCCGCCATCAGCATGGGCGCGGGTTGCGGCCCTGCGTATGTGTCGCGCGCCATGGTCAAGATGGCCATGATCTTCGACACGCCCGATGTCAAGGCGATGCGAACAAGGTTTGGGGACACCGATACCTTCGATTTGATCACGCGCGACACGTACGTGTCAAACGCCTTGGACACCTACAATTTCAATACCAGCACCATGAACGGATCCCAGATACAGAAACTGTTGACCGACACGGTCCTCCCGCTCGCCACCAGCGCGCTGGCCGATCTCATTACGGCCGAAAGCCTCCCCGACACGACCTTCAACTTCCGCGTTCCGGGCCGCTTCATCAGCAGCGACACGCGCGCGGAAGTCGACATCGCAGACGTTTACTTTTTTCACAGCATGCTCCTGATGGCGAGGGCGGCGGTCGAGATCGCGAATTCCTGGAAACTGGACATCAGCCAGGATCCGAGGAATTTCCGTGGCGAAGGCGCGGAGCACGGCGATTCCAGTTCCGACACGTTTATCAGGGAATTGCGGACCAACACGTCCTTTTTCGAGCGCAGGACAACTTGGGATACGGCCCTTTCGTTCTTTCGCTCGGCGGACAGCTTTGTCTTGAGATTTCTGCGCGAGGGCAGGCGCGAAATGGACTTGCAGGACACCGACCTGATCTATTTCGACACGGACAACCAGTTTTTCAGGCAACATATTTTTGACTACGTGTCGGACAGCGATGTGGCGGACTATGAGGTGGATCATGCGGACACGTTGAGCAGGGTGTTTGCGGGCCAGGACGTGTACGTCCAGTTGACGCACGAAAATGCGGACCTGCAGTACGTTCAATTCAATTTCAGCAATCTTTCCAGCTCCCCGATCCATTTCAGCCGCGCCTCGTTCGCGACCCTGCCCCCGCCGGGAATTCCCAGCGTTTTTGACCGTGGCTTTGAATGGCAGGAAGCGTTTTTCCCCGATCCGACCTTCGGGAATTTCCTGCGCGGAATGACGAACAACAAACTGTTTCTGCTCTTCAACGGGGTGGATAAGACCATTACCATCTCGGATTTCGGCCCGACGGGTGACACGGATCTGGATCTGTCGTATATCAACCGGAAACCGACGACCCTTGACATCAAATTCAATATCGTATCCGGCTCTGTCAACCCCGTCACCATCCGTTATTCGCCGCCCGGCCGCCGCACCCATTGGGCCTTCAAGGTGGTGCCGAAGAAAGTTCTGATGCAGGTGGATAAACCGCAGCACTTGCGGATCTTTTTCGATCCCGACGAGGACGCCTTCGGGAGCCACGAGCAGGCGCAGTTGCAGAAGTTCATCGATTCGACGCTGATCCTCATCGTGCCCTGGACGACCACCAACGCCGATACCGTGAATCCGACGGACGCCGGGTCCAACTTCATGACCTTCGGAAACAACTACAACGTCGCCAGCCCCACCACGAACGACAACGAGATCCAGGCGACCTTCCAGGACACCGCCTCCGACAAATTGATCTTGTACAAGTTCGATGGGTTCACCTTTGTGCCCATGTTGGGCTCGACGGTGGTGCCGGATGTCTCCATGGGAACGACGACGGTCCGCGCGCGGATCGACACGTTCACGCCCTTGGCGGGATTCGGCTGGTTCGTGGTCGGCGAGGCGCGGCCGGCCCTGCAAGTTCTGCGAGGATTTCTCCTGGGCGACAAGAACACCCTACTGCCCAAAACATTCAAGGTTCGACTCGTCAATCCTCTGGGCGCTCTGCTCGGCGGCGAGCCGGTACAGTTCAGGGTCCTGCAGGCGCCGACCGGCGCCACGTCGGGGAGCTTTACGGGTGTGTCAGGCTTTCCGACCATAACGGACGCGGCCGGCAATTTGTCCGCCATCACGGACTCGACGGGTGTCGCGGAGATTTCGTACGTCATGGGCAACGGCGGCGGCATCTACGTCATCGAGGCCCTCGCTAAAAATTCCGGCGCGTTCGCGTTCCTTTTCGCTTTCACCAAGGGATTCACGCCGCACCCCGGCAACCAGTGGCGCATGGTGTCGATGCCGGTGTATCCGAACGACACGTTCGGCATCGTTCAGGTCGACGCCTACAATCGAGGCGTGCCGGGCCCGGCGGTCAGCATGTCGTCGTTCATCGGCGACGATTTTTCGCTGTCGACCTCCAAGGTCTACTACTGGAATCCGTCCTTCAGCAATCCGGACGCAAAGTTTGCCGACGCCGGGCACATCCGGTATCAGGACGTCTCGTCCGGCAACGCCAAGATGGGACGCGCCTACTGGCTGCTTACCACCGCCAACGGCGTCCTCGATGCCGTCAGACCGGACAGCGCTGACGTGTATGCCGAAGTCACCGAGACGGTCTACATTCCGCTCCACGTGGGCGCCAACATGATCGGCGTCCCGTTTCCGTATCCGCTTCGATCTTCCAACCTCCTCGTGCAAACCGCGCCCAACGGAACGCCGGATACGATTGACAACGTCTCGTCGTTTGTCGAACACCGGCTCTGGTGGATCGCGCCGACCATTACGGCCAACGGCGCCGCTAGTTCCTCTTACGTGTCGGGTGGGAACCCTTTAACGGGCGCATCGTTTCCCGGCATGGCGCTGTTTCCGTTTGAAGGATACTGGATCAAGGCGACTTCTCTATGCGCCTCGGCCGGATGCACCTTGGTGTTTCCGCCGGTTCCGGCCGACAGCCTTCCGATCGGCAGCGACGGCAAGCCTGTCATCACCGGCGGAGGGCCGGGCACGGCGACGGCCGCGCCCGCGTTTCGCGCGGGTCCGGTCTTGCAGGCCTCCGGCGGAGGCCTGTCGGATAATTGGGCTGTGCAGTTGATCGTGACCTCAAGTGGCGGCGTAGACGTTGAAAACCTCGCAGGCGTGCGTCCTCCCTCCTCGCCGCAATACATGCTGTCCTCCTCCGACCCACCGATGGCGCCGGGCGCCGGCGCGATCGCGCTGACGTTCGTGGAGAACTCCCAGCGCTATTCGACGCTCTTCAAGTCCCCGGGCGAGGAGCCGACGTGGACGGTGGAGGTCACGAGCGCGTCCGAGGGCCCGGTGACGATCCAGCCGAGCGACATCTCGTCGATCCCGGGTAGCCTCCCGGTCATGATGCGGGACGAATCGACCGGCCTCGTGACTGACCTTCGCAAGGAACTCGCCTATACGTACAACTCCGCCGCCAACGAAACCCGCCGCTTCACCTTCGCCGCCGGTACCCTTGATCCGACTTGGCGCTCGTATGTCCGCTACCCGGAAATGATGTGCGTGGCGGGCCGTGTCTTCTCCGGCGCGCCCCGGATTCTCCATCCGCTCCGCGCCCTGCGCGACCTCCTCCTGGACTCCGCCTCCGGCCGTTTGATGGTTTCGCTGTATTATTCGTTCACACCGGTCTGATCTCCATCACTATTTGGACTTTTTTAAATATGAATTGCTCACTTCCTCCCCCCTTGTGGGGGAGGATTGAGGTGGGGGGTACCCCCCCATCCCAGCCTTCCCCCACAAGGGGGGAAGGGGTTAGTACCTGCGTTCGCTCGCCGTCTTCGCGCTCGGCCTGATCGCGTTTTTGGCGATTGCCCTCATCGGAGGCCTCGCGGCGGGCCGGCGGTATCTCGAAAGGCGCGCGGGGCCCGGGATGGCCGTTACGTCGCTGCGGATCGAGTTGGCGGGCGGCCTTGCGCTGCGCGCGCATCTCGTGCCAACCGGCGCGTTTCGGCTGGGCCGGAGCCGGGTCGGGTTCGACGAGATCCGGCTCCGCGGCGAGGTTTGGCCGCCCATGGAGAATTGCAAGGCCGAGGTGCGCGGCCTCGAGATGCGCGCGGCGCTCCTGCGTCCGGCCGCCGCGCTGGAGGCGCTCTTTGAGCTCGACCGCCTGACCGGCGTGACTTGCGGGTCGGTCAAAATCATATCTGGCAGCGTTTATCTCGGCGACACGCCTCCGATGCATCTCAGGCTCGATCACGCCGACTGGGTTCCTCCGCAAAACGCCGTCTCGATCCGCTTCGCCCGCCTCGACGGCCAGCCGATCCAACTGTCCGTGAGCGCGAAGAAGATCCAGGCTGGCCTCGAAGCAACGCCGGAAGTCTCCGTGTCCGGCGAATGGAACCTGTCCGGTCTCGATGTCACCGCGCTTCTTTCGCGCGTGGGCCTCACATGGTCGTCGCGGACGGACGTGGGCCTGCTCGAATTCGAATCGCAGGGTGACGACGAGCGCGAGCGCGGGCAGATCCGGATTTCGTCCTGGGTCCTGCTCGGCAAGACACACCCGCGTCCATTCCGGCTGGCCGTGCCGTCGGTCACTGCGGAGTTCGCGGCGTCCGACACCGAAATCCTGTTTGAGAGCGTCCACATCGACCGCCCGGCCTACGACATGCTGGGCGCGAGCCCCTCGCGGTTCCAGAATCTGCTCGCCGGCTCGACGCTCTGGTCCTGGCGCCCGAAAAAAGTCTCCACCGCGAAGGTCGACGTTTCCGCCCGACACGAGGCGCGCACGAGGGCGCTCCCGGACACGTTCGCCGTGCGCGTGTCGCGCCTCGCCATCGATTCGGGCGCCGCCATGGTCCTCGACCGCCCGGAACACACGTCGTTCGCGCTCAAAATGTCCGACTTCCATCTCACGCTCTCCGGCCCCGCCACGGTCCTCGGCCGGACGCCCAACACCTCGATCCGCTTCCGCGTGAACGACCGCAAAGACATGCAGTGGCGCGCGATCACCGATTTTTCCACCTGGCCCCCGCAGTTCCGCCTGACCGACGTGCGGTGACGCGGGGTCGATGCGCTTGAGCATTATGGCCTCCTTTTGATACAAAGCCTCATGCGACCCATGAGGCTGCGAGAGTCGCTCGGAGCGTGCTTTGTTGTCCTTCTCTTATTTGCCGCCGCTTGCGGCGCACCCGACCGGCCCGAGGCGCGGCCGATCCGGCTCTGGACGCACTGGGACGGCCGGGAGCTCGACATCCTGAAAGACGAGCTGGCCCGCTACGAGCAGGCGCACCCGGACGTGCGGGTGGATCTGGCGGCCCGTGTGTTTGACACGTTCTCCCTCGAAATCGAGCAGGCGATCCGCCAGGGGTCGCCGCGCGCGCCCGATGTGTTCACCGGCATCAACGACTGGATCGGGAACTTCGCCGAAAAAAATATTCTCGTGCCCATCGACAACCTCCCGGGCGAAATGCCCGATGAGTTTCTGTCCTACGCCTACGAGGCCGTGCAGTACAAGGGGAAACTGTACGCCTTTCCACTGTCGTACGAATGCATCGCCCTTTTTTACAACCGCAAGCTGGTGAAATCGCCGCCCGCGGCGTTTGACGCGTGGATCAAATCCGCCAAATCGTTCACTCGGCCGGACCAGGACCAGTGGGGACTCGCCTGTGACCTCGGGCAACCGTATTTCACCATGCCCTTTCTTCTCGCCGGCGGCTCGACCCTCCTTCAGCCCGATGGCCACCCCGCGCTGAATTGGCCGGACAAGATCCACTGGCTGGAACTGGTGGCGTCGCTGCAAAACGAGCATGGCGTCGTCCCGCCCCGGGTCAGCGGCGCGCAGAGCCGCGCGCGGGACCTGTTCGCGAGCGGCCGGGCCGCCTACTTTATCGGCGGCCCGTGGGACGTGCCGCCGCTGGTGGAATCGAAACTCGATTTTGGAATCGCGCGCCTGCCGAAAATGCCGAACGGCGTCTGGTCGCCGCCGCTGATCGGGGTCAAGGGCCTGTTCCTGACAGGCAAGGGCGACCGGCCGGAATCGCGCGACCTCATTCGATACCTGGGCCGCGCGGCGCTGCAGCGGCGGTTTGCGGTCGAGACGGCAAGAATTCCAAGTTTGAAGATCGTCTACGACGATCCGGTGATCGTGAAGAACGCGCATCTCATGGCCTTCGCCGACCAGGCCACCGTCGGTGAGGCGATGCCCAACGCCCCGGAAATTTTCGCCGTGTGGCGCCCGCTTCAGGACATGGCGTTCATTCCGCATCTCGAAGGCCGCGTGACGGCGGAGGCCGGCTTGGGCGCCGCGCAGACCGCGGCGGCCGAGGACATCCGGCGGTATCGCGCGGAACTCGCCTCTTGGTAGTCACGAAACTCTACGGCATCCTCGGCCATCCGCTCGGCCACACCCTCTCGCCGGCCATGCAAAACGCCGCCTTCCGCGCGGCCGGGATCGACGCGCTCTACGTGGCGCTGCCGGTCGAGCCGGCCCGCATCCGTCGCGCGCTCGCGGGCCTGAAAGTCTCCGGATTTTCGGGATTCAACGTGACGGTGCCCTACAAGGAAACCGTTCTTCCCTATCTCGACCGAATTTCCCCCGACGCCCGGGCCGTCGGCGCGGTCAACACGATCGTCGCCGATCCCCGGACCGGTCGATGGGTCGGCCACAACACGGACGTGTACGGCTTTCAGCGTCTGGCCGCGCGCGCCGGGATCCGGACCGCCGGGCGCCGGATTCTCTTGATCGGCGCCGGCGGCGCGGCCCGCGCGGTCTGCGCCGCGATCGGCGGCGCTGCGGCCTCGATCGACATCGTCAATCGCACACCGGCGCGTGCGCGGAAGCTTCGGGCGGCGATGCCCAAAAAAATTCAGAAAAAAATAGACGTCCTTTCATCGACCCCTATGTCCCACGCCTACGACCTCATCATCAACGCCACCTCCGTCGGCCTTCTTCGCGGCGATCGCCTGCCGGCGCCGGCATGGATTTTCGAAAAAGCGACCGCCGCGATCGACCTGATTTACAATCCGCCTCGCACCGATTTTCTGCGCCGCGCGCGCCGCGCCGGATGCCGGATCGCGGGTGGACTCGACATGCTCCTCTACCAGGGCGCGCGCGCCTTCGAGCTGTGGACGCGTCGGCCGGCCCCCGTGGCCGCGATGCGCCGCGCGCTCCTCCGGAAGTAACGCTGATGCCGCCCGAAGTCTGGACCGCCGTCATGGCGGGTCTGGGGTTGACGGTCGGCAGTTTCCTGAACGTCTGCATCCATCGCCTCCCGCAGGGTGTGTCGGTCGTTTTCCCGCGATCGAGTTGCCCGTCCTGCGGGCATACCCTCGGCGCCGCCGAACTTGTTCCGGTGCTCAGTTACCTGTTCCAGCGCGGCAAATGCCGGTCCTGCGGATGCCGGATCTCTCCGAGGTACGCGCTGGTGGAGATCCTGACGGGCGCGATTTTTGTTTTCTGTCACCGGTATTTTTTCCTTCACGGCGACATCGCGAGCGGCCTCGCCTATCTGTATTTTTTCAGCGTACTGGTGGTCGTCGTCTTCATCGATCTCGACCACTACCTGATCCTCGATGTCGTGACGTATCCGGGCATGGCGGTCGCGCTGATCCTCGCCCTGCCGGGCCATTGGCCGCTCGCGGCCGGCGCGCCGGTTCCGCGGCTCCTGGAATCGGCGCAGGGTCTTGCCGTGGGCGGCGGGATCCTCTGGCTCATTCAATTTCTGGGGATGCTGTGGTACCGTAAACAGGGTCTTGCGGCGATGGGTCTGGGAGACGTGAAGCTGGCGGCCTTCACCGGCGCTTTTCTGGGTCCGAAACATCAAGCCTATGCCCTGTTCATTTCGGTGGTGATCGGCGGAGTCGGCGGCATGCTGCTCATGCTGTCCGGGATCAGAAAGGGCAAGGAGTACATCGCCTTCGGCCCCGTTCTGGCCGCGGGCGCGGCGATCGCGCCGTTCTACGGCATGGAGTTTTATGAAGGACTGATGCGGATGATACAAACACTTGTTTCTCTCATCATGGAGCGCCTATGAACTCACTTCGATTGCTGACCGCGGGCGAATCGCACGGCAAGGCGGTGGTGGCGATTCTCGAAGGAATGCCCGCGGGCGTTCCCATGGATGTGGCCCGCGTGAACGCGGAACTGAAAAAACGCCAGGGCGGACATGGCCGGGGCGGGCGGATGAAGATCGAAAAGGACGCCATCGGTATTCTGTCGGGCATCCGATTCGGCCGCACGCTGGGCAGCCCCATCGCGTTCGAGATCCGCAACCTCGACTACGCCAACTGGGAAACAAAAATGGCCGTCGAGGGCGCGCCGCCCAAAGGATACGAGCCTGTCACCCTCGCCCGGCCCGGACACGCGGACCTCGCGGGCGTCCTGAAATTCGGACACGACGACATCCGCAACGTCATCGAGCGATCCAGCGCACGGGAAACCGCCGCGCGCACGGCCGCCGGGGCCATCGCCAAGGAACTCTTGCGCGCGTTCGACATCACATGGCTCGCGCACGTCACCCATCTCGGGCCGGTCGCGACCCGCGCGAGGAACTGGATCGACCCGCGCGTGCCGCCGGCGTTTCTGCGCGCGGTCGAATCGTCGCCCGTGCGGTGTGCCCACCGGTCCGCGTCGGGGAAAATGGTCGCGGCGATCGATGCGGCGCGGAAGCGGGGCGACACGCTGGGCGGCATCTATGAAGTTGTTTTTTTCAACGTCCCGCCCGGCCTCGGCAGTTGCATGCAGTGGGACCGGAAACTGGACGCGCGGCTGGCGTTCGGGATCCTCTCGATCCACGCGCAGAAAGGCATCGAGATCGGCGACGGCTTTTCGGGCGCGGTCCTGCCGGGCTCCCGGGTTCACGACGAGATTTTTTATTCGAAGTCCGGGGGATTCCATCGCCGGACGAACCGCGCCGGCGGCATCGAGGGCGGGATGACCAACGGCTCGCCCGTGGTCGTCCGCGGCGCGATGAAACCGATCTCGACTCTGCTCAAACCCCTCCGCAGCGTCGACCTCAAAACACGCCGCGCGACGATCAGCCGCTACGAACGGTCGGACGTGTGCGCGCTGCCGGCGGCGAGCGTGGTGGCGGAGGGCGTGGTGGCGTTCGTGCTGGCGGACGCCTTCCTGGAAAAATTCGCGGGCGACCATCTGAAAGACGTCGAGGCGGCCGTCGCGCATTTCAAACGGAGGATTCGCTGACGTATGGCCAAAGACAAATTCAAAATCCTGGTGATTCACGGCCCGAACCTGGACCGGCTCGGCAAACGTGAAAAGAACGTCTACGGCGAAATGACGCTCGAGGAGTTGAACGCGGAAATCGCAGCCGTGGCCGGAAAGCTCGGCGTCAATGTTGAGACCTTCCAGAGCAACAAGGAGGGCGAGCTGGTCGCCAAAATCAATACGGCCGGCGAGGCCTTCGATTTTCTCGTCGTCAACCCCGGCGCCTACACCCACGTCTCCTATGCGATCCACGACGCCATCCGCGCGGCCGACCTGCCGGCCATCGAGGTCCATCTGTCGAACGTGGGCGCGCGGGAGCCGTTCCGGCGCGTGAGCGTCGTCGCGCCGGCCTGCATCGGGTCCATCGCCGGGTTCGGCGCGTTCTCGTATCTGATGGCCCTCGAAATGGCCATGTCGATGCTGGAGGCCGACACCGACTCGGAGGCGGCCGGTCGCGAGTGACTGCATGACGAATCCGTCGAGCGCGTTTCAATCAAAATCCGACGCGGCCCTCTTCGTCGACCCGACCAGCCTGCGATACCTTACCGGCCTGCGATTTTCCGCGGGCGCGGCGCTGGTGGGCAAATTCGGCAAGGCGCTCCTCGTGGACGGCCGGTATTATTTCAAGGCCCGGCGCGTTCTGTCTCGCGGCTGGAACGTGCTGAAACTCGCGCCCGGCGCCGCCGAACTTGTGCGGCACATACGGAATCTCGGCGTCCGGCAGGTGTACGTCGACACCGAATCCATATCGGCCGCGCGGTACCGCAAACTCGTCGAGTCGGCCGACGGCCTCGCCGTTGCCGGCGCCGAGGGACTGTCGGACCGGATCCGCGCGGTCAAGCGGCCGGAGGAAATCCGGGCCATCCGCGACGCCGTGCGCCTCACCGACGATCTCTGGTCCCGCGTCCGCACGCACATCCGGGTCGGCATGACCGAACGCGAGCTTCGCGCGTTCATCATCGAACAGGCGATCCGGATGGGCGCGGAGGAGATGTCCTTCGAGCCGATCGTGGTGAGCGGCCCGGCGACGGCGGAACCGCACGCCGAAGCGGGCGACCGGCCGATCCGGGGCGACGAGCCGCTCATGGTCGACATGGGCGTCCGGCTCAACGGGTACTGCTCCGATTTCACGCGCACGCCCTTCCTCCTGCGCCGCCGGGCCGCGCCGCCCGCATGGTTTGTCCGGTTTTACCGCGAGGTGCTGGCGATTCAAAATCTGGCGTATCGTTTGATCGCGGGCGGCGAACGGGCGCCCGGCGCGGTCGCAAAAAAAATATCCGCACGGCTTCAAAAAAGGCGTCTTAAGACTTATTATCTCCACAGCCTGGGCCACGGGGTCGGCTTGAAAATTCACGAGGAGCCTTACCTCACGGAAAAGGGCCGGACGCTGGAAAACGGAATGGTCTTCACCGTCGAGCCCGGGCTCTACCGCGCCGGTTCCGGCGGGGTTCGCATTGAGGACATGGCGTGCCTCCTGCAGGGCCGGCTCGACGTTCTGACCCGGAGCACAAAGGAAATGGTTTGGAGGATATCCTGATGGCGCAAATTGGTCCCAACGAATTCAAGAACGGCATTACTATTCAGTACGAGCACCGCCTCTGCACGATCCTGGAGTTTCAGCACGTCAAAATGCAGATGCGGGCGCCGACGATCAAGACCCGCCTGCGCGACATCAAGACCGGCCAGGTCCTCGAAATCAATTTCCGGCAGGGAGACAAGTTCGAGCAGGTCTACATGGAGACACGCAAAATGCAGTTCATGTACGCGACGGACGACTCGCTCGTGTTTCTCGATCTCAAGGATTACGAGGAGAAGAACGTCCCGAAGACGCTGGCGGGGGAAGCGGCGAACTTCATTCCGGAAAGCGCCGAAATCTCCGTGAATTTCCTTGAAGGCAATCCCCTCACCGTGGAACTGCCGGCCGCGATGACGCTCACCATCAAGGCCTCCGAGGCCGGCGTCAAGGGCGACCGGGTGAGCGGCGCGACGAAACTGGCGACGCTCGAAACCGGCCACCAGCTCCAGGTCCCCGTCTTCATCCAGCCCGGCGACCGCATCCGCGTCGACACCCGGTCGGGAGAGTACATCGGCAAGGAATGAAACTCTCCGACGTTCGTGACCTCCTCGACACCGCCCTCGATATTCTGGGCGACTCGGCCGGTCGCGTGGAACTTGCGGACGGCCGCCGCCGTGTGCGGATCGGCCGGGTCAGCGCCTCCGGCGCCCCAAGTGCCGACGCCGTCTCCGGTCCCGAGGGAATGCGCGCGCCGCCGGAAGGCATCACCATCCGCGCGCCGGCCATTGGCGTGATCAGCCTGCGGGACAACCGCACCGACCGGCCGCTCGTCGAGCTTGGTCAGACGGTCACGCAGGGCCAGACGCTGGCGTTCATCAGTTCGATGGAGATCACGACCAAGGTGACGGCGCCGGCGGCGGGCGTGGTGGAGGAAGTTCTGGTGGATGACGGCGACGGCGTCGAATTCAACGCGCCCCTGTTGAAAATCATCCCGAGTGTTTAACAAGATCCTCATCGCCAACCGCGGCGAAATCGCGCTGCGGGTCATCCGCGCCTGCCAGGAACTCGGCGTTTCGACGGTGGCCGTCCATTCGACCGCCGACGCCGACACCGTGCCCGTCTCGGTGGCCGACGAGAGTGTCTGCATCGGGCCGCCGCAGGTCACCAAAAGCTACTTGAACATGCACGCCATCCTGACCGCCGCAAAACTCACGGGCGCCGAGGCGATCCATCCCGGATACGGATTCCTCGCCGAAAACGAAACCTTCGCGCGGCTCGTCCGAAACAGCGGGCTCGTCTTCATCGGACCCAGCGCCGACCATATCGCGCGGATGGGCCAGAAGGCGGAGGCGCGAAAAACGATGAAGGAGGCCGGACTGCCGATCCTGCCGGGCAGCGCCGACATGGTAAAGGACGGGGACGAGGCGAAACGGATCGCGGCCGACATCGGATATCCGGTCCTGCTGAAAGCCGCCTACGGCGGCGGCGGCCGCGGGATGCGCGTGGTCGCGAAGGAGGAGGACCTCGGCCCGGCCTTCGCGCAGGCGGCGGCCGAAGCGATGAACGCGTTCGGGGACGGCAGTCTCTACTTGGAGAAATTCATCGAGCGGCCCCATCACATCGAAATCCAGATATTGGCCGACCAGCGCGGCGGGGTCGTGCATCTCGGCGAGCGCGAGTGTTCCATCCAGCGGCGGCACCAGAAGCTGATCGAGGAGTCGCCGTCGCCCTTTCTGGCCCGCGACCGCGCCCTGCAGATATGCGAAACGGTCCGGCAGGCCATCGCGCGGATCGGATACGAGGGCGCGGGCACGGTGGAATTGATCGTGGACGAGAACCGCCGGTTTTATTTCATGGAAATGAACACGCGCCTCCAGGTCGAGCATCCCATCACCGAGGAAATCACCGGGATCGACATCGTCAAGGAACAAATCCGCATCGCGTCCGGTCAGCCCCTCCGGTTCCGGCAGGACGACGTGACCTTCCGTGGTCATTCCATCGAGTGCCGGGCCCTCGCGGAGGACGCAACGCTCGATTTCCGGCCCTGCACCGGGACCATCCAGAACCTGCATTTCGGGCTGGGACCCGGTATCCGCGTCGAAACGCACATCTATTCCGGATACCAGATCCCCGCCACCTACGACTCGCTCCTTGCCAAATTCATCAGCTGGGGGCTCACCCGCGCCGAATCGATCTCACGCATGCGCCGCGCCATCCGCGAAACCGTGATCGAAGGTCTTCCCACCACGCTCCCGTGGCACTCCCAGGTCCTCGTCGAACCCGATTTCGTCCGCGGCACCTACACCACCCACTACGTAGCCGAACACCGCCGCCTGCAGGACCCCGCGCCGGCCACCGGCGCCGGCTCAGGCTCTTAATACTTTCAGCGCGCGCTTGATGTCCGATACGCGGATGATCAGAACGCCCTTTTTCTCCCGGAGGCCCACCGTACCGTAGGCGTACTCGATATTGATCCGCGCGCGGGACAGCCGTTCGGCCAGGTCCTCCAGGGCGCCCCGGCGGTTCGAAAGTTCCAGCACCAGGACCTCGGATTCGACGACCAACTGGCCGGCCGATTCCAGAATGTCCATGGCCTTGTCGGGGTTCGACACCATCAGCCGAACGACCGCGTGATCGACCGTGTCCGAAACGGTCATGCCGAGGATGTCAATCTCGTGGTCGGCCAGATCGGACGACAGCTTGGCCAGCACCCCCGGCGCGTTCTTTAAAAAGACGGAAAGCTGCTTGCGGACTTGCATGACAAAGTCACCTCTTTCTTATGAAGTAGTTTCGGCCCGCGCGGCGACGGTCCTCTCAATTTCTTTTTCTCCCAGAAGCGCCGCGCGGATCGCGTCGGCGAACCCTACGGCGTCCCGCGGCCCGGCCGCCGTCACGATCGCACCGTCCCGCGCGACCGGATGCGCCGAAATGCGCGCGCCCATCTTTCGGAGGTTCGACAGTTCTGTGTGCCAGGCCACGGCGGTTTTTCGGGACAAAAGATACGCGTTGGCGAGGATCGAAGGCGCTACGCAGATCGCCGCGACCACACGTTTTGATTCGTAGGCCCTTCGCGCCAGCGCCTGGCATCGCTTGCACCCCGCCAGCGCCCTCGCGCCCTCCCCGCCGATGAAGACGACCGCGTCGAACTCGTCCCCCGCATCCGCGTGCGTCACGTCCGGCCGGATTCGCAGGCCCTGCGCGCCCACGCATTCCTCGCGCGACGGCCCCGCCACCGCGATGTCGGCGCCCCAGCCTTCCAGACGGAGGCGCGGCGCCAGATATTCGCGCTCCTGAAAATCGCGGCCGGCAAGAACAAAAAGAATCTTCTTTCCACCCAGCGGCATGTCGCCGACCTGCCGGCAAATCCAGACGACGGCGGCCGCCGCATCGTCCCCGACGAAGTCCGGCGCCGGGCCGCCCGCCGCCCGCTCCGTCTCCGCGCCCTTGCCGGTCCGGACCAGGACGGCTTTCGCGCCGATGTTTCGCGCCGCCTGCAGGTCTTCCGGGCGGTCGCCCACCACAAAACTGTCTTTGAGCGAAAGTTGATATCGCAGGGCGGCCTGCTCGAAAAGTTGCGTGCTGGGTTTTCGCTCCGCCGCGCCGCGCCGGTGTTCCGGCCGGGCCGAGGCGGGAAAATGGGGCGCATAAAAAACGGCGTCAAGGTCCGCGTCCTGTTCCTGCAGAACGCGCTTCATGTGATTGTGCGCGCGGAGCAAGTCCATCTCGCTGAGAACTCCCCGGCCGACACCCGCCTGGTTGGTGACGACGATCCGGCGCAGGCCCCGCTCTTTGAGGAGCGCCAGCGCCTCCGGCACGCCCTTGTAGAAGACGACCTGGTCAGGGTCCGAGATGTACTCGGCCTGCGGAACGAGCAGCGTCCCGTCGCGGTCGAAAAAAACGGCCCGCCTATGAATCATGCGCTACACGCGTCCCCGCCGCGCGGGGAATTCGCTCAAGCCCGCACCGCTCTCCTTCTCGGGCCTGGCCGCGACGCCCGGCCGCGCGTTCGGCCGGTCTGCCGGTCGCTGCGCGCGATGGCGGCGACGGCCGAATCGGCCGGCTGCGCCCGGCGCGATCGCGCGACCATGCGCGACACGGCCGAGTCCGACCGCTGGGCAATCCGTCCGGCCCCGGCGAGGCTTGCCGTCGACGAATCGGCCTGCCGCCGCCCGGCGCGCCGGAGGATCGCCTGAACCAGCCGGTCGATCCCGTCCGCCGCCTCGCTGATTCGCCCGGCCAGCATGTAGGCGGGCGTGGACACGAGGAGGAGCGACTCGTCGATGACGATCTCGTCCACCTGCGCCTTTTCATGCCGCGCGCCCATGCGCGCGAGGGTCTGGGCGGTGCCTTCGTCCATCCCGATGGTCAACCGCGGTTTTTCCGCCGCGAACGTTTTGGCGATGACGGCCGGCGCGATGCAGACGGCGCCGATCGGCTTTTTCGCGTCGAACATCTCCCGCAACAGCCGGTAGACTTCGCCGTCGATCCAGCACCGGTCGCCGTTCCACACAAAGTTCGACAGGTTCTTCACCGCGCCGTACCCGCCGGGCAGAATGACCGCATCGAGGTCCGACGCGCGGACCTCGCGGATGTCGCGAATCTGGCCGCGCGCGATGCGCGCCGATTCGACCAGGACGTTCCGGGTCTCGTGCGAGACCTGGGCCGTGAGATGATTGATGACTTCGCTCTGATTCTTGTTCGGCGCCATGCACACGGCCTGGGCGCCGGCCCGGTCGAGCGCGAGGAGCGTCAGGACCGATTCATGGATTTCGGAGCCGTCGAAGACTCCACAGCCGCTAAGGACCACGCCTACGCGTAACATGTGACAACACCTCCACGAGTTTTTTGTATTTCTTCAAGATGGCGGATCGATCTATATCCACTCCAATGAAAACCAAAACGTTGTTCCGGCGCCGCGCCTGTTCCTCCAGGTCCCACACGCCGGTCGAGTACTGCAAGAGCCACGTTTTTCCTTCCATATTCACGTAGCCCTTGACCCGGAACACCCCGTGGGGCAGGGCCTTCAAAAATCCGACCAGTCTCTCCCGGTTGAGAGACTCCCGTCGGTCGGACTGGATCACAAACGACACGAACGGATCGGCGTGCGGACGCGCCGCCTGGTCGGCGATCTCGCGCTTGCGCGCGGCCACGTCGAGGTCGATCGGCCGCAGCAGCCGCTCGAACCGGCCGCGGCAGTATTCGGTGCGGTAAATGAATACGCGCGGGTTGATCTCCCGGATCGCCTTCTCGATCGCCGGCAGCTCCCGCGGTTTCACAAGATCGCATTTGTTGAGAAGCACCACGTCCGCGGTCTTGATCTGGCACACGTAGTTGTACGCGAACTCCTTCATCAGCCCGAAAAACGCGCGGGCGTCCACCGTACAGATCACCGGCTCGACCGCCGTGCGTTCCTTGAGCGGCGGAATTTCGTAAAAGGCCTGCAGGATCCGCCCGGGCTCGGCGATGCCCGTCGATTCGATGAGGAGCCGTTTGGGTTTGTATTTTCGGAGCAGCGCCTCCGTCTCCTGGACGAAATCGCCCCGAATCTCGCAGCAGATGCAGCCGTTCGTCAGTTCCAGCGTGTTCAGGCCGCGGCGCTTGATCAGGCCGCCGTCGATGCCGACTTCGCCCAGCTCGTTCACCAGGACCGCCACCTTGCCGTCAAAGAGTTTGCCCTCGAGCGCGTTTCGGAGGAACGTGGTTTTGCCGGAACCGAGAAAGCCGGTCACGAGGTGGACCAGAGCGGGCTTGACCGGTTGTCGCGCCATCACCCCTCACGCCCCCCTCTCCCACGCCGCCTTCCGCCGGCCGTTACAGCTTTCCGCCGGGCTTGCGCGGTATGAACCGGCCGTATCCCCGGCGCCCGACAAATTGGTGGTCCCGCACGACCACCGCGCCGCGGCAGAGGGTTGTCTCCGGAAAGCCGTACATGTCCATGCCCTGGTAGGGCGACCAGTCGCAGTTCGTGGCGAGTTCCTTGTAATCGATTTTCTTGTGCGCCTTGGGGTCGATGACGATCACGTCCGCGTCGCTTCCGGCCGCCAGCGCCCCTTTGCGCGGGTGGAGGCCCATGAGTTTCGCGGGGTTGGTGGAGCAGAGGGTGACGGCGTGGTTCACGTCGAACTTTTTCTTGCGCACGCCGAACGTGTAAATCGCGGGCCACATGGTCTCGACGCCGGGCAGTCCGAAGGGAATCCGCCGAAAATCGCCGCCCCACATGGCCTTCTGCTTGGTCGTGAATGTGCACGTGTCCGTCGCGATCGTCGAAACCTCGCCGTTCTTCAGACCCTTCCACAGGCGCTCGTTGTCCTTTTTCTTCTTGATCTGCGGGCACGTCGCGTACCAGTGGCCTTTCTCGCGGTCCTTGAAGACCTCGTCGTTCAGCACGAGATACTGCGGGCACGTTTCGGCGTAGACGTGGACGCCGCGCGACTTGGCGGCCTTCACCAAATCCGCGCCTTCGCCGGTCGACATGTGCACGATGTAGAGCGTGCCGCCGGTCTGCTCGGTCCACATGATCGCGCGCTGGATCGCCTCGGCCTCGACAAAGTTCGGCCGGGACAGCGCATGGCCGTAGGCGCCGACCTTGTCCATCTCTTTGACGTACCGGCCGATCAGCACGTTGAGGACGCGTTCGGACTCGGCGTGGACGAGAATCTTGGCGCCGAAATCCCGCGTGTACTCGAGCGCGGCGTACATGGCGGCGTCGTCGCTCTGCCAGCCTTCCTTTTCATAAATCATGAACATCTTGTAGGTCGGCACGCCCGCGTCGATCATCTTCTTGACCTCGGCCGCCGCCTGGTCGGTCCACTGGATCACGATGCCGTGCAGGCCGTAATCGACGGCCACCTTGTCCCGCGCCTCCGCCATCCGGCGCTCAAACCCGGCGTACATGCCCTTTTCCTTGTCCTGCGTCGCGTAGTCGATCACGGTGGTGACGCCGCCGCGCGCGGCCGCGCGCGTGCCGGATTCGAAATCGTCGGAAGACACGGTGCCGCAGAACGGCAACTGCAGATGAACGTGCACGTCGATCATCCCGGGCAACACCAGCTTGCCCGCGGCGTCAATGATCGTCGCGCCGTCCGGCGACAGGTTCTTCGCGATCTTCGCGATCTTCTCGCCCTTGATGGCGACATCGGCGACTTTGCTCTCCGCGCCGGTATGAACGGTCCCGCCTTTGATGATGGTGTCGAACTGTCTGGCCATCGGTCTGCCACCCCCCTTGGGTTTGTTAGGACCCCCAGCCTACATGGAGGGCGGATGGGCTGTCAACCACAAGTTAGAGGGCGATCAGATTGAACGCCAGGTGACAGACCCCGCAGGAGGAGTAGATCGGAATGATGCCGACGGCGATGTGGTCCGAATAGTGCTTCATCCACTCGTCGGTCGACATCACCTGCGGCGTGGATATCTGGGCCATCATACCCATGTGAACGAGGCGTGTCTGCATGCCGCTCACAACTTCCTCGCCGATCATCAGCAGCGCGAATCGCGTGTCTTTCTCGGTGAGATTCGCGCGCTTCGGCGTCATGTAGCGCGCGATGCGCGACGCCATGCGCTTGTCGATGTCCAGCGCCGCAAATCCCCGCACGGGCCCGCTGAACTGGCTCGTCACGATCATCCCGTCCGGCCGCCATCCGTCCGGAATGGCGAACAGGTGGCTGCGCCGGATGTAGCCCAGATTGAGGTGATTGAAACTGGCCGTCAGCGAATCCATATAGGCATTCAACTCGGCGGCTGAAAGGGGTCGGATCTGCGCCTCCAGCCGGGGCACGGCGCACTCGGTCTTTTCCAAAGTCGGATCAGAAAACATGGCGATGGCCTCCTTTCACGAAGCAAGTGGTTTCATGTCCGCTGCCGGGCGCAAGCCCGCCCCCATCGCAGATCCTCGCATCGAAAACGCGCGGCGGATCAGCACCGTCGAAAATCCCTTCATGACAACTTTCACCACCGGATGCGGATGCCGCTGAAACACGTTCACGTGCTCAATCAGCCGATCTATGATGTAACTTTTGTGTTCGAAACTGTTCATGTCCGTTGCCTCCTTTTGTCTTCTGCTGTGTAATAGAGCAACGCGCGTACCGGATGCGTCCCCGGAACGGAATTGTTTATAATTCATTTCTGCTCTTAATGTTACAAATCGGCGTCACCGCCCGGCTTAAGTCTGCGAACGTATAAGAAACAAGACATTTGTTTCAGTAAATTGTACGCTGCCCGCCCATCGCCTTTCTCGTGGCGCCTCCTGACCCCACGCCCTATTAAGACAAATGGAAACGCTCCGAACCGACTCCGCTTGACAAGAGCCACATTTTGATTACAATTAGTTACAGACGTGCGCACAATGAAACTTGTGGTGGCGGACGCTTCATCGCTGATATTGTTGGCGAAGGCCGGCGTGATGGATGAGGTCTGCGGATCGTTTGAGGTTCATATCGAGGAATCGGTTTTCGAGGAATGTTGTTCGACCGATTCTCTGGAGAGATATCCGGATTCCGCGGCGATCAAGCGGTTGTGCGACCGGGGGCGCATCAGGCGCGCGTCGGCCGCTGCCGCGCCCGAATTGCCGTTTCGGCTCGGCCGCGGAGAGTCGGCCGCCATCGCGCTCGCCGTCAAACTCAAAGCGGACGCATTGCTGACGGACGACGGCAAGGCCATCAAGGCTTGCCGGTTTCTGTCGATTCCCTACACGACTTCGCCGCAGGTTCTGATCGATCTTGTCCGATTCAGGAAGATATCGGTCGATCGCGCGCGTTCGGCGATGAATTGCCTCCGGCTGGCGGGCCGGTACAAGGAAATCATCATTACGCAGTATCTGTTGATGCTGGGAAAGGAGGCGGAGAAATGAACAAACCGGTGACCGTTCGACTGCCTGCGCAACTCCTCGGCGAAATCGGCCGGCTTGCCAGGCGCGAGGGAACGAACAAGGGGACGATGGTGCGGGAACTTATGGAAGAGGCAGTCCATGCGCGCCGGACGGCCGCGGTTTTGAAAGACTATCGTGAAGGACGCCTGTCGGAGGGCGAGGCCTGCAGGGAATTGCGTCTTGACCGATGGGATTTTCTAACCCTGCTTTCGGAAAGAAATCTGGACAGAAATGTCGCCCTCGAAGATGCCCTGAATGCGCGGTCCCTGTCTGCCGGAAGACCCGGCGACAGGTACCGATGACGCCCATGTCATGCCACGCTGACCTATACGGTTGATGTCGCGACCGCTTTGTTTCAGGCGGTCAAACCGTATCTGGTCGCGCCGGTAGCGGACCTGAAACTGTACCCAACGGGCGAAATAATTCATCGGATTTTTTTCACGGGAATCTGTAAGTTGCTGATGCCCCCATGATATACAGCTTGCGGAGAGGTGTCCGAGTGGACTAAGGAGCACGACTCGA
This sequence comes from Candidatus Lindowbacteria bacterium RIFCSPLOWO2_12_FULL_62_27, assembly GCA_001784175.1. GTDB lineage: Bacteria > Lindowbacteria > 2-12-FULL-62-27 > 2-12-FULL-62-27 > 2-12-FULL-62-27 > 2-12-FULL-62-27. Next base: position 203,965 of record MFPR01000043.1, read on the forward strand.
AATCGTGTGACCCTCGCGGGTCCGTGGGTTCAAATCCCACCCTCTCCGAGTACTGCGGCGCTCACGATTCCTTCTCTGATAACAGCAATTTAATTTTGTCCATCAGCGCCCGGTCTTCGGCGCCTTTGATAAATAAATCGATCGCGCCGGCCGCCAAGGCACGGTCTCGGACGTCGGGACTTTGCTGGGAAGTATAAATCAGAATCGGCAGTCCGGTTAATGTCGGAATATGGGCCAGACTCACTATGAAGTCGAGACCGCTCAGCCAGCCTGGCATGTTGATGTCGAGGACGATCAAGTCCGGCCGGTTCCTGGTCGTCGACCACTGACCCTTGACCGGCGTGGTTTCGCCGTCCGCCTCGTATCCCGCTTCCTCCAATCGGCCTTTGAGAACGTCAATCAGGTCCTGCTCGTCGTCGATGATCAGGATTCGTTTTTTAGCCATGTTTTGGAAGCCTCACAACAAAATTTGCCCCCGGCCGGCCGCCTCGGTCTGTCGCCTGGACGGTTCCGCCATGCGATTCGACAATACCTTTCACGATCGACAATCCCAGGCCGCTGCCGGATTTGTTCTGGTCCGGCATCTGCTTGCCCCGATAAAACTTATCAAACAACTTGGGCAGGTCGTTCTCGTCGACTCCCGGACCGTCGTCTTCAACCCAAATCAGGCATTCTCTCTCCTCGTCCACCACCCGCACCTCAACTTTCGACGCGGCAAAGCGGATGGCGTTTCGAACCAGATTTGTAATGACCTGTTCCATGCGGTCGGAATCAATGTTGAGGACAATCCCGGGCGCGGCGTCCACGGACGGATATTGAAGCCGGATGCCGCGCTCTTCGGCCGTCGGCGCGAGGGATTGGCACGCAGAACGGACGGGCTCATGAATGTCGGTCAATTGCGGTCGCAGCGAAAAACGGCCGCCTTCGAGCTTCATGAGATCGACCAAGTCGGCCGTGAGATGCTGGAGTCTCGCCGCACTTCGATGAATCATGCCCAGATATTTGGCTTGCTTCTCATTGGGCGCGTCGATGGTTCCTTTCAAAAGGTCGACGGCGCCCGCCGCAACAGCGATCGGCGAGTTTAACTCATGGGTCACCATGAACATAAAATCACTTTTCATTTTGTCGAGTCTCTCGCGTTCCGCGACCATTTGGTTGAAATGAGAGGCCAGGATCTCGAACTCATCGCCGGAACGGATGTCCACCCTCTGCACGGGGTCCCCCCGGTTCACACGGTCGGTTGCCGAGACAAGTTGATCAATGGGCCGCACGACGCTTCGGGTGATGAAATAGACGCTGAATGCGCCGACGATGACTCCGCCTAGAATCAAGGCCAGAATCCGACGCTCCGTCCGGTCAGCCGTTCGATGGGCGGCCTGTTCGGCCGAAACCAGGTTGCTTCTGATTTTGACCCGGATTTGTTCGTTTAGTTTCGAGTCGATTTCTCGCTGATCGTCGATGCCAATTTCCATCTCGTGGGAGGCGGCATTCCGCGGCTCCTTGATTTCGACGAGCTCCGTAAACCTGTCGTGAACAGATCGTATCCCCAGTTGAGCAAATATCCCCAGGAATACAAACAGGAACAAAAGAACACCAACAGCCAGCAACAATTTACGTCGTATTCCGAAGCGCATGATGATCATCCTTTAGTGGATTGGCCGCTCTTTTTAGAAACGCTCCGACAAACGGTGTAATTGTCGTAGGATGGGACGTCCCATCCTACGACAATTATCTGGCCTCTCACCTTCGGCTGTTGACCGCCCACCCACACATGTAGTTATCCGTTTTATCGGATTTTCACATCCAACGTCTTCGGCTTCGCATCCGCGCGCTTCGGCAGCACCAGCGTCAGCACGCCATCCTGGAACTGTGCGTCAACCTTTGCCATGTCCACCGTGTTGGGCAGACGGAACGACCGACGGTATGTTCCGGACGATCTCTCAATCAGGTGGTAATCCGTGCCATCCGTCTGTTTTTCCTCTTTCTTCTGCGCCTCAAGAATCATCACATCGTCCTCCACGGTGATCTTGATGTCGTCCTTTTTCAGCCCGGGCAGATCGGCTTTGATCAGCAACCTGTCCTTCTCCTCGATGATGTCCACAGCCGGGGACAGTCCGACCGCTGCTACCGGCCGCGCCGTTCCTCCGTCGTTGAATACCCGGTCCAACACCGAGTGAAAATCGAGCAAGTCCTCCATCGGACTGCGGCCTCCGTTGCGCCATTTGGTCAATGCCATGGTGTATTCACCCCCTGAATTTGTCTTACCCGTATAACGCAATACACGGGTTTACAGTGTCCAAATAATTTCGATCTATTTCTCGACGGACAACCCCCGTCTCATGGGAACATGATAAACCGGAGCGTCGCACCGGACAATCAGGGCAACATCTCAATCTTCTATCAGGGAATTCCTGATCTGTTTGAATCTATTCCCCCAGAGCATTGGGGTCTCCCCGATAGAAAAATCAGGGATTTCCCTATTCCAAGATGGCTTCCTGTACGTATAATGAAAGTGTATGAGGAAAACCGGTTCCAAATCCACTTCGCCAACGGCTCCAACGCGTATGGCGCATGCTTTACAGGCGTCCGAAGTCCGATACCGCCGGTTGTTTGAGGCGGCGCAGGACGGCATTTTAATTCTCGACGCGGGCACGGGCCGCATCACCGATGTCAACCCGTTCCTGATGACGTTATTGGGTCTTGGTCGAGACAAGTTTATAGGCAGGCGGCTCTGGGAGATCGGCCTGTTTCAAGATGTGGAGAAATCCAGAAGCGCGTTCAAACAATTACAACGGGACGGATATATCCGGTACGAGGATTTGCCGCTTGAGACATCGGACGGCCGCTACATCGACGTTGAGTTTGTGAGCAACGTATACCAGGCAGATGGCGCCCGCGTGATTCAATGCAACATCCGGGACATCACGGAGCGCAAGCATGTGGAAGTGGAAAAAGCCATTTTGGACACGGTTGAGGGAGAGCAACGGCGCATCGGACAGGATTTGCACGACGGGTTGTGTCAGCAATTGACGGGTGTGGCGCTTCTCGCCAAGGCATTGGCGCAGAAGCTGGCCGCCAGGACGCCGCCGGACGGCGCTTCCGAAGCGACCGAAATAGCCGAGTTGGTCAACCGGGCCATTGATCAAACACGCGATCTGGCCAGGGGTCTTTCGCCGCTGGAAATCGAGGACGGGGGACTCCTCCCCGCATTGCAAATTTTTGCCGCCACGATAGAGCGGCTCTACCATATTTCATGCCTGTTTACGTTTGATGAACTCACGGGAACTCAACATCCGTACAGGCCGCGTTTGGCCACGCATTTGTACCGAATTACCCAGGAGGCGGTCAATAATGCCATCCAGCATGGGAAGGCCAAGCACATACGCATTGGCATGACCACGGTTCACGACCGCGGGGTCCTGGCGATTCAGGATAATGGGGTTGGGATTGTGAGCGGTCATGGGAAAAAATCGGGCATGGGTTTGCGAAGTATGCGGTATCGAAGCAGGATGATCGGCGCGCAGTTGAAGATTGAAAAAGGCGCGGGCGGTGGGACCGTTGTCACCTGCTCATTTCCGTATCAGCCCAAGGCGAGGCCTCCCAAAGTATGAAAAAAATTCCGGTGCGTCCGGCAACGAAAGCCAAACAGGCGAAAGTTTTCATTGTGGATGACCATCCGATTGTGCGGCGAGGATTGGCCCAACTCATCAATCAGGAAGCAGATCTTGTTGTTTGCGGGGAGGCCGAGACGATACAGGCAACCCTGGACCAATGGGAGAAGTCGGCGCCCGATGTGGCGCTTGTGGATCTTTCGCTGAAAGCCGAAAGCGGCCTCGAGCTCATCAAGGACATCAAAGTCCGGTACCCCGCGGTTCCGGTACTGGTGCTGTCCATGCACGACGAGACATTCTATGCCGAACGTGCGATACGCGCGGGAGCCGAAGGGTATATCATGAAACAGCAGGCGAGCGACCTTGTTTTGGCGGCGATTCGGCGAGTTTTGGGCGGGGAGATTTACCTGAGCGAACCCATGGCGGCAAAAATTCTGCGGAGAGCCTCCGGGGAACAACCCGATCAACTGCCTTCGCCCATGGAGCGTCTCAGCGACCGCGAGCTGGAAGTGTTCCGATTGATTGGAACGGGTCTGGGAACCCGCAAGATTGCCGAACAACTATCCCGCAGCGTGAAAACGGTGGAAACCTATCGTGAGCATATCAAGGAGAAACTGGATCTGAAGGGCGCATCCGAGCTGACCCAGGCCGCGTTTCAATGGTTGCAAAGTCAAAACATGAAATGATGCCGGTGTTTCCCTGATAGAAGATTGCGTGGTTGCCCCGATTGAATCCCTTCGGCCGATGCCGTATGAAGAGGTGCAGGCACGTGTCCGGCAGACCATATCGCCTGTGATTGAATGGACACTCAGCCATGAAGGGGGATTCAAATGAAAACTAAACTGTTCCTGCTTTGCCTGTTCTCAGCGGCGCTCGCATTTCTTTGGCCTGTGACCGTTCCCACATCGGTCACTGCGGCGGTCGTACCGGAGTGGAAGATTCCGGCTGCCGCCCAAGGATTTTTGGGAACACTTTCGGGAGAAGTCGTCTCGAAGATTGAAGGAGAGAACACCTTTGTTTTAAAGGTGAAAGGAATTGCCAATGAGGCCAGGGAGAGCAAGGCGAAGAAGTCCGCCAAGCTAAAAGGCGAAAAAGCCCTGATCTTCATCAACAACAATTTCAAAGACGGAAAAATGACCCCGGACGAAACCCAGATCCAATTCATCAAAGAGGTCAAAAAGGGGGCCAAACTGGAAGTAGCCGTCAGAAGTGATGGCAATTCCCGGCTTCGGATGACCGAAGTTCCCAAGGTGATCAAAAAGTAGGCCGGAATTCAGGAATCGTGAAAGGGGGGAATGTTCAATGGAGACCGTAGCATTGCCAGTCAAGGCGTTGAATGCTCTTTATGTGGAGGACGACCCGGACCTCTTTACGTTGAACCGCAAGCTTATCGTGACGGACCGTCTAACACCGTGGCTGGAGCCTTACCATCTCCCGGAAGACCATTCGAAGGGTGATCGGTTTCTTTAGGCCACACTTAAACACACATGGAATTCCGGGCCTGTCCGCCTTGGGCGGCCGGGGCCGGAGGAACATCCATGACAGAAGGAGGAGTCAGTTGTATGACGACCAAAACCAAAATCCGTTTGAAACCTCTTGGCGACCGGGTCATCGTCAAGGTCCTCGACACCGAGGATGGCAAGAAGACCCCGGGTGGGATCTACGTGCCGGATACCGCCAAGGAAAAGCCGCAGGAGGCCGAAGTCATGGCCGTGGGAAATGGGAAGTACATTGAAGAGAAATTGGTCCCGCTGGACGTCAAAGTCGGGGATCGCATCGTATTCGGAAAATATTCCGGAGCGGAAGTCACTGTGGACGACGAGGAGTATCTCATTCTCAAAGAGAGTGACATCCTCGCCGTCATCGATTAAGGGAGGCGACAATCATGTCAAAGCAGATTATTTTTGGAGAGGAAGCACGTCGAGGACTGCTCGCCGGAGTGAACAAACTGGCGGACGCGGTCAAGGTTACGCTTGGCCCGCGCGGCCGTACGGTGGTGCTCGACAAGAGTTTCGGCGCGCCCACCATTTCCAACGACGGCGTCAGCATCGCCAAGGAAATTGAGCTTCGCGACAAGTTCGAAAACATGGGCGCGCAGCTCGTCAAGGAAGTCGCGTCCAAGACGAACGACGTCGCCGGCGACGGCACCACCACCGCAACGCTTCTGGCCCAGGCCATCGTGACCGAGGGCTTGAAGAACGTCACGGCCGGATCGAACCCGATGGAACTCAAGCGCGGGATCGAGAAGGCGGTTGAGCGCGCGGTTGAGGCGCTGAAGTCCATGAGCAAGAAGGTCACGAACAAGCACGAAATCGAGCAGGTGGCCGCCATTTCGGCCAACGGCGACAGCGTCATCGGCAAGTTGATATCCGAGGCGATGGACAAAGTCGGCAAGGACGGGGTCATCACGGTGGAAGAGGCCAAGTCGATGGAGACCACGGTGGATTACGTGGAGGGAATGCAGTTCGACCGCGGATACATCTCGCCGTACTTCATCACCCGCCCCGATACCATGGAGGCTGAACTCGACAAGCCTGTCATTCTCATCACGGACAAAAAAGTCAGCAACATGAAGGAGTTCCTGCCGATTCTGGAAAAAGTATCCCAGGCCGGCCGGGAACTTTTGGTCGTCGCCGAGGAGGTCGAAGGCGAAGCGCTTGCGACTCTCGTCGTGAACAAGCTTCGCGGGACCCTCAAGGTTGCGGCCGTCAAGGCCCCCGGGTTTGGGGACCGCCGAAAGTTCATGCTGGATGACATTGCCACCCTGACCGGCGGCTCGGTCATCTCCGACGAGAAAGGCATGAAGATGGAAAATGTCGCCATGTCGGATCTTGGCGAGGCCAAGAAGATCAAGATCGACAAGGAAAACACGACGATCATCGAGGGCAAGGGCAAGGCGGCCGATATCCAGAAACGGGTCGCCCAGATCAAACTTCAGATCGATGAAGCCACGAGCGACTATGACAAGGAGAAACTGCAGGAGCGGCTGGCCAAGCTCTCCGGCGGGGTCGCCGTTGTGAAGATCGGCGCGGCCACTGAAGTGGAACTCAAGGAAAAGAAGGCCCGCACGGAAGACGCCCTGAGCGCCACCCGCGCGGCCATTGAGGAAGGCGTTGTGCCGGGCGGCGGCGTGGCGCTTCTAAGGGTCGTCGAAATATTGGACGAACTCAAGTTGAGCGGGGACCAGCGAATCGGCGCGCAGATTGTCCAGCGCGCAATCCAGGAACCCCTTCGGCAGATCGCCGCCAACGCGGGCGAGGAAGGCGCCGTCATCGTGGAGCGGCTGAAGTCCGAGAAGAACCACAACGTCGGATTCAACGCGGCCACCGGCAAGATCGAGGACCTGCTCGCCGCGGGCGTCGTCGATCCGACCAAGGTCGTCCGATTCGCGCTTCAGAACGCCGCTTCCATCGCCGCTCTCATCCTGACCACCGAAACCCTTGTTGCCGACGAACCGGAAGACAAGACCGGCAATGGTCACGGGCGCGGCGGAATGCCCGATATGTAATCAAGATTGGTTTCTGGAATTTGCGCAACTTGACGGCTAGATTCCGCGGAAATCGGTCGGCCACGGATTACGCCGGCGACGAGCCGCCGCTGCGATCGGAGCTGTTCAGTCGCGACCAGATGGACCAGCATGGCAAGACCCTGGCGGGCTCGCACAAGTTGGGTCTGGGGCGCGCCCCGGGACGGCTCCTGGCGCGGCTGGCTGAGAATGAAAGCGTCCTGATTG
>MFPR01000044.1 GCA_001784175.1 Candidatus Lindowbacteria bacterium RIFCSPLOWO2_12_FULL_62_27
TCGAGAAGGGGGAATGTGGGGTAGAGGGTTCGGGAGAGGGGGCGCGTCTCCCGATAAAATGCCTCTCTTTTACCCACAGGAAAACCGGAAGACCCCAAAAAGGCAGGGGGGAATGGGAATGGGGAATGGGGAATGGTGGGAATGGGAATGGTGCCATTCTTCTACTTTACTACTTTCGAATTTCTTCGATAGTAGAACACCCTACACATGGGGGTAGATGGGGAAATCACTCCTCCTCCGGTGTCTCTTTCTCCTCTCCTCCCTTCACTTTGGATGCGCCCGTATCGGCCGGAGGTTTCCGGGACCATATTTCCGGATACTTGGCGGCGGCCGGACCGAGATAAGACTTGATGTACGGCACGTTCTTGAACCGCGACATGCGGGCCGCGTAGGGCCTGGCCTCGGAATCCCGGCCGGCTTCGGTCAGCAGACGGATCACGTGTGCGTACATCATTCCGGCGTTGGCCTCCTGCCCATCGCGTTCGAATTTCTCAGCGGCCTTCAGGAAGAAACCGGTCGCTTTCCGTTTGGCGGCGTCCGCTGCGCCGGTCCTGCCCATTTCCGCCAGCGCATGCGCGATGCGAAGAGTTTCTTGCGCGACGCCGTGATGGGTTCCTATCTTTTCGTATGCCTCCGCCGACATCCGGAACATCTCCACAGCTTCCGCATGCCTTTTATCCCTCATGAGGATAGCCCCCAGCCGGTCTGCCATGGTGGCAAACATCCCAGGGCTGGCCGTCTTCTCAACCGGCATCCGCGCACGATAGACGGCCTCTGCGGACCCGAAGGCGGCATCGGCGCCTGGGAGATTTCCCATTTTTTCCCTGACGTGAGCGAGATTTTCGTATTCGGACGCCAAGCCAAATCCGCCGCCCATCTGTTCGGCCATCGCAATCGATTTTAGATAGGCCTCCTCCGCCCCGGCGAATTGTTTCAACCCCATCAGAATCCTCCCCTTGCCTGAGTAGAAGCCCCACAGTTGCCTGGTATCCCCTGCCGCTACATAAATCCTCTCGGCCTTTTGGTAGGCCTCATCCGCTGCCGGGTAGTTCGTCGTTTTCGTGAGAACCATTCCCAAGTGTACATGCATCGCCGCCATCGCAAGGGTATCTCCCAATTTTTCATACAAACCCGCCGCCCGTCGATACACTTCCGCCGATTCTTCGCGGCTTCGCTTGTAACGACTCAGCATCCCTGCTTCCCGGTCATACATGAGCGCCTGTTTTCGAAGATATCCGGCTTCGCCAAAGCCTATCGCTGCCTGCCGATAGGCATCGGCCGCCTCCCGGGTTTTCCCCAGACTGGCCATGACGATTCCCATACCGGAATAGGCGTCGGCCAGGAAGTAATCGGAGCCGGTCCGTTTGGCGATGTCCACCGATTTCCATGCGTTTTCCGCCGCCTCCGATCTCCGGGCAGCATCAAACATCTGCACCCAGCCCAGTCCGGAATAGGCCTCGTACAAACCGCCGTCATCTCCGTCTTTTTCCGACACCGCCACCGCCTTTCGAAAAAACGACTCGGCCTCCGGAAGTTTCCTTCTGGTACAGTGAGTCCACCCGAGGTTGTTGTATGCTTGCGCCAGCCCGGCCGCGTCACCTCGTTTCAGGCATATCTGCTCCGCTCTGCGCAACGCCGTGTCCGCGGCCTCAAGAGCGCCATGTCCACCCAGATTATAATTCCCGACCAGTTCCGCCAGCGTTCGGCCGAGGCCGATGTAAGAAGCCGCCAGCCCGCGCTCGTCACCCTCCCGTTCATTTTCCGCCACGGCGGCGCGAAATGCTTTTTCCGCCTCCACCCAATGGCCGATCTTCAGAAGTTTTTGCGCCTTCCCTTCCGCCGTCGGCTTCAATGCGAGCCAGACGGAAAGACCCAGCGCAATCGCGCCCGCGACGCAGGAAACGCGGATCGCCGTCTTCTTGAGTTTTTTTCTCCGCCGTTCCGCCGCTGTCCGGGCGTAGGACGGGCGGGGCGTATACACCCGGGTGTCCTTTGCCGACGCCAACGCCGCGACCAATTCTGCGGCCGACTGGAATCGATCGACAGGATTCTTTTCGGTCAGCCGGTCGATCACGGAGGCGAGGCCCGGCGGGGCAGCCCGGGATGCCTCCCGCACCAGGGGCGCGTCCTCGTTCGGGTTGGCGATGTGCCGGATCAGCGTGATCTGGCTTTCGGATTCGTAAGGCAGCCGGCGCGCGAGCATCCAGAAGCCGACCACGCCGAGCGACCAGAGATCTGCGCGGGCGTCCACGCCCTTCGACCCGCTCGCCTCAAACTGTTCCGGGGCCATGTACGCCGGCGTGCCGAAGTACTGGCCGGTCATGGTCAGCGTCACTTCGTCCATGACTTTCGAGATGCCAAAATCGATGATCTTGACTTCGTCGGCGTCCGTCACCAGGATGTTTTTCGGCGAGATGTCGCGGTGGATGACGCCTTGGGCGTGGGCATAGTCCAGAATCCGCGCCGCGCCCGACAGCACGGCGGCAATCCAGTCCGCACCCGCGCGATCGGGATGATTCCGCACGATGTCCTCGACCGGGCGGCCCTCCACGTACTCCATGGTCAGGTACATCCGGCCGCCGTGTTCGCCCTGTTCGAAGAGCCGGGGAATGCCGGGATGGGACAGGCGGTCGAGGGTTTTGCATTCGCGCAAAAAACGGTTTCGGAATTCGGCGTTTTTCGAAAGGTATTCAGGCACGATCTTGAGCGCCACCGGCCGGCCGGTCGAGTCCTCGGACAGGTAGACCGACCCCATCCCCCCGTGGCCGATTTCCCGAAGGAACTTAAAGGAACCGAACGAGCCGGGCGGCGCCGTCACTTTCCCGGGCGCGAACCAGGCTCGCCGGATTCGATGAGAGTCCGGGCGCGGTCGCCGTGGATGGTGATCTTCTTTTTTGTCTGCATCTCCTCGATCCACGGATCGAGAACCCGGCCGCGTTTGAGTCCGAACACGTATTTCCGGATCGGCTCCCGGACTTCCTCGAACGCGATCGGCCGGGCCGGTTCGATCCGGGCGACGTAGGCCACGTGCCATCCGATGGGCGTGGGGATGGGCCGGCTCACAAAGGCCAGCGGCATTTCGAACACGGGCCGGGCGAATTCCGGAAGGAGCTGCTGCGCCGTCACCCCGACAAAGAGCGTGTCGGACCCGGGCACGGCATATTTTTTCAGTATGTCCGAAAAATTTCCGATCCGCGACGCCTCCTCATGCGCCTTCCGGGCCGCCGTCTCGGTCTCGAGGGTGACGCAGTAGATCGTGCGGCGTTCCGGGAAGACAAACCGGGCGCGGTTTTTTTCGTAAAACGCCAGAATTTCAGTGTCGGTCACATCAAGCTCCGTGCCGAACATTTCCCGCACCAGTTCTTGGATGACCATCTGTTCGGTCATCGCCCGGATCCGCTCGCGGATCTCCGGCCGCCGGTCAATGCCGCGCTCGGCGGCCTCGTTGAGCAGGAGCGTCTTCTGGATGAGCAGCCGGAACACCTCCTGCCGGTCCTGGACCGTGAGCGCCTCGCCGAGAAAGGCCTGGAACCACGCCAGCTCGCTCAAGTAATCCTCCACGGTGGCGGCGGCGTGCGCCGTCTCAATCAGGACGGCGCCGGCCGTCTCCCGCCCCGGCTGCTTCTGCTTCTTCGCCTCCGCCTCCACAAGGCCGCTCGCCATGCATGCCGACAGGCACAGCACGAGAGATGCGGTCTTCGGAACGATTCCCATGCCATTCAATATACCAGCGCACCCGCAACGACTCAAGGAAGCGAGCTTGGGGCTTGGGATTGGTGGGCTTGGGGGCTTGGTGTCATTCTTCTACTTTGCTACTTTATGTGATAGTAGATCACCATGCGAGGTCCGCGGATTTGTTATCCGGGCGCCGTGCTGCATGTGATCAATCGGTTTGTTGACCGGCACCCTTTTTTCAAACGGCCCGAGGATTACCGAATGTTCCTCGACGTTTATTTTTCCGCCGCCAAAACCTTTGGCGTCAAAACGTATGCCTATGGCCTGATGCCCAACCATTTTCATTTTGTTCTCGAAACACCTTCCGGCGACATTTCGAGATTCTTGCAGCGCTTTCTGACATGCGCCGCTAAAAAATTGAACAGGACCTACGGCCGCACCGGGCATTTATTCGCCGGACGCAGCAAGACTCTAATTGTCCAGACCGACAGATATTTTAGGACTGTGATCGCTTACGTACTGCTGAATCCTGTGCGCGCGGGTCTGGCAAAAGACATTTTTTCCTACCGCTGGAGCAGTGTGGGTGAAATGCTGGGCGAACGGCCTTCCCGTCTGGATATGGCCGGACTATGGGCGTATCTGTTTGACAGTGACTTTGGCGCGCGTCCGATCAAGCGTCGAATTGCCGAAATCCATCGGTGGCTTGAAGATGTTGATGAAGAATCCAACCAACAGGCGTTTGAGGCTGCGCACCGGGGGGGGTTTTTGGCGGATAAGGAATTCCGGCAGAATATCCTGACGAGGATTGAACGCCGGAAGAAAAGGATGGAAATGCAAAATCTCCGGAAGACAGACGTCCGCCCATCCCTGTGGAAATGGACAGACATGGATCGTGCGGCCCGGCAAATCGTGGAGAAAGTTCGCCGTCTCGATCATCTCTGGCGGAACCGGACAATCGCCGCACAACACATCCGTTGGTATCTGGCGCACGAAGGCGCCGGCTGGTCCTGGGAACAGGTGCACGTGGCGGAGGGCCATCCCGGCCGGGTCGGGTCACGATACTCCGTGGCCGTTTCCCGTATTCGTCTTGACTCCCGGAAGGGAAAAATTGCTGAACAAGCCGTCGGGGCAATGATGGGACACATCCGGCGAAAGTAGCAAAGTAGAAGAATGACACCAAGCCCCCAACCAAGCCCAAGCCACCACCAAGCCACAAGCCCAAAGTCCCAAGTCCACCAGCCCACGCCCACCATGACCCCAAAGCCAAAAATATGAACGAATGACAAGAAATCCAAGATCCACGCAGCGACGCCGGTCCGGGCGGCGGCGACGCCGGTTGGCGTAATGAATCCTGTCCTCTCAAAGTATCGGGTGTATGTATGCCTCGGTTTATTGTGTCTTGTTCACCTCGGTTACAAACTTTACCTTTTCGATCGAATGTATATTCCCGACCGAAATCAAGAGCAGAATTTTTTTTGGTCTGAGGCGGCGTTTCATTACCGTCACTTCAAGATGATTGCCGATGGAAAGGAAATACCGGCCATCGACAGACAGATACAATATCCGGAAGGAATCCATACCAGACTCTACAACACACCATTGATGGAGTATGTGACCGGATCTCTGTATCGCAATTTCTTTCGCCAATACCCGCCGCACGTATTCCTGGTCTATTTCATGCTGAGCTTTTCCTGTTTGAATATTATCGCTGTTTTTATGACCGCAAAAGCGATCTGGACGTCCGACGAGGGTTCCCTCTTCCTGGCCGGTTGTTATGCCTTTCTACCCGGGCAATTTATCCGGACGATCATCGGCATATACATCAAGGAAGTCTTCGCGCTTCCTTTTATATTCATTAGTTTTGGCTGTTTAATGCATTGTTTCAAAAAAGACACTTATGCCACGTCTGTCATCGGAGCCTTGTCATTGGTGACCGCTCTAATCGCGTGGGATGTCACCCAACTGTATTTGACCATCCTGGCTTGCGGGTTGGTTGTCACATTCCTCATTACAAGAGGCGAGAATTTCCCGATCAAAAACCTGTTCATGACGACGTTTATTTTATTGATGGCCGCCGTGTCCCTGCCGGAGTTGCGGGTCAAATATTTTGCCGTTTCGCCGCCCATACTTCTTTTGATAGGAATGATCGTCATCCTGCTCACAGTCAAATATCGGGAACGCAACACGTACGGATTTTATCCGCTTGCCATCCGCATTTTTTTGTTTCTATCCATTGCGGCACTGTTCACTTCAGGACTGGACCATTCGTATTCGCACGCTTATCAGCTGGTACTATATAAAATAATGTACGGGGGCGTGCTGCCGGCCGACGCGGATCTCCTGCCATTCGAAGCCAAGATCATGTGGACGGGACCTTTCTTGAGTCCTCAACCCGTGCATTACCTGATTAATTTTTTATCGGTTCTCATACCCGGGACCGTGGCCGTCCTTCTGCTGATAAAAAAGATAGCGGACAAATCGGCCGGCAAGGAAGAAATATTAATCACCTGTTTGTCCCTGACCTTCTGTATACTCTTCACGTTGATCTTGAGAATGAGCGTCTTCACCGCATTTTTTTCCGTGCTGCCCATCGGCGTGTATCACGCCATCGCGCGCAGGACCCTTAAACATGTCATTGCCGGCGGCATTTCACTGTTATTGCTGATCCACAACCTGGTTCTGCCCGGTTTTCATATCACGCCGTCCATTCCCGATGGGAAATACCTCGATCAATTGATCAACTATCTCAGGGATGAAACGCCGCCGGACGCTGTGTTTCTAACGTCGTATGAATTGGGTCCGTCCGTCGCCGGCTATGCGGATCGTGCCGTTCTCATCCATTCCAAATTCGAATCAAAAAAATTGAGGGACAAAGTCAAAGAAATCTACACCGCGTTGTTCAGCAACGAAGAGGATTTGCATGAGATCGGCGCAAGATACGGGGCCGGTTATGTGATCTACCAAAACGACATGGTGTTGGCGGACTATCCCGGTAATATTGCCTATCAGGTGGATCGGTTCCCCATCCGGACCCACAGCCCCGCATTTCTGATGCATTTTTTTCCTGAAGAACTTGAACACTTCAATTTGGTTTATCGAAACCACAATTACTCCGTTTTCCAAATGGATAAGAACGCGGAAACGAATACAGTCCGTGCGCTCTATTCGCCATTTAATGACATTGGTTTTTTTTACAAAAACGATGAACCCATGGGAAACCTTGACAGGGACAGGATCGACCGAGGCGTCGGCGAAATATTCAATCCGAATGTCCTGCTGCTGAAATGTGGGGATTTGATCCGGGCGACCCGGTATCAGGACGCGCTGGATTTGTGTGAGTATATCGCCCGTACATTCGGCGTGACCAAGGACGTTGATTATCATTTTGCCGAGATATTCATCGGATTGGATGATCAAATGAGATTGAAGGAAACGCTTTATACCATGATGAATTCAGATGAGCGGCGCATGGTCGTTCATCTGCCGATTCATGACGAAAAAATATTCCTTTGGCTTGGGGCGGGGGCACTGGCGCATCACGATACAGGATTGGCCCTTGCCCTGTACGAGAAAGCCGTCAAAGTGTTCAGCAATTCTGAAGAACTGAACTTCAGGCTGGGATTGACCTGCATGAAATGCAACAGGCTGAGCGAAGCCGGCGCCTGTTTTTCCAAAGTTTTAATGCTGAATCCCAATAATTATACGGTGTTAAATAATCTTGGATCGATCCATGGTTTCCAAAATGATCACGGGCGCGCCCGATACTATTTCAAGGAATCTTTGCGGATCAATCCCGAACAACCGGATATCCAAAAAATCGTGGCGGAACTGAATCGATGACTTGATCCGGTCAACCCGCTTCAAGGGCCTTTCTTGTCCGGCGGATCCCGCAGGATGCCAAGGCGCGAAAACGCGAAAAACCGCGCAAGAAAAAGTCCGGTGGTATTCAAAAGCCCCGCCGACGCCGCCGGAAGGTGGAAACAGTCCACGAACAGCCAAACGATAAAGACGTTCAGGGCCGAGAAGACGCCGGCCACCAGTATGTATTTGACCGGATCGGCTTTTAACATTCCGATGAAAACGTATGCCGTGTATTTCGTAACGAAAAGGGCGCCATATACAATCGCCGATACCCAAATGGCCGGCAGGCGCCAATGATCGATGAGAAGCCAGAGAGAAGCAATCGGTAGAATCGTCCAGATCACCCCGACAGCCAGATATTTTGCGAAATGGGAGGCGCAGCGCCGGGCGATGACACCCGGAAAATCGGGCAACCAGTTCGGTGATTTCATCGGGTCAGCGTCTCCGACGCCCCAAGTGCGGGCTGCGCCCGCGTCCCCGACGCCGGCCGGGTCAGCGCCCGGCCAAGCGCTTCATGCACCGCCGCGTTCTGCGGCGACAGGGCGGCCGCCACTTGATAGTGTTCGATAGCCCGCTGTGTGAAACCTTTTTTTTCGAGAACCGATCCCAGAAAAAAGTGAACCTGCGCGTTGCGTGGCCTCAATCGGGAGGCCGACTCCAGGTGATGAAGCACCACGTCGATCTGGCCTGTCTGGGCGGCCAGGACGGCGATGTTGTAGTGATTGTCGGCGTCCTGCGGCAGGATGGCCAGTGCCTGCTCGTAGCAGCCGATGGCCCGCCGCACGTCGTTTCCGTCCGAAGCGATGCGGGCCAGTTCCGAGTATGCCGACGCGGCGGAATAAGATCCCGGTTCCATCCGAATGGACTGTTCGAACCTCCTGACGGCGGCCTGTACCTCCCCCCTTTGGTACAAACTCTTTCCTAGTTGATTGTACGCCAGCCCGGCGTGCGGATTGTTTTTTATCGTCGCAGCCCAGAGGGTATCCGGGGTGCGATACGACCTTGATTCCAGATGGGTCACGATCGCAAATCCGATCACCACCGCCGCCCCTGTCCACCCTCCCGCCCGCGCCGGAAGACGGAGCCGGCCGGCCATGTCCCGCACGCCCCATACCAGTGCCGTCAGGACAGGGATGCTGGCCAAGTATGCCCAGCGATTGGCGACATTTGAAAAACGGAAATAGGAAATCTTCACAAATCCCAGCATGGGTCCGAGCAAAAGAAGAGTGGCGACGGCGATGACGAGAGTCCCTTTTCCGAACCGCCGGCAAAGACCGACGGCCAGTACCAGCAATAGCAGTACCGCCGCCAATTTGGCCCAATCCGCCGCGGCCTCCGTCGAAGCTTGAATGGGCGGATAAACAAAGGAGAGATTCAGAGGGATTATTATTTTCAGAACATAAAACCAGACGGCCGCCGCCGCCGTCGGCCCTTTTTCGGCCAACGTGCTGTCCTGCACGACGAGATCGGCGCCGGGATGTTCAATCCATACGGTTCGAAGCGCCAGGATGACCGTCATGGATAGAAGGGGCACAAGCCGCCCGACGGTTATCCGGTCAAGGCGGCCCGTCCGGTACCAATGGATGAATCCCATGAGGATCGGCAGACCAATGACCGATGTTTTGCTCAACAGGGCCAGAAGATAGCAGATGGTACTCAACGCCAGATCCCGCCTGCGACCCGACTCTCCATGAATCACAAATCGCTCCAGCGAGAGCAGCGCGAAAAAACCGGATAACGTATTCTTGCGTTCCACAATCCAAGCGACCGACTCGGCATGGATGGGATGGACAGCGAAAAGGAGAGAGACGAGAAAAGCGCCGGGCAGCTTCAGGCGAACCAGGATGCGGAACAGGATGAAAGCGTTTGCCGCATGGAGCAGGACGTTAACGAGGTGATACCCGAACGGATTCGAGCCCCAGAGACGATGCTCGACCCAAAAAGATGTGCAGACCAGTGGATAGAATTGATGTTCTCCTGTCTTGAACCAGATGGTCATCAACCCGCCGGCGTCGTTCATGGCGGGGTTGTCCGGGATATAGGCCCGGTCGTCCCAGATGAAATCGCCGAAGAGGGCCGGCATATACGCTGCGACTACCAAGAGAGCGATTGTCAGGAACACTCCCGCCATTCGCTCCGGCGAATGGCGGAGACAGGAAGGGCCGATCATTGTGGAGCGCCCGATGGAAATTGAATGTTCTGCGACATAAAAAAATCAAGAATGCTTTCGGACACAATCCGGTTGGTCAGGGCGGAAAAATGGGATTCCTTCTCGTAAAACGTTTCAACGGGAAACATCCGTGCGGCCTCCCGCATCCGATGTTCGGGATGGATGACATGGCACTGCTGATCGATCGCGGCAAGCAGTTCCGCGTATGGCAGCGTCCGGCCTTCGACCATATCCCGGAGGTCCACCATCTGCGGGATATGAACGACGTAGAATTTGGATCCGGCCTGAACCGCCTCCCGTTGAAATTCCTGCACGATCCGGAGCGCAAGTCCGCCGCCTTCATTTGACGGGGAATAAAAATCTCTCTCCATTCGGTCATACTGCCGTATATAACGATTTTCCGAGAGCAAGGCGATCAATTTGGAGTTGAACCAGATTGCACGGTCATGCGGCTGATAAAAATATTCGTGCGAAACCCATTTCCAGTCATCCAGACGGCTGATTGTCTCTATGATCCTGTCCGGCGGCACCGTCGGAACATTGATCAAGGACAGATTCCGGCCGTCCAGGATGAATCTGGGTTTTGTGACCGACAACTCCGAAATGGGATTGTAGATCATGCGGATCATATTGACGTTTCGTTTCGCGTTTTCGGCCATGAATCCGAACAGGACGATATGGGGATGAAACGGCCGCCCATCGCGCCGCCAGCGCAAAAAAGCCTGGTCCATACCGTATCCGCCAACCCCGAAGTTCAGCACCTCGACCCTGTATCCGGCCCGGCGCAGTTCCTGTTCGAGCATGTAACCCCATGAATAGCGGAACGGAACTTCGTAGCAGTGGGTGAATGAATCTCCAAACAGGGCGATCCGGAGCGTGCGGGGCGGAGGATACCGATCGTATTCCCTCGGCTCCGAACGGATGCCCACCGAGTTATATTGGTAAAATCCCTCCTCGGACCGGCTGTTCGGCCGGTGCGACCATCCGAGATCCGGATCATAGATGATCCGGGTGGTGTCCGATGCCAGATACCCGTTGTGGACTCGTTTTATCCGGCTGAGAGGGATTATTTGCGGAGGCAGACGCCTGTTGAAAAAATAATAATTACCATCCTCATCGCGATGACAGACGACGCGAACGGCGACTTCAAACAGACCGAAGGCCAACAAAATGCCCGCGAACGGCAAAGCAATCCGTTTGAAGGTGACGCGCAAGGGAATGTTCATCTGGAATCAGAGGAGAGTTCAATGGATAAGTGTCCGTGCGTTGGAGGCTGTCCCATCAACAGCAGTCCGAGGATGAGATCGAACTGCGGATCGGTGACGGCGTCTCGCGCCGCCGCCTGAGCCTCGGAGATCGCATGGGGCGTATCACCGGTGGCGCACAAGAGTAGGACAAGATTCCGTCTCGCTATCATATCTCGCGGTTCGATCTGAACGGCATGGCGCATGTGATGGACGGCCCGATCGTATTTGCCGGTTTGATACAACAGAGCGCCCAGGTTATTGTGGCTCCGGAAGTCGGCGGGATCGGATTGCAGGGCCTTTTGATAGAGATTGACGGCATCGGCCGCACGGGATTCTTCTCCTGCAATTTTGGCCAGATTGTAATAGGCCGTCGGATAGGACGTGTCGATGCGCAAGACAGCCTCGAAGTGCCTCCGCGCCTCGTCGCGGTCACTCCGGTGCGCAAGAATGGTCCCGAGATTGTTGTGGGCGATCGCCGCGCGGGGATTGAGGTTGAGCGTGTCGCGCCAGAGAGACTCCGCATTCCGGAAATGTTTCGCCCGGTCATGAGATGAAAAAGCGAGCCCGACCATGACGACCACCCAGAACACGCTGATGACGCGCGCCGGACTGCGCAATCGGCGCGCGACCTGTTCGGCCAGACCGGCGGCGGCAGCGGCGATTCCGATGATGGGCAAATAGAGCCAATGATTGGCGACATAGGAATACCTGAAATAGAAAACATTAAAAAAACCAAGTACCGGCAGGAGGCCTGATAAAAAGAACAACACCGCCGCCACGATGGATCTGTCATGCCTGATACCCCATCCAATCCCTGCAAGAATGAACGCGATCGCCGCAATGCTGCCGATCCAGTTCCATGGGCTGGACGGGTGAATACTCCACCTGTCATAAACGAACGATAGATTCAAAGGCCAGAGGCATTTCCACAGATAGAACCAGAACGCTTTTCCCGCGATGACGAACTTTTCAGCCAGCGTGCGGGCGGAATCGGCCGCGCCGACCTGATGGTATTCGACATGTACGGCGACCAATCCCATGCCGAGGGCGATCAAAAAAAATGGCACGAGCCGCAACCACAATCCGGCGGACAGCGGCCGTTTTTTCCACCATTGAATGATGAGGACCGCCAAGGGCAATGTAACGGCGGCCGATTTGCTGAGAACCGCCATGAGAAACAGTCCGATGCTGATCAGATAAGCCCGCGGGTTGTTGGATTCATCATGCCGAAGAAACGCCAGGAGTGAACAGAGATAGAAGAATGTCGACAGGGTGTTCTTTCGTTCTGCGATCCACGCCACGGATTGAACCTGGACAGGATGGAGCGCGAAAATGGCGGCCACCCAGAACGCTCCGGCCATCCCGAGCCGCCGGAGGATATGCCAGACCAACAGGGCATTCGCGAGGTGGAGTACCAGGTTCACGATATGGTAACCGATCGGATTCATGCCCCATACCTTGTGTTCAATCCAGAAGGACGTGGTCAGGAGCGGATAATACTGATGATTTTCGAATGAGAGCCACATCCGAAAGAGGCCGGTCAGGTAGAGAATGGAGGGATTATCGGCAATATAGAGATCATCATCCCAAATGAATCCTCCGTTCAATGCCGGCCAATAGGCAAATACCATGAACGAGACCAACAACAATGTCCGGGCCGCCATGGCCGGCCGGTCAATGCAAGCACGCGGTTCCATCGAGCGATTCAGGGAGAAACTCCGGATTTCCGCGAGGCCATCAACAATCCGAGTTGGTTGTGGATGGTCGTGTCATATGGCGCAAGCAATGCCGCGAGAGATAAATGGCCGATCGCATAATCGAGATCGCGGACTTGGACGTACAGTATTCCCAGATTGTAATGAGCATTGACGTGCTGTGGAGCGATGGTGGTGACGGCGTTAAAGTGATCGATGGCGTCCTGCGTTCGGCCGGCCTGCCACAGAATCGTCCCGTATTCGAACTGGGCCGCGGCGTCGTAGGGGTCCCGTTCGACAGCCTTGCGGCTGATGCCGATCGCGCGAGGGATGTCTCCCTTGATTCTCCATATCTTGGCCAGATTGACGTAAGCGGCGGCAATGCCGGTGTCCGGCTGGATGGCGGTTTCGATATGCTGCTGAGCTTCATCCAACCGTCCCGTGCGCATCAAATACGCTCCATAATTGATGTGCGCCAATGAAGGCTTCAAATTCCGCTTCAGCGCCGCCTGCCAAAATACATCTTCATTGGCGTATGCTCCACACCGGACCCATGTAAACGCGGCGGCAAGGACGAGAATGCCCGTCCACAGACCGGCGCGGACCATCGGAAACGCCGGCGCGCGCGAGATGATCCGGTCCAGGAGCGCGGCTACCGCCACGATCAGCGCGATTCCACCGGCGTAGACATGGCGAAGATCAAGCAAGTTCGGAACGCTGCGTGATGACCGCATCAGGCCCGTATAGGGCAATGTGAGAAACAGAAACACCAGAAGGGCTGAGACAAAACCCCTGCCGATCCGGTCTCGAAGATACCAGCCGATACCGATGACGGCCACAAACGCTGTTGAGAGGGTCCATGACAGTGTGTCTGCCGGCGTGACAGATCCGAACGTATAGCCGACCGTAAGATTGAGCGGCAAGAGACTATGAACAAGGTACAACCAGACTGTCCGGATGGCGTCGAGGAATTGGTGGAGCATCGACACATCCGAAACCTCCTGCCTTGCTCCTGTCCCATTTAAACAGGCTGTCAGCCGCAGAATCCCCCATGCGGTTGCGACGAGGATGAACGGAATCAGCCGCAGGATTTCGCGGCCCCCGAGACGCCGGTTCTGAGACCACCACAGAAGCGGCAGGATGGACGGCAAGGCGACCATTTCGGTTTTCGCGAAGCACGCCAGAGCAAAACACAGGAGACTGAGAAAATATATGTCGACGCCTCCGATGTCCGCGTGCTTCATGAATATAAATATGGAAAGAAGGCCGAAAAACGCTGATAGAACGGCCCCGTGGCCGCTCATCCAAGCCACCGAACAGACAGTCATGGGGTAAACGGAAAATAACATGGCTCCAGCAAGTGCGCCCGATACTCCCATCAGGGACAAAATCCGCCACAGCAGCACGGCATTCGCGATATGGATCAGGGTGTTGGTCATGTGATATCCCATGGGTTGAAATCCCCAGAACCGATGCTGGAACCAAAAGGAGGCGAAGGTCAGCGGGGAGTGTGACTTGGGAAAATGAGCCGACAAGATATCCTGCAACCCCTGATACGAAAGTAAAGACTGGTTGTATCGAATGGTGGCAAGATCTTCCCAAATGAAATCGCCGGAGATCGAAGGCCGGTAAGCGGCGAATGCCAATCCCGCGAGGAGCATGGCCATGCCGACTCGCCGGACGGCGCCACACCCAGAACCCAGCGGGAGACAGGGTTTGTCGGATGGTGAAGCGTTTATCAACGGAAACCCCCTCAAGGAGCGGCGGGAGTCTGTCGGCTGTTCAGGGAGTAACCGGCCGGAAATGCGCGTAAACGTGGCCGTATTTTGTGTTGTTCGCGTTGACCCATCCGTGCAGAGCCACTTTGTAAGGGCTGTTCGTCGCTGACCATTTCTTCCACCCCGAATAAACAATCCATACCGATCCTGTTATATTCTCCCATGTCCATGAGTCACCGCTGGTGATGGGATAGGACGACGTATTATCTTTGTCATACGCTTTCAATTGAAAATTGGTGGTTGCCGCGTTCTGCGTAGAAACATAGATGATGACACGGGCTTCGACCTGCCCGTTGGGATCCACGTCCGTGGACATGAACGGCGATTCGACCCAGCTCTGGTCCGCGCCGGACGTGTTGCTCATCACATAAGCGCTGGCCTCGGACCGGAGCGCCAGGGACATGATGATGTTGCTGGCCTGAATGGTGCCGTTGGTCATGTCGATGACGACCTTGGAGTCGCCCGCGTTCTGGAAGGCGATGTCCTTATTGGCGGCAATGTTAAATTTACCGTTCCACTCATTCTGAATATACGCGTTCGCGTCGCCGAAAAAGATGGTCGCGGTGTCGCCGGAGGACCAGGAACCGTCTTCCTCGATCATGACGCCGTTGCCTGAACCATGAACCACGTGCAGTCCCCACTGCGGGTCGTTGTTGGTCCGGATGCCGACGTAACCCGACGTCTGCTTCAGCCACAAGACCGTGTCGACCTGATAGAGGCCGAAGATGATGCCGGTGTCGCGCACGCCTCGCACGCGCGTGTTGACGTCGCCCAGAAAGAGCGTGGCGGTTTCGGCGTGGGCGTCCCAGCCTGCGTCGCCCTGGATCAGTTCGTTGCCGACCAGCGAGAGTTTGTGTGCCGGGGATTTCGTCCCGATCCCGACGAACCCCGCGCCGGTGACCATCAGGCTGTCGCCGTCCGCGCCGCCGACCGAGAAGGAATCCTCAACGGCGACATCGCCGCGCACATTGAGTTTGCTGCCCGGCGTGTCGCCGCCGATGGCGACTTTTCCTTCTATCAGAAAATTCTGAAAACTCCCGTCCCAGCCGCCGACCCGGACCTTTCTGGTGTTCTGGTCGAATCCCAGAAACATGTATCCCGTTCCGCCTCCCAGGATATTGACGGCTTCGTTATCGTTGACCCCGCCTTCGATCACAAGTTTCTGGCCCGGGTCCTTTTTGCCGATGCCGACGTTTCCGCTGCCGGTAATCACGAAACTGTCGCCGCCCGTGCCGCCGACGACCAGCGAGTCCTGGATGATCACCGTGCCGACCACGTCGAGCTTGGCGGCCGGATTGCTCGTGCCGATGCCGAACCGGCCGTTCGGGAAGGCGATCGTATCGACGTTGGTGCCGCGCCGGCCGAGGCGCATGGCGGCCGACCACGACGACCAGGCGTCGTTGGCCGTGATGATTTCATAGAACCGGGCGTCGGCCTTGTGGACCCATTTTTTCTCGTCCGTCGCCCCATCGGTCTCCTCGACAAGGAAATGGTCACCGGTAGCCTTGATGGTGAGCTTGCCCTGCAGGTCGTTGGTTCCGCCGATGGTGACCTTGCCGCTCGGGAAACTGATCGTGTCGACGACGTCGCCAGTTCGGCCGATTTTCAATCCTTCGTTCCAGCTCGACCACCCGTCGTTAGCGGCCGTGATGTCGAAATACCGGCTGTTGGCGCGGAAGAGCCAGCGTTTTTCGTCCGCCGCGCCATCGCCCTCCACGATGACCATCTGATCGTACGTTCCGGATATCTGCAACGAGGTCGCCTCGATCGTCGTCGTGCCGATTCCAACCGCGCCGCCGTCCTTCACATAGAGAGCGACGTTGCCGCCATCGTCGCGGAACCGGATGCCCTGCGCGGTGCGGGCGTCGAGGGTGTCGATCACGACGCGGCCGGTGAAAGTGTCGCCTGCGACGCGCGCGAATTTAGCGGAGTCCTGGCCTTCGAGGTAATACGCGTTGTAGGCATACGGCCCGGCCGCGAACTCGACGCGGGGGCTGAAGGTGTTGCCGCTGATGGCGATTTCGAGCCAGTTTTTTGTGATGAAGGTGGTTTCAGAAAAGGCGGAGGTCGATCCGAGATACACGCCGAAGACGCCGTTTTCGACGTTGACGTTGCTGAACGATTCCGGCCCCCACACGTTGTTGCCGCCGGTCACGGCGTCATAGAGCCGGAACGTCATGCTGTACTGGCCGGTCAGGAACTGCCCGGTGTCGTTGGTGACGCGGCCCTGATAGAAAACGGTGCGCGGAGGCGCCGCCGCAAACGCGGCGGACGAAAGGCCGAAGACGAACGCTGTGAGATGGGCGAATCTAATCCAAACCCCGGGACGGCTGATCAACATAATTTGATTTTATACGAAAGCCGGGGGTTTTGCAAATCGTGCGGTTCTAACCCCCCACCTCAATCCTCCCCCACAAGGGGGGAGGAGGTTAGGGTCAAGGGCGGAGGAGGTCAGCGGTCGAGGCGCACATCGTCGATGACGAGGACGCCGGCGCCGCCCTCCATTTTGGAAATCGCGATCCAGATCGATGCGGTGTTTGCCCAGTCCATCCGGTCGTCGCCGCCCCAGAAATAGGCGAAGCGGCTGACCGGGAGCGGGAGGTCGGTCCATTCGGCGCCCGCGCCGTCGGACGCCAGCGGCACATCCTCGAGTTTGACGCCGAAGTTTGTGCCATCGGCATCGACGAGTTTGATCTCGACGGCGTTCCGGGCGCCGGTCATCCGGAGTTTCAGGTGGACGGTCCGGGCGGCGCTCAAGTCCATCTTCTTCTCCTGAGAAATCTGAACCCAGTCGCCGGCCGACAGATCATACGTGATCTCCAGCGCCCGCCCGTCGGCGCCCGGGACGGCGGCGGTGCGGATGGACGCGCCATCGGCGTGCTCCGATTTCCATTCGTCCGGGCGGTCCATCGGAAAATGCTGGACTGACCCGTCGTTTGCAAGCCTGATCCCGCCCAAATCGGAGCCGTCGATGCCGAGCAGACGCACCTCCATGTTGTGATGATCATCTTTCTGCCGCATCCGGACGCGGGCGGGCCGGCCGCCGGCACGGTCGGGGTCGAGCGTGGCCCGGATCCGGTCCCAGTCCGCGGATTCGATGCGGAACGTCATTTCGGATTCGGCGCCGGTCGGCGGTGCTGCGCGGGGCGCGGAGGCGCCGAGGTCGAGATCGATACGATCGAACGAAATGTCGGACGCGCCTCCTTCGATTTTGGACACCGCCATCCACACCGATGTGACTTTGGCGAGATCGAGCGACGTGTCGGTCCCGCCCCAGAAATACTCGAAGCGCGAATACGGGATCGCGACCTCGCGCCACGCGCCGTCGAAGGCGAGATCGTCGAGCCGCGTACCGAAATTGGTGCCGTCGGCGTCGACGAGTTTGACCTCCAGCCGGTTCTTCGAGCCCGCGCAACGGAGGTTGATCCGGACGGCGGTGATGCCCTCCAAATTCAAATCGGCGTCCTGCCAGACTTGCGCCCAATCGCCGCGGGAAAGATCGACGCTCACGACGATGCCTTTGCCGCCGGGCGTCTCCACCGTCTTGACGCCGATCGACGCGCCGTCGGCCTGGCCTGAATTCCATTTTGCCGGATCGGACACGTCGAGTCTCTCCGCGCCAGCGACCGCGCCAAGTACAAAACCCCAGGCAATCGCGACAGACAAAATGCTGGACATAATTTATTCTCCTTTCGGAAACGGCTCCACGCCGGTGTTGGCAAAGTACAACCACGCCGTCGGGCAGACGCCGTACATGGGCGTATGCCAGGCGCCGCCCTTTGACAGATCGTCGCGCGAGTGCTGGAGCGCGCCGTCCGCCCGCTGCTGCGCGTTCATGTCGCGCAGGTATTCCGCCGCGCCGGCGCCGCCGGCGATGATGTACTGGAGCGTGCCCTCGTTCCAGACCGTGTAGGGGCCGGTCGCGTCGAAGCCGCGGATCTGCCCGTCGGCGGTTTTGCATTCGAGATACCGGCGCGCGAACGCCAGGGACCGCAGGCCGCGGTCCGGCGCGCCCGCGCCGGCCGCGAAACTCGCGCCCCACGTCTGCACGTCGAGATAGGGCTGCAGGTCGGCCGGCGCCACCTGAAAGCGGCCTTCCGCGTCGTTCCAGACTTTCGTCAGAAGGTACTGTTTGAGCCGGTCCGCCGCGGCCATCAGCCCCGCCGCCGTCAGCGCGCGCCACGATGTCATGTTGCCCTCGGTCACGTCATGCAGGCGCCCGTCCTCGCGCTGCTGCGACGCGAGCCACTGCGCGCCGAGCTGCAACATGGCGGCGTACCTCGTGTCGCCGGTGACGGCCGTGTATCGATGAATCCCATAGACGATCCACGCGGCGGACCCGATCCAGCGGTTGTCGAATTCATACAGCACGCCGGGAACGTCCGACCGAAACCATTTCTTGCGGTCGTCGTCGGACAGGTCGACCGGTTTGCCGGCATCGAGCATGTATCCGTCGTTCCAGTGGCCTTCGGGTTTCTGGAGTTTCTCCAGCGCCGCGAGCAGCCGTTCGGCGGCCGGCCGATTTTCGCGCGCAAGGACGATGAGGCAAATTCCCTGATCGTAGGTCCAGCCGAAAGGCCTGTGGTCGTTTTCGTAGGAGAGGATCAATCCCGACGGCTGCTGCATCGACGCGATCCATGCGGCGGCTTTCCGGGCGACGCTTTCGTCGCCTTTGACGTACTCGAACCGCGCCTGCGGCGATGGCGCCTCGAGCGACGAGTCCGGAGCGCGGCCGAACAGAGGGCTGTCGATCCAGACGGTCCCCTTGCCGCCGGCCATTTTGCTGACGGCGAAAAAAATCTTACGAAGTTTCGCCGGATCAAACGTCCCGTCCCCGCCCCACCAGTATTTGAATTCCTTGATCGGGATCGCGAAGTCGCGCCAGTCTTCCGTCGCCGTCGCACCCTCGATCGCGCGGCCCGCGTTGACGCCGTCGGCGTCTTCCAGCTTGATTTCAAGCTTGTTGGCCGGGCCCGTCCCCTTCAACCGGAACTTGAACGCGCCGAAGTTCCGGAGGTCGAGGTTCACATCTTTTTTCACCTGCGCCCAATTTCCGGAGGAGAGATCATACTCGACCCGGAGGGCGCCGTGGTCGGCGCCAATTTTGACGGACGCGCCCTGATCGTGTTCCGTTTTCCATTCGTCCGGAGGCAACAACTGTTGCCGGTCGCTTTCCACGACCGGTACCCAGAATCCATCGTCGGCGAGTTTCGGCCGGTCCCGATCGTGCACCCGCACGAGTACGGGCCGGCCGGACACGCGGACGACCACCGGCCGCTCGTCTTTGGCCCGCGCCGCGACCTCGAAACTCTCCGGCAAGCCGCTCACGACTTCCGCGCCCAGCACGGAAAGGACCGGACGCACCACAACCGACGCATGGGACCGGTTGTCCGTCACGACCGAGAGCCGCGCCTCGCGCTGAGTGGGCGCAGACGGCGGCACGACGACTTCGAAAGAAATGCGCCGGTCAAGATCGATCTCAAGATCGATCTTCTGCCCGGACACGGGGACCAGATCCATCGTGTCCGATCCCGGTATTTGGATCACGTGGCGCGCCTGTGCCGCCAGCGCGACCGGACCGGCTTTTCCGCCGGCCAGCGCGAGGTCCACGATTTCGAGGCCGTCCTCTCTCCATATCTTAATGTTGCCTTCGACCGGCCGGCCGGACTGCGTGATCGTCGCGCGCAATTCCGCGTCGCGGTCGAGTTCCGGCATAAGGGAAAGATAGTAGCTGTTGTGCGGCAGCCAATCTTCGCCGCTGGAAGGTCCCTCGCCCCACCATTCGGGTTCCTCCGTCGTCTCGTTGCCGCTGACGATGCCGTTCGGAATCTCTCCGGTGACCGGGCCCTTTCCGTAAAACGCCGACATGTGCGCGCCGGATCGGCTGCCGACGCCGGCCATCATGCAGTATCCGAGCGGATTCTTGCCGAGGGCCCACTGCATCTGCTCGTCCGCGAACCATTCGAGCGCGTAGGCGCCCCAGAGCTGAGCGAGCTTGATCGCGACGTAGCCGTATCCGAAATGGTCGCAGTTGAGACCATGGAACGACGCGGCGGCGCGCTCGCCGGCCTTGCCGGAGAAAAATTTCGGATAAAAGCGCCCGTCCTCCCCCGGTTCGAGTCCATGCGCGATCTGCCAGTAGGGCGACCCGGCGGACATCGCGTGGAGGTATCGCCGCGCGAAGACCGAGTTGGCGTAATGGATCGAAAACCAGTGTGGATGGTCCCGCGGCAAATCCTCCTCCAGCATCGCCAGCGCGAGGTGAATCCCGACATTGAAGGACACGAACTTGTACTGGAAATGGAAATCGCGTTCGGCGGCGGAAAAGAAAAAGTTTCCGACCGCGCCGTTGGCGATTTTGGACGGATCGAGCGACTGGAGCGCGAGCAGTTTCGGCAGGACTTCGTCGAGGCGGTGAAGGTACTCGCCTTCGGGAAACCTCCGGTGAAGCGATGCGGCGGCGTAGAGGTAGATGCCGTAGTCGTGCGCCGTCTCGAGCGGCTGCGCATCGATCCATTTCCAGGCCGTCTGAGCGACGCGCGCGGCGCGGTCCGCAAGCTCCGGGTCGATCCTGCGGCCGGCGTCAGCGCCGTCGAGGAGCGCGGCGACGTTGAAGCAGGTTGCGTGAAGATTTTTCTCCAGATACTTGACGCGCGGGATCGTGTCGTCCTCGCGGCGGAGGGGGCCAAGCCGGGAGATAAAATCATCGTACGACATGAATTTTTTGAAATCCGCCTCGATCCCGCCCCAGCTCACGGTGCCGTCCGGCTCGGGTACGTCGGCGAGGAAGCGCAGGCCGAATCGCAGTTCGTCCAGCGCGTCGTCCACGCCATCGGTGTCGGCGTCCGGGCGGTACGCGCCAAGCGCGGCGTATCGAGCCAGCCCCAGAACATAGTGCGGGAGCGACCACATGCGTTTGGAGATGTCCATCTGCGTGTCGTGGTACCCGCCGGGCACGGGATCGTCCTTGTGGCAGACGATGCCGCACCGCATCCAGCGGGCGTAGGCGTACTGCGCGGGGGCGGTGCGCACAGCCAGCACCCGGGGGGCGATGTCGAACGGATAGGAGGCGGTCGCCCATTCCACGTTTCCTCCCTCCTTCCAGACGCGCACCTGAATCTGGTACGTACCGGCCGCACGCACCGCGCTGAATTTGCTGGTGAGAAACCGGCCCTCCCACCGGTCGAACTTCGAGAGCTTAAGTTCCCCCTCGTACACCGGCGCTTCAGCGCCAAGCGCGACGACGCGAAACGCTCCGGACAGTACCGCATCCCGCGGGGCGTCCAGCACGCGGACCACAAAAGATTTGTCGTCCCACGGATGGTATCCGACCTGCGACGCGTGGATCTGAACGACCGGCGCGCCCGGGGTGCGCGGCGCGATGGAGAATTCGTCGATGTCGAGGAATCCCGCGCGTTTCAATCCCCGGCTCACGGCGAACCAGACACTCTCGACCTCGTCGAGCTTGCTGTCGCCGCCCCAGAGATAATGGCAGTCGCGGAACGGCACGGTCACGGCCGTCCAGCCGTCCGGAGAAACGCCGGTGATCGGCAGTTTCATTCCGTAGTAGGATCCGTCGCGGTCCTTGAGTTTGAGTTCAAAGACGCTGCCGATCGCGTCGCCGCGCAGATAAAAACGAAACGACTCGGCCTCGCGCCATTTGAAACTGGCCGTACGGCCGATTTCGACCCAATGATCGTTCAGGAGATCGTACCGAATCCGGATCGCGCGGCCGGTCTGTCCGTCGACCGATTCGGTCGAGATCGTGGCCTTCGGCGCGTGCCCGGCCGTCCACGCGGGGACGTCGTCGAAGGAAAACAACGGCGCCGTTTCCGAATGAGTGATGACGGGGAACAGCAGGAGGGCGGCCACGGAAGTCAAAAACGCGCGCACCAAGACCGAGATACCGTTTGCAGGGACCATGCCTCAGATGCTAAATGTCAGATCACCATGATGTCAAGAAATCATTTGATGCTCATCGCCGCCGTCCTACTGGCGCCTGTGGCCGCCGCCGGCCAGACGGACGATGCTTTGATCAACGAGATTCAGCGCAAGGCGCTCGATTATTTTCTGGAGCTGCAGCATCCCCAGACGGGACTCATCTTGGACCGCGCGAATAATTTCACGCCAACGGAGTGGTCCTACGCGCCCGCGAGCACCGCCACCGCCGGATTTGGCCTTACGGCCTACGTCGTGGGCGCGGACCGCGGATGGATCACGCGCGAGGAGGCGTACGCGCGTAGTTTGAAGGCCCTCCGGTTTTACCGGGACCGCGCCGAAGTCCACTGGGGATTTTACTATCACTTCGTCGACGCGCGGGATGGCGCGCGGATGTGGAACTCGGAAGTCTCGACCATCGACACCGTTCTGTTTCTGGCGGGCGCGCTGACGGCGGCGGAATATTTCAAGGGCACCGAGGTCGACACGCTGGCGCGCGAATTGTACGAGCGCGTCGACTGGCCGGCGCTCTTGTCCGCCGACAAGCGGCTCATCAGCATGGGGTGGAATCCGGAGCGGGGGCTGCTTGCGTCGAGCTGGGACAGCTACGCGGAACTTCTGATCCTGTATCTCATGGCCATCGGATCGCCGACGCGTCCGGTTCCCGCCGACCTCTGGGACAACTGGCGGCGGCCGGTGGGCGAGTACGACGGCCACATCTCGATTGCGATCGGGCCGCTCTTCACGCACCAGTATTCTCACCTCTGGATCGATTTCCGGAACAAGCACGACCGGTACGCGGATTATTTCGAGAATTCCCGGCAGGCAACGCTCGCCAATCGCGCGTTTTGCGCGCGGAAAAAGAAATCGTACCGGACCTATGACGATGACGTGTGGGGGCTGACCGCGTGCGACGGGCCGGACGGATATCGCGCCTACGGCGGGCCGCCGGCGCCGCCGATCCATGACGGGACCGTGGCGCCGACCGCGGCCGGCGGGTCGATCGTCTTTGCGCCGGACGAGGCGATTCAATGCATGAAGACGATGAAGGAACGGCACGGCGGAAAACTCTGGGGAAAGTACGGCTTCTCGGACGCCTTCAACGTGGACCGCGACTGGTGGGACAAGGACGTGATCGGGATCGACCAGGGGGCGATGCTGCTCATGATCGAAAATTACAGGACCGGACTCATCTGGGAACTTTTCATGCGGCAGGACTGGGTGAAGCGCGCGATGGACGCGGTGGGATTCAAGCCCGGAACGAAGCGCCTGACCGAGTCGGACGTGACGATGGCGCGGGCGAAATTCAAAGACCGGGAGGACCGGCCGCGTCTGGAGGCGCCTGCAGTGACGGCGATTCCCGCCGCCGACGGCAAGCTGGACGATTGGGCCACGCCAAAGTGGGTGGAGCTTCTGTATCCGGACGACGTTGAAACGGGCCGGAGGACTTCCGCGGCCGACCTGTCGGCGCGATTTTCCGTCTGCCGGACCGAAGAAGCGCTGGCGCTGGCCGTGCGAGTGACAGACAACGACATTCAAAACCCGCACCCGCAGACCGAACTGTATCGAGGCGATCTGGTCGAAGTGTACGTCGATCCTCAGTCGAACGGCCTGCAATGGGGCGACGCGCAGGAGTTTCAGATCGGCATCGCGCCGGCCGCCCGCGGCGCCGACAGGGACTCCGACTGGTACGCGTGGTTTCAAAACGGCCGGCCGGCCGGCATATCGGCCGGAGCCGCCGTCGATACGGACGGATACACGGCGGAGCTGGTGATGAACTGGCCCGCGCTAGGGTTGACGCCGGCGCCGCGGCGGATCGGATTTTCAGTCGGCGTCCACGACGTGGACAGCGACACGACGCCGGACTGCAAGGTGCAATGGTTTTTCCTCGATCCAGGAATTCTTCTGGGCGAACTCATTCTCGAATCGTGGGACAGCGGCGTCCTCGCGGACTTCAATGCGCCGTCCGACCTGAAACGGCTCGGCCGGGATTTCGGCGACTGGAAAAGCGACCCGAACGACGGCGCGCAGGGCGTGAAGGTCGATTTTGCGGAAGGCCGGGACGGCGCGTGCCTGAGATTGCGGTACGATGTCGAATCAACGAAGCCGGCCTTCAACGGATTCTGGATGAAACTCGGCCGGTTCGACGCGTCGTCCTTCAACCAGTTCCTGTTCGACATCCGGGGAGACGAGACCGAGGGCATGCCGCGGCGGATCAAAGTCGAATTGAAAACCGCGGACCGGCAGGCGTCGACGTATGTGGAGGGCATCGGCCCCGAGTGGCGGACGGTGCGGCTGTCGAAGTCGGACTTTCCGGCGATCGGCGACTGGTCAGGTCTGACGGAGTTCGTGATCGTGTTCGAGGACAAGTCGGCCGGGGAAAAAACGGGCGTCATTTATCTGGATGACATTCGATTTAAATAGCTGCATTTTCCCCCCTCTCCCGCCTCTGGCGGGAGAGGGATGGGGTGAGGGTGGCAATTTCCGGCGCCTAGGGACCCCCTCACCCTAGCCCTCTCCCCCTTCGGGGGAGAGGGGAAGAACTATCAGCCCTTATCTTAGCGGGCATGCGAGGTACAGAATCGGAGGCGAGCCATGGTTCAGTATGCGAATGAACGAGTCAAGTCCGGCGTGCCGCTCGGAGGGATCGGGACCGGCAAGGTCGAGGTCCTGCCAAACGGCGGGTTGTACGGCATCACGTTTCAGAACAACTGGAACGCGCCGCTGATCGGCCCGTTCGAAAATGCCCGGCGGCCCTATCAGGGTCTTTTGGGATTTCATTTCGGCGTTTTTGCACGTCTGTCCGGCCGGCGGACGGCGTTTTTGCTTCAGACGGAGAAAATCCGGAGTCTGCCGGCTGCGGACCGGATTCTCTACGACGGGCTCTGGCCCAAAGCCGAGTTGACGTATGAGAAACGCGGCGTGCCGGTCCGGGTGCGGCTGACGGCATACGGCACGGTGCGCGCCGGAGACGAAACCGGCAGCGCGGCGCCGGCGGCGCTGTTCCGCTTCACCGTCACGAACCGCGCAACCCGGGCCGCCGACGTGAGCCTGCTCGGCATGGTGCGGAACATGGTCGGCGCGGACGAGATCGGGCGGGTGAACCGGCTGGAGAAAACGCGAGACGGCGTGTCCGTCATCTGCGCGACGGCCAATCCATATCCGGGCGACGCAACGAGCGGCGAATATGCGCTCAGCGCGCCGATATCCGGCAAGGTCACGTGGATGCGGCAGTGGAACATGCAGACGACGAATTTCAGGTTTGATCCTGACACGATCGATCTTCGTGCATTTGAGGCGTTCCGAAAAACGGGCGATCTGCCCAACACCGAATACGGTGCCCGGGTCAGCGCCTCCGGCGCCCCAAGTGCCGGCGTCTCCGACGCCGGCCCGCAGCGCGGCGGCGGCGCGGCCTTCGGAGGCGCGCTGGCCGTCAGGAGAAAAATTCCGGCGGGCGCGACGCGCGTTTACGATTTCGTCCTCTCCTGGCATTACCCGATTCACCACGCCGGCCACCGGTACGAGCGACTGTTCAAAAGCGCGCGCGAGGCAGGCCTGTCGATCCTTCGGACGCGGGACCGGCTGGCCGAATCGTGCAGCCGCTGGCAGAAACCGATCCTGGAGTGCGGCCTGCCGGACTGGCTGAAGGACGCGCTCTGGAACAATTTGTACGTGCTGACCAGCACGACGTGGTGGGACCGGAAAGGGAACTTTGCGTTCTATGAAGCGCCCGTGATCTGCCCCCTCATGGGCACGCTCGACGTCCGGTACTACGCGACCGTTCCCTTTGTCCGAATGTTTCCGAACCTCGAGAAAAACGAGCTTCACCAGTTCGCGCTGGCCCAGAGGCCGGACGGATACATCCCGCACGACCTCGGCCGAAACCGGCTCGACAATCCGAACGACGGGACAACGCATTACCCGTGGAAGGACCTGAACCCGAAATTTGTCCTGCAGGTATACCGGGACGTGCTGTGGCTCCGGGCCCGCGGGTTTTTGCGGCGCATGTATCCGTCGGCCAAGAAGGCGATGCTGTGGAGTTTCGGCACCGACAAAAACGGCGACGGCCTTCCGGACAACGAAGGCGCGGACCAGACCTATGACGTGTGGGAATTTTTCGGAACGAACTCTTACACGTCGTCGATTTTTCTCGCGTCGGTCCTCGCGTTTGAGAAATTGGCGGCACTGCAAGGCGACCGTGCGATGACGCGGGCCTGCCGGGCGCGGTTCGTCCAAGGGCGCGAGAGTTTCATCCGCCAGCTCTGGAACGGCAAGTATTTCGTTGCGGGCTGGAGCAAGGGCAAAGTCTACCCGGCCAGCATCGCGGGCCAGCTCAACGGCCAGTGGTATGCGCACCTTCTGGGGCTTGGCCATCTCTTCCCCGCGCACATGGTGCGGTCGGCGGTTCGGGAAATTCTGCGATTGAACGGCCGGGACTCAAAGTACGGCGTGACCAACAGCGTTTTTCCAAACGGCCGCCGGGATTTGTCCAACGCCCATGCCTCCGGGATATGGCCGGGCGAAAGCTATGCGGTGGCGGCGCTGGCGATTTATGAAGGGATGGAAACCGAAGGGTTGGCAATCGCGCGCAAGACGTGGGAGAACATGACGCGCGTTCAGCGCAATCCGTGGAACCAGCCCGACGTCGTGCACGCGGCGGACGGGACGTTCGGATTCGGCGATTACTACATGCGCAACATGGCCGTGTGGGCGGTAGCCGAAGCGCTGGCCGCGCGGCGGCCGGCTATCCGGAAGGCGCTGGACGCCGTCTATTCACCATCGTCCGCCTTGCCTCTCCCCGCAGTGGAGGTATAATAACTGTATGGATGAAGTGATTCTGGAACGAGAAGCGATGCGACTGCCCCCGCATGAACGTGCCCTCCTGGCGGACGCGCTCCTTGGTAGTCTTGATGACGATGCCACACGAGAAATCCAGGCGGCTTGGGCGAACGAAGCAGAGGATAGGATGGAGGCCTTTCTCCGGGGAGAAATTAAGGCTCTCGATGGTCCGGAAGTTCTGCGGGAGTTTCGTGCGCGCTACCAGAGGTGAGATACCGATTTCTTATACCCGCCCAACAGGATCTTGCGGAAGCTCTGGAGTATTATGATCGAATAGGTGCCGTGATCGAATAGGTGCCGCACATAGACTTATAGACTTATTACTCGTAGCATAAATATTTGACACACGAGTAAAGACGAAGTCATTTACTACGAATTGAACGCGAAAGAGCGCGAAAATTTTCACAGGGAGATGTTATGCGGTTCGCGTTGTTTTGTGCCATCGCTCTGTGAATAAGTCTATAAGTCTATGTGCGGCACCTTAACCAAGGAGGCGGCTGAGTCCACACGCGAAGTCAAGCGCGTTCTAAATAATACCGATAATTTAATATATGGCTTTCAGGGAGGGGAACCCTCCGCGGGGGAGCTGCCGGCTCGTCCCGCGGGTGTTGGCGGCGGTATTGGGGATGGCCGTGTTCGCCGGGGGTGGCGCCTTGGGCGCGATCATCGACAGCATGGACGACGCGACGGTGTGGAGTCAGAAGTCCGTCGACGGCGCGGCGACGCTGACGGTCAGCACGGTCACCGGGCAATCCGGGAACGCGGTCGAGGGCGCGTATGACCTGAAGACCGGTTCGTACGTCCAGTTCGGCCGCAAGCTCGAGACGGTAGACATCAGTTCCGGGGACGCGATTACCTTCCTCTACAAAGGTTCCGGAAGCAAGAACAGCATCGAGGTGAAACTCCAGGACAGCGGCGGCGACTGGTTCGCCAAGACCATCGCGAACGTGTCCGACACGGCGGAATGGACGCGCGCCGTTCTCAGATACTCGGGAACCAGTCCCGATTTCACTTTTGCCTTCATGGAGGGATCGAGCGGCGACTCGGCGCTCAACACTCGCGCGATCAAGAAAATATCGATCGGCGTGACCAAGAGCGCCGGAGGGTCCGGCACCCTGCTCTTGGACGAGCTCGGCGTGTATCAGGTGGCGGCCGACACGACCCAGATTGTCTTCGACAACTTCAATGACACCACCAAAACCACGAACAATCTGGGAGCCAACCAGCGGCTTGTTTATGACGACGCCAGCACGAGTTCGTTTTCGTTTTCCTACGATACCGCAGCCAAGCCGTCCGACGGCGACACCGCTTCCTTCAAAATCATCTTCACGAAGGGCGGGACGACCAAGAACGCCGCCTGGCTGCCTGCGTTTGCGGTGGTCGACACAACGAGTTCCTGCACCGAACTCGTTTTCGACCTCAAAGGCGATACCGGCGCCACGCTGGGCATCGGGCTGAAGGGCACCGACGCGCAAAACACCACGCAGGAGGACCTGGTCTACTTGAACTCCTACCTATTGGGTGGAGTGACCGATGCATGGACAAGAGTCCGGATTCCGCTTACCGCCTTTCCCAACGTTTCCTTCCGAACTAATTTTCAGATCTGGTTCGCGACCGAACTCAAGGACGGCGTCACCATTTCACTGCCGACCGCTGCGACGACAAGCGTCTGGATAGACAACCTGAAGATATTTCGCGTCCCGGTGCCGAACGCCGTCCTCCAGACGCTCGACAGTTTCGACGCGCCGGTGTCCGCGTCGGGCTGGAGCAAGGCCACCGGCGACGATGCGTCGCTCAGCTTTGAGCGCGCGACCGGACAGGTCGGCAAGGCGTACGAGCTTGCGTACGCGTTCAACAGCGGCACCTACGCGATCATTGAGCGGAAAATATCGATCAATGTCCAGGAGGGCTCCGCGTTTTCGTTCCTGCTGAAGGGAACCGGCGGCGCGAACAACGTGGAGTTCAAGGTCAAAGACGGCGACGGCACGACGTACTACAAAGTCCTCACCGGCGCCGCGAGCACATCCGGCGCTTGGGCGACCTACACGATCCCCTACACGCAACTCAGCTTTTTCTCCGCCGGGACCGACAACTCGCTCAATCTCGGGGAAATCGCGCAAATCGATTTTGCGATCACCAAATCTTCCGGTCAGTCGACCGGCGGAACTTTGGCGGTGGATCTCCTGTCCTACGGCGCCGCGCCTTCGATCAGCGCGAACGTGGCGGCGGGAGGCGTGGTCGAAAATCTGACCGTCAAGGGAAATCCTGTCAGCCCCAACGGCGATGGGATCGACGACGAGGTGACTTTTCAGTTTACGCTGAAAGAATCCTCTGTCGTCACCCTGAACGTCTACGACCTGCGAGGGACGCTCGTTCGGCAGATCCCAGGCGGCACGCAGGCGGCGGGCCCGCAGACGCTGAACTGGGACGTGCGCGACCGCGCCGGCCGCGTCTGCCCCAACGGGCTTTGCGTGTTCCAGTTCGAAGCGCGCAGCGCGACGAGCGGCGGCCGGTCGGACATCCGGAACATCATCGCGGTCGTCCGATGAAGAGACATTTGGGATTTTGGATTTTAATTCTGTGCGGCCTTCCGGGGGCAGCCTCGGCGGCGGCGTTTGAGGCCATGATGGTGGGGGCGCGGCCAGTCGGGATGGGCGGGGCGTTTGTGGCCGTGGCCGATGACGGGCTGGCGGCGCACTACAATCCGGCCGGACTGGCCAACCTCAAGATGCGCCGGATCGACTCCGCCTACAGCGACCTCTACAATCTCGGGCTGTTGAAACGAAACTACATGTCCTATGCGCATCCCAAACTTGGCCGGGCCGGCGCGGCCATCAGTTGGAATGGGCTCGCGACGTCGCAGAAGGTCACGTTCATCGATTATTCCGAGAACGCGTATGGATTTTCCGTCGGATTCCCCGTGTACCGCGGGCTCGCCGTCGGATCGACGCTTAAATATTACTGGGTGAACTACGACAAAAAGGCCACCGGATACGGATTCGACCTTGGCGTCATGCTCCGCTTCATGATGGACTACCGGTTCGGCGTGATGCTCCGAAACGCCAGCCATCCGAAAATCCGCTGGGCCACCGGCGCCATCGATTACCTGCCGATCACGTGGGAAATGGGTCTCGCCGCCGACGTCGGCCGGCACACGCTGGTGTCCATCCAGTGGGACCGGCAGGCCGACAACAACGACCGGTCGCTCTTCAGGGTCGGCGGGGAATACTGGCTCACCGAGCGGCGCGCCAGCACGCGACTGGGCGTCCGGGCGGGCGCCGTGAGGCACCCGATGAACAAGTGGGCCTTCACCGGCGGGCTGAGCGCGGTCCTCAAGGGATTCGAAGCCGTCTATGGGCTGCAGTTCCACTACAACCTCGACGAAGAACACACGTTCTCGCTGAACTGGGCGTTCTGAAAAATGGAGATTTTGGATTTTGGATTTTGGATTTTGGATTGGACACAGCGACGACTCCGAATCGGCTGTCTCGGATTTGCAGTCCTCATTGCGTGGGCCGCTCCAGTCGCCGGAGAATTTCTTCCGGTCGATGATTTCAATGACGCGAACGACCGGAACGACGCCGGCGGATATTCGTTTGTCCTGACCGACGGGCAGGCGGGGTCGGCGATAGCCATCGAATATGTTTCGGATCCCGCAGTCCGATACGGGCCGGCGGGATACAGCCTGAAGCTGACGTTTGAGATCAACACCTACAACGGATGGTGCGCGTGGGCCGCCGATCTGAACGGGCTGAACGCCGCGCCGTTTGACGCGCTCCGGTTTCGCCTGCACGGATCGCACAGCCGCGCGGAATCGTTCACGGTCCTTTTGCGGGATCGCAAAGGCAACCGGATATCAATCCGGACGTCCGACCATCTCTCGGCCGACGGCAATGGCTGGCGGGACCTGGATCTGCCGCTGGACAGGGGACAGGAATTTGACTGGAGCGACCTCGACACGCTGATGTTGATCCTTGATCGGGAGAATCTTTTTCCCGGCGTTCCGGGCGCGCTCCTGATCGATGACATCCGGTTTGAGAAGATTGCGCGTGAGGTGGCGCCGGCACGCGCGCCGGAACCATCGCCGCCGGCGCCCGCGCCGCCGCCGGCAGCCACACCGACGCCAAAACCTCCGGCGCCGATTCTTGCCGGGCCGGCGCCAAGCCTCAAGACGCCGGCGCAAACGACTCACCTCCTCTCCCCCCGCGAAGGGCGAGAGAGGACTGAGGTGAGGGGGGTAGACAGCGACACGCAAGGCTTGCCACCCTCACCCCAACCCTCTCCCGCCAGAGGCGGGAGAGGGGGGACGCCGCCGGTGGACACGAAGCCAGCTCCCATCCTGACGAAACCGAAGGCCGGCGGAGCGATTCCGCCGCTGATCGTGGCGCGGCCGGCGCCGCCGGAAACAAAACCGGCGCCGATCCTGACAAAACCAGCCGCACGCGGCGCCATCCCTCCATTGATTCTGACGAAACCTGCGCCGGTCTTGACCAAACAGCCCGCGCCCACACCTGCGGACAAGGGATACCTGACGTACGACGCCATGGAGAATCCCAAAGACTGGGCGACCGAATCCGATCAGGGCGCGAGCCTCCAGCTCAAACCGGTGCCCGGCGTCAAAGGCCAAGCGCTCTCTCTGACCTACTCCTTCGGCAAGGGCGGCTGGGTGCAGATGTCCAAACCGTCAAAGGCGGACCTGAGCCGCATGGAAGCCTTGAGGCTCCGGGTCAGAGTCGTCAAAGGAACCGTCAACTTGGAGATCAAGCTGACGGACGAAGACTTCTCGAACTTCGGGAAAAAATACGAGGCCCTCAAGCCCGAAAACGAGTGGGCCACGATTGACATCCCCATCGAGCAGTTCACATACTGGTGGGGTGGAGACAGCAAGCTTGACATGAAAACCATCCGGGGCGTTTACATCGCCGTCAGTAAAGTGTCCGGCAACGCCGGCGAGATTCTCGTTGATGACATCGAGTATAAATCGCGCGCGCCGACGGCCGCCGAAGTTCCCGGCGGGCTCGTCCTCATCGACAGTTTCGAACGCAGCGTTCCCGAAAACGCCTACTCAGTCCTGCGCGGCGACAACTCGGTCCTGAACCTCGAGTCGGTCCGCGACGCACACGATGGCAACTATTCGATGCGTTTCGATTACACGCTCGAAACCACGCGGAGCATTCCGACCCACGTCGGCGCGTCCAGCGCATTCGCGACGACGCTGGACTGGCGCGGCGTGGACCGGTTCAACCTCTGGGTCCGGGGTGACGGCTCGTCCAACCACCTGCGGATCAACCTCGTCGACCGCGACGAGGAAGTGTGGAGCGCCGTCCACCGGCACGTTTTGAAATCAAGCCAGTGGCAGCTCGTGTCGATCCCGATTGCCGACTTCAATATCCCGGGTGACGCGCCGGCGCGAAACAAGAGATTCGACGTCGACGAGATCAACAAGATCGAGATCCAGATCGTGGGCGACCGGACCGACAAGACGACCGGCACGGTGTGGGTCGACGAGATGTACGTAACCGGCAAAAACCTCGATCCCAACAAGGTCGGCCCGGCGGAGCTCCGCAAGGGCCTGGTGGTTCCCCTGCCGGCCCTGGCCGCCGCCTTCAACTTCGGGATCGTCAACTTCGCGGAATTCTCCGACGTTCCGGAAGAGGGCCAGAAGGTGAACCACTATGGGAAAATCCTGATGGACGCGCAGTTCTCGAAGTTCTCGACCCGTCTCGAAATCGCCTCCGATTTCCAGGACTACGGCGCGTCGGCCTATTTCGACACCAAGGGCACCCTGAGCCTCGAAAACCCGAGGACCGTTCTCGTCAACAGCCAGATCAACGTCAGCCAGATCCACCCGAACCTGCGCCTCCTGACGCTCGGATACCTCTGGATCGATTTCGGACGCTGGACCTTCACGCCGCAGTTCGGAAGCAAGGGCCTCAAGGCGGAAGGATCGATCGGAGACGCGGGATACGAAGCGTTTGTGATCAAGAAACGCTACGAGTCCTACGCGGCCGGGTCGCGCGTGACCCTGACGCTCGGGCCGTGGCTCCTGCAGTCCATCTTCGTTTACGACAACGACGTCGCCCAGCAGACCGGCGCCACGCTCGTCGGCGGGCAACTCGTGAGTTCCAGCTCCAAACTGGTGACGCGTCCGATTTCGAAGGATTTCGTCGGAACCCTCGAAGTCACGCGGAAGCTGAGCAAGGACCGGATCACGCTCTCGGCGCTCCTCGGACGCAATCTCAACACGCAGTTCGGGACCAAGACCGGCACCTTCAGCCCGACCGTCGTCTCGCTCTACGACAGCCCGCGGAACAAATCGGGAAACCTCGGAATATTCGAGGCGCGGTTGAACGATTACCCGTGGAAAAAACTCTCGTCGCAGGTCCAGTACCGCTGGATCGGGACGCACTTCAAGCCCAATTTCCGGGAAGCCGGCCTGTCGTTTGACGACGCGTGGGCGGACCAGCAAGGCTACAACCTGCGGTTTCTCCAATCGATCTGGAAGATGAATTTCGCCGGAGAATACGACCGGATCGACCGTCTATCGGCCACGCACTACAACCGGCGCCGGTCGAGGCTGACGTGCGGCTACTATGGAATCCGCAACGTGGATATCGCCGTTTCGGGCGAGCAGTTCGCGGAGGTCTACAAATTTTCGAGCGACCGAACGGCCTTTTCAACAGACAAGAACGAGAAGAAATTCAGCGCCGAAGCCTATGTGGGCCTGCGGGTGTCGGACAAACTCAGGACCTGGGCCAAGGCGATCGAGGAACGAATCACGCATCCCGGAAACAACAACGCCAAATACAAGACTGACATCTTCCAGACCCGCTTCGAATACTTCGTCTCCAACAACTCGCGCATCTTCGCCGAATACAAATTCACCCAGTTCGGCAACCCCGCCTGGGAGCCGATCGGCTCGCCCTTCGACGACAATTTCACCAAACTAAGCGTGGAGCTGAATTTCTAGCATGGGCGGCAGGCCGGCTCTATATAATATTTGTATATATATAATAGTGATTTCGGTTCTGAGCCCGGGCGTGTCCCGTGCAGACATTGTACATGACGATTTTAACGACAGTTCCACCAGCAACGACTGGGGCGGCAGCACCGGGACTTTTACGGGCAGCGGCGGGACCATCAGCATCAATCGAATCTCGTCCGATGCGTCCGAAGGCGCGCGGTCGCTGGAGATGCAATTCGATGTGACGGCATCCTCCGCCTACAGCGGCTACTACAGCCGCCTGAACGACACCAACCTGTTCACCGACACGGCCAACAACCGGGCGGTGTCGTTTTTCGTCAAGGGGCTGGCCGGCCACGAGGTGTTCAAGATAGAGGTCGGCGAGTCCGATGCACTGTCCCAGAAAACCCTGGTCCGGGATTTTATCAACGGCGGCGTCACCACCGCCTGGCGGCAGGTCTACATCCCGATGATGGCGTACGACCAGTTGAATTTCAACGATTCCCGCTGGACCGGCAACCTGGCGTTCGTGTTTGAGGATGGGCTTGGATCGCCGAAATCGGGAACGATCCGGATCGACAGCATCCAGATCGTCAAGACACCCGATACATACCTCGTCGATACCTACGACGACGGCGATACGCAGAAAAGTTCGTTCGGCGGGACCAACACGTTTTATGAAAATCAGACGGAAATGAACGCCCAGCGCGATACGTCGACGTTCGTCGGCGACACGGGCGCCTCCTTGCGCATCGCCTACACCTGCACGGGCACGTCGTCCGGAAATTACACGGTGTACGAGCAGACCGTCAACAACGGGCTCGGCAAGGGCCAGGACGTGCGGTTCGCGACTTCGCTGCACTTCTGGATCCGCGCCGACACCGGCCTGCGCGGTCCCCTGGCCAACGTGTGGCTCATCGACATGGGCAACGGATCCAACCAGAAGGACATCGAGTCGTTCGTTCCCGCCATCCCGATCGACACGTGGGTTCCAGTCAACATTCCGATCCGCGTATTTTCCGGGGTCGACACGCCGTCGCTCAAAATGATCAAGTGGGCGTGGGAATACGAGGACAAGAGCGGGACCATGTGGCTGGACGCCGTGGAATTTTCGAAGGGGTATGACCTTTCCGTGCCGGCGGCCCCGGCGCTGTCGAAGCCGGCGGCCGACACAGTCATGCAGGAAACCACACCGGCGTTCTCATGGAACAGCGTGTCGGACGGGCAGGGGGTGTCGTATTTCATTCAGGTAACGGCATACGAGGACACCGATTTTTCCGACCCGATTCTTCGTGAGGTCACCAGCGCGACGAGCCTGACGTTCGCGCAGGCGCTGGCGAATGGCGGCCGGTATCGGTGGCGGGTCGCGGCCTTTGACGGGCACGGAAACTGGAGCATCTTCAGCGACAGCCGCGCGTTCAAAATCCAGTCGGCCACGCATGACGATTTCAACGACAGCGCCACTACCAACAAATGGGGAGGCGCCGCCGGCATTTTTACCGGAGGCGCCGGGGCGATCACCATCAACCGCACGTCGGCCGACGCGGCCGAGGGCGCACGGTCGCTTGAAATCGCGTACACCGCCACCGGCGCGAGCGGAGATTATTCGGGCTATTACAGCGAGCTGAACAACATGAACGTGACCGACACGCCGAGAAACAGGGCGCTGTCGTTCACGATCAAGGGACTGGCGGGCAACGAAGTGTTCAAGGTCGAGCTGGGTGAGTCGACGGTGAAGACCCAGCAGGTGGCCGTCCGCGATTTTCTGAACGGAGGCGTGTCGACCGCCTGGAGGGACATCCACATTCCTCTTTCGGCGTTCGACCAGTTGAATTTCACCAACCCGTGGTGGAACCGCAACCTCGCGTTTGTGTTTGAATACGACTTGGGAACGCCGAGGTCCGGAACCGTACGGATCGACAACATCCGGCTGACCTCCGAGCCGGAGACGTACCTCGTGGACTCCTATGACGACGCCGACACGTCCAAATCGTCCTTCGGCGGGACCATGGTCTACTATGAGAACAATGCCGACCTGAATGCCCAGCGCGACACGAGCACCTACGTCGGAGACACGGGCGCATCCCTGCGCATCTTCTACAACGTGACAGGCGCGGGATCGGGCAACTACGTCGTCATCGAGCAAACCGTCAACAACGGCGTCAACAAGGGCCAGGACATCCGGCACATGTCGTCGCTCCATTTCTGGGTCAAGGCCGATTCCGGCACGCGCGGGCCGCCCGCCAACGTCTGGATGCACGACATGGGCAACGCGTCCAGCCAGAAGGATCTCGAGGCGTATATCCCGGCCCTTCCAACCGACACGTGGGTTCCGGTCAACATTCCGCTGCGTGCGTTTTCCGGCGTCGATAGCGCGTCGCTGAAGATGATCAAATGGGCGTGGGAGTACGAAGACAAGAGCGGCACGATGTGGATCGACGCGGTCGAATTTTCCAAAGGATACGATGTCACGGCGCCCAACACTCCTGTTTTGTCCGGAGTGTATCCCGACTCGACACCGACCTTTTCGTGGACGGGAGGGAATGACGCGCAGGGAGAGAGTTATTACATCCAAGTCGCCGCTTTCTCCGATACAAAATTTGAGAACGTCATCCTGAGTTCAGTGACCGGCGCCGCCAGCATCACGTTCACGCAAACGCTGTCCGCCGGGAGCCGCTATCACTGGCGGGTTGCGGCCTTTGACCGGCACGGCAACTGGACCGGATTCAGCGACACGAAAAGTTTCGTGGTGTTTGAGGACACCGGCCGAAGCACGGTGTTCGTGTCCGATC
The DNA here is from genome assembly GCA_001784175.1 of Candidatus Lindowbacteria bacterium RIFCSPLOWO2_12_FULL_62_27. Lineage (GTDB taxonomy): Bacteria > Lindowbacteria > 2-12-FULL-62-27 > 2-12-FULL-62-27 > 2-12-FULL-62-27 > 2-12-FULL-62-27. The sequence continues at coordinate 36,959 of MFPR01000044.1, forward strand.
GCGGGGACAGCTCGAACGTCGGATCGGCGGACACGAGGGGGGCGTTCGGCGGGATATTTGAGGCGATCTCATATCTGGATCCCGCGAACGGCGCGGACACGGTCGTGATCTTCAACCGGATCGGATCGGACTCGTACCGGCTGACGGCCGCGGTCGTGCCGGACAGCGGAATGACGATGTTGAGCTTCCGAGAATGGAACCGCCGCGTCAACGGCCAGAATACCGACACCGGCGGCGGCACCGACACTTACGCAAGGCTGGCCTCCAGCGCCGATACCGCACTCCTGTTCATTCCCAACATCGACAACGTCACCATCGCTGGGCTCATCCTTGACGGCGAAAGCACGGCCGGTTCCTCCAAGGCCGGCGTCCTCCTCTCCAACTCCCGCTCGGACTCCATCAGCCTCGTCCACATCTACCGCGCCAACACCGGTATCCGCCTCGCCGCGTCCCTGAACAACGCCATCGCCGCCTGCATCCTCACAGGCAACGACAGCGCCTCCGTCTCCCTCCAAACAGGGGCGAGCAACAACACCGTCGGCGGCAACTCGGTCCGGGGCGGGGGATTTGGGATACACGTCAGCGGGGATCAAAACGTCATCGTGGACAACACGGTCTACGGGGCTGCGCGGGCCGGCCTGTACCTCGACAGCGGGACGGCGAACCGTGTGCAGGGCAACCGCATCCAAAACGGCGGATCGTACGGCGTGATGCTCTCGAACTCGGCGCAGGGCAATTACGCCGCGCTGAACGAGATCGACTCAACGGCGGGCGCGGCGATCTACATCGGATCGAGCGGGACGAACCACACGGACACGTTCGAGGCGAACAACATCACGAACTGCACGACGGCGGTGATCAACGAGGAGGCCGCGACGTTTGACCTGCGATACAACTGGTGGGGGAGCCGGGACGAAGACGCGGTGACGGACAGCGCGATGAACACGGGCGGCGGGGGGCTGTTGGTTGTGCCGCTGTCGCTGCACGTGATCGACACGTCGGCGGGCGCGGACACGCTGTCGCCGGATTCGACGAAGATCAGCGCCGACTCGACGGTGACGACGTCAAGCGTGACGATCACGTGGGACACGGTGTCGGTCGACCGGGACTCGACGGCGCTCGGGGGTCTGGCGGGATATCATGTGTACCGCCGCACTTCGGCCGGGACGAACTGGTTCGAGAGCCTCATCGACACCGTACTCGCCGGCGGCGGAACCGACACGCGGTACACGGACTCCTCTGCGAGCGTCAACAACACGTACTATTACCGGGTGACGGCATTTGACTCGCACTACACAGGCGGCCGGCTCTTCCTCAATGAAAGCTGGTTCTCCGACACGCGGATCATCAGCACACCGGAGACCACGGTGTCGCTTGCGATTGTGATCACCTCCCCGGCGCCGGGCGATACGGTCGGCCTGACGAAAGGCATCACCTACTACCTGCCCAAGAATCCTTCGAATTACGACACGGTCGTCCTCGCGCAGTTTTCGCCGGACAGCGGCGCCAACTGGTACACCATTCTGAAACGGAGTGGAGACACCCAGAACCTTCTGGCGGACGCGGACGGCGAAACCTATACGCTCACTTGGAACGTCTACTCGAGCCTCTTCGACACTTCCATCGCCGGCCGGGTTCAAATCCGGATGGCGGCGACCAGCGGGTCGGACACCGTATGGGACACAGTCACGGATTTCAACGTCAACACCGTGATCGACAGCGGCGGTATGACCGTATTTGTGTCCAACGGCGGTGATTCGTCCTATCCTTACGCCGCCGACACGGACGGAGGATTGCCCGACATCGGTGTCGCGTTTGGGCTTTTGACTCCAGCAAATGGCGCCGACACGGTGGTGATCTTCAACCGGATCGGATCGGACTCCTACCGGCTGACGGCCGCGGTCGTGCCGGACAGCGGAATGACGATTCTCGGATTTCGCGAATGGAACCGCCGCGTCAACGGCCAGAACACCGACACCGGCGGCGGAATCGACACCTACGCTACGCTCGCCTCAAGCGCCGATACCGCGATCGTGTTCATCCCCAACATCGACAACGTCACGATCGCAGGACTCATCCTCGACGGCGAAAGCGCCGCCGGTTCCGCCAGGGCCGGTATCCTCCTCTCCAACTCCCGCTCGGACTCCATCAGCCTCGTCCACATCTACCGCGCCAACACCGGTATCCGCCTCGCCGCGTCCCTGAACAACGCCATCGCCGCCAACATCCTCGCCGGCAACGACAGCGCCGGCGCCTCCATCCAGGCCGGGTCGAGCAACAACACCGTCCGCGGCAACTCGGTCTGGAGCGGAGGACTCGGCATCCACGTCGGAGGAGATCAAAACATCATCGTGGACAACACGGTCTACGGGACCGCCCGGGCCGGCCTGTACCTCGACAGCGGGGCGGCGAACCGCGTGCAGGGCAACCGCGTCCAGAACGGCGGGTCGTACGGGATGATGCTGTCGAACTCGGCGCAGGGCAATTACGCCGCGCTGAACGAGATCGACTCGACGGCGGGCGCGGCGATCTACATCGGATCGAGCGGGACGAACCACACGGACACGTTCGAGGCGAACAACATCACGAACTGCACGACGGCGGTGATCAACGAGGAGGCCGCGACGTTCGACCTGCGATACAACTGGTGGGGGAGCCGGGACGAAGACGCGGTGACGGACAGCGCGGTGAACACGGGCGGCGGCGGCCTCTTGGTCCTGCCGCTGTCGCTGTGGGTGATTGACACGTCGGCGGGCGCGGACACGGTGTCGCCGGATTCGACGAAGATCAGCGTGGACTCGACGGTGACGACGACCGGCATAACGATCACGTGGGACACGGTGTCGGTCGACCGGGACTCGACGGCGCTCGGGGGTCTGACGGGATATCATGTGTACCGCCGGACGGGCGCGGGGACGAACTGGTACGAGAGCCTCATCGACACCGTACTCGCCGGCGGCGGAACTGACACAAAATATGCGGACACGGGCTTGAATCCGAGCGCCACTTACTATTATCGCGTGACGGCATTCGACTCGCACTACACGGGCGGGCGGCTCTTCCTCAACGAAAGCTGGTTCTCCGACACCCGCGCCGTCACAACGTCAACACCGTCGACATCCGATACGAATGTCCACGACCATTACAACGACAGCGTCACGACCAACAATTTCGGCGGCACCGTTGGGTCGTTTACGGGCGGATCGGGAGTGTCCCGCATCAACCGTATCACGACCGACGCCCTCGAGGGCGCCCGGTCGATGCAAATCGATTACACCGTCGCCTCGTCAGGAGATTTCGCGGGGTTGTACAGCGAGCTGAACAACTGGAATCCCGCAGACACTGGATTCGGCCGGTTCTGGAGCTTCTGGGTCAAGGGCCTGGCCGGCCAGGAAATATTTTACCTGGAGTTCGGCGAGTCCACAGCGAAAACACAGCAGCTCACGGTCGCCGACTTCGTCAACGGCGGGATCGACACCGTCTGGCAGGAAGTCAACATCCCGCTCATGGCGCTCGACGATCTGAATATCACCAATCCGAAATGGAACCGCAATTTCGCCCTTGTGTTCAGCAACGCCCTCGGACCGCCCACCAACGGATCGGTCCGGGTCGACAGCGTTTCGGTGAAAAAATACATCGATACTTTTTTCATCGACACATTCGACGACCCCGACACGTTCGAAAACAGTTGGGGCGGAACCAACACGTTCTACGCGAACGGCGGCGGCGCTCTGAAAGCGAAGCGGGACACGGGAACGTTCGTCGGCGATACCGGCGCGTCGCTGGTTCTGCCGTACGGCGTGCCGAATCCCTCCGGCGGCGACTATGCCGTCGCCGAGTTCAACATCCAGAACGGCGCGGGCTGGTGGGCGGACCTGAGCCAGATGACGTCGCTGCGATTTCATATCAAAGGCGATTCGGCCTCGACCGACAAGCAACTCAACATCTGGCTCATTGACAATTCCAGCGCGGACGCGATTGTGGATCTTGAAAAGTTCATCCCGGACCTCCCGACGACCTCGTGGGTTCCCGTCAATATTCCGCTCTCTCAGTTCTACGACGGAGCGCCGCCCGACACGAAATACACCAAACTCATCAAATTCGCGTGGGAATCCGACGCCATGAGCGGCACGACATGGATCGACGCGATCGAGGTTTCACGCGGGTACAATCTCTCGCCGCCGGACACGCCGGCCAATCAACAACCGGCGGCCGCGGCCGACACCGGCACCGAAACGCCGGTGTTCCGGTGGTCGGCGTCGACCGACGCGCAGGGCGTCTCGTATTTCGTGCAGGTCGCGTCGATTTTTGACACGGACTTCACCGATCCGATCCTGAGCGGCGTGATGGCCGGAAACGAAACGACCTTTTCGAAGGGCCTCAAATCCTCGAACACCTACCAGTGGCGGGTCGCGGCCTTTGACGGACACGGCAACTGGACCGGGTTCAGCGATTCGACGCGGTTCCGTGTGGTCTCGGGAAATTTCCCGGTGATCAAACTCACGCACCCTGATTCCAACGCCGTTCAGGGCACCGCCACTCTCTTTGTGGGCGGCGTGCTGTCGGACACGGAAGACACGCCGACCCGCGTCGATTTTCTCGTCAACGGCGCGTATGTGTCGGACACGGCGGCGGTGGATTCAAGCGGCGCGTTCGGCGACACGCTGACTTTTGCGGCGGCGGGAACGTACACCGTAACCGCCATCTGCACGGACCAGGCCGGCAATACGGCCTCCGCCACCCTCACGCTGACGATCGACCTCGGTGCGCCCAAAGTCGAATTCACGGCGCGCGCCGCCGGCGAGACCCAGACGACCGTCACGATCACCGGCACGGTCAGCGACTCCAAACAGGTCACGGAACTGCGCGTCACGCACAACTCCGACACCGTCACGCTCGTCAGCCTGTCGGCGGACAGCAAGGCCTTTTCGTTCAGCGTGTCGGTCACGCTGGTCAGCGGCAAGAACCAGTTTGTTGCCAAGGCGACCGATACGGCCGGCCTGGTCGGATACGATACGCTCAATATCCTGCGGACCACCGCGTTCAAAACCGCCGCCGGCGGGACCACGGTGGCGCTGCCCGAAGGCAGCCAGTACGACACGTGGGTCGGGGTGATCGCGTTCTCCGACACGGCGTCCACGCCGGTCGAAATTCCGATGTATGACCCGAACAAGGGATCCTACGCGGACAAACTGTCCATGACGATCAAGCCCGCCGACAGCGGAGTCATTCTGATGGTGCGTCGGCCGCCCGACACGATGGACCTCAAGCTCGGAACGGTCGATCTCAAGCGATCCGACTTCAAGCACACGATTTTCGAATTCAACCTCTTCGATTCGGCCGGCGAGAACAACATCGGGGGAAGTTCCGGCAAGTTCTCGACGTTGAGCCTTTCGCTCAAGCCTGCCGCAACCACGATCGCCGGCGTCGCGGTGACCGATCTGAAACTCTATACGCTGAACGAGCAGGCCGGCCGCTGGGAGGAAATTTCCGGCAGCGGATACGACGCGTCGACCGGCGAAATCAAAGGCACGCTGTCCCACCTCTCGTTCTACGCGTTCTTTCCGGACACCACCAAACTCGTCGCGGCGGAACTGTCCGGCGTCATGATCTTCCCCAATCCCTTCGTGCCGAACGACGGCGTCGACGAAAACGGCCGCTGGGCGGTCGCGGGCGATTTCACCACGGGCATCGTCATCGACAACCTCACGGACGACGTCCTCATCCGCATTTTCACGATCACCGGCAAAATCGTCCTCGAACAGCGCGTCCAGAACGCCGGCCGGACCCAGTGGAACGTCACCAACAAGGTGGGCGACAAACTCGCGAGCGGCATCTACCTCATCCACGTCAAGGACATGAAAGGCCGGGGCGAAGCGGTCCGGAAGGTGGCGGTAGTCAAATGAAAAAGGAGATGTTCCTGCTATCGCTCCTCATGTTCTGCCCGACGCTCCGCGCATGGGCCGACTCGCCCGGATCGACCGGCGCGGAGTTTTTGAAAGTCGGCGTGGGCGCGCGCGCGATGGCGCTCGGAGGTTCGCACGCGGCGCTTGCGAGTGACGTCTACAGCCTCTACTGGAATCCGGCGGGGCTTGCGCGGATCGAGCGAGCCGAAGCGGCCGTTCAGGTCAACAGCTACATTTCGGACATCGAACAGCATTTCCTGGCCGGCGCGTACCGGCACAAAAAGTATGGAACATTTGGCGCAAGCCTGAACCTCCTGGGCGTCGACGGAATCCCGCGGACCACCGTCGCCGCCAACGGCGCCGTCACCACCAGCGGCACGTTCGGCGCGGATGACCTTGCCTTTACCGCCGCATTCGCCCGGCCCATCACCGGATGGCTCTCGGCCGGCGGGGCGGCGAAGTGGATTCGATCGACCATCGCCCACTATCACGCCAACGCCTCCGCGGCCGATCTGGGACTTCAGGTGAAGCCGCTGTCCTTCCTCTCGCTCGGACTCGCGCTGCAGAACATCGGCACGCGGATCAAGTTCATGTCCGACCGCGACGAGCTTCCGATGCTCTATCGGTTCGGCGCCGCCGGCGAATTCCTCGACAACCGTGCGCTCGTCGTGACGATGGACCTGTCCCAGGCGAGAAACGACGTCGCGACCTTCGGGCTCGGCGTCGAATACACGCTGCGGCGAATCCTCTCTCTCCGGCTCGGCTACACGACGGCCGGCGCCGAAGTCGACCGCGGCCTCACTGCCGGTTTCGGCGTCCGCTTCCGATCTCTGAATCTCGAGTACGCCTTCATCCCCTTCGGCGCCCTCGGCGACGCGCACCGGTACAGTTTGAAATACGCGTTCTATTGACGCCCATGTTTTCAATGTTAGCTCTTTGTAACTGTTCCCCATGTGTCCCCCCTCTCCCGCCCCCGGCGGGAGAGGGCCGGGGTGAGGGTGGCCAATCGCCGTCCGACATCCCGCGCAAGTTGACAATTATTGTATTTCTATAGTTGACAATTAGTTTACAATGTGGAACGCTTCCTTTGTGAACATCAAAGAACTCGTTCTCAAGCGAGCGGCCGGCCGGACCCCCCTCCGAATCCATGACTTGATCGGTGACACGAAAGTCAGCAGGCAGGCAATCCACAAGCACATCAAGGAGCTCGTCCGGCAGGGGAAACTTAGGAAGCTCGGAGAAACGAGGGGCGTGTTCTATGTGCGGGCAGACACGCCCCCGGCGCCAGCGGTCACCGTGTCGAAGACCTATCTTAGGAAAGGCCTTGCCGAAGACGAGGTCTTCGACCGGATGCGGCGGATCCATCGGTTGAAAGAATTGCTCCCGCTGAATGTTCTTGATTTGTTCAGATACGCCTTTACTGAAATCCTTAACAATGCCATCGAACACTCCCGGTCGACCCGCGTCCGCGTCCTCCTTCACATCGATCCCTACCTCGCGCGATTCGTCGTCGAGGACGCCGGAACCGGAATATTCGCGACCATACGGAATAAATTTCATCTGCCGGACGAATACACCGCCCTGCAGGAATTGCTGAAAGGAAAAACAACGACGGCGGCGCGGGGCCATACGGGCGAGGGGATATTTTTTACTTCTCGGGCGGCCGATTCGATGGAAATCATGAGTCACCAGATCGGCCTCACGTATGACAACCGGATCGACGACGTGTTCGTCCGGGAAATCCGCCAGAAGCGCGGGACCCGCGTCGCCTTCGAAATCAGCCGGCGGTCGCGCAAAAAGCTTGAGACCGTCTTCGAGGCATTCGCCGGCCGGCAGTTCGACTACCAGTTCGCCCGCACATCGGTCAGGGTCAAGCTTTTCAAGGGAACCGCAGACTTCTATGTCTCGCGGTCCGAGGCACGACGGCTTCTTCATGGCCTGGACCGATTCAAGCACATCGTTCTCGATTTCAAGGGCATTCGCGGTATCGGCCAGGGCTTTGCGGACGAGCTCTTCCGCGTCTTCGCCGCCCGACACCCCCGCATCGCCCTCGAACCGGTCCACGCAAACGCGGCCGTGGCGGCGATGATCCGGCACGCGATGAATCCCGGCGCCGTTCCCGGACGGATCCGGAGGTAGATTGACAATTCTGACCGGAGGACTGGCATTTTCCGGTTCGGCCATGTATGCTGTAAGCGTTTTCAGCAGGCGTTGGTAAAATTAGGTTTGACGCGCGACCGGCGCAGAGTCACAATCGGGCCCGGATCTGACGGACGGATGGTTCTCATCTCTCTTGTCGAGGGGTTGATTATGCACGTTCTGCTCATCAGTCTCATCGGCCTTCTGGCCGCGTTTCCCGCCCATGGCGCCGAGCCTCCGGATGTCCTGCGCGTGTGGGCGATGGGGTTTGAAGGCAAGAAGATCGCGGATGTCGCGAAGGAGTTCGAAAACGCCAACGACTCCCGCGTCAAGGTCGTCACCCAGGCGATCCCGTGGAGCGGGGCGCACGAGAAGATCATGACGAGCGTCATCGGCGAGATTCCACCGGACGTGTGCCAGATGGGCACGACCTGGATGGCCGAATTCGCCACCATCGGCGCGCTTGAGCCGCTCGATGAGTTCCTCTCGCAATCCCGTGACGTCGACGTCTCGCGATTTTGGCCGGGCGCGCTCGAAACCAACCGCGTGCGCGGCCGGCTCTACGGCGTGCCCTGGTATGTGGACACCCGCATTCTGTTTTACCGCGCCGACCTTTTGCGCGCGGCCGGCTTTGACAAACCGCCTGAAACCTGGGAGGAGCTTCTGGCCGTTTGCCGCAAACTGAAAAAGACCGGCCCGGATGACAAGCCCGAGCGCTACGGCATCGCGATGTCTCCGAACGACTGGGGCGAGTTTCTGCCCTTCTTCTGGCAGAACGGCGGCATGTTGCTGAACGACGAGATGACAGCGGCGGCGGTGGACCGCGAGACCTTCATCGAGTCGATGAACGTCTTCAAGACTTTTTTTGACGAGGAGCTTGCCCCGCTTCTGTCCCAGGGCGCCGGCATGGACCTGTTCCACGCCTTCAAGACCGGCTATTTCCCGATGTTTGTCAGCGGGCCATGGATGGTCTCCGAGATCAAGACCAAGATTCCCGAAGTCTCGGACAGTTTCGCCGTCGCGCCACGCCCCGGGAAGAAGAACCGGAAAAGTTTCATCGGTGGATGCAATCTGGTGACGTTCCAGAAGAGCCGGCAGAAAGCGTGGGCGCTTAAATTCATCGCCTACATGAGCCGGCCCGATGTCCAAGTACGCTGGTACGAGCTGACGTCAGATCTGCCGTCCGTCCGCGGAGCCTGGGACGCGGAGCCGCTCAAGAGCAACCGCCATCTCGAGGGATTTCATCAACAGCTCGAATGGACCCAGGCGCCGCCCAATCATCCGTCCTGGGAGGAAATGGCGCAGACCGTCATCATGCAGGTCCAGGAGAAAATCGTCAGGGGGAAAATCACCGTCGAGCAGGGATATCAGGAACTCGTCGACGGCATCAACGGCGTGATCCAGCGCAGTTCCGCGCAGCAGAGCAACTCGCTGAAACTCGCCGTCTGCGGCGGCCTCGCCCTTCTCTTGATCCTGGCACTCGTCATCTACTTCGTCACCGGCAAAGCCGAAACGGCGCCATCGAGCCAGACGCGGCCCGCACAGGCGGTCCCGTTTTTGTTTCCCGCACTGCTCCTCCTTTCAGTATTCCTGCTCATCCCCATCATGGCCTCGCTCATCATGAGCCTGACCAACTGGGACATCTACAGCCTGATGCGCCTCAGCAACCTCAATCTGGTCGGGTTCGATAATTACAGGAAACTACTGACCCAGGACGAGGTCTTCAAACGCTCGGTCCTCAACACCTTTGTGTTTGTCCTCGTCGCCGTCCCGCTCACGATCTCCGTCGCGCTCGGAATGGCGCTCGTGGTCAATTCGGCTCTGCTCAAATTCAAAGCATTTTTCCGCACGGGTTTTTTCATCCCGGTCATCACCACCATGGTGGCCGTGGCCGTGATCTGGCGGTGGCTCTACAATCCGCAGTTCGGCCTTTTCAATCTGGGGCTGGAAAAATTGGGGCTCCAACCCCAGAACTGGCTCGGTGAGCCGCATCTGGCCCTGCCGTGCCTGATCCTCATGGCGGTCTGGAAAAATTTCGGATACAACATGATCATTTTCATCGCGGGCCTCCAAGCCATTCCGCACGTCCTCTACGAGGCGTCCGACATCGACGGCGTCAATCCTTGGCAGAGGTTCCGGCACATCACGCTGCCGATGCTGAAACCGTCCATGATCTTCGTCTGCATCACCACCGTGATCGGCTATTTCCAGTTCTTCGCCGAACCCTACATCATGACCGAGGGCGGGCCGAACAACGCGACCAATTCGATCGTGCTCTACACCTACAATCACGCGTTCAAGTTCTACAACATGGGATACGCGTCGGCCATCTCGTATGTCCTCTTCATGATGACCCTGGTCTTCAGCCTGGCCCAGATCGCGTACGCGAAAAAATCGGAGGCGTGAGATCATGAAGGAAGAAACACGGGAACGCGTCGAAATGCGGTTTCGAACGATTTCGCTCTTTGTGTTTGTGATCTTCGCCACCGCCATCACCCTGATGCCCTTCGCATGGATGATTTCGACGTCGTTCAAGCCGGAAGACAAGATTCTCACCAAAACGCCCGATCTGATCCCCGCCCTCGATGTTTTCACCGATACGCACTATGTGAAACTCTTCGACCAGGTCAACTTCATGGGTCATTTCTTCAACAGCCTCATCGTCACCCTCGGCGTGACCTTCTTCAGCCTCGCCGTCAACGCCGCGGCCGCGTACGCGTTCGCCAAACTGCACTTCCCGAAAAAGGAGCGGCTCTTTGCGCTCCTCCTCATCACCATGATGATCCCGATGCAGGTCACGATGATTCCGAGTTTCATCATCCTGAAATACCTCGGGCTTCTCAACAGCTACGCCGGCCTCATCATCCCGGGCGGCGCCAGCGTCTACGGGATTTTTCTCCTCAGACAATTCATGATGTCCATTCCCAATTCCCTCCTCGAAGCCGCGCGGATCGACGGATGCGGCGAGTGGACGATTTTCTGGAGAATTGTCCTGCCGCTCTGCCGGCCCGTCCTCGCGACGCTCACGATCTTCACGTTCATCGGCGCATGGAACGATTTCCTCGGGCCGCTCATCATCCTCCTTGAAGAATCCAAGTACACGCTCCCCGTGGCCCTTGCGACCCTCAACGGCCAGTACGGCACCGAATGGGGACTCTTGATGGCCGGCAGCGTCATCGTCGTGGTGCCGGTCGTCATCGTGTTCCTTTTGGTCCAGCGGCATTACATCAAGGGCCTCATGGTCGGGGGTGTCAAGGGATGACCGGCGGGCGCTGCGCGGTCCGCGAGGGCCGGCTCGAAGTCGACGGGCGGCCGTTTTTTGTCTATTCAGGCGAAATCCATTATTTCCGCGTCGACCCCGCCGAGTGGCCCGACCGCCTGCGGAAGGCCAAACGCGCCGGGCTGAACACCGTCAGCAGCTACATTCCCTGGCGATGGCACGAGCGGACGGAGAAAAAATTTGATTTCACGGGCCGGACGCATCCGGCCAGAAACCTGGTCCGGTGGATGGACGAAATCGTCAAGGCCGGGCTTTTTTTCATCGCGCGTATCGGCCCCGTTTCCAACGCGGAACTCATCCGCGAGGGGTTGCCGGACTGGCTCATGGAAAAATACCACGAGGTCCATCTCGCCGGCCGGCCCCTGCCCGGCCTGCCGCATGTCACCATCGTCGCGTATCGCAGCCCCGTCTTCATCGAGAAAGTCTCCAACTGGTACCGCGCGCTCCTGCCGCGTCTTCTGCCGTACCACCACACCATGGGCGGGCCGATCATCCTCACGCAGATTTGCAACGAAATCGGCATGGTGCACTGGCTCAACCGCGCGGCCGACTACTCGCCGCGGGCGGAAAACGCGTGGCGGGAATTTCTCAAAAATAAATATGGAGACATTTCCGAACTGAACCGCGCATGGGGCGGAACCGGATCGCGAAAACGCCGGTTGGGGTCTTGGAACGCGGTGCGCCAGCCCGCAGGCGCGTTGGAGCAAACGCGCTGGGCGGAGGCCGCCGACTGGGCGCTGTTTTATCGAGACTATTATGCCGGCTATTTCGCCGCCCTCTCCGGGCAGGCGGCAAAGGAGGGCTTCACCGGACCGTACATCGCCAACATTCCGCAGTTCTGGGATCATGACGTGCGCGGGCGCGGCACGCCCGCGCCGATGACGTCGTCGCTCTTTCGGGACTTCCAGAAAAAAACGCCGGCGCCCGTGCTCTTCGGCGGCGCCTACCAGATGCGCCGGCTCGACATCGACAATTTCCACGACATCGCGCTCGCCACCGAAAGCGTGAATCTCCTGCACCCCGACGGCGACGTGCCCTCCATCTGCGCCGAGCTTCAGACCGGCATCATGCGCGACCGGCCGCGGCTCTACGGGACCGACGTCGAACTCAACCTCAAAACGTCGACGGCCCACGGGCTCGGCGGCGTCAACGGATACATGTTCTGCGCGGGTACGTCCACCGATGACATGGGGGCCTTCGGCCGGTATCACGAATGGCAGGCGGCGGTCGACTCGAAAGGCGCCGCCCGGCCGCATTTTGCGGAGATGGAAAGGTTCGGCCGATGGGTGAAGACCGCCGGCCGGAATCTGGCCGGATGGAAAAAATCGCCGGACGTGGCGCTGGGAATTTATCTTCCGTATTTTTCAACGGAGTACTGGAAGGGCGAATGGGTGGAACGGCTGGCGTTTCGCCGGGACCACTACTGGTTTGACGGGCTCGCCCGGTTGCTTGCGCTCAACAATTACAATTTTTCCTTCGTCGACATCTGCCGGTCCCTGGACATATCCACGCTCGTCGCGGCGCATCTTTCCAGAAGTCTCTGGGTCTTCACCACCGAATGTATGGACGCCGAAACGCAGCGCCGGCTCGTCGGTTTCGTCTCCGCCGGCGGAAGGCTTTTCATCGGGCCATGGATGCCCGCCTTTGATTTGACCGGCAAGCCCTGTTCGATTTTGTCCGAGGCCTTGGGCGTGAAACGCGTCGAGGTCCTTGAGGAAAAACGGGTGCGGATCAACGGCGGCGAGGGATGGTTTGACGGAAACCTCGTCTGCGCGCATTCCCCGGGGTCGGCTACGCTTCTCAAAAGCGCGGCCGGCCGGCCGGTGGCGTGGATCCGGAAGGCCTCGCGCGGCGCCCGGGGCGCGGCGCTTTTTTGCGGGATCCCCCTGCACCACACGTTCGATCCCGCCATCCCCATGGTCCGGCGTCTGGCGGAGGCGTTGGCGGGCGAGCCTCGTGTCCGGGCACAGTCGGATGCGGACCTCCCGCTCGTCTGGCGCGGAACCGATCGTGAGGGGCTCTTGCTGGTCCCCAATTACCACGACCGGCCGGTCCGCGCGCGCCTCCGGATAAACTCGCCCGCATTTCACACGGATTGGCTGACCCTGCCCCCGCGCAAGGCATACTTTTTCCCGGTGAACTTTCCGCTGGACAACGGCCTGACGGTCACCGCGACCGGCGAGCTGCTTGACGTCAACCCGGCGCCGGGCGGCTGCACGCTGGTTTTCGATTTTCCGGCCGGCCGGAACCTGCTGGCGGTCGGCCGCAATCGCCGGCGCCTTGATTTCGTTTACGGCGTGCAGGACCGTCAGCGCTGCGATGTGAAGATTCGAATTCGAGCGGGAACAGATCAACCCCCTCTCCCCCGGAGGGGGAGAGGGTCGGGGTGAGGGGGAGATGTCGGCCCTGAATCGCCTCCCTCACCAGCTTCCAACGAAACCTGCTTTCGGCCGGTGGCTGATCGTGGTGGCTGCCATGGGCCTCTTCGGGTGTTCGTCGCCGCCGCAGGCGCCGCAAAAACTGACGGCCCTGCCGGACACCCGGCTCAAAGGAGAATGGTACACGCTGTACCGTGAAACATTTGACACGGGCGCGATCGACTCCGCCTGGGAACAGTTTCAGGGACCCGATATTGCCCGCCTGGCCCCCGCGCCCGGCGGATGGTTCATGGCCAACGGCCGCCTCATCGGAAAAAGCTCTGTAGCGATCGGACTGAAGAATCGAGTGCCCCTCGGCGGCGACATCGACATCACCCTCCGGTTCGCCCACCCGATTCAACTGCGCCGGTGGGGACTGGCCATCGGCAAGACGGGATTTCAGGACGGGTATGGCCTCATGGTGGACCGCGCGGAAATGCGGCTGACCCGAAACGGCCTGAGAAATCTCGCGGACGCCGCCGACATCGGCCGGCTGCCGCCCGCGGAATACGCCGAGTTGCGGCTGGTCCGGGAGGGCGGCCGAATCACGGTCCACGTGGACAACTTTGAGGCGATCAATTTTTGGGATTATACACCGATCCTTTCGCCCGACGCGGAATCTTTGACGCTGGTCTGCGAGGAATCGAAACTTGAAATCATGGAACTGAAAATCCTCGGAAAAACGGTTCGGGAGCCTGACGCCGAAATTCAAAAAATGGCCGAAGATTTCCGGCAAGGGTCCGCCGCCCTGTTCCTCGACGGCCATCGCAGGCTCAAACGGCCTTCCCCGGATCAGCCGCGAATGGATGTCATGGCCCTGCAGGCCGCCTGCGCGCTGGAGGATTATGGCGCGCTGGAAAACGCGCCGAAAGACTTCCCCCATCTGCCGGACGGGTTCACGGAATTTTTGCGGTTCCACGCGCTCACGCGGCTGGGCCGCGCGGCGGAGACGGAGGAACGGGCGCTCAAAGAATGGATGGCCGATCCGCAGACGCTCAAGAATCTCCGGCTGGTTTTGCTCGAAAAAATAGCGGCGGCCAGACTGAAAAACGACGCCGGTACCGTCGACTCGGTCTATGATCTCCTTGCGCGTCTCTTCAAGAACGCCCGGGAATTTCTTGTGCCGGTGCAGTTGGAACAGGTGATTGAACTGGCCAATGCGGGCCGCAGGGAAAAGTGTTACGAAATTCTGGAGGCGCTCACAGCCGGCGGGATGGCCGGACAAAAGCAGGACTTGGCGCGGATCGTCATCGCCCGGGCCTCCATCGCAAAACGGCTGGACGACCGCCAGACCTTTGAGCGCGTGTTCAAATTCGCGGGGGAGCAATTGAAGGGCGTTCCCGGCGGAATCAGCTGGCTGTATTTGCTCAAGGGCGAGTGGCTCATGAGCCGGGGCGAGCATGAGGAGGCGCTGGCATGGCTGGACAAGGTCATCAAGCTTTTCTCCAACGAGCCCGAACCTGTTCTGTGGGCGCATACCAACAGGGCAAAAATCCTGAGCAGGGAGGGAAGCCTCGAGCCGTTTCTGGCGGAGTTCCGGGAGGTCGCCGAAAACGACGCGTACCAGAAACCCGCCGCCATCGTCGAGGAGATTCTTCACCGGGCGGAGGAAAAAAAATCGCGCGCGGCGGAGGAGGTCGCCCTTCGGGCGCGGACCGGCATCCGGTCCATCACGGTCTCATCCGAGGAGGTCGGCTTGGGCGGGCCTTATGCCATGGTCGACGGCTCGCTCAAAACGCGGTGGGGATCGGAACACGGAATCGATCCCGGCTGGATCGTCATCGAATTTCAAACGCTTCATGAATTCAGCCGCATCACCCTTCACTGGGAAGTGGCGGCGGCCCGCGAGTACGATCTTCTGATCTCATCCGACGGCGCCCGCTGGGAAACCGTCGCAACAGAATCGGCCGGCCTCGAAGGCGCCGTGCGGTCGTTCGAACTCGAGCGAAAAGTCGGCCGGTTCCTGAAAGTATGGATGAAGCGGCGCGCGACGCAATGGGGGTATTCCATCTGGGAAATAGAGTGGTCATGAAGGAATCACATTCTTGAACGGGGGTGCGGCATGGCTGAGGTGACATTGAAGGGCGTGGCGAAAATCTATGAGGGCGGGGTGCAGGCGGTCCACGACGTGAATCTGACCATTCACGACAAGGAATTCATGGTCCTCGTCGGGCCGTCCGGGTCAGGCAAATCAACCGTGCTCCGGATGGTCGCCGGGCTTGAGTCCATTTCCGAGGGCGACATCTCCATCGATGGCCAGGTCGTAAACCATCAGCCGCCCAAGAAAAGGGACATCGCCATGGTCTTTCAGGACTATGCGCTCTACCCCCACATGAACGTCTTTGACAACATGGCCTTCGGCCTCAAAGTCCAGAAATATCCGATGGCCGAAATCCGGCGGCGCGTGGACGAGGCGGCGGCCATCCTGGAACTGACGCATCTTTTGGAGCGAAAACCGAAAGCGCTGTCCGGGGGTCAGCGGCAGCGCGTGGCGGTGGGCCGGGCGATCGTGCGGAAACCCAAAGTTTTTCTCTTCGACGAACCGCTGTCGAATCTCGACGCCAAGCTGCGCACGCAGATGCGGACGGAAATAAAAAAAATCCACGCCAGGCTCGGCGCCACCATTATCTACGTGACCCACGACCAGGTCGAAGCCATGACCATGGGAGACCGCATCACGGTCATGGACCACGGGAAAGTTCAGCAGATCGATACGCCGATCAACCTCTACCAGCGGCCGGTCAACCGCTTCGTCGCGGGGTTTCTCGGATCCCCGCCGATGAACTTCATCCCTTGCAGAACGGTCGATGAGGGAGGGGCGATTTATCTGGATGAGGGAACCGCCAAGATCCGCGTGCCGCAGAAATGGGCCGGGCCGCTGCGCGCCGCCGGACGCATCGGCCAGGAAGTCATCCTGGGAATCCGGCCGGAAAACATCGGCGACAAGCTCTACGTCCAGCCGAAATACCCGGACAGCGTGATGACGGC
This sequence comes from Candidatus Lindowbacteria bacterium RIFCSPLOWO2_12_FULL_62_27, assembly GCA_001784175.1. Lineage (GTDB taxonomy): Bacteria > Lindowbacteria > 2-12-FULL-62-27 > 2-12-FULL-62-27 > 2-12-FULL-62-27 > 2-12-FULL-62-27. Next base: position 53,689 of record MFPR01000044.1, read on the forward strand.
GACGGTCGACGTGGTCGAACCGATGGGGTCTGAAGTGTACTGCCTGTTGAAATCCGACAAGAACAACATTCAGGCCAGGTTCGGCGGGATGAGCCGCGTGCAGCCCAACCAGGAGATCGACATCGTATTCGATCTGGATGCAATCCACTTTTTCCATCCGGAAACCGGCGCGGCCATTGTATGAGTTTGACCGGGTAACCGGATGGGCATTTGGAAATTACTCGACGCCGGCCGGGAAAAATTGCGGCTGGCCCAGGCCTCCCATGACCTCGGCTGGCGGGGGCTGCTGCTGGCTTCCTTTTTTCTGTTCTGGGCCGGCGTTTTCTTTGCCGTGGACCGGACGCTGTTTTATCCATGGATGGTGTTCCTCCCTCTGGCCGCCGCGCTTCTGTATGATCCGTCCTGGATATGGGCGGCAGGCCTGGGAATGTCGGCCGTCGGCATGGCGGCGGCGGTCGGCGAAGGGCTGTTCGCAACAACCAGGACGGGATGCGCCGCCGCTTTTCTCTTTTCTCTTTCGTCTCTTTGGATCGCCAGGGGAATCACAAGATCGATCGGACGGATCGACGACGCCCGCGTGATGGGCCGCGTCGCCGTCCGGGAGGCGGAGGAACGGCTGACGGAACTCGAGCGGGTCAGCGCGCCGGAATTGTTCAAACACATGGAACAGCTCCGACTCAGACTTCAAAAATATGACCGGCTCAACCGCCTCCTGCTGGACGTGCCCGAGGGCGAGGGCCTGACGGAGGTGGCGGCGTTTTATGTGACGGAGGCCGAGAACCTGATCGGGAGGGGGCACGGCGAATTTTATATAGAAAGCGACGAAGACAACATCCGGCTGGCCGTGGTCGGCGAGGGCGGAAAGGTTGACCCGAACGCCCGGCGCTGCCGGACCGTCGAGGACGCTGAAAGCCTCGCCGGATATTCCAAATGGTTGCTGCGCCCGCGGTCGGCCCTGGCGGAGCACAGCGGCGAAATCGCCACGCCGGTCGTTGTGGAAAACAGGCCGATCGGAATGATGAGGGTCGTCGCCCGGCGGGGAGAATTGTCGGAAACGGATTTGCGGACGCTGGACGGCCTCTCGATCCTCGCGTCGATATCCGTGATGAACTCGATCCTCTATAAAAGAATGGAACACCTCGCGAGAACCGACGGTCAGACAGGGTTGGGAAAGAGAATCGTGCTCGACGAAGCCCTGGCGGAGGAAATCCTTCGCGCGGAGCGGCATGGCCTGCGGCTCTCGGTCGCCATGCTCGACATCGACCATTTTCGGAATTTCAACAATAAATACGGACACCTCACCGGCGACTGGGTCCTACGGGAACTCGGGCGGTACATCCGCGAAACGCTGCCGCCGTACGCCGTTTCGGTCCGGTGGGGCGGCGAGGAGTTCGTCGTGCTTCTTCCGAACGAGGACGCGCAAAGCGCCGCCAAACGCATCGAGGGATTGCAGCAGATTCTCGCCGAACAGATGCGCATCCCGCCGGAAATCGCCGATGCGCCGGAGGAACGCGTCACCTTCAGTGCCGGAATCGCGCAGTTCCCGGAACATGCCCGGAAGGCCGACCTCATGGTCCAGTTGGCGGATGAGGCGCTCTATCGCGCCAAAAATTCCGGCCGGAACCGCGTCGTGATCTATGGGTCCTAAGTTCTCGTTTCTTCTGGCCGCCGCGTGGGTTGCAGTTCCATGGATCGAGACCCGGCCCGGGCCGAAGGGAGAGGCCTCCGGACGGGGGCGGACGCTTCTGCTGTGGACAATCGCCGGGATCGGCCTTGCGATTGGATCAACCGCGCCGCATCCCCTCTGGTGGATCGTGTGGGCGGCGCTCGTGTGGGCGCTCGAAATGGAACACCGGCAGGCCAGGGAGGGCCTCCGGGATCTGGCCGAGGCGCCGGCGATTAAATTGCGGAGAAAAATCCAGCCCTTGGAGGATAAGTGCCGCGCGCTCCAACATGAGATCCACGGTCTGCAGGCCGGCGTCTCCGCCGCGGTGGGGCGGTATCTCGCCATGAAGGATTTTCATCGGTCCCTCCGCGCCGAGGATCTGGGCCAGGCGGTGATCGACAAGATGCTCAAATTGACCGGCGCGAATGAGGCGGCGGTCGGCATTTGGAACAACGACGGCCGCGCCATCCTTTTGCTCGGCCATCCCGCGGACAGGGTCGGCGACATTTTGGATCACGGCGCATGGAAACGCGAAGTCGAGGTCGAAAGCGTCCGCGTCCGGATGGCGGCGAATGGTCCGGGAAGTACGGTGGCGCTGGAAGAATCACTCAAAGAACTGATCCTGCCCCTGCCGGCGCTCTGGCGACAGAGCATCCTGTATGCGCGGGTCGAGGAGATGGCCATTACGGACCGCCTGACAGGCCTCTACGTCCACCGCCTGTTCGCCGAACGATTACGCCAGGAAATCGCGAGAGTCGCTGAAACCGCGCGGCCCCTGAGTTTGATCATGGTCGATGTCGACCATTTCAAACGCTTCAACGACACCTTCGGCCATCTCCTGGGCGACCGGGTCCTGCGGGCCATCGGGCAGACATTCATTGCCGAAGTGAGAAAGTCCGATTTCGCCGCGCGCTACGGCGGCGAGGAAATGGCGCTCATCCTTCCGGAAACGCCCTTGAGCGGCGCGCTCCTGAAGGCCGAGCGCCTGCGGAAGGCCGTCGAAAAAATAAAAATATCCCATCAGGACCAGATGCTCGGCGTCACCGCCAGTTTCGGCGTCACCGAGTGGTCCAGAACCGATCAGTCGCCGGTCGACTTCATCCGCCGCGCCGACCAGGCGCTCTACCGCGCGAAAGAGAACGGGCGAAACAGGGTCGAGATTTCGGAGGCCGGATAAAACCGCTCACCGCGCCGCGGCGGTCTGGGCGCGGATCTTGACGGCCTGCTCCATGTAGACTTCAGCCTCGATCAGACGGTTCATTTTGACGTACAGGTTCGAAACGGTTTCCATCAGGCTCGCCACGGCGGGATGATCGGGGCCGAGCACCCTCTGCTTGATGTCCAGGGCGAGGAGAAATGTGTGCTCTGATTCGGTGTATCGCCTCTGCGCAAGCAACCGCAGGGCCTCGCTTTCATAGAACTCCGCATACATTAAAGGGGTGGAGTCTGGATGGGACGAAGGTGGTTGGTCGAGGTTTATCCGCCACAGCTTCAACGTGCGACGCTCCAGAAGATCAATCGCCGCAAGGTGGCGGCCGTCCGGCGAAAATTCAACCCAGTCCACTGGGCCCGCGCACGGAATCGTCTGCAACAGAATTCCACGGCGCGCATCCCACATCTCGATCCATCCCCGGCTTACCGTCGGCCGGCTTAGCGCGGTCCCGCCGATGCCCGACGCCAGCCGGACGCCGGTCGCATCAAAGGCCAGCGATCGCACGTTCAACCGGTCGTTCTCCCTCTTTCCCAGCGTCCGCGCAGGAGCGCTCGTGTCCGGATCGATCAGGCGGATCGACAGGCCGCTGCCGGCCGCAAGTTTGCGGCCCGTGGGGAAAAACGCGAGGTCCCGGACCCATCCCCGGTGATGGACCGTTCGGAGACGCGCTCCCGTTACCGCATCCCATATCGTGACGGACCCCGTGACGATGCCGGCGGCGAGGCGCGCGCCGTCCGCAGAGAATTCCATTGCGGTGATCACGCCCTTTCGGTCGGCCTGAAACGTGCGGATCGTTTCACCCGTGGCGGCGCCCATCAGAAGCACCCGGTCGCCGCCGGACGGCGCGGCCAGAAATCGGCCGTCCGGCGAAAAAACCACCGGCGCATCCGGATCGGCGCGGTCCAGCGTCCCGAGCAGTTTTCCTCGCGACCATGTCCGCAGTTTCGTTTCCTGCCCCGACCGCGTCACCACCTGCCGCCCGTCGGGGGAAACCGCGATCACCCGCTCCTCCGCGCCGAGCGGCCGGCCCTCGTCGGTGATCGTCCAGCGGCTCAGGACCTGCCCGCTTTCGGGGTCCATGATGTCGAACGTCGCGGGCGCGGTGGAGACAAGGAGATGGCCGGAGGGGAGAAATTTCGCCCACTCGGCGGGCGGGGGTTCTTTGAACTCAACAGGCTCGTACGATTCCGCGACGACGGCAGGACTCCAGATGAGAATCATCAACGCGAACGCCGCGCAGAAACGTCCCGTCACGGGATGTCCCCGAAACGGATCGTCAGGCTGAACCGGTGCGTGTCGCCGAAAACGCCCAGCGGCACAAAGGCGTAGTCGACGTCCACCATCTTGAATCGAACGCCGACACCGGCCGTCAGCCCGTCGTCCGCGTCCTTGTTTTCCAGCGTGTAGCCCAGCCGGAGGGAAAAATGCCGCAGCAGCGTGTACTCGGCGCCGAAATTGATGAAGAGATCGTCATAGCGAACCTTGTTCAGATCCAGGCTCAGAACCACGTTGCGCTCCGGCAGAAACTTCAGGGCGGTCCCGACCCGGAAGGACCTCGGCAGGGGTTCTTCGACCGTCAGGTATTTGATGCCGGACCCATAGTTCTTGACGGAGGCGCCGATCGTCCAGAAGTCCATCGGCCGGACCTGGATTCCGAAATCGCCCGTGACCGCTGTGCCGCCGTGCTCGTAAATCCGGCTTGAAATGAACCGGCCCAGGGCGCCGACCGACACGCCATTCGTGATTTCCCGGCCATAACCGATGTCGAACGCCATGTCCCGCGCGCCGAAAAATCCCAGCACCTGACCCGCCTGCCCGGACGTCAGAGTCGTCCGCTCAATGTCCTCGATCGTCATGACGTTCGCGCTGATCCCCCAGTTGCCATAGGGCGTCGGAAAGGCCAACGCCAGGTAATTCTGGTCGATGTCGGCGATGTACTGGTTGTTCTGGAACGTCACTTGGGCCGTCCGAACCCTTCCGAGTCCCGCCGGGTTCCAGTACATGCTCGTGGCATCGTCCACAACCGCAGTGTAGGCGCCGCCCATCGCAACCGCTCGCGCGCCCTGCCCAATGCGCAGAAATTCCAGCGAAGTGGATCCCGGTTCCGCCCATGCGGGGAGCGCCGGCAAGAACAACAGGAAAGACAGGATGAACTTTGCAGGCCTCATTTAATGATCGCCACCTTCTTGGTGACGCGCTGGCCCGTCTTGTTGTCCGTGATCACCATGAGATACACGCCGCTGGCCACCATCTGGCCGCCGATCGGGTCGATCGTCGATAGGTCCCACTGAAACCGGCCGGCGCCCGTGACTTTGCGGTTGAACAACTCGCGCCCCGCAACCGTGAACACCCGCACGGTGATGTCGGCGCTGATGTTGTCCACGATGATGCCGGTCGTGAAATCGCCGGGCAGGGGCGGCTTGCCGTTTTCGTCAATGCCGTCATACGGAATGTACGGGTTCGGATAGACGATGACTTTCGAAAGATCGCTCGCCGCAAGTTTCCCCGTGTCCGGGAAAACGGCGTAAAACGAGAAATGGAACGGAGCGCCGATGACGGCGTTCTGGCCCGCATCCCAGGCGCTGCCCGTCACCGCCTCCCAACCGCCGGTCGCTTCGTTCAGCGTATGGAACTTCATCGCAGACAGCGGCAGGCCGGCCAGGTCGCTTCCCGACGCCGGCTTCCACAAAAGCCGCACGGCGCCGAACGCGCTCCGCTCGCTGCCCACGTCCGCGCCGGTTTCGGTGTAGAGATTGATTTCAAACGCGGTGAACCGCATCCGCGTGATGCGATCGTCCGTGCCGAGTTTCAAATCCTTGGAATTGCCCGCCCGCTGGATGGTGAACAGGCTGCCGACATTGGACGGCTGCAGATCGACCGCGAGCTTGTCGCCATAGGCCTTCTTGGTGGAGTCGTAGACGGGCGTGGAAATCATGGTCATCACCGTGTCCGAGAAATACACCGCGCCGCGCCACGTGTCGTACTGCGACAGCTCCGGAAATGTGATCGGCGCGCCGTTGCCGGCGACCATCATGTAGTCGACCTTGTAGATGTCGTAGGTGTCCATCAATAGCCGGCCGGTCGTGTCCATGGCCTTCAAAATAAACCGGTTCTGGCCCTTCACCAGCGGGACGGTGGCGGTCGCCGAAAAAATCCGGCTGTCGGCGCCCACGGCAAGGCCCGTCGCGGTGTCTGAATTCTGAGTGATCATCAGAGTGGCGATCGGAACGTACGACCGCACCTCCGCCGTGAGCGTCGTGACGACGTCCGTGTCGACCGGCTTGCGCGACTTGAATTTCGCGGTCGGCGGCGACGTGTCGATCACGATGGCGCGCGTGTCCTCACCGGCGAATCCGGAGGCGCCGACCGCCCGGGCGGTGATCGTCTGCGTGCCGGTGCCTGTGAAGGTTCGGGTCGTCATGAAGGCGCCCATGGAATCGACGGGGGCCGTGTCCGTCACATCCACGCCGTTGATCCGGAAGAGGACGGAGGTCGGGGTGTCAAACGTTGCCAGCACGGTGCCTTTAATCGTGATCGTCAGCGAATCCGTGATGACGCCGGAATCGGGCGCCGTGATCTGCACAACCGGCGGCGCGCCCGAATCGACGCGGAATGTCCGGTACGCCGTCGTTTCCACGTTGCCGGATCGGTCCTGCGCGCCCACGCGCCAGTAATAGGTGTTCGCGACAAATCCGTTCAGAGGCGTGTGGCTGGTGCCGGACGTGACCTTGCTGTCCACCATCGTCACGAACAGGGAATCGCGCGCGACCTGCACCGTATAGGTGTCCCCGGTCCCGCTCCACGTGAGTTTCTGGAACGAGTCCGTGGTGGTCGCCGAATCCGACGGACTGGCCAGAGCCACGGTCACCGCCGTGTCGATGACGAGCGCGCGGGCGGCGCTTGTCTCGGCATTGCCCGCGGCATCCTGCGCCGTCACGCGCCAGTAATACGTGTCCGACCCGTAGCCGCTCGACGGCGTGTACGTCACCGCCGTCGTCGTCTTGCTGTCCACGACCGTTCCGAATCCGGCCGTCTTCGACACCTGCAGCGTGTACGTGTCGCCGGTCCCGTTCCATGTAAACGTCGGCGTCGTGTCATTCGTCTCCACGCTGTCCGCCGGGCTTGTCTGACTCACCGTCACGCCCGTGTCGATGAACAACGCGCGCGCGGCCGACGTCTCAAAGTTCCCCGCATCGTCGCTCGCGATCACTCGCCAGAAATAGGTGTCTGCGGCGTACCCGCCGGCCGGCGTGTACGTCAACGACGCCGTCGTCTTGCTGTCCACCAGCACGCCGAAGGCGCTCGACTTCGATACCTGCAGCGCATACGTATCGCCTGTGCCGTTCCATGTGAACGTGGGCGTCGTGTCGTTTGTGCCGGTGGTATCCGCCGGGGTCGCCAGACTCACCGTCACGCCGGTGTCGATGAACAACGCGCGCGCGGCTGACGTCTCGTGGTTCCCCGCATCGTCGCTCGCGATCACGCGCCAGAAATAGGTGTCCGCCGAATAGCCGGTGGTGGGCGTGTACGCCAGAGCCGCCGGCGTCTTGCTGTCCACGAGCGTTCCGAATCCGGCCGTCTTCGACACCTGCAGCGTGTACGTGTCCCCCGTCCCGCTCCACGTGAACGTGGGCGTTGGATCGTTCGTCTCCGCGCTGTCCGACGGGCTCGTCAGGCTCACGGCGATCGACGTGTCCACAACCAGAAGACGCACGAGGCTTGTGTCGTAACTGCCGGCGGAAGTGCTCGCGATCACGCGCCAGAAATACGTGTCCGCCGGATAGCCGGCCGCCGGCGTGTAGGTCACGGCGCCCGTCGTCGCGCTGTCCGCCAGCGCGCCGAACGCGCTCGATTTCGAGACCTGAATCGTGTAGGTGTCCCCCGTCCCGCTCCACGTGAACGTGGGCGTTGTGTCGTTCGTCTCCGCGCTGTCCGGCGGGCTTGCCTGACTCACCGTCACGCCCGTGTCGATGAACAACGCGCGCGCGGCCGACGTCTCAAAGTTCCCCGCGTCGTCGCTCGCGATCACACGCCAGAAATACGTGTCCGCGCCGTATCCCCCCGACGACGTGTACGTCAACGACGCAGTCGTCTTGCTGTCCACCACCGTGCCGAATCCGCCCGATTTCGACACCTGGATCGTGTAGGTGTCCCCCGTCCCACTCCACGTGAACGTGGGCGTTGTGTCGTTCGTCTCCGCGCTGTCCGATGGATTTGCCAGACTCACCGTCACGCCCGTGTCGATGACCAGCACGCGGGCGGCCGACGTCTCGTAGTTTCCCGCGTCATCGAGCGCGACCACCCGCCAGAAGTACGTATCCGCGCCGTATCCGCCGGCCGGCGTGTACGTCAACGACGCCGTCGTCTTGCTGTCCACCACCGTGCCGAAGCCGCCCGCTTTCGACACCTGCAGCGTGTACGTGTCGCCGGTCCCGCTCCACGTGAACGTGGGCGTCGTGTCGTTCGTCTCCGCGCTGTCCACCGGGCTTGTCTGGCTCACCGTCACGCACGTGTCGATAAACAATACACGCGCGGCCGGCGTCTCAAAGTTCCCCGCGTCGTCGCTTGCGATCACGCGCCAGAAATATGTGTCCGCGGCGTACCCGCCGGCCGGCGTGTACGTCGTCGACGACGTCGTCTTGCTGTCCACCACCGTTCCGAATCCGCCCGATTTCGACACCTGCAGCGTGTACGTGTCGCCGGTCCCGCTCCACGCGAACGTCGGGGTCGTGTCGTTCGTCTCGGCGCTGTCCACCGGGCTTGCCAGACTCACCGTCACGCTCGTGTCGATGACCAGCGCACGCGCCGCCGCCGTCTCGTGGTTCCCGGCGTCGTCGCTCGCAATCACCCGCCAGAAATACGTGTCCGCACCATATCCGCTCGACGGCGCGTACGTCGTTGACGACGTCGTCTTGCTGTCCACCATCGCGGCGAAGTCGCCCGCTTTCGACACTTGCAGCGTGTACGTGTCCCCCGTCCCGCTCCACGTGAATGTGGGCGTTGTGTCGTTCGTCTCCGCACTGTCGGCAGGGCTTGCCAGGCTCACCGTCACGCCCGTGTCGATCACCAGAACCCGCGACACCGTCGTGTCGTGATTGCCTGAAATCGTGCCGGCCGTTACACGCCAGTAATAGGTGTCGGCCGGGTAGCCGCCGCTCGGCGTGTAGGTCACGGAAGAGGTGGTCTTGCTGTCGAATATGGAGCCGAACGCGCTGCTCTTTGAAATCTGAATCGTGTACGTGTCGCCGTTCCCGCTCCACGTGAAGCTCGGCGTTGTATCGTTCGTCTCGGCGCCCTCCGCCGGGGTCGACAGGCTCACGGACACCGCCGTGTCGATGATCAACAGGCGTACAGACGTCACACCGGTATTTCCGGCCTGGTCCGCCACGACGACGCGCCAATAGTACGTATCGGCGGCATAGTAGGCGGCCGGCGTGTAGGTGGCCCCGCCGGTGGTCTGGCTGTCGAAGATCGCGCCGAACCCGGCGGTTTTCGAAACTTGGAGCGTATAGGTGTCGCCATCCCCGCTCCACGTGAAGGTCGGCATCGTGTCGCTTGTCTTGGTCGAATCCTCCGGACTGGTCTGGCTCACGGTCACGCCGGTGTCGAGGTAGAGAACGCGGCTTGCGCTCGTCTCATGATTTCCCGCGGCATCGATCGCGGCGACCCGCCAGTAATAGGTTTCCGCCGCATACCCGGTCGACGGCGTGTACGTCACGGCGGACGAGGTCAGACTGTCAGCGAGGGCGCCGAACGCCGCCTGCTTTGAAATCTGAAACACATAGGTATCGCCCGCGCCGCTCCACGAAAACGCCGGCGTCGTGTCGTTCGTCCGGGTCGAATCGGCGGGCGACGTGACGCTCACCGTCACACTCGTGTCGAGAACGATCATGCGGACGGCCGTCGTCTCGAAATTCCCCGCCTCGTCCCATGCGATCACGCGCCAATAGTACGTGTCCTCCGGATAGCCCGACGGCGTGTACGTCAGCGCGGCCGTCGACGTACTGTCACGGAGCGTGCCAAACGTGCCGCTCATGGATATCTGAATCTGGTAGGTGTCGCCTGTTCCGCTCCAGGCAAAGGCCGGCGTTGTGTCGTTCGTCCGGGTCGTATCCGCCGGGCTGGTCAAACTGACGGTGACGATCGTGTCGATCAACAGAAACCGCGATGCGGACGTTTCGAAATTTCCCGCCTTGTCGCCGGCGATCACGCGCCAGAAATATGTGTCCGCGCCATAACTGCTCGACGGCGAATAGCTGGTTCCATTCGTGGTCGACGCCTCATACAAAACGGCAAACGTGCTGACCTTCGCAATTTGAATCGTATACGTGTCGCCTGTCCCGCTCCACGTGAACGTCAGCGTCGTGTCGTTCGTCTCGGCTGAATCTGACGGGGCCGTCAAACTCACGCTTACGATCGTGTCCACCTTGATCATCCGCGCGGCTGTCGTCTCGTAGTTCCCTGCCGTGTCCTTCGCCACCACCCGCCAATAGTACGTGTCCGTCGCATACCCGGGACTCGGCGTGTACCCCAGCCCCCCCGTCGACTGGCTGTCGTAAATCGTCCCGAAGGACGTGCTCGTCGAAATCTGAAACGTGTACGTCTCTCCATCCCCCGTCCACGTGAAGCTCGGCGTCGTGTCGTTCGTCTCGTACGTGTCCGACGGACTCGTCAAACTCACGCTCACCTGCGTGTCCACCACCACCCTCCGCAACACCGTCGTCTCGTAGTTCCCCGCATCGTCCCACCCCACCACTCGCCAATAGTACACCGCAGGCGCGTACCCCGGACTCGGCGTGTATGTCGCGCTCGTCACCGTCGCCACATCGTGGATCGTCGCAAACGTCGATAATTTCGATACCTGCACCGTGTACGTGTCCCCCGTCCCGCTCCACGTAAAGGCCGGCGTCGTGTCGTTCGTCT